>NZ_JBITDV010000009.1:0-270765 GCF_044454545.1 Cryptosporangium sp. NPDC051539 | reverse complement strand
GGGTTTCTGTTGGTGGCCTAGGTTTGTGGGTATGGTGCTCCGCTGCACCCCGCCCCGCGGGCGGTGTTCGGGGGGTTGGGGGGGGGGGGGGCCGGGCCGGCCGGCCCCCCCAACCCCACGGTTTCCGACGATCAGCCGGCGGCGTCCACGAGCTGGTCACGGACGTTGGCCGGGAACCAGTCGTAGCCCTTGAGGTACGGGTCGGGCTTGATGAACTCGTCGGAGGCCCAGACGATGTTGAACTGGTTGTCGGCGTTGATCTGGCCGATGTGGCCCGGCTTCGAGATGTGGTGGTTCTCGCCGTCGAGCGTGACCTTGCCCTCCGGTGCGTCGAACGTGATCGTGTTCGACTTCGCCGCGGCGTTCACCTTGTCGACGTCGAACGAGCCGGCCGCCTCGACGAGAGCCTTGTACAGGTACAGCGAGATGTAGGCGGCCTCCATCGGGTCGGAGGTGACGCCGCTCGAGTTCGGGTAGGCCTTCCAGTCCTTGATGAACTTCGGGTTCGTGGGGGTCTTGAGCGACTCGAAGTAGTTCCAGGACGCGTAGTGCCCGGTGACCGAGTGGCCCATCGCCGGCGCCTCTTCCTCGGCGATCGACACCGAGATGATCGGCGTCTTCGCGGCGGTGAGGCCGGCGTCGTAGTAGGCCTTGATGAAGCCGACGTTCGACGAGCCGTTGATGGTGTTGAAGATGAAGTCGGGCTTGGCCTTGACGATCTTCGCGACCTGGCTGGTCCAGTCGTCCTTGTCGAGGGGGACGTACTCCTCGCCGACGATCTTGATGCCGAGCTTGGCCGCGTACAGCTTGATGATCGCGTTCGCGGTGCGCGGGAAGACGTAGTCGCTGCCGGCCAGGAACAGCGTCTTCACCCCGCGGGCCTTGAGGAAGTCCATCGCCGGGATGATCTGCTGGTTCGTGGTCGCGCCGGTGTAGTAGATGTTCTTCGACGCCTCGAGGCCCTCGTACTGCACCGGGTAGAAGAACAGCCCGTTGTTCTTCTCGACGACCGGCTTGACGGCCTTGCGGGACGACGAGGTCCAGCCGCCGAAGATCGCGCCGACGCAGTCCTGGGTGAGCAGCTTCTCGGTCTTCTCCGCGAAGGTGGGCCAGTCGGTGGCGCCGTCCTCCTGGACGTACTCGATCTTCTTTTTGAGGATGCCGCCGCCGGCGTTGATCTCGTCGGCGGCCATGTGCAGCACGTTGGAGACGGTCTTCTCGGAGATCGCCATACCGCCGGTGAGCGAGTTGAGGAAGCCGAGCTTGATGGTGCCGCCGGAGGTGTCGACGCAGCTGGTCGTCGAAGCCTTCCCGTCGGTGGCCGTCTCGTCGCCGGCTCGGCTGCCACAGCCGGCGAGCACGAGAACCATCGTCATCCCGATGGCGCCCGTGGCCACGAGCGAGCGCAGCCGCTTGCTGGTGATGGACATAGGTGAGAACTCCGTTCCTGGGGAAGGGGGCGTGACGCCGGGGTCCCGGCACGGCGGAGCGTGTGAAGGCAGATGTCCGGAGCGAGCCGCCGACGTCCGAGCTCCCCCGCCCCCGTGCCGCCAGCCAGGTGCAGCTGGCTGCTGCAGGTGAGAGCAGATTGACCGTGCGTCATTACTCTGACATTTCTTCGCTGTTCCAACTCTGTAGCCGTCACGTCGGCCCACGCACGAATCCCCTAGAAGAGGGCGTAGATCTGTGTCAGAGTTCTGCCAGGCGCTATGAAATCGCGGTCACGATGGCGCAGTTCTGACATCCCTGCGAGGCCGCGCCAAGCCACCGCGGAGGGGGCTGCGACGTATGTCGACATGGGACACCCGCCGCCGCATCCGGACGACGTCGGCTGAGCCGATCGCGCGCGATCGAGGACGCGAGACCGGCCGGCGGAGTACGCTCCGGGATTCGCGGACCGGGCGACTGCGGGGTGCACGATGGGCAAGAAGCTGACGGCCGTCTTACTGACGCTGGGCGCAATCGCGGCCGGTCTCGTGGCGACGCCGGGCGGGGCGTCCGCCGCGCCCTCTTACCACTGGGAGATCTGGAACTGGAACTCGGGCAGGTGCCTGCAGCCGGCCAGTTACAGCCACGGCGCCCGGGTGACGCAGGGCTATTGCGACACCACCACCTGGACGTTCGCCCCGAACTCGACCGGGTGGTACCACCTCATCGACGAGCACACCGGCTGGTGCATGAGCGTCTCCGGCGGATCGATGGCCGAGAGTGCACCGATCACCGAGTGGACGTGCGGCACCTCAGCGGCGTACGACTGGCTTCCGGTCAACAAGGTGACCAGCGGTGGCATCGACTACTACCAGCTCCGCAACCGGAACAGCAGCAAGTGCCTGAACGTGCCGGGGAGTCAGACCGGCAACGGAGTGGGCCTCATCCAGTACACCTGTCAAGCCGGCGCTCGCAACAACCTCTTCAGCTGGGCAACGATCTGACGGCGGCGTCACAGCGCCGGTGGTGCGGCTCCACCTCACGGCTCGATCGAACCGCCGGGCGAGCCGGACCGACGGCCGGTGGCGCCCTCCCACAGACCGCGCAGCGCCCGGCGGCGCTCGCCGCGATCCAGACCGCGCAGATCGGCGATCCCGTGCTCGGTGACGACCACCTCCACGTCGTGCGACGCGGTGGTCACCGGCCTCGACAACCGCTCCACCAGCGTCGATCCGGTGGCGTGCCGGCTCGGCAGGGCGATCACCGACAGCCCTGGACCACGCACGCCCGCAGCAGCGAAATCGGGGTGACCGCCGATCATGCCGAGCGCCGCACCGCCGATCCCCTCGACGTTGACCTGACCGTCGAGGTCCATCTCCAGCGCCAGATTGACCGCGATCAACGGCGGGGCGCCGGGCGCGGCGAGCCGGCCGATGTCGTGGGTCTCCTCGACCGGTCGCAGGATCGGCCGGCCGTCGGCCCAGTCGTAGAGCGCCCGCGAGCCGGCCAGATAGGTCGCCACCGGCTCACCGAGCAGCAGGCCGCGCGCGTCGAGGTCCAACACGGAGTCCGGGAGCTGGCCCGAGTCGACCCGGACCGGTACCCGCATCTCGGCCACGATCGCCCGGGCCAGGCGTCCCGGCCCGATCTGGAGCCGGGCACCCTCCGGGACGAGCGGCGCGACTCGTCGGGCGATCCGCACGTCCGTCTCGGTGGGCCGGGGCACGGGCAGCTCAGCGGGCAGTTCGTCGGTCTCTCCGACGACCGTCACGGCCTCGTCCGGCAGCGCCGGCCCGGCGTCCGCACACGGGGCAGCGGTGGAGACGACGGCGGCGACCGGCACGCCCGCAGTGACGAGCCCTCGCAGGTAGGAGACCTCGGCGGCGAAATGCCAGCCGTCCGGCCTCCGGACGACGGTAGCCACCAGCAGGTCCGGTCGCAGCGGACCGGCCAGCAGGGCGGGCAGCGCCGACAGCCGCGCCGGAACGGCGTGCGCGGCCCCGGACTCCACGATCGCCCGGGCGCCGGGCCCGCCCAGCAGCACTCGGACGTCCGCGAACGCGGCCGGGTCCAGCTCCGGCGCGAGCACCGGCATCCAGCCGAGCAGCAAACCGACGTCCCGGCCGGTCGCGGCCCGGCCCAACGCACCGTGGGCTGCCCGCGGTGTACCGCAGCCGTCGCCCAGCGCCACTCGCGTTCCGGGCCGGAGCAGGGCAGCCAGCCCGCGTTCCAGCTCGGCCGTCACCGGAGCAGCTCGACGATCGTGGCGTTCGCGGTGCCACCGCCCTCGCACATCGTTTGCAGCCCGTAGCGGATGTCCTGGTCACGCAGGTGATGCAGCAGCCGGGTCAGCAGGACCGTGCCCGAGGCACCGAGTGGGTGCCCGACGGCGATCGCACCGCCGAGCGGGTTGAGCACCTCGTCGGTCACGCCCAGTTCTTCCTGCCAGGCCAGCGGAACCGGCGCGAACGCCTCGTTGACCTCGAACGCCCCGATGTCCCGGATGGACAAACCGGAACGAGCGAGCACCTTGTGCGTGGCCGGAATCGGTGCGGTCAGCATCATGAGCGGGTCGGAACCGGCCACCGCACCCGAGTGGTAGCGGGCGATCGGGGTGAGCCCGAGTTCGCGGGCCCGTTCGGGAGCGGCGATCAGCACCGCCGATGCGCCGTCGGAGATCTGTGAAGAATTGCCCGCGTGGATCACGCCGCCCTCCCGGAACGACGGTACGAGCGCGGCGAGTTTCTCGGCCGTGGTACCGCGACGCAGCCCCTCGTCCGCCGTGAAGTCCGGATGGCCGGGCACCGCGGCCAGCTGATCCGCGAAGGCACCCCCGTCGATCGCCGCCGCCGCCAGTTCGTGGGAGCGGGCGGCGTACTCGTCCAGCCGGGCGCGGGACAGTCCCCAGTGCCGGGCGATCCGCTCCGCGCCGACCCCCTGGTTGAAGTCCTCACCGGGGAATTCGCCGCTGGTCAGATCCGCGGCGTAACGCTCACGGACGAGGGCCCCGAACGGGCGGCCGAGATCTCGTCCGGATCCCAGGGGAACCCGGGTCATCGTCTCCACCCCGCCGGCGACGACCAGGTCGTACTGGCCGGCGAGCACCATGCCCGCCGCGAAGTCGAACGCCGACTGGCTGGAGCCGCACGCCCGGTTCAGCGTGATGCCCGGCACCGACTCGGGCCAGCCGGCCGCCAGGACGGCGTAGCGGCCGATCTGCGCGGCCTGATCACCGACCTGGTTCACGCACCCCCACACCACGTCGTCGACGAGAGCCGGGTCGATCCCCGTCCGCTCGGCCAGAGCACGCAACACCGCGGCGGAAAGATCGGCGGGATGGACGTCGGACAAGGTGCCGTTGCGCTTGCCGATGGGCGTACGCACGGCGTCGACGATCACTGCGTCGGGCACTGTTCCTCCGAGGGGCTCGGTCGTCCCCGACTCGCGCGGGTAGTCCGTGTCGCCGCAGGCCGACTCGACCGAGTATCGGCCGTGGCCGGCCGGCCGAACAGGGTCGGCCGGTACCAGTACTCCGCTTGCTAGCAGCTTCGACCGGCTGTGTATCGATCCGAGGGACTCATGACCCTCACCCGGCTGGTGGAACCTGCTCAGACCCGGGCCAGGCGGCGGAATGCGCTGCCGTGGAACACGAGTGGCGGAATGTCGGGATCCGCTCCCACACCGTGGATCTCGAGTAACACGACGACGTGGTCACCGGCGAGGACCTCGTCGAAGACCGAGCAGTCCAGCCAGGCCGTCGAACCGTGCACGAACACGCTGCCTTCCGGGCGGGCGTACCAGTCGGTTCCGGCGAACCGGTCCGGCCGGCTGCTCGCGAGTGTGCGGCACGCGTCGCCCTGCCCTTCGGCCAGCACGCTCAGCCCTACCCGCCGGCAGGGGCGAAGCAACGGCCACGTCGTCGACGTGCGGTTGATACAGACCGCCACGAGCGGCGGGTCGAGCGACACCGAGGTGAACGAACTGGCGGCCATGCCTACGGGCTGCCCGTCGACCAGCGTGCACAGCGCGGTCACGCCGGAAGGGAAGCATCCGAACGCGCGACGCAGTTGTGTCCCGTCCGCGACCGGCTCGATGGCGATCATCTGACGCTCCCTTCCCTCCGGCCGGTGCCCGCCCGCCGTCGAAGAACACTTCGCGGTCCGGGCAGAACGTGCCGCCCGCGTCGGTCATCCGGCGCCCAGCAGCGGCATCTGCTTGGTCTCGGTATAGGCCAGCAGCCCCTCGATGCCGCACTCCCGCCCGATGCCGCTCTGCCGGATGCCGCCGAACGGGGCGTCGAAGCTCCCGCCCTGGCCGTTGAGGAGGATCATTCCCGCCCTGAGCTGACGGCCGACCCGCGCCGCACGGTCGGTGTCGGAGCTCCAGACCCCGGCCGCGAGTCCGTACTCGGAGTCGTTGGCGATCGTGATCGCCTCGCGCTCGTCCTCGTACGGGATCACGCAGACGACCGGGCCGAAGATCTCCTCGCGGGCGATGCGCATCCCGTTGTGCGCATCGACGAATACCGTCGGCTCGACGTACCACCCCGGGCCGAGCCCCGCAGGCCGGCCGCCGCCGACCGCCACGGTCGCGCCTTCCTCCCGTCCGATCCCGACATACGCCTCGATCCGGGCGCGCTGCCGCTCGGAGACCATCGGACCGATCTCCGTGGCGGGGTCGGTCGGGTCCCCCACCAGCAGGGACGACGCCATCTCGCAGAGCGCGTCCACCAACTCGCGCTGCCGGGACCGGGGCACCAGGATCCGGGTCTCGTTCGTACAGGTCTGGCCGCTGTTGCGGAACGCGTGGTCGCGCAGCCCGGCCATGGTGGCGGCGACGTCCGCGTCGTCGAGGACGACCGCGGCCGACTTCCCGCCGAGTTCGAGCGTGCACCGGCGGAGGTCACGACCGCAGATCTCGGCGATCCGCTTACCCGCCAGGGTCGAGCCGGTGAAGGCCACTCGGTCGACGCTGGGGTGGCTGACCAGGTGCTCGCCCGCTTTCCGGTCGGCCGGGACGACGTTGAGCACACCGGGCGGCAGACCGGCCTCCGCGAAGATCTCGGCGAGCACGAGCCCGTCGAGAGCGGTTTCGGGCGAGGGCTTGGCGACCACCGTGCAGCCGGCGACGAGGGCCGGCGCGATCTTCATCAGCATCAGCGCCTGGGGGTAGTTCCACGGCGCGATCGCCGCGACGACACCCACCGGCTCGTGCAGCACGACGGCCGGAAGGCTGAGTCCGATCCGCTGCTGCTCGGTCTCGAAGCGCCGACCACGTTGCACGAAGTAGTTCAGGATGTGTCGCGCGATCGGACCCTGCGCGTTGCGCGAGAACGTGATCGGGCTGCCCATCTCCGCTGTGATCAGCTCGGCGAGTTCGCCCGAGCGGCGCGCGTACAGCTCACTCGCCCGTTCGAGGTACCCGACCCGTTCGGTGGGCGACAGACCCGGCCAGGACCCGTCGTCGAACGCGCGGCGCGCCGCGGCCACCGCACGGTCGACGTCCTCGGTCGTCCCGTCCGGCGCGCACCCGACGACCTCGAGCGTCGACGGCGAGACGACGTCACGCAACCAGCCGGTGGTCCGGACCCACTTCCCGTCGACGAAGATCTCCTCGCGGTGGCGGGAACCGAGCTCAGAACGCGGTGATGACACTGCGGATCACCTCACCCTTCAGCAGCGCGTCCATGGCGGTGTTGACGTCGGTCAGCGCGATCTCCTGCGTGACGAGCGCGCCGGTGGACAGACGACCGCTCTCGATCAGATCAACGAACATCTGGTAGTCACGCCGGACCTGCGCGGAACCGGCGACACAGCCCTTCACGGTCTTCTCCTGCGCCTGCAGGTCGAAGGCCGGGGCCCGGAACTCGCCGTCCATCGGCCCGTATCCGACCAGGACGAGCGTCCCGCCTTTGCCGACCATCCGATACGTCGACGCGACGATGTCCGGCGTGCCCACCACGTCGAACGCGTAGTCGACGCCGCCGCCCTTGAGCAGCTCCTTGACCTGTGCGTCGGGCGGGGCCGCGGCCGGGTCCACGACGTCGGTCGCGCCCAGTTTCCGCGCGGTCCGGCGTTTGGATTCGACCGGGTCGACCGCGATGATCCGCGCGGCGCCGGCCACCGCGGCGCCCTGGACGACCGACTGCCCGACGCCGCCGCATCCCACCACCGCCACGGTCGAGCCCGGACGGACCTTCGCGGTGAACAGCACCGCTCCCACTCCGGTGGTCATGCCGCAGCCGAGCAGAGCCAGGTGCGCGTCCGGCAGCTCGGACCGGATCCGCACCACGGAGGCCTCGTTGCAGGTCAGCACGTCGCTGAACGTGCCGATCCCGCTCATCGCGACCGCCTCGGAGCCGTCCTGGCGCCGGGCTCGTGGCGTCCGGAGGAACCCGCCGAGCGAGTCACAGAGGTGCGAGCGGTCGGAGAGGCAGTACGCGCACGTGCCGCAGGCCGGCCGGAAGGACGCGATCACCCGGTCGCCGACGGCAACCCGGGTGACCTGGTCGCCGACCTCCACGACGGTGCCGGCTCCCTCGTGCCCACCGATCATCGGTCCGGAGACCAGGGCGGGGAAAAGGCCGTTCCGGACGGAGAGGTCCGTGTGACAGATCCCGCTCGCGCCCACGGCCACGACGACGTCTCTCGGCCCCGGTGCGAGTGGATCGAGCGACTCGACCTCGAGGTCTTTTCCTAACGCGACGAGCAGTGCCGACTTCATGATCTATTCTCCTCGGAATCGGAGCGGCAGGTAATCGACGCCCATCATTTGTCCCATCATCAGATGCGGGAGAAACCGCGGTTCACCGATGAGCTCCAAGCGTGGCCGCGTCGCGAGTTCTTCGAGCAGTATGCGGATCTCGGCCCGCGCCAGCGGGGCGCCCGCGCAATAGTGCGGCCCGATGCCGAAGGCGATCTGCTGGCGATGGTTCGGCCGGTCGGGCCGGAATGAATCCGGATCGTCGAATTGCCGGGGATCGCGGTTGGCCGCCGCGTAGAGCAGCACCAGCCGCTCGCCTTCGGCCAGCGACGTGTCCGCCAGCGTCGTCGGCGTCGTCACGGTGCGGAACATGGTGTGCACGGGCGGGAAGAGACGCAGGCCCTCGTCGAGAATGCCTTCGATCGCGTCCGGCTCCGACCGCATCCGCTCCTGGAGCTCGGAATGGATCACGAGATGGTGGACCAGGCCGGCGGTGGTCCGCGAGGTCGTCTCGAAGCCGGCGAAGACGAACGTGCGGATGATGTTCAGCAACTCGTCGTCGGTCAGCGGCCGGCCGCCGAAGTCCGTCTCCACGAGCGTGGTGAGGTAGTCGTCGCCGGGCCGGTCGCGGCGTTCTTTCAGGTGGACGCCGGCCAGCGCGTCGAGCTCCTTCATCGCCTCCGTCATGGCGGGGGTGCCCGCCTGCTCGAGCATCGTCGTGGCGAAGGCCTGCAACTGCTCGTTCGCGGACTCCTCGAAGCCCAGCAGGTGGCCGACCGCACGAACCGGGATCTGGACGGCGACGTGCTGGACGAAATCCGGGTCCGGAGCGGTGGCGAACGTGTCCAGGACGAGCCGCACCAGATCACGGAGATACACCTCGATACGACGGACCCGGGGCACGCTCAGGACTTCCATGAACAGCTTGCGGTACGCGAGGTGCTCGGCACCGTCGAATTCGATCGGGATACTCGGCGGACGTCCTGAATGCGGCGGATGAATCACTCCCCGCGCCGACGAGAACCGCTGCGTGTCCTTCTCGACCTCGACCAGCTGCGCATAACCCGAAACGACCGCGAAGCCTCCGTGCGCGCTGGTCTTGGCCACCGGGCAACCCGCCAGCAGACGACCGTAGACCTGCCCCAGAACGTCGTTGTCGAGAGCCGGATCAAGATGGTCGAAATTGGCCGCGAGCCGATCGACTTCCGCAGCGGTCACTGGGTGCGGGCCGCCGGTTTCGTGCATCGTCGAGCTCCCTTTCGGTTCGTCGAACTGCCTCGATTTCACGCCCGCTGATCGAAACGCAGGCCGAGATACTCCGCGGCGATCCGCACTCGCCGGCTATTGAGGGTGCCGCCCGCGAGCGATCAGCACGAGGAGCGCGGCCGGCGTCGCGGCCAGGACGCTCCCGTTCTCGCGTCAGGCCGGAAGCAGAAGTGCGCCGTTCTCCTCGAAGAATTGATCCCGGGCGCTCCCGGGAATCGTGGCGAGCGCCTCGGAGAGGACCCGCCTGGAGTCCTTTCCGCCCTCCACGTGCGGGTAGTCGGTCGAATAGCAGTACACCGGCCAGAGGCCGGGATCCCGGTCGTAGTAACGAGCGACGGGTTCGAAATAGAACGGCGTGACCCGGACGTTGCGCGCGAGGTACTCCGACGGCCGCAGGGTGAGCGTGTCGCGCAGGCGCGAGCGGAACTGCCCCGCCGCCCACCAGTCGAGACGCTCGGCCAGCGGGGCGATCCAGCCGGCCGACAACTCGATGGCGCCGAACCGCAACGCCGGGTGCCGCGCGAAAACCCCGCCGAGGACCATCGTCGAGAGCATGTTCTCGGCGCAGTAGTGGATCGTGGTGGCCCGGTAGGGCTCGATCGGCAACTCGATGGTTGATTTGTCCGACGGGTGGAACACGTCCACGCCCTTCGACCACTGGGACGAGGCGAGGAACCCGAAGTCCGTCCCGAGATGGATCGTGACCGGGACGTCCGCCTCGGCGCAGAAGGCCCAGAACGGGTCGAGCCGCGGGTCCGCGGGTGAACTCCCCGCCGGGGGCACGTTGGCCGGGATCATCAGCGCGCGGATACCCGCGCCGACGAGGCGTTTCGCCTGTTCGACGATGCTCTCCACCGGACCGTCGGTCATCACGATCCCGACCGGCCGGACCCGGTCCGAGGTCGACCGGGTGATCTGGGCCGCCCAGTCGTTGTGCGCGGCGACGGCCATCCGGCCGAGTTCCTGGCCGTCCACCCGGTGCGGATCGAATCCGAGCCACGCGTGCGCGTTCGGGTCGTTGACGAGGATGAGCGCGAACAACCCGAACGTCGGGAAGACCAGCTGCCGGACGATGCCCATCTCGTCCAGGACGGCCGGACGGCGCCGCAGGTCGATGGCGGACGGCGCGCCGGCGCCCTTGAGGCGCCAGACCGTCTCGTCGGAGATCGGCGTCGTGTCGGCGGTGAGACCGGGCACCGACAGCGGGTTGGCCCGGGCCCGGCCGAGGATGTCGAACCCGGCTTCGTTCACCCGGCGAGCGATGTCTTCACCGAAGACCTCGCCCCACAGCTCGAACGGTGCCATCTCGTGGCTGTCGACGTCGAGTACAACGCTCACGGCTGCCTCCCACCGGGTGTTTCCCGGAAGACTCATGACTTGCGAGTCCCGGTACAAGAGGCCGCCTGTGCTGTTACTTCTTGTACCACCCGGACCTCGCCGCGCTCGCTCGCGCGAGGGGATTTCGCGCACCCCGGTACCGATCCGAGCCACTATTCACACTACTCGGTGTAGTGTAATCTTCCCTCCCCGAGCAACGATGCTCATCCGCAAGGAGGGAGCGTGCTGATGCGTCCCACGAGCGTGGACACGATGGACGATCGCCGGGAGTCACCCCGGGCCGCGGGCGATCGGGCCCGCCGGGAGGAACTCGCGGCGTTCCTCCTCGCCCGGCGCGAGTCCCTGCAGCCGGAAGACCTCGGTATCCCCCGGACCGGCCGCCGCCGGGTCAAGGGTCTGCGCCGGCACGAAGTCGCCGACGCGGCGGCAGTCAGCGTCACCTGGTACACCTGGCTCGAGCAGGGACGGGACATCTGCGCCACCCGCCAGGTGATCGAAGCGCTCGCCCGGACGCTGCGACTGGACGACAGCGGGCACCGCTACCTGCAACGGCTCGCCGGCATCGCGCCGCCCACCCCCTCTCCGGCCTCACCCGAGATCGACGACAGCCTCGTCGCGCTCGTCGACGACCTCCTGCCGCATCCGGCCCATCTGATGGAACCCACCGGCGAGCTCGTCGCCTGGAACCGGGCCTACTCCCGGCTGTTCGTGGATCCCGCGGAACTCAGCTCCGCCCACCGCAACGGTCTGTGGATCCAGGTCATGCATCCCGCGGTCCGCGAACGGCTCGTGGACTGGGAGCGGGAGACCGAGTCCGCCATCGCGCGGTTCCGGGCCGCGGCGGCGAAGTACCGCGAGGATCCCAGGTTCGCGGAGCTGATCGCGCGCCTGACCCAGGAGAGCGCGTTCTTCCGGGCCCGGTGGGAGCGGCACGAGGTCTACGGGTTCGCCGGTCACGTCGAAACGATCCGGCATCCCGACGTCGGCGACGTGCGGGCCCGGACCGTCCAGTTGCGCCCGCTGGATCACCCGAACCTGCTGATCATGGCTCACCTGCTGGACGACCACGAGTCCCGCGCCCGGATGACCCGGTTGCTGGCCGGCAGCACCGCCGTCGGACACCCGGCATCCGACGGCCGATGACGGAATGCGCAGCGCCGAAACCGGGGCGAGTTTCTCCGGGCATCACGACGTGAGTCAACGAGTAATGGTAGTGCCCGTTAGGCGTACGCCCGCAGAAACGTGTCGACGCCGTCGACCAGGATCTCGTCGAGCTCACTCCAGGCGGTGGGCACCGTGGGATCCAGGGTGTCGAGCGCGAGGAGGAACGTCAGCGCGATGAAGTGCTCGGCGACACGCCAGGGCTCGGCCGGGCGCAACGCCCCGGCACCGACGAACCGGGCCACGCGCTCGACGAAGAGTTCCTTCGGCGCGTTGCGCACCGTCCCGCGGATCCGTTGCCGGGGGACCCGCACGCTGCTGAGCCGCCGGAACAGCACGTAGTCCGACGAGGAGAACGTCTCGGTCGCCACTCGGCGAGCGAAGGCCAGCAGGCCGGAGCGCAGGTCACACGCCTCGGGCAGGTCGACGTCGATCGCGGTCCGGATCGCGTCGGCCAGCGCGGCCGAGACCCGGTCGACCACCGCGCAGTACACGAGTTCCTTCTCCCCGAAGTGGTCGTAGATGGTCCGCTTCGAAACGCCGGCCAACGCGGCGATCGCATCCACGCTGGACCGCTCGTAACCCTCCTCGACGAACAACGTCTGCGCGGCCCGCAGGATCGAGGTCCGCTTCTCCTCGGAGCGCTGCTGTCGCCACGACTCGCCGACCACGGTCATCGGTTTCCACCTCCCCTGACTACGCTAGTTTCCAATGGGACGACCCCATTTCGAGTGGTGGAATCACCACCCCATTCGCGCGAGAGCCGACCGGTAGCGTCGAATCGCCGAATGGAGGACAGACAGTGGAATCGGGAAATCGGCCGGCCGCCCAAGGCCCCCTCGTCGGAATTCGGGTCCTCGATGTCGGACAGCTCGTCGCCGGGCCGATGACCGGGACTCTGCTCGCGGATTGGGGCGCCGACGTCGTCAAAGTCGAGCAGCCTCTGATCGGCGACCCGATCCGCAAACTCGGCTCGCACACCGGCGCACCGTTGTGGTGGAAGGTGAACGGGCGCGGAAAACGTTCGGTGGCTCTGGACTTGCACCTGTGACTACGCCAGCACCTGGGTCGCGGAGCGGACGACCGCCGACCTGGCGAAAGTCTGCGACGACAACGACGTCGCGTACTGCGTCGAGTGCGAGCCGCACGGACGTGCTGGGCGACCCGGCCTGGAACGGCGCGCGGTGAACGAGCCCGGCCCGCACCGGCCGACCGTGCGTCCTCGCGTCGGAGCCGAGAACCAGTCGAGTCAACGTCCGGAAGGGACTGTCATGCACGTCGAGATGGATCGCGAGCTGTTGAAGACGCTGCACGTCCACAGTGACGATTTGCCGTACATCGAGTTCCTGCCCGGGTACGAGACGCGCCTCCTGCACGTCCGTCCGTCCGAGAAACTCGTGGTGACACAGATCCGGGCGCAGCCGGGGTCGACGAGTGCACTGCACCGCCACCCGAGCCCGGTCTACGGCTGGACGCTCGAGGGAGCGTGGGGCCACGACCAGCAGCACCGGTATCGCCCCGGCACCTACATCTTCGAAACCCCCAGCGTGATCCACCGGTTCGTCAACGGGCCGGCGGTGACCGAGGCGGTCTTCGTCAGCACCGGCGATCTCGAGTACATCGACCCGGAGACCCTCGAGGTGATCAAGGTGGCCCGGCCGCAGGAGATGCTCGACCTCTACGTCGCCGCGAGCGAAGAACTCGGATACCGGCCCGAAGTGCTGCGCTGAGGCCCGCTCAGCTGCTGGTGGAGACGTCCTCCACCAGCAGCTCGGCGAAGCGTCCGGCATCCACGTTGCCGCCCGACACCACGACTCCGACCCGGGACGGAAGACGTCCGATCCGGGTCGCGAGCAGCGCCGCCAGCGCGCTTGCGCCACTGGGTTCGGTCACGATTTTCAGGCGGCCCACGGCGAAGCGCATGGCGTCTCGGATCTCGTCGTCGGAGACCAGCACGATGCCCTCGACCAGACGCCGGTTGACCGCGAACGTCAGCTCACCGGGAAGGCGAGCGGCCTGGCCGTCGGCGATGGTGCGCGGCACCTCGATCGCGACGCGACGACCGGCGTCGAGGGACCGGCGGGTGTCGTCACCGGCCAGCGGCTCGACGCCGATGAGGCGGATGCCGGGGTGCAACCCCGTGGCGACGATCGCGCTGCCGGCCATCAGCCCGCCGCCGCCGACCGGCACGACGAGCATCTCCAGTCCCTCGACGGCGTCGAGCAGTTCGAGAGCCACCGTGCCCTGGCCGGCGATGACGTCCGGGTGGTCGTACGGCGGGACGAGCGTCAGGCCGCGGTCGCTGGCCAGCGCTCGTCCGAGTGCTTCACGGTCGTCGGCGTAGCGGTCGAACGTCACCACCTCGGCGCCGTAGCCGATCGTCGCCTCCCGCTTCGAGCGGGGCGCGTCGGCCGGCATCAAGACGACCGCGGGGACGCCCAGTTCGCGCGCCGCGAAGGCGACCGCCTGTCCGTGATTGCCCGACGAGTAGGTGATCAGGCCCCGGGCCAGCCGATCCGCGGGCAGACGCGAGGCGGCGTGGTAGGCGCCACGGAGCTTGAACGAACCGGTCCGCTGGAAGTTCTCGCACTTGAGGAAGACCTCGGCCCCGACCAGGTCGTCGAGCGTCCGGGAGCGGAGCACGGGGGTGCGGTGCACCACGCCGTCGAGCCGGACGGCGGCGGCCCGGACATCCTCGATCTGCATGGCTCAGGACGGTAGTGCGCGTTCACTCAGCGGCCGGGATCCTGCTTGTTTTCGTTACGTTCTACCGGAACGATGCAAGAAACCTTCGGCGGCTGGGTGTACCGGATGGACTTCGACGAACTCGACGTCGCGATCGTGGACGCGGTGCGGTCCGCGCCGCGTGCGGCCTGGAAGGATCTGGCCCCGGTCATCGGTGTCGATCCCGCGACGGTCAGCCGGCGCTGGTCGCGCATGCAGTCCGCGGGCGTGGCGTGGGTGACCGCGCATCCGGCCGGCACGGTGACCCCGGCCTGCGCGCTGGTGGAGATCAGCTGCGTCCCCGGCCGGTCGTCCGCGGTGGCCGAGACGCTGGTCGACGACGTCGAGGCGGCGACCGTGAAGCTGACGTCCGGAGCGCGCGACCTGCAGGTGCTGGCGCAGGCACCCGGCCTCGCCGCGCTCTCCGGCTATCTCCTGGACCGGGTGGGCCACGTCCCGGGCATCACGAACGTCCGCAGCCACATCGTGACCCGGTCGGCCATCGAGGCCAGCCGGTGGCGGGAAGGCGCGCTCGACCCCGATCAGCAGCGGCGCCTGACCGCGTACGCGCCCCACCGGACCTCGCACGACGGCGTGCTGGAACCTGCCGACCAGCGCATCGTGCGCGCGCTGACCGTCGACGGACGGATGTCGTTCGAGCGGCTGGCCGAGCACGCCGGCGTCGGCGCGGTCACCGTGCGCCGACGACTCACCCGGCTGGAGAGCGCCGGTCTGATCACGTTCCGGTGCGACGTGTCGCAGCACCTGTCCGGCCGGGCCGTGGCCGCCACGTTCTACGGCTCGATCGACGTGCACGATCTGGGCGACGCCGAGGCCCGGCTGCGCGAGCTGCCCGGCGTGCGGTCGTGCAGCATCGTGGCCGGGCCGTACAACGTCATCATCGACGCCCGGCTGCGCACGGCCGGAGAAGTCCACGACCTGGAACGCCAGCTGAGCCAGGCTCTTCCGGCGCTGCGTGTCCAGGACCGTGCGGTGGTGCTGCGAGTGAGGAAGCTGCTCGGTCGCGTCCTCGACGCGGAGGGCCGATCGGTGAGGTCGGTGCCGCTGCTCGCCGCCGACGACTGAGCCGGTCAGATGTCGCGGACGCGGAACGTCACGTGGCTGGCGACGGTGACTCCGACGGCGGCGAGCGTCAGCAGGAACAGGCCGGGACCGGGTGCGATCAGGTCGTCGGACGGCACCACCGCATAGGCGGCCTGACCGGCTGTGATCGGCCAGAACTTCCCGAAGAGGTCGCCGAGCACGCCGGGCAGCCCCGGACCGAGCGCCGGCACGAGCAGGAGCGCCCCGACCAGCACGGCGAGGCTGCTGGTCGCCGACCGGACCAGGGCACCGATGGCCAGCCCGAGCAGCGCGACGAGCGTCAGGTAGAGCGTGCCGCTGAGCAGAGCGCGGACAACGCCCGGATCGCCGAGACCGCCGGCGGGCAGGTCGGCGCTCTTCAGCATCAGTTGCACGACGGTGAAGCTGAGCACGGTGGTGACGACGCCGACCACCAGCCCGAGGCCCGCGACGACGACCGCCTTGGCCGCGAGCAGCCGCGAGCGCGACGGGACGAAGACGAGGCTGGTGCCGATCATGCCGGTGCCGTACTCGGACGTGATGCTGAGCGCTCCCAGCATGCCGATGACCAGCTGGGCGAAGAGAAAGCCCTTGAGGCTCTCGGCGGTGGGATCCCAGCCGGTGGGCAGCTCGGACGGCGACGCACCGAGCAGGTCGGACACCCCGAGCACGCTGAGGGCCACCCCGGCCGCCACCGCGCTCACCGCGGCGATCCACGTGCTCCGGACGCTGCGGATCTTGGTCCATTCGGAGCGGAGCACGTTCATGCGGCGCGCCCTTCGAAGTCGGTGACGTCGTGGGTCAGCCGGAGGAACACGTCTTCCAGCGATTCGCGCACCGGGCCGAGTCGCTCGAGTGCGATTCCCTCGGCCGCGGCGATCTTGCCGACGGTCGAGGAGTCGGTTCCGACCACCAGGAAGGACGAGTCCGGCTGAGTGCTGAACGCGACGCCCGCCTCGCGCAGCGCCAGTCCGAGCCCGGCCGGCGACTGGGCCCGGACCGCGACGGCCTGGGTAGTGTTGGCGCGCACGAACTCGTCGAGGGTGGCCTCGGCGATCAGGCGACCTTGCCCGACGACCACGAGGTTGTCGGCGGTGAGCTCCATCTCCGACATCAGGTGACTGGAGAACAGGATCGTGCGTCCCTCTCCGGCCAGGTCCCGCATGAGGGTGCGGATCCAGCGGATGCCCTCGGGGTCGAGGCCGTTGAGCGGCTCGTCGAGCACCAGCACACCCGGATCGCCGAGCAGGGCGGTCGCGATGCCGAGTCGCTGGTTCATCCCGAGCGAGAACTCGCCCGCGCGGCGGCCGGCGGCGTCGGAGAGCCCGACCAGATCGAGCACCTCGTCGACCCGCCGCCGATCGAGACCCGCCGCGTAGGCGAAAGCCAGCAGGTGATCCGACGCGCTGCGGTGCGGATGGACGGCGCGGGCGTCCAGCAAGGCACCGATCGTGCGGGCCGGATCGTCCAGGTCGGTGATGTCGCGCCCGCCGATCGTGATCGTGCCGGCCGTGGGCTTGATCAGGCCGAAGAGCATGCGCATCGTCGTGCTCTTGCCGGCGCCGTTCGGCCCCAGGAAGCCGGTGATCACTCCGGGCTCAGCGGTGAAGGACAGATCGTCCACGGCCACCGTGCTGCCGTACTTCTTGGTCAGGTTCTCCGACCGGATGCCGACGGTCGGCCCCGGCCGGGCGCTTGAACTCGTGGGAGACATGCAACTCCTCCTCTAAAACCACACTATGCGGTGTAGTTTATCAGGGGATCACCACACGGACGGCAACCCGATCGCTGTGGACCAGGTGAGGATGCGCTCGTCGTGGCCGGTGAAATTCTGGCGCCGGAGCATGCCGGCAGCGTCGATGTGGCGGGAATCGTGCAGTCCGAAGCACCCCAGCAGATCGACAACGAGGGGCCGCGCCACGCCGGCGACGCCCGCGCCCGCGCACTCCGCGACGCTGACCGATCGCACGACCGGCCGGACCGCGTCGAGACGGCGCCCGACCGGCGTCAGGCCGTGCGCATCGCGGTTGAAGACCTGGAACCCGCTCTCCCCGGACGCCCGGACGGTCAGCCCGGCCAGTGCGCTCCCCCGCACGCCGGTACGTGCGGCGAAGGCGCCCGCCAGGTGCAGCGCGGCGACGGTGATCCACGCGACCGCGCCCTCGCCGATCGCCCACACCGGCTCACCCGCGGCCGCACCGTCCCGGAGGCCTCCCACCGGAAGCGCGAGAACGGTGGAACCGTCCGCGCCGAATGCGCAGTGATACCGCTCGGGCGACGCGAACGTCGCCGAGCCGTCCTCCACGTGCGGCCGGTTGCATCCGATGGCCACGGGCGCCGGCCAGACCGCCACCTGCTCGCGCACCCACGCCTGCAACTGCTCGCCGACCGAGCCCTCGACCGGCTCAGCCGGCACCACTGCCACGACGACCCAGACCGCGCCGGGATCCCGCCGCGCGGTCTCCAGGAGCCTCGTCAGTCGTTCGGAACCGTCCTGCACGGTGCTGTCTCCGATCCGGTGGGGGCGGCGGGCGTAAGCTGACGGCCGTGCCGAGGGTTATCGCTGAGGTCCAGACCCCGGGGCGCCGCCGTCGTTCCGAGGGCAAGAGGATCGCGATCCTCGACGCGGCCGAGGCGTTGTTCATCACCGAGGGTTACGACCGCACGAGCGTGGACGCCGTCGCCGCGCGCGCCCAGGTCTCCAAGCGGACGGTGTACGACCACTTCGGCGACAAGGAGACGGTGTTCCTGCGGGTACTCGAACGGGTGAATGACGCACTGGTCACCACCGTGGGGGCCGCGATCAAGGAGGAGATCTCCCCGGACCGCGACCTTCGCGAAGCATTGACCGCGTTCGGGCGCCGCATCGTGGACCGGACGTTCGCGTCCTCCGACTACCTGGCCTACCGGCGGCTGGAGGCCCAGCAACGGTCGATTCTCCGGCTACCGGAAGCGGCGCGCGACCGCCCGGAACGGATGCTCGAGCGGCGCTTCGCCGAACTCACGGCCGACGGCGCGCTCCACGCCCCCGACCCCGCCCTCGCCGCGCGGCACTTCACCGCGCTGACGATCAGCCTCGCGCTGGAAGCCGTCGACGATCAGCGGGCGGACGCGCCGCCGCCGTTGGACCGGATCGTCGCCGACGGGGTGGATGCCTTCCTGCGCGCCTACCGCTGACCGTCATCCGAACGCCGTCCGCGGAGCCGTGACCTCGATCGCGTCCTTGACCATGGCGAGCGCGGCCCCCAGCGGACTGGAACGTCCACCGCTCACCACCACGTCGCCCGCGTCCGGGCTGCCGAAGATCACGGCCTTCTCCGGCCCGGCGAGTGCGTGCAACGGATCACCGGGTTCCGTCTCGACCAGGTCGACGCGCACGGCTGACGGCTGATCCGCTCGCGCGCTCGCCACGGCTCGTATCCGGCGTCCCCCGGCGGTGGCGGCGTAGGCCCTCCCGGCGGTGCCGGCGTCCACGGGCTGTGCCTCGACGCGCACCCGGGCCGGGTCCCAGCCCCAGCACAGCGCCGCCAGCAGCCGGACCTTCGTGGCCGCGTCCTCACCGGACAGGTCGGCCGACGGGTCCGCCTCCGCGATACCCCGGCGCCGCGCCTCCCCGAGGGCCTCGGGAAGCGGGTCACCCGCGGCCAGGCGGTCGAGGACGAACGTGACGGTGCCGTTCGGGCACGCCCGGATCGTGGTGCAGCCGAGGCCCCGCAACGCCGTCCGCGCCAGGTCGCCCGCCGGCAGAGCGGCCCCGGTGGCTCCGGAGATCCGGATCAGGGCGTCGTGCCGGCGGCCCGTCTCGTCGAGCGTCCGCCAGTGGCTGAGCAGGTGGCTCTTGGTGGCCGTGACGACGTGGACGCCGCGGCGCAGCGCGACCAGGGCTTCCTCGGCGGCGCGGTCCGCACCCGCGATCGAGGACGGAACCGCCTGGGCGAACACCCGCGCGCCGGTCCGTTCCAGCGTTTCGTCCAGCGACTCCAACGGTTCCCACGACGAGCGGGGCGGCACCGGATCACCCTCCCCCAGCCGGCACTGGGTCGAATCGCCGCGCACGACCGAGACCCGCAGCGGCACGCCGTACGGCCGGGCCCCGGCCGGGAGACGCTCCACGAAACACCGGCCCACCGGCCCGTACCCCGCGAGGACCACGCCGGTCATCGTGCGCCCCGGGGGCCGCGGATCCGCAGCGCCTGCACGTTGGCCAGTTCCTGCACTCCCCACCGGCCCAGCTCGCGTCCGTAGCCGCTGGCTTTGACGCCGCCGGTCGGCAGGCGCGGGTCGGTGGCGGAGATCGTGTTCACGAACACGGCGCCGGCCTGGAGCCGGGCGCCCACCGCCGCGGCGTGGTCACGGTCGGCGCTCCACAGACTGCTGCTCAGCCCGTAGCGGGAGGAGTTCGCGAGGGCCACCAGCTCGGCGTCGTCCGCACCGGTCGACAGCGCGCCGAGGGGGCCGAACGTCTCGTCCGTCAGCAGCACCGAGCCGGAGCCCGCCACCTCGACGATCGACGGCGCGAACCACGCTCCGCGGCCGGAGTCCGGCGCCGGCGCCTCGGCGATCACCCGGCCGCCGTCCGCGAGCGCCCGGCTCCGCTGCTCGCGCAGCGTGTCCCGCAGATCGTGCCGGGCGAGCGGGCCGACGTCGACCGCCTCGTCCGTGGGGTCACCGACGTTCAGCTTCTCGACGTGCGGAACCAACGCGTCCACGAACGCGTCACGGACGTCCCGATGGACCAGAATCCGCTTCGCGGCGATGCAGCTCTGCCCGTTGTTGAGGAAGCGCGACCGGGCGGCGGCCGCGGCCGCCGCGGGAACGTCGGCGTCGGCGAGGACGAGAAACGGGTCGGATCCGCCGAGCTCGAGGACGCACTTCTTCAGGGCCGTGCCGGCGCGCGCGGCGACCAGCGCCCCGACCCGGTCGCTACCGGTGAACGTGACGGCGGCGATCCTGCGGTCGGCGACGAGGTCCGAGGCCGTACCGCTGTCGGCGACGACGCTCTGCAGCACTCCGGGACCGAACACCTCCCGGAACATCTGCTCGACCGCCAGCGCCGTGCCCGTGACCGAGTCCGCGTGTTTGAGCACCACGGTGTTGCCGGCGCCGATCGCGGGAAGCATCGCCCGGATCACCTGCCACCACGGGTAGTTCCACGGAAGGATGCTGAGCACGACGCCGATCGGCACGATCCGCACGACCGCGGTGTCACCGTCGAGGTCGAACGACTCCGGACGCAGGAACTCCGGAAGCTCCGCCGCGTAGTAACGGCACGCGCCGACACACTTGTCGATCTCGGCCCTCGCCTGGCGGATCGGCTTGCCCATCTCGAGCGTGACGAGCGCGGCGAGCTCCTCGCGCCGACCGGCCAGGGCGTCGCCGAGGCGGGTGATGGCGCCGGTCCGCTCGTCGACGGGCGACCGGCCCCAGGGCGACGCGGCCGCGTTCTCCAGGATCCGGTCGAGCCGGTCGGGCGTCGTGAACGGGTAGAACGCCAGCTCTTCGCCCGTGGCGGGATCGACCGTCGTGATGCCCCGGCTCACGGCGCGTGCTCCTCGCGGAGCCATCGGGCGAACCGGTCCCGGATCGAGACCGGGTCCACCAGCAGTTTCGCGATGTCTTTCGCGTTGCCCGACTCGATGCGTGCGTGCAGGAAGGCCGGTTCGCGCACGCTGAGGAGCTCGGCGAACGCGGCCCGGAGGCCGTCGAGGGTGTCGGTCGAGCGCGTCGTCCATCCGGCCGCGCTCGCCAGACGCCCGAGGTCGACGCGGGACGAGTACGTCGGTAGCGCTCCGGTCGATCCGTACACCCCGTTGTCGAGCACGACGAGCAACAGGTTCGCCGGGGCCAGATAGCCGCCGGTGGGCAGCACGTTCGGGTTCATCAGCAGCGATCCGTCGCCCTCGATGCCGACGACCTTGGGCGCCGAGGGGTCGACGCTGAGCGCCAGCCCGGTCGCGACCGAGCCCACCAGGCCCATCGCGTCGAGCAGGTACAGATGGTTGTCGCTGTCCTTGACCGACGCCAGTTCCCGGCTGGTCGCCGCGCAGGTCACGACGACCGGATGGCGGCCGGTCAGCTCGGCCAGCGCTTCGAGTGCCTCGATCCGCCGCATCAGGCCACCCGTCCGTCGGTGTTCCAGAAGGAGGCGAGGACCACGGTGGGCCGGTAGGTCATCAGGGCGTGCACGCCGGCCTCCTGAACCGCGGCGCGCCAGTCCGCGGCGCTGCTGCGGCGATCCAGCTCCACCACCGGGAGACCGGCCGCGCGCAGGACGGCCGGTACGGGCTGGCTGATCGCGTGGATCATCGAGTTGTACTCCCCCAGGCCACCGCGGGTGTTCGCGACGACCAGCAGCGGCAGGTGGTAGGCCAGCGGGAACGTCGTGAGGGCGGTGAGCGCGTTGCCGAAGCCGTTGTCCTGCATGACCACGGCACCGAGTCCGCCGGTGAGAGCGACGGCGCCCAGTACTCCCACCGCCTCCTCCTCCCGCGAGAGCGGGGTGACACGGGGCGAGACGCCGTCGGCGCCGTGGTCCGAGGCGACCAGCGCCGCGACGACCGGGGCCACGGTCACGGACGGGACGTAACCGACCCGGCTGGTGCCCGCCGCCCAGATGCCCTCCGCGACGGCCTCGGCATACGTCATCGTGGGGTGTCCTCTCGGACGGCGATCGCGTCCAGTTCGACCTGGGCTCCGTACGGTAGGCCCGCCACCGCGACGCAGGTCCGGGCCGGCAGCGGTTCGGGAAGGGTCTCGCGGTAGATCCGGTCCATCGTGTTGCGTCCGTCCATCGTGGTCAGGTACACCGTGATCTTGACCAGGTGGCGGAACTCCAGGCCCGCCGCCGCCAGCTTCGTGCCCAGGTTCGCCAGCGCCTGCCGCGTCTGGGCGGCGACCCCACCGGCGACGACCTCGCCGTCGGCCAGGCCCAGTTGCCCGGAGACGAAGATGAGCCCGGTCCCGGTGTCGCGCACCGGGCTGTACGGGTGCTGTGCCTGTGCGGGACTCTTCGGCGCCTCAGTGCTCATGTCGCTCTCTCTAGATGTGGCTGACGGGTGCACCGGTGACCACGTGACCGCGCATCCGGCGTACCAGGAAGACCGTGGGGACGGTGGCCAGGACGAAGACCGCCCCGGCGACGGCGATGTAGGCATGTACGCCGAACGACGAGTTCACGGTTTCTCCGTCGACCGTGATGCGGTTCGCACCGAGGATCGCGGAGCCGATGAAGTTCATCGTCACCGAGCCGATCGCCACCATGACCATGACCATGCTGGAGACGGTGCCCTGCCGCTCCGGGGGCGCGAGGATCGAGGCGAGGTTGAACCCGGAGGTGAGCAGCGACCCCGCGGTCAGGCTCAGCATGAACGACGACACCACGGCGAGCGGGAGATTCGCCGCCCCGGCCACGAGCATGATCAGCGTGGCGGCTACGCCGGTGACCACCCCGGCCGCGAGGGTCCACGCCGGTCCGATCCGGGTCGCGAACGCGCCGGCGAGGATGCCGCCGAGCACGATGCCGATCGAGGGGATTCCGAACAGCAGGCCGAGGGCGGCCGGCGCGGCGATGCCGTAGCCGAGGCCGTCGTCGGGTGAGACCTCGATCAGCAGGCTGAACAGCTGGAGCATGCTCTGGTAGGCGCCCGTTCCCATCACGACCACGAGCAGCCCGAGACCGAGCGCGACCGAGATGCCCCGGATGTCGATGACCGGCTCGGGGGTGCGGCTCAGGACGAACAACCAGAAGTTCAGCGCGGCGAGACCGGTGACGAGAACGAGCAGCGGCACGACGCCCAGCCAGCCGAACACCTGCCCGAGGCTGATGTAGACCAGGACGCCGGCCAGGCCCGCGCCGAGCACGAGGGCGCCCGTGACGTCCACCCGGCCAGGGCTCCTGTCCCTGGTCTCCGGGAGCACCACGCGGACGAAGACGGTGGCCAGCGCAGCGAAGGCCGCCGACACCACGAACACGACGCGCCAGCCGAAGATCCCGAGCGCGAACTCCAGGACGAACGGCGTCACGATGCCGAAGACCGCCGAACCACACGTGACGATACCGGTCACGACCATCGCGAACTTCGGCGCGCAGATGTCGCGGATGAGCGCCACGGTGAGGAACAGCGCCGCGACCGCGGCGCCCTGCAGGACTCGCCCGGCCACGAAGACTCCGAGGTTCGGGGCGACCAGGCAGACCAGTCCCCCCAGGCAGGCCACCAGCAGCGTGACGATGAGCACCTTGCGCTTGCCGTTGATGTCGGCGCTCTTGCCCAGCAGCGGTGCCCACATCGCACCCGCGAGCATCGCGCTCGAGCCGATCCAGGCGAATTGGCTGGTGTGGAACGCCTTGCTGAGCTCCGGCAGCACGAAGGTCGGCGAGGCCAGCACGCTGTCGACCATGACGTTCACCAGGATCAGGATCGCGACGTATCCGACGACCCGGCCGGTCCATCCGGTGTGCAGGTCGTCCACCGGTTTCTCCACGACGGTGCTCAGGTCCGACATCAGGATCTCCGTTCCGGGGTCGGGAGGGTGCACTTGCGAACGACGCCCTGCTGGACGACCAGCGCGATGTTCTCCGGCGACGCCAGGCGGGAGATGTCCCGCAGCGGATCGGCGGCGCACAGCACGAGGTCCGCGGCGTACCCGGGCCTCAGGGCTCCGAGCGCGTCGTCCACTCCGAGTAGCCGCGCGCTGGTGGACGTGGCCGCCTTGATCGCGTCCATCGGCGACATGCCGAGCTCCACCAGGCAGCCCAGCTCGTAGAGGTTCTCCCCGTGCGGAGCGATCCCGGCATCCGTGCCGACCGCGATGTTCACCTTCCGGGCGATCGCCTCGGCGATGTTCACCTTGGTGCGCTCGTTCCAGCGCAGCTTCTTCTCGTAACGCCACGGCGGCGTCTTCCGGCGGTCCAGCGGCCGGAACGCCGAGGACAGCGTCGGGACGAGGAAGGCGCCCCGATCGCCGATCAGGTCGCAGCCTTCGTCGTCGACGCCGAAGCCGTGCTCGACCGAGCGGACCCCGCCCCGGACCGCCGCGAGGACGCCCGCGCGCCCTTGCGCATGGGCAGCGACGGTCCGTCCGCCGCGGCGGGTCGCCTCGTCGACGACCGCCGCGATCTCCTCGTCGAGGAGGTCCTCGTCGTCGGGATCGTCATGGGCGCTGCTCATCCCGCCGCTGGTGCAGATCTTGACGAGATCCGCGCCCGCTCGCAGCATCCGGCGGGCGGCCGTCCGGACGCCGGTGACGCCGTCGGCGATCACGCTGGAGTCGAGCGCGAGGTCCCGGCCGCTGGGCAGCATCCCGTCGGCGTGACCCCCGGTGTGGCTGATCACCCCGACCGACGTCTGCAGCCGCGGGCCCGCGATGAGCCCGGCCGCGACCGCGTCCCGGAAGCCGGTGCGCAGGCCGCCGAGGTCACGCGCGGACGTGATCCCCGCGTCCAGCGTCCCGCGCAGACGTTCGACCGTGCCCAGAACGCCGAGGACCGGATCGACCAGGAACGCTTCCTCGACCAACGACCGGTCCGAGGCCATCCCGAGGTGGGTGTGGCAGTCGAAGAGCCCCGGTAACAGCGTTCCACCGAGGCCGTCCACCGTCCGGACGTCCGGGCGTGCCTCGGGCGCTCCGGCCGCCGGTCCGGCATAGGTGATGCGGCCGTCGTCGGCGGCCTCCAGCACGGCGTCGTCCACCGCGGCGGCGCCGACGCCGTCGATGAGGCGCACGTTGTGTACCCGCAGCGCTGCGCTGTCCTTCAGCTTCACCCCGTTGACCCGCTTTCGCTCACTGGTCGGTGTTGCCGCACCGTAAAGCGGCGGCCCGCGAGTGCCGGACAGATGCACGAAATCTTCGGCTCACGCGCTCCTGTGCAGGAAATCGACTTCCGGGCCGAGAATTGAAAAACACACCACAGCGTGTACTTTCGTCTGCACGCCGCTCCGCTCCCGGTCGGCGGCAGCTCCAGCGCACGGAGGCAGACACATGGCATTCGATCCGGCCGGTCACTGGGACGGGTATCTCGCTCCCCCCGCGTTCGAGGACTACTCGGCCCGCTACGCGAAGTTCCTCCGGATGAAGCGCGAGGACGGGATCATCGAGGTCCGCCTGCACACCGACGACGGGCCCTACGCGCACACGCACGCCGCGCACAACGCCTGGCCGCGGGCGTGGCAGGAGATCGGCAACGACCAGGAGAACCAGGTGCTGATCATCACCGGCACCGGAGGCAAATGGATGACGGGCAGCCCGAAGGGCCTCAACCCGGTTCCCGCCTCCGACCTGGACCCCGACCACATCCACCAGCGGATGTACGACGGCTGGAAGCTCATCGAGAGCTTCGTCAACAGCATCGACATCCCCACGATCGCCGTCGTGAACGGGCCCGGTGTGCACACCGAGTTCGCGGTGATGAGCGACGTCACGTTCGCGGCCCCGGACGCCGATTTCCTGGATCCGCACTTCTGGCTGGGTTCGCCCCCCGGAGACGGCCAGGCGATGGCACTCCAGTCAGTGATAGGTCCCAAGCGCGCCGCCTACTACGTGTACGCCGCCAAATCGATCTCCGCCGAGACGGCCCTGGCCTGGGGCCTCGTCAACGACGTGCTGCCTCGCGAGCAGCTCCTGGACCGGGCCTGGGAACTCGCCCGCTTCATCATGAAGCGGCCGCGGTACACGCGCTGGGCCACGCACAACATCCTGTCCCGGCACTGGAAGAAGACGGTCGCCGAGGACTTCGGTTTCCACATGGCACACCAGATGCTCGCCAACGTCGCCAGCAAGTCGGTCGTGCCGGACCCCGACCTGATCGCCGACTCCGGGGCACGCACGCTGTTCTGACCGCTCCCTCCGGATGCCCGGTGACCGGGCATCCGGAGCCGGTCCGCCGGCCCGGTGACCGGGGCCGGTCCGCGGAACCTACAGCAGGCCCTCGTCGTGAGCCCGTTCGATGGTGGCGAGCGTCGTCCTCAGGTGCTGGACGGTCAGCCGGACGACCGCCTGGACGTCGCGGGCTCGGTAGTGCTCGACGAGCTGCGCGTGTTCGACGTCCGACTCGGCCCGGCGCGCGGGGCTCGCTCCGAGAGACAGGCTGACGTAGGGCGACGCGCTGTCGCGGAGGCCGGAGAGGATCAGCGCGAGCCGGCTCTCCCTGCCGGCCTCGGCGAACAGCGCGTGGAACTGACGATTGAGCTCGGACCACGCGGCGTTGTCCTTGGTCTTCGTCATCCGGCGCAGCAGTCGTTCCGCGTCGCCGAGCGCCTGCTCCGGCACCGAGTTGATCATCCGGCGCACCATCAGCGGCTCGAGAACCATCCGGAGCTCGTACAGCTCCTGAACTTCGCTGAGGTCGAGACGTCGCACGCGGGACCCGCGGTGCGGGTCGAACTCGACGATGCCTTCGCCCGCGAGATCGCGGAGCGCCTCCCGTACCGGCGTGATGCTCACGTCGAGCCGCGCCGCTATCTCGGCTTGGATCAGCCGGGTGCCACCCGGGAGCGTCCCGTCGAGGATGGCATCGCGCAAGGTCTTGAGGACGTACGCGTGCGTCGTCTGTTTGGAGCCCCGGCCCACGGACAGTCGGCTCAGTGTCATCACTACCTCCTCAGGCCCGGCGTCCGAATTCGACCGTGATGTCATCCAGGGTGGAGGCTGCGGCGAGCAGGCAGGCGAGGAGCAACCGTGCCTTCCGCGCGTCCAGCCAACCGGCCGGGACGGCACCCCGCTCCAGCAGGTCGGTCTCCGAACCCACGAAGCCGTAGGTGGAGCGGAACGTCGTGCCGGCCCCGGTGCGGCTCGCGAGCACGACGGGCTTCGATGCCTCGATCGCCCGTGAGACGGCCGGCGCGACCTTCTCCGAGGTGTGGCCGACCCCGAACGCCGCCAGGACGATCCCCCGGTAGTCGGAAGCGGTGACGAGATCGAGCAACGCGCCGTCGTCGTCCAAATGGGTCTCGAGGAGCGCAACGCGCGGATGGTGGGCCACCGGCGGCGCCGGCAGCGGCGGGACGCGGTGGCCGCTGCCGCCGTAGACGGCCAGGGATTCCTCCACGTAGCCCAGCGGCCCGAACGACGGGGAGCAGAACGCGTGCGGACCGCTCGATCGCATCTTCCGCACCCTCGCGGCCGCGTGGATCTCGTCGTTCATCACCACCAGCACTCCGCGCCCCCGCGACGACGGCGAGCAGGCGACCCGCGTGGCGGCGAGGAGGTTGGCCGGACCGTCGGCCCCGGCCATCCGGGCCGCCCGCATCGCGCCGGTGACCACGACCGGGGCTTCCCGGTCCCAGTACAGGTCCAGGAGGTAGGCCGACTCCTCGATCGTGTCGGTGCCCTGGACGACCACCGCGCCGGAAGCTCCGTCGTCCACGGCCCGGCGGGCCCAGGACAGCACCTCGAGCACGTGACCGACGGACAACGACGCCCCGGGGACGGTCGCGATCGTGTGCGCGGTGACCTCGGCCGCTCCGGCGAGCCCGGGAACGGAGCTGACCAGATCAGCCGCGGTCAGCGACGGCTCGACCCCGGCACCGGCCGACGCCGCGGTCATCGTGATGGTGCCGCCCAGAGAAGCGATCGCCACGCGTTCGGGGTTCACTTGACAGAAGCTATCACGCATTTTATAAAATGCAGACTGCGCGATTCGCGGCCGAGTTCGGCCGCTTGCTCAGGCGCCTGCCGCATTTCAGCGCCCGCCTGACCGTGGACATCGCCCTTACCGAGAAGTACCGGCGCGCCGTCGCGCCGGCCTCGGGGCATGTCCTCTACACGGTTGAGGAGAAGGTCATGGCTGCGCTGGACCTGATCGTCTCGGGAGGGACGATCGTCACTCCGGACGGACGCCGACGCGCCGACATCGGCGTGCGTGACGGCCGGATCGTGGCGATCGGCACGCTCGACGCGTCGGCCGTCACCGTCGAGGACGCCGGTGGGCTGCTGATCCTGCCCGGAGGCGTCGACACGCACGTCCACCTGATGGATCCGGGCGACACCGCCCGGGAGGACTTCCCGTCCGGTACCGCCGCGGCCGCGGCGGCGGGTGTCACCACGATCGTCGAGCACACCCATTCGCATCCGGTGCGCACGGTGACCGACCTCTCGGCGAAGATCGAGTACCTCGACGGGCGTTCCGACGTCGATTTCGGGCTCGCCGCCCACGCCTGGCCGGGCGACGAGGACGTGGTGCCCGCGCTGTGGTCGGCGGGTGTCGCGTTCTTCAAGGTGTTCACGTGCACGACCCACGGCGTCCCCGGGCATCCGGCGGCCGCTCTGCGCACCCATCTTGCCGCGTCCGCGCAGGTGGATGCGGTCAGCCTCCTGCATTGCGAGGACGAGTCACTGACCGAGTCGGCCGAGGCCGTGCTCAAGGCCGAGGGGCGCACCGACTTCGGGGTCCTCACGGAGTGGCGCAGCCGGGACGCCGAGCTGGTCGCGGCCGCGGTGGCCGCGCTTCTCGTCCGCCGGACCGGTGCGCGAGCCACCGTGGCCCACGTCAGCAATCCGGAGGTCGCCGAATACCTGCTGGCGGAGCGGCAGCGGGGCGCGCGCCTGGCCGCCGAGGCCTGCCCTCAATACTTCCTCCTCCGCGAGACCGAAGTGCACGAGCACGGCGCCCTGCGCAAGTTCACACCGCCGGCC
This sequence comes from Cryptosporangium sp. NPDC051539, assembly GCF_044454545.1. Taxonomy (NCBI): domain Bacteria; kingdom Bacillati; phylum Actinomycetota; class Actinomycetes; order Cryptosporangiales; family Cryptosporangiaceae; genus Cryptosporangium; species Cryptosporangium sp. NPDC051539. Next base: position 241,434 of record NZ_JBITDV010000009.1, on the reverse strand, counting down.
CGTGCCCGCACCGAGGACGACGAGGTGCAGATGTGGCGCCTGCTCCGCGCGAACACGCTGACCCACCTGTCGAGCGACCACGCTCCGTCGACGCTGGAGCAGAAGAGCAACGGCGACGTCTGGTCGGCGCACTTCGGCCTTCCCGGCCTGGACAGCACGTTCCCGATCCTCGTGGACGCCGCCGCCCGCGGTCATCTCTCCTATGAGGACGTCGCGAGGGTCTACGCCGACGCTCCCGCGAAAGCCTACGGATTGTGGCCCCGAAAGGGGCGCATCGCGGTGGGAGCCGACGCCGACCTGGCCCTGCTCGACCCGACCGCGGTGCGCACGATCCGGAACCAAGACGTCCTGTCGAAGGCCGGATGGACGCCCTTCGACGGACGCGCTGTGAGCGGACGGGTGGTCAAGACCTTCCTGCGCGGTGCGGTCATCGCCCAGGACGGTCACCCCGCCCGAAACCGAAGCGGCCGGTTCGTACCCGGAGCCGGCCGATGAACAACCCGGAAGGAAACGAAACATGAGTGTGGCATTCAGCAGGTGGCCGGAGCGGTACGTGTGGTCGTTCCAGGTCACGCGGTTACTCGGTCTGGCCGACTTCGGCGGCTCGGACGTCACCGAGGTGCTCGAGACCTGCGACCGGATCTCCCTCGACGACAATCAGAGCTGGGACCGGGCGTGGTTGCAGACGGCCGAACTCGTCGAAGAGCGCGGGCGACGCGCGGAGGCCCAGGGAAACTGGATCAGTGCGCGCAATTTCTACCAGCGCGCGACCAACTACTATCGCGCCGCACAATTTTTCCTGGTGCCGAAGAATCCGGATCGCCTCCGGATTCTCCGCAAGATCGACGAGGTGTTCGAGGCGGCGGCCCGGTATCTCCCGGTCGCACCGGAAAAAGTGTTCATCCCCTATGAGGGCAAAGAACTGCCCGGGTATCTCTGGCGGGTGCCCAATGCGGTGGCGACCGTGATCCAGCTCAACGGCGGCGACGAGATTTCCAGCGAGAACTGGTTCACGGCCGGTAGCACGTTCGTGGAGGCGGGCTACAACTATTTCGTCTTCGAGGGACCCGGAGTCGGTCTGACGCTGCTCGAGAAGCGCGTTCCGCGCCGCCCCGACACTGAGCACTACGTGGGGCCGGCGATCGATTTCCTGGAGAGCCGGAACGACTGGGTGCAGACTCCGTACGTTCTCGTCGGCACCAGTTTCGGGTCGTTCGACGTGCTGCGCGCGGCGTCCTTCGAGAAGCGCACGGCGGCGGCCATCGCGTCCTCGCCGGCCTACCGGCTCGATTGGGCCAACCTGGTCAAGTGGATGTCACCCGAGTTCCGCGAGTACGCGCACGAGACCGTCGGCGCGAAGGACCTCGACGAACTCGTGAACGACCCGCAGTTCGGGTTCTCGCTGGAGGGGGCGCTGCCGCACATGTCGTGCCCGCTGCTGCTGATCCAGGGTGACGAGGAGTTGCTGGTGCAGCCGACACCGCTCTCCCAGTTCCTGCGCATCTACGAGGAGGCGGGCACGGAGAACAAGAAGATGGTCTTCGTCGAGAAGTCGGGACGTCTCGGCGGGATCGAGCACTGCCAGAAGGACAACGTGCACCTGCAGCACGACATCTGGTTCAACTGGCTGGGCGCCCTCGGCCTCGGACCGGCTCCCCGCGCGGCAGCCTGAGAGAGACAACCCGTGGGGTGAGCGATATCGGCTCACCCCACGGGTTGTCGCTGTAGGGATTCGCACGCCCGATAGCAGAAGCACCACCACGCTGGGACCGGAAATTCGTTGTTCACTTATTTCCATGTCCACTCCTCCCAGCTCATCGGTTCCCCGCCGCGAATTGTCCGCGGCGACCGTCGGAACCGTCGTCGAGGGATTCGACGGACGGATCGCCGATACGCGCGGCCGGAAAGCCGCCCTTCTGCTGAGCGTTTCCACGATCTCGATCAGTTCGCTACTGCTCGCCGCGGTCCCCTCAGCCGACCGGATCGGCTGGCGATCCTGCTGGCGGTCAGCCCGGACGGCATCGCCGCGGACGGCTGGCGGATCGGCTTCCTCGCCGCCGGGCTCCTCGGTCTGGTCGCGTTCTGGATCCGGACCGGAGCGCAGGAGAGCAACGCGCTCGAACTCGAGCGTCCGGCGCACCCGACCGGGCGGCGGACGCTGCTGCGTGCCCATCTCCGGCCGCTGCTGGCGGTGTTCCTCCTGACCGTGGGCGTGATTTCCGCGAACTACTACTTCTCCCTCTCGATGCCGGTGTATCTCGACAGCATCGGTGCGGTCGCCGAAGAGGACTCGGCCGGCCAGATGCCCGTCATCACGGTGGTCTTCATCGTTCTGACGGTTGCTGCCGGATGGCTCGCCGATCGGGTAGGCGGCCTGCCGATGGCCCGGGCCGGGATGGTCTGCGTAGCGGTCGCGACGGTGCCGATCACGGTCGCGCTGGCGTCACGAGAGCTCCCGTTCCTTCCGGGCATGGTGCTCTACGTCGCGTTCGTGGCGATCGGGTTCAGTCCGATCGGCACGCTCGTGACCCGTCCGATGCCGGCTCCGATCCGGGTGCTCGGAGTCGGGCTGGCCGGCACCGCGGCCGTCGTCCTGGTCGGCGGGACCTTGCCGCTGGTGGTCCAAGCGCTGACCGCGGCGGGCCATCGGACGCTCGTCCCCTGGTACGTCGCCGCCCTCGCCGTGGTGGGGTTGGCCGGCTCGCTGATCGTGCGCTCGACCGACGTCTACCCGAAGCGGGTCGTGGTCACGGATGACGCCGTTCCTCGAACAGCGCCCGAGCCGTCTCGGTGATCGTCGGCGCCGCCGCGCGCACGGAGGCGACGTCGGCGTCCTCGGCGAGGGCGGTCGCCCCGGCCCGGCGCAGCATGTCGGGGAGGCGCTGTTCCAGGGTGCGCAGCGCCCACGGGATCAGGTCACCGCAGGCGTCCCAGTCGTAGTCGACCTTCTCGTGGGAGCCGTCCGGCCGGATGTAGTGGTAGTGCAGGTGCGGACGATCGCCGAAAGCGTCGAACCGCAGCCGCTCCCGCATGTCCTCGGTGGAGTAGACGTGCAAGGTGATCCCGACGTCGTCGACGTCCATCTTCGTCGCGAAGAACTTCATCATCTCCGGGTCGTGCCCGTAGTTCTCCTCGATGATCCGGGCGTTGAGCTCGCGGAACTCCACCCCGAAGGTCAGGCGACCGGCCTCCACGTAGCGGGTGTTCTCCGCGATCGGCATGACGAGGTCCTCGACCTGGCCCTGGGGAAAAGCGTCTGACATGGACTTATCCTTTCCGGCTCGTGATCAGGGTCGACCGCTCGATCAGGTCGTCGGGCGGGAGCGGGCACTGGTACAGCGCCGCGGCGTTCTCGAAGCAGAGCTTGGTGACGGTCGACGCCGGTAGATGCCCCAGATCCCGGCGGAACAGGTCCTGGCTGTGGGGCCAGGAACTGTCCGCGTGCGGGTAGTCGCACTCGACCATCACGCGATCTGCACCGATGAGGTCGAGCAGCCGGAACGCGGACGGGTCCTCGATCGAGGTGAACCAGAAGTTCCGGCGCACCAGGTCGATCGGGTGCGGATCGGTCGACGACCACACGTCGTTCTCGCCGCGCCGGTCGTAGCTCCGCTGGAGGCGTTCGAGCACCGTCGGCACCCACGACACCCCGCCCTCGGACATCGCGATCTTGAGGCCGGGGAACCGGATCGGCACCTTGGAGAAGACCCAGTCGACCACGGCCGCGAACCCGCTCATCGGGAACAGCGCCACGAGCACCGGAATCGGTGAATCCTCGGCCGGCTGCGTGATCGTCCCCGAGGAGCCGACGTGCAGGTTGACCACCGTCTCGGTCTCCTCGCACGCGGCCAGGAACGGATCCCAGTGCATACTGTGCACGCTGGGGAAACCGAGACCCTCGGGGTTCTCCGAGAAGCTGACCGCGTGGACTCCCCGGGCCGCGTTGCGGCGAACCTCCTCGGCCGCCAGCACCGGGTCGGCGAGGAACGGCATCTGGCACGGGATCAGACGGTCGGGGTAGGCGGCACACCACTCCTCGACCACCCAGTCGTTGTAGGCCCGGACGCAGGCCAGCGCCACGTCGGGATCGGGCAGCCGCGATAGCGACTTCCCGGCGAATCCCCAGGTGACCGAGCCGAAGTTCAGCGACGCCCACATCCCGTTGAGATCCATGTCGCGGATGCGCGCGTCGACGTCCCAGACGCCGGGGCGGTACTGGTCGTAGCGCATGGCGACCTGGTGGGCCTCGTGTTGTGGCCGGCCGACCGCGCCGTCGGTGCCCCCGAGGTAGTGCAGCTTCCCACCGAAGTCCCACGCGGGCAGCCCGTCGGCGTCGACGAACCGCGGCGCCCGGTCCCGGTACTTGGCCGGCAGCCGGTCGAAGAGCGTGGGCGGCTCCAGGACGTGGTCGTCGACCGAAATCACCGGGCACCAGATTTCGCGGGGCTCGGGATCGGGCAGCAGCGTGAGCTCCCCGGCTACCGCCGTGCCGTAGCGCTGCGCAACGTCGTCGAGCTTGGCCATCGGGGTCCTTCCCACGTCCGTTCGAGAAGCAATGCACGCAGTCCGATCCTCACCTCCCGCCGATTGCGGAAACAGGCTCGGGTGATGCCATCACCCGTCGTTCCAGGTAGCGCACGGTCGGATCGACGGCGCCGGTCAGGACTCCGGCGGGTCGTCGCCGGGCTGGACGAGACCGCTCTGGTAGGCGACCACGACGAGCTGAGCGCGATCGCGGACGTCGAGCTTGGTCATCGCCCGGTTGACGTGCGTCTTCGCGGTCAGCGGCGAGACGTGGAGGCGGCCCGCGATGTCGTCGTTGGAGAGCCCGTGGGCGACCAGGACGAGGATCTGACGCTCGCGGTCGGTGAGCCGATCGAGGCCGGGGTAGGTCCGCGCGGTACGACGCCCACCGGCGAACCGGGCCACCAGGCCCCGGGTCGCGCGGGGTGAGAGCAACGCCTCGCCCTCGGCGACCACGCGGATCGCGGCGACCAGGTCGGCGGGCGCGACGTTCTTGCCGAGGAAGCCGCTGGCGCCGGCCTCCAGCGCGCGCAGCACGTTCTCGTCGTTCTCGAACGTGGTGAGCACGAGGACGCGCACCCCGGCCAGCCGGTCGTCGGCGCAGATCCGGCGGGTCGCTTCGATGCCGTCCAGATGCGGCATCCGGATGTCCATGAGCACGACGTCGGCCATCGTCGTGCGGGTGAGGTCGACGGCCTCCCGGCCGTCGGCGGCCTCACCGGCGACCTCGAGCTCCGGCTCGGCGTCGACGATCATCCGGAAGCCGGCACGGATCAGCGCCTGGTCGTCGGCGAGCAGCACGCGGATCGTCACGACCGTCCCTCCAGATCCGCGACCGGGACGTCGGCGGTGATCGGATGGCTCTGCTCGTCGGCGGGCAGGACCGCGAGGACGCGAAAACTGCCGTCGTCGGTCGGACCGGTGACGAGCGTGCCCTGGGCCGCCGCGGCTCGCTCCCGCATACCGACCAATCCGTACCCCGATCCGCGGACCGGGTGGCGGACCGGGTGCCCGAGGCGGTTGGTCACCTCCAGCGCCACCAAGTCCGGGGTGTACGTCAACTCCAGGCGGGCGCCGCCGTCGCCGTAGCGGTGCGCGTTGGTCAGGGCCTCCTGGATGATCCGGTAGGCGGCCATGTCGGTCATCGCCGGCAGCGGACGCGGCGTGCCGCGCTCGTCGACGTCGACCCGGAAGCCCATCGCGCGCAGGCCGTGCAGCAGGTCGGCCAGGCGGTCGAGGCCCGGCGTCGGTTCGGTGCTCGCTACCTCGTTCGGGTCGCGGAGGACTCCGACGACCGACTGGATCTCGGTGAGCACGGTGTCGGCGGCCTCCCGGATGTGGACGAGGACCGGCCAGACGTTCTCGGCGTTCTGCCGGAGCACATGGGTCGCCGCGCCGGCCTGGACCGAGATCACCGCGATGTGGTGCGCCACGACGTCGTGCAACTCGCGGGCGATGCGCACCCGCTCGTCGATCACCCGGCGGCGCGCCTCCTCCTCCCGGCTCAGCTCGGCCTGCCGGATCCGCTCGGTGGCCTCGGCGAGATAGGCCCGGCGGGAGTGGACCGCGTCGCCCAGTGCGGCGCTGCCGAACACCCAGGCGAGCAGCCGCAACGAGTCGATCCGCCACCAGTAGTGGAAATCGAACAGCAGCCCGGCACCGACCAGCACCGTCAAGGCCGCGGCCACGTGGAGCCACGGACGCCGGTCGGCGTGGGTCGCGACCGCGTAGATCGTGACGCCGAGCACCAGAAGCATCGCGTTCGACGGCGTTCGCAGGACGAGCGTCACCATGACGAGCACGGTGTTCACGAAAAGAACCGGCACCGGGTACCGGCGCCGCAGGGCCACGAGGGCCACGGCGGCGCACGCGAATCCGATTCGCCGGGCGGGGGGTTGACCGCTCTCGATCTGCAGTACCAGGGCGGTCAGCGCGAGGCCGAGTGTCGTGTCGAGCAGCGAGGTCCGACGCCACCCGATCTCAGATCGTCTCATCGCCTCTGACGGTAGGGCAGCCGCGACGGCGTGGCGTCGTCGAAGCGTGGTAGCGGCGCTTCCCCGCACTACCGCCGTCGCAGTAGGCCGTTGCCTGCGTCGGACAGACGACGGCGAGCCCCTCCGACGCCAAGGTGGAGACCGCAAGCAACTGTTCGACGAACACGAGGGACTGACTCCACATGGCTACGCTTCTGTACCGGCTCGGCCGGTTCTCCTATCGACGCCGCCGGCGGATGACCGCCGTCTGGCTCCTGCTGCTGGCGCTGTTCGGGCTCGGGGCGGTCACGCTGTCCGGACCGAGCGTCGAGGGGCTCTCGATCCCGGGCGCCGAGTCGTCGCGGGCCCTCGACGTCATCACGGACAAGATGGGCGGCAGCGGCGACAACGCGTCCGCGAACGTGGTCTTCACGGTCGGCCGGGACGCCCGCCTCACCGGAGCCGGGCAGCGGGAGGCGATCGAGCGAGCGGTGGTCGCGTTGCGCGAACTCCCGCACGTCGACGGCGTCACCGACCCGTTCGGGGCGGGCACCGTGTCGTCGGACAAGCGGACCGCGTTCGCGACCGTCCGCTACGACCTCCGATCCGACGACCTCCCCGCCGATACGCCGGACAAGCTGCTCGACGCCGGACGCACCGCGCAGACCGGCGGGATCACGGTCGAATTCTCCGGCGACGCCCTCGGCGAGGGTGACGAGCCGCTCACCGAGGTCATCGGCGTGGTCGTCGCCGCCGTCGTGCTGATGATCACGTTCGGCTCGCTCGTCGCCGCCGGACTGTCGCTGCTCACCGCGGCGCTCGGCGTCGGCATGGGCATTCTCGGGATCCAGGTGGCCACCGGGTTCGCCGATCTCACGTCCAACACGTCGGTGCTCGCGCTCATGCTGGGGCTCGCGGTCGGGATCGACTACGCGCTGTTCATCGTGTCCCGTTACCGCGGCGAGCTGGCGAAAGGCCGCGACGGCGAGGAAGCGGCCGGCCGGGCCGTCGGCACGGCCGGGTCGGCGGTGGTGTTCGCCGGTCTCACGGTGATCATCGCGCTGGCCGCTCTCTCGGTCGTCGGGATTCCGTTCCTCACCAGCATGGGTCTGGCCGCAGCCGGCACGGTCGCGGTCGCGGTCCTGATCAGCCTCACGCTGCTGCCCGCGCTGCTCGGGTTCGTCGGCGCCCGCATCTTGCCCCGCAAGCGACGGACGACACCGATCCATCCGCATCACGCACGTCCGGCGGCCGGCCGGCGCTGGGCCCGATTCGTCACGCGGCGCCGGATCCCCGTCCTGGTGGCGGCGGTCGGGCTGGTGCTCCTCGCCGCTATCCCCGCTCTGGACCTCCGGCTCGCCCTCCCCAGCGACGCGTCCGCTTCGCCGGCGAGCACCCAGCGCAAGGCGTACGACCAGCTCGCAGACGGTTTCGGCGCGGGCTTCAACGGACCGCTGGTCATCGTCGTCGAGGCCGGCGCCGGTGCCGCCACCGACGCCGCCGCTCAGGCCCGAACGAGGCTCGCCACGCTGGACGACGTGGTCCAGGTGTCGGCGCCGGCGGCCAACGACGCCGACGACACCGCGCTGCTGACCGTGGTTCCGCGCAGCGGACCCGCCGACGAAGCGACGAAGGATCTCGTCACGGCGATCCGGGGCCAGGAAGCAGCGTTCTCCGCCGACACCGGAGCGATGCTCGCCGTGACCGGCACCACCGCGGTCGGGATCGACGTCTCGACGACACTCGCCGACGCGCTCGTGCCGTACCTGGCGGTGGTCATCGGGCTCGCGCTGCTCCTCCTCCTGCTGGTCTTCCGCAGCATCGCCGTGCCGATCAAGGCCGCCCTCGGGTTCCTGCTCTCGCTGGGTGCCACTTTCGGGGCCACGGTGGCCGTGTTCCAGTGGGGCTGGTTCGCCGACCTGATCGGCCTCGACACCACCGGGCCGATCGTCAGCATGATCCCGATCTTCCTGATCGGCATCCTGTTCGGCCTGGCCATGGACTACGAGGTCTTCCTGGTCACCCGCGCCCGCGAGGAATACGTGCACGGCGCTAGCCCGAACGACGCCGTCGTCGCCGGTGTCGGGCACGGCGCCCGCGTCGTCACCGCGGCCGCGATCATCATGATCAGCGTCTTCGCGGGATTCATCCTCGGCGACGAACCGATCATCAAGTCGCTCGGCTTCGCGCTCGCGTTCGGCGTCGCGGTGGACGCGTTCCTGATCCGGATGACGATCGTGCCGGCCGTGCTCTCGCTGCTCGGCCGGGCGGCCTGGTGGCTTCCCCGCTGGCTCGACCGGCTGCTGCCCGACGTCGACGTCGACGGAGCGCAGCTCGACGTGAGGACCGCCGCCGACGACGAGGCGCCGGACCGCGAGCTGGCCGACGCCCCGTCGTAGGTCGTCACCGCCCCTGGGCGTTCAAGCGAACGGAACGTCGTTCGCTTGAACGCCCGAGGGGAACGCCGCCGCCGGTGGTCCGTCCGTCGCGATCAGCTCCCCGGCCGAGCGCCGGCCGAGCGGTGCGGCTGCGGCGGCTCTCCGGCGTGCCGTCCCGCCTCGACAGCCGGGCGCTCGGAGAGCCGACGGCGGAGCGACGCCAGCCGTTCCTGGAAGTGGGAGGTCCGAGCGGACACCGCCTGGGCGCGGACCTCGATCTCGGTCGCCTGGTCGTGCGAGAGCGGCCCCGCCGTGAGGCGCATTGTGGCCTTCGTCGTCTCCAGGAGGGATCGCGGGACGGACGCCGCACGCTCCGCGAGTTCCCGCGCCGCCGTCAGCAGGGCGTCGTCGCTGTCGTACCGCCGCCAGACGAGGCCCGTCCGCTCCGCCTCGGTGGCGTCGAGCACGTCGCCGAAGAGGGTCATCGCCCGCGCACCCTGGCCACCGAGAGCACGCTCGATCATCCAGGTGAAGCCTCCGCCGGGATGCAGTCCCAGCTGCAGGAACCGGACGTCGAACCGGGCCGTCGGACCGGCGAGCAGCACGTCGCAGGCCAGCGCGAGGTTGAGGCCCGCGCCCACGGCGGCGCCGTTGACAGCCGCGATCGTGGGTAGCGGGCATCGTGCTACCGCCAGGAAGCCGGAGTAGATCGACCGTAACCGCTCGTGATCGGCGTCCTGGAGCTCGGTGAGATCACCGCCGGCGCAGAACGACGGCGGCTCGCCCGTCAGGACGACGGCACGGACGTTTTCGTCGGCCACGACCTCATCGAGGACGGCTACCACCTTCGCGGCGAGATCGAGATCCATCGCGTTCCGGCGGCCCGGGTTGGCAAGGGTCAGCGTCGCGACGCCGTCCTGGATCGTCGGTCGGACCTCGGAGCTCATGCGTTCTCCCGGGATGGCGGGTCGGAGGGGGGCGAGCGGCCTCAGACCGTGAACCCGCCACCGCAGACGACCGTCTGCGCGCTGATGTAGTCCGACTCGGGGATGCACAGCAGGTACACGGCCCCGGCCGCTTCGGCCGGCGTCCCGGCCCGCCCGAGCGGGATCATCTGCTCCATCGTGGTGAGGAGCTCGGGATTGACCCCCACCTTGATCTCGTTGCCCTGCACCTCGATCGTGCTTCCGCCACCGGCCGGAGCCTCGGTGAGCCGGGTCCGGATCAAGCCGAACGCCACGCTGTTGACCGTCACGTTGTACCGGCCCCATTCCTTGGCGAGGGCCTTGGTCAACCCGGTGACGCCTGCCTTCGCCGCGGAGTAGTTGACCTGCCCGGCGTTGCCGCCCGTCCCGGCGATCGACGAGATGTTGACGACCTTGCGGCACGGGACCGGCTCGCCCGCCGCCCTCGCCCGCTTCACCAGCTCGGCGATGACCGGCTGGGCGGCCCGGAGGATCCGGAAGGGCGCCTTCAGGTGCACGTCGAGGATCGCGTCCCACTGCTCGTCGGTCATCTTCTGGATCACCGAGTCCCAGGTGTAGCCGGCGTTGTTGACGACGAGGTCGAGGCCGCCGAACGATTCCACCGCCGTCCGCACGAACCGCTCGGCGAAACCGCTGTCGGTGACGCTGCCCGCGCAGGCCACCGCCCGGCCGCCGGCCGCCTCGATCGCGGCGACGGTCTCCTTGGCCGGACCCTCGTCGAGGTCGTTGACGACCACGGCGGCCCCCTCGCCGGCCAGCTTGCGGGCGATCTCGGCACCGATGCCCCGTCCCGATCCGGTGACGATGGCGACCTTGCCGTCGAGTGTGCTCATGTCAGGGGTCCTCTCGGTTCTCCGGTTCGGGGCTAGGCCCGTGATGACGGCGGATGGTCCGCTCACAGATCCAGGACGAGCTCGGCCGTCAGGCTGCGGGACACGCAGACCATCATCGTGTCCCCCGCCTCGCGTTCGGCCGGCGTCAGCACGGAGTCCCGGTGATCCGGCCGGCCGCCGCGAACCGCGGTCTCGCAGGTCCCGCACGAGCCCTCCTCGCAGCTCGACTCGACCTCGACGCCCGCGTCCTCCAGCGTCTGCAGGATCGAACGGTCGGCGGCCACCGGGAGGCTCCGCCCTGACCGCGCCAGGACGACCGTGAACGCCAGGTCGACCGCATCCGGGTCTCGCTCGGCGGGCGTGAACCTCTCGACGTGCAGTCGTGCGGGATCGCGGCCCTCGTGGTGGTGCTCGACGGCGGCCAGGAGGCCCTCCGGGCCGCAGCAGTACACCTCGGTCCCGCGGGGCTCGGCCCGCAGCATCTCGCGGACGGGAATCAGGCCCTGCTCGTCCTGCGGGAGCAGCCGCACCCGGTCGCCGTGGGCCCGCAGCTGCTCGCGGAAGGCCATGGCGGCGAGGGACCGTCCGCCGTAGACCAGCCTCCAGTCGCTCCCGGCGGCCTCCGCCGCCTCGATCATCGGCAGCAGCGGCGTGATCCCGATGCCGCCCGCCACGAACAGCGTGCGGGCCGACGGGGTGTAGGCGAAGTGGTTACGCGGTCCACCGCCCGGGACGACGTCGCCCACCGCCAGGTCGTCGTGCACGCACGCCGAACCCCCACGGCCCGAGGGCTCGCGGAGCACGGCGATCTGCCACCGCGACCGGTCCCCGGCCGGCCCGCACAGGGAGTACTGGCGCACCAGGCCGTTGGGCAGGTGCAGGTCGATGTGGGCGCCCGGCGACCACTCGGGAAGCGGCCGTCCGTCGGCGAGGACCAGGTCCAGCGCCACCACACCCGCCGCGGGGACGCTCCGGTCCGCCACCCGCAGAGCCAGGGTGCCGCCGATCATCGGGCGGCCGGGCGGTGACGGCGGGAACGTCACAGGAGCTCGACGATCGTGGCGTTGGCCGTCCCGCCGCCCTCGCACATCGTCTGCAGGCCGTACCGGATGTCCCGGTCCCGCATGTGGTGGAGCAGGCGGGTCATCAGGATCGTTCCGGACGCACCGAGCGGATGCCCCACGGCGATCGCGCCGCCGAGCGGGTTGAGGAGCTCCTCGGCCACCCCGAACTCGGCCTGCCACGCCAGCGGCACCGGGGCGAACGCCTCGTTCACTTCGAAGGCTCCGAGATCCGACAGGGAGAGCCCGGACCGCTTCAGCACTTTCGCCGTGGCCGGGATCGGCCCGGTGAGCATCATGAGCGGATCCGACCCGGCGACGGCGCCGGAGTGGTAACGCGCCATCGGGGTCAATCCCAGCTCCCGCGCCCGCTGCGCGGAGGTGATCAGCACCGCGGAGGCTCCGTCGGAGATCTGCGACGAGTTGCCGGCGTGGATCACTCCGTCCGCGCGGAAGGCGGGCTTCAGCGCCGCCAGCTTCTCGGCGGAGGTTCCCCGGCGCAGCCCCTCGTCGGAGGCGAACCCCGGCTTGCCCGGCACCGCCGCTAGCTGCCCGTCGAAGGCACCGGAGTCGATCGCGGCGGCGGCGAGCTCGTGCGAGCGAGCCGCGTACTCGTCGAGCCCGGTGCGGTCGAGTTCCCAATGCCGGGCGATCCGCTCGGCCCCGAGGCCCTGGTTGAAGTCCCCGTCCGGGAACTCCCCGGAGGTCAGGCCGGCCGCGTACCGCGCCCGGGTCAGCGGTCCGAACTGGCTGCCGAGGTCCCGGCCGGCGTCCAGCGGGACCCGCGTCATCGTCTCGACGCCACCGGCGACCACCACGTCGTACTGCCCGGCGAGCACCATACCGGCGGCGAGGTCGAACGCCGACTGGCTCGATCCGCAGGCCCGGTTGATCGTGACGCCCGGTACGGACTCGGGCCAGCCGGCCGCGAGGACCGCGTACCGGCCGATCTGCGCGGCCTGGTCGCCGACCTGGTTGACACAGCCCCACAGAACGTCGTCCACGAGCGATGGATCGATGCCCGTACGTTCCTGCAACGCGCGCAGCACGGCCGCCGAGAGGTCGGCGGCGTGCACGTCCGCGAGCGTCCCGTTGCGCTTCCCGATGGGGGTCCGCACGGCGTCGATGATCACTGCGTCGGTCATGGTTTCTCCTGCCGTCTGGATCGATGTGGTCGGCGACTGGCCCGCGGCGCACCGGTGGGATTCGCGACCACGACGTGCGGCGTCGGTCGCGCGCTCATCGGGCCAGTAGGGGCCACAGACCGGCGGTCCCCTGATCGGTCACCCGAGAGCCGAGGTGCGCCGGCCAGCCGCCGTCCACCTCGTCCTCCTCGCGCCAGGCCCAGAGCCGCGTCGTGATCCGGCGCAGGTCGTGCTCGCGCGTGACCCCGATCGCGCCGTGCACCTGGTGGGCGATCCGTGCGACCGGACCGGCCGCCTCCGCGCACCGGGTCCTGGCCGCGGCGATCGCGAAGGAGGCGTCCGCCACGCCGAACCGGTCGGCGTCGAAGGCCGCGGCCTCCGCGGCGGCCCGTGCCGCCGCGACCTCACCGGCCGCGAGCGCAAGGCTCTGCTGGATCGCCTGGAACGACCCGATCGGCCGGCCGAACTGCTCGCGTTGCCCGGCGTAGCGCACCGCCAGAGCCAGCGCGCCGGATGCCGCCCCCGCCAGCAGGGCCGCCCTCGCCAGCGCCGCCCTCAGCGAGACCTCGAGCGAGGCCTCCGGCCGCACCGTCCCGACCGCGACGGGAGCACGGGCGAGGTCCAGCACGTCCCGGGGCTCCTCGGCGATGTTCGCACCGCGCGTGACACGAACCCCGTCCGCGGCCGTGTCGACGAGCAGCACCCGCCCCGGCAGGGACACCACGACGGCCGCGACCGCACGGCCCCACGGCACCCGCGTCACCGTGCCGGTCGCTCGTCCCTCCACCACCTCGAGCTCCCGCCCGACGACCACGGCGAGCGGTCCACCGGGCACGTCGAATCCGGCGGTGTGGAGCAGCCACGCGGCGAGGTCCGTCTCGGCCAGCGGTACCCGTGCGGCGAACCGTCCGGCCGCCACGAGCATCTCCGCCGCGTCGGCGAAGCTCGCCCCGGATCCGTCCCCCGCCTCCGGCGCGGTCAGCCGGGCGAGCCCCGTGTTCTCGCACGTCGTCCACAGCGCACCGTCGAACCCGGTGCCATCGAACCCGGTGCCGTCAGGCCCGGCGTCGTCGGCGCCTCGGGCGGGCCACGCGTCCCCGAACACCGCCTCCGCGAGCTCCCCGATCTCGTTCATCGCAGGCCCAGCCCTCGTGCCACGATCCCGCGCAGGATCTCGTTCGTCCCCCCGCGCAGCGTGAACCCGGGCGAGAGGAGCACGGCACCGGCGAGCAGCTCCGCGTACCCGCTCCCCCCTCCCGGCTCCGGCACGACCCCGGGCCACACGCGGCGCGCCACGTCGATCACCTCGTTCTCGAAGCGGGTCCCCAGGTCCTTCACCACCGTCGCGGCGAGGTCGGGAGCCTCCCCGGCGTCGAGGGCACCGGCGACCGCCAGCGACATCCGGCGCAGGGTCCAGAAGGACGCCGCCAGCCGTCCCAGCTCGGCCCTTCGCCCGGCGTCGAGGTCGTCTACCTCGCGCAGGAGCGCTGTGACCAGCGGGAAGGTCGACAGGTACCGCTCTGGCCCGGAACGCTCGAAGGCGAGCTCCGAGGTGACCTGGTGCCAGCCGCGACCGATCTCGCCGAGCACCATCGAGTCCGGGACGACGACCCGATCGAACACCACCTCGTTGAAGTGGTGGGCACCGGTCAGCAGCCGGATCGGCCGGATCGTCACCCCCGGCGAGTCCAGGGTCACGATCATCTGCGACAGCCCGGCGTGCCGGTCCCCGTCGGCGTTGGACGACGTCCGCACCAGCGCGAAGAACGCGTGGGCGCGGTGTGCGCCGGAGGTCCAGACCTTCGACCCGGTCAGCTCCCACCCGCCATCGACCCGGACCGCCCGGGAACGGACCGACGCCAGGTCCGAGCCGGAGTGCGGCTCCGACATCCCGATCCCGAAGTACACCTCGCCGGCGGCGATGCCGGGCAGGAAACGCTGCCGTTGCCCCTCGGTGCCGAATCGGAGCAGAGACGGCGCGATCTGACGGTCGGCGATCCAGTGTGCGGCGACGGGTGCACCCGCGGCGAGGAGTTCTTCGGTCACGACGTAGCGCTCCATCGCACCGAGCCCGTGACCGCCGTACACGGCCGGGACGGTCATCCCCACCCAGCCGCGCGCGGCCAGCTCCGAGCTGAAGCGTTCGTCCCAGCCGGTCAGCCACGCGTCGATCCTCGGCCGCCACCGGCCCGCCGCCTGCTCCCCGGCGAGGAATTCCCGCACTCGGTCCCGCACCTCGTCGGACCCGTCGGGCACCGCCGCGGGTGGGCGCACGAGATCGGGCAACGCGGGGATCCGCTCGCCCCGGGGCCGGGACCTCGCCCGGAGAGCGTCAGGAGCCGGCATCGGTCAGGAGCCTCTCGAGTCGGTCGGCCCGCCGACCGATCTGGAGGTCCAGCGTTTTCGCCCGCTGCGACCAGAGGTACAGACCACCCTCCAGGGCGTATCCCATGCCGCCCCACACCTGGTGCGCGGCGAGGGTGGCCTCGATGTACGTGCCGCGCAGCCAGTCCTCCGCCGCGACGATCTCGCGGGTCGCGGAACGCCCCTCCGAGACCGTCCACAGGGCACGGTAGGCGGCGATGCGCCCGGCCTCGAGCCTCATCGCGATGTCCGACAGGTGGTGCTGCACGGCCTGGAACGACCCGATCGCGACACCGAACTGCCGCCGCTCGGTGGCGTAGGCCACCGTCCGGTCCAGCACGGCCTCGATCCCACCCAGGATCTCCATGGTGCGCAGGACGCGAACGCAATCGTCGACCCCGCGGTCGTCGGCCTCGAGCCCGGAGCCGGCGTCACCCGGCCCGAGCAGGGCGTCGTCCGGGACCACGACGCCGTCGAGGACGACCTCGTGGAGCGCGTCCTCCCCGAACGTCAGGTAGGGGTCGACGTGCACGCCGGCAGAGCCCCGCGGCACCGCCAGCAGGGCGAGCCGTGAGCCGGTCAGGTTGGCAGGCACCCGCGCCAGGACCAGCAGCACGTCTGCCCGTTCCGCGTTGGGGACGTACGCCTTGGTGCCGCTGATCGACCAACCCGAGGTGACCCGTCTCGCGGCGGTCCTGGTCAGGCCGAGGTTCTCGACGACACCGGGTTCGGCCAGCGCGACCGCGGCGACCAGCAGACCGTCGCACAGCGACGGGAGCCACCGGCGCTTCTGGACGGCGGTGCCGAGCCGGTCGAGGTAGAGCCCGGCAGCGACCGTGCTGGACAAGGTCGAGGGGACGAGTGCTCGGCCGGCCTCGCGGAAGGCAAGGCCCAGATCGAACACACTCGCTCCGGCCCCGCCCCATTCGGGATCGAACGGGATGCCCAGCCATCCGGCGCCCGCTACGGCCCGCCAGACCTCGTCCGAGTGGCCCGTGCCGTGCGGGGTCGACGCGGCCCGCACGACCTCGGTGGGGCAGACCCGCTCGAGCATGCGCCGGGACTCCGCGACGAAGGCCTTCCGTTCGTCATCCAGCGTGAGATCCACTGGAGGCCACCTCCTTGACGACCGGCCGGGGAGTGGGTGTGCCCGTCCCGGCGGACGGTGCCCGGCGCGCGGACCGCGGCAGCCCGAGCCCTCGCTGCGCCACGATGTCGCGCATCACCTCGTTCGTGCCGCCCGCGAACCGCAGCCGCGGCGTCCGCCGGTACAGGAACTCCCCGAGGCCCTTCATGGGCGCGCGGGCATCGCCGCGTCGGACGAGCCCGGCCAGGCCGTAGGTGCTCATCGCGAAGTCCGCGAGCCGGGCCCGGAGCTCGGACGACAGCACCTTCTGCGCCGTGGCGGAGACCGTCGGCGACTCCCCCCGGTCGAGCGACTCGGCGATCTCCCAGCTGAGGAGGTTCACCAGGTCGACCTCGACCATGAACTGCGCGAGCTGCCGGCGCACCTCCGGACGGTCGAGCAGGACCGTGCCGTCCACGGCCGTGCGCGCGCAGTACCGCCGAAGGTCCTCGACGAAGGTCACGAGGTGCTGGGAGAACCCGACCTTGATCCGGTGCAGGTCCAGGGCCGCAGTGAGGTACGTCCAGCCCTGGTTCACCTCACCGACGAGGTAGCTCCTCGGCACCCGCACGTCATCGAAGAACGTCTGGTTCGTCCGGATCTCGCCCCAGGTCCTCACCTCGCCGTAGGAGACACCCTCGGCGTCCATCGGCACGATCATCAACGACAGCCCGCCGTGCCGCGCTCGCTCGGACGAGGTCCGCACCAACATCCACTCGTGCGTCGCCAGGTGTGCCTCGGTGTTCCAGAGCTTGGTCCCGTTGATCACCCACTCGTCACCGTCGAGTTCCGCGCGGGTGGACAGGCTGGCGAGGTCCGTGCCGGCATCGGGCTCGGAGTAGCCGATGGCGAACTTGATCTCTCTCGACGCGATCCTGGGCAACCAGTGCTGCCGGTTGTCCTCGGTGCCGTGGTGGATGAGGATCGCCGCGATCTCGGTGACGTCCAGGTCGAGGTGCGGCGCACCCGCGCGGTCCAGCTCCTGCATGAAGATCAGTTCCTGGCGGGCGGTGAGCCCCATGCCGCCGTACTCGCGCGGCCAGGTGACCGTGAGCCAGCCCTGTTCCCCGAGCCGCCTGGTGAAGTCCGCCGCGACCGGATCGCCACCCACCTGGTCGCCGAGCGGGATCCCCTCGAAGATCCTGTCGTTGTGCGACCGGTCCCAGTGCTCCTCGAGGAAGGACCGGACCTTCTGCTGCCAGCGCTGCTCCTCGACGGAGAGATCGAAATCCATCTCTAATCCTCCCACTCGTCGCTGGCATCTCGACCGGTCGGGATGCCAGCCGAGGCAGTCCAAGTCCACGGATGTTCCAGCACCCGGCCTACTCGGCGAGCCCGATGTCCGCGAGCTTGAGCCCGTAGTAGCGCATGGCGTTCTTGTACAAGACGTTCTCGGTCTGCTCGGGGGTGAGGCCCGCGAGCTTCACCTCGAGCACCTCCCGGATGTCGTCGCCGACCAGACACGTCGGATGCGGGTAGTCGGTCTCGAACATCACGTTGTCGAGGAGGTCGCCCGCGACCTCGGCGAGCTGCTCGAACCAGACGTTGATGTACACCTGACGCCGGAACAGATCGCTCGGCAGCACGTCCGGGCTCATCTCCGGGTGCTGCTCCCAGGGCTTGTACCGCTTGTAGTGGACGTCGATCGCCTCCAAGGCGAAGGGCGCCCATCCCGCACCGGTCTCGATGATCCCGAAGTTGAGGTTCGGGTAGCGCGCAAGGATCCCTGAGGTGAGGAGGTCCACTGCACTGATGGTGTTCTGGAACAGCATGGAGACGGTCGAGTAGATCTGCATCGACGGAGTGCCGGTGATCCGCTGCCGGTTCTCGTTGTGGAAGTTCTCGAAACCGCCCGCACCGGCGTGGAAGCTGACGGAGAGCCCCGTGGCCTGCGCCGCGGCCCACATCCGGTCGTACTGCGGATCGGGCAGGATCGGACAGCCGTGGATGTCCGGCCGGCCGGACATGACGAGCCCCTTCATCCCCATCTCGGCGCAGCGCTCGATCTCCTTGACCGCGCCCTCGACGTCCCAGTACGGGATGCACGCCAGCGGGATGAAGCGGCCCGGTTGCTGCTGCGGCCAGGTCATGATCCAGTCGTTGTACGCAGAGACGACCTTCAGGCCGAAGTCGAGGTCCGCACTCGGGGACTCCCGGAAGATGTCCGGGCCCAGGATCGTGAGGTTGGGGAAGGTCGTCGCCGCCTGGATGCCGAACTGGTCCATGACCTTGACCCGCTCGTTGGGGTCGTACGACGACGGGTGGACCTCGGCCAGGGTGCGCGGCAGGTGCGCCCACTCGTCACCGTCGTTTCCCGTCGGTGCGTTCTCCCGGTTCTCCACCGGGTCGTCCTTGCCGCCCTTGATGACGCTGAAGACGGCGCCGTGGACCGCGGTGTCCCCGACGTACCACATCTCGCGACCGGTCGACGGGTCGACTTTCACGTGCGGCACGTTCTGCGCGTCCTTGGCCGGGAAGCGGCTCGTGAAGATGTCGGGCGTTTCCATGACATGGGCATCGGCGTCGATGATCGGTATCACGTCGTTCCTTCCGTTTCGATGAGTACTTGACTCCTGGCGTCGGGTCACCTGACACCTCCGACCGCGAGGCTAGCATTGGTACCGACCGGTCGGAATGCTGTGCGGGCAGGCGTCTAGGGAACGGCGAGACGGCGTTCAGGCCTTCGGGCCCGCGGTCAGCGTGCGGATCCCCTCAGCGACCCACTTCCAGTAGCCTCCGGCGGAGAGCCCCTGGTCCACCGTGACGGCGGAGCCGTTCATGTGACGCGAATCCTCGCCGGCGAGGTACTCGATCGTCGCGGCGAGGTACTCGCCCGTGATCCGGCCCGTGTCGCGCTCGTCGAAGGGTGCCGGTTCGTAGCCGTCCCCGAGCCGCTCCTTGCCCCGTTGGTCCTCGACGTGGTAAGCCGCGTCGCCCTCGGCCGCACCGAGCACGACCGCGTTGACCCGGATCCCCCGTTCGGCGTACTCCTGCGAGAGCGTCTTGGTGAGGGCGATGACCCCCGCCTTGGAGGCGACGTAGGCGGACATCCTCGGCGGCCCGTACCCCTGCCCGTGGGCCGACGCGATGTTGACGATGTTCCCCGACCGCTGCCCGACCATCGCCCTGAGCGCGTGGGCGGACATGTAGAACGTCCCCTTCAGGTTCGTGTCCATGACCTGGTCGTAGTTCTCCTCGACCAGGTCGTGGGTGTCGATGAAGGGCGGCCAGGTCAGCGTCGCGGCGTTGTTGACCAGCAGGTCGACGCGCCCGTAGCTCCGGACCGTCGCCTCGACGATCTGCTCGCAGTCCTCCACCCTGCTCACGTCACCCTGGACGAACAAGACGTCCGCGCCCTCGCCCGTGAGGGCCTTTTCGAACTCGAGTCCACGGTCCTTGCGCCGGCCCGTGCCGACGACGCTCCAGCCCCGTAGCGCGAGTCCCCGCGCGATCCCGCGCCCGAACTTGCCCGTGACCCCCGTGACGACGGCCACCCTGCCGTTCTTCTCGATCATTGCTCTCCACTCCTCGGTGCCCGCGCCGGCGGCACGGGACGATCGTCAGTCCTGGTAGTCGATTTCCCCGAAGAAGAGGGAGGTGTTGGCGAACGGGCCGACGGCTTGCTCCCGCAGGCGGGTGATCCGCTTCCACAGCTGGTCGGTCGCCGGCGCGCCGGCGACCCGGTCACCGACGGGCCAGCCGAGCTCCTTCGCGCGGGCCGCGGCCACCTCCAGATCCGGCACGCGGTGCACGACGGCGAAGATGCCCTCGCCCTTCCGGGCCAGGAACCCACGCACGGCGTCACCAGCCGGACCCTCGCCGTTGCCGGGTGCGGCCACCTCGAAACCGCTGTCCCAGGAGACGAACACACGGAGCCCGGGCACACCGGTGAACTCCTCGAACTCCGTGTCGAGCAGCTGCGCGAGACGCTCCGCGTAGCCGGTCAGGTTGTCGGGCTCGACCGCCCAGACGACGTGGTCGATCCGATTGTGGTCACGCATTGCTCGTCGCCGCCAGGTCGTCGACGAAGAGGGAGGACACCTCGTCGGAATCGATCTTCTCGTAGGATTTGCGGTAGCCCGCGCGCTTCGCGAAGTGATCGACGATCCGCGGGTCCACGTCGGACTCCAGCTTCAGGTCCTGCGACCGCGGACCGATCCGGTCGGCCACCTTCTGCAGCGCCTCGCGATCCAAGCCGTAGCACCGGATCGCGTTGTCGCCCACGATGGCGCGGACCTCGTCGACCGGGAGCCCGGTGAATGCTTCACGGAACCAGTCGAAGGTGTTCGGCCAGGTCGACTCCGGATGCGGGTAGTCCCGCCCGAACATGATCCGGTCCACACCGATCTCGTGCCGCAGCCGAACCTCGGAGGCCTTGATCGAGGACGCACCGGCCCAGCAATGGCCGTGCCAGTACTCGCTCGGGCTCTTCTTCAGCGGGGTGTCGCCCCGGCGGTACCGCTCGTCGAGCAGGGCCATCATCGCCGGCACCCAGTCGGAACGGCACTCGGTCAACGCGAGCTGGAGGTTCGGGTACCGGTCGAAGACCCCGCCGAGCATGAGCGACCACGTGACCCGCGCCGGGATGTAGTCGAGGTCGAGCGGGCCACCCTTGGTGTTGAGGAGGGCCTGCAGCATCTCGCGGCCGTCCTTCTCGTCGTCCGCGCCGAAGATCTGCTCGAGGAAGCCGAACCACTTGCCCTGCGGATGACCGTGGCCGGCGTGCACGGAGAGAACCAGGCCGAGGTCGGCGCACGTCTCCCAGAACGAGTCGTAGTGCTCGTCCCAGAGCGGGGGAAGGTCGTCGTCGAGAATGACGCCGGGGACGGCGACCGACCGGAAGCCGTGCTCGGCGGCCCACCGCAGCTCGCGTACCGACTCCTCGATGTCGTGAGCCGGCCCGGGGTTGGCTACCCCGATCAATCGGCCTCCGGACTTCGCCAGGACGTCGCCGAACCACCGGTGGTAAGCGCGGGCACCGGCCGCGCGCACGTCGGCCGGGTAGGGCCGGTTGGTCGCGCCGAAGAACGGGGTGGTGGCGGTCTGCGCGCCCACGAGTACCAACTCGGCCGCGATGCCCTCCCGGTCCATCTCCGTGAGCCGGCGCTCCAGGACGAAGTTCTCGTCCACACCGCCCGACCTGATCGCCCCCTCGGTGTCGATCAGGTCCAGCTCCTCCTCCGGGAAGGCACCGAGCTTCCCGGTCCAACCGAGGAACTGCTCGTTCTCGCTTTCCAGCTCGTCCAGCCGGTCCAGGTACTCCTTCTCCAGGTAGGGACGGAAGGACGCCGGAGGTGGAGCCACGTGGCTGTCCGCCGAGACCAACAGGAAACGCTCCGCTTGTGTCATGACTTTTCCTTCGCTCGTCGGTACCCGCACCGTGCGTCTACGGCTCGTGGACGAGTCGCGCCGGGTTGCGCTCGGTCACATCGGTCGTCACGGTCCGCACACTCCCCTCTCGGAATTCGACGTACCGGCAGCCCTCGGGCCCGGCGACGAAGCCGTACGCCGTCCCGGCCGGCGTGAAGTAGCCGTCCCCGGGGTTCAGGACGTGGCTCCCCTGCCGCATGCTGCCCTCGACGATCAAGATGAGCTGGCCCGTGTTGTGCTTGTGCGCCAGCACGTGAGTGCCCGGCGCGACGTCGGACTCGACCAGTGAGACACCCTCGTCGCCCTGGTCGAAGAGGATCCTGTTGCGGAGCCGACCTTTGAGGAACTCGCGGTAGGTGTCCTCGGCGATCGAGTCGGGCATCTTCATCTGGCCCGTCATCTGGCTGTCCCCGAACACCACGACCTCGTTGTCGGTGTGGTGGAAGAACACGGTCTTGGACTTGGCCGCCGTCATACCTTCGATCCCCTCAGCGTTGATGGGCGTCTTCTCCAGCTCGATCGTCCGAGCAATCCGACTGGTCGGTATGCTAGCGCCGTGTGACTCACATCGCAACGAGTTCCGGATCATCGGGTCCGCATTCCCGCGCTCCAGTGACGTTCCTCTTGACGACACCCCACGGCGCAACGAAGCTGAGCAAACCGACCGGTCAGTACTTTGGCGCGGTCGGACGTCACCGCCGACGAGGGAAGGACTGATTCCGATCAGCGCGAACAATCCCGCCGGGATCCACACCGAGATGATCCCCACCAACGGGCTGCACCTGCACGCGGCACACGAAGGCGAGGGCGAGCTCGTCGTCCTGATCCACGGCTTCCCCCAGTCGTGGTACGTGTGGCGGCACCAGGTCCGCCCGCTGGTCGGAGCGGGCTACCGGGTCATCGCCCCCGACCAGCGGGGCTACGGCTTCAGCGACTGCCCGCCAGGCGTCGAGGACTACGACATCCTGAAGGTCTCGGCCGACATCGTCGGTCTCGCCGACGAGGTCGGTGCCGACACGTTCACCGTCATCGGCCAGGACTGGGGCAGCATCACGGCCTGGCACGTGGCGCTGCTGTACCCGAACCGCGTCCGTGGGGTGCTGGGCTTCTCGGCCCCCTACGTCCCGAAGATCCTGCGCAACTGGGCAGCACCCTCCCAGTACGCCGACTCGTTCTGGTACACCCGCTATTTTCTGCAGCCGGGTGTCGCGGAGGCCGAGCTGGACGCCAACCTCGAGCGCTACCTCATGTGGATGTGGCACGCCGCCAGCGCGGACAACGACGTGAACGTCCTGGACATCATCTGTGGCGGCCCGAAGGACCGGAAGCTGCTGGACGGTCTCGGCCCGACCCCGACGACGATCTCCGGGCACAGCCCGGCCGACGTCGAGTACTGCCTCGACCTGTATCGCGCCTCCGGTATGCGGGGATCGCTGAACTACTACCGCAACATGCCGCGGATGCGCGAGCTCACGCCGTGGCTCGAGGAAGCACGCATCCTGGTCCCCGCGATGTTCGCCTACGGGAGCGCGGAGCCGGTGGCCCATCGCAGTGCGGAGTTCGACTCCAGCCTCACCAAGGCGCCGCTCGACCAGCAGGACGAGTACTTCGCGCAGCTGCTGGACAAGGTGTGCATCCCCGACGCGGGCCACTGGCCGATGGTCGAGCAGCCCGAGGCCGTGAACAAGGTCGTCCTCGACTTCCTCTCCCGGGTCGCCCCGACGGGGACCTGACGAGAACCGGCATCCGTAACCGATCGAAGGAGCACGACCAGTGAGCCAGCAGCTCGACTTCACGGGCAGAGTCGCGATCGTCACCGGCGCCGGCCGTGGCATCGGCCGCGACACGGCACTCGGCCTCGCCCGGCGCGGCGCGAAAGTCCTCGTCAACGACTACGGCGGCGGCCCGGACACCCTGCGAGCCGGGTCGATCGACGTGGCCCAGTCCGTCGTCGACGAGATCCGGACGGCCGGAGGCATCGCCGCCGCGGACGGTACCAGCGTCGGGCCGGGCGAAAGCGCCGCCACCATCGTCGACCACGCTCTCGCCGAGTTCGGCCGGGTGGACATCGTCGTGAACAACGCCGGCGGGGGTGCGGACGGCCGGGTCCCCGACCTGTCCGACGCCGAGGTCGAGGGCCAGATCGGCTCGCTGCTGCTCGGGCCGTTCATGCTCATGCGCAGGGCCTGGCCGCACCTGCTCGAGCAGCGCTACGGACGCATCGTCAACGTCATGTCCGCCGCCCTGCTCGGCGTCGAGCTCCACGCCGCCTACTGCGCGGCGAAGGCCGGCCTCATCGGGCTCACGAACTCCGCCGCCGCCGAGGGCGCCGCGCACGGAATCGCGGTCAACGGGGTCTGGCCGGTCGCCGGCACGCGCCTGAACGATGACCTCAAGAACAAGGACCAGGACATGTACGACCGGATGATGCAGTTCCGGCCCACTCAGGTCGCCGAGTCCATGATCTTCCTCGCCTCCGAGGCGTCCGAGGTGAACGGCGAGATGTTCAGCGTCGGCGGCGGCCGGGTCGCGCGGATCGGCTTCTCCAGTGGCGGAGGGTACGTGGATCGCGACGTGACGGCGGAGGACCTCGCCGCGAACATCGACGTCGCGCGCGCCATGACCGATGCCGTCCTCGTGACCAGCGCCAAGCAGGAGGTCAACCGCTTCCCGGTCGCGCTGCCGGGCTGATCCGTCACCACGAGGTCCACCGCCTCCGCGGAGGCGGTGAACCTCCCGCTCAGGGCGCTACCGGGCTCCAGCTGCCCTGCTTCAGGGCTCGGTAGATGTCCATCCGCCAGCGGATCGAGTCCGACTCGAAGGGGTCCCCGTAGGTCCGGTCCCCCAGCCCGACCATGTCCACCGGCTGCACCAGCGTGGCCCCGGCGTCGACGAAGGCGTGGATCCGCGCCGTGACCTCCTCGGGCGAGCCCGTGAGGAACGATCCGGCCACGACCTCGTCCGAGATTCCCGCCATGGCCGTGGAGAACTGCTCGTCGGTCATCGTGCGCGCGTCCCACTTGATCGAGTACTCCCAGCCGTCCGGGAAGGGCGGCTCGATCCCCTCCTCGAACCAGCGCCCCTGCGGGGTCCGCCCCCACAGGCCGGCCAGCAGCCGGATCATCGGGTTCTGCAGCGTGGCCCGGATGACGTCGGGGTCCTCGTGGATGAGGCAGTTGGGGATGATCGCGAAACCGAAGGCTTCGGGATCGCGGCCGGCGCGTTCGACGGCCTCCTTGACGGCGAGGACGCGCTTCGCGTAAGCGTCCGGGTTCGGTTCCGCCATCGGCAGGCAGGTGACCCAGCCGTCCGCGTACTTGGCGGCGATCTCGGTCAGCCGGGGACCGCCTCCCATCGCCCAGAACTCGGGCCGGTGCGACCGTTCCGCCCCGAGGTACGCCCCCTCGAACTTCCAGACGTTGCCCTCGAAGTCGAAGGGCGTGTCGCGCTCCCACAGCAGCTGGTAGAGCCGGAAGTGGTCCTCGAGGCGCGCCAGGCCCTGGGATCGCTGGTAGCCGAACGGCTTTACGTTGTAGAGCTCACCCACCGACACCCAGACTTGTGCCCGGCCCTGGGTCAGGCTCGCGAGGGTGAGCCCCGCACGGAAGAGCTCCGCGGGCCCGTTGCGGATGGCGTTGATTCCACCGTGGATGACGCCGAGCCCGGGGTGGGCGACCGCGGCCACGGCCAGGGACACGGCCGGGTCGTACCAGGAGCTGTTGTCGGAGACGCTGGTCCGCAGCCGCTCGATCTGCGGCGGGATGAAGCCCGACAACGCCAGGACGTCCGGGGCCGAGACGAAGTCGACCGTGCCGGCCTCCTCGAAGATCCGTCCCATCTGCGGGTCCATGCCCACGGGGGTCCACCGCGCGGGACGCAGCGGGAACGCGGTGCGAACCGATCTCGCCATCGAAATCGTGCTCCTTCCGGAAAGGTGTCGGTCAGCCCGACACGGGCGGGGTCCATCTCGTGACCGACTCGGCGGCCAGGGCGTCGTCCAGGTGCTCGGCCACCGCGTCGAGGTCGAGCTCCCGGCTCCCCCAGCCGCCGGTGACGTCCAGCGTGACCCGCGCGAACCGCCCCGCAGAGGTGGCGAACACCTCGCCGTTGAGCGTGCACGACTCGTGCGCGAGGTAGGCCACCACCGGGGAGACCAGCGACGGCGGCATCCCCGCCGCGAACCGCTCCAGCACGGCTTGCGGCAGGTCCCCTGCGGTCTCCGTGACCATGCGCGTCGCGGCCCCCGGAGCGATCGCGTTGACGCCGATGCCGCTCGCCGATCCCTCCGTGGCGAGGCCCAGGGTCAGGCCGAGCACGGCGCCTTTCGCCGCGCCGTAACCCGCCCAGGTCGGGACTCCGAGCATCGCCGCCGACACCGTGTTCACGATGCGGCCGTAGCCGGCGGCGGCCAGCGGGCCCCAGGCGGCCTGGCAGACGTGGAAGGTCCCGAAGAAGTGCACCCGCAACAACGACTCGACGTCCGCCTGGCCGAGCTCCGGGAACGGGCGGGTGATCACGTTGCCCGCGTTGTTGACGACGATGTCCAGGCGCCCGAACCGCTCCAGGGCGGTGCCGACGATCGCCCCCGCGCCCTCGGCGTCGGCGACCGAGTCGTGGTTCGCGACCGCGACGCCGCCCGCCGCCTCGATCTCTTTCACCACCTGGTCGGCGACGTCGACCGCCTCGCCGGAGCCGTCCGTCGCGGTACCGAGATCGTTCACGACCACCGCGGCACCGTGTGACGCCAGTTCCAGGGCGTGGGCCCGGCCGAGGCCCCGCCCCGCGCCGGTCACGACTGCGACCCTGCCGTCGAAACGCAATGCTGTCACGGCCTCTCCTCTACTCTGACGGCTCGGCCGGCTGCCAGCGCCGACCGAGCCAGGAACCGAGGTGCCCGAGCGCGTCCACGGCCTCCGGGAGCACCGGGCCGAGGGCGTGCCAGACGTGGAACATGTCCTGCCAGACCTCGCAGGTGACGTCGACACCCTGCGCTTCCGCCCTAGCGAGCAGCCGCCGCCCGTCGTCGAGCAGCATCTCGGCGCTGCCGACCTGGATCAGCAGCGGCGGCAGCCCCCGCAGGTCCGCGTGCAGCGGCGAGGCGAGCGGAGTGTCCGCGTCGGCCGGACCGAGGTAGGCCCCGGCCATGGCGGACAACAGCGCTCTCGACGACTGGGGATCGGTCGCCTCGTTGCCCGCGACGGAGTCCCCGGTGAGCGCGAGGTCGCACCAGGGCGACAGCAGTGCCACCGCGCAGGGTGACGGCGCTCCCGCGTCGCGCAGGGCGATCGCGGTCGCCAGCGCCAGCCCTCCGCCGGCCGAGTCCCCCACGAGCGCCAGTGCGGCCCCCGGACGGTGAGCACGCACGTGCGACACCGTGGCGAGCGCGTCGTCGAGCGCGGCGGGGAACCGGTGCTCGGGTGCCTTGCGGTACTCGACGAGCAGGACCTCGGCGTCGGCCGCCAGCGCCACCCGGGCGGCGAGCGCCCGGTGGGTCACCAGCGAGCCGAGGGTGTAGCCACCACCGTGCAGGTAAAGCACGACCCGGCCCGGCTCGGCCGCGGCGGGGCGGATCCATTCCGCGGCGAGCCCCCCGACGGCGGTCGGCGTCGTCACGGCGCCCTCGGGCAGCGGGATCCTGCCGGCGACGGCCTCGAACTCGGTCCGCATCTGCGGCCACGTCTGTCCCGGGTCGGGGGCGAGCTGCGCTAGCCGGTCCTTGAGCGGCTGCAGCTCGCGCGACCTCGGGCTCGCCTCCGGACTACTCCGCAACCCGGATCAGTCCCTGGTCCAGGACGAGGCGGTCGTCCACGCTGGTGGTGAACAGGACGTCCGCACCCCGCTGCCACGCGCGGACGGTCAGGGCCTCACCCGGGAGCACCGGCGAGGAGAATCGCCCCTCGATGTGCTGGAAGCGGGACACGTCGCCCTTTCCGAACCGGGCCAGCAACGCGCGTGCCGTGAACCCATAGGTGCAGAGCCCGTGCAGGATCGGCCGGTCGAATCCGGCCTCCACCGCGAAGACCGGGTCGCTGTGCAGCGGGTTCCGGTCGCCGTTGAGGCGGTAGAGGTAGGCCTGGTCCTCCGACGTGGGCAGCACCGTCTCGAAGTCCGGCGCCGTCGTGGGCGGGACGTTCTTCGGGCCGGACGGCCCTCGCTCGCCTCCGAAGCCGCCCGCGTCGCGGATGAACGTCGAGGTCGTCAGGCTCCAGAGCGGCTCGCCGGACTCGAGCGTGGCCGCGGTCTCCGTCACGACGACGGCGGCCCGGCCCTTGTCGTGCATGGCGACGACGCGCTCGACCGCCGACGCCCGGCCCTCCGGCGGGATCGGCTGGTGCAGCGTCACCGCCTGCGAGCCGTGCACCACCTTCGCGTGGTCGAAGGAGCCGATCTGGGCCATGACGCTGGTCGCCGGTTCGTCGTTCACCAGGAACACGACCGGGAACGTCGGCAGGACCGCCTGGTCGATCCCGATCGAGTTCTCGGTGGAGAAGGCGAGATCGTCCCTGCCCGCGCCGAGACTGACCGCGTAGAGCAGCGCCTCCTTCGAGGTCCAGCTGAGCGATCGGGGCTCGGCGGTGAGGCCGGCGGCGTCGGGGTTGAGTGCCACGGTGTCTCCCGTTCGTACGATCCGCGGGCAGCGCGACGGCTGCCCGCAGTGTTGAAGATGAATGGTGCGTGCTCGCGCTACAGACCAGGCTGCGACGGCGGGCCGACCGGCCAGCCCTTGGTCTCGGCCGCCAGGTCCTCGATGGTCCAGAAACGCTCGGCCTCGATCGCGTGCTCGACCGTGGGGCCCCCGAAGAGGCCGACCCGGCCGCCGAGCACCTCGAAGACCTGCCCGGTGAAGGGGCTCTCGTCGGTGGCCAGGAACATCGCGACGGACGAGTTGTGCCCGGGGTGGTACCGGTCGTAGGCATCCGGGTCTTCCGGCGCGGCGAGCGCGTCCTCGAAGCCCTGCGTTCCGGTCGTCATCCGCGTGCGGCCGAGCGGCGCGATCACATTGGCCCGCACGTGGTAGCGCTCGAGCTCGCGCGCGGCGACGACGGTGAGCCCGACGATGCCCATCTTCGCGCTGGCGTAGTTCACCTGTCCCGGATTCCCGTAGAGGCCGGAGTGCGAGGTCGTGTTGACGAGCCGGCGAGACGCGGTGGAGCCCGCCTTGGCCTGGTCGCGCCAGTACGCCGCGGCCCAGTGGGTCACCGCGAAAGTTCCCTTGAGGTGCACGGCGACGACGGAGTCGAAGTCCTCCTCCGACATGCCGACGATCGTCTTGTCCCGCACGAACCCGGCGTTGTTCACCACGACGTGCAGGTCGCCGAACGCCTCGACGGCGTCGGTCACGATCGACCGGGCGCCCTCCCAGGAGGAGACGCTCGACGTGTTCGCCACCGCCGTCCCGCCCGCGGCGACGATCTCGTCGACGACGGTCTGCGCGGCCGACCCGTCCGCCCCTGCACCGTTCCTGGTGCTGCCCAGGTCGTTGACGACGACCTGGGCCCCTTCCGCGGCGAAGCGCAGTGCGTGCTCGCGCCCGATGCCTCCGCCCGCGCCGGTGACCGCGACGACGCGACCGTCGAACTTTCCCATGATGGTTCCTTCCGTAGCGTGGCCCAGCGGTCCGGGCCGGGATCAGGCGCGGGCGAGGACGAGCGTCGCGGCGGCCCAGAAGAACCCGCCGACGGCGTGGGCCACCGAGATCTCGATCCCGTCCTGTTGCGCCGCCGCGATCCCGCGGAGCTGGCGGATGCTCTCCTGGACGGCGAACATCCCGTACATGCCGGTGTGCGTGTAGGACAGCCCACCGCCGTTCGTGTTCATCGGCAGCTCCCCGCCCGGGGCGGTCCGGCCGGCCTCGATGAACGGCCCCGCTTCGCCGCGCGCGAGGAACCCGAGGTCCTCCAGGGCGTAGAGGGGCAGGAACGCGAACGCGTCGTAGAGCATCAGGTGATCCACGTCGGCCGGGGTGATGCCGGCCTCGCCGAATGCCCGGCGGCCGCAGTCGCGGAACGCCCGGGACGTCGTGAGGTCCTCCATCATCGAAACCATCGGGGTCTCGGGGGCCTCCGCGCCGCCGAGCACGGTGATCGCGCCCTGCGGCAGGTCGAGGTCGGCGGCGCGCTCCGCGGTGGTGATCACCAGTGCGCCGCCGCCGTCGGTCACCAGGCAGGTCTCGAGCCGGTGGATCGGGTAGGCGAGAATCGGCGACGCGAAGACGTCCTCGACCGTGATCGGATCGCGCTTGGCGGCCCGCGGGTTCAGTGCGGCCCACCGGCGCTGCATCACGGGAACGGACGCCAGTTGCTCGTGGGTCAGGCCGAACTCCTTCATGTAGCGGAGCAGGCCCATGCCGAAAGTGCCCGGCGCTCCGACCGGACCGTACGGGTACTCGAACTGCATCAGGTCCGAGTCCGGTGCCCAGCCGAGCTGGAGCCCCGACACCCGGGAGCGGCCGGACTCACCGTGCGTGACCAGTACCGTCGTGGCGCGGCCGGTCTCGATCGCGGCCAGGGCGTGCCGGACGTGGACGAGCGGGCTGCAACCGCCGACCATCGTCGAGTCGACGTACCCGGGCGCGATACCCAGTGCCTTCGCCACGTCGACCGGGTTCGATCCGGCGGAGGCGATCCCGTCGATCTCGCTCGCGTCGATCCCCGCGTCCGCGAGCGCGTTGCACGCCGCGTCGACGTTCAGGTCCAGGTTGGACATCGTGGGCAGCGTGCCCAGCCCGGTCGTCTCCGACGCGCCGACGATCAGCGGCGGGTTCGCCCGGCTCATGGCGCGGTCCCGGCGGGAGCGAAGACCGGCAGGTGGATGTCGTCGCGCTCCTCGAACCGCACCTGCAGCGCCATGTCCAGGACCAGGTCCTCCGGGGTATTGGGGATGTCGACGATGTTCGTCATCATTCGCGGCCCCTCCGCCAGCTCGACGACCGCGACGGCGTAGGGCCCGCGGTCCTCGAACCCCGGGGCCGGCCGGTGCTGGATCAGGTAGCTGTACAGCGTCGCCCGGCCGGACACCGGCGCCCACTCCAGGTCGGCGCCCCGGCATCGGGGGCAACGCGCCTGCGGTGGGAAGAACGGGGCCGCACAACTCGCGCAGTGCTGCAGGCGCAGCTCACCGTGAGCGCACCCGTCCCAATAGGGCCGGGTCAAAGGTGTGGGCACGGGGACGGGGAGGGCCACGTTGCTCCTTGGAAACCGATGACGGTCGAGAGGTAGTCGACACCAAGCCGACCGGTCGGTATCTTATGACCGACGGTAGGTTCCGTCAATCGAACAGGCCCGGCAGGCCGATGACCTTGAGTTCCGCGCATCGGCGTGAGAAGCTACCCGACCGGTTGGTACCGGTCGCCGGCCGAGCCGGACCACCCCGCAAAGGAGCGACGACGTGGACGTGCCCCAGTACTCCCTGGCGAGAACCGCGGACGAGTTCCCCGACCGGCCGGCAGTAGTGGACGCCGACACTGGGGACACGGTCACCTTCGCCGAGCTGGAGGACCGCTCCGACCGCATCGCAGGACTGCTCGCCGATCTGGGCCTCGAGAAGGGCGACCACGTCGCGGTCCTCATGGACAACGACGCGCGCACCTTCGAGATCATCTGGGCGACGCAGCGGTCCGGCCTGTACATCACCCCGATCAACTGGCACCTCAAAGCCGACGAGGCCCGCTACATCGTCGAGGACTGCGATGCGAAGGTGATCTTCGCCAACGCCGCCACCGCCTCGCTGGCCGAGACCATCCCGCTGGGGTCCGTGCTAGCTCACCGGATCGCGGTGGGTAGCGCGATCCCCGGTTACGACGATCTCGACACGCTCCTCGCCGCGCGCACCGGCGAGGTCGGTCCCTACTCGGACGCGGAGGGGATGATGATGTTGTACTCGTCGGGCACGACCGGGCGCCCCAAGGGAATCCTGCGGCCGCTGTCAGGCACCCGCTTCGGCGAGACGCCGGGGCAGTCGGCCGAGATGGAACGGGAGTGGCAGGGCGAGATCCGCCACCTCTGCACGGCACCGCTCTACCACGCTCTCGCCCTGTCGACCTCGATGTTCGCGCACAAGATGGGCGGGACGGTGGTCTCGACGCGCCGCTTCGAGCCGGAGAGGGCACTGCAGATCATCGAGCGGCACCGCGTGACCCATGCCGGCATGGTCCCCACCATGTTCGTCCGGCTGCTGAAGCTCCCGGCCGACGTGCGCCGCCGGTACGACGTGTCGAGCCTCCAGTTCGTGATCCACACCGGGGCCCCGTGCCCGATCCCCGTCAAGGAGCAGATGATCGCCTGGTGGGGCGAGGTCGTCTGGGAGATCTACGCCGGCAGCGAGGGCAACGGCTCCTGCCTGGTAGACGCCCACACCTGGTTGAGGCACAAGGGAACCGTGGGGCAGGCCCACTCCGGATCGGTGCACATCATCGACCAGGACGGCGAGGAGCTGGCCGTCGGTGAGGTCGGCATCGTGGCCTTCTCGGGCCTCGCCCCGTTCCAGTACTACAAGGACCCCGCCAAGACGGCCACCACGGTCATGAACGCGAAGGGCTGGTCCACGATCGGCGACCTCGGTCACGTCGACCAGGAAGGCTTCCTCTACCTCTCCGACCGCCGTACCGACTTGATCATCTCGGGAGGTGTGAACATCTACCCCCGCGAGGTCGAGAACGTCCTGACCATGCACCCCAAGGTGCTCGACGTCGCGGTGATCGGGATCCCCGATCCCGAGATGGGGCACCAGGTGAAGGCGGTCGTGCAGCTGGTCGACCCGGCGGACTCCGGCCCGGCCACCGAAGCCGAGCTCATCGCCTACTGCCGCGACCGGATCGCACACTTCAAGTGCCCGCGCACGGTCGACTTCGAGGCCGAACTGCCCCGCCTGCCGAGCGGGAAGCTGCTGAAGCGCGACATCATGGAGCGCTACCGGACCGCGGACTCCGCGAGCGCCTGAGCGGCGCGCTCGCGGGCGCCCAGGCGTCCGCGAGCGTCCCCCCGCGCCGTGAGCGGCAGGCGGTCAGATGCGCGCGATGCCGGGATCGAAACCCTGCTCCCGGGCGGCCAGTGCCGCCTTCAGGCCAGTGGAGCTCGCGTCCTTGTGCCACTGGAGGTTCTCGGGGGTGGGCGGGTGTCCGACGATCTTGTTCTGAACCGCCAGCATGTTGACCAGGCCCATCAGCTCGTACATGCGATGGATGCTCATCTTGGCGTTCTGGACGAAATCGCTCTCGATGAGGGTCAGCTGCTCGGCCCAGCGCCGCGTCTCCGCCTCGACCTCGTCCACCGGTACGACCCGCTGGACGATGTGCAGGTCCAGCGCCTGCTCCGCGTCGAACCAGCCGCCCATCATCATCAGCTTCTTCAGGACACGCATCGGGATCTGCAGGTGGAAGGGCTCGCCGCCCACCCCACGGGCGCCCTTGCGCGTGTGCTCGAAGCTGAACCGGGTGCCCTCGGCCGCGATGAGGAAGTCGAAGTTCCCCAGGATCATCGAGGCCCGCGGGCCCACGTAGCCGTGCACGCCGGCGATCAGCGGCTTGGTGAAGTACCAGGCCTGGCGCAGGTGCGGGGGCCCGGCGTCGTCCACGCCGACGAAGTTGCCCGTGTCGACGTAGGCCTCGGCGGCCTCCACGAGGTCGTGCCCCGCGCAGAACACCGGGCCGGCGCCGCGCAGCATGACGACCTTCACCCGGTCGTCGGCCATCGCCTCGACCAGGATCCGGTCGAGGTCGGCCTGCATCCGGTGGGTCAGCGCGTTCCGCTTCTCCGGGCGGTTCAGGACCACGTCGACGATGCCGTCCTCGACGGAAACGAGCAGGTTCTCGTACTCGGTCCTCATGAGCTCGCCGTCCCGCCGCCGAGCCCGTCGGCCACGCGAGCCTGCGGCTCTGGGTTACCGGTCGCCTGCGGCTCCGCGATGTACCGGCTCAGGTCGAAGCGGCGCGTTTCGTGGAACAGGTCCACGTTGCGGAACGGGTAGATGACGACCACACGGCCCTTCTCGTTGCGGTAGTAGCTCGAGACCCGGGGGTGCGTCCAGATCATCCGGTCGTGGGCCTCGTCGATCTTGCTCACGTACTCGTCGAAGACGTCACGCCGGCACTCGAGCGCACCGATTCCTCCCTGGACCATGGTCCGGATCGCGTCGGTCACGTAGTTCATCAGCATCTCCAGCAGTGCGACGACGCTGCCGCCGTGACCCGGCTGCGAGTTCGGCCCGTACAGGACGAAGAGGTTGGGGAAGTCCGGGACGGTGAGCCCGGCCAGGTAGGCCTTGGGATCGGTATCGCCCCACACTTCGCGCAGCAGTGCCCCGCCGCGGCCGCGCGTCTCGAAGCCGCTGAGGTAGCGCTGGACGTCGAAACCGGTGGCCAGCACGACGGCGTCGACCTCGAACTCCTCGCCGGCACCGGACACGACCCGGTCCACGCCGAGCCGGGCCGCCCCGTCGGTGACGAGACTGACCTTCGGGTCGCGCAGCATCCGGTACCAGCCGTTGTCCAGCAGCATGCGCTTGCCGAAGAGCGGGTAGTCGGGGACGACCTTGTCCAGGAGGTCCGTGCGGTCCCCGAGCTCGCTCTCGATGTACTTCTCGAAGATCTTCCGCTGCGCGGCGTTGTGCGCGTTGAGCGAGCGGTCCGGGTCGGTCCAGTCCGGGTCTTTCTGCAGGGTGGGGTGGATGCGGTCGTTGAACATCCAGGCCACACGGGCGCGGTACCAGCCGCGGTAGAGCGGGACCTCCCGCAGCAACAGCCGGACACCCGCCGGCAGCTCCCGCCGGAACTGCTCGAACGGGGCCGCCCACTGCGGAGACCGCTGGAACACCACGAGCTCGGCGACCCGCTCCCGGATCTCCGGGCCCACCTGCATGGCGCTGGCACCGCTGCCGATGAGCGCAACCCGCTTGCCGGTGAGGTCGAGCCCGTCCGGCCAGACCGCCGTGTGTACGACATCGCCGCGGAACTCGTCGAGCCCCTCGATGTCGGGATACTTCGGCGGGTTGAAGATGCCGACCGCGCTGATGACGACGTTCGGGTGCAGGACCTCGGTCGCACCACAGGGCCCCTCCACGGTGACGGCCCAGCGCTGGGCGTCCTCCCGGTAGTCCAGCGAGCGCACCTCGGTGCCGAACTGCACGTACCGCTCGAGGTCCAGCCGGTCGGCGACGTCGCTCAGGTACCGGTGGATCTCCTCGCGCAGCGCGAAGTACATCGACCAGTCGCCCGGGGCGAACGAGAAGCCGTAGAGATGGTTGGGGACGTCGACGCCGGCGCCGGGATAACGGTTCTCCCGCCAGGTGCCGCCGATCCCCGACGCTTTCTCGACGATCCGGAAGGGGATGCCCGCCTCGAGGAGCCGCTGGGCGGCGCAGATCCCCGCGACGCCCGCACCGATAACCAGCACCTCGAACGACTCCGGCACCCGAACCGGGGCGGGGCGCACGACGCCGCC
The DNA here is from genome assembly GCF_044454545.1 of Cryptosporangium sp. NPDC051539. Taxonomy (NCBI): domain Bacteria; kingdom Bacillati; phylum Actinomycetota; class Actinomycetes; order Cryptosporangiales; family Cryptosporangiaceae; genus Cryptosporangium; species Cryptosporangium sp. NPDC051539. The sequence goes on along the minus strand of NZ_JBITDV010000009.1, from coordinate 206,238 downwards.
CTCCAGCCCGACCTGCTCGGCGATCATGTCGCCGTACTCCGCCGGAATTTCCTCGCCCATCATCACCGACAGCATCCGGACGAGCAGCTCCGGCCGCGGGTTCGGGAGGGCGATCGGGCGGCCCTGCCGCCAGGCGAGGATCGCGGCCCGGGCCGCGGACCGGATCGCGTTCTGCACCTCGTCGGCGAGCCCTCCGGAGTCGTTCTCCCCGAAACCACGCTGCCGGCGCGGCCGGTAGGGCTCCTCCAGCCAGCCGAGTTCGCCGGTGAGCTGCACCAGCACCGCCAGCAGCGTCGGGATGTTGGCCTCTCCGACCGCTGCCGCGAGCCGCTCGTCGGGCACACCGGGCCCGGTCACCTGATGACCCCGTCCGCGCGCAGCTTCTCCAGGTCCTCGGCGGTGAGGCCGAGCTCGCCCGTCAGGACCTCCTCAGCGGCGCTGGAGTAGCCGGTGCCGAGGAAACGGATGGCGCCGGGCGTCTTGCTCATCCGGAACATGGGGGCCGTCTGGGCGACCCGCCCGACGTCGGGATCGTCGAACTGCACGATCATCTCCGTCTCGGTGATCTGCGGGTCGGCGAGGATGTCCTCCGCCGTGTAGATCGGTCCGACTGCCGCCCCGGCCCGGGAAAACGCGTCGACGACCTCGGCCTGGGTCCGTTGCTTGATCCAGTCCCCGACGTACGCGTCGACCTCGTCGACGTGGTCCCACCGCCCGGCGTTCGTGGCGAACCACGCCTCGTCGAGCACCTCGGGATGACCGACGAGGCGCATCACTCGCTCCGCGATGTTGTGCGCGGACGCCGAGAGCGCGACCCACTTCCCGTCCGCCGTCGGGTAGACGTTGCGAGGCGCGGTCCCGCCGTCGCCGAAGTTCCCGAGCCGCTTCTGGAGCTGCCCGGTCGCCTGGAAGATCGCCGGTCCGATTCCGGTGGCGCCCAGGATCGGCAGCAGGAGGGACTGGTCGATCTCCTGGCCGCCGCCGCCGTGGCGCTCCCGCTCGAACAGGGCCATGGCGACCGCACCCGCCCCCGAGATTCCCGCGAGGTAGTCCGCGAGCCCGAACGGAGGGAGCGTCGGCGGACCGTCGGGCTCTCCGGTGACGGCGGCGAAGCCACTCATCGCCTCCGTGACCGTGCCGAACGCCGCCCGGCCCGCGTAGGGACCGGTCTGGCCGAACCCCGACACCTTGAGCTGGATGACGTCCGGGTTCGCCTTCCGCACCTCGCTCCAGCCCAGGCCCCACTTCTCCAGCGTGCCCGGCCGGTAGTTGGTGACGAGCACGTCGGCCTCGGCCACGAGCCGGAGGAGCAGGTCCGCGCCGACGGGCTTCGAGAGGTTGATCGTGACGCTGCGCTTGTTGCGGGAGACCTGCTTCCACCAGAGGGAGTGCCCGTTGACGTGGACGCCGTGACCGCGCACGGCGTCCGGCCGGGTGGGGTGCTCCACCTTGATCACGTCGGCACCGAAGTCGCCGAGGATCTGGGCGGCTAGTGGAGCCGCGAGCATGGTCGACGCGTCGATCACACGCACGCCGGTGAGGGGGCCACTCATGCTGCACGAACCTCTCGTCGTTCACAATGGATACCGACTGGTCGGTATGCCCGACGGTACCTGACAGTCATACCTCGCGCTACGGTTCGACCCGCTCGACGGTCGCCGCCACCGGGGTCGCGGTGCCGAGATAGGCGTCGATGATTGCCGGATTGCCTGCGACCTCCTCGGGCGTCCCGGCGGCGAGCACCGCGCCGTTCTGGAGGACCGTCACCCGGTCGCTGATCGCCATGATCATGTCGACCTTGTGCTCCACGAGGAGGACGCCGATACCCCACAGGTCGGCGAGCTCGCGGATGAGCAGGGCCAGGTCTGCGGCCTCGCGGTCGTCGAGACCCGCCGCGGGCTCGTCCAGCAGCAGGACGGACGGCATCCGCGCGATGGAGCGCGCGATGGCGACGGCCTTGCGCTGGCCGAACGAGATCTCCGACGGCTTCCTGCCGATCAGCTGGTCGAGCTGGAGATGCCGCAGGGCGGCGGACGCCGCCGGTCCCAGCCGGACCTGCCCGGGACGGAAGAGATCCGTGACCCCGCGGAACCGCCTCGACGTGTCCTCGGCGACCGCCAGGTTCTCGGCGATGTCGAGATCCGTGAACAACTCCAGCGACTGGAACGAGCGGGCCAGTCCGGCTCTCGCCCGCGACCGGGGCGACCAGCCGGTGACGACCCGGCCCCCGAGCGTCACCTCGCCCTGCGAGCGGACGAAGCCCGTGACGGCGTCGATCAGGGTGGTCTTGCCGGCCCCGTTCGGACCGATCAGACCGTGCACCTCCCCCGGCCGGACCTCGAGCGAGACGTCCCGGACCGCCCGGACCCCGCCGAAGGAGACCGAGACGCCCGACACCTGCAGCGGCCACGGCTCGACCCGGATGGGTTCGCCCGTCTCCTCGCTGAGCGAGGCCACCCGGCCCGCGCCGCGGCGCACCGGCCGGGGCAGCTTCTCCGCGAGCAGCCTCCGGTTGAACTCGAAGAGCCCGTCCGGGCTCACGACCAGGTTGAGGACGAGGACGAGGCCACCGACCAGCGGGAGGTAGTCGTTGATCGCCGTCAGTCCCGAGAGCAGCTGGCTCACGACCCCGCCGGCGGTGAGGAGCGCCCCGATGTAGGCCCCCGGGATGTTGCCGACCCCGCCCACGACGGTGACCGCGACGACCAGCAGGCAGGTGAAGACGTCGAAGTCCCCGACCGTGACCGTCGGGAGCATGAAGGCGAGGAGGATGCCGCCGACCGCCGCGATGCCCGATGCCAGCACGAAGGCGTAGGTCTTCGTGTAGGCGACGTTGATCCCGAGAGACGCCGCCGCCCGCTCGTTGGAGCGCACCGCCAGCAACTGGCGTCCGGTCACCCCCCGGCGCAGGTTCGCGACAGCGAGGCTCAGGAGCAGCAGCACCAGCACCGCGAGGACGGCGTACCGCTCCGGATGGACGATCGGGTCGAGGTCGAGCCCGAAGACGTCGACCGACTCGATGACGAGCCCGCTGGCCGCGCTCGTGCTGCCGTTGAGAGCCGCGTTGTTCAACACCACCGCCGCCACGGCGCTCGCCAGGCCGAGCGACACCACCGCGAGGGTGACTCCGCGCGTCCTCAGAGCCGGCAACCCGACGATGCCGCCGAACACCGCCGTCACGACAGCGCCGACCCCGAGCGCTACGAGAAAGGGAACATGGGGGCTCACGTGGGCCGCGACCAGCGCCCCGATGCCGGCCAGCACGAACTGGGCCAGCGACAGCTGCCCGGCGTAGCCGGTGATGACCACGACCGACAGGCAAATGACGGCCATCGCCGCCGTGGTGGTGATGGCCGTGGCCCAGTCGGGATCGGCGAACAGGGAGACGAGGCACAGTGCCAGACCGAACAGCGCGACCCACAGCCACGGCGGACGTCCGTTCCCGACCGCCGGCAGCCGCTCCAGCACGAAGCTGCGCAACGGGAGGCTGCGGCCCCGGACGACGAGCACCGCGATCACCGCGAGGAAAGGGACCGCCGTCGCCCAGCCGGGGGCGCTGACGAACCGTTGTATCTCGGACTGGGCGACCCCCAGCACGAGGGCGGCGACCAGGGCGGCCGGGAACGACCGGAACTGTCCGAACAGCCCGGAGGCCATCGCGGGGATGACGAGCAGGACGAGTGCGACCGGCTCGAGCAGGATGAGCGGCGAGATGAGCACGCCGGCGAGTCCGGCGAGGGCCGAGCCGACCGCCCAGTTCGTGGAGGCGACGAGGTCGGGCGAGTGACCGAGGCTGGCTGCCGTCGTCTCGTGCTCGGCCACCGCCGCGGTGACCCGGCCGAAGGAGGTGAAGCGGTAGACCGCGGCGAGCCCACCGCTCACCACCAGGCAGACCAGAATGATGGAGAGCCGGTCCGCCCCGATGGACAGCCCGCCGAGCTCGACGGGGTCCACCGGGAACAGCGACGGCACCACGAGGCTGTTGTGCCCGAACAGTAAGAAGGCCGATGACTGGATTACGAGCACGAGGCCCAGGGTGGCGATGACGCGCGACAGCGCCGCGGCCCTTCGCAGGGGTCGCAGGACGACGACGTGGACGAGCGCACCGACCGCGCCGCAGAGGAGCACGGCAGCGACCGCGGCCACCACCGTGCTCCAGCCCTGGCCGACCGTCAGCTCGTAGTAGGTGTAGGCGCCGACCAGTGCCATCGCACCGTGGGCGAAGTTCAGGACACCGGATCCTCGGTAGATGACGACCAGGCCCTGGGAGAGCAGGCCGTAGATCGCGCCGGTGGCCAGGCCGAGTACGGCGAAGCGCAAGACGTCCATGGGCCGTTCTCCTCGTGGTTCAGCCGGGGAACGGGTTGGAGAAGCCGGGCGCGGCGGCGACGATCTTGCCGCCCCTCACGATCCCGTAGGCGATGTTGGGGTTCAGGACCCGTGGTGCTGCCGGCAGCACGGCGGGGCGCCCCTTGATCGCCCATGGACCGACCAGGCCGGTGTCCACCGGAGCGGCCAGGTTGTCGAGAGTCGACCGGAAGCTCGCCGCGTCGATGCCGCCCGGCACCGTCGCGGCGATCTTGGCGAAGAGCCGCACGGCGGCGTAGCCGCTGAGCGAGTTCAGGCTGACCTTGCCGTCCGGCTCGAACCTCCGCATGTCGGCAAGGAACTTGGCGACCTCGGGGTTGCCGCTGTCGGTGACGAACGCCGTCTGGCTGCTGACGTAGATCCCGTCGGCGATGGCGCCGACCGAGGCGAGACCGGCGTCCACCTGCGAGCTGAAGGAGCTCACCTTGCCCGTGAAGCCGGAGGCCTTGACGGCCTTCATCATGAGAGCGGGGTTCTCCGGCAGCATGATGATTCCGTCGACGCCACTGGCGGCGATCTTCGACGCCGACGCGGCCAGAGTCGGGTCGGACGCCGGATCCGCGAGCACGACGGCCGGCTCCGGGAAACCCAGGTCGGCCACCGCCTTCTTCACCTGCTTGACGCCGAAATTAACCGAGGCGGTGTTGTTTCCTCCGTAGATCCCGATCTTCCGGACCCCGTTGTCGCGAAGCACCTTCGCGGCGCCGTAGAACCAGCCCGGCGAACCGCTGGCCAGCAGATAGACCCCGTTTCCGGTCAGCTCGGCGACGGACACGCCGCTGCTGCCGAAGTACGGGATGCCGGCCTTGTCGAGCTGCTTGATCTCGACGCCCGACTGGTCCACCGCGATCGTCCCGGCGACGACCGCAGTCACCTTCTCGGAGATCATCTTGCGGGTGCAGGCCAGCTCCTGGTTGGCCTCCAGCCTGGTGTCGCAGTCGACCAGCTGGATTCGGTGGCCTTTCACACCGCCGGCGGCGTTGACGGACGCGATGGCGGCCCGGATGCCGGTGGCGATGTCGGGCAGAGACGTCACGGAGCTGGTCCGCGGCCCCAGGGTGCCGATGACGATCCGGTCCGAAGCGGACGATCCGTTCGACGTGGCGCCGGACCCGCAGGCTCCGAGGAGCGTCACGGCGGCCAACGACACGGCGAGGACGCCGGCCCGGGCGGAGATCGGTCGATGATTTCTCTCGCGGCGCTGAACGAAGGCGCCTCTGATGTTTCTTGCGCGCATGGCGGTGTCGGCTCCCTAAGACCACGTTGTCAGGTAGCTGTTCGCGAAGAGCTGCCGATCTCGGATCCGCCGGCGAGCTCCGTTCCGACTCGGGGCCGTGGATACCGACCGGTCGGAAGCTCGGTGAGTATCGCAGCGGGCTTCGCGCGCCGTCAAGGGCACCGAACCCGCCGGTCAGACCGATTCCTGCCGCTTCTTCGCCAGCTCGACGAAGGGGTCGAGGGTGCGGGGGTCGGAGAGCGCGCCGGCGATCCGTGACGCGGTGACGGTGCCCTTGAGCAGCCGCTTCACGGGTACCTCGAACCGCTTGCCCGCGATGGTCCGCGGGATCTCGGACACCTCGATGATCTCGTTGGGCACGTAGCGCGGGGACAACCGGCGCCGGAGGGCATCCCTGATCGCGGAGCGCACAGCCTCGTCGAGCGCCGCGCCGGGCGTCAGCGACACGAACATCAGGAGCTCACCCAGCCCTCCGTCCGGATCCTCGAGGTGAATGACCAGGCTGTCCGCCACCTCGTGCACTGCCTCCACGGCCGAGTAGAGCTCCTGCGTGCCCATCCGGACGCCACCCCGATTCAGGGTGGCGTCGGAACGCCCGCTGATGATCGCGGAGCCGTGTTCGGTGATCGTGATCCAGTCGCCGTGGTACCAGACCCCCGGATACCGGTCGTAGTACGCGCCCTGCAGCCGTGAGCCGTCGCTGTCTCCCCAGAGCTGCAGCGGCATCGACGGGATCGGCTTCGTCACGACCAGTTCGCCCTGCTCACCGACGATCGGCGTGCCGTCGTCGCCGTAGGCCTGCACCTCGGTCCCCAGGAAGCGGCAGGTGATCTCACCGGCGCGGACGGGCCGGAGCGGGTTGCCGCCCACGAAGGCCGCGCAGGTGTCCGTGCCACCGCTCACGGAGGCGAGCATCAGATCACTGCCGACGGCCTCGTACACCCAGTGGTAGAGGCTTTCGGACAGCGGCGAGCCGCCCGAGGACACCACCCGCAGCGCCGAAAGGTCGGCCTCGTGCGCCGGCACCACCCCCGCGGTGCGGGTCAACTGCAGCAGCGGCGGGGACACTCCGAGGTGGGTGACCCGCCGGTCGGCGACGAAGCGCCAGAAGGTCGGAAGGTCCGGCTCCGTCGGATCGCCGTCGAACAGAATCGTGCGCGCGCCGCACAGCAGGCTCGACACGACCGTGTTCCAGGTCATCCACGCGGTGGTGGTCGGCCAGAACGAGACGTCACCCGGCTTGAGGTCGGAGTGCACTGCGAGCCACTTGAGGTGTTCCACGGTGATGCCGCCGTGCGTGTGCACGATCGGCTTCGGCGTCCCGGTGCTGCCCGACGAGAACAGGATGTAGAGCGGATGGTCGAAGGGCAGCGGGTCGATCGTCGGGTCCGGCGCCCCTTGGAGCACCCACTCCCAGCTCACGGCATCCGGAATGGCGGCTGCCCGCTGCCTGTCCAGATAGGGAACCACAACGGTCGTCCGGACCGTGGGAAGGGCCGCCCTGATCGCCGCGACGTCGTCGACACGGTCGACGGTCTTGTCCCCGAACCGGTAGCCGTCCACGACGACGAGCACGGCGGGCTCGACCTGCGCCAACCGGTCGACGACGCTGCCGACGCCGAATTCCGGCGGGCAGGACAGGAAGATCGCACCGAGGCTGGCGCTGGCCAGCAGTACGACCATCGTCTCGCTGATGTTGGGCATGTACACGGCGACCCGATCGCCCGGCCGGACCCCGAGCTCGATCAGCCGCCCCCGGACACGGGCGACGTGGTCGCGCAGCTCGGCGCGGGTGAGCTCGACCGGCCCGCGGGTCTGGGACCACGACTCCACGACGACTTCGCCGGGCTCGCCGGCCAAGACGTGGTCGACGTAGTTGAGGGTGCTAGCGGGGAACCAGCGTGCTCCCGGCATGGAGTGGTCGGTCACCACCGTTTCCGGGGGCGCGGTGAACCGCACGCCGAGGTGGTCGACGAGGATCCCGTAGAACTCGTCGAGGTTCGCGACGGACCATTCCCACATCTCGTCGTAGTGTCCGAAAGTCCGGCCGGTCCGCTTCTCGATGTCGTCCCACAGACCTCCCATGACGGTGGTGGAGCGGGCGTCGGCCGCAGGTTCCCAGAGAATCACGTGTCATCCCCGCCTCGGATGGTTGAACAGCTGAGCTCGGGGCGGTACGGTAACATACCGACCGGTCGCGATGTACTCATCGAGGAGTGCCCGTGCGTTCGACGAGCCTTTCCCCTCCCACCCTGGAACTGCGCGGCATCACGGCCGGCTACGGCGATCTCGCCGCGATCCGCGGCATCTCGCTGGCCGTCCGTCCGAGCGAGGTGGTCGCCCTCTTCGGCCCGAACGGCGCCGGAAAGACCACCACGCTTTCCGCTGCGGTCGGCCGGCTCCCCCGGAGCGTCGGCACGGTCCGGTGGAACGGGGCGGCCGCACCCGGCAGCCTGCACCGGCTCGCCCGCCGCGGCCTGTCCTACGTCCCGGAGGAGCGCTCGGTCATCTCGAGCCTCTCGACACGGGACAACCTGCGACTGGGGAAGGGCGGGATCGAGGGGGCCCTTCGCTACTTCCCCGAGCTGGAGCCCCTCCTGGATCGCAAGGCGGGCCTCCTCTCCGGCGGTGAGCAGCAGATGCTCGTGCTCGCCCGGGCGCTCGCGACCGGCCCGCGCGCGCTGCTCGTCGACGAGTTGTCGCTCGGGCTCGCCCCTCTCGTCGTCGAGCGGCTGCTCGCCGCGATCCGGGCCGCGGCCGAGCGGGACGGGCTGGCGGTGCTGCTCGTGGAGCAGCAGGCCCGCCGCGCTCTGTCGGTCTCCGACCGCTGGTACCTACTCAAGAACGGCAGCATCGTCGCGGTCGGCGAGGACAACGACTCGGAGAAGTTCGAGGCCGCGTACCGCGCGATCATGCACGACCCGGTCGTGGCGCCACTCCCCCGGAAAGGCACCTCCCATGAACCCCAGTAGCTACGCCGCGCTGACCTTCGAGCGCCCGTCGGACGGCCTGCTGCTCGTCCGCTTCAACCGGCCCGAGAAGCTCAATGCGCTGAACAAGCAGGACCACGAGGACCTCGCCCGGCTCTGGCGCGAGGTCGACGCCGACGAGCAGACCCGGGCCGTGGTGCTCACCGGCACCGGGCGAGGGTTCTGTGCGGGCGGCTCGATCGAGACGGACCTGGAGAACTTCGGCGACATCACGCACTGGACCGAGACCCTTCAGGCCGCCCGGGACCTCGTGTACAACCTCCTGGACTGCCGCAAGCCGATCATCTCGGCCATCAACGGCCCCGCGGCCGGAGCCGGGCTCACCACGGCACTGCTCTCCGACATCAGCATCATCGCCGAGGACGTCCGTTTCACGGACGGGCACATCCGGCTCGGGGTCGCCGCCGGTGACCACGCGGCGATCCTGTGGCCCCTGCTCTGCGGCGTCGCGAAGGCGAAGTACTACCTGCTCACCGCGGACAGCATCGACGGCCGGGAGGCGGAACGGATCGGCCTGGTCAGCAAATGCGTGCCGGCGGACGAGCTCCTCGACACCGCACTGAAACTCGGGGAGCGGCTGGCAGGCGGTCCTCAGCAGGCTCTGCAGGACACCAAGCGCGCCATCAACCACTGGGTCCGGGCGGCGGCGCCGGTTTTCGAGTCGTCACTGGCGCACGAGATCCTGAACTTCTTCTCGGCCGACGCGAAGGAGGGCCTGACCGCGTTCACCGAGAGGCGCCGACCTGCGTTCCCCAGCGCAGCCGGATGACTGGGCGATCGTCGGCGGCCGGGTTCAGCCGCGGTCCCGGAAGAGCCCGGACAGGACGAGCTCCGAGAGGTCGGCGGCCACCGCGTCCGGGTCCTCGTCGACGTCGCCGGGGAACCAGTTGTACGCGGCCCAGGCCAGGGTTCCGATCACCGCGGCGGCCCTGACCGGCCGTACGTCACGGCGGAACTCGCCGCTGCGAACCCCGCGGTCGATGATCTCCACCAGGACGCTTTCCCACTCGTTGCGCTGGGCCTGCGCCTTGGGGAAGCGCTCGAGGTCGAGCCGGGTCTCGAAGAAACCGACAGTCATGTGGGACCGGCGGGTCTTCACGAGGAGTATGAGGTCGCGCACAATCAGCCTCAGTGCCTCGGCCGCGGATTCGTTCTCGTCGAGGATCTCGTGGCCGCGCCGGAGAAGGTCGCTGATGAACTCCTCCCTGATCGAGAGGAGCAGATTCTCCTTGCTCCGGAAGTAGTGATAAAGAGCGCCCTTGGTCACGCCGGCGCGCTCGACGATCTCCTGCACACCGGTTGCGTCGTAGCCCTGCTCGTGGAAGAGGTCGAGGGCGGCGTCGATGATCCTCGCGCGGACGTCCTTCTCGCCGGCGGGCGGTTCGGCCGTGGCGACGTCCGGCACCGCCGCCTCCGCCGCATGGCCGTTCGCGGACTCGGCCGTAGCAGCGGACTCCACGTCGGCCGCGGACCGCTCGAGGCTCGACACTCGCTCCGCGAGCGGACGCAAGGCGTCGTCCACGATCTTGACGAGAACGTCTCGAAGATCGTCCACGCCGATCGGCGTCGTCACGACCGGTGCCTCTGCCGCTGTATTGGATCGTTTCTTGGTCGCCACTCGAACTCTCGCGTCGCTGCGGTGCTGTCGCACACCCTCCGGGAATTGGGAGACTAGCATCCCGACCGGTCAGACATCAGTCGGACCGGTGGGGACTCGCCCGATGACCGGAGCTCGCCGCTCGGTGCGCGTGGCGAGCGAATCGCGCAGGTCGCGCCCCCGGAACGACCGCTCCTGCAGCCATCTCGAGCGGACCAGCGCGCCGTCGAGATCGGCCGTGGAGTCGGACAGCACCTGCCCCTTGATCGCCTCGAGCGAGAACGGCGAGCAGTGTGCCGCGATCTGCCGGGCGTAGGCGAGCGCGGCGGCGAAGACCTCGTCGGCCGGAAGCACGAACTCGGCCAGGCCCATCTCCCCCGCCTCGGCGCCGCTGATCGTCCGGCCACTCAGGAGCAGATCCATCGCCCGCCCCAGGCCGACCACCCTGGGCAACAGCCAGGACAAGCCGTACTCGGCCACCAGTCCGAGCCGCGCGAAGCTCGTGGTGATCTTCGCGTCGGCGGAGCAGAACCGCACGTCGGCTCCCAGCATGTACGCGAATCCGACACCGGCGGTGGGGCCGTTCACGGCCGCCACCACGGGCGTGGCCAGACGGAACCCCAGCGCGGGCATGTCCTCGATCGGAGGGACACACTCGCTCAGCTCGAGGAGGTCCTGGCCGAGCACGTCGAGGTCCGCTCCTGCGCAGAAGCCGCGTCCGTTGCCCGTGACCAGGATGACGCGGACGTTCGGGTCGCGGTCCAACTCCCGCATCACGCTCGCGTAGCGGAGCGACATTTCCCGGGTCATCGCGTTGAGCCTGTCGGGCCGGTTCAGCCGCACCACTCCGACCCCGTCCGACCGTTCGACGAGCACGGACTCCGTGTCGACGTCCATTCGACCTCCCGAGTGCGATCCACGATCCGGCAGGAACCAACGCGAGCCGACCGGTCGGTATGTTACGGTCGAACGCGCCATGCCGCAACATCGGCGGGCCGCGGCGAAGCCGGGAGAGGAAGCCACATGCCGGAGCCGACGACGCACCGGGTCGCCTGCCAGATGTGCTCGGCCTTCTGCGGGGTGGAGATCACGGTGTCGGGCAACCGGGTCGTTTCCGCGAAGGGCGACAAGAACCATCCCCTCTCCGGCGGCTACCTGTGCCCGAAGGGACATTCGTACCCGCACCAGCACCATCGCGAGGACCGTCTGTCCTTCCCGAGGATCGGGGGCAGAACCGTCTCTTGGACGGAGTGCCTGGACGACATCGCCGCGACCCTCCGGCGTCTCGTCGACCGGCGCGGTCCCGACCAGGTGGGCTCCTACCTCGGCACCGGCGGCATCATGGAGGGGCTGACCCGGACGTTCACGTCGAAGCTGCTGCGTGCGATCGGCTCCCGCCAGGTGTACTCGGCGCTCACCGTCGACCACGCCCCTCTCCTGCGAGCCGCCGAGCTCGTGACCGGCCACGCGATGGTACTTCCACAGTGGAATCCCGAGAGCCCGGACGAGCCCACCCTCGCCATCCTGATCGGGCACAACCCGGTCGTCTCCCACGGCTACCTCAACACCTCGATGTTCACGAACCCGACGCGGCGGATCCGGGCCTTCCGCGACCGCGGCGGCGAGGTCTGGGTGCTAGATCCCCGCCGGACCGAGACCGCGGGTCGAGCTGACCGGCACCTCGCGCTCCGCCCCGGGACGGACGCCGCTCTCCTGGCCTGGCTCGTCCGCGAGGTCCTCGCCGAGGGAGCGGACCCCCACGAGCTGGACACGGCCTGTACGGACGACGACCTGTGGCGACTACGGGAAGCGGTCGAACCGTTCGAGCTCGGCAGCGTCGCGGCCCTCACCGACGTCGCGGAGGCCGATTTGCTCGATCTTCTCCGTGCCGTCCGATCCCATCGCCGGCTGTCCGTCGCCAGCGGCACCGGCGTCTCCTTCGGCAGGCACAGCGTGGTGACGGAATGGCTGAAGTGGGTGCTGCTGATCATCACGGGATCGCTCGACACCCCGGGCGGCATGCGCTTCCTGCTCTCGATGCCGTTGTCCGGGTTGGGCTCCCCCGCGCCGGTCAACGGGTCCGTGCAGCCGGGTCCGGCGAGTCGGCCGGACCTCGACGCGGTGTTCGGGGAACAACCCGCCGTCGCGCTCGTTCACGAGATCGAGGCCGGCAATCTCGGGGGTCTGATCATCGCGGGCGGGCAGCCCCCGACCGCCTTCCCCGACCCGGCGCGGCTCCGGCGGGCCTTCGACCAGCTCGAGTTGTGCGTGGTCATCGACGCGTTCGAGAACGACCTGACCAGGCGGGCGACGCACGTCCTCCCGGCGACCTGGCACCTCGAGCGGCACGACCTCTTCTTTTACGGGCGCCGGATCAGCTCGCCCGCCGCGCTCGCACCGGAGGACGGGCGCAGGCCGACGTGGTGGATGTGCACGCAGATCGCCCGCCGCCTCGGGCACGATCTGCTCGGCGGAGCGTTGGACGCCGACGAGTGCACCGAGGAGGAGCTGTACCGGTACGTCTACGCCGGCCGCGACGATCTCGACGAGGTGCTCGCCGCCGGCTCGCACGGGGTGGAGACGCCGCGCCCGCCGGGCTGGGTCCACGACCATGTCCTCCCCGGCGGGCGTTGGCGCCTCGTCCCTCCGCTGATGGTGGAACGCCTTCCGGCGGTGTGGGAGCGCGACACGTCGTCGTGGCGGCTACTGCCTGCTCGTCGGCTGCGCAACAACAACTCCGTCGAGTACGGGGCAGCACCGTCGGGACCCCCGCCCGTCCTGATCAATCCCGAGGACGCCCGGCGTCTCGGACTCGACGACGGGCGCCGTGTGCGCGTCAGCACGGAACGGGGACACGTTGACGGTGTCGTCGAGGTCGACGGGCGCCTGCGCCGCGGCGTCGTCGTCGTCAGCCACGGCTATCTCGATCAGAACGTCGGAGTGCTCACCAACGGGACGGACGTCGACCCGTTGACCGGGCAGCCGGAACAGACCGACGTCCGGGTATCACTGACGCGACTGGACTAGGCCGTGGCACCGTGCCGGGTCCGTCGTTCGGCTGACCGCGCGGGTGTTCCGGATACCTCCTCCGCCAGATGCGGCGCGGCCGCGCTGCTTGGGACGGTGAGCCGGCCAACCGATCCAGCCGGAAGAGAGCAATGGATATCCAGTTCGATGTGCCCGCCGGTCCCGTCCTGGTCCCTCTGGCCGCGGTGCTCCTGGGGGCCTCGTGGTTCGCGCTGCGGCACCGTGGGGTGCTGACCGTTCCTCGTCTGGTCACCGCCTGGGCGACGGTGTTCTATTTGTGCGGGGTGCTGGCCGTCACCCTGCTCCCGCTCCAGGTGGTGGTGGGCCGGTACGCGAGCCAGGGGCCCTGGTACGAGCGGGCCAACTTCGTCCCGCTGCTGACCATCGACGTGACGACGTTCGTCCTCAACATCGCGCTGACCGTCCCGCTCGGGGTTCTCCTGCCGCTCCTCGGGCGGGCTCGCAGCACGAAGAGCCTGGTGTGGTGGGCGCTGTGTTTCAGCGGAGCGATCGAGCTCGTCCAGTTCGCGACGAACGTCTTCCTGAGCAGCGGTCGCACCGCCGACGTCAACGATCTGTTCGCGAACGTGCTGGGGGCGGTCGTGGGGTTCGTCGTCGTGCGCCGGCTCGCCGGCGACGGCCCGGCCGGGCGGCTGCTCTCCCGGATGGCGGTGCCGGGCCGGGCCGGGGACGACGCGGCCCGGAATTGGGATCCACCGGCCCGCCCGGACGGTCGTGTAGCACTCTGATCGGAGCAAACCGCACGTTCGTCGAGTGCTGAGGGACGCCCCGCTCATGCCATCTGCCTTACATGTCGCGACCACCGGTTCCGATTCCTCGGAGGGGTCGCCGGACCGGCCGTTACGCACGATCAACCGGGCGGCCGAGCTGGCGCGAGCCGGCGACACCGTGACCGTCCACGAGGGCGTGTACCGGGAATGGGTCCGCCCTCGGCGGGGCGGCCTGAGCGATCGGCGGCGGATCACCTACCAGGCCGCGCCGGGTGAGCACGTGGTCATCACCGGCTCGGAGCCGGTCTCCGAATGGGAGCCGGTCGACGGCACGGTGTGGACGACGTCCGTTCCCAACGCGCTGTTCGGGTCGTTCAATCCGTTCGCCGAACCGATCGACGGCGACTGGGTCGTGCACTCCGCCCCGGACGCGCCCCGCAAGCACCTCGGCGACGTCTACCTCAACGGCGTGAGTTTCTACGAGGTGCTCACCCGGGCCGAGGTGTCGGACCCACCCCGGCGCACCGAGGCGCTCGACCGGTGGACCGAACTGCCCGACCGCGTGCGCGACCCGGAGCGGACGCGCTACGTCTGGTACGCCGAGGTCGGCGCGGACGCGACGACGATCTGGGCGAACTTCCGGGGCGCGGATCCGCGTGCCGAGCTGGTCGAGATCAACGTGCGGCGGTCGGTGTTCTACCCGGCCGAGCACCACCTGAACTACATCACGGTGCGCGGCTTCGAGCTCGCGCAGGCCGCCTGCCCCTGGGTCCCGCCCACGGCCGACCAGCCCGGCCTGATCGGACCGAACTGGGCCAAGGGCTGGATCATCGAGGACAACGACATCCACGACGCCAAGTGCTCGGCGATCTCGCTCGGCAAAGAGGCCTCGACCGGGCACAACTTCGCGACGGCCCGGGGCGACAAGCCCGGCTACCAGTACCAGCTGGAGTCGGTTTTCTCGGCCAGGCAGATCGGCTGGGACGCCGAGCACATCGGCTCGCACGTGATCCGCCGCAATACGATCCACGACTGCGGCCAGAACGGGATCGTGGGTCATCTCGGCTGCGTGTTCTCCACGATCGAGGACAACCACATCTACGACATCGCCCTCAAGCGGGAGTTCTACGGCTACGAGATCGGCGGCATCAAGCTCCACGCGCCTCTCGACGTGGTGATCCGCCACAACCGGATCCACGACTGCACGCTCGGCACCTGGCTGGACTGGCAGGCGCAGGGGGTGCGTGTCACGCGCAACGTGTTCTACAACAACAACCGGGACCTGTTCGTCGAGGTCAGCCACGGGCCCTACCTGGTCGACCACAATGTTCTCGCCTCGGCGGTGTCGTTCGAATCGTTCAGCCAGGGCGGGGCGTTCGTCAACAACCTGTTCTGCGGCACCCTGCAATGGCGGCCCGTCATGGACCGGCCCACCCCTTACCACGTCCCGCACAGCACCCAGGTCGCCGGTTACGCGCAGATCTACGGCGCAGACGACCGGTACGTCGGGAACGTCTTCCTCGGTGGCGACGTCGACCACGCTTACGCCCCGGGCGCGAGGTTCCGCGGCGAGCCGGGCCACGGCCTGGAGATCTACCAGGGACACCCGGCGACGTTCGCCGAGTACCTCGGGCGGATCGAGGAGCAGTCGAACGATCACGGCGAGCACGAGCGCTTCCCGGGCGTCAAGCAGCCGCTCTACGCGCGCGACAACGTCTACCTGGCCGGGGCGGGGCCGTCCGACCGCGAGGCCGACGCCACCGTGCTCGACGGCGAAGCGTCCGTCGAGGTCGTCGACGACGGCGACGAGGTCTACCTGCAGGCCCGGCTACCGGAGGGCTTCGAGAGCGCTCGCGTCGGGGTGGTCACCGGGCTGGACCTGGAGCGGGTGCGGTTCGTCGATGCGGAGTTCGAGGAGCGGGACGGCCGCCCGGCGGTGATCGACGTCGATCTGGCCGGGGTTCGGAAAGAGGAGGGGAAGGACTACCCGGCCGGGCCGCTCACGGCGCTGCGGCCCGGCGCGACTCGGGTGCGGGTGTGGTGAGCGGCGCCGCGTTCACGTACGGGCGGCCCGGCTGGCGGCGATCCGCGCGGTGGCGAGGGACCGTGCCCGCTCGGTGTCTCCGCCCGTGAGGCGGGCCAGGATCGTGGCGAGCGGCGTGATCCGCCCTCGTCCACCCCAGTGACCTTCGGGGACGTCAGTCGGAAACACCCAGATCCGGCCGGTGTCGCGGGGCCAGGCACCGTTCTCGGCGTCGAGGACGGCTTCGGTGATCTCGGCGACGACACCGGCGCGCCCGGCCGCATCGAGTTGCCCTTCCGGCACGGACGGCACGATCTTGTAGCGGGGTGCTTCCGCGAGCGACCCGCCGACGTAAACGGCGGCGGGCCGGTGCAGGAAGAGCCACGACACGGACCGTGTCGCCGGGTCGCCGGGGTCGAATCCCTCGTAGCGAATCAGGATCTCGGTGATCCGGCCGGCCAGCGATTGTTCCGCTTCCGGGGTCAGCGCCCCCGCCGGCACGTACAGGTCGAGCATCGGCATCGCGGTCTCCTGAGTCTCGTATTTAAACCCAGTCGCGACGGTACGGAGGCTGAGTAGAAAAAGTCAACTCAAGTGGTAGGGTGTGGTGATGGAAGGACGGCGGATCGATCCGGCGAATTGCTCGGTCGCCCGGGCACTGTCCGTGGTCGGCGAGCGTTGGTCTCTGCTCATCGTCCGCGAGGCCTTCGACGGCGCGCGCCGCTTCGCCGAGTTCCAGTCCCGCCTCGGCCTAGCCCGCAACCTGCTCTCCACGCGGCTGGACACGCTGACGGCGGCCGGCGTGCTGCGACGCGTGCCCTACCGGGAGCCGGGCGATCGCCAGCGCCACGAGTACCACCTCACCGAGCAGGGCCAGGCGTTGCGGCCCACGCTGATCGCGCTGCTGCAGTGGGCCGACGACTATCTTCCGGCCCCCGAGGGCCCGTCCGTCGTCGTCCGGCACCACCCGGGCTGCGACGAGCCGGTCACCGTGGTCCTCGAGTGCGCCGGCGGGCACACCCACGTCGATCCCCAGGACGTCTACCGGGCACCCGGGCCGGGCGCCCGGCTCCTGCCCGCCTGAGAGGGTCGGGCGCGGAGACTTTTCGGTGTACTGAGGATTGGCGTCCAGGCCGAGGGCGAGGTTCTGCTGGTAGGGCTCGCTGCGATCGTCGAGCGCCGGCCGCGGGTTTGCTCTGCTCGGCGTCAGTGGCCGTGGCGGTCTGCCGGGCGGTGATCAGGTCCGGTGTTCACACGGTCAGGCGCCGCTCCAGGGTCGGGGCGCCGGTGCCGGTGCCGGTCAGTCGGGGGCGGCGCGGGATCGCCGCAGTGCGGCGATCCATCCGTCCACCACGGCGAACGTGAGCGTACGGTCCGTCGCGATCAACCCGGCCCTCCCGCCGAACGACGCTGCCGCATCTCACGCTTCGGCCGGAAAATCTCGAACCACCAATCGGCCGATTCTCGATGCGGACAGTTGAGCTATTCCGGATACCGAGACATGTCCACTATCGGAGCCTGAAACGCGGGAAAGACGCCTTCGATTGCGTCAATACCCGGAGCCGGACGTAAAGGCAGCATTCATCCGCCGGACCGGAGTAGGGCCTGGTTCGCGTGTCTGACGCTCGCGGACTCGGTGTACCCTCGCATTTAGATGCTCCACATTGCCCTGACCGGGAGCTACCACTTCATCGACGAGGCCATCGATCATGTTTCGGCGCTCGACTGACGCTGTACCCATCGGCGAGGCACGCCATGCAACACATCGCCCGATCGGGATAGTCACCGCATTCATTCGATGGCGATTAGGTGTCGCGGCAGCGGTAGCCCTGGCCGTTCTGGTATCCGGCTGTAGTGCGTCTAGCAACGGTTCCGCTCCGGAACCGGGCGATCGCCCGTTCACAGAAGCGACGACGTCCACACCTACAACGCCGGCCACCTATACGGTGAAAGACAGCGACGTACCCGACGGACTCGTCGGGATCGCCGAGCGTGAATGCCAGAATCGGGACGCGGCGAATTCGCTCTTTCAAGCGAATCACGATCGGCCACAAAAGGGTGGCGGAAGCATTCGGAGCCTCGGCGGCCCGGTGAAAACCGGATGGATGCTGATCCTGGACTGTTCAGGTGTTGTCACCGACCCTGCTCCCACGGTAGCCACGGCGGAATACGGCCGGAGGATCCTTCCGGCATTCGATTCGCCCGCAGGGCAGCGGAATTCCGACCATCTCATCACGCTGAAGCAGCCGACGCGTGCGGCGGTGGCGAAAGCGGAAGAGTGCGGGAACCTGCAGTCAACCATGACCCCGAAGGTCTATCTCCCGACAGTGGCGCCCGGAAGCAAGGCAGCCTCGGAGGTCGTGGTCTTCCAAGGGTCGATTCAGCACTTCAGGGCACAGGGGTTCGCGTCCGCTCCGACGGCGGAACTGGTCAGCGCATCCCGTCCAGGGCGCCGGGTGGCGTTGAGTAACATCGATGCACTCTCCGAGTTGGAACTCTATGCCGACCCGCGTCTACCAGCCGGTCACTACCAGCTCACGGCGTCCGACGGAGAGCACGTCGGCTACCGGAACGTCGAGATCCGTCCGGCCGAACATTTGGACCTCGTGCGACCCCCGACGGGCGCTGCCAACCGCTATGACATCGTCGGTGGCGCCGATTCGGTCGACGTGGCGATCTACTGGCGGACGTCGGATGCCTGTGAATTCCAGTTCCTTCAGCGCTCTGACGGGCTGGGTCTCACCAACGGCGTCGGCAGCCTCACGATCAACCGGGGACGAGCGACTCCGGGGGGTTACTGCATCAGATTCCGGAACAGGGAGGGCTCCGCGCCGCGAGGGTGGTTGGCCGCTGACACCGATTGTGAAGCGACTGATCAGTTTCTTCTCCTGTGATCCGGCGGTACCGACGGCGCTCCCAACCACCATCACTTTTCATCTGCTACCGACACGAAGAGGCTGGTCATGCGTCGGCGTTCGCTGACGCGGCCGTGCGTCGCTACGGACAGCGCCGGGTGTTTCGAGACCGCGACGCTCTCGAGGTCGGAGAAAATTGGCCCGCGCGCTTGGACGAAGAACTGGAGCGGGCCGCCGTCGTCGTCGCAATCATCGGACCGGACTGGACACGCGGTTCGGGCTCCGGCTCCCACATCCGCGATGACAACGACATCGTGCGCTACGAGCTGCGCACCGTAGAAGCCAGAAAGAACCCGGAAGTTCGCATCCTTCCACTCACCGTGAGACGAGCGACGCTCCCGACGGTTGACGACCTGCCACCCGACCTCCACTGGCTGCCGGACCGTCAGGCGACCGAGGTGCAGGAGGGCAACGAGCGCCGAAGCTACTCCGATGCGCTGAAATCAGCGGACCGGGACCTCGGGCGGTGGGCACGGCAGTCTTACCGGCTCGGAGCGCTTCTGGTGGTGCTGCTGCTCCTGATCTGTGCCGTCCTCACGGTCGTGCGCTGGCCGAGTCCGCAACCGCCGAAGCTCGTGGCGTTCGCCGACTCCGAGGCCTCGATACTGATAGTGCCTCCGATGGTGAGATCGCCGGACCTCCGGTCTGCCGGCGACATCGCCAGGACCTTCGCTGACAACCTCACGTCGGCGCTCGGTAAGAGCGTCACCCGCTCCCTGAGCGAGATCCCGAAGTCCAAGGTCTCGATCGGCAAACTCGCCATCGAGGTCGCTGACGAGTACTACGCGATCCGGCAGTCCGGGTCCAGCCGCGACGACGCGATCCGCTACCTGCTCAACCGATCCCATGCCCAAATCATGATCACGGGCACGCTCGATGTGTCGCGCAACAATGCCGCCTTCGCGCCCGAGGCATTCTTCGGGAGCTATGTGAGGGATGCCGAGGAGCTGGCCGCTGAGCGGATAGATGCCGCCGCTGAACCGATCAGCGTCAGCTACGACATTCATGGAACCGCCGATGGGTCAGGTCCACTCGCCGAGCAAGCGGGTAGCGCTCTGTCCTGGACGGGAATTCTCCTGAGCGCGCTCACCGCGTACCAGAGGCGGCAGTTGGAGGATGCCGCCGGGCTACTAGGCACTCTGCTCGACGCGAAGGCTCTTGCCGGAGGCAGCCTGCCCGTGCTGCACCACCTGCGCGGCAACGCATGGGCCGGCATCGACCGGTTCGACAATGCCGAGAAGGAGTACAGGGCCGCGTTGGAAGCAGACCCCGGCTACGAGCGAAGTACCCTGGGGCTCGCCGATCTTGACCTGCTACGCAATGGCGACAGATGCGGGCCGACGAGCGCCGACCTCGGACTGCTCGATAAGGCGCAACAACTCGACGACCTCGTCCGTCGCGAGACGATGAATCCCCGAATTCGTCTCATGGCCGCGATCGGATCGGCCCGCGTGGATCTCTGCCGGGTCAGGGCCCTCTCAGGTCCCGCCGCTGACCACATCGCCTATCGCGCGCAGCGGGCTCTCGACGACGTCCTGTCCGGTAAACCCCTGGATACGGTGCGAGAACCACTGGCTACCGCTCGGCTGACCCGCGCTCGGCTCGCCATGACCCGGCTGAGCTTGGGTGCACCGGAGACACCCGGCGGCGCGGAATCCGACGACAAGACCGCCAGGACCGCGGCCGAGGACCTCAACTCGGTGCCTGAACTAACCAACCGGCCCTGGCTCAAGGCCGACGCCCAGCACTATCTGGCCCTGTTACGGGAAAGATATCCCGCCTTGGGCTCCGCTCTCGACGCCCGGCATCAGGAGTGCGCTGACTTGGCCGAAACACTCAGGTTGCATCCCGGAACCTACATCACGACACTGACCACGAACCGCATGAATCGCGCCGGTTGCTGAACCGCGTGGGAAACCCCCTCTTCGGCAGGGACCAGATCGGGCTTCGTTCTCAAATCCGACCGCGTCCCTCCGGCGTCGTGGCTAGGTGCGGGCCGCGGCCAGGGCGGCGAGGGCGGTCGGCGGGTCGGTGGCCAGGTGGTTGAAGTAGCCGGCGCGAGCACCCGCGATGATGCCGGGCACCTTCTCTCCCCCCACCGCCACGGCCATCGCCACCGGAATCGCCTTCAGCACGTCCAGCGGCGTCGCGACCAGCCGGTCGGCGCCGGGGAAGTCCACGCTCGCGCCGTCCCGGTCGTAGAAGCGCGTGGCCACGTCACCGGCCGCGTCGCCCACCGCGCCGGCGTCGACGAAAGACGGCAGCGAGCCGCGTAGCGGCGGCGGAGCACCGACGCCCAACAGGGCGCACTTCGCCCGGGTCCACAACTCGGTGACCCGCCGGATCGACGGATCGTCCAGCAGCCGCTCGTGCAGTTCGGGGCCGGGCAGCGCGGGCGCGTACAGGAACACCGGAGAGCCGCCGATCCCGGCCGCGACCAGCCGGGTGAGCTCGTTGGTCTGGTACCAGGGCTCCGGCTCGTCCTGCCCGCCGACGGTCGGCGCCACCAGCACCCCCGGCAGTTCCGGCAACCCCCCGGCCACCTGCGCGACTTCGTAGATCGTGCGCCCGGACGACACCAGCAGCACGTCTCCCGGCACCAGTCCGACCTGCTGCAGTGCGCGGCTGACCGCCGGCGCCAGCGCGGTACCCAGGGCCCCACCGGCGGGGAACGCCGACAGGTGGACCGCGTCCAGGCCCAGCGCGGCGGCGGTGCGCTCGGCGAGCCCGGTCACGTCGGCCACGCCGGGCTCGACCACCTCGATCCGGACGATACCCAGGCGGCGGGCCTCCGACAGCAGGCGGCTGACCGTCGCCCGGCTGGTTCCGAGCTGGTCGGCGATCTCGGCCTGGGTCGAATCCTGCAGGTAGTAGAGCTTGGCCGCCGCGTACATCAGTTGCAGGGAGAAACGGGCGCCCTCGGCCGGCGCAACCGGGCGGTCGCTCATAGGACCAGGTTAACCATCGACCGGCCTCCTCCCACGACGCAGGGACCTGCAGCTTAAGGCCCGGAACATCCGTTCAGCACATCTTCTCGATTTTTGCACGCATGTTCTGGACAGGTGATCAGGCCCCTGCCACAGTGAGCTGCGTTACACCCATTCACCGCAGTGGGAGGGCATCGATGACCGATCTACCCGACACCATGCAGGCGGTTGTTTGCCACGGGCCGGAGGACTATCGGCTGGCGGAACTGCCCGTTCCGCGTCCTGGCCCGGGTGAGGCTCTCGTCCGCGTGGAGGCCGTGGGCATCTGTGCGAGCGACCTGAAGTGCTACCACGGCGCGGCGAAATTCTGGGGCGACGCGAACCGGCCGGCCTGGGCCGAAACCCAGGTGATCCCCGGGCACGAGTTCGTCGGCGAGGTCGTCGAACTCGACGAGGCCGCGGCGCAACGCTGGGGCATCGAAGCCGGCGACCGCGTCGTGGCCGAGCAGATCGTGCCCTGCGGGGAGTGCCGCTACTGCCGGCGCGGCCAGTACTGGATGTGCGCGCCGCACGGCATGTTCGGATTCAAGCGACGCACGCCCGGTGCGATGGCGTCCTACATGGTGTATCCGGTCGAAGCCCTCGTGCACCGCATCTCGAAGGATCTCCCGGCGCACCACGCGGCCTTCGCCGAGCCGCTGTCCTGCGCGTTGCACGCCGTCGAGCGGGCCACGATCAGTTTCGACGACGTCGTGGTGGTCGCCGGCTGCGGGCCGATCGGGCTGGGCATGATCGCCGGCGCGGTCGCCAAGTCACCGGCCCGGGTCATCGCGCTCGACGTCGCCGAGTCCAAGCTGGAACTCGCGAAAGCGTGCGGCGCGCACGACGTCGTCAACATCTCCGAGCAGGATCCGGTGGCGTTCGTGAAGGGCCTCACCGAGGGCTACGGGGCCGACGTCTACCTCGAAGGCACCGGCCACCCGTCGGCGGTCCCCCAGGGTCTGAACTTGCTCCGCAAGCTCGGCACCTACGTCGAGTACAGCGTCTTCGGCTCGGACGTCACCGTCGACTGGAGCATCATCAGCGACGACAAGGAGCTCGACGTCCGCGGCGCCCACCTCGGGCCGCACTGCTGGCCGGCCGCCATCCGGATGCTCGAGCGCGGCACGTTGCCGATGGATCGCATCTGCTCGCACCAGCTGCCGCTGTCCCGATTCCAGGACGGCCTCGACCTGGTCGCGGCCGGTACCGAGTCGGTCAAAGTCTCGCTCATTCCCGCTTAGAAGGAGTCCCCATGTCCGGATTAAGCAGGCGCTCGCTCCTCAGAGGCGCGGCGGCACTGGGCGTCGCCACACCGTTGCTCGCGGCCTGCGGCGTGGGCGGAGGGTCCTCCGCCGAGACCGCGAACGGCGCCAACGACGTCAGCGGCGGGTTCAGCTGGACCAAGGCCAAGGGCGAAAGCATCAAGATCCTGCAGACGCCGCACCCCTACCAGCAGAGCTTCCAGCCGCTGCTCAAAGAGTTCACCGCGCTGACCGGCATCGACGTGCACGTCGACCTGGTCGCGGAGGCCGACTACTTCACCAAGCTCAACACCGAACTGGCCGGCAAGTCCGGTGCTCACGACGTCTTCATGACCGGCGCCTACTTCATCTGGCAGTACGGACCGCCCGGATGGATGGAGAACCTCACGCCCTGGATCGAAAACGACGCGGCGACGAGCGGCGAGTACGACTTCGAAGACATCTACGAGGGCCTGCGCACCTCGACGCGTTGGGACTTCAAGACCGGCAGCGCGCTGGGCACCGGTGGTCAGTGGGCCATCCCGTGGGGTTTCGAGACGAACGTCATCTGTTACAACAAGGCGGCGTTCGACCAGAAGGGCATCAAGCCCGCGGAGACGCTGGACGACCTGATCCAGCTGGCCGTCGACCTCACCGACCGGAAGAAGAACCAGTACGGCATCGCGTTCCGCGGATCGAAGTCGTGGGCGACCGTCCACCCCGGATTCATGACGCAGTTCAGCCGGCAGGGTGGCAAGGACTATTCGTCGGCCGACGGCAAGTACAAGGCCGAGATGAACTCGTCGACGGCCGTCGACTTCACCAAGAAGTGGATCCAGCTGGCCAAACAGGCCGGTCCGACGTCGTGGACGACCTACGAGTACCCCGACTGCACCCGTGACCTGGGCAACGGCAACGCGCTGATGGTGTACGACGCCGACAGCGCCACGTACCCGAAGAACAAGCCCGGCTCGAGCAAGGAAGCCGGCCACCTCGCCTGGCACCCGGGCCCGGCCGGCCCGGGCGGGAACTACGCGACGAACCTGTGGACCTGGTCGCTGGCGATGAACTCCGCCTCGAAGAAGAAACTGGCCGCCTGGCTGTTCATCCAGTGGGCGACCGGTAAGGAGGCGATGAGCAGCGCCACGAAGGCCGCCTTCGCCGACCCCACGCGCAAGTCGGTGTTCGACGGCGCGTTCAAGCAGACCCTCGGCGCGTTCCCCGGCTACCTGGAGACGTTCGAGAAGGTCATCGACCAGACGAAGATCCAGTTCACACCGCAGACCCACTTCTTCGAGACCACCGAGGACTGGGCCGTCGCGCTGCAAGACATCTACTCGGGCCAGGACGCCCAGAAGCGGCTCGATGCCCTCGCGAAGGACGCCGAGGACAAGGTCAACGGATGACGTCGACCCTCCAACGGCCGGCCGATCAGAAAGCGGGTGCACCGCCGCCGACGATTCCCCGCTGGCGTCGGCGGCTCCGGCCGTATCTGCTCTCGGTTCCGGCGGTGCTGATCGTCGTCGGAATCCTGTATCCGTTCTTCATCGGCGTCTATTACACGATCCTCAATTACGCGGCCGTCAATCCGAACCCGTCGCTGGTGGGGTTCGACAACTTCACCAGCGTCCTCGGCAGCAGCGACTTCTGGCACAGCGTGCGGGTGACGCTCACGTACGCGGTCGTCGCCACCGGGGCGGAAACGGTGCTGGGCATCGGCATCGCGCTGCTGCTCAACCGCTCGAGTTTCGTCGGCCGGATCTTCGAAAAGGTGTTGATCCTGCCGCTGATGATCGCGCCGGTCATCGCCGCGGTGATCTGGAAACTGATGTTCAACCCGCAGTTCGGCGTGCTCAACCACGTGCTCGGGCTGGGGTCGACGTTCGACTGGCTGAGCCGCGGGCGGGCGCTCTGGTCGTCGATTCTCGTCGACGTGTGGATCTACACGCCGTTCGTCGCGATCCTGGTGCTGGCCGGGATCCGGTCACTGCCGCGGGAGCCGTTCGAAGCCTCCGAGGTCGACGGCGCGAGCTGGCTCTACATGTTCCGCCGGCTGATGCTGCCGATGATGTGGCCGTACATCCTGGTCGCGGTCATCTTCCGCCTGATGGACTGCCTCAAGATTTTCGACGTCATCTACGTGCTCACCGCGGGCGGACCCGGCAACACGACCACGACGCTGCAGGTCGGCGCCTACGAAGACTCGATCATCAACCTCAACTATTCGCGCGGCAGCACGTACATGTTCCTGCTCTGGATCATCGTGTTCGCGGTCGCGCGCTACCTGGTCAGCGTGTTGGGCAAGGCCCAGCGGCGGGCGGCCGGGGCGGGAGTCTGAGATGCGTCGTCAACGGTTCACCCCGGCGTCGGTCGGCGCCGACCTGCTCCTGCTCGTCTGGTTCGTGTTCTCGCTGTTCCCGATCCTGTGGATGGTGCTGCTCGCGTTGAAGTCCGACGCGGATCAGACCACGACGTACTTCGACTTCAGTCCGACGCTGTCCAACTTCAGCACCGTGATGAGCTCGCGCGGCACCGAGCTGACGTCGGTCGACTTCAAGAGCGCGATGTTCTCGAGCATCGTGAATTGCGGTGGAGCGGTGCTCGTCTCGCTGGTGATCGGCATTCCGGCCGCCTACGCCGCCGGGCGCTGGAAGTACCGCGGATCCGAGGACCTGATGTTCCAGATGCTCTCGTTCCGCTTCGCGCCGGAGCTGATGGTCGTCGTGCCGCTGTTCGTGATCTACAACCAGGTCGGGCTGTTCGACACGACGGTCGGCATGATCTGGGTGCTGCAACTGGTCACGATGCCGCTGGTGGTCTGGATCCTGCGCTCGTACTTCCAGGACCTGGCTCCGGAACTCGAGCAGGCGGCGCTGCTCGACGGCTACACCCGCCGGCGGGCGTTCCTCATGGTGGCGTTACCGCTGGTAAGGCCCGGGATCGCGGCCTCCGCACTGCTGGCGTTCATTTTCGCCTGGAACAGCTACGTGTTCCCGTTGATCCTCACCGACTCGCAGGCGACGACCGCCACGGTGGCCGTCACGAAGTTCCTCGGCGGTGGCGGGCAGGCGTACTACAACCTCACCGCGGCCGCCGCACTGATCGGCGCGCTGCCACCGCTGATCCTGGCGCTGACGATCCAGCGCTACCTCGTCCGCGGCCTGTCGTTCGGGGCGGTGAAAGCCTGATGGCGACGCTGGCTCTCTCCGGGCTGACGGCCAGGTACGGCAAGGTCACCGCGATCGATTCGCTGGATCTGACCGTCGGCGACGGCGAGTTCTTCGTGATCCTCGGGCCGTCGGGCGCGGGCAAGACGACCACGTTGAAGAGCGTGGCCGGGCTGGTCGAGCTCGACGCGGGTTCCGTGAGCATCGGCGGCCGGTCGATGGACGGCGTCGAGCCGTACCACCGCAACGTCGCGATGGCGTTCGAGTCGTACGCGCTGTACCCGCAGAAGACGGTGTTCGCCAATCTGGCGTCGCCGTTGAAGTCGGGGCGGACCGGTCGCTACTCCCCGGCCGACATCGCGCAGCGCATCGAGCTGGTGACCACGACGCTCGGCATCGCGCCGCTGCGGGATCGGTTCCCGCGCGAGCTGTCCAACGGACAGCGGCAGCGCGTTGCGCTGGGGCGGGTGCTGGTACGGCCGGCGGACGTCTACCTGCTCGACGAACCACTGTCCCATCTGGATGCCAAACTGCGCGCCGCCATGCGCGCGGAGCTGAAGAACCTCGGCGCGATGTCCCACACGACCACGCTCTACGTCACCCACGACTACCAGGAAGCGCTGGCGCTCGGCGATCGGCTGGCGGTGCTGCGCGAGGGCATGCTGGTGCAGGTCGGGACCCCGGAACAGCTCTGGCGGGCGCCCGCCGACACGTTCGTGGCGAAGGCCCTCGGGCAGCCCGAGATCAATCTGGTCGAGGGCACGGTGTCGGACGGGGAGCTGCGTGTTCTGGGGGTTTCCGTGGAGTGCCCCGAGGTGGCCCCCGGTCCGGTACGGGTCGGGATCCGGCCCCGCGATCTGGCGGTCGGCGCCGGGGCGCTGGAGTTCACCGGCCGCGTCGGGCTCGCGGAGCGGCTGGGCCGACTCGTGGAACTCACCGTCGACGTGGCCGGCACGCCGCTGATCGTCGTCACCGATCGTGCGGTGTCCGAGGGCTCGTCGATCACGCTGCACGTCGCACCCGCGGACGTGCACATTTTCGCCGCCGGATCGGCCGACACCGCGAGGCTGGGCGGCCTCGCCGTCCGCGAGGGGGTCTCATGACCGCGCAACCGCTGGAGCTCACCGGGCTGCGCAAGACCTACACCGCCCGCGGCCGTGAGCCGTTCGAAGCGGTGAAGGGCCTGGACCTGCACGTCGCGCCGGGTGAGCTGATCGCGCTGCTCGGGCCGTCGGGCTGCGGCAAGACCACCACGCTGCGGATGATCGCCGGGCTGGAGACGACGACGGCGGGCACGATCCGGATCGGCGATCGCGACGTGCAGGACCTGCCGCCCGGCAAGCGCAACGTGGGCGTCGGATTCGAGAGCTACGCGCTCTACCCGCCGCTCAGCGTGGAGGAGAACCTCGGCTACGGGCTGCGGGCCCGCCGGGCCAAGGACGTGCGTGACCGGGTACGCACGCTGGCCGAACGACTGGAGATGACCGACCTGCTGCCGTTACGGCCCGCCGGGCTGTCCAGCGGACAGAAACAGCGCGTCGCGCTGGCCCGCGCGCTGATCCGCAACCCTCCGGTGCTGCTGCTCGACGAACCGCTGTCGCACTTGGACGCCGCGCAGCGCCAGCGCGTCCGGCGCGAGCTGAAGGTGCTGCAGCGCGAGTTCGGCTACACGACGATCGTCGTCACCCACGACCAGCTCGAGGCGCTCAGCCTGGCCGACCGGATGGCCGTGATGGACGGCGGGACGATCCGCCAGTTCGGGACGCCCGACGAGGTGTTCGACGACCCGGCGAACGTGTTCACCGCGGACTTCGTCGGCGAGCCGAAGATCAACCTGGTCGAAGGGGTGCTGGCGCGGCGCCCCTCCGCATCCGGCGACGGCGTGACCGGTGTCTCGATCGGTCGGGACGGCTGGTTGCCCCTCGCCGCGGACGGCGGATTCGTCGACGGCCGCTCGGTCACGGTCGGGCTGCGTCCCCAGGATTGCGTGCTCGCCGGCGAGGGCGGCGTCCCGGCGCGCGTGGTCGTGTTCGAGAACCTGCTGGAGTCAGGTGTGGCCACGCTCGAGATCGAGGGCCTGGACGGCACGGTCGTGGCCCAGACCCCTGCGGACGCCGCCCTGCGCCGCGACGACATCGTCCGGATCACCACCCAGCCCGAGCGCGTCTACCTCTTCGACCCGGCCTCCGGCGACCGCATTCGTGGGGAGTCCCGATGACCTACGTCTTCAACCGCGAGCGCACGTTCAAGGACGAGATGATCGACGGTCTCGTCACCGCCTACAGCCGCTACCAGCGGCGGATCCCCGCCACGTCGGGCGTGGTCTCGGTTTCCGCGCCGGTGCCCGGCCGGGTGTCGACGATCGTCGGCGGCGGTTCCGGGCACTACCCGTCGTTCGCCGGGCTGGTCGGGCCCGGGTTCGCCGACGCCGCGGTGTGCGGCGACATCTTCACCAGCCCGTCGGCCGAGCAGGTGTACCGCACGATTCGGGCCGTCGACGGCGGCGCCGGGGTGCTGATGCTGTTCGGCAACTACGCCGGAGACGTGATGCACTTCGGGCTCGCGGCCGATCAAGCCCGCGCGTCGGATCGGATCGACGCCCGAATCGTGCTGGTCACCGACGACATCGCGTCGGCACCCCCGGAGCGCGAGCACGCCCGGCGCGGCATCGCCGGCGACTTCTTCGTGTTCCGGGTGGCCGCGGCGGCGGCCCACCGCGGCGACGATCTGGACGGGGTCGAGCTGCTGGCTCGCCGGGCCAACACCGTGACGCGGACTCTCGGCGTCGCGTTCGACGGGTGCACGGTGCCGGGGCGGACCGATCCGCTGTTCACCGTGCCGGACGGCACGATGTCGATCGGGCTGGGCATCCACGGCGAGCCGGGGATCCTGTCGGTGCCGCGAACCGATGCCGATTCGCTGGCCCGGACGCTGGTCGAGAGGTTGCTGGCGGAGCGCCCGGCGGGCGCCGATCGGGCGCGGATCCTGCTCAACGGGCTCGGCCGCGTGAAGTACGAGGAACTCTTCGTGCTCTACCGGTCTCTGGCGCGGCTGCTGCACGAGGCCGGCGTCGGGCTGACCGAGCCCGAAGTGGGGGAATTCGTCACGTCGCTGGACATGGCGGGGTGCTCGGTGACGCTGGTGTGGACCGACGACGAGCTCGAGGAGCTGCTGTCGGCGCCGTGCGCGTCTCCGGGCTACTCACGGCCCGGGGTGGTGCCGGGGCTGGATTCGCCGGTGCGACCGCTGGGGTTCGACGCCACCGTCCTGCTGGCAACTCCCCCGACCGTCGCGGAGGTCACCGCGGGTGGCGCACTGGCCCGGTCGGCGTTGGCCGCCGTCGCCGATCGGCTGCACGAGCTCGAATCGCGGCTGGGTGACCTCGACGCGGTGGCGGCCGACGGTGACCACGGGACGACGATGACCCGGGGAATCGACGCGGCGGTGCACGCCGCCGACCGCGCGGGCCCCTCGGCGTCGGCGGTACTCAGCGCGGCCGGAATGGCATTCGCCGACGCGGCCGGCGGAGCGTCCGGAGCGCTCTGGGGCAGCGGGCTGACCACGCTGGCCGGTTTCCTCGACGGGGAGGTCAGCACGGCGCGCCTCGCCGAGGCGTGGGCCGCCGTGGAGGCGGCGGTGACCCGCCTGGGCGGAGCGTCCCCGGGGGAGAAGACTCTGGTCGACGCGTTGCACCCGTTCGTGGCGGCGCTTCGGGAGTCGGACCTCTCCCCCGCCGCGGCCTGGGCGTCCGCCGCCGCCGTGGCCCAGGAAGCCGCGGCCGGTACCGCGTCGCTGACCGCGCGGCGCGGGCGGGCCTCCTGGCTGGCCGATCGCAGCGTCGGCACCGAGGACCCGGGGGCGGTCTCGCTCGCCGAATCGCTCGCGGCGGTGGCCGGGGTGCTCCCGTGACGGGCTGGCGGATCGTGGTCGGCGCCGACGAAGCCGGCGTCGCCCTGAAGGATCTCCTCGCCGAGCAACTCCGCGGGGACCCCCGGGTGTCCGGAGTGGTGGACCTGGGCG
The DNA here is from genome assembly GCF_044454545.1 of Cryptosporangium sp. NPDC051539. NCBI lineage: Bacteria > Bacillati > Actinomycetota > Actinomycetes > Cryptosporangiales > Cryptosporangiaceae > Cryptosporangium > Cryptosporangium sp. NPDC051539. Next base: position 175,953 of record NZ_JBITDV010000009.1, on the reverse strand, counting down.
TCCACGACACCGCGGACCACACCCCCTACCCCGACGTCGGTCTCGCCGGCGCCCAGGCGGTCGCCGCCGGAACCGCCGACCGGGCGTTGCTGGTCTGCGGAACCGGCATCGGAATGGCGATCGCCGCGAACAAAGTTCCCGGCGTGCGGGCCACCGTCGCCCACGACTCGTACTCCGTCCAACGCTCGGTTCTCTCCAACAACTGCCAGGTGCTGACGCTGGGCGCGCGCGTCGTCGGGCCGGAACTGGCGCGGGTGCTCGTGACCGAGTGGCTCGGTCTGCGCTTCGACGCGTCGTCCCCGTCGGCGGACAAGGTCGCAGTAATCACCCGTTACGAAACGGACCGCTGAGCCTGATCCGGTCCATAGACTCGCCGCAGGAGTGTTGTCTCACCAACGGCGGTCACCGTGGACGGCTACCTGCTGGGCATCGACATCGGTACGGCGAGCACCAAGGCCGTTCTGGCCACTCCGGACGGACGAATCGTCGCGCAAGCGCACCGCGCCCACGGGATGGACCTCCCGCGTCCGGGCTGGGTCGAGGTCGACGCCGAGCAGGTGTGGTGGGGCGACGTCGTGTCGCTGGCACGCGAGCTGACGGGGCGGGCGCCGGGACCGATCGCCGGGGTGTGCGTGAGCGGCGTCGGGCCGTGTCTGCTGCTCTGCGACGAGAAGCTGCAGCCGGTGCGTCCGGCGATCTTGTACGGCATCGACAGCCGGGCGTCGGCGGAGATCGCCGAGCTGAACGCTCGCCACGGCCCCGAACGACTGCTCGAACACTGCGGGAAAGCACTGTCGTCGCAGGCCGTGGGACCCAAGCTGCTGTGGGCGCGGCGGCACGAGCCCGTGGCCTGGGAACGCGCCGCCGGTTGGTACAGCTCGCACTCGTTCGCGGTGGCGCGGCTGACCGGCGAGTACGTGCTCGACCACCACACCGCCAGCCAGTGCGACCCGCTGTACGACCTGCGCGCGAACGACTGGTCGGCTGATTTTCTGGCCGAGTTGACCCCGGACCTGCCCGCCCCGCGGCTGGCCTGGCCGGGCGAGGTCGTCGGGCAGGTGCACGCCGCCGCCGCCGAGGAGACCGGGTTGCCGGTGGGCACACCGGTCTGCGCCGGGACGATCGACGCCTGGGCCGAAGCGTTCAGCGCGGGTGTCCGTCGTCCCGGCGACCTGATGCTGATGTACGGCTCGACGATGTTCTTCGTCCAGGTGCTGGAGTCGTACCGGGCCCACCCGACGCTCTGGACGACGGCGGGTACCGAGGCCGGCCGATACACGCTGGCCGCCGGCATGGCGACGTCCGGGAGCCTGACCGCGTGGGTGCGGGACCTGACCGGCGGAGCGCCGTTCGAGACACTCGTGGCGGAAGCGGCCGAGGTGCCGCCGGGGTCGGACGGGCTGCTGGTGCTGCCGTACTTCGCCGGGGAACGGTCGCCGTTGCTGGACCCGCAGGCTCGGGGTCTCATCGCCGGACTCACGCTCCGGCACGGACGGGGTCACCTGTACCGGGCCGTCTACGAGGGAATCGCGTACGGCATCCGGCAGATCCTCGAATTGCTCGACGCCGGCGGCGGCCCGGCCAGCCGGATCGTCGCGGTAGGCGGCGGAACCCGGGGTGGGTTGTGGCCGCAGATCGTCAGCGACGTGACCGGCCGGACCCAGCTGCTGCCCGCCGAGACGATCGGCGCCTCGTACGGAGGTGCGCTGCTGGCCGCCGTGGGTACCGGGCTCGTGCCGCCGGACACCGACTGGGCGACGGGCCACGTCGAGCTGACCCCCCGGCCGGCGAACGGGCCCCGGTACGAGCCGCTCTACCGCACCTATACCGAGCTGTATCCGGCCGTCAAGCGACAGATGCACACGCTCGCCCACTACCAGGAGACCTACGCGCGGTAGTGCGGCGCCGGGCTAGAAGGTGAAACGCGCCACGAGCCCCTGCAGCTCGCCGGACATCGTGGCGAGCTCGTCAGCGGCCCGGCGCGTGTCGCTGACCGTGTCGGTCGTCCGTCTCGCGGCATCGGAAACCCCGGCAATGGTGGTCGCGATGTTGCTCGCCCCGTCCGCGGCGTCGGTCAACGTGCGGTTCATCTCCTGAGTGGTCGCGGTCTGTTCCTCCACCGCGGAGGAGATGGTGAGCTGGATGTCGTTGATCCGCTCGATGATCGAGCTGATTTGGTCGATGGCTTCGACCGCCCCGGTCGTATCCGCCTGGATCGCCTGGACGCGTTGCGCGATGTCCTCGGTCGCCTTCGCGGTCTCCTGCGCCAAGTCCTTGACCTCGTTGGCCACCACCGCGAAGCCCTTGCCGGCTTCGCCCGCCCGGGCTGCCTCGATGGTTGCGTTGAGTGCGAGCAGGTTGGTCTGCTCGGCGATCGAGGTGATGACCTTGACGACGGTCGCGATCTCGGTCGACGAGTCACCCAGGCGAGCCACCGTCGCGTTGGTCGCCGCTGCCACCTGTACCGCCTGCGCAGCAACCTCAGTCGCTTCCGCTGTCGACGAACTGATCCCGCGGATCGCCGCCCCCATTTCCTGCGATCCGGCCGAAACCATCTGCAGGTTGTTGGAGACCACATCCGCCGCGGACGCCACGGTGTCGGCCTGTACGGACGCGTCTCCCGCCGCCGACCCGACCGCGCCGGACACCGACGTGAGTCGTTGGGCTGCGTCCTGCAGCGTCGTCGCGTTGCTGGCCAGCGAGACGATGTCCTCGCGCAACCGGGCAATTCCCCGATCAAGTGAGGAGGCCATCTGACCGACCTCGTCCTGAACGGTCACGCCCGACGTTCTCGTCAGATCACCCTCTGCCAGGCCCTGTGCGACGTCAGCGACGCCGGCCACGGCTTTGCGTACCCGGCTGGCGACTCTCATGCCCAAGTACAGGCTGACGACGATGCCGGCTACCAGCAGGATGAGGATCGCTCGGGTCGCTTGCGACGCGTTGTGCTCGGCTTCACTGACCGCGGTCTTCGCCTGAGAAGTCGCTTCTTTCTGAACCAATGCCTGGTCGGCGATCAGAGCACCATAGAGCTCGTTGTATTTGGCCGCTCCGGCCGCCACCTCCGCCGGCGTCGGCGTACCCCCGGAAAGCACGGTTGTCATGAACCCGGTGAACGCCGTCCAATCCGTCCGCGCCTTCTCGACGAGCTTCGCGCCCGCAGAGTCGGTCAGGTTCGCCTTCAGCGTCGCCAGGGCCGTGGTGACCGCCTCCTCGTTGGCCGTCATGCCCGCTTTGATCTGCGACGCCAGCGTGGGATAGAGCTTCAGGGCCGACACGTTCCCACCGAAGGACTCGACGTTCTTCGCGAACTGGCCCGACGCCGTGAGTACGGCGATACTGCGATTCTGCGCTGCGGAAGCGTCAGTATTGAGGGTATTGACCGTGTTGATGGCCAGTCCACCGACCACCGCGCCGATCACTGTCGCGACCAGGACCGCCGCGGCGATCTTGGTCCGCAACGAGCGGTTGTCGAAAAACGCGAACAGACCGCTTCGACCGGTCACATCCATCCCCCTACGGTTCGCCCGCGGACTACTTCGGCCCCCGAAGAGCGCACGTGAGGGTTTCCGTACCGGCCCGTCACGCGATCTCGACCACGACGCTCGTCGAGGCTCTGGACCGGGGTGCCCGGATCCGGGCACCGGTCGCGGTGGCGTGCCGGGAGGCTCCGTGGATCCGGATCACGAGGCCGGCCAGTGCCGACGGCCTCCTCGTAGGCCGTGTTCAACGACACGTTCGAAACCCGCCAAGGCCTGATGATAATGCAGGTCGCCGGGCGTCTTGTCGCGTTCGATCAACGGGTGGGCCTCGGACACCTTCCCGCTGGACAGCGAGTACAGCGCGGCGACGACACTGCCTCCGCGCCGGACCATCGCATTGACCACGGGAGATCGTGCGGCCAACAGCTCAGCCGTGTAGTGGGAATGCTGGCTGCAGACGTCGGCATTGGTCGATGCGCCCGCGACCCGCGCTCGCACTATGTGGGGCGCGATCCATTCCGCGACATCGCGGATATGACCAGGAGGGATATGGCCCCCGTCGAGGAAGTCGGTTGCCGTTGCGACGGCCCCGCATTCATCGTGGCCCAGTACCACGATCAGCTCAGTTCCCAAGAACTCCACAGCATATTCGATCGACCCGAGTGCGGCGGCGTCCACGACATGACCCGCCGTTCGTATGACGAACAGGTCGCCGAGACCCTGATCAAACAGAATCTCGGCCGGAACACGCGAGTCGGAGCATCCCAGTACCACTGCGAACGGAGCCTGCGCCGCTCTGGTCTCACTGCGCCGTGCCGCGCCACGGTGACTGTCGGCCGTGCTGCGCCCTTCCGTCCAACGGACGTTGCCGTCCCTCAGCATCGCCCAGAGCAACCCCGCACGGGATATCTCGCTACGCATAGAACATCTCCGCGTTTCTCAGTCGGCCAGCTCCGGCGGTCGGCTAAATGAAACGGCCACTGGCGAGTCTTCCTCTACGAGGAGGCTCTTGGCGGCGAGGTGGCAGGCGTCCATGTCGTTTGCGTTGTCGGTCGCATTCCGATGACCGCTGAACCTCGACCGAGTCGATTCGGTTATCGATGTCACCGGCCCTACCCTGTGAGATATGCGGTCCATTTCGGATGCGGAGGTCGAAAGTCTGGCGCGGCCCGGGAGCCGGAGCGCCACGTAGCTGTCGTTGTTCCCTCGCCAGCGATCGGCAGACTCGTGTGGAGCGTCGCCGATCGGCTGCTTCATCGGAGCCACCTCCGTCTGGTATGTGGCGGCGAGGCCCACGAATGTGCAGGTCAGTCGCTGGACGCGTCGGCTGCCGACACCTGCGCGATGAGTGCGCTGACCTTTTGCGACATGTCCAACTGATCTTTGGTGAAGGCCATGATCTTGTCGATGGCCTCCCTGCTTTCCTGAACACTTTCACGAATCTGTTGAAACGCCATTTCGACCTCCCGCGACACCGAGCCGCCTTTCCCGATGCGTTCGGCGGACTCTTCGACGAGCGTCATGATTTCGTTGGCCGCGGCCGACGAGCGCTCGGCGAGCTTGCGCACCTCCTCGGCGACGACGGAGAACCCGACTCCGTACTCGCCGGCACGGGCTGCCTCGATGGACGCGTTGAACGCCAGTAGATTGGTCTGGCTGGCGATCTCACCCAGTATCGCGGCGGTCTTCGCGATCGCCTCGGAGGACTTCTGCACCAAATCGATGGCCTCGGTGGACTGCTGCGCGTTGTGGGTCCCGGACGCCGCCGCCTTCTGGTTGCGCTCGGCGAGCATGCTGGCCGACTCGACGGTCGTGGTCACGTTACCCAGGGAATTGGTGAGGGCGCCGACGATGTCGGCCATTTCGACGATCTTGGTCGCCAGCAGGGCCTGCAACTGCACTCGATCAGTGATGTCGTACGCGTATTTGACGATCTTCGTCGGTTTACCGTGCACGTCGAGCACCGGGTTGTAGGCGGCCTCGATCCACACGTCCCGGTTGAACTTCCCGATCCGGTGAAAGGTGCCGGAGATCTTCTCTCCTCGCCGGAGCCGCAGCCAGAAGTCGCGGTACTCGTCCGAGGTGAGATATTCCGGCGGACAGAGGATGCTGTGGTGTTGACCGACGATGTCCCGAGCGGAGTAGCCCAGCACCCGGAGGAAGTTGTCATTGGCGCGCAGGACGGTTCCGTCGAGATCGAATTCCACGACGGCCTGCGATCTTTCGATCGCGTCGACCTTCCCCTGGTATTCGGTGTGGCGGAGCTTCTCGGCGGTGACGTCCACGGCGAACTTGACGACCTTGAAAGGCCGGCCGTCCGCGTCGAGAACCGGATTGTAGGTAGCGTGGAGCCAGACTTCTTTCCCGTTCTTTCCGAGCCGCTGATATTCCCCGGCCTGGTACTCGCCACGGGCGAGGGATTCCCAGAACGCAGCGTACTCGACGGAGCCTGCTTCCTCGGCGGGCACGAACATCCGGTGGTGCTGTCCGACGACCTCCGACAGGGAGTACCCGGTGAGACCGAGAAAATTGTCATTGGCGGCAATAACAGTGCCGGTGAGGTCGAACTCGATGACGGCTTCGGACCGTTCGATCGCGGCGACCTTACCTTCGAAGTCGGCAGCCCTGGTCCGGTCCGCGGTGATGTCGGTGGCGTACTTCACGATTTTCACGGGCCGACCGTCATGGTCGAGGATCGGGTTGTAGGTCGCACGCAGCCACAGAGGGCGCGCGCCCTTGCCGAACCTCTTGTAGACGCCGCCCTCGAACTCGCCCTGGCGCAGCCGCTTCCAGAATGCCCGATAAGCGTCAGTGGTGGCGTAGGCCGGGTCGACGAACACCTGGTGGTGCTGGCCCACGATCTCGCCGAGCTCGTACCCGGTGGCCTCGAGAAAGAGCTTGTTGGCCGCGAGTACTCGCCCTTCCAAATCGAATTCGATCACCGCCTGAGACCGCTCGATTGCGTGCACTTTGCCTTCGTACTCCGCGTCGCGAAGCTTGTCGGCTGTGATGTCGGTGGCGAATTTGATTACCTTTGTCGGGTGACCGTGCAGGTCGAGGATCGGATTATAGGTGGCGCGCAGCCAAACCTCTTTGCCGTCCTTGCCGTAGCGCTTGTACACACCCGCGTCGAACTCTCCGCGACCCAGCTTCTGCCAGAAGGTGCGATAGGCATTACTCCGGGCGTATTCGTCATCGACGAACATCCGGTGGTGGCCACCGATCACCTCCCCGGACTTGTAGCCCATCGCGTCCAAGAAATTCTGATTCGCGGCAAGCACGGTTCCTTCGAGAGAGAATTCGATAACCGCCTGCGCCCGGCTGATTGCAGCCAGCTTGCTTTCGAATTCGGCGTTGACCAGCCGAGTGTCAGTGACGTCCACCGCGTGAAGGACTATCTTGTAGATAGTGCCCTGCTCGTCCACCAGCGGGTCGTAACGGCCACGCAGCCAGACCTCGGCGGCATCTCTGGTCAACAGTTTGTATTGGCCGGACTGGTTGTGACCGGCCCGGAGCTGCTCCCAGAACTTCTTGTACTCCTCGCTCTGGGCATAGGTCGGATCCGTCAGCATTTGATGGGTCTGGTTGACGACTTCCTCGGGCGAATACCTGAGTTGCTCCAGCGCGACACGGTTCGCCGCGAGCACGATGCCCTGCGGGTCGAACTCGATGACCGCCAATGATTCGTCGATAGCCGCGTACCGGTGGCGCAGCTCGCTGTGTTGCACCCGGTCTTCAGTGATGTCGTACGCGGTGACCAATACGGTATCGGCGTCCTGGGGCCGCGTCCGGTCGGCCGAGGCGAGCTGCCCGGTACCGGCCGACGACCGTCTTGCGCCGGCGCCGGCTTTCCCCCGGGCAGGCGTGGCCTCCCCTTTCGGAGGTGCCTGCTCTGATGCTGGTGTCCGCGGGCCGGGGTCCCCTGACGTCGGCGGGCCGCCGGCGCCAGGTGCCGTACTCCCGGGCTCCGGAGCCAGTTCGTCGCCGGCCTCGGGTTCCGGAGGAATCGGCGCGCAGTTCAGCCGCAGCCATCGCTGCGAACCGCCGCCGTCGACGACCGCGATGACTTCCTCGACGAAATGACCGCGCCGACCGCCGCTCAGGATCTTTTCGACCTGAACCGAGGTGATCGACCACACCGCATCCAGACGCTGACCGATGAGCGCTTCCACCGGCCGGTCGGCCATCGTCACCACCCGGTCATTGACCGTCAGCACGACGCCCGTCTTCGCCGCGACCGTCAATACCAGCCGCTCCTGCACCAACAACGCCAGCGCCGCCGCCTGGACCGCCCGGTCGGAGAGCGCGTCGAGCACACCACTGTCCTGGGTCACTACAAGCTCCTAGCCACTGCGACTGGCGCGCCGTCAGGTCAGAGGGGAACGGCCAGCATTCCGATCGGCAGCCCCCATGCCGACCTGAGCGAACGCGCCGATCCGAGCGAACGCGCCGGACCAGCCGGCCCTGGCCGCCAGGTCGTCGGTCGCCCTGCGGGGCCCTTGGCGAGGTGGCGTGACGCATCTCCGCGGCGGTCCGGCCCGGCAAGGGCGGCGCCCGCTACCCCTGGATGCGCGACGCGGACGCGGACGCGACCGCCAGGGAGCCCATCCGGAACCGGCGGCACCACTGCACGACGCCCCACAAGGGTTTTCCCCTTATAGTGAACTTACCTGATGAAAGGAGGATTAATGGAACGTGGCGGCGTAAATCAGTCGGACGCGCCGTCGAGGGTGGTCGCGCCCTCATCGGCTGACCTCGCGCGCCGTCTCGCACACCCGGCGATCCGTGCGCCTCTCGCTATCGCCCTGACCGATGCGGCCGGCTCGATCGAATGGGTGAACTCGGCGTTCACACGCCTGAACGGCTACCAACCGGCGGAGGTGGTCGGGCGGAATCGCCTCGATCTCTTCCGGGGACCGGTACTGCAGACAGGCGAGCTGTTGCGCGTCCGGGAGTCGATGGCGGCGGGCCGGCTCATCGAGACGGAGTTTCAGACCACCGGCCGTACCGGGCAGCCGTACTGGGTGTCCTGCGTCGTGGCTCCGTCGCTGCGCGACGGCGAAGTCGAGTCGTTCGTCTTCGCCGAGGAGGACATCACGCAGCGTCGGCGCAGCGAGGACGCCGCTCGAGCGGCGATCGAGCACGCGGAGGGACTCGCCGATGAGTTGCGTGCCGAGCGGGAGTTGCTCGTCAGCGTGCTCTCCACGATTCCGCACGTGGTCTTCTGGAAGGACGCCGAGAATCGTTATCTGGGCTGCAACGACGCCTATCTCGGACTCCGTCGGCTCGAGACCGTGAAGCAGCTCCTCGGCCGCAACGAGAGCGATCTGCCCGACGGTGACGCGCTCGTCGAGACGATTCGGAGCTTGGAGGAACAGGTCGTCCGGACAGGGACACCGGTCGTCGACCACTCCGTCACTGTGGAAGGCCCCGACGGGACGCCACGCATCATGTTGCTGAGCATCTTGCCCCGATACGAGGAGCACTCCCGGATGGAGGGCGTCATCGGCGTCGGCGCGGACGTCACTCGCGTGAGCGAGCTCGAACGGCAACTAGCGCAGGGCACGCGGCTGGAGGCCATTGGGCAACTGGCGGCAGGCCTGGCGCACGAGATCAACACGCCGGTGCAATACATCTCCGACAACGTGCTGTTCCTTGCCGACTCCGTCGGCGACATGCTCACGCTCGTCCAATCCGTCGCCGAGACGGTCCACAGCGCAGGCGCGGAGCCGGACGCCGCGGCGGCAGCGTGGCAGAGCCTCCGGGCATTGGTCGACGGCGTCGACTTGGACTTCATCAAAGAGGAGATCCCCGGGGCCCTCGAGCAGACACTCGAGGGTGTCGGTCGGGTGGGCGAAGTCGTCCGCGCGATGAAGGAATTCTCCCATCCGGGACAGGGCCGGTCGGAGACCGACCTCAACCGGTCGGTCGAGACGACCGCGAAGGTCACTCGGAACGAGTGGAAGTACGTCGCGGAGCTCCGTCTCGATCTCGACCCGACGATGGGACTGGTGCCGTGTTACGAGGGCGAACTCAAACAGGTCATCCTGAATCTGATCGTCAACGCCGCGCACGCGGTCGCCGACCGGGCGGCAGGCGGCGAACTGGGCCGGATCGAGGTGGCGACCCGCCGGTCGGCTGACGAGGCCGTCATCACGGTGAGTGACGACGGAATCGGCATGGACCAGGCGACCAAACAGCGGATCTTCGATCCGTTCTTCACCACCAAGGAAGTGGGGAAGGGTACCGGGCAGGGCCTCTCGATGGCCCTCAATTGCATCGTGGGCAAGCACCGCGGTTCCCTCGACGTGACCTCCGTGCCGGGCAGCGGATCGACCTTCACGATCCGGCTACCGCTCGCTGCCCCCGAGGACGAACAGTGACCTACAGGTTGTCGAGAACGTTTCGGCCACCGACGAGCATCGCCAGAGCAACGCCGACTCCGGTCACCGCAGTCATCAACAGCGCCATCGCCGCCACCAAGGGATAGGAGCCGTTCGACCACAGGTCGAACAGTCTCGTCCCCATCACCTGCGTCGTGGGTGCGCGGACGAGGAGAGACGCCGCGAACTCGTGGGTCAGCAGGATGAACATCAGTGCCATCGCGCTGAGCACGGCGGGCCGAAGCAACGGGAGCGTCACCCGCAGCGTGGTGGTCAGCGGGCTCGCCCCGCTGGTGGCGGACGCTTCGTGGTAGGTCTCGCCGAGCGACAGCAGCGCCGTCATCTGCAGCCGGGTCGCGAACGGCACCATCAGCACGATGTACACGAGGATGATGACGGCGCGTGTGCCGTAGAGGATGAACGGCGGCTCCGTGTAGGCCAGCAGGAAACCCACGCCGAAAATCACCGCCGGGATCCCGAGCGGAAGCGCGGTGATCAGGTCGGCGAGCAACCGCAACACGGCATGGCGCCGCCCGCGCACCAGCAGATTTGCCGCGACGAAGCCGATCGGCACGCAGAACAGCACCGCGACCGACGACGTGATCAGGCTGGTGCCGACGGCGTCCAGGATGTCGCTGGTCGCGAACAGCGTCTGGTAGTTGTCGAGGGTCAGGAGGTCGAGCGAGATCGATTTCGACCAGTAGGGCGTGAGCGAAACGGCGACCAGCCCGAGGAGCGGCAGGACGAGCGCGACCAGGCCGTAGATCACCACCGTCGCCACCGCCCAGGCCGAGCGGGTCGAGACCGGTCGGGAGGCTTTGCCCCCGTGAGTGACGAAGCGGGACTGGTCCCCGAGGAGCGCCCGCTGTCCGAGCACCACCAGCAGGCCGAGGATCACCAGCGGTGATCCCGCCGCCGCGGCCGCGCCGAAGTCGGCCGGCGACTCGGACACCCGCAGGTACATCTCGGTCGTCAGGACCTTCACACCGTTGTTCGCCCCGAGGAGCAGAGGGCCGGTGAACTGTCCGAGCCCGAGGAGCAACGCGACGCCGCCGCCGTAGATCAACGAGGGGCGCAGCAGCGGCAGCACGACGCGGAAGAAGACCCCGATCGTCGACGATCCGCTGGTGGCGGCGGCCTCCAGGTGCTCGGCGCCGATGTTCGCCATACCGGCACTGACGAACAGGTAGACGAACGACGTCAGCCCGAAGCCGGTGAGGATGATGATCCAGTTCGTGGTGTAGATGTCGACGGGTCCGGATTCCAGGTGCCGCCACCAGGGCAGCGCGCGCAACGCCGCGTTGAGGTAGCCCGGTCCGGGCGAGAGCAGGAACGCCCAGCCGGTGACGCTCGCGACCGCGGGCATCACGATCGGCAGCAGGGGCACCATCCGCAAGAACGAGAACCGCGCGGGCAGCCGGCTGGTCGCGTAGGCGAGCACGGTACCCAGCACCATCGCGATCACCACGGATCCGAGGGCGAGCCGGACGGTCGTGGCGAGCACTTCGCCGATGCCCGGCCGCCCGTACTGAGCGCGGTAGCCTGCACCGCCGTCCGCGAACGCCTGGGATTGCAGCTTGAACAGGGGCACGACGACGAGGTACGCGAGGCCGAGCACGAACGCGCCGTAGAACAGGCGCGCGAGCCAGACGGCCCGGTCCACCGGGCGGCGCACCACGGCGACGACGGACATCGCCATCACACACCAGCCCCGATCGGGACGGTCGACACGTCCGCCGGATCTGCCGTCGTGCCGCTGAACACGCGGAGGTGCGCGGGCGCGAAGCTCACCGTGACCGGCGTACCCGGGCCCGACGCACGGAGCCAGTCCCCACTGTCCCGGCCGTCCGCCCGCGCTTGGAGCCGGCGACCGTCCACCTCGACGAGCACGTCGTAGGTGCGTCCGGCGTATTCCGACGTGACCAGCACCCCGGAGAGACCTCTGTGTCCCGCGGGAACGTCGTCCGCCGCCCGGTGGAGCCTCAGGTCCTCCGGACGCAGCCGCACGACCGCCCGCTCGCCCGCGGGGGAAGGGTGATCGCCGAGGTCCACGACGTCGCCGCTCTCGGTCGCCCAGCCCTCGGGTCGCCGGGTCAGCTCCAGCCGGTTCGACATTCCCATGAACGCCGCCACGTACTCGGTGGCCGGCTCTTCGTAGACCCGCTGCGGCGTGTCGAACTGCTCGAGCCGGCCGGCGCGCATCACGGCCAGCCGGTCGGCCAGGGCCAGCGCCTCGGACTGGTCGTGCGTGACGAAGACCGCGGTGAAGCGGAGGTCCTGGTGGAGCTGGTGGATCTGGGTGCGGACCTGGTCGCGCAGCCGGGCGTCGAGGTTGCTCAGCGGCTCGTCGAACAGAACCAGGTCGGGCTCGGCGACCAGCCCGCGGGCTACCGCCACGCGCTGCTGCTGGCCACCGCTGAGCTGGCCAGGGTACCGGTCGAGGAGGTTCGCGCAGTCGACCATCTCCGCGGCTCGTTCCACCGCCCCGCCGCGGAGCGCTCCCGACATCCGGCGCACCGTGAGCGGATAGGCGATGTTCTGCCGGACCGTCTTGTTCGGCCACAGCGCGTAGGACTGGAAGACCATCCCGATGTTGCGCTTGTGGGCCGGAACCGCGACTCTGGCCGCGCTGTCGAACACCGTCCTGTCACCGAAGCTGATCCGCCCCGCCTCCGGCGTCTCCAGTCCGGCCAGACACCGCAGCGTGGTGGTCTTCCCGCACCCGCTCGGCCCGAGGAGGACGATGAACTCGCCCGCTTCGATCGGAAGCTCGAGATCGTCGACGATCGTGTTCGTGCCGTAGCTCTTGCGCAGACCTTCCACCCGGAATCCGGATTTCATGCTTCACCTCGGGGGTCGCGCTGATTCAGGAGTGGTGTCGTGGCGCCGGCGGCCGTGCCACCGTCGATCACCAGATCGGCACCGGTGATGTAGCCGCTCTCGTCCGAGCAGAGGAACGCGACCAGTGCGGCGACCTCGTCGGGCCTGCCCCGGCGCCCGAGCGGGATCGTGCGCACGTAGGCGTCCATGTCGTCGTCGGCGAATCCCGCGCCGGCGGTGATCGGGGTGACGAAGCTGCCGGGGCAGACGGCGTTCACCCGCACGCCGCGCGGCGCCAGCTCGAGCGCGGCGACCCGGCTCAATGCCCGGACGCCGAATTTCGAGGCGCCGTAGGCACCGAGTCCCGTCGTGGCCAGCACGCCCCGCAACGAGGCCATCGTCACGATCGCACCGCCGTCCAGGACGAGTGACGCGGCCGCTCGCAGCGCGAGAAACGTACCGGTCAGATTGAGGTCCACCAGCCGCCGGAACTCCGACGGCGAGGTGTGGGCCAGGGGCGCCTTGAAGGCCGCTCCGGCCGAGTGCACGAGGGCGTGGAGCCCTCCGATCTCCGCGGTGAGGGCCTCCCACCGCCCCTCGTCGGTCACGTCGAGACGGTAGAACTCCGCCCGGTCGACGAGCTCGCCGGCCAGTGCCTGGCCGGCGAGCTCGTCGATGTCGGTGAGGAGCAGGTCGGCACCGCGTGCGTGGAGCAGCCGGCTGCAGGCGGCCCCCAGCCCACTGGCGGCACCCGTCACGAGAATCCGGCGTCCCTGGAAGTCCGTCACCGCTGCTCCCCTCTGTTCCGACTCATTTCCGGAGGAAGAGCGACTCCCACTCGGACTGGAACGCCTGGTTCTTCGCCGGCGTCAGGTCGTCGGGGTTGGGGAGGGGGATGTCCTGCGCGTTCGCGACCGCACCGTCCACACCGGGGATCGCGCTGGCGTAGCCCACGTTCAGCGCGGCCTGGCCCTCGGGCGTCACGATGAAGTCCGCGAGCACCTGCGCCGCGTTCGGATGCGCGGCGCTGCTCAGCACGTGGCTGTACCAGGGCGTGCCCCACGGCTTTTCCGGCAACGCCCACTTCACCGGCGCGCCCGCCTTCACCTCCGCGACCAACGGCTGCACCACCGGCGTCGCGGCGATCTCACCCGACGTGAGCGCCTGGGCGATCGTCAGCGCGCTCGGGTAGACCCGAGGCTGGAGCGCGGCCAGCTTCGTCAAGTAGTCGTCGCCGTAGTTCTTCTGCATGAACCGGTAGAAGTCGACGTACGCGGCGATGCCCTGCGGGTTCGTGATGCCGATCTTGCCCTTGAACTCGGGCTTCAGGAGATCGCGCGGGTCCTTCAGGCCGCCGGGCACCTGCTGGGTGTTCCAGCCCAGGGAGAAGACGGCTGCGCTGCTGAGGAACATGCGGTCGTCCATCACGGTCTTGGACCGGTTGTAGCCGCTTTCGTCGAAGTCGGGCCCGCGCAGCTCAGCCGAGAACTTACCGCTGGACGCCGCGGTCTTGATCCAGCTCGCGTCGGTGAGCATGTGCACGTCACCGATTCCCTTGCCGGTCCGCTGCTCGACCTCGACCTTGGGGTTGAGCTCGGCGTCGGTGCCCCGCACGAAGGTCATGGTGATCTTCGGGTACTTCTTGTGGAACGCGGTCTTGAGCGCCGCTAAGTTCACCGGGTTCTGGCTGGAGTAGAGGAGCACGCTGCCCTCTTTTTCCGCGGCGGCGACCACGTCGCCCCAGTCGCCCTCGACCGCCTGGCTGGTCTTCGATCCGCCACCACTGCACGCCGTGACGCTCAGCAGCAGGGTGGCGGCCACCGCACTGGCCAATCTCAGTCTTCTCATCGTCGAGAGTCTCCCGTTCGAACTGATATCAATTCAATTTAGAGAGAGACTCAGGTCACGTCAACCGCCCGACGATGCCGTTATGAAGCAGCTGGAGGACGGGACCGTGGCTCACACCAGAAGTGAATTCAACCCGAATGGAGTGACATGAACAGGTTCGCGGGCCGCACCGTGCTGGTCACGGGCGCGACGGGAGGACTCGGCGTCGCGATCTGCGAGCGCCTGGCGGCCGAGGACGCTCGCCTGATCGTGACCGACACCACGGAGGGGCCCTGCCTCGATCTGGCCGCCGGACTGCCCGGTGACCGCGAGCACCTGAGCGCAGCGCTCGACGTCTCGTCGGAAGCCGGCTGGACAGCGGTGACCGCCCTGGTCGGAGAACGTCTCGGCGGGCTCGACGCCCTGGTCAACAACGCGGGCATCGGCAGTCTCGCCACGGTGACCGACGAGACGGCCGAACGCTGGGACTCGGTGATCAGCGTCGACCAGACCGGAGTCTGGCTCGGCATGAAACACGCCGGCGCGCTGATCGAGCGCTCCGGCGGCGGCGCGATCGTGAACCTCTGTTCGATCCTGGGCACCGTGGGAGGGTTCGGCAACAGCTTCGCGTACCACGCCGCCAAGGGCGCGGTCCGCACGATGACGAAGAGCGCCGCGCTGCACTGGGCGACCCGTGGCGTCCGAGTGAACTCACTTCACCCCGGCTTCGTCGGTACGCCGCCCCTGCTGGAGCGCTTCGCGGGCACCGAGCGTCACCGCGCGATGCTCACGGGAACACCGATGGGACGGCTCGGCACTCCGGAGGAGATCGCGGCGGTGGTCGCCTTTCTGGCGAGCGACGACGCCGGCTTCATGACCGGCTCCGAGGTGTACGCGGACGGCGGCTGGACGGCGCAGTAGCCACGCGCTCAGAGGCGCACCAGCACCTTCCCGACGTTCTGGCCGTTGAGCAGTCCGATCAGCGCGGCCGGGGCGGACTCCAGCCCTTCGTGCACCACCTGTTCCAGTCGTAGCCGGCCGGTCCGCCACAGCTCACCCAGCTCGTCGCGGGCCTGCTCGGCCTGCGCCGCGAACGCCCCGGCCCGGAAACCACGCAGCGTCAGGTTCTTCGCGGTGGCCAGGAACAGATTGCCGGGGCCCGGAGCGGGAGCGCCGTCGTACCCGGCCACCGCCCCGCACAGAGCCACCCGGCCGTACGGACGCAGCGCGGCCAACGCCGCCTCCAGGTGGCTCCCTCCGACGTTGTCGAAGTAGACGTCGATCCCCTCCGGCGCGGCCTCGGCCAGACCCTCCCGGAGCCCGTCGTGGTAGTCGAAGGCCGCGTCCAGACCGAGCGATTCCCGGAGGTAGGCGACCTTGGCCGGGGTTCCGGCGCTACCGATCACCCGGTTGCCGCGCTCCCTGGCCAGCTGGGCCGCGACACTACCGACCGCGCCGGCGGCCGCCGAGATCCACACCACGTCGCCCGGCGCGAGCGCGGCCACCCGGGTCAGGCCGGCCCAGGCGGTGAGTCCGGTGCCGCCGAGCAGGCCGAGCTGGACGTCGGGCGGGGCCGACCGCTCGTCGATCGCGCGGAGCGAACCCACGCCGCCCAGTGCTCCACCGCCTGGGGTGACGACGGCGAACTCCCGGTAGCCCCGAGCGTGTTCGACCAGCTGCCCCGCCTCGAACCCGGGCGCCCTGGACTCCACGACCGCACCGATGGCCAGGCCCTCGAGCGGACGACCGAGTTCGACCGGCGGTAAATAGCCCTCCGGGCCGGAGGCGTCGAGCCGCAGCCGGACGGCCGCGTCCACGGAGAGCCAGGTGTTGCGGACCAGCACCTCGCCGTCCCGCAGCGGCGGGATCTCGGCATCGGCGACGACCAGGTCGTCGACGCTCAGCCGGCCGACCGGGCGACGGACCAGCCGTACCTCACGGTGGCGGGGCATCGGCTCACCGCTCGGACGCGGGAGCCGGGTCGTCCCCGACCAGCCGCACGCAGGCATCCGCGATGAACTCGGCGATCTCGGCCAGGCTGCGGCTGCCGTCGGGGCGGTACCAGCGCCAGACGCTGTTGACCAGCGCGAGCAGGGCGAAGCTCGTCTGCCGTGCGTCGCGCTGCGCGAAGATCCCGTCGTCCATGCCCTTCTGCGCCATCGACGCCCAGGCGTCCTCGATCGCGCGCACCAGCGTGCGCGCCCGCTGCCGCTCGGCCTCCTCCCGCCGGGCGGGCCGCTCGGTAGCGAGCAGATCCGTGTGGGCGAGCAGGATCCGGGCCGACAGAGCCTCCCTCGGCGAGACGTCGTACGCGCCGGCGACCGCGGCACGCAGACGCCCGGTGTGGTCCGGAGCGACCACGGTCGCGATCGTGAACTTGGAGAGGGAGCGCTCCAGTTCCAGGCTCATGATCGTCAGCAGGCAGTGGGCTTTGGACTCGAAGTAGTGGTAGAGCGCGGTCTGCCCGATTCCCACCTCGTCAGCGATCGAGGCCCATTTCGTCGGCTCGAAGCCATCCCGGCCGAATTTGTCGATTGCCGCATCGAGGATCACCCGACGCTTGGATCGCGGCCCGTCGCTGCGATCGGCCGCCGTCTGCGCACTCATGCTCGGGCATGCTACCTGAACAGAGATAGGTTCATGGCCCTCCACCGCTGTTGACACGGCCTCGGCGGCACCTTAGCGTTCGAACAAATTTGAGTTCAGTTCAATTACCCGGGAGACACAATGGCGTTCGTCCTGGTCCACGGCGCCGGCATGGGCGCCGCCTGCTGGAAACCTCTGCTTCCCGAGCTCGACGGCCCAGTGCTCGCCGTCGACCTGCCCGGCCGCGGCTCGCGTGCCTCCGTCGACGTTTCGACGGTGACGCTGGACGACTGCGCGCGGGCACTGATCGCGGATGTCGAGCAGGCCGACCTGCACGACGTGGTGCTGGTCGCCCATTCCTTCGCGGGGGTCGTGGTACCGCGCGTCCTACCCGCGCTGGCCGGCCGCCTGCGTCACGTCGTCTTCCTCTCCGCGGTCGTTCCGCCCGAGGGCACGAGCGTGCTGGATCAGATCGACCCGGCCGTCCGGGCGGCGGTGGAGCAGTCGATCTCCGGTGGCGTCTATCACCAGACCCGGGAAGGCGCCGAGGCCATGCTCTGCAACGACCTGGACGACGAGGCCACGGCCTGGACCCTGGACCAGGTCACCGACGACTCGGCCGCGCTGTTGACGGAGGTGGTCGATCTGTCCGGCCTGCGCACCGACGTTCCGCGCACCTACGTCCGCCTCACCCGGGACATGTGCTACCCGCCGCAGTTGCAGGAGCCCTCGGCCGCGCGGGTCGGCGGCAACGTGGCGTTCCTGGACTCCGGACACATGGCGATGGTGGCCGTGCCCGGCGAGCTGGCCGCGCTTCTCGCCACGGTGCACGGCTGACCGACGTCGGCTCCGGCGACGGCGGCCGGCAGGAACCGGCCGCCGTCGATCACCGCTCCGCGACCATCACCTTCTCCTCGCCCATGACCGCTATCCGCCGGCCCCGCATGGTGCCGACGTGGGCGACGGCTGCTTTCCACTCGTCGCTGGCGAGCGCGGCGTCGAGGGCGGCGCGGTCGTCGAAGCTGAGGATCGAGACGCCGTCCCAGCCCGCGGAGCGCGTCTCGAAGGCGTCGAGGATCTCGGTGTGCTGCCACCGCCGCAGGCCGGGCAGCGGGTACGTCATTTCGGCGTGTTCGCCGCGCCACCAGGTGATGAACTGCTCGTGCGTCCAGTCGTCCGGCTTGGACGCCATCAGGATCAGGTTGTACACGGTTCCTCCGTTGTCGAGGGTCGCGGGCCGACGATGCGGACGGACGTCCGTCATCCTTCGCCCTCGAGCGTTCTGGCCAGGTCGGCGGCCGCGACCCGGTTGAGCTTGCCCACCCGGCTCTGCGGGAGATCGTCGACGCGGTGGACGAACTCCGGCCATTTGAACTTCGGGAAGCCGGCCGCCGCGAGGCCCGCGCGCACCGATTCGAGAGTGACCGGCACCGTCGCGACCAGAAGCGCGGCGGCCCGCTCACCCAGCATCCGGTCGGGTACCGGTACGACGCAGACCTGCACGATCCCCGGGAGCGCGGCGAGCGCGGCCTCCATCTCGTTGACATCGAGGTTGCGGCCGCCACGGATGATGACCTGTTTCTCGCGGCCCATGATCGACAGCGTGCCGTCGTCGTTGATCCGGGCGAGGTCACCGGTGGGCAGGAAGCCGTCCGGCGTGAGTTCCGGCAGCCGCGGGACGCCGCCGCGCGCGTATCCGACGAACAGCGACGGGCCACGCACCTGCGCGTGGCCGGTCTCCCCCACCGGCAACACGACGTTGCCGTCCCCCACCACCCGGACCTCGGTGCCGGGGAACGGCCGGCCGTCCCGCCCGAGCCGGACGGCCACGTCGTCGCCGGGCAGCGGCGTCGTGTGGCCGAGGCACTCGGACATGCCGAAGACTCGCAGGAACCGGGTACCGAGGCAGCGCTCGGCGTCGGCGAGGGCGTGCGCGTTCATCGGGCCGCCGCCCACGGTCATCGCCGTCAATGAACTCAGGGTGCCCTCCGCGCCCGGCACCAGCGCGAGCTGGAGCGCCATGGTGGGCACGAGCATCGTCCAGACCACCCGGTGCCGCTGCATCACGTCCAGCGCGGCCCCGGGTTTCCAGCCGTCGAGGCAGACCTGCGGTCCGCCGAGCATCGCCGGGAGGTACAGGCCGAAGCAGAAGGCCGCTACCGAGGAGAGCGGGACCAGCGCGGCCACCGGGTCACCGGGGCGCAGCCCCACGGCCTCGATGGTCGACCGTCCGGCGTAACGCAGGGCGCTCTCCGTCTGCACGACACACTTGGGACGCCCGGTGGAGCCCGACGTCATCGCGATGGCGACGCCGCCCTTCCACCGGTCGACGCCCGCGGTGGCACCGGGTCGAGCCCGCAGTGACCAGCCCCGCAGCGCGGCGACGTCGCCGGCGAAGTCGGCGTCGCGCAACCCCCAGTGACGCAGCGCCCCGGGCGCGGCGACCACGGCGTCCGGGACGATGTCCTCCAGCGCGAGCGCGTACTCCGACGGGGCGGCGTGTCTGCTGATCACCGCGACCACCCCGCCGCGCAGGCCGACCGCAACCGCCGCGGCCATCGTGCGCCAGGTGTTGTCCGCCTGCAGCAGCACCGTCGGCGCGCCGTCCACGGCCCGATCCAGCAGATCGGCGAGTTCGGTCGCCGCCTCGACCACGGCGCCGACGGTGTGCGCGCCGTCGGCGTCGATGACCGCGACGGCGTGGGGGTCGGTGGCCGCACGATCCCTCAGTTCGGCCGCTAGGACCTGCATGCGCCAGCCTCCTTCGTGTCCATCAGGGAACGACCACCGCCCGGCCCTCGACGCGCCCCGATCGCAGAGCGCGATACGCGTCGAGAGCCTGATCGAGGGAGTATGTGCTGGTCGTCGGCCGGCCGACACCGTCGACGGCCAGGCGCACCACGGCCGCGAGATCGTCCCGCGGTCCCCAGAACGGCGCGGAGAGCCGCCAGCCGCTCGGCAGCCCCCCACCCTTCCCGACGGTCGTCTCGCCGCCCCCGGATCCGACGATCGCCGCCGCGCCACCCGGCGCCAGCAGCCCGGGCACCGCAGCGAGCGTCTCGCGGGCCCCGACGAAGTCCAGAACGACGTCCGCGCCCCCGGATTCGGCGAGCAGCGCGCCGGCCTCCGCCGGTGACGCGACGGCCTGCTCCGCACCGAGTCGCCGAGCGTGCGCCCGCGCCTCCGGACGGGTGTCCACCGCGACGACCCGCGTGCCGGTCAGGGCCGCGAGGTACTGGAGCGCCATGTGTCCCAGCCCGCCGACGCCGAGGACCAGCACGGTGCCGCCCTCGGCGAGGTCCCGGACTCCGGACAGCGCGTGAAACGCGGTGAGTCCGGCGTCGGTCAGCGGCGCGGCGTCGCGGGCGGCGAGACCCGGCCTGCGGACCAGTTGCCCCACTCCGGGGACCAGGGCGTAGTCGGCCAGTCCGCCGTCGTGGCCCAGCCCGCCGCCGATCGGGCCGCCGGCCAGCCGCAGACAGTAGTTGTTCCGGCCCCGCACGCAGTTGCGGCACTGCCCGCAAGACCAGATGCCGTGGACGACGACCGGCTCGCCGACCCAGGCGGCATCGGCCTCGTCACCGACCGCCGCCACCGTACCGGCGGTCTCGTGGCCGAGCGTGAACGGCAGCCGGTAGGGCAGCGTGCCGCTCGGTGCGTCCATCACGTGCAGGTCCGAATGACAGAGCCCCACCGCCTCCACGCGCAGGAGTACCTCTCTCCCGCGCGGAATCGGCACCGGGATCTCGACCAGCTCGGCGTCGCGCTCCCAGGCGAGCAACCGCACCGCGCGCATGGTTCTCACCGCGCCGTCCAACCGCCGTCGACGACCAGGGCCTGGCCCGTCATGTAGCTGGAGGCGTCCGAGGCGAGGAAGAGCAGTGCGCCGTCGACCTCGCCCTCGCGTCCGCCCCGTCCGAGCATGGTGTTGCGGCGCACCCAGGCGGCGGACTTCTCGTCGGTGAACAGTCCGTCGGTCATCTCGGTGTCGAACCACCCCGGCACCAGCGTGTTCACCCGCACTCCACGGCGCCCCCACTGCCCCGCGAGTTCCCGGGAGACCCCGAGCGTGCCCGCCTTCGACGCGGCGTAGCTGGCACCCCCGATCGGCGCGGTCGACACCATCCCGACGACCGAGGCGATGTTCACGATCGAGAGCGACCCCTGCGCCGGCATCGCCTCGACGACGGCGACCGCGAGGTGGAATCCGGCCGTGAGGTTGAGGTTCAGCACCGCGTCGAAGACCTCGGGGGTGTCTTGCACCGCGTCCGGCGGACCGGATCGACCGGCGTTGTTCACCAGGACGTCGATCCGGCCGGTCTCGGCCATCGCGCGATCGACGAGCGCGGTGCGATCCGACGCGTCGGTCACGTCGCACTCGACCGGGAGGATGCCGGGCGTCCCGGCTGCGAGTTCCGCGAGCCGATCCGCCCGCCGGGCCGCGGCGTAGACGGTTGCCCCCGCCCCGGCCAGGGTCCTGGCGAAACCCGCACCCAGCCCGGACGACGCGCCGGTGACGAGCGCCACTCTGCCGGTGAGCGCGAACAGCGCCGGCGAGCCGCCCATCAGTAGACCGCCGTTCGGCCGCCGTCGACCGGAATGAGCGCCCCGGTGGTGTAGCTCGACGCGTCCGAGGCCAGGTGCACGACGAGGCCCCCCAGTTCCTCGGGCCGGCCGAGCCGTCCGGCGGGCAGCCCGCCGATCACCACGGCGCGGAACTCGTCGTCCCAGTTCTGCGCCATGTCCGTGGCGAACGCGCCGGGCATCACGCAGTTCACCCGCACGGCCGGCGCGTACTCCTGAGCGAACGCTCTGGTCAGGGCGTTCAATCCGTTCTTCGCCGCGGCGTACATCGCCTCGGCCGGGCTGGGCCGCTCGGCACCGATGCTGGAGATGTTGATGATCGACCCTCCCCCCGCCTTCGCCATCCGGTCCCCGGCCACGGCCATCAGCCGGAACGGCCCTTTGAGGTTCACCTCGATCGTCTTGTCGAAGAGAGACTCGCCGACCGCGAGCAGCGTCGGAGCCAGCGGGGCGATGCCGGCGTTGTTGACCAGCACGTCGAGGCCGCCGTGGTCGGCCACGATCGAGTCGATCGCCGGCTCGATCGCGTCCCACTCGCCCACGTGCAGTCGCAGCGGGTGCACGTCGGCGCCGGTACGGGCGGCGATCCGCCCGGCGGCGTCCGCGCAGGCGTCGAGTTTGCGGCTCGCGACGATCACGGTGGCTCCGGCCTCCGCGAGCGCCGTGGCCATCGCGTGTCCCAGGCCCCGGGTCGCTCCGGTGACCAGCGCGACCTTGCCGTCCAGGACGCTCACGGCTGGTACGCCTCCAGCTCCAGGCGGGCGATCGTGCGCAGGTGCACCTCGCTGGGGCCGTCGGCGATCTGGAGCGCGCGGGTGATCGCGAAGAGCCTGCTCAGCACCGTGTCGTCGCTGACTCCGGCGGCGCCGAACGTCTGGACGGCGCGGTTGACTACGGTGTGCGCGGTCTCCATCGCCGCGACCTTGATCGCCGCGACCTCCGATCGGGCCGCGGCGTTGCCACCGGTGTCCATCAGCCAGGCGGCCTTGAACGTGAGCAGCCGGATCTGATCGATCTCGATCCGGCTGCGGGCGATCCACTCCCGGACGACGCCACGTTTCGCCAGCGGCTCGCCGAACGCCACCCGGGTGGACGCCCGCCGGCACAGCAGTTCGAGAGCCCGCTCGGCCATGCCGATCGCCCGCATCGCGTAGTGCATCCGGCCCGGACCGAGCCGCCCCTGGGCGATCGCGAACCCGTCGCCCTCGGCACCGAGCATGTTCGCGGCCGGCACCCGCACGTCGGTGAACTGGACCTCACCGTGGCCGAGCCGGTCGCGATAGCCGAACATCGGCAGATCACGCAGCACCTCGACGCCGGGTGCGTCGGCCGGAACCAGGATCATGCTCTGCTGCCGGTAGGTCGGGCCCTCCGGGTCGGACTTGCCGATGAAGATCACTAGTTCACAATCGGGATCCAAGATACCTGATGTGTACCACTTACGGCCATTGAGGACGTATTCGGCGCCGTCACGCCGGATCGTGGAGGTGATGTTGCGGGCGTCAGAGCTCGCCACGTCGGGCTCGGTCATCGCGAACGCGGATCGGATCTCCCCCGTCAGCAGCGGTTCCAGCCACGTCGCCTGCTGGTCGGGCGTGCCGTAGAGCGCGAGGATCTCCATGTTCCCGGTATCGGGGGCGGAGCAGTTGGTGGCCTCGTTTCCCAGCAGCGAGCGGCCGAGCAACTCGGCCAGCGGCGCGTACTCCAGGTTGGTCAGCCCGGCGCCCCGGTCCCCGTGGGTCATGAACAGGTTCCACAGGCCCAGCTTCCGCGCGGTGGCCTGCAGCTCCCTCATGACCGGCGCCTGCTCGTGCGGGTTCGCGCCGCTCGCCAGCTGCGCGTCGTAGACGGCCTCGGCCGGATAGACGTGCTCGTCCAGGAAAACGCGCAGCGTGTCCGCCAACGCGGCGGTGCGCGGGCTGAATTCGAAGTCCACGGGCATTCCTTCTCGAGGTGGTACGGGCTTCAGCCGAGGCGTTCCGAGCCGGATTCGACGAGCCGGGTGATGGTGGCCGGCAGCTGCTCCTGGGCCGGGTCGTGATGGCGTCCCTCGCGGTGACGGCGCAGGTTGTGGCCCATGATCGCGGCCATCTTGAAGCGGCCCAGCGCGTGGAACCAGGGCATGTCGGCCGGGCCGGCGCCGCTGGTCGCGAGGTCGACGAGCTCATCCTCGGGAGGGAGCCCCGGCACGTCACGGCCGACGCCGGGAAAGTTGGTCCCGTCGGCGAAGACGCCGAACCAGCCCAGCTCGACCCGCGGGTCACCGGCGTTCCAGATCTCCCAGTCGATCAGGGCCTTCGGCTCCTCGCCGAGGCTGAGGAGGTTGCCCAGCCGGTAGTCCCCGTGCACGAGCACCGGTGCGGTCCCCGCCGGGATCCGGGCCGCCAGGCGTGCCTGTAGTGCGGCGGCGCCGGGAACGAGCTCGGGAGGGACCGCCGCGAGAGTGCGCGACCAGCGGGCCAGCTCGTCGCCGGGGGTGAGGGCCGGCCCGTCGAGCGGGATCGCCTCGAGCGGCACGGCGTGCAGACGAGGGAGCAGAGCGGCGGCCCGTCGCATCCGGATCGCCGCCAGACCCGGCTCCACCGGTGGGTCGTCGAGCACCGGTTCGAGTGACTCCCCCGGCACGAGCTCCATCGCGAACCAGGCCGGGGCGTCCTGGTCGACGGCGACCACTCCGGGCACCGGGACACCGAACGGTGCCAGCGCGCTCAGGACGCGGGCCTGGCGGAGCATGTCGTGGCGGCCGATCGGCCGTTGTCCCGGCGGCACCGCCTTGACGACGAGGGATCGTCCGGCGGCATCGAGCCGATAGGTCAGACCGGAGTGGCCCCCCGGCAGGATCTCGAGTTCGGTGGTCTCGAGGCCCAGCGTCCGCGCCACCCGCGGACCGAGCGCGACCGCGTGATCGGCAGCGGTACGGACGCTCATGCGCGATCCCGGGGCAGGCCGAGGACGCGCTCGGCGAGGATGTTGTGCTGGATCTCGTCGGTGCCGCCGGCGATGCGGTAGCCGGGGGCGCCGAGCACGTGCTCGCCCCACGCGTAGGTTCCCCATTGGCCCGGATCAGCGGTGAGGTCGGGGCCGAGCAACAGCCGGACGACCTCCGAGGTCCGCGCCATCGTGTCGGTGGCGAGCAGCTTGCCGACCGAGGCCTCCGCGCCGGGGTCGCGGCCGGCGACCACGGCGGCCGCCACCCGCATACCGGCCAGACGCTGGACGTAGCCACGGGTGACCAGGTCGGCGACGCGATCCCGCACGTACGAGTCGAGCGGGGTCCCGCGGTGCCGCGCGAGCTCGACGGCCCGGTCGGCGTTCTGGAGGCCGAGGATGCCGGAGTCGAGCCGTTCGGAGGCCAGCACCGTCAGCGCGACCCGCCAGCCCTCGTTCTCCGGCCCCAGCCTGGCGTCGTCACCCAGGCGTACGTCGTCCAAGTACACCTCGTTGAACGAGCTGCCGCCGGTCATCTGACGGATCGGCCGCACGGTGACGCCGGGGGCGTCCATCGGCACGAGGAAGACCGTCAGCCCGGCGTGCTTGGGCGCGTCGGGATCGGTCCGGCACACGGCGACACCGACGTCGGCGACTCGCGCGCCCGACGTCCACACCTTGTGGCCGTCGAGACGCCAGCCGTCGCCGGTGCGCACCGCTTTGGTCCGCACCGCGGCCAGGTCGGAGCCCGCCTCGGTCTCGGAGAAGAGCTGGCAGGCGATGACGTCGGTGCGCAGCATCGCCCGGACGTACCGCTTCTTCTGCTCGGCCGTTCCCCACTGGGCCACGGTGGGGGCGATCAGCTGCTGAGTGACCGGGAACATCTCGGTGCGCCGCGGGACGTCGAACTCCTCCTCGACCCGGCGGAAAGCCAGCGCGCAGGAGACCGGCAGAGCCCGGCCGCCGTACTCCTCCGGCCAGGTCAGCGGCCCCCAGCCGGCGTCGAAACGCGCCTGCTCGTAGGCGCGGATCCGATCGGTTTGGGCGCGCTCCTGCTCGTCGGTCCAGTTCTCGAAAACGGCGACGGAGTCGCTGCCCTCGCCCCACGGCCGCGCCCCACGGGGGGCGGCGACCGAGGCGAGCCAGGCGCGCGCGTCGGCGACGAACGCGTCGAAGTCCGGGAGCACGGGTTCCTCCTTCAGACGCTCAGGACGGTGCAGGCGCTGAGCCCCGGAGCGCCGTAGACGTGGGTGAAGCCGAGCCGGGGATCCCCCGGCACCTGGCGGGCGCCGGCCGCCCCGCGCAGCTGGGTCACCACCTCGTGGACCTGACGGAGACCGGACGCCCCGATGGGTTCTCCGTTGGCGATGCAGCCGCCGTCGGTGTTGACCGGGAGCCGGCCGCCGATCTCGGTGACGCCCTCGGCGATCCACTTCTCCTGCTCGCCGTGCTCGCAGAAGCCGCACTCGGCCAGGTGCATGATCTCCGCACCGCTCTCGGTGTCCTGCAGCTGCGCGACCTCGATGTCCTCCGGTCCGACGCCCGCGGCCTCGAACACGGCGCGGGCCGCGTCGGTGCTGACGCTGGAGGGCTCGCCGGTTCCCTGGACGGCGGGGCTGAACACCTCGAACGACCCGAACCCGCGGGTGCGGGTGGCCACCGCGCGGATCCGGACCGGCCGGACCGCCAGCCGCCGCGCAACCGCCTCGCTCGCGACGACGACGGCGGCCCCGCCCTCGCCGGGAGAGCAGAACATGAAGCGGGTCAGCGGGTCGTTGACCAGCTCGGACGCCGCGATGGTGTCGGCGTCGATCGCCTCGCGCCGCCACGCGTTCGGATTGAGGGCGCCGTTGCGGTACGCCTTCGCGGCGACCTCGGCCAGAGTCCGGGCCGTGATGCCGTACCGCTGCTGGTAACGGGCGATCTTGATCCCGAAGAACTGGGTGGTGACCATCAGACCCGCCTCGCCGTAACCGGCGGGCAGTCCCCAGTCCTCGGGGCGCGGGTCGAAAGCGCCGCGCGGGTGCTTGTCGAATCCGACGGCCAACGCGATCTCCGCCGCGCCCGACCGGATCGCGTTGACTGCGGCGACCAGCGCGCTGCCCCCGGTGGCACAGCCGTTCTTGACGTTGGTGAACGGGATGCCGGTCAGCCCGAGGTCGCCGACGAGCGTGTCGGCCAGTCCGGAGCCGTCGCTCCCGCCGAACGCGACCTGCACGTCCGGCCAGGTCAGCCCCGCGTCGGCCAGGGCGGCCCGGATGGCGTGCACCGCCATGGCGCGGCCGCTGACCCCGGGCTGGCGCCCGAACTTCGACAGACCCGCGCCGACGATCGACACCGTGCTCATGACGCGACCACCGCGAAGCGGGGTACCGGCGCGGTCGCCACCAGAGTGACGTCCGCGCCGGGCAGGTCGGCGAAGTCGTCGCAGTCGAGGACGGCCTCCACCCGCACACCCTCGGGCAACTCGACGTAACCGACGGCGAACGGCCGGAAGCCCTCGGCCGGCGGGACGTAGGGAGGCGACTTCGGAGCGAACCGTTGCACGGTGAAGCCCCACACCCGGCCGCGACCGGACAGCGTCACCGGGACCAGCTCCTGCCCGCCGCAGCGCCGGCAACCCGACGCCTCGGGAAAAGCGACGGTGCGGCAACCGGCGCACCGGCTGCCCACGAGCTCGCACATCGTGGGGTTCCTCCCGGCGTCGTCAGCGGCCGACCCATTTGGGTTCGCGCTTCTCCAGGAAGGCGTTGACGCCCTCACGCGCGTCCTCGGACTGCAGGGCGTTGCCCACCGCGAGGTGTTCCATGACCATCAGCGACTGGATGTCGGCGTCCAGCCCGCGGTCGATCGTCATCTTCGTCAGCCGCATCGCGAACGGGCTCTTGTCGATGATCGGGGCGACGAAGTCGGCGACCAGCCGGTCGAGCTGCTCGGCCGGAGCGGCGTCGTTGATCAGGTCGAAGTCGACCGCTTCACGGCCGGAGAGCAGCTTCCCCGTCAGCATCAGTTCCTTGGTCTTGCGGATGCCGATCATCCGCGGCAGCCGGTAGATCGGGCCGGCCCCGCCGAACAGCGCCCGCCGGATGTGGAAGTCGCCGATCTTCGCGTCTTCTGCCGCCACCGCGAAGTCGCACGAGATCATCAGCTCGAATCCGCCCGCGGTGACGTACCCCTCGAGCACGGCGACCGACGGCGTGTTCATCGAGTAGAGCCGGTCGCACACCTTGGCCGAGAGAACCGCCACCTCCATCGCGTTGGTGCGCCCGACGTAGTTGGCGAGCAACTCGTCGAGATCGAACCCGGAGCAGAACGTGTTGCCGCGGCCGCGCAGGACGAGCACCCGCAGCTCGGGGTCCTCGTCGACCTCCTTGATGATCTCGTCCAGCCGGTGCAGCAGCTCGACGGTCACCGCGTTCTTCTTGTGCGGGCGATTGAGCCAGACGCGGGCGATCGGCCCGTCCTTCTCGAGGAGGATGTGGTCGGTGTCGATCACGGCTTACCGTCCTTCGCCATTGAACTGGATTCAGTTCAGTATGTCAGCTGCGCATTTACAGTCAAGACTGCTCGTTGAGGTGAGTTCGGTTAAAAGCCGAGGAGTTCGGCGAGCCGCAGCCGGTGCGCGTGCGCGGAGCCGAAGAGACCCTCGTCCCCCAGCGCGCGGCGCAGGTAGTGATGCGCGGAGTGCTCCCAGGTGAAGCCGACGCCGCCGTGCAACTGAACCGTCTCGTGCGCGGTTCGCATCAAAGCGTCGCCGCACACGGCGGCGGCCACGGCCGCGGGCACCCCGGCGCCGTCCGGGTCGGCGTCGTACGCGGCCGCGGCGAACCGGGCCGCCGAGAGGCAGCGTTCGCGGTCGACGAGAACGTCGGCCAAGCGGTGCTTGATCGCCTGGAAGGATCCGATCGGACGGCCGAACTGCTCGCGGGTGCGGACGTAGCCGACCGTGAGATCGAGCAGGTGCCCGACGATGCCGGCGTGCTCGGCGGCGACCGCGACGTCGCGAAGTGTCCGCAGCCGGGCGAGCACGACGGCCGAGCGCGACCCGGCCACGAGCACCCGGGCCGGCGCCGCGTCGAAGACGACGTCGGCCTGCGGCCGGGTCTCGTCGACGACCCGCCTCGGCCGGACGGTGCCGGGCTGTACGTCGACCAGGAACAGCGCAGTTCCCACCGGAACGACGACGTGCCGGGCCCGTGCGCCGTCCAGCACCCGGTCGGCGAGCCCGCTCACCGTCCACGCGCCGTCGGCTTCGGTTGCCACCGGCGCGGTGCCGGATCCGAACCACACCGTCACCAGGTGCTCGCCCCTCAGGACGTCCGGCAGCAGGTCGTCGGCGGATCCGGAGAGGACCAGAGCCTGCGCGCCCAGCACCGCGCCGGAGAGGATCGGATGCGACACGAGCGCCGCACCGGCTTCTTCCAGCACGACAGCGACCTCGCGCAGGCCGTAACCCGAACCGCCGAGGCGCTCGGGTACGGCCATTCCCGCCACGGCGAGTTCGGCGGTGAGCAAATCCCACAGGTCCGGAGCCGCGGCGTGCCCAGCCAGCATCGCGCGGGTCACCGAGCGCAGATCGTCGTGCTCCGGGATCGGCACGAGCACGGACGGATCGGCATCCGGCCAGAGCGGCGGAAGAATTCCGGTCGTCGTCGGCACTCCGATCAACCCCACTTCTGCTGATGTGAGTTCAATTTAGTCCTGCAATCACCATGGCCACCCACAATGCACGCCCAGCAGCGCGTAGACAACCACGACGTCCTGAACTAGGTTCAGTAGGTGGACTCCAACGAGAGCCGCCTGGTGCGGTACTACGCCGCGGTGGACCGTGGTGACTTCGCCGGGGCGAAGTTGATGCTCCACCCTGGTGTGACCTTCGCGATCCATCTGCCGGGTGGGGCCAACCGCGGCGCGAGCGCCGAGGAACTCCTCGGCTACCTCACCGGGCGAGGCGACGTCGTGCGGCGCCACGTCCCGCTCCGTACGGCGGCCGACGCCGGCACGGAGTTCGTCTACGGCGCCGTGGTCGAGGACGACGTACGCACCACCGGCCACTTCCTCGCCGCCGTCCGAGTGGACGAGAGCGGCCTCATCGCGTCGTACCACGTCTCTTTCGACATCGAGCTCGCACTGCTCGCACCCGAGGAGGGCCCCGGCGCATGACCTCCACCCCGATGCTGGCCCGGTGGTTTCGCACCATGGACTCAGACACCCCCGACGACGTGCTCGACATGATCACCGGCGACTTCGTGATGTCGGTGCAGTTCTCCACCGGCGCCGGAGGTTCGCGGGAGTTCGTCGGCGACCGCGAGAGTCTCATCGCTTACCTCGCGCAACGCGAGAAGAGCACGCTCGTGCACCAGGTCACGGCGGGAGCCCGGGTCGGCGACACGGAGCTCGTCCTCGGCGAGACGAGGCGCGGCGGCGCGTTCGAGGCGAGCTTCAACGCGTCCGCCCAGGTGGTCGATCACAAGGTCAGGCGCCTGCTGATCTGTCGTACCCCGGAGCTGGACTTCAGCTGACGGACGTCGACGCGTTCGAGCGCTCGCCCGTTTATGCCAACACACTGCTGTTGCAAGATACTTGCATTAAGGGCCGGAAGCCGGAAGGCTCGGGTGCGTTCGTCACCCTCGACTCCGGAGGCCCGCTTCCCGATGGCCACGTACTCGCTGCCGGATCTGCCGTACGACTACGCGGCGCTCGAGCCCGCGATCACCGGCGAGATCCTCGAACTGCACCACGCCAAGCACCACGCCGCCTACGTCAAGGGCGCCAACGACACCCTCGAACAGCTCGAGGAGGTGCGCGAGAAGGACGGCTTCACCCCGACGGGGCTGGTCGGGCTGGAGAAGACGCTCGCGTTCAACCTCTCCGGGCACGTGCTGCACACGCAGTTCTGGCAGAATCTGACCCCGGACGGCGGCGACCGCCCCGACGGAGTCCTCGCCGACGCGATCAGCGAGCACTTCGGGTCGTTCGAGGCGTTCCGGAAGCAGCTCGACGTCGCCACCACGAGCGTCCAGGGCTCGGGCTGGGGCGTGCTCGCGCACGAGCCGATCAGCGGCAAGCTGCTGATCCACCAGGTCTACGACCACCACGGCAACGTCGGCATCAACACCACGCCGCTGCTGGTGTTCGACGCCTGGGAACACGCCTACTACTTGCAGTACAAGAACGTCCGCCCGGACTACGTCCAGAAGCTCTGGTCGCTGATCAACTGGACCGACGTCGCGGCCCGCTACTCGGCCGCGGTAGCGAAAGCGTCGTGACGGCCGACCCCTCCGCGGCGATCCACGCCGCGGCCGACGCCGCACAGCGCGCCGCGGGCGTCATCGCGGCCCGCCGTCGCGGTGACGACGCGGGCGCCGAGGCGCTGCTGAGCTCGTTCCCGGGCGAGGCGGCGAAGGCCGGTGCGTTTTTTGTTCTGGCCGACCTGGCGATCGCGCTGCTGGCGCGGGCATCCGATCAGTCCACCGACGAGGTCGTGCAGGACCTCACGATCGTGCTGGCGGCCAACGTCACGGTGCCCGGCCAGCACTGACTGTCGGTCAGGTGCCGTGCCGTCGGCTGTCCCGGCGCCGAAGCGGAGGTACTGCACGCGGTGGACGCGGGAGCTTTCGGGGTGCTCGGGCCCGAGCCCGCCTAGATCGAGTCAGGGCCGGATCGGTTCGCGCGGAAGCCGGGCCGGGTCGGCCGCGATCGCGGCCGCGGCGGCGTCCGACTCCCAGCCGTCGGCATAGGCGTCCGCGAACTCCTCCTCGCCCAGCGCGGCCCGGCCGCCGCGGACGAGGTCGTCGGAATCGCCGGGATCGTCGAGTTCGCACGAGTGTGGAGCTGGGTGGCGTCCGGCGCGACGGTGCTGCTCCTCGCCGGACTGATTCGGCGCCTCACGAGGCGTACTCGTCCGAGATCTCGGTGGCGTAGTTCTTCCAGAGCGGCGCCATCGTGTCGGCGTTGACCGGCTGCCCGGAGTCGATCATGGCCTTGAAGTCGCGGAAGTACTGCACGTACAGGTCCGGCGTGAACGTGTTCAGCATGACCGCCAGATCGTCACCGATGTTGGCGAAGGTGTGCGGCGCCCCGGTCGGCACGATGACCCAGGTGCCGGGCCCGGCGTCGTACTCGTCCTTGCCGATCGTGAACCGGAACGTTCCCGACAGCACGTAGAAGCCCTCGTCGTGCTGGGCGTGACGGTGCTGCAACGGGCTCGGGGTGCCCGGCGGGATGGTGATCTCGGCGAAACCCAGCCGGTGGTCGGTGTGCTCGCCGTTCTCCAGGATCCGGATCTGATGCGCTCCGCTGCCGAGGATTTCGCCTTCACCGGGCCGAACGATGGATACCTTCGCCACGATTTCCTCCACTGCTATGACGTGCCTTGGTGCTCACCATCCTGTGCCGGGCCGGCCGCGCGCGTCTTGGCCGTCACTGCACCGTTGCTGGTCATCAGTGCACGGGCGGTGTAGCCGTAGGTCGTTTTGAACAGCCTGCTGAAGTGCGTGGGATCAGTGAATCCCCACCGGGCGGCCACGGCAGTGACCGTCCGTCCGCTGACGGTCAGCTCGGACCGGCAGCGCTCCAGACGGCGACGGCGGATCAGGGCCGCGACCGTGAGTGGTTGGTCCTCGAACAGCTTGTGCAGCCGGCGCACGGAGATGTGGTGTGCTGCGGCGATACCGGGCGGCGACAAATCGGGATCGGCCAGCCGAGACTCGATGTAGCCGGCGATGCGGTCCCGCAGTCGCTCGTCCGGTGCCGGCCGCTCGTCGTCCAGGCGAGCCTCCAACGCGACCGCGATCAACTCGACGACGGCCGCGGCTGACCGCACTGCCTCACCCGGGCGGAACCCGGTCACCGACCGGGCCGCGTCCCGGGCCAGCGCGGAGACGAGAGCTCCCGGACCCTGGCCGCCGTCGATGCGCACGCCGACGAGCCGGTCGACCTGCGCGGGCCGGATTCGCAGCTCCCGTCGCGGAACCAGGATCGTGACGTGCGCCGAGGCGGTGCTCTCGAACCGGACCGTACGGGTGGGATCGAGCAGCACCAGATCGGCCGGCCCGAGCTCGGCGTCGCCGCGGCCCTGTTCGATTCGCGTCCGGCCCCGCGTCATGATCTTGACCGCCAGGTTGTCCCCGTCCCGAGCGTCGCGTTCCCTCCCGACACACGCGCTCGCGGGGGTTTCGAGAGAGATCAGTCGTAGCGGCCCGAGGTCGCGCGCAGTAATCCGGGCCGTGAAGCCGGCCCCGGCCAGCTGGTTGACCAGCGGAGGAATCCCACTGGCCGCCAGCTCGTCCTGGAACGTCTCGATATCGCTGATCACCAGTCAACGATAGGCCTGGTTTTCACCCGACCCGGAACGCCGCGACGTCTACTGTCCCGTGCCGGGTCTACTGTCCCGTGCCGGCGAGCCAGGCGGTCTCGCCCTGGTGGAACGCGTCGAGCTCGGCCGGTCGGTCGTCGCCGAGCAGGTCCTGACTCACCGTCACGCCGCGGGTGGACTGGATCCAGGTGAGGAACCGGTAGGACGGTCGAAGTCCGGCGAGCCGGGCCACGTCTACCGGCAGCACCTCACCCGCGTGGACGGGACGCAACTCGTCGCGCTCCAGCAGGACCTCGAAGCTCATCAGCTTCCACCGCCCCTCGTCCCGAACGGCACGGGAGAAGAACCGGCAGTAGGCGTGGAAGTCGACCTCCACTCCCTCCACGGTGGTCCGGTTGAAGATCTTCGCCGGGCTCTCGACGGTCGCCCGATCGCCCTCGACCCGCGCGTAGGCGGGGAAGACCCAGTGCTTGCTGTTCCCGGTCCGCGCCATCCACGTCTTCGTCGCCTCGACGTAGGCCTCGCCGCCGCGTCCGTCGTACCACGTGGTCCGGACGTAAGCGTCGTCGTGGAAGCAGTCCCGCATCACGTCGAAGAGCCGCTGGTCGCGGGCGAAGCGCTCCCGCCTCACCAGGTCGAAGAGCTCTTCACGGTTCACGAAGTCCGCGTTCACCACATCCCCTTTATCGCGGATAGCCCAGCACCGCCTTCACCTCGAGGTACTCCTCGAAACCGAACCGCCCGAACTCTCGTCCGTTCCCCGACTGCTTATAGCCGCCGAACGGCAGGCTGCGGTCGAACGGAGCGCCGTTGAGGTAGACGCGGCCCGCGCGGATGCGGTTGGCGACCCGGCGGGCGCGGTCGGCGTCCTTCGACTGCACGAAGCCGGCCAGCCCGAACGGCGTGTCGTTCGCGATCTCGACCGCTTCGTCCTCGGTCTCGTAGTGCAGGATCGAGAGCACGGGGCCGAAGATCTCCTCGCGCGCGATCCGCATCTTCGGCGTGACGTCGCCGAACACGGTCGGGCGCACGTAGAACCCCTCGTCGAGCCCGTCGGGCCGGTCCGGGCCGCCGACCACGAGCGTCGCGCCCTCGTCGATCCCCGACTGCACGAGCGCGGTGACCTTCTCCCGCTGGGCCCGGCTCACCAGAGGCCCCATCGTGGTGAGGGGATCGAGCGGGTCCCCGAGTCGGACCTCCTCGACCGCCCGTCGCGCGGCGGCGTACGCCTCGTCGCGCTGCGAGTGGTGCACGAGCATCCGCGTGGGCGACTGACAGTTCTGGCCGGCGTTGGTGAAGCACGAGTGCACCCCGGCGACGACCGCGGCCCGGAGGTCCGCGTCGGGCAGGATGATGTTCGCGGACTTGCCACCGAGCTCGAGCGCGACGCGCTTCACCGTGTCGGCCGCGAGCTTGGAGACCCTGATGCCGGCACCGGTCGAGCCGGTGAGCGAGACCATGTCGATGTCGGGATGCGCCGCGAGGGCCTCCCCGACTCCTGGACCGTCACCGTTGACGAGGTTGAACACGCCGGGCGGCAGCCCGGCGTCGTGGATGACCTCGGCGAGCACCATGGCGGACAGCGGCGCGATCTCGCTCGGCTTGAGCACCACGGTGCATCCCGTGGCCAGGGCCGGGGCCACCTTCGACGCGACCTGGTTCAGCGGCCAGTTCCACGGAGTGATGAGACCGCAGACGCCGATCGGTTCGCGCCGCACGATCCCGGCTCCGCTCTCCTCCTCGAAGGGGTAGTCCGCGAGGACACGGGCCGCCTCCTCGAAGTGGAACAGCGCCACCGTGGCCTGGCGTTCGGTCGAGAACGTGATCGGCGACCCCATCTCCCGCGTCATCGTCCGGGCGATCTCGGGCAGCCGGGCCCGGAAGCCGGAGATGATCCGCTCCAGGAACTTCAGCCGTTGCTCCACGCTGACCTGCGAGTACGCGGCGAAGGCCGTGCGCGCCACCGCCACCGCGCGGTCGACGTCCTCGGCCGTCCCGAGACAGATCGTCGCGAACGTCTCCTCGGTCGCGGGGTCGAGGACGCCCACGGTCCGCGGCGCGATCGGGTCGACCCACGCACCCCCGACGTAGAACTGGCATTTATTAGGCATATCGCTCCAATGGAACATCGACGCGCGAGAGCAGCTCGGAGAACGAGATCCCCCACGTCTCCCGGACGAGGACCCGGCCTCCGCTGGTGATCTCGAACGTGGCGACGTCGGTGTAGACGCGGTCCACGCACCGCAGCGCGGTGAGCGGATACGTGCATTCGCTGACCAGCTTCGGCGCGCCGGACCTGGTGAACAGCGACATCAGCACGAAGACCTGCTTGGCGCCCACGGCGAGGTCCATCGCGCCGCCGACCGCCGGGATCGCGTCGGGCTCGCCGGTGTGCCAGTTGGCGAGATCCCCCGCTGCCGAGACCTGGTACGCACCGAGGACGCACAGGTCGAGGTGGCCGCCTCGCATCATCGCGAACGAGTCGGCGTGGTGGAAGTACGAGGCGCCGGGCAGCTCGGTCACCGGGAACTTGCCGGCATTGATCAGGTCGGGATCGATCGCGTCGCCCGTCGCCGCCGGCCCCATGCCGAGCATGCCGTTCTCGGTGTGAAGGATGACCCCCGACTCCGCAGGCAGGTGGTCGGCGACGGTCGTGGGCAGACCGATGCCGAGGTTGACGTACGCCCCGTGGGGAATGTCGCGCGCGAGCACCCGGGCCATCTCGTCCCTCCCGAGCGGGCCACCGCCGGTCATGACGGCACCCGCACGATCCGGTCCACGTAGATGCCCGGCGTGACCACGGCCTCGGGATCGAGCACTCCCGGCTCGACGACGTGCCGCACCTGCACGACGGTGGTCGTCGCGGCCGTCGCCATGACCGGCGCGAAATTGCGTGCCGTCTTGCGGTAGACGAGGTTCCCGAGGGTGTCCGCGGTGTGGGCGCTGAGGAGCGCGACATCGGCGGCGATGGGCAGCTCGAGGACGTACGTCCGGCCGTCGATCTCGCGGGTCTCCTTTCCCTCGGCGAGGAGGGTCCCGACTCCGGTGCGGGTGTAGAACCCGCCGATCCCGGCGCCGGCGGCGCGCATCCGCTCGGCCAGGTTCCCCTGTGGTGCGACCTCGAGCTCGATCGTCCCGTTGCGGTACAGCTCGTCGAAAACCCAGGAGTCCGTCTGCCGGGGGAACGAGCACACGATCTTGCTCACCTGCCCGGCCGCGAGCAGTGCCGCGAGCCCGGTGTCCCCGTTGCCCGCGTTGTTCGACACGACGGTGAGATCGCGCGCTCCCTGCCGCATCAACGCGTCGATCAGGTGGAACGGCATGCCGGCCGTGCCGAAGCCGCCGACCAGCACCGTCGAGCCATCGGCGATGCCGCCGACCGCCTCGTCGACCGACGTGCAGAGCAGCGTCATGCGACGTTCTCGAGCACGACCGCCAAGCCTTGACCCACACCGATGCAGATCGCGGCGACACCCCATCGTTCACCGGACTCCATGAGCCGCGCGGCGAGCGTCCCGAGAAGCCGCCCGCCCGAGGCACCCAGTGGGTGCCCGATGGCAATCGCCCCGCCCTTGGCGTTGACGACCTCGGCGTCCCGCAGCCCGAGCTCGAGCCAGGCGTCGACACAGGCGATCGACTGGACGGCGAACGCCTCGTTCAGCTCGACGGCGCCGATGTCGTCCCAGGTGATTCCCGCCCGCTCGAGCGCGCCGTTGGCGGCCTCGACCGGGGCGTAGCCGAACTGCTGCGGCTCCAGCGCTGCCCAGCCGCGACCGGCGATCCGCGCGACCGGGTCACGACCGATGGTCGCGGCCGCGCTCGCCGAGCCCAGCAGGACCGCACTCGCGCCGTCGTTCAACGGCGAGCAATTGCCGGCGGTGATCGTCCCGTCGGGCCGGAACGCCGGCTTCAGCCCGGCCAGCGCCTCGAGCGAGGTGTCGGCCCGGATGCTCTCGTCCCGCACCAGGTCGACGCCGGGGACACCCACGACGAGGTCGTCGTAGAAGCCCTTCTCCCACGCCGCTGCCGCGAGGCGGTGCGAGCGGGCGCCGAGCTCGTCCTGCCGCTCGCGCGAGATCGAGAACTTCTCCTGCAGCTGCTCGTTGCACTCGCCCAGCGAGACCGTCCACTCGGCGGGCATCCGCTCGTTCACCAGGCGCCAGCCCAGCGTCGTGGAGACGGCGGTGACGTCGCCGGCCGGGAACCGGCGCGACGGCTTCGGCAGCACCCACGGCGCCCGCGTCATCGACTCCACGCCTCCGGCGATCGCGATTTCCGCGTCGTCGACTTCGATCAGGCGTGAGGCCATCAGGGCGGCGTCCAGCGACGAGCCGCAGAGCCGGTTCACCGTGGTGGCCGTCACCGAGACGGGCATGCCCGCCAGCAGCACGGCCATCCGGCCGACGTTGCGATTGTCCTCTCCGGCGCCGTTCGCGTTGCCCCAGAGCACGTCGCCGACCAGGCCGGGATCCAGGCCCGGCGAACGATCGAGAAGTCCCTTCATCGCGGTCGCGGCCAGATCGTCGGTCCGCGTGTCGGCCAAGGCTCCGTTGAACCGGCCGAACGGGGTCCGGACCGACGCGTAGACGTAGGAGCTGCTCATCAGGACGTCCTTTCCAGCCAGTTCGGGAGGGTGTGCCGCCCGACGAGGTCGAGCGTGTGGCGGGCGACGTCCGGCGGCACACCGAACGGGGCGACCCGCAGCTGGACGGACGTGATCCCGGCCCGGGCGTACCGGGCGAGCGTCGTGTCGATCTCGTCGGGCGTGCCCACCAGGGGTAGTTCGGGGCCGTCAGCACCGATCCACGAGCCCCGCTCGGTGTAGTAATCGGTCGCGGCCTTCAGATGGCGCGCCGCGAGTTCGCGCGCCGTGGCGGCGTCCTCGTGGACGACGCAGAACCTGGTCGTGGCGACCACTCCCTCGGAATCGCCCCGATACGACCAGTAGGTGGCCGACTGCTGGAACAACAGGTCGTCGCAGTAGTTCGTCGCGCCGTAGTAACCGTCGGCGAGCGTCGCGGCACGACGGGCCGAGGCCGCCACCTTGCCGCCCACCAGGACCCGCGGCCCACCGCGCTGCACCGGCGACGGGATCGACGCGGACCAGGCGTCGCGCAGCAGCGTCAGCGTGGCGTCGAAGTCCACGCCCGCCGGGAGCCCGACCCGTTCGGCGACCTCCGGGCTGCCGAGCCCGAGGCCGAGCGTGAACGTCCCGCCGCAGAGCTGGTCGAGCAGCGCGGCCTCGTAGGCGAGCTTCCGCGGGCTGTACGCGCGCAGGAGCAGCACCGCCGACCCCAGCGCCAGGGAGGTCCGTCCGGCCAGATGTCCCAGGACCATCAGGACGGACGGGAGATGGAACGGCTGAGGGGTCGCGTGATAGCTCTCCCCCACCCACGCGGAGTCGAACCCGTGTTGCTCCGCGCGGGCGAGCATCGTGACCGCGCGATCCACCTGCGGTCGGACCGGCTCCTGGGAGCTCAGGTCGAGCGCGACCCCCAGCCGCATCTAGCCGGCGCTCTTTGCTTTTTTGGCGACGTCGTCGTAGGAGAAGTTGTTGATCGCCGTGAACATCTCGTCGGTGTAGACGTCCTTCGCCGGGAACTTCTTGATCAGCCCGGCCGAGGCCAGGAAGTCGAGCGAACGGGTGAACCCGGCCTCGTCGATCCGGCCCACGGTCTTGCTGTCGACGCCCTGTCCCTCCAGGCGGACCTCGAGCACCTTGACCGCGTCAGCCATCGCCTTCTTCTCCGGGCCGGACCCGCGGGTCTCGGGGTGGAGCTTCCACAGGTCGCGGATCGCGGCCTCGGGGTTGGCCTGGGAGAAGACGAACGCCTTCGCCACCGCACGACCGAACCGTTCGTAGACGTCCTTCTTGGCGTCGAGCTTCTTCCGGGTCGTCGCGAAGCCGCCGCCCCACGCGTCCGCCGTCTCCTTGACCGGAAGCGGCGTCAGGGTGACGCCGGCGTTCTTGACGGCCTGGTACTGGATGTCCCAGAGCGCCAACGCGTCGACCTGGCCGCTCTTGATGGCGTTGATCTGCTGGGCGCCGGCACCGATCGGCACCAGGCTGGCCGCGTTCTCCTTCATCCCGTTGAGCTTCATCGCGGTCCGGGCGAACGTCGCGCCGGAGCTCGCGACCGCGGTGACGCCGATCTTCTTGCCCTTCAGGTCGGCGATGCTCTTCACGTCCGAACCCTCCGGCACCTGCAGGCTGTAGATCCACTTCGGCCAGTAGGAGTCGAAGTAGGTCAGGTCCAGGTCCTTGTCGTGCCCGATGGCCACCGGCTCGACGGTCATGAGCCCGAGGTCGGCCCCGCCGCCGGCGACCTGCTGCGCTGCCTGGGTGGCCGACGGGAACAGGTTGGTCGTGACCTTCAGCCCCTCCTCCTCGTAGAAGCCTTCGGCCTCCACGACGGCCATGACGGCGAAGCCGGCGTTCCAGCTCGGGGACGCCATCGCGAAGCTCACCGACGTCAGGTTGCCGGACTTGCCGGAGTCGCCGGATCCGCTGTCGGAACCGCACGCACTCAACGTTGCGGCCGCGCACAGGACGGCGACCGCACCACTCACGAGCTTCATTGCTCGTCTGGTCTTCACGATGGGACCTTCCTCTTACTGGTGGGGGAGCGGGTAGGTGTCTTCGTTGAGCACTCGGCCCGGCGTCCGGGAGAAGTCCAGACGCGGCGGACTGAAGATGTCGATCAGCTGGTTGGTGTCGGGGCCCACGGCCTCGCTGGTGTGGATCATGGGCGGAGGGATCACGG
Source organism: Cryptosporangium sp. NPDC051539 (assembly GCF_044454545.1). Taxonomy (NCBI): domain Bacteria; kingdom Bacillati; phylum Actinomycetota; class Actinomycetes; order Cryptosporangiales; family Cryptosporangiaceae; genus Cryptosporangium; species Cryptosporangium sp. NPDC051539. Next base: position 136,262 of record NZ_JBITDV010000009.1, on the reverse strand, counting down.
CCACCGAGGGACTGCCGCACCGCAGGTGCTGGTCCTCGCGCCACTCGCTGCGCCGCTTCGACCACGGGGTCCGCAGGTGGTGGACGTACTCCCCCTCCACGGCGAGCGAGCACTGCTCGAAGTCGTCGTGGTCGTGCGGCGAGAGGCTGTCGGGATCACGCGGTCCGACCCTGGGCGCCAGGAAGTTGACCATGAAGGTGCTGCACCGCACGATCTGGCCCGGGCGCACGGCGTCCTGCGTCACCGCCAGGTCGGCCAGCCGGTAGGGCCGGATGCGGTAACCCTCCGGCGGATCCGGCCACGGCTCGAACGGGCGGACGTTCGGGTGCGGCTCCGCGTACGAGCTCCGGTTGCGCGCCTTGTCCAGCAGATCGGTGGACCGAGAGCTGAACAGCCGCACGACGGTGCAGTCTTCGATGCCGACGACCGCGCTGAAGCCCGGCGGGACCATCACCACCGCCTTGCCCGAGACCGGCGCGACCTCCCGCGACGCACGGACTTCGACGCTGGACTCCTCGTAGGGGAGGATCACGACGTACTCGTCCGGCTGATCACCCCGCTCCAGCACGTCGCCGGCGACCAGCGTGGTGTGGGCGAGCACGAAGTTGTTCCCGCGGAAGTACCACGTCGACGATCCGCCCGGGGTCGTCTCGTCGGGATCGCCCACGCCGAGGTCGGAGAACTCCACGTCGGGGGTCATCGCCGGTCCTCCAAACCCAGCAGGAACGCCGGGTTGTCGCAGAAGATCTGCCGCAGCGACCGCTCGTCCAGGCCCAGGTCCAGCAGCAGGGTCGCGACGCGGATGAAGGAGTCCACCGGCAGCGGCCGATCCTGCTGACCGAGGTCGGAGGCCATCACGGTGTGCTCCGGGCCGATCTTCTCGATCCAGTCCAGGAGGACCTTCGGGTCCCACTTCTTGGTCCCCTCGGGGTCGTAGAAGCCGGTCTCGTGCTCGACGAACGCCCCGTAGCCGACGAGCTCACGGCACTTCGCCTCGTCCGCACCGATGACGTAGTCGGGATGGTTGAGCAGCATCCGGGTGACACCCTTGTCCTGGGCCGCCGCGAACAGCTGGGTGATCGACTCGGTCCCCATGTGCCCGCCGGTCACCATCGCCCCGGTCTCCTTCACCAGGTCGAGCACCTCGTAGACCTCAGGGATGAGCTCACCGTTCTCCCGGTGGATGTCGACCTGAGACGACGGCACCTCGACGCTCGCCGTGGGGAAGCCGACGCCCTCCGGATGGCAGTCGATGTGCCGACCGGCCGAGAACGTCGGAAACCACACGGCCCGGCCCCCCATCCGCAGCGACATGGCCACCGCCTGCGGATTGATGCCGCCGACCATGCTGTTCAGGGTGATGCCGCCGTAGACGGGTGTGCTGATCTTCGCCAGCCGGTCGCTCATCGAGAGCAGGTCCATGACGGTGTTGTGGTGGTGGGACTTCACCAGCACGCCCCGCATGCCGAGCCGCTCGCCGTCCTTTCCGGCCTCGGCATGGTCGAGGCGCCGGGGGAACGGGTTCGGGCCGGAATGGCAGTGCAAGTCCACGCAGCCGTTCAGCAGCTTGACGATGGCGGGCGTGTCGGTCATGAAGCCTCCAGGCATCGGCGATGGCCGCATCACAGACTGGGAGTTCGCTATCCGGTCTGTCAATAGTGGAGTCGTTGGACGAGGTTTTCGTGAATCCCCAGGCAGACCTTGCAGCGAGACCTAGGTCACGCCTACTCTCCGTCCGTACTGCGAACTACATGAACGCTTTGTGGACGCTCAACGAAACGGGTAAGAGCCAATGCCGGAGGACCAGGCCGACAAGCCAGACACTGCTCGCGAGCAAGACATCCAGGCAGTGAGCCGGACCGCGCAGATCCTCGGACTGTTCGCTCCCGAGACTCCGGAGCTCTCGGTCGCGGAGGCCACCCGCCGGCTCGGCCTGAAGCGGACCACGGTGCACCGCTACTTCAGCTCGATGATCAGCTCCGGCCTGCTCGAGCGCGTGGAGGACTCCGCGCTCGTCCGTCCCGGACGGTCGATCCTGCAGCTCGGCAGCTTCGTACTGGGACAGCAGCGCATCATCCAGATGGCACCGGCCTACCTGCGTGAGCTCGCGCTCGACATCAAGGTCAGCATCGTGCTGTCGCTGTGGGGCGCCTCCGGCCCGGTGGTCTCGCTGGTGGAGGAGGCCGAACATCCCACCCTCGTGACGGTGCGGGTGGGCTCGCAGCTCGCCCTGAACTCCTCGCAGGCCAAGGTCTTCCTGGCCTTCCTCCCCGACCAGTTCCACGCCGACCGGCTCACCGGCAGCCTCCCCGAACCCCAGCGCACCGGGATTCGCCGTCGGATCGAGGCGATCCGGCAGGCCGGCATGAGCAGCGACGTCAACCACCGCGGCATCTGCGTCCTCGCGGCGCCGGTGTTCGCGGCGAGCGGGATCTGCGCCACGATCGCGGCCGTCGGCACCGAGCGGATGCTGCCGGAGGCGCTGGACTCCCGGGAGGCCACGGCATTGAAGGCCGCCTGCAAGCGACTGACCAAGGAGATGGGCGGCACATGGCCCTCGTCGACCGACTGACTGCCAACCGCGCTCGAACCAGGTGAGGAAGGACAGACGTGCCGATCAGCACCGACACCGACTGCGTGATCCGCTTGGACTCGCTGTCCATGCTCTATCCGACGAAGTCCGGCGGGACCGTCCAGGCTCTCGACGACGTCTCCCTCAGCGTCCGAGCCGGTGAGTTCATCTCCATCGTCGGCCCGAGCGGCTGCGGCAAGAGCACGCTGCTGCGGATCATCATGGGCCTGTCCCGACAGACCTCCGGGCAGGTCACGTTCTCCCCGTCGAAGGACAGCCACCGCAACCAGCTCGGCATGGTCTTCCAGCAGCCTCTGCTGCTGCCCTGGCGCACCGTGCGGAAGAACCTGCTGACGTCGCCGGACCTCCACCACGCCCGGGACGCCGCGACCCACGCGAAGGCCGCCGAGTTGCTGGTGATGCTCGGCCTGGAGGAGTTCGGCGACCGGTACCCCAACGAGCTGTCGGGCGGGATGCAGCAGCGGGTCGGGATCGGCCGCGCCCTGATGCACGACCCGCGCATCCTGCTCATGGACGAGCCGTTCGGCGCCCTCGACGCGATGACTCGCGACCAGATGGGACTGGACCTGCTGAAGATCTGGGACTCCGACCGCAAGACCGTCCTGTTCGTGACGCACAGCATCCCCGAGGCGGTGCTCCTCGCCGACCGCGTCGTGGTCATGACACCGCGCCCCGGCCGGTTGGCGGACGTCATCGAGGTCGCGCTCCCCCGACCACGGCGGCTCGAGAACATCAACACACCCGAGTTCGGCGAGATCGTCCTGAAGATCCGCAAGCTGCTCGACTCCGAGCACAGCGCCCACTAGGAGATCTGATGTCCACGCGTCACACAGCCGACCGAGAGGCAGTCGCCGCCCCGGAGGCGCCCACGAGCTCGGACACCCCGGTCCGGCGCCGACGCCGACGGGTGCCGGAGATCACCTACAGCGTGCTGGTGTTCGTCGGGTTGTTAGTCGTCTGGCAGGTCGTCGTGAAGGTCTTCGACGTCTCCGACATCCTCGTCCCCGCACCGACGGCCGTCGCCGACTCCCTGGTCGACGGCTTCCGCGACGGCAGCCTGGTGACCCAATCGATCGTCACCCTGAAGGAGATCCTGATCGGATTCGGCATCGCGGTCGGCTCGGCGCTGGTATCCGCGGTGCTCATCACCCAGTTCCGGACGGTGGAGCGCGTGCTGTTCCCGCTGCTCATCCTGACCCAGACGATCCCGAAGGTCGCCATGGCGCCTCTGCTGATCGTCTGGTTCGGCATCGGGATCAGCTCGAAGGTGCTGACCGTGGCCCTGATTGCGTTCTTCCCCCTGCTCATCAACGCCGTCCTGGGATTCCGGTCCGCCGCCTACGAGCAGGTCGAGATGCTCCGGTCCTTCGGCGCGTCCCGCATGCAGGTCATGCGGCACCTGCAGATCCCGTCCGCGCTTCCGCACATCTTCGCGGGACTCGAGGTCGCCGTCATCCTGTCCGTGACCGGCGCCGTGGTCGCGGAGTTCGTGGGCAGCTCCGAAGGTCTGGGCTACCTGATCCAGGCGAGCAACTTCACTTTGGACGTGGCCAGGACGTTCGCGGTGATCGTCGTGCTGTCGGCCATCGGGATCGCACTGCACGCGATCGTCGTGCAACTCGGCAAGTGGCTGATCTTCTGGACCTCCACCCCCACCGACACCGCCAGTGGGATCTGAGCGAATGACACGTGTCGCCATCGTGACCGGCTCGAGCTCCGGGATCGGGGAAGGGATCGCCCGCGCGCTCGCGGCCGACGGCTTCACCGTCGTGGTGACGTCGGCCACCTCGGTCGACGCCGGTGAGCGGCTCGCGGCCGAGCTCCCGGGAGCGAGCTACGTCCAGGTCGACATCGCCGATCCGGCCGACGCCGTCCGCCTGGTGGAGACGACCATGGAGCGGCACGGCCGGCTCGACCTGCTGGTGAACAACGCCGGGGTGTCGCGGCCCGTCCCCCACACCGACCTGGAGGCGGTCACCGCTGCCGACTGGCACCGGATCCTCGGCGTCAACGTCGTCGGGACGTGGCAGGTCTCCGTCGCCGCCGTGAAGGTCATGGAGCCCGGCGCCCACATCATCAACATCACCTCGGTGGGCGGCTCGCGCCCCCTCGGCAGCTCGATCCCCTACTCCGTCAGCAAGGCCGCGCTCGACCACCTGACGAGGCTGCTGGCCAAGGCCGTGGGCCCGGACGTCCGGGTGAACGCGATCGCCCCGGGCCCCGTCGAGACCCGGCTGACCTCGGACAGCCTCGCCCCGCGGGCCGCACGCACCGCGGCCATGACACCGCTGGGCCGGCTCGGGCAGCCCTCCGACGTCGCGGCGATGGTCCTGGCGCTCGTCAAGGCCCCCTTCGTCACCGGTGAAGTGATCCGCGTCGACGGCGGCATCAACCTCGTCACCCACGTCGACGTGGCTCGCCACGACGCGTGATCCGTCCCGGCCCCTCTACCGGGAAGGTGCCGGCGGGGTTTCCGGGTGGCGGTGGTCGGGCCGCAGGCCGGCGAGGCCGGTGACGACCCGGTCGGTCAGCACCTCGGTGTCGGGCCAGGCGAAGGCCGGTGTCGCCCGCGGCAGCGTGACGATGCCGTGCAGCGCCGTCCACAGTGCGGTGCTGTCCAGGGTCGGGTCGGTGCTGGTGGAGGATCCTTCGGTGATGCATTCGGCCACGAGCGCGGAAAGGCCCGTGAACGCGGCCGCCCCGCCGGGTGCGGGTGGCCTGGCCCGCGCGTCTTCCGTGGAGGCCTCGAACAGGATCCGGTAGCGGCCGGGATGATCACGGCCGAATCGAACGTAGGCCGTCGCCAATGCTCGGAGCCTCTCGGCGGGACAGTCCAGCCCCTCCTTGGCCGCGTGGGTCGCGGCCGTCAACGCCTCGTACGACTCCTCGATCACGGTGTCGATCACCGCAGCCCGGTCCGGGAAGTGCGAATAGACCGATGGGGCGGCGATCCCGATCCGCCGCGCGATGTCGCGCAGCGTCACTCCGTCGTCGGCGGAGGCCTGGCCGAGCAGGTCGACCGCCGTGTCCAGGATGTCGCGCCGCAGTCGTCCGCCCTGGCCGCGCGGGTTGACCTTCCGGTTCTCGATCACGACTGAGCCTATCAGGTGTTAGGCGAGCGTGGTACGTTCGCCTAACACCTGATAGGCGATGGAGGTTTTCCCGTGAATTCGTCGCAGTGGCCCGCCGGGTTCGATCCCGAGACGGCGCCCGTCTACGCCCGCAACGAGATCCGTACACCGGTCCCCGCGGAACGGCTGTGGCCGGCACTGGTCACGGCCACGGCCTGGCCGACCTGGTACCCGCACGCCGCGGAGGTGGTGATCCTCGACGGCGGTGACGAGCTGACCGCCGGATCCCGGTTCACGTGGACGACGCTGAACGTCCAGGTGCACACGCAGGTGACCGAGTTCGAGCCGGCCCGGCGCCTGGCCTGGTCCGGCAAGGCGCGCGGCGCCGGCGGCTACCACCGCTGGATCCTCACGCCCGAGGCCGGCGGCGGATGCCACGTCCTGACCGAGGAGGTGCAGACCGGCCTGGTTCCCCGGTTGGCGGCCCGGCGCCTGCGGCGCGTCCTCCACACCAACCACCAGGAATGGCTGGAAAACCTGGTCGAGAGACAGACTCGGAGTTGAACGTCGCCCTCCGAACCCCCTGCGCTTGACCGGATGTTCTTTCCGGGCGGTGCGGGTATCGTCCGGGGCGGTCGTGTCGTCGTCGATGGCCCGGGTGCGCCGCGAAGCACCCCCTGACTGTGGCACTAGAACTCCGGGGCGCATCCGCCTCCGTGTGGTGAGCCCCGCGATCCGGGTCAAGTCCCGGAAGGAACTTCACCGGACCCGACGCCACCAGGCGCACCGCTGCTGGGGACACCTGCTGGCCGCTCCGCTCTGGCCGCTGCACGGGGCGAACCTCGGGACCCTGCTGCGCACGTGCGACGCGGTCGGAGCATGCCTGGCGGTTCCGCCGTTCCGCTGGGTGGACGAGGCCCTCGCCCGTGGCAACACGCTGCGCCGTCCCGGGTGCGTCCACCGGATCGGCAACCCCAGCGACTGGCTGACCGCCGAACGTGCCGCCGGTTCACGGATCGTCGGCGTGGAACTGGCTGACGAGGCCGTCCGGCTCGCCGATCTTCCGGCCGCACGGCAGCGGACCGTCATCGTCCTCGGTCACGAGTCCACCGGCATTCCGCCCGATGCGCTCGACCTTCTGGACCTCGCCGTCGAGATCCCGATGGTCGGCACCGGTCACAGCCTCAACGTCGCCGTGGCCGGCTCACTCGTGCTCTACAAACTGGCCGGACTCCTCTGAACGGCGCGGAGCCCGGGAGCTCAGCCGATTCCGAAGGTGCGGGTCTTCTTGGCGCCGGAGGCGCCGTTCCACACCTCGAGCACCGCCTTCGAGATCGACGTGTTCGACGTCGTGGGGATGCTGTACTGCACGGTGCCGCCCGTGGTGCAGGACTTCCCGGTCTGGGAAGTCAGCAGCGTGGTGTTCGAGTCGTTCTTGTAGACGACCCGGGCGTAGGCGCAGGAGCCGTCGGTCTTGGTGTCTTTGATCGTGAAGAAGCCGGTGAGCGTCGCGCCGGTCATCGAGATCTTCGTGTAGCCCAACGCGTTGCTCTGGGTCAGCGAGCCTTCCGCGACGACAGTGGCAGCCTGCGCCGGCGAGGCGGCCAGCAAGGCGCTTCCGAGCGCGATCGTGCTGAGGGCCACGGCGATGAGACGACGCATGGTTCTCCACTCCGTCTACTGCGGACGCTGACCGGCCAGACGCTAGCGCACCCGGACAACGGCATCGGCAGATCGCCGGTGAGCACGCCGAGTCCCGGGTCCGCGGCGCAGAACGTGTCTGCTCTGGTCACACGCTTTTGATCCGCTCCAGAACGTGCGCGGACAGTTCGTCCGGCGCCTGTTCAGGAATCCAGTGCGAGACGCCTTCGAGGACCTTGAATTCGAACGGACCCGTGACCCATCGGCCGGTCAGCTCCGCGGCACGCCGGCCGAGAGCGACGTCGCCGGTGCTCCACACATACGTCGTCGGGACCGTGACGGCACCGGTCCGCAGTCCGGTGAGGACGTCGAGGGGCATCGCGCGGTACCAGTGCAGCGCTCCGGCCAAGGCACCCGGGTCGTCAAGGAGCCTGTCGACGTACTCCCTCGCCAGATCGTCACGAAGGCCGGATCGCCGGAGCACGGCGACCGCGAGGCGACCGCCCCGGGAGCGGATCGCAGCCTCCGGCAACCACGGCAGCTGGAAGAACGCCACGTGCCAGGCTTGCAGCAGCTGCCGGCTGGTCAGCATGGCGTTCACCACCGCGCGGGGATGCGGAGACGAGGCGACCGTCAGCGTACGGAGACGATCCGGCCGCGTGGCGGCGACCATCCACGCGACCCCACCACCCCAGTCGTGGCCCACCAGATGAACCCGATCGACGCCCGCACTATCGATCAGGGCAATGACGTCGCCGACCAGATCACCGAGCCGATACGCCCGCCGGGACCGCGGCCGGGCCTCCGGGGTGTAACCGCGCTGTTCCGGTGCGATGACCCGGTAGCCGGCCTCGAGCACGTGCCGCGTGACCCCCGCCCACGACCGCGCTCTCTGCGGAAAACCGTGCAGGAGCACGACCGTCTCGGCGTCGGCCGGCCCCTCGTCCAACACCTGGAACCGCATGCCCTTGCCGGAGAACGCGTCCACGAGCCGGGACGCTACCGCCTCCCCATCGAGCGAGAGGCGCGATCGGGATTCGCCGGGACGTCCCGGCGAACGAGTGCTTGCTCGGATGGACCCCAGCAGGCGAAACCGTCGCCGCACCGGTGATCGTCCCGTGGATCCATCGGGATTGACGATGCGTCGCCGACGGCAGATCGTGATCGCGTGCACGACACAGCAGCCGATGCGGCCCGGTTCGAGGAGCTGTTCCAAGCGGTCTACCTGGCGTTCCACCGCCGTGACCGGAAGCGCTCGGAACTTTCGGGCGCCTCCCGCGCGGTGCTGCACCACCTCGCCCACACCGGTCCGCTCACCGTGGGCGAAGCCGCACTGCACCTCGACCGGGCGCAGTCGGTGGTGAGCGAGATCGTCAGCCAATTGGAGCGCAACGGGCTGCTCGAACGTGAGCGGGACCCGTCCGACCGCAGGCGGACCCTGATCTGGCTGACGCCGGAGGGCCAAGACCGGCTGGCCCGGGATCGGGCGGTACTCGACAGGCCCCGGCTGGCCGAAGCTCTCCAGGCAGTGCCGGCCGACACCCGCGAAGCGCTGCTCGCCGGATTGCACGCCCTACTCGACTCCGGGGAGAAACCATGAACTGCGAGAGCTGCGGCATGCCGATCGAGAGCGGCCCCTATTGCGAGCACTGCACGGACGCCGGCGGCGCGCTGCAGCCGTTCGACGAACGGTTCGAACGGATGACCGCCTGGCAGGCCCGCCGCAGCCCGGGAGCGCCTCGCGAACAGATCGAAGCCGAGACGCTGGCGTACCTGGCCACCATGCCCGCCTGGCGCGACCACCCCCGGGTCGCCGCCGCCCAGCAGTAGGCGCACCTTCCGGGAGCGGCGACCGGGCTAGGACCCGGGCGGGCGGCACCACGATCGGAGCCGCCGGCCCGGGCGTTCTGGTCCCTCTCGTGCGAGTGGTGAAAAGGCGGCGGGGCCTGTAAGGCGGCTGGCCGCGGACGGATCAGCGGTTGGCGGCGATGTGGTTGGCGGCGACGTAGCCGAAAGTCATGGCGGGTCCGATCGTGGACCCGGCCCCGGCATAGCTGTGACCCATCACCGCAGCGCTGGCGTTACCGGCCGCGTAGAGGCCCGGGATGACGGCTCCGCCGGTGGTCAGGACCCGGGCGTTGGCGTCGGTCACCATGCCGCCCTTGGTACCCAGGTCGCCGGGGACGATCTTGAACGCGTAGTACGGAGCCAGCCGCAGCGGCGCGAGGCAGGAGTTCGGCTTGACCGCCGGGTCGGTGTAGTAGTGGTCGTAGGCGCTGTCGCCACGCTTGAAGTCCAGGTCTTTCCCGGACGCGGCGAAGCCGTTGAACCGGGTGACGGTGCTCTGCAACGCGGCGGCCGGGACGCCCATCTTCGCCGCGAGGCCCTCGATCGTGGTGGCCTTCACGAGGGCGCCGCTGTTGTACCAGGCGTCCGGGAACGGCAGCACCGGTGCGAGGTCTTTGAACAGGTAGCGGTTGCGGTAGTTCTGGTCGATGACCATCCACGCGGGGATGTCCGGTGAGGCAGCGTTCTTCTCGTACATCACATGGACGACGTCACTGTAAGGGGCGGCCTCGTTGACGAAGCGGTTCCCGGCCTGGTTGACGATGATGCTGCCGGGCAGGGTGCGCTCGGCGAGACAGAAGTACGGCTCGCCGGGCAGCGGGATCGCCGGCCCCCACCAGGAGTCTTCCATCAGGGCGAGCGCCGCACCGACCTGCTGGCCGGCCCGGATGCCGTCGCCGGTGTTGCTGGCGGCACCCACCGTCCACTCGGTACCGATCGGCTCCTGCTGGTACTGGTCGCGCATCGCGGCGTTGTGCTCGAACCCTCCGGAGCCGACGATGACCCCGTACCTCGCGGTGATCAGGGTCTGGGCGCCGTTGCGGGTGACCAACACACCGGTGACCCGGCCGCCCTCGACCTTCAGGTCGACCATCGGAGTGCTCAGCCAGACCGGTACCCCCGCCGACTTCAGGCCCGCACGGAGGGCTCCGGCCAGCGCCTGGCCCATCGTCAACGGAGTCTTTCCCAGCGTGGTGGCCGCCAGCCACCGGGCGATGGTCTCTGCCGTGACAGCTGCGCCCTTGGCGTTGACCAGCGCCAGGTTCAGCCACTTGTAGTCGGCGCTGAACACCACCGTGCCGGTCGGAACCGGAATGTAGGCCGGGTTCAGATCGGCCAGGTCGGTGCCGAGACGTTTTCCGTCGAACATGTCCGGCTCGATCGACCGGCCGTTGGGCATCCCACCGGCGAGCTCCGGGTAGTAGTCGGAGTAGCCCTCCATGAAGCGGAAGCGCAGCGGGCTGTTGGCCATGACGAACGAGATCATCGCCGGCCCGTTGGTGAGGAACGCCGCCTGCCGGGCCGCCGGGACCTCGTTACCGACCACTGCCGCCAGGTAGGTGGCGGCCTTGGCCGGCGTGTCGGGCACTCCGGCAGCGAGGATGACCTGGTTGTTCGGGATCCAGACACCCGCGCCGGAGCGCGCGGCCGAGCCGCCGAACTTCGCCGCCTTCTCGACGACGAGCACGGTCATCCCGCGCTTGGCCGCCGCGAGTGCGGCGGTCATCCCCGCAGCCCCGGAACCAACCACCACCACGTCGTACGCGGTGGTTTCGGCGGCTGCCGCCGTGGTGGCGGCGAGGGCACCGAACAGCTGGGAGCCGACCGCGGCTCCCGCTCCGGCGGCCAGGCCCTGCAGAACGCGGCGGCGGGTCGGTCGAGGACCGGTATGTGACATGGGAAGCCTTTCGCACAAGGCCACGTCGTCGTCGACGTGTCGCGGTCAGGTGACGGTGCGGGGCCGTAGCCTAAACGAACAAGCAATTGCTTGGCTACCGGGTGTCGACATCGGATTGCACATCGGTGCACTGCCGTTACACATCGGAGGGCTGCGAGCGCGTGACCGGGCCGCAGGCGCCCCTCGGCCCGAACTCTGGCCACGCACCCTTGCCTGCGGGTTCCTACCGATGTCAGGAGGAGCGCCGATCACCCGGGACGGCTTCCCGCGTCGGCCACTCGCCGTGGGTCGTGTGACGCAGCCGAGTGCCCGCTGAGCTCGTCGGCCCCGGTTCGCGGTGCCGTCGGCCGTCAGCGCGGCTCGGCCGCATGCCGGCCTCGTCGCCCACAGCGGCACTCCGATGCCGGCTGACCGCCCCGCCGGCCGACCGGGCCGCCGGCCGACCGCCCCGCCGGCCGACCGGGCCGCCGGCTGACCGGGCCGCCGGCCGACCGGGCCGCCGGCTGACCGCTGACCGGTGGTCAAACACCGAGGAGTACCTGTTCGGCCAACGTCCTGTCGCTACGGTGAGCGGCACCCATCCGCCCTCGCCGGGGGAAGTGATCGGCAATGCAGCCGGCACACCGCCGACTACCCGCGAAGCTCAAGCCTTGGCAGCTACCCTTCGTCATCCTCAGCGGCTTCGTGGCCATGCTGGTGCCCTGCTGCACGGGTGGCTTGGTCCTCAACGCCGCCGGGGTAGGTGATAACGCCACGGTCACCACGACAACGACCCCGGGGACTCCGGCCGCTACGTCGTCAGCCGCGGCCACGCGGGCCACCACGAACAAGCTCACCGACTCGGCCGCGCCGCTGCTGCGGGCCCCGATCGCCGGCCCGCCCGCCTCGCCCGACACGTCGCCCACACCGAGCCACGCCGCGCCGAGCAGGGCCACGCCCCGGACGGCCGCGCCCAGCACGACCGGACCCCGCACGACCGGACCCCGCACGACCGGGCCCCGCACGTCCGCGCCGCATACCGGCGGGAACGGCTCCTGCGCGGACGAGTACTACCGCAACGTTGACGGCGACTGCGTGCACCGGCCGACGAAGGCACCACAGGCACCCGCGGGCGCGACCGCGTTATGTGAGGACGGCAGCTGGAGCTACTCCCGACACCGGCAGGGAACCTGCTCCCACCACGGCGGCGTCGAGAGGTGGCTGTAGTCCCGAGCGTTTCAGGCTGTCCGATGAGGCCGGTGGCACTCAAAAGCCGGAAATGCCGAACGGCCGGGGAACGAGGGAAGTCGCCGAATGATCCGATCGTCACGTCACCGAGGTCCGCCCCGTTTTCGGTCAGGGCGTGTTCGGATAGAGGCTTCAGTCGTCCCTCGACCGGCGATGCCGGAATCCATTCGCAGCTTTCAATGTGCACGCCGAGAGTTTCGCAAGAATAGAAAAAGAATCTGCGTCCATCCAGGACGAAGCCGTTGACAGTGACCCCCGGGTGAGGCAACGTGACCCGTGTCGATCGGCATGCACCATTTGGGAGTTCGCTGCCGGACGGTCGGTGCGGGAATCCGCCCGCCGCCGTAGCTCGTTTCCCTGAATCACTTTCATCTGCGTGAGTCGCGCTGTCCGCGCGGCGTTCTTCCCAATTTCAGAGAGGGGGGAATTGCCATGCGCTACATCCACTGATCACAGAGAATTTTCGGCGATCGGCCGCGGGCCGGCGTATTCGAATACGCCGGCCCGCGGCGACCATCTCGATCTCACCGAGCCGGCAGAAGGCGGTGACACGTGACGTCAGAAGCGCAGGCCACATCGGATTCGAGGATTCTGGGGCGAGATCCGATCTACGATCCGCTCGCGCCGGATGTCATCGCCGATCCGTTCCCCTTCTACCGGCGCCTGCGTGACGCCGATCCGGTGTACTGGCATGCGCAACTGGATTCCTGGGTGGTGACCGGGTACGACCCCTGCCGTCAGGTGCTCAGCGACACGACCGCGTTCGCGTCGGACTTCCGGCGGAGCGGCGAGGACGTCCCGTCCGCCCGGCTGAGCATCCAGTCGCTGGACCCGCCCGACCACACCGCCGTGCGGCATCTGCTCGTCTCGGTCCTGCGCGAACGCTCACCGGCCGGCCTCGACGCGTCGATCGCCGCGCTGATGGCCGATACGCTCGCCGCGCTTCCCGCCGGCGGCGCCACCGTCGACCTCGTCCGGGATCTGGCCCGGCCGGTGGCCTTCACCACCATCACCGCGTTCCTCGGCGTCCGGCTACCGGCCGGACCGGAGTTCGAGGAGATGTCCCACGCCATCGTGCGCAGCATGGACGCCGGCCTGGACCCGGGTCGCGCCACAGCCGGTGACCAGGCACGTTCCGCGCTCAGCGAGATCATCACCCGCTGGCTTTCCGATCGGTCCGGCGCCGGCTTCCTCGCCGCAGCGGCCCGGCAGCACGAGCAGGGATCCGGCGTCCCGCTGCCGGTGCTGGCCAACTCGCTGCGCGCGGTGCTCCATGCCGGGTACGAGTCGGTGAGCCGGCTGCTCGGCAACGTCCTCGGGCGCCTCACCGCCGACGCCCCGCCGTGGGCGCGTACCGCGGTGGACGCCGCTCGTCTCACGGACGAATTGCTGCGCCTCGACGGGCCGGTCCAAGCCGACGCCCGCGTCTGCGTCCAGGACACGCTCCTGGGTGAGCATCTCGTCCGCCGCGGCGACGTCCTGGTGCTGATGCTGGCCGCGGCCGACCGCGATCCCGCCGTCTTCCCCGCGCCGGACGCGGTCGACCTGACCCGCGGTCGCGGACGTCACCTGGCCTTCGGACGCGGCGCGCACGCGTGTCTCGGCGCCGCCCTCGGCACGCAGCAATTGAGTGCGCTCCTGACCGCCGTCGGCGAGACCGGAACACGTTTTGTCCCCGCCGGAGCACCGCGGCACGACGACACCGCCACCCTGCGCGGTCTGGCGTCTTTACCCGTGCGGCTCGACCGGCCCGCGTACCCGGGAGGAACCGGCTCATGAGAATCGCGCTCACCGCCATGCCCTGGCACGGGCTGGAGACGCAATCACTGCCGCTGGGAATTCTGAAAGCCTGCGCCACGCGATGCCACCGGCCACACCAGGTCGTCGAATATTACGCCAACCTCGCGTGGGCCGATCTGCTCGACGAGAAAAGCGACAGCATCATCACCACCGACGATTACGACTACATCGCGAACGTCGGCGTGTGGCACTCGATCGGCGAATGGGTGTTCGCCGGGGCCCTGTACGACGACCCGGAGTGGCGGCGGGAAGAATTCCTCCGTTACGTATCGGAGCGGCACGTCGACCCCGGAAAAGCACTCGAAATGCGGCCGGTGGCCGATGAGTTCGTCGATCTGGCCGTCGATCATCTCCTGGAGCTGGATCCGGACCTGGTCGGCTTCACCACGACGTTCTCCCAGAACGCGGCCTCGCTGGCCGTGGCCCGGCGCGTGAAACAACGCCGTCCGTCGCTGCCCGTCGTCATCGGTGGGGGAAACTGTGACGGCCCGATGGGACGAGCGATGGCCACCAGTTTCCCGTTCGTCGACTACGTGGTCAGCGGCGAGGGTGAACGCGCGTTCGTCGCCCTCGTCGACGCCCTGGCCGACGGCGGCGACCTCACCGGCGTCCCTGGCCTGATCTGGCGGCAGGAGGACTCCCAGCGGGTCAACCCCCCGGTCGCACCGATGCCGATGGGGCAGGTCCCGCGACCGGATTACACCGGGTGGCAGCAGGCGTTCGACGACAGCCGCGCCGCCGCCACCGTCCGGCCCCGGCTGACCCTGGAAGCCGCCCGAGGGTGCTGGTGGGGCGAGAAGCACCACTGCACGTTCTGCGGTCTCAACGGCACCAGCATGACGTTCCGCGCCAAGCCCGCGGCGCAATTCCTCGAGGACCTGACCTCGATGGTGGCCACGCACCAGATCCTCGACGTGGTGATGGTCGACAACATCATGAGCAACGACTACTTCCACGAACTACTGCCCGAGTTGGAGAAGCTCGGCTGGGACGTGACGATCCGCTACGAGGTCAAGGCCAACCTCCGCGCCGAGCAACTCGGCGCGCTGTCCGCGGCCGGTGTCCGGCACATCCAGCCGGGGATCGAAAGCCTGTGCAGCACGGCACTGCGGCTGATGGACAAGGGCGTCCGCGCCTCGCAGAACGTCCAGGTGCTCCGGGATTCCGACGATTACGGCCTGACCGTCGACTGGAACATCCTCTACGGCTTCCCAGGCGAAACCGACGAGGACTACGCCGTCCTGCTGGGGCAACTGCCCGCGCTGATCCACCTCCAGCCGCCCGCGGGGATCACCCGCATCCTCCTGGAGCGCTTCAGCCCGTATTTCGAGCGCCCTGAACTGGGATTCGCGCTGCGTCGCCCGGCCTCGCAGTACCAGCACGTCTACGCGATGCCGACCGAGTCGCTCTACGACCTGGCCTACCAGTTCGAGGGTGAGATCAAAGGACTGACCGGGGACCTCGAAAAGGACCTGCACCGCGCGGTCCGGACCTGGCAGGAGGCCGGCCCGGCCAGCGTCCTCACCCAGACGGAGACCCACGACGGCGTACTCGTCGACGACCGCCGGTTCGGCTGGCCGGAGCGCACCTACACGCTCACCGATCCGCTGGCCGTCCGCGTGCTGACCGCGCTGCGGGTGCCCCGGTCCCTCCGCGCCGTGCTCACCGAAGCCGCAGACGGTGACGCCGAGCGGGCCCGCCCCGCGCTGGACGCACTCGTCGACCGCGGTCTGGTCTTCCTCGACGGCGATCGCGCGGTGGCGTTGCCGACACTGACCGTCCCGTTCCGACCGGGCGTGTCCTCATGAGCGTTCTCACGCAGAACCTGCCGCCCCACCCCGTCACCGGGACGCTCACGATCCGCGGGCGCCTCGCCCTCGGCGGCACCGTGCGGATCACCGACGGCGTGACGCCGCGGGAGACCCTGACCGCGATCCGGCTGCTGCGGGAGGCCGCCGGGCTGGCCGCCGCGGTCGAGTGGTCACTGGAGACGACCGACGCCGTGCCGCTGTGGCAGCTCGCCCATCTGCCACCACCCCGGCACGCCGTGGGGCTGACCCCGGACGCCCTGGAACGCTGGCGCAGCAATTACCGCTACGCCCTCTGCTACTACCGCCGCGGACCGGGTTTCGTCGTCCTCCGCGACGAACGCCGCGGCGAGAACACCCCGCTGACGATCGCCGACGCGGCGACCGTCACCGCCCTGGAGGCCCTCCGGGATCCCCGGCCGATCGCGTCCCTCGACGCCGCTCAGCGCGGTGTGCTGCCCGAGCTCGTCGACCGCGGCCTCGTCCTGCGCTGCGGTGACGCCGGGCTCGCACTGCCGTGGCGGCCGAGCGCCTGGCCCGTTCCCTGCACCCTCTGACCCGGCACGGCCCGTACCCCACGAACGGCGAGGCGTCATGAACATCGCAACTCTCCGCAGAGCAACCCTGGCCTCCCTGGCCGTGCTGACGCTCACCGTGACGGTGACGACGCCGGCCCGCGCCGCCGCGGTCCCGTCAGCCGACCGGCTCGCCGCGGGCGTGACCACCGGCGCGCTGCTCGATCATCTGCGCGCGCTCCAGTCCGTCGCCGACCGCAGCGGGGGCGATCGCGGCTACGACGGGGTGGGGTTCACGCGGTCGGTCGATTACGTCGAGGGCCGGCTGCGTGCGGCCGGCTACCGGGTGACCAGGCAGACCGTGCCCTACACCGACTTCGCGGTCTCCACCGAGACGCTCACCGCAGGCGGAGCCCCGGTGCCGGTGCTGATGACCCGGTTCACGCCGTCCACCCCGGCCCAGGGCCTCACCGCCCCGGTCGCCGCGCTACCGGCCGGGAGCACCGGATGCGCCGCCGGCGACTACCTCGGCGTCACCGGGCGCATCGTCGTCCTCCCCCGAGCCGCGTGCGGATACACCGCGCAACAGCAGGCCGCCGCCGCGGCCGGCGCCGCAGCGGTCCTCATCTACTACCCGACGCCGAAACCGGACAACAACTATCGCTTCCTCGCCTACACCCCGGACGACTTCACGATCCCGATGGCGTCGGTGTCCCAGCGCGACGGCGAGAACCTGATCAAGCGCAGCACCGCCGGGCTGCGGGTACACCTGACCCTCCGCGGTGCCGGCACACCCCGGACGACGACCAATCTGTTCGCCGAGACCAGCGGTGGCGACCCGGACAACGTCGTCATGGCCGGCGGCCACCTGGACGCCGTCACCGAAGGCCCGGGCATCAACGACAACGGATCAACCTCCGCGGCGACCCTCCAGACCGCGCTCGCTCTCGCGCCGTACCAGGCGCAGGTCACCAACAAAGTGCGGTTCGCCTGGTGGGGCGCCGAAGAACTCGTCGATGTCGGTTCCGCTTACTACGTCACACACTTGTCGGACGCCGAACGCGCGCGCATCGCGCTGCTGCTCAACGGCGAGCTCCTCGGATCTCCGAACTCCGGCCGATTCGTCTGGGACCAGGGCAGCGGCGGCAGCCACGTGATCGCCGACCTGTTCGCCGGCTATCTCGACCGGCAGAAGCTGCGCTACCAGCGCACCAGCCCCGACTCGGTCGGCTCCGACCACCTCGAGTTCCTCCCGGTGGGCATCCCCGTCGGCGGCATCGACGGCGGCAACCTCGGCCTAAAGACACCCGAGCAACAGGCACTCTTCGGCGGCCGGGCCGGGCAGATGTTCGACCCGTGCTACCACCAGCCCTGCGACCGCGTCGAGAACCTCGACACGTCGGCGCTGACCACCAACGCCCGCGCCATGGCCTGGGTGCTGGCACGACTGGCCACCTCGGCCGACGACGTCCGCGCCGTCCGGACGGCGCCGGCGTCATGACCGCCCCGGCCGCCGTCGAGATGCGCGACCGCGATGAGTACGCGGTCGTCGCCGGGCTCTACGACGTGTTCGCCGTCGCGCAGGGTGAGGCGGCGCTCCCCCGGATCCCGGCCTTCGCGAACCGAGCCCGGCCCGGCTGGCGGGTCCTCGACGTCGGCGCCGGCACCGGCCGGGTCGCACTCGCCGTCGCCGGGCGAGGCGCGACCGTCCACTGTCTGGAGCCCTCATCCAGCATGCGCAGCGCACTGCTCGCGAAAGTCGCCGCGCGGCCGGCGCTCTGGCCGCGGATCACGGTTGTCGCCGGGCAGGCGCCCGAGATCACCCTGCCGGGCCCGTTCGACTACGCCTACCTCGCCGGGTCGCTGCAGTTCCTCACCGCCGACCAGCGGCGCGCCACGTTCCGGGCGCTGGCCGAACGCATGCCGCCGGATGCGGTGCTGGCCCTGGACATGGTCGACGACACCGTCGCCGAGTACCGGCCCGACCCGGCGGGCGTCGTCGTGGCGGAGGCCCGCATCGGTGACAGCCACTACCGGATGCACGCCGCGGTCACCGACGGCACCGGCGACGCGGTCCTGATCACCTACCGGTACGAGACCACCCACCAGGGCCGCACCGACGTTCAGACGCTGCGCCGCCGGCGGTACTTCCACCTCCGCGACGACGTCCACGCGGACCTGCGCGCCGCCGGATTCACCCCCGACCCGCACGACCCACCGGACGCCGGTGCCCGTGGCGACGACGTCCTGACCGCCCGGAGGACCGCATGACCGACCCGTTCGCCGGCCTGCCCGCGGCAGTCCGGCTCCAACGAGACTTCGACCCCGGTCGGCTCCGGGCCGACCTCGACCGCTTGACGCTCGACCGGTGGCGCCACCAGCGCACCTACGCCGACGACGGGAGCAGCACCGAGTACCGGGCCGACTGGCGCGTACTGCCGCTGCGCAGCCAGGGTGGCGACGCGCACCGCACCGACGCCGGCGGCCCGGGCCCGGCGCCGTTCCGCAGCACCCGATGGCTCGACGAGGCCTCCTACCTGGGCGAGATCCTCGCGTCGCTGCCCAGCGGACTACGGGCCGCCCGGCTGATGTCGCTGGCGCCCGGAGCGAGCGTCGAGACCCATCGCGACACCCCGCTCGGGCCCGCCGTCGGCATGGTGCGACTGCACGTTCCGCTGATCACCAACGACGGCGCCGTCCTGATCCTCGACGGCGAAAAACACTGCTGGCAGCCCGGTGAATTCTGGTACGGGGACTTCTCCCGCCCTCATTCCATCGCCAACACCGGCACGGCCGACCGCGTCCACCTGGTCCTCGACACCGCACTGCACCCGGACCTGTTCGCGCTGTTCCCGCCGGAATTCACCGACCGCCTGAGCCACGCCGACGTCCTCTACGAACGCCCTGAGCGCCCACTCAACCACTGGGAGCAGGCATCCTTCCGTGGTGACGTCGACGTGCCCGGTCCCTTCGTCCGCTGGTCGGGAGAACCTCTCGACGACACCGTCGGAGGCCCCGACGAGCAGCGGTGGTCGATCCTCACCGCCGACGACGGGCTGTTCCTGACCGGCGGTCCCGCCCCGATCGGACTCCGGCACCTCGGCGCCGGCGAGTTCCGGCTCCAGGGCTGGACCGACGAGCGCACCCTCCACATCGACCGGACCGCCGCCTCGGTGCGTTTCACGATCCGAACCGGCTCCTCCACCCGCACCGAGGAACGTCCGCTGCTCCCGGCGGTCTAGCGAAGTGGAGTCCCCCGCTGTTGGTGCTGCCCGGAGTCCGGCGCGCTCGCCGTCGAGCGCGGGACCCCGATTCACGCCGCCGTGCCGGCCATCTTCCGTCGGACCAGGTCGAGGCGCTGCTGGATCGCCGCCTCTCCGGCCGCGTCGCCGATCGAACGGGCGGCGCGCCGGCCGTGCTCGAGGGCCGACTGGTACAGGCCCCAGAGCTCCCGGTCCTGAAGCAACTCGCCGAGCCGGTTGAGGAGAACCACGGCCCGCTCGGGCGTGGCCCCGATCGCGAGCCGTCCGACGATCTGGACGCTCGCCGCCAACTCCTCGTTCAGCCACTCGCAGGCGGCCTCGCGACTAGCGAACGCGATCTGCGCCGGGTGTCCGCCGAGCGCCCCCGCACCGCGCGCGAACATCCTGGCCGCCGCACGGGCCGCCTGCTCGTACCAGGAGCACAGACGATCGTCCGCCTGGCTCACGACAGCCGGGGACTCGGCCCGGACCAGACACTCCCGGGCGAAGAGCTGCCCGAGGTGGTGGAAGCCGTACCGGTCGGGCGCCGGCGAGGTCAGCAGGTTCGCGTCGGTCAGGGCCTCGAGGTCGTGCCGGGCGGCGTCAACCGTGTCGCCGATGACCGCCGCCGCGGCCGCCGTGCGGAACTGCAGGCCCGGCATGAGCGCGAGCCGCCGGAACATCACCTGGCTGCGGTCGTCCAGCCGCTGATAGGAGTGGGCCAACCGAGAGCGCACGGTCAGGTCGCCCGCGGCCAGTTCGGACAGCCGGGTGTTCTCGCCCGCCAGGTAGCTCACGTACGTCGACAACGGCCAGTTCGGACGCGCGGCCAGCCGAGTCCCGGATACGCGCAGGGCCAGCGGGAGGCCGCAGCACAGGCTGACGAGTTGCGCGGCCGCATCCGGCTCGGCGGCGATCCGGTCGGCGCCGACCAGGCGGGTGAGGAACCGCACGGCGGTGGTCTCGCTGAACCCGGTGATCTGTACCCGGTCTACACCCTCGAGCCCGAGGAGCGCCGAGCGACTGGTCACGATGCAGGCGGAGCGCGACGTCGGCGGCAGCAGGAGACGAGCGACCGCCTCATCGGGGACGTCGTCGAGCACGACGAGGGTCGGCCGGTCCACCAGCCGGGTGCGGTACATCGCCGACCGCTCCTCGGCGTCGTCCGGGATCTGGGCTTCCGGAACGCCGAGCGCACGCAGCACTCGCCCGAGCGCCTCGCGGGCGTTCACCGGCTGGTCACCGTGGCCGTTGAGCCGCACGAAGAGTTGTCCGCCGGAATACGCCGCCCGCCACTGATGGGCGGCGCGCACGGCGATCGCGGTCTTGCCGATGCCCCCCGGACCGACCAGTACCGTCGCCCCAGAGTCCGGCGCCGAGCCGGCATCGTGGCCACGCAGTCCGGTAGCGAGCATCTCGAGTTCGGACGCACGGCCGGTGAAGTCCGCGATGTCGGGCGGGATCTGCGCCGGAGCGGACGGCGAGCTCCGCTCGGTCGCCGGCGCCGGGGCCACCGATGCGGGCAGGTCACGGACCCGGCCGAGCTGCGCGCTGACCTCGTACCAGCGCGCCTCCCAGGCCTTCGGGTCTCCCCCGCACGCCAGTACGAAAGCTTTCGTGACCGGCAACGTCGGCAGCGCGTGCCCCGCCGCCGCGGCGGCCAGCACCGAGGCGGAAAAGTTCGCGCGACCGGCCATTTCGCGGTAGGCCGGGCTTCCGGCTCGCCGACGCATCGTGCGGAGTTCCCCGGCCAGTTGGGTGATCGGATTGTTCCTCGCTGGTAGCTTGCCTTCCGGTCGGGCCACGACACCTCCACAGGTGACTACTGCATCCCTTATCGATACCTTCACACCGGTTCTTGATACGTTTCCTACACAGTCAAGTCGGCGTCCACCGTCGGGCGTCCGGGCGATCACTAAGCGTTCACGGGGAAGCTGGTGGCTGCGTTGCGGTTCGTCGTGCTCGGACCAGTGCAGGCCGAGGTCGATGGTTGCCCGGTACCGATCGCCCGGGCTCAACGGCGGGCGATTCTCGCGTACTTGCTGTTGCACCGGGATCAGACCGTTTCGGCCGACGAACTGATCGACGCGCTCTGGGGCCCCGAACCGCCGGCCACCGCACGGACGCAGGTCTTCGCCGCGGTCTCGGCGGTTCGCCGGGCCTTACGCGGCGCGGGGCAGGACCCGGTGACCAGCAGCGTCGGCGGCTACCGGCTCTCGGTGGGCGACGCCGAGCTCGACCTGACGACGTTCCTCGACCGCGTCGGCTCCGCCCGGGCACTGGCCGACCGCTCCGCGCCGGATGCGGCCGAAGCGATGCGCGAGGCGCTAGGGCTGTGGCAGGGCGTCCCACTGTCCGGAATCACCGGCGCGTTCGTCGAGGTGGCGCGATCGAGGCTCCACGAGCATCGGGTCGAAGCGCTCGAGCAGCTCTCCCGCTACGAGCTCGCGGCCGGACGGCACCAGGCGGTACTGCCCGAACTCACCGAGCTCGCCGCCACGTACCCCTACAGCGAGGCACTCGCCGGCAACCTGATGCTGGCGCTGCACCGCAGCGGCCGGTCGGCGGAAGCACTGTCGGCGTTCCGGGAGATCCGTCGGCGGCTCGTCACGGAGCTCGGCATCGAGCCCACGTCCGACCTGCACCAGCTGCACACCCGCATCCTCGCCGACGACGCAGCGTTACGTCTGCCGTCGGCCGGTGCGGCCTCCCCCGGGTCGAGTTCGCGCCCCAGTGCTACCCCGGCCCCGCGGCAGTTCCTGCCGCGGGACATCCCCGATTTCGTCGGCCGGACGACGGCGCTCGACTGGCTCGACACGATGGCCGACGAGACCGGGGCGACGTCCGGCGCGGCCATCGTCAGCACGCTCGGCGGCGTGGCCGGCGTCGGAAAGACCGCGCTGGCCGTCCATTGGGCGCACCGATCGACCGAGCGGTATCCCGACGGCCAGCTCTACCTCGATCTGCGTGGCTACGACGCCCGCGATCCGATGGGGCCGGCCGAGGCACTGACGTGGTTGTTGCGCGCACTGGACGTGCCGCCCCACCGCATCCCGCCCGACGTCGAGCAAATGGCCGCCGTCTACCGCTCGACGATCACCGGCCGGCGGATCCTCGTCCTGCTCGACAACGTCCGCTCGGCGGAGCAGGTACGTCCGCTGCTTCCGGCCGGTCCGGGTGCGTTCGCGCTGTTGACCAGCCGCGACGCGCTCGGTGGACTGGTCGCACGGGACGGCGCGCGCCGGTTGGCACTCGAGGTGCTGCCCGAGGCCGACGCGGTCGAGCTGCTCGCACACGTCCTGGGCGCCGACCGCGTCGAGGCCGAACCCGAGGCGGCGGCGGAGCTGGCGGCCGCGTGCGGGCACCTACCGCTCGCTCTGAGGATCGCGGCCGCGAATCTGGTCGGCACCCCGGAGCGTTCGCTGGCCGCGTTCTGGGTCGAACTCGAGGCCGGCACCCGTGTCCCGGCACTGGCCGTCGAAGGCGACCCCCAGAGCGACCTGACCCAGGTCTTCGCTCACTCCTACCGCGCGCTGAGCGAGCCCGCGCGACGGATGTTCCGGCTGCTCGGCCTGATTCCCGGCACCGACTGCTCCGGACCGGCCGCCCAGGCGCTGGCCGATGACGACGGGGCCGCCGCGCTGCTGGCCGAGCTGGCGGAGGCGCACCTGGTGACGCCGGCCGCCGGTGCCGGTCGTTACGTCATGCCCGACCTCCTGCGGGAGTACGCGTCCCGGCTGGCCGGCGCGCCCGATCACGCCGCCGAACGTCGCGCCGCGCTGGACCGGTACGCGACCTGGGCCGACAGCCACGTGCAGAGCGCCTCGGCGTTGGTGTACCCGTCCAGCCCGCGGTGGCCCGCGGCCGGCGCGTCCGTCGCCTTCGACGACGCGGAGACCGCCGGTCGGTGGCTGGCCGACGAACTGGGCAATCTCACCGCGCTGGTCTTCGCCGCGGCCGATCTCGGGCGGCCGGAACTCGCGTGGCGGATTCCGTACGCGTGCCGGGACTACCTGTTCCAGCGCAGCGGGCAAGCACTTCCGCGCCGGCTGGGCGAGGCCGCGCTGACCGCCGCCACCCGGGCGTCCGATCCTCTCGCCATCGCTGCGGCCGAGCTCGTGCTGGCCCAGGCGCACAACATGGTGGGCCACGATCCCTGCACGCTGGAACACGCCACCCGCTGCCTGCACAGCGCGGAACAGGCGGGCTGGCCACACGTCCGGATCGACGCCTACAACGCGATCAGCGTGCACCACTTCCACGCCGGCGACCTGCGCTCCTCGGCCGACGCCGCCCGCCGTGCGTTCGATCTCTCCCGGGAGCTCGGCGTTCCCAGTAACCAGCACCTCGGCAAGCTCGGGCTGGTGAGCCTGCTACTGGGTGATCTGGCGGTGGCCGCCGGCTACCTCGAGCGGACCCTGGCCTCGCAGGCCGGGCTGGCCAATCACAGCCGAGGCATCACCCTGCTCAACCTCAGTGAGGCCTACCGGCTGCTCGGCCGGCCTGCTGACGCCCACGCCGGCATCACCGAGGCGATCACCCTCTTCGAACAGGTCGGTAACCGCCATCTGGCCGCAGTGGCCCGCTGCGGGCTGGTGATCATCCACCTCGCCGACGGCCACACCCCCCAGGCCTGCCGTGAGGCGGAGGCGGCCCGGGCCGCACTCGACGAGTCCGACGACCTGCTGGCACAAACCCAGATGTCGTGCGCGTACGGCCTCGCGGCCGTGGCGGACGGACGGCACGACGAAGCCCTGGCGGTACTGCGGGACGGGTTGCGGCTCGCGCGGACATTGCCGATGACTCATCCCGCGGTCCAGCTCGCGATCGCGCTCGGGCGGGCGCGGCGAGCCGCCGGCGAGTCCGACGGCGTGGACCGGTTACTCGCCGACGCGGCCGAGCAGGCCCGCGCGGGTCAGTTCGCCGTCCTCGAGGCGGAGGCACTGGACGTGCTCACGGCCACCCACTTGGACCGCGGTGACACCGGACCGGCCGGTCGGGCGGCGCACCGGGCCATGGATCTCGCCGAACGGACCGGGCTGGCCGGGCTGCGGTTCGCACCGGCCGCCGTCGCCGCCGGCCGCGATCGGAACTCGACGGTCACGCTCCGAAGTACGTGACCGCGAACTTCAGGACGGACTGGATCGCCGCACCGGAACGCGGCGTGACCGAGATCGTCGCGCCGCGCGCACGGTCCTCGGACCGCAGCATGAACGTCACGTAACCGCCGTACGCTCCCGAATTGCCCCACACCCGAGTGCCGCCAGGAACGGACATCCGAAACAGACCCAGCCCGTAGTCCCGATCGTTCGTCCCTGGGACCGTGCTCAGCATCTCGTCCATCAGCGGTGGGGGAAGCAGGCGACCGGCCAGCAGTTCGGACAGGAAGTACGTCAGATCCCCGGCCGTCGAGACCAGGTCTCCCGATGCCCAGGCCCGGGACGGGTTCTGCACGGTGATGTCGAGCAGCGGCCGCGCGGCCGGGCGTCCGGGCCACAGGTACGCGCGCAGATGCGGGCCGGGCAGGAACGGCGACGTCGCGGGCAAAACGGTGTGCCGCAGGCCGAGCGCGCCGACGATCCGCCGGCGCACCTCCTCTTCGTAGGGCCGCCCGGTCGCCCGCTCGATCAGCATCCCGGCCAGCACGTAGTTGGTGTTCGAGTAGCGCCACCCGGCACCCGGCGGGAAATGCGGGGGGCACGCGGTGGCGGCGCGCACCAGCCGATCGGGCGCGATCGTGTGCAGGCGGGCGACGCCGGCGAGGTGCGCCGGTGAGACCGGCATCGCGTCGATCACGTCGTACAGGCCGCTCGTGTGGTTCAACAGCTGGCGGAGGCTGATCCGGTCACCGTCCGGCACGGTGCCGGGCAGCCAGTCCGCCACCGTGTCGGACAACCGCAGCACGCCCTCGCCGACCAGCTGGAGAACGGTCGCCGCCACGAAGGTCTTCACGATGCTGCCGGCCCGGAACCGGTCCTGCGGCGTGGCGGGCCGGTGCGCCGGTACGTCGGCGAGACCCCGGGCCGCCGACCAGGTGCCGTGTTCGTCGTCGACGGTCACGACCGCGGCGCACGCGGCCTCGCCCGTGATCTCGTCGAGCGCACGGCTCAGGACGTCCCGGTCGGCGGCGGGGCTCACCACTTTCCCCGATGGACGATCTCGTCGAGGGGCTTGCGCGTGATCTTCGGCTTCCACATCGGATGCGAGTCCAGCCGCTCGTCGCGATGACCGATGGCGACGGCACCGATCGGCCGGTACGTGTCGGGCACCCCGAACTGCATGCGGAACTCGTCGATCACCGGTGGCAGGATGCCGAAGAACTGGGCGCCGATCTCCTCGTCGACCGCGGCCAGCATCATCAGCAGCGCCGTGAACCCGGTGTCGATGTACCAGTACGGTACCGGCCACTTGTCGTCGTCCCGGTCGCTCCAGCCCTTGTCCGGCTGCTTGTAGCGGTCCACGTACAGCTGCTTGCTCGCGAGCGGGACCACGATCACCGGGGCCCGCTTGACCGGATCACCCTTGTCGATGTCGTGCTGCCCGAGCGCACGCCAGAACGCGACGCGATCGTCGAGCTCGGTCAGCACCAGAAGTGCGTATCCCTGGCTGAAGCCGGCGGACGGGCCTCGGTTCGCGGCCCGGAGGATCCGCTCCACCACGTCCTCCGACACCGGTTCCCGCGAGAAGACCTTGGTCATCCGGCGCTTCCGGAGAATCTCTGCGAACTCCACGGCGTTCTCCCTTACTCCGGAGCGCAGCCGGGTTCCGGCAGTCGCTCGAATCGTCCGTACGTGCCGCCGTGGAACGTCAGCGGCGCTCGTCCGTTTCCGGTGGCGAACTCCTCGACCTGAGCGAGGACCACGTCGTGATCACCGGCCGGCAGGATCCCGGCGACCGTGCACTCGGCGAAGGCGATCCCACCGTCCAGAAGTGGCGCGCCCGACACCCGACCGGCGGTGTGTCCGATGCCGGCGAGCTGATCCCGTCCCCGGGGCCGGCCGCGATCGGCCAGCCGACGCGCGATCCGCAGCTGGTCGGCACCGAGAATCGTCAGCGCGAAGCGACCGGCCGACCGGACCGACTTGGCCGCCAGGCCGTCGCCGGCCAGGCAGACCAGCAGCAACGCCGGCCGCAGCGAGACCGACGTCAGGCTGTTCACCGTGCTCGCGTGCACGAGGTCACCGTCCCGCACGGTCAGGACGGCCACGCCGGTCGCGAACTGGCCCATCACGTCACGGAACTGCCGTGGGTCGAACTCCGCCGCGAGCTCGGCCGCCGTCATGCCGGCACTCCGGTCATGACGCCACCAGGCCGGCCGGGGCCGACAGCTCACCTCCGGCGTCGGACACCTCTCCGGCGCAGATGACGCAGTCCGGGTGCGGCGGCCGCGGCACCGGGGTGTTTCCGGTCTCCTCGATCTCGAGAACGGCGTTGAAGCTCCGCGGCGGGGCGTAACCACTCAGGAAGCGGAAGATGTCGAACACCGCCGGCGCGGCTGCCCCCATGGCCAGCGCCGTCAGCGATCCGCTGTTCCCGCGGGGCAGGCGCCGGTTGAGTTCTACGAGCCGCGGAAGCCGCGGGTTGCGGTCGACGAGAGCCGCCCAGTCGCACATCTGGCAGCTCGTCTTCCCGGGCACGTACAGCGGGCCCACCCGTCCACCGCTGACGTTGAACGTCGGTACCCCCGCGGCCTGACCGGCCCGGGCGACCCACTCCCGGATCAGCCACGCCGGTTTGTCGGCGCAACCGACCAGCAGGTCGACACCATCGAGCAGCTCGGCCAGCGGGCCGTCACCGTCGATGTACCGGTGGTGGATCTCGACGTTGGTCCGCGGCGCGAACCGGAGGACCGCGTCGCGGGCCGCCTCCACCTTCGGCCGGCCGATGTCCTCCTCGGAGTACAGGATCGACCGGTTGAGGTTGGAGGCCTCCACCACGTCGCCGTCGATCAGCCGGAGGTTGCCGACACCCATGCACATCAGGTTGTACGTGATCCAGCTCCCCATGCCCCCGGTGCCGAGCACCGCGACGCGGGCGCCGATCAGCTTCCGCAGGTAGTCGTACCGGTCCGTACCGGAGTCCTCGAACTGGGAAAAGAAGTCGACCAGCCGGGAGAACCGGGCCAGGTCGGCCGGGTGGATGTCGGCCGGCACCTCGACGTGCTCCATGAAGCCGAGACCGGTCAGCGTCGCCAGGATCTCTTCGGTGCGATCGCGGCCGTCGGCGCCGAACGCCTCGGTCATGTCCGCGACCAGCGCGTCATCGCCGACACCGGCGACCAGGTGGTGCAAGAGCTGCTCGGCGAGTTCGTCGAACGGGGCGATCGTGGTGATCGTGTCGCCGAGGCGGAGAACGAGCCGATGGCCGTCGGTGACCGTCTGGGTCCTCGGCCGTAGCCGGATGGTGAGCGTGGTCATGACATCACTCCCGATGCGGTTCGATTTCCGGCGTACGCGGCGTCGGCCGCGGTTACCGCTTCTTCCAGCAGGCGGCGTCCCGGCGGACTGAGCGCCACCTGGGCGAACAGTTCCTCCGACGCCACGGTCAGGTCGTGGTGGCACTCGGCCGCGCGGGCCAGGTAGTGCGTCCGGCCGGTCGCGGCCGCGGCCCGGCACAGGAACACCGTCATCCGGGCCAGCACGAATGCCGCGTGGTAGACGCCGCCCGCCGGGCGGACGTCTTTACGGAGAGGCGACCGGAGCGGCCGGCTCGCGGCTCCGTCGGCGAACAGCGGCTGACCGAGCGACAGCACCTGCAGCCGGGTGTGGCCACCTTCGTGCACCATCGCCTCGGCCGTGTACATCACCGGGTCGTCGACGACTCCGGTCGCGGCCCCGTCGTCCGCGTTGATTCCTCCGGGCCGGAGATAGATCGCACCGAGCTGGGTGACCGTCGTCCAGCCGGCCAGCGCCACCGAGTCGATCGGAACGATGACGCTCACGTGCGCCGCCAGCTCGGCCAGGCACGCGGGCCAGGCCAGATCGATCAGCCGGGCGGCCCGGCCGAACAGTTCTTGGTGCTCGGTCGCGCTCGCCGGGGTGATGTCGCGGCGACGGTACTCCGGTGAATCACTGGCCGCGTTGGCGTCGGTGATCGAATCGACGAACCAGGGATCGGTCGCGTCGAGCTCGATGCCGGTGCCGGTGCCGGTGCCGGGCAGAACGGGGTGATCGACCCTCGGTGCGCCTCCCGCGACCAGCGGATACTCCCCGGTCCGGCCCCGGTGTTCGACCCACGGCACCCCGTCGGACTGTCCGACCAGCACCTCCGGCCCGGCGTCCGGGCCGAGTTCCAGATGGCCGGGCAGACCGGGCAGGCGCAGCTGGCCGCCGCGGGACAGCGGTACCCGGACGCCGGGCAGGTCGGACCCGGTCCGCAGAGCCGCGCCGAGCAGGAACCGCGGCAGATGGTCGAGCCACGCGCTCACCGACGAGGTGTCGCCGGACGCCACCCGGGCCGGCAACTGGGCGCGCCAGTGCCGGTACAGCGGGTGCCGGGCGGCCGCATCGAGCGCGGGCCGGTCCAGCGCGCCGGCGAGCGTCCGGGCCACCCCGATCGCCGGATGCCGGTCGTCCTGGCCGAGCAGCGCGGCCAGCGAACGCGCGCAGGCGTCGGAGTAGTGCCGGAACGCCGGATCCTCCGGGCCGTCGGCCGGATCGAAGCTCGGCTCGGGACCGACGTTCATCGCTGGGCCTCGAGCTCGCACTGATCGACGATCGCCTGGCCGACCGGAGTGAATCGGACGAGCGCCGGGTCGCGCAGCGTCTCGAGTCCGCCCCGCAGGTCGGCCGTGACCTCGTGGTGCCGGACCGCGAACCGCTCCTCGCCGAGCAGGTCGTAGGCCCGGCGGAGGAACCGGGCTACCCGAGCGAACACGAACACGCCCTGGACGATGCCGATGAGCGGACGCGGGTCGCGGCGCCAGGGTGACGTCACCAGCGCGTTCGGGTCTCCGTAGTAGACCGGATCCTGCTCCATGATGAGCCGGAGGCGCAGATGGCTGTGCTCGTGCAGCAGGTGCTCGGCCGTGTACATCAGGTCGGAGAACGGGTGGCGGCACTCCCCCATGAACACCGCGCCGAGGAAGGCCGCCTCGGCGAACGTCGAGTAGCACCGGCTGACGAACGGAACCACCAGCCGGGTGTACGAACGGAGCTCCGCGCCGGCCTCCGGCCAGGCCCGATCGAGCAGATCGCAGGCCGCGCCGAGGTGGTCGAGCGCCGCCGGGCCGACGAACGGCATGCCGGCCAGGTCGCGAGGCGGGTAGCCGGGCATCGGCGGCCGGGAATTGATCGACGTCATGAGCTCGCCGACGAACGCATCGGTGCCGTCGACCTCGATGTCGCTGCCGGGAATCACCGGGCGCTGCGCCACCGGCGAACCACCGCCGGGTTCGGCCCGTCCGAGAAGTTCCTCGACCGGCACGTGGATGTCGCACCCGGCCGCCCGGAACGTGACGCGGTCGTCCTCGATCCCGACGCGCACCGGCCCGTCCGGGGTGCCGTACGGCAGCAGGACGTGCCGGGGGAAGCCGGGGAACCGGAGCTGGCCGCCGCGAGCACGGACGAGCAGCTCCCGGTCGGGAAGGCAGTCGTGCTGGAGTGCCGGCAGCAGCACGAACCGCCCGATGTCGAACATGGCCGTCTCGATCTGCGCCCGGTCGCCGACCAGGCAGCGCTCGTACTGCTTGACCAGCCAGTACATCGAGTACGGATGGGTGACCACGCGTCGCCGCGCGGCGTCCGGGAGGGCTGCCAGCACGTCGGCGGCCAGTTCGAGCTGCGCGTGTGCGGCCCCGTCGATGCGGCCGGACAACCGGCGCGCGACCCGGGTCAGAGCCGCGTCGAGCCGGGCGGCCACGAAGTCGAAGCAGGGGTCGTTGGCCGGATCGGCTACGGCGAGATCGTCCAGCCCGCTGCCGAACAGCGCGCTGGGCTCCGGCGGGGCCGGAAGGGTCTGCGGTGTGGTCATCGGTGTCAGAGCTCCTGGTAGACCCGTGGTTCCGCGGCATCGGCGATGCCGTAGACGTCGGACAGTGCGTCGAGGTGCTCGGCCACCTCGTCGAGCAGGGCACTCCCGGTCGCGGTGAGGCGGGCGTGCCGGCGCAGGGTCACGAGCGCGGCCGTCACCTGAGCGAGCAGGATCGGGACGCGTTCGGCGTAGGCGGCGTGCCCGCCCTGCTGGTACATCCGGTCGAGCGCGATCGCCGCGCGGGTGACCACGAACGCGCCGTGGTAGAGCCCGGTCACCGGACGGGGGCCGGCGCGGAACGGCGAGGGCAGGACGTCGTCCGGCGCGTGGTCGTGCATCGGGGTGTGCGCCATCACGAGGTTGAGCCGGAGGTGGCTGGTCTCGTGCACCAGCCGCTCCACGTTGGCCACCTCGTCGTCGAGGGTCGGACGAAGGAACACGGCGCCGTGCCAGGCGACGTTGCTGAACGCGGCACGCACCTCGCTGGAGAACGGCACGACCAGCCGGACGTAGCCGAGCAGCTCGCGATGCATCTCCGGCCACACGAGAGACAGCCCGGTCAGCGTCCCGGCCAGCCGGGCCAAGCCGGGGGCGTCGATCGCGACCGGCGTCACGTCGTCGCGCGACCGGCCCGGCGACGGTTTCGTGATGCTCTCCCGGACGAGGTACTCGTCGAGCCATGGGTCGGACGAATCCACCTCGATTCGCGTGCCGGGTATCCGGGCCCGGCTGACCAGGAAGCCCGTCGCGCCGGTGGCCTCCTCGTCGAGCAGATCGGCGACCGGAACCCGGACGGCGGCCGATCCGCGTCCGATTTCCACGTCGTCGCCGGTCACCGTCACCGGCACCCGGTCGGAGCCGGAGGGGGCCGGCCGGACGACGTGCCGCCGGTGACCCGGGAATCGCAGCTCCCGGCCGGTAGGAGGCAGCGTCAGCGTGACGCCACCCAGCCCGCCGTGCCGCGCCAGCGGGATCACCAGGAACCGCGCCAGCTCGGGGATCAGCGTCGACACCGCGTGCGTGTCACCGGCGCGGATCGCCAGCGAGAACCGCGCCCACCACTGCGTGTAGTACGGGTGGAGCGCGAGGGCGGGCCAGTCCTCGCGGGTGTCGTCCACGACGCGGAGGCAGGTCGCCAGGCAGGCGGCATCGGTGTCGTCGATTCGGGTCCGCACGAGCTGCGCGAAGCGCAGCAGGCCGGACCGGCGCAGGTCGACGAAGTGCTCGACGGCGCGGTCGGCGTTCGGGTCGACCGGATCGAAGGGCACGGAGCCGTGGTCCACCGGGCGGGCGTTCTGCGGTGCCGGGTGCATGTTCACCTCGTCTCGTCGGCGGCGAGCGGCCGCTTCACCGCGCCGCGCAGATGTTCGAGCCGGAGCCGGGCCCAATCGGCCAGCGTCGCCCGGCCGGTCGCGGCCGCGGTGCGATGCAGGCCGAGGAGCGCGGTGAGGCCCAGCGGCTGGGCCGCCACCGAGCTCCCGTAGGCGTGGCAGGCGGCCGGGAGGTCGCCGAGCATCTCCTGGCTGCGGGCGACGCAGTACCAGGCGGCGCCGCTGGTCGGCGCGCCGAGCGTCACGGCCTCCTGGAACGCCGCCAGGGCTTCGGCGATCCGGCCGTCGTCGGTGTGGACGGCGCCCAGCTGGAGCCAGGCCCGCGGTTCCAGCGGGTCGTGCTCGGTGAGCGCGGCCGAGTAGGTCAGCGCCGCCTCGCGGTCGCCGCGCGCCACCGCGGCGTTGATCCGGGTCTCCAACAGCGCGTAGCGGTTCTCTTCGGCCAGCACCGCGGGGACCCGCTGGTTCGCCCGGACACGGCAGCCGAGTTCCCAGGCCCGCTCCAGCGTGCGGGCGACATCCGCGTGGTCCCCCCGCACGAACGCGCCGAAGCACGCTGCGCGCAGGGCGACGCTCTCCAGCAGCGCATCGACGTCGCTGTCGCCGGGTGAGAGCCGCGCCGTCTCCTCGTCGACCCGGGCCGACCAGAGCTCGGTCGCGGCGCGGTCTCTCGTCGCCCGTCCGAAGTGGATCGCGAGGTTGACGGCCGCGGCGAGGCGGGCCCGGCCCCCGGACGGCGCGTGGTCGTACACGCGGACCGAGTACGGAACCAGGCTGTGGGTGGAGTGCCCGAGCTTGGACATGGCGCTGGCGGCCCGTAGCGCGGTGAGCCCGGTGCGGTCGTCGGCGGCGATCTCGTCGGTGGACGGGGTCCCGGCCACGTCCACCGCGGCCCGGAACAGGCCCACCCGGTACAGAGCGCAGACGACCCGGTACCGCGCGTCGGGGTCGAGCCCGGACCGGCGCGCGACCGACTCGCTCAAGGCCCGCCACGGATCGGTGACCAGGTGCTCGGGCAGCTGCGACGGCCAGGTGACGTCGTAGTCGGTGAATCCGGTCTCCCGGATCAGGTTCGGCCGCAGCGCCCGCTTGACGTTCCCCTGCGGTGCGAGCCAGTCCGGATCGTCGGCACCGACGCTCAGTCCGGCGTATCGAGTCGTCCGCGCGTTGATCGGCCCGGTGTCGCCGAGCAGGTCCAGGAATGGTCGCAGCAGGACGCCGGAGAGCGCACCGACGTCGGGGCCGAGCAGACCGTGGTCGGCCAGGACCCCGGTCGCGGTGAGTACCCGTAATCTCATGCCACCGCTCCCGTCTGTCCGGTGGCTTCGCGCAGCCGCTGGGTGATCGTGGTGAGTGAGGTCTCGGCCCAGCCCGCGAGGTGCCCGGGGAGCGCCGCGATCCGGCGCCGGGCGTCGACGTTGGCCGGATCGGCCCGCACCGCCAGGACGTGTGCCTGCGCGGCTCCCCGGGGGTCGGAGAGCAGCTCCAGGCAGTGACCGACCATGAACCAGGCGAACGACGTCCACGGCGCCCCGAGGTCGGCGGCGGCCCGGAACGCGGCGAGCCCGGACTCCGGACGGTTCGCGGCGAGCTCGATGTTCCCGGCGTGCAGGTGGACCTTCGGGTGGAGCGGATCGAGTTCGACGAGTTTGACGATCCGTTCGTGGGCGAGCGCCAGGTTCCCGGCGTCGAACGCCTCCCTCGCCCGGGTTTCGAGCAGCGGGTGCATGTTCTGGCTCCAGAGCATCCACTCGACGTCGTCGCGCGGCCGGAACTCGTGGGCGTACTTCTCGGCGAGGTCGAGTTCCTCGGCCGTGCCCGCGAAGTCGCCGTCGAGATACCGGGTGTAGCTGACCGCCCGCCAGAACGTGCTGGCGGCGAGGACGTCGGGCAGCCCGTCGTCCGGAGTCAGGAGCGGATAGAGCCGCTCGGCGACCCCACGCCAGTAGCGGACCTGCTCGACGTCGCGCGCCCGGCCTTTGGCGAACCAGACCAGCAGTGTGACGGCGGCACCCAGCCGGACGTGGGGCTCGCCGCCCGGGTCTTCGGCGGCGTCGCGCAGCACCCGCAGGTTGAACGTGGCGGTGTCGGCCGAGTGTCCCGTGCGGTGCACGGCCATCGCGTAGCGGATGCGCAGCGTCGTCGTCACCGGGTCGGCCCCCGGGCCGGCGTCGGCGACCGAACCGAACAGGCGCGCGGTCTCGCCGTAGAGCCCGATCGTGTTCAACAGCGTGGCCAGCCGGAGCTGCCGCTCGGCCGGGAGCACCCCCGGCCGCTCGGCCGCCGCGACCAGCTCGACCAGGTACTGCCAGCGAGGCGTGCGCAGCCGGTAGGGCAGTTCGGCGGCGAGCCGCACGTCGTAGGCGGGCAGCCCGGCTTCGGTGATCAGCAGCGTCCGGAGGCTGGGCGCCGGATGTGTCTGGATCGAGTGCCGCGGGGCGGTCTCGTCGGCCAGCTGGTGGAACGCGCACTCCACCGCGGACGCGTCGCTCGGACCGGACTCGAACGGGCTGAGGTCGAGGAACGGACGCAGCAGGTACGCGCTCCGTGGTCCCCCGGCGTCGTCCAGACCCAGCTCGCGCAGCGGCAGGCCGGCGACACCGAGCCGCTCGGGGTCGAGGACGACGTGCCGGCTATGCATGATCCGCTCCCGCCAAAGCCGCGGGCCGGGTAGCGCCGGTGAGGATGCCTGCGCTGACCAGCCCGCCCACGGTCAACTCGAGCACGCGGCGCTCCTTGTCGTCGTCGGCGCACTCGGCCAGCAGCGCGCCGAGGCTGCGCCGGCCGTCGATCGCCTGGATGAGGCGGTGACCGCTGCTTCCGATCGGGAAGTCGAGCTCCGGTGCCCGCTGGCGGCGATGGCTCACCAGCACGGCCGGCACCACCGTGGTGCCGCGACGGGTCCAGTCCGGACGCACCGAGACCTCGTCGGCGAGGCTCAGCACCGTGTCGGGCGGTAGCGCGGTGCGCGGCAGCGAGAAACTGAAGCCGGGAAGCAGGCGGCTGATCGCGTCCGGCAGGTGCAGGGCCCCGTCGGCCACGGCCCGGCTGATCAGCGCGATGCTTCCCGCGCCGATGGCGCTCAGCAGCCGCTCGGCCGCCGGTTCGTCGATGTCGGCCATCGACCGCGCCCGCCAGAACCGGCTCGATCCGGGGTAGGCGGCATACAGGAGCCGGGTCATCTCGGTGGTGCGCCGGTAGTGACCACGGACCCGGCGGTCGTACCAGGCCGCGGCGTCCTCGTCGGCCAGGTCGCCGGCCAGCACGGACGCGATCCCGGCGGCGGCCAGCGAGGACGAGTACACCGTGGCGTGGATCCCGGTGGAGAATAGCGGGTCGACGAACCCGGCCGTATCACCGACGAGCACGTACCCGCGGTCCCACATCGGCGAGCGGACGATGTGGTTGGTGTACTTGAGCAGCCGGGGCTGGTGCGCCCGCTCCGCGCCGTCCAGCAGGCGTTTGATCATCACGGAGCTGGCGATCTGCCTCGCGAGCACGCCCTCGGTGTCGCGGGTGACGTCGACGGCGTCACCGACGAAGCCCACCCCGACCTGCCCGTCGGCGAACGGGATGAACCAGAGCCAGCCGTCGGCGCAGGCCTCGCTGATCACGTCGCCGCCGTACGGGTCGCTGGGGCGGGCCGCACCCCGCCAGTACGCGGTGACCGCGGCCCGCTGCGGGCCGAAGAGGTCCATCGGCAGGCCGAGCTGTCGGGGCAGGAACTGGAACAGACCGCTGGCATCCACGACGTACCGGGCGGAGACCTCGCTGGTGGCGCCGTCCGCGTTTTGGACCCGGAGCCCGCACATTCGCCCGGCTGCGTCCCAGATCGGCTCCCGGGCCCAGCACTCCTCGGCAACGTCCGCTCCGGCGGCTCGGGCCGTGTTCATCAGCAGCGTGTCGAACTCGGCCCGCTGCACCTGGAAGGCATAACCGGGGTTCGGCATGTCCAGGCGGATCAGCGACAACGCCGGTCCCCACACCCACAGCGCTCCGAGCTTGCGCTGGAACCGCTGGAGATCGGGGAGGAGCCCGAGTTCGGTGAAGATCGGCAGGGACATCGCCAGCAGCGACTCGCCGATGTGCCAGCGGGGGAACCGCTTGCCCTCGACGACGAGCACCGAGAGCCCCGCCTTGGCCAGGAAGGACGCGGTGGTCGAACCGCCCGGTCCGGCGCCGACGACCACGACGTCGTAGGACTTGGCTGACGGCATCGTGCTCACACTCCTTCCGTGACCCGGTCGAGGAACGCGACGGCCTCGGCGGCGTACGCGATCGCGCTGCGACGTTGACGGAATCCGTGTTCCTCGCCCGGCAGCAGCACCCAGCGATGACCGGTGCCGGCCAGACGCGCGAACGTGGCCGCGGCGGCGTCGGCGGGCACCTGACGGTCGCGCTCGCCGTGCACGGCCAGCACCGGGCAGCGGGCCGGAAGGACTCCGTCGGCGGCCGCGGACGCGTAGGCGGTCGCAGCGAATCGGTGCACCTCGGGGTCGGCGCTGTCGGCCAGCGTGCCCGGCTGGAGATAACCGCTGGTCATGATGACCCCGGCGACCGGCTGATCGGTCTGCGACGCCCGGTAGGCCACGTAGGCGCCGTGGCTGTGGCCCGCCAGCACGATCCGTCCGGGCTCGGCCAGCCCCCGGCGGACGAGTTCCTCCAGGCAGTAGCCGACGTCCACGACTTCCTGGACGCCGTGCTCGGTCACCGGCATCGGTGGGATCGGCCAGGCGTTGAACGTGGTCCCCCGGGTCTCGACGAGTACCACCCGGTAGCCAGCGGCGACCATCGTCAGCAGGATCGGGTTCCATGCCACGCGCCAGTGCATCGACGGTCCGCCGTGCAGCTCGACGACGGTGCCGCGGACCGGTCCGGCCGGCTCGTGGACGAGGGCAGGCAGGTCGAAGCCTTCGGACGTCGGGATCCGCAGCACGGTCGGCGTCGTCCGTTTCGGCAGCGACGCCGACGGCGCGACCGTGACGGTCTCCTCGTCGCCGGGGCGCCAGCGGCGTACCTCCGGAGGGAGGTCCGGGCCGAACGCCACGAAGAAACACACGTCCCCGTACCAGAGCGGACGTTCGCCGCATTCGCCGTCCGCGAGCGGCGCCGCCGTGATCCGGCCGTCCGCGATCCCGTAGACGAGCAGCCGCGTCCAGGGCCAGGCGGCACTCGCGAACGCGAGGCGCGAACCGCTCTCGTCGAACACGGGCAGGGCGAGCGGAGACGGTAGATCCAGCGATTCGAGGACCCCGGCGTCCAGGTCGGCCAGCAGGGTCTGGGTCGAACGACGGCGGCGCACAGTGATGAGCACGCGCCGGCCGTCCGGGCTCCATCGGCCCTGAGTCGGGGCCGCGCTGCGGTTTCCGGCGACGAGGGTCGACACAGTGCCGTCGGCCGGGTCGAGGACGAGCAGGTCCTGGGAGGCGTCGGTCGCCACCGTGAGCACGATCCGGCCGTCCGGGCCGACGTCGGGCACGGGGTCGATCCACCGGGCGGGCCCGGACGTCCGCCACAGGACCTCCGGCGGAGCACTCCCGTCGGCCGCCACCCTGATCAGTGCCGTGCCCTCGGCCGTACGCTCGCTCGTGATCAGCTCGTCGGGTGAACTCCACGCGACCGTGTGAGGCTGGAGCGGCGCCCGGACCGGCAGCTCGGTGAGCGTGTCGGCGGCCAGGTCGGCCACGACGAGAACGAGTCCGGCGTCGGACAGCCGGGCCCAGAACGCGATCCGGTCACCACGGGCCACCGGGAGGAGCTGGTCGGTGCTGACCAGTGTCTCCACGGGTTCCGGGCTGGTGCCCGGACCGGCCAGGTGCAGCCGGGGACCGTCCACCGTGCTGGCGGCCACCACCACGTCGCCACGGCCGGTGATCGTGAACGACTCGGCCCACCGGGCGTCCAGCGCCGGGCTCTCGAGCATCGGTTGCATGGTCATCGCAGACTCCTCACAGCGCGGGACGCGGCGATGAGCGCGCCGCCCCCGAGGAACGTGGCCGCGATGATCGCCACCGCCCAGCGCGGCCCGAAGGAGGTCGACACCCAGCCGAAGATCACCGGCCCGAACGGCATGAACCAGAGCACGAAGGTGGTCAGCGTGCCGAAGACCCGGCCGCGGATCTTGCGGTCCACGTCGGTCTGGACCCAGGACGACAGCGCGACCTGGCTGGCCCCGGCGGGCAGCCCCATCAAGGCGAACGCGACGAGCCCGAGCACCGGGTCGTGCAGGGCGCAGAACAGGGCGAGAGCGAGACCCTGGGTCAGGAAGTTGCCGGCCAGCACCACGCCCCGCCGATGCCGCAGCGGACTCCGGACCAGTAGCCAGGCGCCGAGCGCCCGGCCCGCCGCGTTCGCGGCCAGCAGCGCCCCGAAGAGCCAGCTCTCGGCCTGACCGGTCTCGATCAGGTAGAGCGGCAGCACGAACATCAGCGCGTAGGCGGCGCACTCCATCACCGGGAAGACCGTGAACTGTGCCCGGAGGACGGGGTTCCCGAAGATGTACCCGAGCCCCTCCTTCGTCCCGCTGACAAGACCGGGACGCGGCGGCCGCGGCTCGGGAGCCGACGTGAGGGCGGCGGCCGGCTTCGCATGGTGGCGGACCACGTACCAAATCGCCACCGCCGAGACCCCGAACGTCACCGCGTCGAAAAGCAGCAGCCCGCGCAAGCCGAGAACCGGATACAGCAGTCCCGCACTGGCCGGGCCGACGACGCCGATGCCGCTGATCGTCGTGAGGAACAGGGCATCGAAGCGGATCAGCCGCTCCCGGTCGGGAAACAGGTCGGGCAGCCAGGCCTGGAAGGCCGGTGTGAAGCACGCGCCCGAACCCGCCAGCAGCGCGGCGAACACGAGCACCAGCGGGAACGCCGGCTGGGACGACATGATGTACAGGAGCCCGAACACGCCGACGACCGCCGCACGGAGGAGATCCGTGACGATCATCGTGGCCGGATGGTTCCAACGGTCGACGAGCGTGCCGGCGAACAGGCCGAGGACCGCCATCGGAATCGCCATCGCCGCGCCCAGCGCGGTCGCCCGGGCCGCCCCGCCGGACGCCGTGACGTCCCACGTCAGGCCGACCCGGTAGAAATTGTCACCGAGCAGCGATACCGCTAAGCCGACCCAGAGGACGATGGCAATTCCCAGGCCCGCACGGTTCGCGTTCGTCTCGTCTGGCCTCGTTGTGTCGTTGAGCGCTGACCGGGCCACGAGCCACCTCCCTCGAAATGACCACCGATGGTGAACGGAGGCGTATGCCCGCCGGACCGGCGCCGACCCGGCGGGCATACACTTTCCGGCCTTACCGGAACTTCATGGAACCGCTCAGGCGCCGTACGTGTATTCGGCGAGGCTCAGCACGCCGAATTCGTCGAGCAGCTCCTGCTCGCTGACCTCAAGATTGAAGGTCGCCTTCTCGTCCTGCTTCTTCTCGTCCGCCTTCGGGGCCTGGGCCTGCGGCGTCGTGGTCGGTGCAGACATGTATTCCACCTCCTTCCTCCAACTCGCAAGGAGTGGATCGGGATCGACCACCGCACCATTTCTTCGGTGGCCGGTTCCCCTTACCCGGGTGAAATGGATATCACCGGATCCGGCCCCGACAGTCAAGGAACGCTAATGAATTCCGGAATTTGTCCTTGACCTGGCGGTCAACTATTCCGGTCGATTCTTGCTGGCGCCGGCCGGCGCCATGAATTGTTGTCCGGATGTCCGCGGACAATAAGGTTTTCTCGGATTGGACGTCGGCGAGGACGGCCACCGCGCCCCGGGCCACGACGTGGCCCACCTGCCCAGCCTCGCGACGCGCCGGGACCTGCACCCCGGCCAAGCCAAAACCG
Source organism: Cryptosporangium sp. NPDC051539 (assembly GCF_044454545.1). Taxonomy (NCBI): domain Bacteria; kingdom Bacillati; phylum Actinomycetota; class Actinomycetes; order Cryptosporangiales; family Cryptosporangiaceae; genus Cryptosporangium; species Cryptosporangium sp. NPDC051539. The sequence continues at coordinate 96,483 of NZ_JBITDV010000009.1, read as the reverse complement.
ACGCCCCTCGGCCGTCCCCGCGCTGATGTCCCGCTTCGGAAGACCATCCGGCCTGCAGACCGCCCTCGACCAGCAAGCCGTCACCGGTCCGGGCGACGTCGGTCGCCCGGCGTCGTTGATCCGGGCGACGCCGGCTCGCAGCCGGTCGGCGACCTGGCTCGTCCTTGCCTCTCAACGACACCGCGAGCCCGTACGGTCAGGGGCCGCCTTCTCCCGGACCGCCTACGGAGCCCGTCAGCCGGCGTAACCGAGCAGCTGCGAGATCTCGGCGCAAGTCCGCACGAGCGGGGGGCGCAGCTCCCGGACCAACCGCGGGCTGGACCAGTCGCTCGAGCTCACCGCGACGTTCACCGCCGCCACGACCCGCCCGCTCGCCTCCCGCACCGGAGCGGCCGCCGACCGCAGACCGGCCGCTACGGTGTCGTCGTCGCCCAAGGTCCTATTCTCGACCGGTGGCGTCGGCGCGCTGATCAGCCAACTGGCGGGCTCACTGCAGCCGGCCCAGCTCGACGCCGTGGTCGTCGGGGTCTGCGCCGCCGCCGTGCTGGTGAACGTCGTCCTCCGAACCGCCGAGCGCCGCCTCTCCCGCTGGCGTGCGTGACCTTCCGCGGCAAGCACCGTCGAAATCCAGATGGGGATCACCCGTGAAACCACTACCTTCCCGTTCCGACCGCGCGCCGGAGCAGCGATGACCTGGCTCGGGCTGGAGGGCGCACGCGCGCTGGTACTCGGCGCCGGTGGCCTCGGCGCCGCCTGCGCGCGCGGCATGGCCGAGTCCGGCGCGCGGCCACTGGTCGTGGACGTCGACGCCGAGAAGCTGTCGCTCCTGCAGAAAGAGACCGCAGGCGTGGAAGTGCTCTGCGGCGATCTGTCGAGCGCAGCCGGATCCGAGCAGGCGGCGTCCAAGGGGGGCCTGCCGGGGCGCCGCGAGGAGATGACCACGCTGGTGCCGGCCGGACGGCTGGGTGTGCCCCAGGACGTGGTGGGCGCGGTGTTGTTCCTGCTCCCGGCGCACGCTGCGTTCCTCACCGGGCAGGTGCTCCACATCGACGGCGGCCGGACCCTTGTCTGACCCGGCGATACCTCGACTGCCCCCGTTCGCCCCCGCCGAACTCGACGCCGACCAACGGGCCGTGTACGACGCGATCGCCGGGGGCCGCCGGGCCGCCGGACCCCAGGCGTTCCCGCTGACCGGCCCGGACGGCGAGCTGCGCGGTCCGTTCAACGCCATGCTGCTCAGCCCGCCGGTCGGCGGCGCGCTCCAGGCCGTCGGCGCCGCCGTGCGGTACCGGAGCGTGCTCGACGACCGCGGCCGCGAGCTGGCCATTCTCGCCGTGGCCGCCCACTGGGGCAGCGCCTTCGAGCGGGCCGCGCACGAGGCCGTCGGCCGGACGGCCGGCCTGACCGACGAGGACTTCGCCGCCGTCCGGACCGGGACGGTGCCGCCCTCCGCGTCCACCGCCGAAGCGGTGATCCTGCGCGTCGTCGGCGCCTTGCTCGCCGCCGGGGAGGTGGACGACACCGCCTACGCCGACGCGGTCGGTGTCGTCGGCGAACGAGGCTTGTTCGAACTCACCACCCTCGTGGGCTATTACTCCACGCTCGCCCTGCAGCTGCGGGTGTTCGCCGGCGAAGCCGGAGACAGCCGATGACGATCTCACTGGAGGAACCCCGATGAAACGATCGAGGGCACGGCCGGAAATCTCCGGGTGCGGCTCACCGATGGCACCGGCTCCGGCCTTCTTGACACCTCCCTCGGCGCGGTCCTAACTTGCCCTTTGTTTGGAAACCTTCCTAACAAGGGGTTGCAGTGGCCGATGCCTCGATACCCGGTACGCCCCGGCTGCTGCGCGCGCTGAACGACCGCGCGGCGCTTCGTCTGCTGATGGAGCACGGCCGCCTGGCCCGGACCGAGATCAGCGCGCTGGCCGGCCTCTCGAAGCCGACCGCCTCGCAGATGCTGGCCCGGCTCGAAGCCGCGGGCCTGGTACTCGCGGTGGGAACCGCGGCCGGTGGGCCGGGGCGAGCGGCCCAGCTCTACGAGGTGAACCCCGCGGCCGGGCACGCGGTCGCCTTCGACGTCACCCACTACGCGATCCAGGCGCTGATCGTGGACCTCGGCGGCCGGACAGCCGCCGAGGTCGAAATCCCTCTGCCGCGCCGGGCCAAGGACGCCCTCGCCCGCCTCGACGAGGCCTACACGCAGGTCCTGGCGGCCGCCAACCTTCAGCGCGAACACATCAGCCACGCCGTCGTCGGTGTCTCGGGCGCGTACGACCGCACCGCGGGACTGCTCCGGCACGCCACCCACCTTCCCGGCTGGCGAGCGCCGGCTCTGCGGGAGCGGCTCACCGAGTTGCTCGGCGCCGACGTGGAAATCGAGAACGACGTCAACCTGGTGGCGCTCGCCGAGCACGAGGCCGGCGCCGCCGCGGACGCCGGGACGTTCGTCCTGCTCTGGTCGGCCAGCGGGCTGGGCGCCGCGGTCGTGCTCTCCGGCGCGCTGCACCGCGGCGCCACCGGGAGCGCCGGCGAGGTGGGCTTCCTGCCGGTGCCGGGACAACCGCTGGTCCGCAACGTCACCCGGGCCACCGGCGGCTTCGACCGGGCGGCCAGCGGCCGGGCGGTTCTGGAGCTCGGCCGGCAGTTCGGCCTGCACGGAGCCACCGCCGAGACGCTGATCCGGCGGGCCGTGGCGGCCGGAGCCGAGGGGTTCCTGGACGAACTCGCCACCCGGTACGCCACCGGGCTGGCCGCGATGATCGTGGTCGTCGACCCGGAGCTGGTCGTCCTTTCCGGACCATTGCTGCAGGCCGGCGGCGAGCCGCTGCGGGTGCGCGTCGAGCGCGAAGTGGCGTCGCTCGGCATCTCCCCGGTACCGGCCGCGCTCGGCCGGATCACCACCGACCCGGTACTGGCCGGGGCTCGCCGAATGGCGCTCGCCCGGCTGCGGGACGCCGTTTTCGCTAGTACAGCTCAGGACCGGCCAGCGTCTGTCCCGGTCGCCGCGGAACCCGAATGAGGCCTTTCTAGGGACGGAGTAACCCGATGAAGCCCGTCTTCTCCTGGCACCGGAGCCGGCTCGTGACGACCGCGTTAGTGGCGGTCGGTGCGGCCGTCCTCGCGGGCTGCGCGCCCAGCTCCGGTGGCAAAGACACGCCGGCGTCGGCCGAGCAGACGATCACGTTCTGGCACGGCTGGAGCCAGCCCAGCGAGCTCAAGGCGATCAACGCGAACATTGCGGCCTTCGAGAAACTGCACCCGAACATCACGGTGAAGTCGGTCTCGAACGTCACCGACGACAAAATCCTGCAGGGCGTCCGTACGGCCAAGACGCCCGACGTCGTCTCGTCGTTCGACACCACGAAGGTCGGCGCGTTCTGCGGCGGTGCTCTGGTCGACCTGAACAAGTTCCTCCAGCGGGACAAGATCGACAAGGGCACGACGTTCGTCAAGTCGATGGCGCAGTACACGTCGTACCGGGGCAAGCAGTGCGCCTTGCCGCTGGAGGCCGACACGTTCGGGCTCTACTACAACACCGACATGTTCGCGCGGGCCGGGATCAAGACGCCGCCCAAAACCTGGTCCGAGCTCCAGGCCGACGCGGTGAAGCTGACCAAGGCCACCCCGAGCGGGTACTCCCAGCTCGGGTTCATGCCGAACTTCCACGGCTACGAGAACACCCCGGGCCACACGATGCCGCAGTGGGGCGTCCGCTACTTCGACGCGAACGGCAAGCCGACGCTCGCCACCGACCCGGCGGTCAAGCAGCACCTCCTCTCCATGCGGGCGCTCGGACAGTCCCTCGGCGGTTACCGGAAGCTCGAGGCCTACCGGAACACGTTCGGTGACGAGTTCTCCACCCAGAACGCCTTCGAGGCCGGCAAGGTGGCCATGCAGATCGACGGCGAGTGGCGCACGGCCAACCTCGAGCAGGACGGCGTCAAGTTCGGCTGGGCGACCGCCCCGCTCCCGGTTCCGGACGCCAAGCTCGCCGAGTACGGGCGCGGCTGGACGTCGGGCACGATCATCGGCATCCCGGCCAAGTCGTCCCACCAGGCCGCGGCCTGGGAGCTCGTCAAGTTCCTGACCACCGACACCGACGCGCTGGTGACCTTCGCCAACACGATCCACAACGTGCCGTCGACGTACGCCGCGCTGGCCTCGCCCAAACTGCTCGCGGACCCGAAGTTCCAGACGTTCGTCACGATCGCGAAGGACCCGCACACGGTTTCGCCGGTGGCGACCGCCGACGGCGACGCCTACCTGACGATCGTCGAGCAGTTCTCCTACAAGTGGGAGGCGGGCCAGGTCCCCGATCTGGACGCTGCCCTCAAGCAGGTGGACGCGCAGATCACGGCGTCGCTGAAGCAAGCCGGGAGCTGAGATGCGCCGGCGGTTGACGACCCTGGGCTTCCTCTCTCCGCTGCTGCTGGGTTTCCTGCTGTTCTTCGTTTATCCGCTCTGCGCCACGGTGCTCTACTCCTTCGAGCACTACGACCAGATCAACCCGCCGCAGTGGGTGGGGTTGCAGAACTGGGTGTACGTCTTCACCCAGAACGGCGACTTCTGGCCGGCCGTGCGCAACACGGTCTGGCTCGTCGTCGTGATGGTCAGCCTGCGGGTGATCTTCGGAATCGGGGTCGGGCTGCTGGTCACCCGGGTCCGGCGCGGGCGCGGGCTCTACCGGACGATCTTCTACCTGCCGTACCTGGCGCCTCCGGTCGCCGCGACCCTGGTGTTCGTCTACGTGCTCAACCCGAACGGCCCGGTCGACCGGCTGCTCCGCGCGGTGGGGCTGCCCGCGCCGTCCTGGTTCAACGACCCGAACTGGTCGAAGCCCGCGCTGGTGCTGCTGAGCCTGTGGGGGATCGGCGACCTGATGGTGATCTTCATGGCCGCGTTGCTGCAGGTTCCGGTGGAGCAGTACGAGGCCGCCCAACTCGACGGTGCCGGCGCGATCCGCCGGTTCCGGCACATCACGCTCCCCAACATCCAGCCGATCATCCTGTTCTCGTCGGTGACCGGCGTGATCGCGGCCCTGCAGTACTACACCCAGGCCTTCGTCGCGGGGCAGGTGGCCAGTGGCGTGGTCACCGGGGGCGGCACCGTGGTGGAACCGGGCTATCCGGGCGGTTCCACGCTGACGCTCCCCCAGCTCATCTACTCCTTGGGCTTCCAGCACTTCGACACCGGGGCGGCGAGCGCCATCGCCGTGGTGCTGTTCGTGGTCGCGATGGCGTGCACGTTCGTACTCGTCCGCGGCAGCGGCGGCCTCGTCTCCACGCGGAGGTAGGGATGACCACGACGATGATCGCCGCGACGGCCGCGGCCGAGGCCGGCGCCGAGGTCCCGCGACGGCAACGGCGGCGCGAGGACGCCCTGGTCTGGATCGCCACGCACGCGCTCGCGATCGGGCTGGCGCTGCTCTTCGTCCTGCCGATCGTGTTCCTGCTGCTGACGTCGGTCATGTCGGACCGGCAGGCGCTGGACGGAACGTTCTGGCCGCGGAGCTGGCAGTGGAGCAACTACGAGAACGTCTTTCGGACGCCGGGCTTCCTGATCTGGTGGCGGAATTCGCTGGTCTACGCCGGGGTGGGCACCGCGTTGACCCTGCTCTCCAGCCTGCTTCCGGCCGTCGCACTGGCAAAGTTCCGGTTCCGCGGCGCCAACCTGACGATGTTCCTGGTGATCGCCATGATGATGTTGCCGCCGCAGGTGGTGATCGTGCCGATGTACGTGATCTGGTCGCAGACCTTCGGGCTCAACGGCTCGCTGTGGCCGCTGATTATCCCGCTCGCCTTCGGCGACGCGTACTCGATCTTCCTGCTGCGGCAGTTCATTCTCACGCTGCCCGACGAGGTGCTCGACGCGGCGGCCGTCGACGGCTGCGGTGAGCTGCGCAAGGTCTGGCACGTGATCGTGCCGATGGCTCGCCCGGCCCTGGTCGCGGTGGGGCTGTTCCAGTTCTTCGCGCTCTGGAACGACTACTTCGGGCCGCAGATCTACGCGAGTGAGAACCCGGCCGCCTGGACGCTCTCCTACGGGCTGGAGACGTTCAAAAGCGCGCACCACACGAACTGGAACCTGACGATGGCGGCCACCACGCTCGTGATGCTGCCGGTCGTCATCGTCTTCTTCTTCGCCCAGAAGGCATTCGTGCAGGGCGTCACGCTGACCGGAGTTCGAGCATGAAAATCGTGGTCGTCGGCGGGGGCTCGACCTACACCCCGGAGCTGATCGACGGCATCGCCCGGCTGCGGGACACGCTCGAGGTCACCGAGCTGGTCCTCGTCGACCCGGACGTCCACCGCCGTGAGCTGCTCGAAGCCATGGCGAACCGGATGCTCGACACGATGGGCCATCCGGCCGAGGTGCACTCCGGCGACGACGTCGCCGCCGCGGCCGAGGGTGCGGCCGCGGTGCTGTTCCAGCTCCGCGTCGGCGGCCAGGCCGCACGGGCCCGGGACGAGACCTGGCCGCTGGAGTGCGGCTGCGTGGGCCAGGAGACGACCGGTGCGGGCGGCCTGGCCAAAGCGCTGCGCACGGTGCCGGTCGTGCTGGAGCTGGCCGACGAGATCCGGCGGGTCGCCCCCGAAGCGTGGCTGGTCGACTTCACCAACCCGGTCGGCATCGTCACCCGGGCGCTGCTCAACGAGGGCCATCGCGCACTGGGGCTCTGCAATGTCGCGATCGGCTTCCAGCGCTTCTTCGCCGAGGTGTTGGACGTCGCCCCGGAGCGGGTCTCGCTGGGCCACGTGGGCCTGAACCATCTCACCTGGGAGCGCGCGGTCTACCTCGACGACGAGGACGTGCTGCCCGGACTGCTGGAGACCAGGGGTGAGCTACTGGCCGAGCGCGTCCGCCAGCCGCTGGAGCTGCTTCGGCTGCTCAACGCGTTGCCCTCGTACTACCTGCGATATTTCTACGAGCACGACGCCGTCGTACGCGAGCTCAAGACCGCGACGCCGAGAGCAGAAGAAGTCGCCGCGATGGAGCGGCAACTGCTCCGCCTGTACGCCGACGAGAGCGTCGACACCAAACCCGAGCTGCTGGAGCGGCGCGGTGGCGCGTTCTACTCGGAGGCAGCGGTCGCGCTCGTGGCGTCCTTGCTCACCGACCGGGGCGACGTCCAGGTGGTCAACGTCAGAAACGACGGGACGCTGCCGTACCTGCCCGACGACATGACCATCGAGGTGCCCGCGGTGATCGGTGCCGGCGGTGCCCGGCCGCTGCCCGCCGCGCCGCTGGACGCCGGCAGCGCCGGGTTGATCGCCGGGGTCGCCGGGTACGAGCAGCTGGCTCTGGACGCCGCCTTGCGCGGCGGCCGGGACCGGGTCGTGCAGGCGCTGCTCGCCCACCCGCTGATCGGGCAGTGGGAGCTGGCCAACCCGCTGGCCGACCGGCTGATCGCGGAGAACGCTGCGTACCTGGCCTGGGCCCGGTGAACCCTTCCCCTCCCCCGAGCGGCCCGAAGGCCGACCGGCCCACCCGGCCGCCGGTCGAACGGAGTGCAATGAAAGTGCTCGTCGCGCTCGACGCGGGCAACTCCAAGACCGACGCGGCGGTGGTCCGCACCGACGGCACCGTGCTGGCGACCGTGCGCGGCGACGGCTTCCGCCCGACCGTCGACGGCCCGGACGCGGCACTGGCCGGGGTGGTGGCGACGATCCGGGCGGCGGTGGCCGCCGCCGGCGCTCCGCCGGCGGCTCTGCTGGCGGCCTATCTGGCCAACGCCGACTTCCCGGCGGAGGTGGAGCGGTACCGGGACGGGCTGAGCGCACTCGCGCTGGCCGACCGGACCGTGGTCGGCAACGACACGTTCGCGTTGCTGCGCAGCGGGGCCCGGCGGCTGGCCGGAGTGGCGGCGATCTGCGGCGCCGGAATCAACTGCCTCGGGATCGCCGAGGACGGGACGGTCTTCCGCTTCCCTGCGCTGGGCAAGCTCAGCGGGGATTGGGGCGGCGGTAGCGGGATGGCCGCCGAAGCGATGTTCGCGGCCGCCCGGGGAGAGGACGGTCGTGGCCCGGCGACCGCGCTGGCCGCCGCGATCGCCGGGCACTTCCGCACCCGCTCGGCGGTGGCGCTCGCCGAGGAGCTGCACTTCGGCCGGGTCGAGTCCGGCCGGCTGCACGAGATCGTGCCGCTGATTTTCGACGTCGCGTCGGCCGGCGACGCCACGGCGCGGGCGATCGTGGCCCGGCAGGCCGAAGAACTCGGGCTGATGGCCGGGGTCGCACTGCGGCGGCTGGCGCTCACCGAACGATCGGTCGACGTCGTGCTGGGCGGAGGTGTGCTGGCCGCCGGACACCCGCTGCTGCTCGACGACGTCCAGGCCCGGATCGAGGCGATGGCGCCCCTGGCCGCGATCCGGATCCCGGACGTCTCGCCGCTGGCCGGCGCGATCTTGCTCGGCCTGGACGAGCTGGGCGCCCCGGCCGAGGCGGAGGAACGGATCCGGGCGACCTACCGGGAGTGGTCGGCACGTCTGGTACGGGCGTGACGCGAGGCGTCTCGGCTATTGACACCGACCCCAGCGTCAGCGAACGATGTCGGACAGATGTCCGCAGAGCGGTCGGCCTGTAGACATGCCCCTCACCGGGCACTTCGACGGCGAAGGCGGAGCTGATGACGACGGACATTCCCACGGTCGAGACCGAGGTGCTGGTGATCGGGTCCGGGCCGGCCGGAGCCGCGGCTGCGCTCTTCCTGGCCACCTATGGCACCCGCGTCACGGTGCTGACCAAGTACGGGCGGCTCTCCGAAACCCCGCGAGCGCACATCACCAACCAGCGCACCATGGAGACCCTGCGAGACATGGGCCTGGAAGAGCGTCTGATGCGCGAGGCCACGCCCTGGGAGTTCATGGGCAACACCACGTTCTGCACCAGCCTCGTCGGTGCCGAGCTCGGCCGGGTCTCCTCGTGGGGCACCGACATCCGTCGCCATGCCGACTACCAGCTGGCCAGCCCCTGCACGATGCTCGACGCACCGCAGACGATCACCGAGCCGGTGCTCATGCAGGCGGCGCAAGACCGGGGCGCGCGGGTGCGGTTCGACACCGAGTACCTCTCCCACGTCCAAGACGCCGACGGCGTCACCACGCGGGTCCGCGACCGGCTGACCGGGGCGGAGTACCAGGTCCGGTCGCTCTATCTCGTCGGTGCCGACGGAGCCCGCAGCAAGGTCGCCGCCGACGCCGGCCTGCCCTTCGAAGGCCCGGGGGCGGTGGCCGGGGCGCTCAACATCATCATCGAGGCCGACCTGACCCGCTTCGTGGCCCACCGGCCGTCCGTCCTGTATTGGATGCTGCAGCCCGGAGCAGACAAGGAAGGCGTCGGTCTCGGCGTCCTGCGGATGATCAAGCCCTGGACCGAGTGGATGCTCATGTGGGGTTACGAGGTCGCCGCCGGGCCCCCGGACCTCACCGACGACTTCATCCGCCAGCTCGCCGTGCAGCTCGTCGGCACCGACGACTTCGAGATGCGGATCAAGTCGAGCTCGCCCTGGACGGTCAACCATCAGTTCGCCACCCGGCTGGCCACCGGGCGCGTGTTCTGCGCCGGGGACGCCGTCCACCGGCACCCCCCGACGAACGGCCTGGGTTCCAACACATCCATCCAGGACGCGTACAACCTGGCCTGGAAGCTGCACCACGTCGTCCGCGGGCTGGCCCAGCCGTCGCTCCTGGACTCCTACGACGCCGAGCGGGCTCCGATCGCCCGGCAGGTCGTCGAGCGGGCCAACCAGAGCATCGCCGACACCGGCCGGATCATCGCGGCGCTCGACGTGGACGACACCAGCAACGTCGAGCGGCTGGAGCAGCAGCTCGCGCTGCGGGAGGCGCCGGGCCCGGACGGGGAGAAGATCCGGACGGCACTGCGGGAAGCGATCGCCTACAAGTCGTACGAGTTCAACGCCCACGGCGTCGAGCACAACCAGCGCTACGCGTCGGGGGCCGTCATCCCGGACGGCACGCCCATGCCCGACTACGACGGCGACCCCGAGCTGTACGCGCAACCGACCACGTGGCCCGGGGCCAAGCTCCCGCACACCTGGGTGACCCGCGCCGGGCATCGGATCTCGACCCTCGACCTGGCCGGCGGCGGCGAATTCAGCCTGTGGACCGGTATCGGCGGTCAGGACTGGGTGGACGCGGCCGCGGCGCTGTCGGCGAGCCTCGGCGTAGCGATCCGGGCCGTGGTCGTCGGCCCGGGCCAGGCGATCGAGGACCCGTACGGCACCTGGGCGGACTTGCGAGAAATCCACGACGGCGGGGTGCTCCTCGTCCGCCCCGACCTGTACGTCGCGGCGCGCCACGTCCACGCCCCGGACGACCCACGGGCCGCCGCCACGTTCCTGACCGACGCCCTGGAGCGTGTGCTGGGAACGCGCTAGTCGTCCGTCGGCGGGCTCAGACGGTCGGGACCGTTCCGCCGTCGATCACGTACTCGGCGCCCACGATGGCCGAGGCGCGGTCCGAGACCAGGAACCCGACCAGGTCGGCGATCTCCTCGGGGTCGGCAAACCGTCCCAGGGGAACGCCTCCGAGGGAGTCGAAGATGCTCTGCTTGGCTTGTTCTCGGCTGATCCCGTTGCCCTCGGCGATCCGGTCCACGAACCTCTCGTAGGCCTGCGTCTCGATCCCGCCGGGGCTGATCGCGTTGACGCGGACGCCGCGCGGGGCGAGCTCGTTGGCGAGCCCCTTGCTGTAGGTGCGCAACGCGGCTTTTGCTGCCGCGTAGGCCAGGGTCGCGTCGTACTGAGGAAGTTCACGCTGGATCGAGGTGAAGTGCAGCACGACCGCCGACCCGGACTCGATCATCGCCGGGAGGAGAGCTCGATCGAGGCGCACCGCTCCGAGGAGGTTGAGGTTCAGCTCGATCATCCACTGCTCGTCGGTGATGACCGCGAACCCACCGGACGGCGTCGAGGCACCTCCGACGACGTGCACCAGGATGTCCAGTGCGCCGCCGGTCTCGGCGATCCGGTCGGCCACCGCCTTCGTGCCCTCGACCGTCGAGGTGTCGGCCTCGATGAACCGGTCGGGGTGCGCGTACCCCTCGGGCATCGTCCGCGCCGTCACGTAGACGTCGGCGCCCATCTCCCGCAGTCTCTCGACGACGGCCTTGCCCGAGCCCTTCGACCCGCCCGTGACCAGCGCACGGCGACCGTCGAGACGATCGCGATCTGAAGTAGGCATTCGCTCTCCTCTGAAGAGTGACGTAGTGCGGTTCGGTCAGGCTTCGTGGTTGGCGATGACGAGTTCGCTGACGGCGTCCTCACGGAGCGTGAACCGGTAGTCGAGCTCGGCGACGCCGCCCGGGAAGGTCCCCTCGAGCCGCAGGGTCACCACCCAGTGGTCGTCGTCGATCCGAGCGGCACCGATCTGCTCGGTCGTGTACTCGAACTCGGAGCCGGCGTCCCGCAGGAACGCGTGGATCTGCTCCCGGCCGCGGAAGGACTCGCCCTGGTCGACGGCCACCGCGTCCTCGGCGAAGAACGACGATGCCGTGTCGGCGTCGCGGACGACGTGAGCAGCGAGGAAACTGCGGACGGTGGTCGGGAGCGAATCGGACCGGAGGTCGTTGTCGTGTGTCATGAGCCCACCGTGTGGCCTCGCGACCCGGGAGGGTCAAGCGGTGGACTCTCCCCCGGGGGGAGAGTCGACACTGCGGGGATGCTGACGATCGGGGAGTTCTCGCGCCTGACCCACCTGAGCGTGCGGACCTTGCGCCGGTACCACGAGGGCGCCCTGCTGGAACCCGCCGTGGTGGACGAGACCTCCGGCTACCGCTACTACGCCGTCGAGCAGATCCCGACCGCGCAGGTCATCAACCGGCTCCGCGAACTCGACGTCCCCCTGGGTGACGTGCAGCGGATCCTGCGGTCCCCCGACCCCGGTGTCCGCGCGACCCTGGTCGCCGACCACCTCCAACGCTTGGAGGCCGAGCTCGACCGCACCCGGGTCGCGGTCGCGTCGCTGCGCCGCCTGCTCCGGCCCGACCCCGCGCCGATCGTGGTGGAGCTCCGCGCCGAGCCCGCCCGGACGGTCGCGGCGGTGGCGGCCGTGGTCGACGAGGGCGAGGTCGAGGCCTGGTTCGCGGGCGCGATGGCCGAGTTGGAGGTGGCCGTCGGCGACGCGGTGACCGGTCCACCGGGTGGCACCTACGACAACTCCCTGTTCGAGCAGGGCCGCGGTCACGTGTTGGTCTACCTGCCGACGGCCGCTCCACCTCGTACCGGGCGCGTGCACGCCGCGACCCTGCCCGCCGCGGAACTGGCGGTGACCACCCACGTCGGCGAGCACGAAGGCATCGAGGTCACCTACGGTGAGCTCGGTACCTGGGTCGTGAAGAACGCGATGTCAGTGGCGGGGCCCGTGCGGGAGGTCTACCTCGTCGGGCCCCGGGACGCGAGCGATCCGGCCGCGTGGCGCACCGAGATCGGGTGGCCGGTGTTCCGAGTGACCTGAGCGGACCGGCGGTTCGAGAACTTCGCCACGATCACGACGTTCACTGGCGCGGAGCGCGCAGGAGCGCAGCGTCAGCGGCACCTCGCCGAAACGCCGGTCGAGACGACAAGAGGGATCGCGACGACGTCACAAGGTGAGCAGCAGTCCGAGCGCGTAGGCGCGAATGGACTCGGAGTCGACTCCGGCGGCCACTGAACAGTTCGGACTTCGGCTCGCCGGGCCTTCGAGACGATCCACGACAGCCACGCCTCGCCCGAGCTGGTCGTGAGTGACGATGTCCACGTACACCTCCTTCCACTCCAGAAGGTCTGGTCTGACGGCTGCCGCAACGGCCACCGGATCGTGCATCGAACAGGAGTCGCCCGTGTCCGGATCGCCGGGGTACTCCGTCGCCAGTCGTTCGATCCAGGCCTGCGCGCACGTGCCGGCGTAGGCGGCAAACCGGCCGCCACGGTTCTGCAGCATCGTGGCGTCCGCGCGTGACAACGGCACCTGCGTGGTGACGTCGAGACCGACGAGGCGCAGCTTGGCCCCGCTGCGCAACACGACTTTGGCGGCCTCCGGATCCAGCCAGAAGTTGAACTCGCTCGGCAGCGACCCCCAGCTGAGATTCCGGAAATACGTCCCGCCCATCACCACGATCTCTTTGACGGCAGCGGCGAATCCGGGCTCGATGGTGATCGCCACCGCGAGGTTGGTCAGCGGACCGATGGCGATGACCGTGATCTCACCGGGAGATTCCACGACCCGGCGAGCAATCTCCGCGGCGGCATACCCGGTGGTGACTCCGTCTTCGTCCCGACCGGCCGGGACCGAGGGTCGACGAGGCACGGGGTCGCACAGTGCCGACAAGCCACCCTTGAACACAGGAACATCGTGGACGTCGAGCCGCTCGAACAGATCGAGCACCAGAGAGGCGGCGCTCGCAGCATCGACATTGCCGCTGACGGTCGTGACCGCCTGCAGGTCGAGTCGCGGTTCGGCGACCACCATGGCCAAGGCCAGGCCGTCGTCGATCTCCGATCCGGGCGCGCCCAGCGACAGATCGGTGTCGACGATCACTCGCAGCGGACCGGGGTCACCACTGGACGACTCCACAACGCCTCCGTTCTCTACTTGGTGGTTGGCGAATACCACTTGCCCGTGACCAGGGTTTGCAGGGCGGACAGCACCACGAACATGGCGACGCCCAGCAACGCCGCGAGGATGACGTCGCCGTAAAGCTGCGGGGTGAGGAGCTGGTTGCTGTAGGCCTGCAGGAGCACTCCCAGCCCGGCCTCACCGCGCTGGAAGAAGAAGTCGCCGACCACCGCGCCGACCACCGCGGCGCCTCCCGATATCCGCAATCCGGTGAAGATCGACGGGAGCGCCGCCGGAAACTGCAACATCAACAGTCGTCTCACCCGCCCGACCTTCATCAACGTGAAGAGCTCGTGCATACCCCGGTCGGCCGATTTCAGCCCGAAGAGCGTGTTGGTGATGATCGGGAACAACGCGATCAGCACACAGACGATGACTCTGCTCGTGAAGCCGAAACCGACGAGAAGTCCCAACAACGGAGCAATCGCCAGTACCGGGATGACCTGAAGGAGAATCGCATACGGATAAAACGAGTCCTCCAGCCATTCGGCCAGGCTCATCACCACGGCGAACGCCGTGCCGACGACCGTGGCGACGAGCAGGCCGCAGAGGGACACCTTGGTTGTCACCCACAGCCCGAGCAGCAACTCGTCCCGGCTGGCCGCGTTCGCGAAACTCTCCTGCCAGACGGCGTGCGGTGTCGGCACCAGGAAACGGCGGCTGGGTGACATCAGCACGTCGGCGAGGAGGTACCAGGCGCCGATGAAGAGCAGAAACACCACGGCCGGGGCGACGACTCGCCGAATGCGTCTCCGGCCTGCCCCGGCAGGCGCGCCAGGTGGGCGATGCTCCGGCGCAGATGCCGGCCCGACGCCGGGCACCTGACCCTCGGGACCTGGTGTCACCGGGGCCTCCGCGGTCGGCTGCGGTGCCGTCACTGGTTGAAACCGATGCTCGGGTCGAGGAACTTGTTAGTGAACAACGTCTCCGGCTTGACCGCCGGGTCGAAGTTCGCGGTCCCCTTGAAGACCGGAGTCACGGTCTTGACCATGTCCTGAACCCGCGCGGAGTCGAACAGGCCGAACGTCGACGATCCTGTGGAGTTGGCCACCAGGCCCTTCGAGCTCATCACGTCGGCGGCGAACTTCTCCGAGCCGATCGTGACGGGCGTCGGGTTCTTGAGCTGGGCGGAGAGATCGGCGATCACGGTGTTCACCGCGTCCGGACTCTTGAAGTAGTCGACCATCGACTGCTGCATCAGCGGCACCAGCTTGGTGAGGCAGGCTGCCTTGCTCGTGAGATTCGCCGGGGTGACGGCGAAGTCGTTCTGGTAGTTGGGGTAGCCCTGATCAGCCAGCAGGAGCACGTCGACCGGCTTCTTCCAGAACGAGGAGTGCTCGTAGGCGTACGGCTCCTCCGTCGCGAAGGCCTGCTGCGCGATCTTGCCGTTGGCCGCGACGAACTGGGCCGGACTGTATTTGTAGCTGGAGTCGATCTGGCTCTTGTCCAGCTTCCCGAGCCCGACCAGTGCCGCGATCGAGGTCTGTCCGGCGGCCGCCAGCACGGTGGTGCGCGAGTCCTTGACGTCCTGCAATGACGTGAAGCTCACGGCGTCGGGGTTGTACATGAGCCCGAGGGGCGACTTCTCGAACGGCGCGACGACGCCCACCGTCGGGAACTTCTTCGCCTGGGCGATCGCCTCGTCGAGGCTCACGTCGCCGAGCAGGATGTCGGGATCGGTGTACATCAGCGAGGAGACTTGCTGATAGCTCACGAGGGGCCCACCGCCGATGATCTCGATCTTCTGGCCGGGATCGGCCAGAGCCGTGCTGGTGTAGCTGGCCGCCTTGGAGTCGAGCTTCCCGTTCGGTGCGAGCAGACCGAAGACCATTGCGTACGGGTCCGGCTGGGGGTACCAGCCCAGCTGGATCTTGATCGTCGACGGGCAGACACTCGTCAGGCGCCCGGGTGTGCCGGTGGCCGTGGTGGTGCCGGACGACGTGGACGACGAGTCGCTGCCGCCACAGCCGGCCGTGACCAGCACCAGGCCAACGGCTAACGCGAGCGCCTGGATGTGCTTGATCTTCATCTGATTCCTTCTCGGTTGACGGCGGAGTGATCTAGTTCCGAAGCGCGTCGGATACGGCGGCGGCGACTCGGTTGAATGCCGGGTCGAAGCGAAGAGTCGATGACCGCGGGTAGTCGAAGCCGACAGGAATGTCCGCCACGATGCGTCCGGGCCTGCTCGACAGGACGATCACGCGAGTGGAGAGAAAGGTGGCTTCGGGCACGGAGTGGGTGACGAAGATCCCGGCGAATCCCTTCACTTGGAAGAGTCGGAGAACCTCGTCGTTCAACCGCTCCCTGGTCATTTCGTCGAGCGCCCCGAAGGGTTCGTCGAAAAGGAACAGGTCCGGGTCGAGCGTCAGCGCTCTCGCGAGAGAAACGCGCATCTTCATTCCACCGGACAGCGTCCGTGGGTAGGAGTCCTCGAAACCACGCAGTCCGACGGTCTGGATAGCGGCGGAGACCAGTTCGTGCCGCTCTCGGCGTGCCACCCGGCGCAGCTGTGGCAGGAGGCCGACGTTGTCGGCGACTGTCCGCCACGGGAGCAGCGTGGCGTCCTGGAAGACGTAGCCGAGCTCCCTGCTGCCGTTCCGCACGAGGCCGGAGGTGGGCCGGACCAGCCCGGCAGCGAGCCGCAGCAGGGTCGACTTGCCGCAACCCGACGGCCCCACCAGCGACACGAACTCACCGCGGCGGACGCCCAGGTCGACGGCGGACAGCGCCCGGGTCCCGTCGGGAAAGACCACGTCCACGCCCTCGAAGGCCACTGCCGTCGACGCCTCGACGTCGGCGATCACCCTGCGCTCCGGGCCGCGAGCACACGATTGGCCTCACGGTCCGCGTTCGCCGGTTTCTTGCCCAGCTCGATGCCGGCGATCTTCGCCTTGATGTTCTCCTCGACGGTGATCGGTGGGTACAGCTCCTCGCCGTCGGTGACGAATGTTGCGATGGGCTCGATGACACCGTCGTAGTTGCCGTCGAGGAAGAAGGCCGCCGAGCGGCGGCGCTGTACCCGCCCCTGCACGATCGGCGGGTTCACCCGATGGATGGTCGACAGCCACTGGTCATTGGTCCAGCGCGCCATGGCGTCGCCCAGGTTGACCAGGAAGGCTCCCGGGTCGGGCATCACGTCGTGCCAGGTTCCCTCCTTGTCGAGGATCTGGAGTCCGGCGACGCGATCGGCCCACAGGACGGTCAGGATGCCGAAGTCCGTGTGTGCGCCCATGCCGATCAGCTCTTCGGCGACGTCGAACGACATCTCCGGAAGGGCGTAATTGTTCATCTTCAGCGTGTCGATGGAGTGGTCGATGAGCGACTCGAAGAACGGGCGTCCCACGCCCAGCGCGTCGGCGAAGGCCCAGAGGATCGCGCGGGAGACGGCCGTGACCGCCTCGTTGTACCGCGCCACCGCCGCCGGGAAGCTCGGCGCCTCGGCCGGCCACAGGTTACGCGGATACGTTCCCTCGGGCAGGTCCAGATGCGGGTAGTCGTCCACCTCCCGCCCGATCGTGAACGCCTCGTAGAAGTCGTTCCTCATGTTGGCGGGCGGGATGCCGAGGCTCATGCTGAGCGACGCCGACTTCGGCGGGGTGTAGCCACGATTCGATCCGGACGGCCCGCGGTACCGGGCCTTCGTCACGTCGTCCAGCGCGAAGAACTCGTCCAGCGCGGAGGCGAAGCCGTCGATGGTCGCGTGATCGACACCGTGGCCGACGATCTGGATGAAGCCCACCTCCCGGCAGGCTCGGTCGAGTTGGGCGGCGACGGCGACTCGCCGGGCCGCGTTCGCGTCGCTCGGATCCTCCAGGTACGGAGAGACGTCAACGGTCGGGACGGCAAATACGTTGTTCGTCACGAGGTGGTCCCTTCTGGGCCGCGGACGGCCTCGGTTTCAGGTGCAGCGGGGCGGGTGACATCGGGGCTGCCGTCCTCGTAGCGGATGAGCTGAAGCGCGGTTCCGGCGCGGCTCCGCACTACAGCGGCGGACGCCATCGCTGCGGGGATCCGGATCAGTCCGATCTCGCCGAGGCAGCCGGCGCCGATCGCCGCCGCGGCGGCGACCTCGACGTCGGTGACCTCGAAGGCGACGTGCGCCAGCGAGCCGTCCGGCGTCACCGTCTCGATCAACTCGAGCTTCATCCCGAGGGAGTCGCGGAGCATCACGATCCGCTTCCCGGTCTGCACGTGGACGCCCCACCTGAGCTCGGTGAGGCCGAACGTCCGGGTCATCAGGGCGACGTCGGCCTCGATGCCGGTCGTCTCGACGGCGACGTGGTCGAGGACGGCGCCGCGGTGACCGGTCATGACCGGAGCTGCTCGGGGGCGACGGACCGGACCTCTGATTCCGACTCGCCCCGCCAGGTACGGTCGACGTAGAAGCTGGTGGCGAGCTTGCCCGGGTTGAGGATCCCGTAGGGGTCGCACGTGGCCTTGAGCGCGAGCATCCGGGCGATGTCACCGACGAACCCGCCCTCTTCGACCACGTAGCTGTGCGGGTTGAGAACCCTCACGCCGATCGACCGGCAGTAGGTCATCAGCTCGTCGAGGGCAGCTCCGTGGTCGGGCATGTCCAGCAGGATGTCGACGCCCCAGGCGCGCACCGCGCCGCCGGGATGGGTGGCGAACTCCAGGTGGACCTTGTAAGTGTCGGGGTACCTCTCGGCGATCGCCTCGACCTGCCGGACCAAAGCGTCCGGATCGGAGGCGGTGTAGGCGGCCTGCATCCACGACGAGTGGGGGTAGACACGACGAATCCAAATCACGGCGTGGCTGAAGGAGAAGTGGACGATCTCTTTGACCGCCTCCGGAGCATCGCGGAGGTGGCCGCCGTGGGCGGCGACGAGCGTCGCCAGCGCCTCGCGCCCGGCCGGATCGGCCCAGAGCAGCGCTACGGCGTTCTCGGCCGGGAAAAGGTCGGCGATCCCGGTCATCGTCGCTCCGAGCGGCGCCGAATGAATCGAGGCGAGACGGAGATGGATGTCCGTGCTCGCGGTGGCGCGCCAGCCGAAGCGGACGCAATCGGCGAGGTTCTCGAAGTCGATCACGTACTGGCCGTACTCGTGCGCCGGTACCGTCCGCAGCTCGACTCGGGTGATGACGCCGACGGTGCCGTAGAGATGCAGGACGTTGTTCACCTCCTCGCCGACCAGCCTGATCACTCGCGGCTCCTCCTCGACGGTGAGTAGTTCCACCGACAGGACGTTGCCGTCCCAGAGGTTGCCGTTGGTGACCTGGCCCGGGCCTCCCGAACCACCCGAGACGAAGCCCGCCACGGTGGCGATGCGGTACGTGCTGGGCATCACTGCGAGTTCCCGGCCGGCCTGGCGCGCGGCCTGCTCCATCTCGGTGACCTTCGTGCCGGCTAGAGCGACGACGCTGTGGTCCGTCACGTTCTCGACCCCCGCCACCTTGCGTACGTCGACCACGAGACCGTCGCGCAGCGGGAGCGACTGCCCGTAGTTGCCGGTTCCGGCGCCACGCATCGTCAACGGCATCCGGTGCCGGGCGGCGATGGCGACGACCTTGGTCAGCTCCTCGACCGAGTGCGGGATCGCGATGGCTTCGACGGTGGTGTCGGCGAACTCGCTCTCCAGGACGGGGCTGTACCAGGAGAAGTCCCGGAGGTACTTGGTGACGCGGGGACCGGCCGGGATGACTCGGTCGGAGCCGAGCAACCCGACGAGCCCTTCAACGGCCCGGGGATGAGTTGTGGGCATGGCTGAACTCCTTCGGAGGCGCGGCAGGCTTCGGGCGCGCGAGCGTGCGCGAAAGTTCGTGCTGGCCGAGCCGAGCGTCTAGCTGGGTCGGCGGTTACCGGCGAGGGCACCTGGCCTGGCCACCACGCGGCTCGTCGTCGATCGAGCCACCAGGTCGCCGCGGCGCAGCACGAGCCGGTCGGCGGGTCCCTCGGCGATCGCCTGAATCAGATTCGCCGACGGCACCGCGAGGAGGTCGGCCTGTGCGCCTACCCGAGGACCGGCCACGGGCAAGCCCATCACCGAACGAGCGCCGTCGGTGACCAGGTGCCAGGCCTCGGCGGGCGTGAGGTGACCGGCGGTCACCAGCAGAGAGGCTGTCTCGAAGGCATCGCTCCGGCCGACGGGGTTGAACGGGTCGCGAACGTTGTCCGCTCCGGCGGCGAGCTTGACTCCGGCCTCGATGAGGGGGCGTAGTGCGGTGATTCCCCGGGGGGTGGCGACGGTGTCCCCGCGTCCCTGGAGGTACAAATTGGTGGCCGGCAGCGCTATGACGCCGAGATCGGACCGGCGGACCTCCTCGATCACGACGTCCCGCTGCTCGGGAGGCAGGGTTCCGAGCCGCACGCAGTGGCTGGCGGCGGACGCCCGGCCGTGGGGTAGGTCGCGGGCGAGGCGCGCGTAGTGGTCGAGGCTGATGGGTCCGTCGAGGCGCTCATCGGTGTGGAGGTCGAGCCCGAGGCCGTACCTCCTCGCAAAGGCCACCATCCGGTCCACCTCGACGAGAGGATCCCCTGCGTGATGCGGTGCACCGCCGACGAGATCGAGCCCCAGGTCCAGAGCTGCCGCGATGTCCGCGTCCTCGGTTCGCCAGTGGAACAGTCCCACGATCTGCAGGTCGAGCAGGTCGCGGAGCTCTTCGCGGACCTGAATCAGCGCCTGCGGGCCCGTTTGTGCGACGCCGCGGTGGATGTCGACGTGGGTGCGGATCGCCGTGATCCCGTTCGCGAGCATCGCGAGCGCTTGGGTCCTGGCCCGCACGGCAGTCGACTCGACGGTCAGGCTCGGCGCGTAGCCCATCCAGGACGCGACGGCGGAATCGAGGTCGCCCAGCGGCGGCTGAATCAGATCGAAACTGAGCGCCTTGTCGAGGTGGGCATGTGGTTCGGCCGGCGCCGCGAGGAGCAGCCAACCGCCGAGATCGAGGTCCCCGGCCTCAGGGCCGGCCGTGGAGAGACTCCCACTCGGCGAGACGGCGACGACCACGCCGTCCTCGATCCCGACGTCGACGAGGTGGCCGTTGGCCAGGCGCGCACGAAGTAGCCGGCGAATCGGCCGCGGAAGTTCCGGTGACTCGGGGACAGAAATCGACACGAGGGCTCCTCAGAGGCTGTGCGGGCTGTCCCCGCTGCACGTGAGGCACTTCGCGTATTTCTGTCATGGCTCGCATCGGCGAGGCTCCAGGAACACCATGTGCTGCCATCGACGGTTCAGGACAAGAGTTTTCTCGCGATTGCACATGAGTTACTTCCGCGTTTCGGCTGCCCTGTCGCCCTTCTCGGTCTCGTCGGGGGGCGCCAGTTGATAGCGGAAGCGCGTCGCGTCGAGAAGCCCGGCGTCCGTAAGGACAGCAGTGGCCCGCTCCAGGCGGGCGATCAGCGCAGCGCTGACACTTGACTCTGTGACCAGCACGAAGGTGCTTCTCGGAGCCCCGGACGACGGCACCAGATCGGCCGTTCCCGCCGGACACAGGCCGAGGCCCTCACGCAGGACCGCCATCATCCGAAGATGCGACAGTGCGTCGGGATCGGAGGCGACCCAAGCGTCCCAAAGGGCGATGTTCTGGGACGCGCGTGACGGCGCAAACCCGACCTCAGCCGACCTCGGCGCCTCCGCATCCACGAGCAGAAGGCCGCCCGACTGATCGACCATCAGCGCGTCGCAGGACGGCTTCGGCGGCAGGTTCCGCGGAATCCCTTCGACCTCGTGCAGAGCGTCGCGCAGACGTTCGGTGAGGTTCGCCTGCCAGGGGGCTCCCCAGCTCTCGTCATCGAATCGGGGGCCGAAGCTCCGCGCCAGCACAGTGCGCTCGTGATCCGAGCGCAGAGTCCGCCCGGCCCGCGTGTGGCTCGCCGGCAGCACCGGTACAGCGCGGTCGACCAGCGAGACGACGTCGGCCGCCAACCTCGCGTGATCCCCTTCCCCGACCCACGAGGCGCGCTCGACAGGCAGCGACAGGCGCCGTCGGACCAGGCTGGTCGCCTCCGCCCTCAGCCGCCGGCCCTTGCCGGCGTAGATGTCGACCAGCCTCGCCAGCCCGCAGTAGACCGAGGCTCGCTCCAGGTTGGCTCTGCTGTCGACCCAGAAATCCAGGTCCAGGAGCCCGTCGGACTCTCGGACGAGGCCGACGACGTCGGCAAGGGCACCGCCGGCGAGAAACATCGTCGCGAACTGCGGGCGTGGCACTTGCTCAACGAACACCTGAGCCCGGGGCACGCGGTCATGATGCCAGACGGAATGCCGCCGAATTGCTCAGCCCGATACGCTGGCCTGCGGTTTCGTCGGGCGCTCGCGACCGGAGATCGATTGATCGACACCCCTCACCCGCGATCCGCCCCACTCGCCGGCCGGAGGCGCGCGGACCGGGCGCTGAACAAGCGGCCCGCGATCGAGATGAACGCTGCGAAGATCGCCAAGACCGCCAGCCATCCGGGCGCCGACGTCCACACCGGCGTGGCGTAGCCGTTCGCCGTCGAAATCCGGCCGGGGTGGTCCGGATCGACGTAGACAGTCAGACTCTGCCCGACCGGTATCTTGTCGATCACCCACGGATAGCGCAGGTTCGCGCTGCAGTCCCTGCCTTCGACCCGGTAGCTCACCGTGTACCAGTGATCCCATTCGTCGTCGTGGTCTGCGGTGACCACGGCTGCGGTGCGGATACCGTGGTCGACGATCCGCCGGCGCCGCTGATCGCCGATCAGAAAGACGATGCCGGCGAGCAGGCCGAGAGTTACGGCGATCGCCAGTCCGATCGCCGTACGCCGCCAAGTCCAGACCACCGCCGTACCCTCGTTTCTTCGACTTCCCGCGAACGCCACCGACGCGTCCGGCCGCCACGGTCGAAATCGAGCCGGCAACGGCGACCCTCCATGGCCCGCGGTTGAGTCTGCACCGTCAGCGGTCCACGGCGCACCGGACCAGGCGCAGTGCGGCAGGAGGACGTCCGACGTCGGTGGTCAATCCTCCGTGACTCAGTGTGGACGGCGCGACATGGACCGGGAAGGTGCCGCACGGACGCTCGGGCTCGGTGCGCAGTGTCCGCACGACGGTGAGCCGAGTCGGATCGGCCAACGCGTGCAGTACGGCGACGAGTTCCAGCTGGTCCACCTCGGGGTGGACCAAGGGCGGAAGTAGCCATCCACGTCGCCTACGCCGGTATCAACTTCAAGGACGTCATGGCCCGCCGCGGCGATCCCGGATACGCCCCGCGGTGGCCGTTCGTCCCCGGTCTTGAGGTCTCTGGCACCGTCGTCGAGCACGGACCCGAGGTCACCCAGCTCCGCGTCGGAGACCGGGTCGTGGCGTTGACCAACGAGGGCGGCCTCGCGGAAATCGCGTTGGCGAAGGCCGCGCTGACGGTTCCGGTGCCGGCCGGATCATTGTTCGGCAATTCCTCCGGCGCGCCTCTGGCCGCATTACCGGCTACCGCTTTGCTCTACGCCCGAAACGCCTCCATCGGCGGCTTCAGCCTCGCCGCGCTCTCGGCCCAAGCACCCGAAAAGGTCGCTTCCTCGCTGCGCGTCGCACTTAACCTCCTAGCCGACGGCCGGGCCAGCACCGAGGCAACTGTGCTCAACGGTCTGGCGGCGGCGATCGACGCTCAGCAAGCACTCGCCACCGGCACCTGGCAAATACGTCGTCAACGTCTCCGAGGCCGTCACCGATTTCTAGGACGCGATCCTGGCAGATCGGCACTAGGGAACGTTCGCGCGCCGTGGTGATCGGTGACCGAAAGTAGACACCCACTGACGACGTTCTCGCCTTATGTACGGCAAGAGAGTGCGTCGCACCCGAGGGCGCCAATATCACGATCCGGTCGGCATGGCGGGGGTGGATATCCGGCTCCACTGATGCGTGAGCCCTCATTATCGCCGTATGAAAGATGTGGCTCCAGGAGCGTTGACGGGTTGCCTTGCGTTGATTGGAGTGGTCGTTGGCACCTATCTTGGTGGGCGCAACAGTGGCAGACAGCGGATTCGCGAGTCTCAGCTCGAAAGCTGCCAGGAGATGATGCAGGAGTACGCGGTCGTGTATAACTGGCTTGCGCGATTCGCTGGCGGGGCGAAGCCCGAACCTATCGATTGGGCTCCTTGGAATCATGCCTTGACTGTCGTGTCCTTTGTCTGCGAGCCGAAGACTGTCGCGACGGCGCATGCTCTGGGGGAGCAAATCTGGCGCGCAGATCAGGCCGTTCGCCAGGAGGGTATCGGCCTAGAAGAGTGGTGGCTGACGCGCCAGCCAGTCGAGGAAGCACGTGCAGCGTTCATCCATGCGGTCCGGCGTCAGCTGAACCCGAAGTTCCGCGAGCATGTCCGCACGACCTGCCGACCACCGCAGGATGACCCGATGTGGAAGGTGAAGCCGTAAGTAACTGCAGCGACAGTACGTCGTAGCGATCGTCGGATCACCGATAGCGGCCTGCCTGGGCGTTACCGACGAATGCTGACGCGGGACCCGCCGGGGGCTGCCACCCTGGGATCCATCAGCGTCACGAGCGAGGGGACCGCGATGCAACCGGCGAACGATCCCGGCGACTTGGAGACCTTTCTCCACAGCTACCTCAACCCCGTCCCGGCCCCAGCCCCGGCAACCCCCGCCGCCCCGGCAGCCCCCGCCGCCCCGATCCCCTGGCCCGGGCGGGACTTTCCGCTCGCCGCACACGCGACCGGTGCGCCGCAGTTCGGCGACGCGGTCACCGTCGCCCAGCAGCACGCGGTCAACGGGTTCCTCGCCGCCCACCCCCGGTTCTGGCCCAACATCCAGATGTGTCTGTCCACGGTGGTGTGGGGCTCCAAGTGGACCAAGGACTGGGGTGGATTCGTGTATTACCACACCTATCAGGACGCGATGGTCCAGTTCAATCAGGAACTCCACGTGCGGTCCGAGCCCGAGACCGCTCCCCAGAACTTCCTCCGGTTGTTCCTGCACGAGACCGGGCACGCCTGCTTCGAGCGGCTGCTGCGCCACGACCTGTCGATCAGCCCCGTGGTGGCACAGCATGTCCCGCCGCACAGGGTCCAGGCCAGTTACGAGATCACGATGATCGGGGACCTACCGCCGGCCGCCCGCCTCTTCTACGACGCGTGGATGGAGCTGAAACACGACAACGGGGCCGGCTTCTGCTGCCTCGACCTGGGCGCCGACCGGACAAACGGTCGGATGAGCCCCGCTCAGCGCCGCAAATACCAGGCCGACGACTTCAGCGAGTTCTGCGCGGAGATGTTCATGATGTACGCGATGGGCGACCTCCCGACGTTCATGAAAGGACTGGAGCCAGACACCGCGGACAGCCGAGCGTGGGTAAGCGCGTTAGCGGTACTCGACTTCTGGGCCAAACCGATTCTGACCCTCGACTGCACGACACCGTTCGTCCTGCTCGCACCGAGGAGCCGACCCAGGCGTACCAAACCACAAGACCTGAACGAACTCAGCTGACCCACTGTGCTTTCGGCCGCCCGCCGACCCTGGACAAGGCTGCCTTCACCGCGCCGGCACCCGGACGGAAGGGCCGCCGCCTCCTGACCGCAGCAGGCCGGCCACGCTCAGCAACGTCGAGCGTGGCCGGCCGCGACAGACCCGGCCACACGTGGGCGAGCCTTCACGTCTCGTCTGAGCGTCGGGTATCTGCGAGCCGCGACATCAGAATGACGAACTGACGCCGCTGGGCGACCGTTAGCGGCGCGAGGAACTCGTCCTGCACGTGGTCGACAATGGCGTCGAGTTGGAGGAGACGTTCGGAGCCCTCCGGGGTAATGGTCACGACCTTCCGTCGCTTGTGGTCAGGATCGACCGCTCGCTTGACCGAACCGCGTGACTCAAGCTCGATCAGGGCGCCTGTCACATCGCTGCGATCGATGCCGGTCATTCGGCCGAGCTCGGCCTGGCTCGCCGGACCTCGCTCTTCCAGAGCAGCGAGAAGCCGATAGTGGTAACTGCGCAACCCGTCACCGAACGCCTCGAACCCCGCACTGAGCAGACTCGAGGAACGCGCGTGGACTCGGCTCACGAGCCAGGTCGGACGGCCTTCGAGCCGGTGGAAACCGCGGCCGGTGGAGTGCGGGGGCATGGACACCGATAGAGCCTACCCGTTGTTGGCGATACCAACACTTGCTATGTTGGCGCTACCAACACCGATCGACCGCAGTGAGGAGCATGGCCGTGTCTACTTCATCCCGGAACGAACCCGGACGCATCCTCGTCGTCGGCCGCAGCCCCAGCGTGCTTGCAGCCACCGTCGAGATCCTGCGGGCCAAGGGCTACTCCGCAGACGCGACGAACCAATTCGAGAAGGTCGTCGACGACTACAGCGTCGACGACCTCGACCTACTGGTCTTCGGCGGCATGGTCCCCGCCGAGACCAAGAAGCGGCTGCGCCAGGAAATGTCGCGGCTCAACCCACACATCACCTTCCTCCAAGGGCTCGCCGGAATCCCCGGTGTCATCGCCGCTCAAGTGCAAGCTGCTACTGCGGTCGAAGCCCTCGACGACAGCGTGGTCAGTTACCACCAGGAACAACGCGCACTGCACCTCACTCTGACCGGTCCCACTCCCGTCACCGTCGAAGCGTGGTGGCACACATCTTTCGTGCCTCCGGAGCCCACGAGCACCGCGATGCGCGTCTTCGACGGCCCACTCGACGCGGGATCGCACACGATGACGCTTCCGGATCCCGTGCCGTCCGAAGCATCCTTCCTCGGCGTTACCGTCGGCCCGTCCACCCGCGTGTTCACGATCGGCCCCATGCCGACCGCGGTCACTCAGCTGACACCGACGTCGGCCGCTGACGATCGGCTCCCACCCGTCAATCAATTCGCCACCGCCGGCGAAGTCCCAGACCTCGAGCCGAACCTCCGCCCTCAATGAAGCACCGGCGAGCACAGGTTCGTCACGGCAGACGCGGACGCCGCGCGAGCCATTCCGCTTCACCGCGGAAAACCGTCCGCGCGGTCGGCCCGAGACACCCCGTTGCGCGACCGCAGCCCCGAGCGGGCGACTCCCCCGCCGGCGCCGGCGCCGGCCACCTGTGGCACACAGAGGCGAACCGAGCCGCCAGTCGCCCGCGCCCTTCCGGACACGAGAACCGTCGAACCGCCGGTCCCGAAGTACCTGAGCAGCGCGAACATCCCCCTGATCCGACCCCGCAGGCCACCTCTTCAGACGTATCCCAGGCCGATGATGACGGGGGACGTAATCTGCGTCTCGTTCGCTGGGCGGCCTTGTTCGTCCGGTCCACCATGGAGTCAGTGGCCGCGGGGCAGCTGGCTTGCCGCCCGGGCCGGACGGCGCGCATACAGGGGGCTCGGGAGTGCTGATGACACCGGACTCACCACGGCGGCGTGCCCGCTTCACCCGGCGTGCCGTGGTCCTCGGTGGGGCCGCGAGTGCGACCGCGGCCGGGCTCGGCGCGCTGGCCGGACGCGACCTGTTCCCCCGGTCCGAGGGAGACCGCTCCGCGCGGCCGTCGCCCTTCGTCGGGCCGGTCGGGGTCCAGTTGATCTGGCGGTTGTCCGGCGTCGGCCGTCGCACGGCCCTGACGTTCGACGACGGGCCCGATCCGCGCTGGACCCCCCGCGTGCTGGAGGTGCTGGCCGCCCACGGTGCCCGAGCCACGTTCTTCATGATCGGAACGCACGCCGCCCGTCATCCCGATCTCGTCCGGCGGGTAGCCGACGCGGGGCACGAGATCGGCAACCACACCTGGTCCCACCGGCGCATCGACCAGCTCGACGCCCGCCGGCTCCGGGAGCAGCTGGACCGCACCCAGGCCACGCTCGCCGACCTGACCGGCCGGGAACCCACGCTACTCCGGCCGCCGTGGGGCGAGATCGACGCACCCGGCCTGCTCACCGCCGCCCAGCTCGGCCTCCGGGTCGTGCTCTGGTCGGACCTCGTACGCGGAGCCCACCCCGACCACGATCTGCGGCGGCTCCTGTCCGAGGTCCAACCCGGTGCGGTGATCCTCGGCCACGACGGCGGCCCCACCCCCGACGACCACTTGATGTCGACGTTCGGCACCCTCGTCGACCGGCTCAGCGCCGCTGGTCACGTCCTCACGACCGTCAGCGCGGCATTGTCGGACCCGTCGCTGTAAGCGGTGTCAGTCACCCGCGCCGGGGCTCGGACCCGCTTGCTCCCGCACTGCGCACATTTGCGTTCAGGTAATTCATCGGATGCCGAAACTGCATGTCAGTACCCCCCTTCCGCCCCTACTCCTGGTTCATGGCAGACGATGAACAGTCGGACACGGTCCGGTACACCCACCGGGCGGAGTACACCGCTGACGTCCGCGTGGTCGTGCTTACGGGCGCCGGCTCCGAACCCGTTCGGCCTCTCGACCCGGCTGTCGAAACCGCTGATCGCCGCCGTCCGGGGACGGGTGGGTGCGATGGCCCACGAGCTCGTCCTGGCCGCCGACATCCGGATCGCCGCCGAGGATGCCACGAGGCCTTACGGCTCGGGCTCGTCCAGGAGGTCGTCGCCGTGGGCACGGATACCGGCCGGAAACCCACCACCCCGCAGAAGGCCGCCGGATCGAGCGGGTCGCGCACCGGACCACCGTGCGCCGTGTGGCGAACGCGACCACGACGCTCATGACAGGACGGTAAGCGCGAACGGCTTCATCCCCCATGCCTTCATGATGTAGGGGACCAGGAGAATCATCGCCTCCGCGCCGCGAGCCGATTGGATTCCCCCCAGATCGAGCACGCGCTCCCCCGGCCAGCCGATGTCGGCCAGCAGACCCCGGACGGTCGACTTGGCGTCCTCGTCGTCACCGGAGACGAACGCCGTCGGCGGCGCCGAAAGGCTGTCCGGCGCGGCCATGACCATGAAGAGCACCGTGTTGAGCGCCTTGACCACCCGGACGGCCGGAAGCGCGGCCTGCAGTTCCTCGGCCAGACTGCCGTTCGGGTAGATCAGCTCGCCGGGCTGGTTCCCGGCGCCCCGCCGGGTCGCGTTGGCCACGTCGACGAGGATCTTGCCCTCGAGCTCGTGCTTCAGTTCACTCATCCGCCCGACGGAGGTCTCGCCGGGGGTCGCGTTGACGACGACCTCCGCGGCGGCCGCGGCCTCCCGGACACCGGTGATCGTCACGGACGGGCCGTTCCAGGACTGCGCAACGGCGTCGGGGTCGCGGCTACCGACCCGCACGTCGTGTCCCGCGCCGGCGAACGCGGCCGCGAGGGCACGGGACACCCGTCCGGAGCCGAGGAGGGCGATGGTGGTCATGAGACGCTCCTGGTGAGTGGGGGAATCGCGGACAGAACGTCGACTGCGGCGGACTGGAGCGCGGGGGTGGCGGCGAGGAAGTCCGGGCTGCCCAGGTTCCACGGCCGGCCGCGGGTGTCACTGACCACGCCGCCGGCCTCCGACACGAGGAGCGCCCCGGCGAGCAGACCCGAGCGCACCTGACTGAACTGCCAGAACACCTCCATCCGGCCGGCGGCGATCTGGATCAGCTGGAGGGTCGCCGGCACCGACACGCGGATGACCATGCTGTTCTTGAGCATCGCGGTCACCGAAGCTCCGATGCGGTCGAAGACTTCGTCGGTCTCGCCCGGCGCGGCCTGGCCGGTGCCGACGAGCGCTCCCGTCAGTTCGACCTTTGCCGACGGCACCAGGGGCTCGCCGTTCAGCGCAGCGCCGCCGCCGAGGACCGCGGTGTAGGTGTCGCCGGTGAGCGGAAGGTGCACCGCGGTGAGCACGGGCGCGTTGTCACGCACCAGCGTGGCGGTGACTCCCCAGTCGGTCAGGCCGTGCGCGTGGTTGACGTTTCCCTCCACCGGGTCCACGACCCACCACTCGCCGGGCGGGAGGAGCCCGCTCTCGAGCTCGTCGTCGACCCAGCCGGCGCCGGGACGCAACCGGGTCAGCTCCGGTTTCAGGATCGCCAGCGACGCGTCGTCGTTCGCGTAGATCGCGGACACCACGTCGGCCCGGGTGCGGAACTCCGGGCGGTGCGGGAGCCGGCCGGCCATGACCTCGCCGGCTCGCTGCACGGCGCCCACCACCGCGGGCAGTAGTTCGTCGTCCATCTCAGTTGCCTCCATGCTGCGGATCGATAGGGGTGCGCACGGCGGAGCGGCCTCGACGACCTCTCCGGCGGCGAAGATCGCCGCTTCGTCGAAAGGACGTCGGCGCTTAGATTTACTGCCGTGCAACTCGACCTGAACCTGCTCACGGCCCTCGACGCGCTCCTCGAGGAGTGCAGCGTGGCCGGGGCCGCGCAGCGCCTCCGGCTGTCCGCGCCCGCGACGAGCCGGACGCTCGGACGGATCCGGCGGGCCACCGGCGACCAGATCCTGGTCCGGACCGGACGCACGATGACGCCCACTCCGCACGCGCTCGCCATCCAGGGCGAGGTCCACGACATCGTGCAGCGAGCCCGGGCGGCGCTCGAGCCGGGACGCGACGTCGACCTCACCACGCTCGACCGGGTCTTCACCATCCGTGGCCACGACGCCGTGACCACCGCGATCGGTCCGCGGCTGCTCGCGTCGGTGCAGGAGTCCGCTCCCCTCGTGTCGGTCCGCCTGCTCGCCGAGGCCAGCACCGACACCAACGAACTCCGTCACGGCCAGGTCGACCTCGAAGTCGGCTCGTCGGAGCCGGAACTCCCCGAGGTCCGCGCCCAGCTGCTGGGCCGAGACGACCTCGTGATCGCCATGCGCCCGGGTCACCCGCTCGCCGGCAAGCGGATGACCCGCAAGAAGTTCGCCGCGGCCGAGCACGTGATCGTTTCGCGCCGGGGCCGCCTGACCGACCCGGTCGACGAATCGCTGACCGGCCTCGGGCTCCAGCGCCGGGTGGTGGCGTCGGCGCCGACGAGTACGGCCGCGCTGTACTTCGTCAGCCACAGCGATCTGGTGGTCGCGGTTCCCGAGCACATGTGCGGGCCCACGATCACGTCGCTGGGCCTGCAGACCCGGCCGATGCCCGTCGACACGCCGTCCGTGCCGCTGTACCTGGCGTGGCACCAGCGTTACGACAACGACAAGGCCCACGCCTGGTTCCGCGCCCGCGTCCGGGCCGCGTTCGAGGGTCTCTTTCAGCCGTGAGGGTCAGAAGATCTGCGAAATCTTCTCGCGCGTCGTCTCGTCGAGACGAAGCTTCTGGGCATCGTGTACCGCGTCCCATTGGGACGCCTTGCTCGGCGAGACGATCGGCGCCGTGACCGCGGGATGGTCGCGCAGCCAGGCCAGCGCGAGGCCCGACACGCTGGTGCCCAGTTCGCGGGCGACGTCCCGGAGCATCGCCACTCGTTCGAGGTTCTCCGGCGTGTAGAAACCGGCGTAGTACGTGGTGCCGGCCACCGCGATACGGCTTCCCTCCTCCGGCTGGGCGCCGTCCAGGTACCGGTCGGACAGCACGCCTCCGGCCAGCGGCGAGAACGGCGTGTACCCCAGGCCTTCCTCGACCACGATCGGGAGTAGCTCGGCCTCGTCGCGCCGGTCGAGCAGGTTGAGCCGGTTCTCGACGAGCACCGGACGGTGCAGGCCGAGGCGGTCAGCAGCTGCCAGCACCTCGCCGAGTCGCGCCGCGTCCACGTTGCTGAGCCCGTAACCGCGGATCTGCCCCGCCTCCTGCGCCGCGCTGAACGCCGCGATGGTGTCCTCGACGGGCGTGGCCGGGTCAGGGGCGTGCGACAGCAGCAGGTCGACCCGGCCGAGCAGCGTGATGCTCCGCTCCAGCTGCGTGCGGATGTACTCCGGCGAGTTGTCGAACCCGCGGCTCCCGTCCGGACGGCTCACCAGGCCGACCTTCGTGGAGATCAGCATGTCGGCGGCTTCCCGCTGCTGGAGCCACGATCCGACGGTTCGCTCGCTCTCACCGCCCGCGTACGCATCGGCGGTGTCGATCAGCCGGATACCGAGTTCCCACGCCTCGTCGAGTCGTGCCAGTCCTTCCTCGGGCGTGATGCCACGCCCCCTGGTCGCGGCCGACGTGCCGACGCCGCCGATGGATCCGGCGCCGAAAACGAACTCGCTGATCCGGACGGATGACCTACCTAATGGAACCTGCCGCATGACGACTCTCCTCTAGCGTTGAGTCCGGCCTGGTTCCCTCGACGGTAGGTTCCGATCGGGTTGCGCACAAATGCAACTTTGGCACGTCAGAGATTACCCAGACGCACGTCACTTTCCCGCGCCGAGCGAGGAACGGCGCGACGACCAGTTCCCCGATCTCACCGGCTGACTACCCCTGTCCGGGGGTACCGAGGGTTGTCCTCGCCCCCCATGCTCGGAGAACCTTCTGAAGACGGTCCCCGATCGGGCGACCGGCTCGGACCTCCGGAGACTGTATGGACGACGGCGTCGGAGTACACGACATCATCGACCGGCTCCTCCCCGAGCGCCTGCGTCGGCTGCAGCGCGCCGGTGGGGCGCCGGTCGTCTTCGGCGGCGCCACCCGGGCGGTCGACGGCGCGTCCTCGCTGATCATCAGCCGGCTCTCGGGAACCGTGGGCACCTCGCTGCGAGGACTCGCCGTGCAGTCCGGCCGTGGGCTGGGCGGGACGGTGCTGCGCCACGCGACGCCCCAGCGGGTGCTCGACTACGCCTCCACCGCCACCATCACTCATCACTACGACCACGTCGTGGTCCGGGAAGAGCAGCTGACCTCCGTGTACGCGGTGCCCCTGATCGTCCGGGGGGCGGTCCGCGGTGTCATCTACGGCGCCGTTCGCGGCACGCAGTCGCTCGGCGACCGGGCGCTGGCCGCCGCGACCACCGTCGCGGCCCAATTGCAGCGCGACGTCGAATCGCTGGTTCGCTTCGACGAGCCGCGGCCGCCGGAGGCGGAGCCGGCGGCGAAGGCTCTGGACGATCTGGCGGCGATCGCTGCACACACGGAAGATCCTGAGCTGCGCGCCCGACTGCACCGCATTCATCGGACGCTGGGCGGTGCCGCGCTTCCGGCGGAGCGCGATCTGCTGGCTCCGCGCGAGATCGACACGCTCCGGCTCGTCGCGCGCGGTGCCAGCAATCTGGAGATCGCCAGCGAACTCGGCCTCAGCTCCGAGACCGTGAAGGCCTACCTGAGGAGCGCGATGCGCAAACTCGGGGTCCACAACCGCACCGCCGCGGTGTACGCAGCGACGAAGTGGCGTGCCCTGTAGTACGGGCACGCCACGTCGGCTCTCGCGTCGATCCGGCTCACACCATCGCGCCCCGGGCGCGGACCCGGCGGATCACCTCCAGCGCACCGGACAGCGCCAGCGCCAGCCCGAGCCCGACCAGGAAGGCCAGCAAGGCGTTCTCCTGGAAGAGCACGCCGCCGAGATATCCCGTCAGCACGGTGTAGGCGCTCCAGGCCGTACCGCCCAGAACGGTGAACAGGACGTAGAGCCGGTAGTCGTACCGCACCATGCCGCTGGTGACGGTCACGATGTAGCGGCCGACCGGAATGAACCGCGTGCTCACCAGAACGAACCCACCGCGCGCATCCAGTTGCGCGGAGATCCAGTCGCGCGACGCACGTCGTTTGGATTTCGCCGGGAGTCGCTTCTCGACTCTGTCGCTCAGCCCTCGGCCGAGCGCGTACGGAATCTGATCGCCCAGGAATGCCCCGACCGCCGTGGCCCCGATGACCAGCACCAGATTGGTGGAACCCGAGGCGGCGAGAACGCCGGCGATGATGATGACCGGCTCGCTCGGGATCAGCGGGAGGAACGAGTCGAGCAACGACACCGACATCAAGATCACGTACAGCCACGGAGACGCGGCGAGGGACTCGGTCAGCTCGACCCAGTCGATCATTGTTTGCTCACTTTCCGGATTGGTGTCAGGTGAGCGCTCGAGCCAGGAGAACCAGGCCGATCGTCGTACCGAACGTGACGATGAGCGCTTTCAGAACGCGACCGGGTAGACGCCGGGCCAGGGTCGCCCCCGCATAGCCCCCGACGACCGTCGCCGGGGCCAGAAGCAGCACCGCCGACCAGTCGACCGGGCCGAACAGCGCGAACGTCAGGAGGGTGATCGCGCCCACGGTGACGGTGAGGACGTTCTTGAGGGCGTTGATGCGGGTGAACGTCTCGTCGAGCACGAGTGCCAGCGCGGCCACGTACATCACGCCCAGGGCAGCGCCGAAGTAGCCGCCGTACACGGCACCGAGGAAAGCGACGGTCTGCAGAGTGATCGCCCGGCGGCGGGGGCCGAGCGCACGAGGATGGCCGACCAGGCCGCGCAGGCGCTCCTGGAAGAACAGCGTCGCGGCCGCACCGAGCACCAGGAACGGCACCGTCAGCTCGAACGCTCGAGCCGGGGTGACGAGAAGCAACGTGCAACCGAGGACGGAACCGGCGACGCAGACGGGCAACACCGCCCGGATGCGACGCCACTGCCCCACCAGATCCGCTCGGCTGCCCAGCACGCTGGATACGTAGCCGGGAAAAACCGAGACCGAGTTCGTGACGTTCGCCTCGACCGAGGGAAGGCCGGTCGCGATCAGGCTGGGAAAGGTGATCAGGGAGCCACCACCGGCGAGCGCGTTGATCCCGCCCGCGACCAGGCCGGCGAGGATCAGCAGAAGTACGTGTCCGAGGTCCATGGATAACCGGATCTGTAGATAATTGTCGCCGCGTTTCCCCGCGCCAAGGCCACGCTAAGTCGCGGAATAAGCGAAAGCCAGTACGATTCGGTAAACCGACGATTTACCGCCACGCAATCGCATTGCTAATTGCGTAGCAGTAAATGGTGACTTCACCACAGTGCATTGGATTCGACGGCCGCCGACCGCTTAGCGTGCTCGCATGAAACTCACCGTTCTCGCCGCGTCCGGGCGGACCGGGTCGGAGCTCGTCCGGCAGGCATTGCGACGCGGCCACACCGTTACGGCGATCGCGCGCGACCCGGCACGTATCGACGTGCCGGACTCCGTGTCCCTGACGAAGGTGGCGGGTGATGTCGACGACGCCGGGAGCATCGCTGCCGTCATCGACTCCGGCTCCGTGGTCCTGTCCGCACTCGGCACCGAC
The DNA here is from genome assembly GCF_044454545.1 of Cryptosporangium sp. NPDC051539. Lineage (NCBI taxonomy): Bacteria > Bacillati > Actinomycetota > Actinomycetes > Cryptosporangiales > Cryptosporangiaceae > Cryptosporangium > Cryptosporangium sp. NPDC051539. The sequence goes on along the minus strand of NZ_JBITDV010000009.1, from coordinate 61,913 downwards.
CGGGCCGGCATCCTCACCGCGGGCGCCGAGGCGGTCCTCGCTGCGGGGCCGCGGCGCGTCATCTGGCTCGGTGCGTACGGCACGGGCAGGTCGGCACCGGCCGCCGGGGACGCCGCCCAGGGTCTCGGCGCGATGCTGGGTGATCGCCTCGCCGACAAGGTGAGCGCGGACGGCTCCGTGCTCGCCGCCGGCGGAACGGTCTTCCATGCGGGCCTGCTCAGCGACGAACCGGAGAGCCCGCACCGGCGCACCGTCGGACTGGCGGACGCCCCCGCGCTCGACTTCTCCGCGAAGATCTCCCGCGCGACGGTCGCGGCCGCGATGCTCGACGAGGCCGAGATGCCCCGCTTCGGCGGAACCGTTGCGGTGCCGCTGTCCGCCTAGCCGGCCGTCCGCTCAGCGGACGGCGACCTCCGTCACCGCGGCCCGCACCTGGTCCCGCAACCAGGCGTGGGCCAGGTCGGAGTCGTAGCGTTGATGCCACGTGCAGTTGATCGGCGCGGCGGGGATCGAGGCCGGCAACGGCCGGCTGATCATGCCGAACGCCTCGACGAGTGCTCGGCTGACGAGTTCCGTCGTGGTGACGAGCATGTCGCTCTGGCTGGCTACGTGCAGTGCCATCGTGCCGGTGGCCACGGCCGCGGACACGTGACGCCGTAAGCCCTCGGCGGCGAGCACGTCGTCGATCGCTCCGGTGAGACGGCCACGCCGCGAGACGGCCACGTGGGGATACGAGGCGTACGAACTCAGATCGAGGTGCTCGGCGCAGGGGTGCCCGGAGCGCATCGCCACCACGATCGGATCGGAGCCGAGCGCTTCGGAGCGGAATTCCGGCAGGTCCGGCCGATCCTCGCCGAGTTCGACGTCGACGCGACCACGTCGCAGGTCGTCGGTATCGACGGAATTCTCGGCCAGGATCCGGAGTCGCACGCCGGGTGCGCCCTCCTGGACCCTGCGCAACAGCGTCGGCGCCAGCGCAGTGCCGAGTCCGTCGTGGCACTGCACCGTGAAGACGCGCTCCAGCCGGTCGGGGTCGAGCGTGCGGCTCGGCGCCAGCACGTCGTTGACCTGGCTGAGCAGCCGGCCGACCTCCTCCCGGATCGCCATCGCGTACGGCGTCGGCACCATCGTGCGGCCCGCGCGCACGAGGATGTCGTCGCCGGTCATCTTGCGGAGGCGGCCGAGGCTGCGGCTGATCGCAGGTGACGACAGGTGCAATCGCTCGGCCGCACCCATCACGCTGCCCTCTTCGAGGAGGGCGTTCAGCACGACCAGCAGGTTCAAGTCCAGTTGCACGGTGGTTAACCATACCTCCGAACAGTTTCACCCGGCGAAAGTTAGACCTTTCACCTGCGTGCCGGCCTGCCACACCGCGGTGATCCTGGACGGGTCCGCGAGCACTGAGAGGTCGCGGAGCGGATCGCCGTCGACGATCAGGACGTCCGCGTCGAAGCCCTCGTGCAGCAGGCCGGAGCGGGGCGCCTGCCGGCCGAGAGTGGCGGGACCGTTGGCGGTGGCGGCTTCGATCACGTCCAGGGGATCCATGCCGATCTCCCGGAGCAACACGGTTTCGCGTCCGTGGCGTCCCCAGGCGGCGGGGGCGTCGCCGCTGCTCTGGATGTCCGTGCCCATCGCGATCCGCACGCCCGCCCGGTGGGCGCGGGCGATGTTGTCCCGATGGGCCTGGGCGATCCCGGCGAGCTTGCGGGCCGCGTACGGCGGGAGCATGCCGCCGTCGAGCAGGTCCCGGATGATCGTGAGGGTGGGTACCAGGATCGCGCCGGCTTCTTTCATCGCCGCGCACGCCTCGTCGTCGAGATGACTGCCGTGCTCGATCGTGAGTACGCCCGCCTCGAGCGCCGCCATGATCCCGGCCTTGCCGTGGCAGTGGGCCGCGACACTCCGCTCGGCGAGCCCGGCGACCTCGACGATGGTGCGCAGCTCCCGGACGGTGAACTCCTGGTGCATCGGGTCGTCGACGACGCTGAGCACGCCACCGGAGGCGCACACCTTGATGATCCGGGCGTTGTGGCGCAGCTGTTCGCGGACCGCTCTCGCGCACTCGGCCTCGCCATCGGCCAGCCGGAACTCGGTGCCCCGCCGGGCACAGTCGTGGGCCCACTCCGTGGGCAGGCCGTGCAGATCGCCGTGGCCGCCGGTGGCGGACAGGACGGCACCCGCGGCGTAGATCGCCGGACCGGGCAGGAAGCCCTCGGCGACGACCGGGGCCAGTTGCAGCCCCATTCCTCCGACCTCACGAACGCTCGTGACGCCGGCGTGGAGAGCCCGGCGCAGGCCCTGCGCGCCTCGGGCGGCACGGGTCGCGGGATGCTCCTGCACCAGTTGGACGGAGTCGAATACGCCCGGGCGACCGCCCTTGACGTGCGTATGGCAGTCCCACATCCCCGGCATGACGGTTCGAGCCCGTACCGGTTCGCCGGCGGAGGCCTCGGCGGGAGCACCGTCGCGCGGACCCGCGTACGTGAGGAGAGGGCCGTCGATGACGACGACACCGTCGCGCACGGGCGCACCGCGGCCGGGGATCAGCAGGTCGGCCTCGATCCGCTGCGTGCTCATCGGGGCCTCTCGATCACCGGCAGCGTCAGCCGGCTGGGACGCGCCGGCCCGTGGAAGATCCGGTTGAGCGCGACCTGGCTGCTCGCGGTGGACGCGAGGGTGCCGCCGTTGTTGGGGTTGCGGTCGTACCGCGGGAAGTTGCTGCTCGACACCTCGAGCCGGATGCGGTGTCCGGGACGGAAGACGTTCGACGTCACACCCAGGTCGATCGTGGCCTCGACGATCTGGCCGGGCACCAACGGCTCCGGCCGGTTGAGCGCCGAGCGATACCGCATCCGGCACAGACCTTCGCAGAGGATGAGGGCGCGGCCGTCGGGGAAGACGTCGACCAGTTTGCCGGTGACGTCCGTGTCGACCGCCGTCGAGGACACGTACACGGTGAGGGCGACGTGGCCGGTGACTTCCACCGCCTGCTCGAGAACCTCGCCGGTGTAGCAGAGCACGTCGTCGCGGCGTTCCACGTCGCTCTGATCGGCCGGGCCGGCGAAACCGTCCACGCCGAGAGTGGCTCCGCCCACGGTCGGGACCGGGTCGAGCGGGTCGTAGGAGAACGCGTCGTTGCGGTCGTCGTCGGCGGGGCATTCGTCGAGGCGTCCGTCTCCCTCGGAGGTGTTGGCCCGTCCCGCACTGCGCAGGTAGTGGTCGTAGTACACGGTGTCGGGCAGCGGCCAGTCGTCCTCGTCCCGCCACCGGTCGGGGCCCATGACGAAGATGCGCACCGGGGCTCCCGGATCGACTTCGGTGCGACGCCGCACCCACCGGTCGAAGAACCGCAGGTGAGCTTGCGTGACCTCCGCGGCCTTGACCGACCCGGCCGGCCCGAACGAGCGATCGGGGAAGGTTCCCAGGTCGGCGCCGTCACCGTGCCCCCACGGCCCGATGACGAGTCGCTGGCCGTCCCTGGCCGCCGCGCTGCCGCCGTCACGGCGCATGACGGTGTACGCGCGGACGACCTCCCCCGCGAACACGTCGTACCAGCCGGTGACGTTCAACGCCGGAACGGTGATCTCCGCACTGCGGTCCAACGCCGCAAAACGCTCCCAGTACGCGTCGTAGTCGGGGTGGGCGAGCATCTCACCCAGCCAGGGGATGCCCCGGAGCAGAGCGCCCTGCTGGTCGATCGGCAGCGAGTACAGCGCATCGACGTGCTGGAGTGCGGCGCGGATCGCCGCCGCGCCCTGCGGATCGTTGCGCTCCGGGCGCGACAGGTTCGCCACCGCCATCCGGGCCGACCAGTTGAACAGCGTGCTCTGCGACACCGCACCCTGCGCGGAGTACCAGGCCCGGTAGATGTCGGCCGACGTCATCGCGGGAGCGATCGCCCGCAGTCCGGGCGGCGCCTGCGTCGCCGCCTGCCACTGCGAGAAGCCCATGTAGGACGCTCCCCACATCCCCACGCTGCCGTCGCACCAGGCCTGATCGGTGATCCACGCCAGAGTGTCGGCAGTGTCGCTCTGATCGAAGCGGTGCGGTTCCATCACGCCCGGTGATCCCCCGGTCCCCCGCACGTCCTGGACGGCGACGAGATAGCCACTGTCGACCAGGGCGCGGACGTCGGGCAGCTTCGGATTGCCCAGGTGGGCGAGGGAGGTCCGGCCGTACGGGGTGCGAGCGAGCAGGACCGGCCACGGACCGGTTCCGGCCGGTCGCCACAGATCGGTCGCCAGCGCAACGCCGTCGCGCATCGGCACGGCCACGTCGGCGTCGATGCACAAGGCAGTCACCGGTTGAGCATCCAATGGCTGAAGGCCACGTAATTGGCGGCGAACTCCTCCGGCGTCGCGGAATCTTCCACCGTGTTCGCCAACTCGGTGACCTGGCGGTAATGCGGCATCCGGTCCTGCTCGTAGGCGGCCAGCGCGGCCGCCACCCGGTCGGACGAGGTGAGCAGCCGAGCCAGCAGCAGCGCGTCCTCGACGCCCAGCGACGCACCCGCGGTGATGTGGGGAGAGAGCGCGTGTGCGGAATCACCCACCAGCACCACCCGCTGCGACGCCCAGCGCGGCAACGGCGGCACGAGCATGATCTGGTTGTGCAGGACCTCATCGTCCGGCGTCGACTCGATCAGCGCGGGCAGCGCCGGGTTCCAGCCCGTCGTATCGAGGAACGCGGCCCGTTCCGCGGCCTGTTCTTTCGGGGAGCCCTTCAGCGGATCGGCGTCGAACTGGTTCACCAGCCAGTACACGGTGCCGTCGACAGTGGGCACGTACCCGCCACGGGTGCGTTCCTCACCGAGCACGATGACGCCCCGGTCGACGGTGACGCCCTCCGGCGGCCGGACGACCGCACGCCAGGCGTGATGGCCCTCGTGCTCCACGGCGTCGCTGCCCGGGAGCAAGAGGGAGCGGACGACCGAGTACGCGCCGTCGGCGCCGATGAGGAGGTCCGCCTCCACGGTGGTCCCGTCACCGAAGCGGGCCGTCACGCCGGTGCCGGTCTCGTCGTAGCCGACCAGCCGCGAGTCCAGGCGAATGTGCTCCCGGCCGACCGCGTCGGCGAGCAACTCGCTCAGCGTGGCCCGGTGCACGAGCAGGTACCGGTGGTCGTCCTCCGCGAACCCGGCGGGACGGATCAGTTCGCCCGCGTGGTTCCGGAAGAACATCTCCGCCGGACGGCCGATGGCTCGCACCTGCTCGCCCAGCCCCAGCTCGTCGAAGACCGCCAACGCGTTCGCCCACAGACCGAGCCCCGCACCCGCCGCCCGGATCTCGGGAGCCTGCTCGTGGATCACCGCCTCGATGCCTGACCTGTGCAACGCGAGGGCACTGGTGAGCCCGACGATCCCGCCGCCGGCAACTACTGCGCGCACGTGTGGTTCCTCTCGGAGTAAGTGGTGGGCACCAGGCGAACGGTCGCCGCTTCCCCGGCCAGAAGTTCCTCGGCCCGAGGCTTGATCCGGGACTCGAAGAGCGGATTCCGGTGAACCCGGTCCACGATTTCTTCTCGTTCCCGGTCGTCGCGGAACGTGCGAATCCAGATGAACGCGTCTTCGTCATCGGCGTCGGCGAACGTACCCACGACAGTCATTCCGCCCGCCTCGTGCAGCGGAATCACGTGCTCGTCCATCCATCGGGCGAGTTCCTCGCCCCGGCCCCGGATCGCCGTCTCGCGGCGGATCTCGTAAAACACTTCAGGCTCCTTCGCGCGCTATCCGATACAGGTCCGGATTTCCCTCCCACGGCGCGGCGCGCACGATCGTCCACCGGCGGATCGCCCAGTTGCCGTTCGCGTCGGCGAGGAGGTCCAGGTACCAGTAGCCGCGCATCGTGAGATGGTCGACGCCTGGGATCGGGACGTGGTGGAACGCGACCATGTGCGCCCGGCAGGTCGCGGTCGTGCCGGACACTTCGATGAGCAGGTTCGAACTGGCGTGATGCGTACAGGCGAACCCGTCGATGACCGACCGGGCCTTCCGGGTCAGCTCGTCCGCCGACAGATCTTCGGCGGGTTCCCCGGTACGGCCGGTCAGGTCCAGCGTCACCCGATCAGCGAACAAATTGCGAAAGCGGTCCCAGTCTTTACCGTCTTGGGCATGCGCCAAATTGGCGACCACGTCGGTAATAAGCACGTGGTCGAGCAGAGTCACGTTCATGAAGGAATCACCACCGCATTCGGGTCGGTCCACCGATCACGCTAAACCGCGACAGGAATGCAATCCAGTTCGATGTGGTAAAGCGGTGATTTACCCGTACGCAACCGCAACAGCGCGATTGGACGCGAGCCCGCGGTTGCCTTCCTGACCGTCCGGGATGACCGTGGCGGCGTCTCGACCCCGGCCGTCAGGCGTTGCTCGATCCCGGCAGCGGTACGCGCTCTCCCCTCGTCGAGTTCATTTCGACGGCTCGAGCACTATTCGGGCAGGTGGATCGCCAACCTCGACGCGAGTTCCTCACGGTCAATCCCGAAGGTATCCAGCACGACAACACCTTCCGGGCCCACCTCGAAAACGGCCAGGTCGGTGTATATCCTGTTGACGCAGCCGACGCCGGTCAGCGGGTAGGTGCACGCGGGCACCAGTTTCGCCGCACCGTCCTTTCCGAACAGCGTCATCATCACGAAGACCCGCTTGGCGCCGATCGCCAGGTCCATCGCGCCGCCGACGGCGGGGATCGCGTCCGGCGCGCCGGTATGCCAGTTGGCGAGGTCACCACGGGCGGAGACCTGGAACGCGCCGAGGACGCAGATGTCGAGGTGGCCGCCGCGCATCATCGCGAACGAGTCGGCCTGGTGGAAGTAGGCGGCGCCGGGCAGCTCGGTGACCGGAATCTTGCCGGCGTTGGTCAGGTCCGGGTCGATCTGGTCGCCGGTCGCGGCCGGGCCCATGTTGAGCATGCCGTTCTCGGTGTGCAACACGACGCCGGAGCCGGTCGGCAGATGGTCGGCGACCAGCGTGGGCTGGCCGATGCCGAGGTTGACGTACGCGCCCCGCGGATGCAGCGCGACGATGTCCCGGGCGATCCGGGCGGCTATCTGGTTCTTGTCCAGGCTCATACCGCCACCACCCGGCTGACGTAGATGCTCGGCGTCCCGATCACTTCCGGGTCCAGGTCCCCCGCCTCGACCACCTCACCCACCTGGATGATCGTCGTGCGTGCCGCGGCGGCCATGACCGGGCCGAAGTTCCGGGCGGTCTTGCGGTAGACCACGTTGCCCATTCGGTCGGCTTTGTGCGCGCCGACCAGCGCGACGTCGGCGGCGAGAGGGTATTCGAGCACGTAGGGACGGCCGCCGATCACGCGGGTCTCCTTCCCCTCGGCCAGCGGCGTCCCTACCCCCGTGGGGCAGTAGAACGCGCCGATGCCTGCGCCCGCGGCGCGCATGCGCTCGGCCAGCGTGCCCTGCGGGATCAACTCGAGCGCGATCTTCCCCGCCCGGTAGAGGCCGTCGAAGACCCAGGAGTCGTGCTGGCGCGGGAACGAGCAGATCATCTTCCGGACCCGGCCCGCGGCCAGGAGCGCGGCCAGCCCGGAGTCGCCGTTGCCGGCGTTGTTGGAGATGACGGTGAGGTCGGTGGCGCCCTGCGCGATCAGCGCGTCGACCAGCTGCACCGGCATTCCGGCCATACCGAACCCGCCGACCATCACGGTCGACCCGCCGGCGATCCCGTCGACCGCCTCGGCCGCCGTTCCACAGATCACCGCCGTCATCCGACGTTCTCCAGCACGACTGCCAGAGCCTGGCCGACGCCGATGCAGATCGCGGCGACGCCGTACCGATCGCCGCTCTCGCGCAGCCGCGCGGCCAGCGTGCCCAGCAGCCGCCCGCCGGAGGCGCCCAGCGGGTGTCCGAGCGCGATGGCCCCGCCCTTGGCGTTGACGATGCCCGGGTCGACGCCCCACGCGTCGACGCAGGCCAGCGACTGCACGGCGAAGGCCTCGTTGAGCTCGACCGCGGCCACGTCCGGCCAGCCGATGCCGGCCAGGCGCAGCGCCCGCTCGGCCGCTTCCACCGGGGCGTACCCGAACATCGGCGGCTCGACGGCGCTGACACCGCGCCCGGCGATGCGGGCCAGCGGCGCCGTCCCGATCACCCCGGCCGCGGCCTCGGTGCCCAGCAGCACCGCGGACGCCCCGTCGTTGAGCGGCGAGGCGTTGCCGGCCGTGATCGTGCCGTCCGGCCGGAACGACGGCTTCAGCCCGGACAGCGTCTCCGGCCCGGAACCGGCCCGGATGCTCTCGTCGCGGGACAGACCCTCCACGGGAACCACCAGGTCGGCGTAGAAGCCCGCCGACCACGCGGCCTCGGCGAGCTGATGCGAGCGGGCCGCGAACTCGTCCTGACGCTCGCGGGAGATCGCGAACTTCTCGGCCAGCAGCTCGTTGGCCTCGCCGAGCGAGACGGTCCAGTCCTTCGGCATCCGCTCGTTGACCAGGCGCCAGCCCAACGTGGTCGAGACCGCTGTCACGTTCCCGGCCGGGAACGCCCGCGACGGCTTCGGCAACACCCACGGCGCCCGGGTCATCGACTCGACGCCGCCGGTCAGCACCACGTCGGCGTCTCCGGACTCGATCGCCCGGGAGCCGATGATCGCCGCGTCCAGCGACGAGCCGCACAGCCTGTTGACGGTCGTGGCCGGCACGCTGACCGGGAGCCCGGCCAGCAGCACTGCCATCCGGCCGACGTTGCGGTTGTCCTCGCCGGCCTGATTCGCGCAGCCCCAGACCACGTCGGCGATCGCTGCCGGGTCGAGGTCCGGCGTGCGCGCGAGCGTCGCTGTGATCGCGGTCGCGGCCAGGTCGTCCGGGCGGACCCCGGCCAGCGCGCCGCCGAAGCGGCCGAACGGCGTCCGGCTGGCGGCGTAGAGGAAGGCAGAGGTCATGTCTCGACGCTAAGCGCTCGGATTGATGGCGTCGAATACAAGATTGACGCCGATTGATAAAAAGTATTAATGGATCTCCGGTACGTCCGCGCGTTCGTCACCGTGGCCGAGACCCGGCACTTCGGGCGGGCCGCCGAACGGCTGCACCTCGCTCAGCCCGCGCTGTCCCATCAGATCAAGGCGCTGGAACGCGAGCTGGACGTGCAGCTGTTCGACCGCACCACCCGCCGAGTCGAGCTCACCGCGGCCGGCCGGCGTTTCGTGGACCACGCGCACCGGCTGCTCACCCAGGCCACGAACGCCGCCGACGACTTGGAGCGCATCGCCACCGGCCGCGCCGGGCGGGTCTCCGTCGGGTTCATCGGAACCGCCACCTACGACGTCCTGCCCCGGCTCGCCCGGGAAGTCCGGCAGCAGCTGCCCGACGTCGACCTGCGGCTGCGCGGCGAGCTACTCACTCCGGAGCTGATGCAAGGCCTCGCCGACTTCGAGTTCGACCTGGTCGTCCACCGGGCGCCGGACGCCGTGCCGCCCGGCGTCGAGACGCGGCAGCTGCGCAGCGAACCGCTGGTGGCGGTGCTCCCCCGGTACCACCCGTTGGCCGGGCACGAGGTCGTCGGTCTCGACAAGCTGGCCGGCGAGACATTCGTGATGCACCCGGCGGGCGGCCGCTCCTCGATGCACGCGACCGTGCTCGCGGCCTGCGCCGCGCACGGCTTCCGGCCGTCGAGCGTCGTCGAGGTTTCCGAGACCGCGACGCTCGTCGTTTTCGTCGCCGCGGGTCTCGGTGTCGCACTCGTGCCCGAGCCGGTCCGCGCTCTCGGGCTCGACGGCGTCGCGTACCGGCCGTTGGCCGACGCTCCCCGCGTGGACCTGTTGCTCAGCACCCGAGCTGGTGATCCCTCGGCCGCTACCCGACGCGTCGCCGGGCTGATCGAGAAGTCCGGCAACTGCGCTACCGGGGATAGAAAGGCTTCGGCGGCGCGTCGACGTTGATCCAGGTGGACTTCGGCTCGGTGTATTCCCGCATCGCTTCGAAGCCCATCTCGCGGCCGTAGCCGGAGATGCCGATACCCCCGAACGGCGAGCCCGGATTGACTCGCTTGTACGAGTTCACCCACACCATTCCTGCCCGAAGTTCCCGAGCGACTCGGTGCCCACGTGAAAGATCGTTCGTCCACAAGCCGCCGCCGAGGCCGTAGGCGACGTCATTGGCGATCTGCAGCGCTTCCTCGTCGGTCTTGAACTTGTGCACGACCATGAACGGTCCGAAGACCTCCTCCTGGGCGGTACGCGTCCCCGGCCGGGTCTGCACGATCGTCGGCTCCACGTAGAAGCCGTCAGCGAGCGAGGGGTCCACCGGCACCGCTCCACCGGTCAGGACCTCCCCACCCTCCTGCCCAGCCAGCTCTAGATAGGAGGCCACCCGATCGCGGTGAAGCGCCGAGGTGAGAGGCCCCATTTCGGTCGTCTCTTGCTTGGGGTCGCCGAGCCGAATCGACCGTGCGAGCGCGATCAGACGTTCCAAGAACTCGTCGGCGACCGCCTCGTGGATGATGAGTCGGCTGGCGGCAATACAGGCCTGCCCCTGATTGTGGAAAATTCCGAACGCGGTCCCGTTCACCGCCGCCGGTATGTTCGCGTCCTCGAAGACGAGGTTCGCACCCTTTCCACCGAGTTCGAGATGAACCTGCTTGAGCGTCTCGGCCGCGCCCCTCGCGATCATCTTGCCGACGTTCGTGCTGCCGGTGAACGAGACCTTGGCGATTCCGGGGTGATCGACGATGCGCTGGCCGGCGGTAGTTCCGAAGCCTGGCACCATGTTGATGACGCCCGGCGGGAAGCCGACCTCGGCGGCGAGCTCGGCGACCCGGAGCGCCGAGAGCGGCGTGATCTCCGACGGCTTCATCACGACGCAGTTGCCTGCGGCCAGCGCCGGTCCCAGTTTCCAGCTCGTGAACATCACCGGGAAGTTCCACGGGACGATCTGCCCGATGACGCCGAGCGGCTCCGGGACGACGTAGTTGAGAAAGCCCTGCTCGACCGGCACGACGCTGCCCTGGAACTTGTCGGCCATCCCACCGAAGTACCGGAACGTCGCGGCCGTTCGCGGGACGTCGAGGCCGAGCGTGTCGCGCACCGGGTGTCCGGTGTCCCTGGTCTCGAGGGCAGCGAGGTTGCCGGCGTCGCTCTCGATGGCGTCGGCCAGCTTCAGGAGCAACCGGCCCCGGTCGGCGGCAGGCACATCACGCCATGCCGGGAAGGCCCGACCGGCCGCTTCGACGGCCCGGTCGATGTCTTCCTCCCGCGCCTCGGCGACGTTCGCCAGGACGGATCCGTCATGCGGGTCGATCGTCTCGAAGGTCGCCCCGTCAGCCGCGTCGACGAACTCGCCGTCGATGAACAGCTTGGTCTGGATCGACATCAGAACTCGACGGGGTACGTCGGAGCTTTACCGGACGCGATGGCCTCGGGGATCTTCTCGGAGTTGTTCTCCCACACCAGCAGCATGGACCGCTTCGGCGAGTAGCCCTGGTGGCGGATGTCGGCCGGCATCGCCGCCACGTCGCCGGCCTTCATCACGACCCGCGAACGCACGGCCCCCGTGTCACGATCCTCGACCTCCCACGTGATCTGGTCGCTGAGCTGGATGAACCACTCGACGCGGTCATTACCGTGAATGATCGGCAGGATGTACTCCTCGGTCGTCGGGCACGCCAGGGAGTCCTTGCACACGCTGACGACCGAGGGATTCCACGTCACGTCGGAGCGCGACAGGTACGCGAAGAGGCTGAACGCGGCGACTTCACCCTCGAAGCCCGGCTCGACCTCGACGACCGGCTCGCTCTGGTCGACGTCGGCGAACATGCGGTTGAGGGGGTAGCCGGATTCGTCGCTGCGGATCGGCTGATCACCCTGGACGCCGACCATCCGCTCCGCGGCGACCCGCTGACGGGTGACGGCGCCGGTGTTGTTGCCGTTCTTCAGACCGAAGGCGGAGCCGGTTTCGTGGGGCGAGGCGAAGGGGTCGAAGGACTCGTTCGTCCAGTCGTCGAGCACCGCCTTGAAGGTCTCGCGAATGTGCGGCGTCTCGTGGTTCTCGCTGTAGTCGAGTTCGGCCTTGCGATAGGAATCGTTGTAGCGTCCCGCGAAGACGTCCACGTTCCCGTAGTGGTTGACGGTTCCGAAGACACCGTCGAAGTTCACGACTCCGTAGAAGAAGTCCCAGGCGACGTCACGCTGGAGCGCCCGCAGGAAAGCATCCGCGCTCATCATGTGACTGCCGGTGGGCCAGCTGATGTAGACGAAGAATTCATCGCGGCGGAAAGTGAACTCTCCGAGCTTGAATTCGTGGTATCCGTCGTTGTTGACGTCGGTCGACCGTTCGACCTCGAGCCCAATGGTCATGACTGTCCTCTCTCCCGGATGCGAATTCGACTACGTCAGACGACCTGGCAGATCTCGGCCCAGCGGTACTCCGTGAGCTCGCCGCCGATGGTCTGGATGAGCAAGACACCGGGTTCGCCGTCCTTGACGAAGCGATACGCCGAGTTCTTGGGCAACAACGCCTGGTGGCCGCGCTTGAGGTGGATACGACCCATCGGTCGGCCGACCGGCTCGCCGGGGACGAGAACGGCGCCCTCGACGTCGTCACCCTGGACCGGCGCATCGAGCTTGATCAGTTCCACGACCACCTCGCTGCCCGCGTCGTCCATGCAGATGGCGAACTCGTCGTGCGAGGCCGTGAACCAGGGGGAGGTGCCCTCGGCCCGGACGGTCTCCAGGACGTACTCCCAGTTCTTCGCGACCGCTACGCGCCTCCACGCCGGCATCGTGGAGGCCACCTCGAAGATGTTCGAGAAGGCGTAGTGGCGCGCGTCGTCGGCGACGAGTTCGACGCCGCCCTTGTCGTGGTCGGCCAGCGAACCGAATTTGGTCGTGTACGAGGCTCGCTGGACCGCGCCGCCGCGGGCCGGAATGGTCGTCGTTGTCATCTGTCCGCTCCTCGATCTCCGCGGTGCAGTGCCCTCGGCGCCGCGTCGGGTGTCACGTCGAGTTTCGCGAGCCGTCACGCCCTCGAAAAGCAATCGCGACAGCTCTGGCGGATTTGGGCATGGCCGCCGGCTACTCGCCGTAGAACACGGTTCGCGGCGGCGGCACGCTGCGTACGGTCGGGGCGTCGACCAGCCGGGGGGTCGCGCCGACGACCAGCGCGCGGATCTGCGCGAGCACGTCCGCGACGTCGCGCACGAGCGGAACGTCGAGGACGAGACCGTCCGCTCCCGCTCGCGAGAGTGCCAGCACCTGGTCTTGCGCCTGCTCGAAAGTGCCGAAGATCCCCACCTGACGCGGGTGTCGGTCTCCCGTGAAACGCGGCTCCAGATCGGCCCTCGCGATCGCCTCGCTCGTGGTGCGGCCGATCGAGATCGGTACGGCGACGAGGAGCGGGCGCCTCACGTCCGCGGCGTTCATCTCCGCGCGCGCGGCGACTACCGCGGCCGGATCGTTGACCCGAACGATCTCGTCGGAGGGGAAGTCAGGATCAACGACGACCAGAGCCGGCGCCGCCGCCTCGGCCAGCCTCTCGAGCTGCTCTCCGCCGTCCACCGAGCACAAGTGGACGGCCGAGAAGCCGAGCCGCCCTGACATCCGAGCGACGTCGACCGCGAAGTCGGGCTCCAGGTCGGCCGGCAACGTGATCGCGAGGCTGAGAAGCTGCTGGGTCACGGTCCCTCCTCGAGTTCGGTGCATCAGACGATTTGTGCGGCCGCAGCGGTGAGCTGGCGGATGGTCGCCACCTCGAAGGCCTCCGAGCAGTGCGCGGCGTACTCCCCGGCACGGGAGTCCCTCGTGTCCCACTCCGGTCGCGGCTCGGGGTTCAGCCAGTACAGGCGACGAGAGCGGTGGCTCAGCTCGGCGATCACCGAGGTAGCCGGGTCACGGCCGTGCGAGCGCGCGTCGCCGGCGATCAGCAGGGTGGTCTTCGCGGTGACGGCCTCGCCCCACGTGCCCAGGAACGTGGTGAGCGCACGGGCGTAATCACTGCGGCCGTCCCGTGCGACCAGGCCACGCTTCGAGAGCAGGTGTTTCGGATCGAGAACTCCCGGACTGCGTTCCAGCAGGTCGGTGATCTCGACGATCCCGTCGATGAAGACGAATGACCGCACCCGGCGGAACTCCTGGTGCAACGCGTGCAGAAGCGTCAGCGTGAAAGGGGCGAACTGGGCGGTGGAGCCGGAGACGTCACAGAGCACGATGAGGTCGGGTTTCACCGGACGCCGCCTGCGCAGCACCGGCTTGACCGGGACGCCCCCGGTACCCATCGACGCACGGATCGTTCGACGCATGTCCAGACCGGAGCCGCCCCGTCGCCGCTGCGCACCCAATTTGGCAGCGAGCCGCCGCGCGAGGGGGCGCATCGCCATTCGCATCGCGACCAATTCATCCGCGCCGGCCGTGAGGAGCGGCCGATCCTGCACGTCCTCGAGGTGTTGCAGTGCGACTCCGTCGCCTTCACGCAGCCGGCCCGAGAACTGGTCCTCGAGTCGACGGCCCAACTGCGCCATCGCGGTGCGGGCCTCTGTCGTCGTGGTGCTCTTCTGGAAATCCGACTCGTCGTCGGCCGCTTCCAGGTAGCGGCGGTACAGGTCCGGCACGTTCATCCGACGCAGCATCCGCTGGGCGTGGTGGCCTGCGGAGCGACCGTCGTCGTCGCCGGCCCCGAAATGATCGACCGCTTCCTCGATCGCTCTGTCGATGTCCTCACCCTCGCCCTCGCGCAGCGCACGAACCACCGAATCGAGCAATTCCTGCTCCATGTCGGACGCCTCCTCAGTGGACGAGACAGCGGGCGACTCCGGCACCGGCCGGGAGGCGCGAGGCAAGACTGCGTCGAACGACCGCCGGAAGAGCACGTTGTGGGTGGCGTCCTTGACCAACGTGGCCCGGAGTGCCGCGCGCACCTGCGAACGGGTCCGCAGATCCATGTGGACGAGACTGCTGGTGGCATCCAGCACCTCGCTCGTCGACACCGGAACACCGCCGCGACGCAGACGGGCGACGAGGGCAATCACCAGGAGCGGGGCGATGTCGTCGGAATCGGGGACCGCCGCAGACGTACTCACGCCACCCACGGGCTGGGAAGCCGGAGCTGTTCCCGCGCCTTGACCTTGTCGTGGTCGTTCTTGAGCACCACCCCGAGCGTCCGCGAAACAACGGCATCGGTCAGCTCGCGGTGTCCGAGCGCCTCGAGCGCGCGCGCCCAGTCGATCGTCTCCGCGACGCTCGGCGCTTTCCGGAGGTCGAGGGCACGCAGAGCACGCACCGCTTTGACGATCTGTTCGGCCAGTTCCGCCGTGACCGCCGGCACCCGGCTGCGCACGATCGCTCGCTCGCGCGCCGGCTCCGGGTACTCCACCTGCGCGTGGAGACATCTCCGCTTCAGTGCCTCGGACAACTCACGAGTGGCGTTGGACGTGAGCACCACGAACGGACGCTGGGTGGCGGAGATGGTGCCGAGTTCGGGAACGGTCACCTGGAACTCGCTCAGCAGTTCGAGAAGTAGCCCCTCGACCTCCACGTCGGCCTTGTCCGCCTCGTCGATGAGCAGCACCAGGGGGCCCGGATGGCGGATCGCCGCCAGGAGTGGCCGCTCGAGGAGAAACTCCTCCCCGAAGATGTCGTCGTGGAGGTCGTCCCAGGCGCCGCTGTCCTCGCCCTCCACCTGGGCGGCCTGGATCCGCAGCAGCTGCTTCCGGTAGTTCCACTCGTACAGGGCGCGAGCCTCGTCGAGTCCCTCGTAACACTGCAGCCGAATCAGGGTGGCACCGGTTCCCTCGGCGACGGCCTTCGCGAGCTCGGTCTTGCCGGTTCCGGCCGGTCCTTCGAGCAACAACGGCTTGCTCATGGCATCACCCAGGAACACCACGGTCGCCAGCTCTTCGTCGACCAGATAACCCGTTCCGGCGAGCTTCGCGTGCGCGTCTTCCACGGAGGAGAACAGCGTCATTTCGGCCTACGCTCCGGCCGGGGCGAGCACGATGTCGAAGGTCACCTTCGACCACGTGCCTTCGACGACCCTGCCGTCGGGCGTCGGCGTGCCCACGGGCTGCCGCTCGAACTTCTTGACCAGCGAATTTTTGACGCCGAAGACGGTGTCCGAGTCGAGCAACTCGTCGCCCTCCACGAAGATGTGGGTCACCAGTGTGCGGCAGTGCGGGGCCCTGACCAGGAAGTGCAGGTGGGCCGCGCGCATCGGCGAGCGCCCTGTCGCCTCCAGCATCTTGCCCACCGGTCCGTCGTCAGGGATGGGATACGGGACGGGCGTGACCGCCCAGAACCGGTAGCTACCGTCCGCCTGGCTGGACAGCTGACCGCGCGCGGCGGTGCGCTGGTCGCCGTACTGCACGTCGTAGAAGCCGGCGGCGTCGGCCTCCCAGACCTCGATGCCGGCGCCGGCTACGGGCCGGCCCTGAGCGTCGGTCACGGTGCCCTCGACCCAGCACGGCTCACCGGCCGCACCGAACGCGATGTCTCCGCCGCTCTCCAGCGCGGGCGAGCCTTCGACGAAGAACGGTCCGAAAACCGTTGCCTCCGTAGCGTCGTCGTAGGCCTCGTTGTTGATCGCGATGGTCTGCATGGAGACGCCCAAGGTGTCCGACAGCAGGATGAACTCCTGTCGTTGGTCGTTGGTCATGTGACCGACCGCCGTCAGGAACTCGATGCCCTGAAGCCATTCCTCCTCGGTGAGGCGGACCTCGCGCACGAACGCGTGCAGGTTCTCGACCGCGCTGATCATGAGTTCCTTCAGCCGCGGATTTGTGCACTCGTCGAAAGAGCGCAGCACACGCTGGATCAGGTCCTCCTCGCGAGCCTGCTGCTCGGCGGAGAGTGCGGGGGTCTCCCTCATCGCCAGTCGCTTCCTTCCCACGCCGCGCGAAGAAGCAGGGCGAGATCGTCCGGGGTCACGGGAGTAGGATTCGATGCCGGCACGAACGGCAGAATCGCACTGACCGCGGCCGGGATTTCCGACTCCGCGAATCCGAAGTCGCGCAGCGCGCGCGGAGCGTCCAGCCGAGCCCTCAGCGACTCCAGCCCGGCCGGCGCGCTCGGCGTACCGAATGCCCGGGCAAGACGATCGGCCGCTTCCGGAGCATTCGGCGCGTTGAAGGCGAGCACGTAGGGCAGCACGATCGCGTGCGTCTGGGCGTGCGGCAGGTTGTACTTGCCTCCCAGCACGTGGCAGATCTTGTGGTGAAGACCGGAACCCGCCGCCGCGAACGCCACCGCCGCGAGGTAAGCGCCGTAGAGCGCCTGCTCCCGTCCGGGAAGGTCTTTCGGATGATTCGCCACTTCAGGCAGAGCACCGTGCAGCGCACGGGCGCCCTCGGCCGCCAGCGCGGCGTTGAGAGGGTTGGCGCCGGGTGCCCACAGGGAGTCCACGCAGTGCGCCAGGGCATTGAGACCGCTCGCCACGGACATCTCGACCGGCAGGCCGAGCGTCAGCGAGGCGTCGTACACGACGGAGCGAGGGAGCACCACGGGGTCCACGCCGGTCGTCTTGCGGTCACCATCGGTCAATCCCCAGACCGGAGTCGCCTCGCTCCCGGCATAGGTGGTCGGTACTGCCACGATGGGAAGTCCGGTCGTCATCGCTATCGCCTTGGCGAGACCGGTGGTCGATCCACCACCCACGCACACCAACGCATCGACGGCACGATTCGCGGCCACCTTGCGGGCACGCTCGGCGATCTCGATCGGGACGTGCATGACGACCTCGTCATGACGCACGACGACCGGCAGCCCGGCGGTGACCCGCTCGGCAAGGTCGGCCTCGGGGGTCGCCGCGACGACCATCAAGCGTTCGGCTTTCACCAGCTCGATTTCCGCGGCGACCGCGCGAGCCGCACCGCCCGAGTCGAAACAGACCCGCTGCGGGAGGCTCTCATGAACGAATCTCATCGGCGTCATCCCCCCTTGTGCCGAGAACCCCACCATGGCGAGAGCCGTGGCGCGCACCTGAGCCTCGCCCATATGAGCTCCTTCGTCGTCAACTCAAGAACGGCAGTTAACTGCGCGGCCGTGACGGCCGGCCCGCAACGGGGCAGGGAATGGCCGAAAAGGGAACCCCGCTGATGGGCCTGCCGACGCGGAGCACCGCCTGAGGTGCGGCCTGCGGCGACCAACACGGCGGCCGCCCGCCTCGCGCCGGAACCGCCAGGTCATCGTTGACAGCTCCACACCCTTGCCGTACCGTCGCCGGGAAGTATCGTGCTAGTCGCACGGAAGTGGCCGATATAGCGGCTCAGCCGAAGCCTTCTTCAGCACTGCGGTCCCGACGCTCCTCCTTCGCAATCGGTGCGCGCACCCGAGCCGAGGTACTCCGGGCTCGCCCCGGCATCCATCAGGCAGGCATTCAATGTCAGCAAACGCGTCGCGATCGAGCCAGGCCTTCTCCACCGCGTTCATCCCCGATGACGAGCGAGTGCGGGCCTGGGAGAACCACAACGCGGAGACACTGATCGCCTTACGGTGCGACGCTCGCGCGGCCGGGCACTTCCAAGCGCAGGAAGACAATCTGGAACTCGGCGGAGTGCACCTGGCGCGAGTCAGAGGTACCGCGCACGTCGTTCGACGTTCGGCCGAGCTCATCGAGCAGCGGCCCACTTCATCGCTGGCGATCTATGTGTCGCTGCGGGGCGACGCACTCTTTCAGCAGGCCGGACGACGACAGGTGATCCACCCTGGCGACCTTCTCGTCTGCGACGCCGACGGACAGTTCGTCCGCGGCTTCGGGCAAGGTCTCGATGAGCTGGCGATCCGAGTGGATCGGAGTGTCCTACCGGACGAGGCGTACTCCGCGGCGCTCGGGGGGCCGCTCATCGTGCGCCGGAGCCAGAACAATCCGTACGGCCGCGCGATCGCCCGTCTGGTGGGCGGCAGCCTGGGACGGCCCACGATCACCGCACCCGACGAGCAGACCCTCATCGATCTCCTGTCCGCCCTCGCCGCACAGGACATGGCTCGACCACAGCTGGTGCACCGCGCGCTGGCCTGCGCCTACGCCGAAGAGCGGCTCCGCGATCCACGGCTCTCCGCTCCGGAGATCGCCACCGCGGTCGGTATCAGCGTCCGCCAGCTCACGCGGGTCTTCGCCGCGGTGGGGACCACGCTTCCCCGCCACATTCTGAAGCGACGGCTCGATCTGGCCTACGCCCTTCTCACCGGACCGGATGCAGGCACGCTGGTTACCGCGACCGTGGCGAAGATGTGCGGGATCCACTCGGTCTCCCACTTCTCGCAAGACTTCCGGTCGCGCTTCGGTGTCAGCCCGGGCGAACTGCGTCGCAGCGCAGTACTCGACGATCGTCCCCTCGGCGAGCGCTCGCGCTCGAGGGCAGTGGTCGCTTCGACAACCCCGTCGAGATAGACGCTGCTGACAAAGCCGGTGAACGCGCCGAGGCGACGCGGGTCGTCCCCCTCGGTGGTGGCGTTCGCAGCGGGCGTGCGCGTTCTCGGCGTCGGGCGGCGATGACGCCGGGGTGCCGGGCGTCTTTCTTCGGTCCGGGGACTCTTTCCCGGTGCGGGTCCGCTGGAACGAGATCCCGGCTCGGTGCAGTGACTGCCGGAGGCATTCGCGGCCGGCCCGCACGATCCGGGCCGGCCAAGCCCGCTGCCCGCTGCCCGCTGCCCGCTGCCCGCTGCCCGCTGCCCGCTGCCCGCTGCCCGCTGCCCGCTGCCCGCTGCCCGCTGCCCGCTGAGTTTCCGCAGGCTCCACCGAGTGAACCGCAACCTGAGTTTCTTCGGTCGCGTTCTGGCCGTCGTGACGAGAAACGCGATGTCGTCGTCACTGATCAGGCGGGGACGGCCTCCCGCCCACCGAGACCCGTTCGGGTCCAAGGCGTTCACCCGACCTCGTCGGACGCGTGGATGACATCCCGGACGGTGTCCTGACCAGCCGCGCGATCGCCGCAACCGGTGTGCCCGAGGCCGACGCCACGATCATCGTCGCGCGCCGCACCCGAATCGGATTGCGCCCCGCCGCACGACCCGCAGCACCCTCCTCATCGGTCAACCTGCGCGCTGTCACCAGCTCAGCCAACGACCACCTCCACAGACTCCGCAACCCGAAGCCACCTAGGCCGGACCGCTCACCCGATCACGTCACCGACCGCCACCGGCGCCTCGCCCAACCGGTGAACGTTCGTGGTCAACACACGAGCGGGCGAACACGAGGTGCCTGTCGCGGAGCGTCCCCCGAAACCGGTCAACGCCATCGGTCACGGACGGACCCTCCGACAACGATGGCCAAGGCCGACGAGAGCCTCAGATGCAGCCTCTCGCTGCCGATCATCAGAGGGAATTCTGCGTCGAACAGGGCGGCTCTGACCAGGGGATGATACTTGTGATCGAAAAGGCAGAGAGTGCCTTCTCAGGCCGATTCGCCAACCTCAGCGTTGGGATGAAGATCATGAGCGCGCTTGCGGTCATGGCTTTGGTGGCGGTTTTGACCGGAGCCGTCGCATGGTCGCGAATGGGCGCACTGGACGACCGAATCCAACAGGTGAAATCGACGAATATCGCCCGCCTGGATCAGCTCGTGCTGATCGAGGGCGGTATCGCTACTCTCTATCGCGGGCTGTTTCTGTACAACAGCAAAACCACACCCCCAGCAGAACTTCCTACTCACAAAAGAGCGGTCAAGAGCGCCGAAACAGTCGTCGATCGCGCACTGCGCGGGTATCTGGATTCATCCGACCCGACCGCCGTCTGGAAAACACGGAGCAGCGCCTTTTCGAAGGCATGGAACACGTACAAGGGACTCGTCAACACGATCGTTCTCGGCGATCCCCCACCCGCCGATCTCCAGTTGCCAACCACCGTGCCGGCCATTATCGCGACGTTCGGCAAAGCCGAATCGGAGATGAACCAGGCGGTGGCGGGCCTCCGCGAGCTCGAGCACACCCAGGCGAACACCGCAGCAAAAGAGGCGCACGAAACCGCCGCGCGCGCTCGATCGGGCATGGTCGCGGTCCTCGCGACCGGGCTGGCCATCGCTCTGGGGTTGGGATGGCTGATCGGACGCAGCGTCAGTCGGCGACTGGGATCCGTTCGGTCGATTCTGGACGCAATCGCGGACGGCGATCTCACGCGCCGTGCGCAGGCAAACGGGCGTGACGAGGTCGGATTGATGGCCGTCGCGGTCAACCGAGCAGCAAAGTCCGTTCACGCGACGGTGGAAGCGCTGGCCAATTCTGCCCGGATGCTCGCCCAGTCGTCGAGCCGATTGACGACGTCCGCCGAGGCCATCGCCGGCAACGCCCGCGACACCTCGTCGCAGGCAGCCGTGCTGACACAAGCCTCTGACGAAGTTTCCCACAACGTCCAGACGGCGGCGGCCGGCACCGAGGAGATGGGCGCGGCGATTCGGGAGATCTCGCAATCAGCCAACGAGGCCGCAGCAGTTGCTGCTCGCGCCGTGACGGCAGCGGACACGACCAATGCAACAGTCGCCAAACTCGGCGAATCCTCGATCGAAATCGGCAACGTCGTCAAAGTCATCACGTCCATCGCCGAGCAGACCAACTTGCTGGCGCTCAACGCAACGATCGAAGCCGCCCGCGCCGGCGAGGCCGGGAAAGGATTTGCGGTGGTCGCGAACGAGGTCAAAGACTTGGCTCAGGAGACAGCGAAAGCTACGGAAGACATCTCCGCGCGGGTCGAGGCGATCCAGGCCGATACCGACTCGGCAGTAGCCGCGATCGCCGAAATATCCGACGTGATCGCTCAGATCAATGACTTCCAGCTGACGATCGCCTCCGCGGTAGAGGAGCAAACCGCGACGACCCAGGAGATGAGCCGTAGTATCGCGGAGGCATCCAACGGTTCGACCCGCATCGCGCAGAACATTTCCTCCGTCGCCGGCGCGGCGCAAACTACCGCAACGACTGTTGTCGAAACGCAGCAATCGGCGCTCGAACTGGCCACGATGTCTTCAGAACTTCAGTCCGTGGTAGCGCGGTTCACGCTCTCGCCGTAGCTGCGACGTCCGTGCGGCCGATCGAGGCATAGATGGTGGGCCGGCTCACTCGTAAGCCCAGCGCGACCACGACACCGGTCAGGAAGACCACCCCGACGAGCAATGCGACCAGCCAGCTCGCCCCTTCAGGTGCCCCCGGCGCCACCTGTCGCACACCGAAAACGCCGAAGAGAAAGACGCCGCCGGTCGTCACGATCGAGAACAGCCCGGCGATGACCTGGCCCTCCCAACCGAAGAATCCGCTTTCGTCGGCCTCGCCGCGCAGGAACCACAGCGCGGACGACGCTGACGCCAGCGTCAGCACGCCGACGATGGCGAGACCGGAAGCGATGCCCAGCCAGAGCGGGAGTACGGTTCCGGCCGTGAAGGTGGCCGCCACTGCGATCACACCGGAGAGCGCGGGCTGAATCAGCGTCGCGGGCGCCGGGGGCCTCTGAGCTGCCGTCTCCGGCGCAAGACCGACCGGAAGTAGCCCGTCGCGCCCGAGGCCGGCGATCTGCCGCGCGGCCGCGTTGTTGAGCACGACCGCCGTCATCAGCAGCCCGATACAGAGATTGAGCCTCCCGAGGTCAATGGCCGCATTGGCCGACTCGGGCCCGACCAGGCGCGCCAGAACCTCCGGCAACGACGCGCCCGTGGGGGTGGCGGCCGCGGTCTCGGCACCGACCACCACGGCGGTCGCCCAGGCACCGACCACCAGTACGAGCGTGATGACGAGGTAGGAGAAGTACGTCGCTCGAGGGACGGCGCGATAGGGGTCGGCCAGCTCGGTGGTGTAGGCGGTCGCTCCTTCCGAGCCGACGAACGCGACGACGGCGAGCACCAGCGCAACACCGAACGAGCCGGACAACAGCCCTCCCGTGTCGAGGGCGGAGACCGAAAGGGTCCCGTCGAGCGGCCTGCTCACCGCGGCGACGAGGAACCACAGAAGCACGAGAGCCTGCAGCGCCAACACGCTCGCCCCGAGCCGGGCGGTGGTCCGCAGCGAAAGCTGGCTGAGGGCCAGGACGGCACCCACCCAGAACGACACCAAGAAGCCGGTGGGCGGATCTACTCCCACGACATCGACCATCAGGACCTTCAGCGTGAGGGCCGACTGGCCGTAGAACCCGGCCAAGAGTCCGATGTAGCCCAGGAACTGCAGGATGGCCGCCCCCAGTCCGGCCGGACGCCCTAGTCCTTGCACGACCACGACATACAGTCCGCCGGGGTGGCGGATCCGACGCCCTAAACCGCTGTATCCGACGACGAAGCCGACCAAGATGATCCCGGCGATCGCGAAGACGAGCGGCGTCGCGACGACTCCGGAGCTGGCGAACGTGGTCGGTACCACGGCCCACAACAGGGTCAGCGGAGCGTGGGCGGCGATGAGCAGGACCGCCAGATGGCGAGCCCTCAGTCGGCCCGGCGTCGAAGACGGGCGGGACTGTCTCAAAAGACTCATGTCGGTCGGGGGCACGGTAGGACCTTCCTACGGTAATGACGTGAGTACGGCGATCTGACCGAACGCGAGAATTACGCAGACATTTGCGCAATCCGAGCTCGCCAACCATCCAGTGAATGTAAGACTTTATGAGTCACATCATCGACCGGTCAATAACCCAATGGCCCCGACCTGCATGTCTTATTTCTCAATTTTGTGCTGTTTTCGGAGACGAATTTGCCTCGAAAATGGCTGTCCGATGCAATTTTGCGACCCCACGAATCAGCGAGCAACGGACGCGCATCGGCGCCCGGGAGGACTGCGAAACCGGCGTCCGCCGCCTGCGCGGGCCCGCAGGCCAACGTCGCTGAGGGCGCGCCTAGCCTCGGCCGCCGCGAGCATCCCCTGCGCCGGGCGCAGCGGGCCGCCGGTGCACCGGCGGCGGGAGCGACGGCGACCATCCGGCCACCGCCGCGCACGCGTCGCTCGGTCGACGCGCTCTCAGCGCGTACAGAACCAGCTCGGCTTAGCTAGTACGGCCACGACAGTGGGCCGCGGCCCGATGCCCCGGTCCAGCGGAAATGGTTATCGATGGAAAGTTGCTGGTGCTCTCGCGTGGGCGATGTTCCATCGATCTCGGCGTTCCCCCGAATGATTCACCCATGACCAGCCAGACAGCCCGGGCTTGGTGCGGGAATCAGACGGGTCGTCCCAGTCGACGAGACGGAGTCCAGATCATGGGACCCCCGTCACACGACCCGGACGCCGGACCGGCCGGTCCCGTGCCGAATGCCGTTGCCGGCTTACTCGACGATCGCCGGCTGTTCCGTCTGCTCGAGCCGGTCGAGCACCTCCTCCGCGACGAGCATCGCCCCACGCGCCCTGGGTACACCCGCGTACGCCGCGCTGTGCAGTAGAACCTCTGAGATCTCGGTCGGCGTCAGCCCGTTGCGCACAGCCACCTCGGTGTGCAGCGCCACCTCGTCCTCGCAGCCGAGCGCGGTCAAGATCGCCAGCGTGATGCAACTCCTCGTCCGCCGGTCGAGACCGTCACGAGCCCAGACCTCACCCCACACCGAGCGGGTGACGTAGTCGAAGAACGGGGTGTTGAAGTCAGTGCGGCGCGCCAGCGACGCCTCGGTGTACTCCGCACCGAGAACCTGCCTGCGCACGGCCATTCCCCGGAATTGCTCCGACGAGGCCCCGGCCTGCGCGCCGTCGCTCACAACGCACCCCAGGAGGCGTGACCGGTCACGATGTCGAGCAGCGAATCGACGTCTGCCGGCAGCTCGTCGCCTCGCCAGACCACGTGGTGGTCAGAACGCACCAACGCCGCTTTCCTCTCGTAGAGGTCGCGCATCTTCGCCTGGTCCACCTCGTCCGGCCGGAAGACGTCCACGGGGATGCCGCGGGACCGGGCGCGCTCGAGGAGATTCGTGGAGTCGACGCCGTCAAAGTCCAGCAGGGTGAATCCGGGACCGAGGTGGTCGTACAGCGAAGTGCCGTCCGCCAACCACAGGTGGGGGGCGCGGTTGCCCGGCGCGGCGGACGGGACGTAGTCGGCGAAAGTCGGCGGTGACTGCTCGGTGCCGTCACGGACGATGATCGGCGACATCGTGTACCGGTATCCCAGCTGACCGCCCATCCGCTTGAACTGCACGAGTTTTCGTTCCAGGATGTCCTTCCGCACCGCCTCGCGGACCTCGTCACCCCCGGGGCCGTCCTTCTCGATCCCCGCCTGCACCAACTCGATCGCGCCGAGCGCGTGGTTGGCCTCCGAACCCTGTTGGATGAAGCGGACGGCCTCGCGCCGGTCGATGCTGTAACTAGGGATGAGGGACGGACCACCCCACCCGTCTACGAGAGCAGCGAGTTTCCAGCCCAGATCGGCGGCATCGCCGATGCCGCTGTTCATACCGAAACCGCCCTGCGGTGACACCATGTGAGCGGCGTCGCCGGCAAGCAGTACGCGGCCGTGGTCCAGCCGCGGCGCGAGCAGCGAGTTTTCCGCGAACGCTCCGCCGCTCAGCGGCTCGAGATCGATCTCCTGGCCGACGGCCTTGATGATGAGTTCTTTGACCTGCTCCCAGTCGTTGCCGTCGACGCCCTCGGGCGTGGGGCCGGCGAAGTACTGCCACGTATCGGGACCCTGCGGTGTGATCAGGTCACTACCACGGTCTTCGTTGTAGATGTAGGCCATCGAGACGACCGGACCAGCAGTCCAGACGTCCTTGAGCTGTTCGGACCGGAAATGCCACGACAGGCTCATCGCGAGGGTGCGCCCCTCATGGCGCACGTTGAGCACCCGTCGCAGGTTTCCCCGGCTGCCGTCGGACAACACCAGGTAGTCGCCTCGCAGAATCAGCGAGGCGCCGTCCTTGTCGGTGACCTCCACGCTGACCCCGGCGTCGTCCTGACGGAACGTCTGCACTTCGTTCTCGAACCGGTAGTCGATCAGGGCCAGCTCGTCCACGCGCGACCACAGCGTCTTCTCGATGCCCTCGTTCGGCGCCCACTCGGCGACCTCGGAGGCGAACGGCAGCGGCTCGCTCCATTCGTACGTGCGGGGAAGGTTGAGGATCAGGTGTCCGTTGAGCCTGGTCACGAACGAGACGTCCCGCTGGATCTCGTCCGGAACCGGGTCGTTCTTGCGCAGTTCCTCGGCGATCCCCCACCGGCGGAAGTGCTCCATCGAACGCACGTTGGTCATGTTGGTACGCAGCAGGAAGGGCCTTCCCTTCGTCCGCCGCTCAAGCACGATGCTCGGAACTCCTCGGAGTGCGAGGTCGATCGCGAGCGACATGCCCACCGGGCCCCCGCCCGCGATGATCACTGGCGCGTCTGCCGGCCGGATGGTCTTCATGGTCGACCTCTCTGTCGCACGAGCCCACGCACCCGGCCGGTCCGCACTGGGTGACGGTCCTCGGCTCGGATGGCAACGATCTAGCCTTCTACTATCATGGATTAGCCTACTAGATAAATGTCGGACAGTTTGCTAGAACGTTCGGAGGAACCTGGCAAAGGAGCAAGGCGATGGTTACCCCAGTGGTGGATGCGGCAGCGGTGGCACGAGCCATCGAGGCGATGACGGCGGCCCTGGGCGGCGACGCCATACAGACGGACCGAGCGGCCTTGGACGAATTCCGGGACCCCTTCTGGGTCCGGGGGGCGGACGACCACGACGTCGCGGCGGCAGTCATGCCGAAATCGGTGGAAGAGGTCCAGACCGTCGTGCGGATCGCCAACGAGCACGGTGTGCCGTTGTGGACGGTGAGCACTGGCCGCAACTACGGCTACGGTGGCGCCGCACCTCGGGTCGCCGGATCGATCCTGGTCAACCTGTCCGCGATGAACAAGGTCCTGGAAATCAACGAGGATCTCGGATACGCCGTGGTGGAGCCGGGCGTGCGCTGGTTCGACCTCTGTGACGCGCTGGAGGAACAGGGCGGCAAGTGGTGGTCCTCGATCCCCGACCTCGGCTGGGGCTCCGTCGTCGGCAACAGCCTCGAGTACGGACGCGGCCACACCCGCTACGGCTCGCACGGCTCCAACATCTGCGGGATGGAGGTCGTGCTTCCCAACGGCGAGCTGATGCGCACCGGCATGGGCGCCATGAACGGCAACAAGGCCTGGCACGTCTACCCGTTTTCGTACGGGCCGAGCGTGGACGGACTGTTCATGCAGTCGGGCATGGGGATCGTCACCCGGATCGGCTGGCGTCTCATGCCGCGACCCGAGAAGTACGCCTCCTGCTGGCTGCACTTCGACGGCGACGAGATCATCGTTCCGGTCATCGACACGATGCGCGAGCTCATGCTCGACGAGACCATCAACAACTACCCGTTCCTCGGCCGCGGTGTCGCGGCGAACGCGGAGGGGCAGCCCGATCTGGATCCGACCAGCCAGAAGTGGGCACTGCGCTTCGCCCTGTACGGCTACGAGGAAATCGTGACGGCCAAGTGGCGCATCGTCGAACGGAAGCTCGGGGCGATTCCCGGTGTGCAACTCGGAATGAAGCTCTACGACGGCACCGACCGGGTCGGCCCCGACCAGGGCATTCATGACGATCGTGTGCAGGCGGGCATCCCGGGGATGGAGCTGCTCGACCTCTACAAGGTCCCGTTCGGACCCGACACCGGCCACCTCGACTTCTCGCCCGTCGGCCCGCTCGTCGGCACCGAGGTGCTCGCGATGGTTCGGAGGGTCCGCGGGCTCTACGAGCAATTCGGCGAGCCGTACGCCGCCGGTCTCATGCTTCTTCCCACCAGCATCATCGTCGTGTCCGTGATGTTCTTCGACCCCAAGGACGAGGCGAAGACTCGCGCGATCTACGACAACTACGACCCGATGCTGAAGGCACTCGCCGGCGAGGGTTACGGCCTCTACCGAACCAACATCTACAAGATGGACGCGGTGGCGGACACCTTCGACTTCAATGACCACGCGATGCGCAGGTTCCTGGAAACGCTGAAAGACGCGGTCGACCCGAACGGCATCCTCCAAGCCGGCAAGCAGGGCATCTGGCCGAAGGGGATGCGCGACCGCTAGGACTTCCGGGCAGAGCGACGCCGGCGAACCGATCGGTTCGCCGGCGTCGCTGCGCTGCTGATCAGGCCGGCCGCGCGCCGCCGTTCGGCAGGACGAGGATCTTGGCATCCTGGCGCAGCGCAGCTCTCCGGATCGCCTCGACTCCGTCGTCGAGGTCGTAGCTCGCGCTCACGATCGGACGCAGGTCGATCCGCCCCGCGGCGTGCAACGCGATCACCGGATCGAGACCACCGATGTTGCCGATCGAACCGTGCAGGCTCGCTCCGCGCAGCATGTACGCCATCGTCTGCAGCGGAGCAGCGCCGGATTCCGATCCGAGCAGCACCACTTTGCCGCCGACGGCGATCGACCGTTCGACGTCGGGGAGCACGGTTGCGGCCGCGCCGGCCGCCTCGACCGTCAGGTCCACGCCCGCGCCTCGGGTGCTCTGCAGGATGACGTCCGCCACCGCGTCCCCGGCGTCGCGCAGCGTCCCGAGGTGATGTCCCGTGTCGGCTCCGACCTGCTCGGCCAGCTTGCACCGAGCGATCTCGGTGTCAAAGGCGAGGACCCGGCTCGCGCCCGCGGCCCGCGCGAGGGCAACCGCCGCGAGACCGATCGGCCCGCACCCGTGAACGGCGACCGTGCCTCCGGGCAGGAACCCACCCGCACGGAGGAACATTCCGACGTAGGCGACGCTGGCCGGCTCGCACAATGCCCCGATCGCGTAGAGGTCCGATTCGTCGTACCGATCGCGGAGCGGGTCGAGGGAACGGACGTTGCTCTCCCGCGAGAGCACGTACTCCGCCATTCCCCCGTCGATGCTGAACCCACTGTCCTCGGCGTCGCTGCAGTGACTCGGCAGACCTGCCCGGCAGGCCGCGCACCGGCCGCAGTGGTGCAGTGTCTGGACGGCGACCGCGTCGCCCGGCCCGACGTCCCGTACGTCCCTTCCGACCTCGACGACCTCTCCGGCGATTTCGTGTCCCGGTACCACGGGCAGCCGCACCCGGTAGGGCAGGAGAACGTAGCCGTCGGCATCGGTCTCGAACAGGTGCACGTCCGAACCGCAGATGCCGACGGCACGCACCTTGACGAGCACGTCCGTCGGCCCACGAAGTTGCGGCGTCTCCCGCTCACCGATCTGCCAGCGCGGGTGGCGCCAGGCGGTCGTGGCATCGAGTGCCCAGTGGCCGGCTCGCTCCTCATCCGTGAGCCTGGCACCGGCGCGGGGCGACCACTCCCCCGTGACGACAGTTGCGCGCATCAGCGTGACCTTTCGATACGTGACCGGCGGGGACCACCCGTGAGACGACGAGCGGGGCCGGCCCGGACGAACCGGGCCGGCCCCCGCCGATCGAGGCTTGGGTCAGATCTCGACGACAAGCTTCTTGTGGTTGCCCTTGTCGACCCGGCTCCACGCCTCGCCGATCGCGGCGAGCGGTAGCCGCTCGACCTCGAGGTCGATCTGCCCCGCGTTCGCCCAGCCCACCAGCTGCTGGTACGAGGCTTCCCACTCGTCCAGCGGGACCAGCGGCTTGAGGTGGCCGAAAATGCTCCGTCCGGTCAGGAACGGGTAGGCGATCGTCGTCGCGGGTGCCCCGCCCGACATCCCGACGACGACGTAGCGCGCACCGATCTTCGTCGCGGGCAATGCCGCTGCGAACGCCGGCCCCATGACCGTGTCGAGGACGACGTCGTAGCCGACCGAGGCGGCAGCCTTCAGCGCCGTAGCGTCGTCCTCGCCGCCGAGGATCACGAACTCGTCGATCTTTCCATCGGCCTTCATCTTGACGAGCGTCTCTTCACTGCGGCCGGCGCCGACCACTCGTCCGGCACCGAGGAGCCTCGCCACCTGCACGCCGATCTGGCCCACCGCGCCGGTAGCGCCGAGCACGAGCACCTCGTCGCCGGCCCGCACCTGCGCACGCCACTGCAGCGCCGTCAGCGCCGTGACCCCCGACGTCCCCAGCGCCGCGGCGAGACCGTCGTCGAGGCCGTCGGGAATCGGGTAGAACCGCGAGCGGTCGCCGAGGAGCACCTGCTCAGCGAGCGCGCCGTACGGCGCCTTGGCGTCGCTGAAGTAGACCTTCGTCCCGTCGGCCAACCGGCCGACGCCCTCGGACCCGACGACGGACGGAACGATCGGGGGGCCGAACGGACCACCAGCAGCCAGCCGCAGGTCGATCGGGTTCAGGGCGGCGACGATGACGTCGACGACCTGTTCGCCGGGGGCGGGCTGTGGGGCGGCGAACTCGCCGACGGCCGGCACCCCGGCTACCTCGTTCAGAACTGCTGCCTTCATTGGTTTCTCCTCGTTGCGGCCACCGCCCAGGCGCTCGCTCGAGACACCGCCCTGCGAGGTGACCTGGCTACGGAACATGTCGGTGGAACGGGTACCGAGACCGAGGACGTAGCGGATCGACCGCTCGGCCACGAGGTCCCAGTCCATGAACGCGTGGTTCGCGATCACGTCGATGTCGCGGCGGTAGCGCTGCAGCGCCTCCTTCGTCTGGTACGGGCTGGACCCCATGCCGTCGCACAGGATGCCGATGAGCTCTTGCGCGAGGTGGACGATCGTCGTCTGGTCGAGCTCGATCTGACCGATCTCCTGCTGGCTCCACGGCTCCAGCGCATCGCACTTCCGAATGGAGTCGTCGAGGATGTGGCGGTAGAGCATCTGCGCGCAGCGCAGCTTCTCCCAGGCCTCCGCGAAGCGCATGCGCGACTGCGGGAGGTCCTGGCGGGTCGCGCCACCGAATGCGCGGGTCGTGCCGAGGCGCGCCTTGACGATGTCGACGACCGCCTCGGCGCTGCCGAGCGCGATCGCCGTGATCATCAGACCGAGGCTCGCGAACGGCGGGTAGCGGAGGAACTTCTCCTCGTGCGCGGCGCCCGGGTGCTTGTCGACCGACAGCATGTGTTCGAGCGGAATGCTGTAGGTCTCCCGGATGAAGACGTCATCGAGCGTGACGCTGGCACTACCGGTCGCCGACATCCCCGACATGTGCCAGTCGTCGTTGATCGTGACTCCGGGCTGAGCGAGCTCGACGAAGAACGTCATCGGGGTCAACGTGCCCTCGACGGTCACCATCGAGGACAAGAAGGTGTGCGTGGAGTTCCAGACCCCCGAGGCGTAGCGGAACGTACCGGTCACCCGGAAGCCGCCTTCGACCTTCTCCGCCTTTCCGGCCGGGGTGAGCGGCGCGGCGGCGAGGACGAACGTCCGCCCGTCGAAGATCTCCGACTGCGCGTCCCAGCTGAGGTGCGCCGCCATCCAGCTGTGCTCGATGAGAAAGGCAAGTGTCCACGCTGCGGACGCGTCACCGTGCGCTAGTACGCGGGCAACCTCACAGAGGGCACGCGAGCCCAGTCCTTGACCGCCCCAGACGCGCGGCGTGAGCGCGTCCATCAGGAACTCGGCGTCCTGGATCGTCTGCGCCGGCTGGTGGCGGAGTTCCGCGGCCTCCTGTGCACGTGCACGGAGCGTCGGGATCAACACCTTGGCCTTCTCGATCAGACGATCTGTTCGCTGTTCGAAGTCGGGCTGTCCGGCGCCAACCGACGCCGGCTCACCGGCGCGCACCGGGTGCGACTCCACTGTGGTCATTGGTCCACCCATCGCTCGTGGTGGGCGCGCGCGCGAGCCCACTGACGTCGCCGTCCAGCGACCGCTGAGAACAGTCGATGTCCGTCTGTCGTCCGACGGTAGGTCTTCGGTCTGACAATTGTCAATCAGTCTGATTGATGTCATGCTGCTCGTCGCCGCAGACACAATCAATGTCGGACCTAAGGAGCGCTCGTGAGACTAGCTACGGTCAGCACGGAGAACGGCCCAGTAGCCGCAGCCGTGGTCGGAGATCAGATCGTCGACCTGACCCGAGCGGCACCGGCGCTACCCCGAACGCTCGCCGGGATCCTCGCGTTGGGTGACGTCGGTCTGTCCGCGGTGAAGGCTGCCATCGAGAGCGGCGCGGGACGTGGGCCGCTCCTCCGGGAGTCCCTGCTGTCCCCGATCCCGGCACCGCCGAAGATCTGGGCGATCGGCCTGAACTACGCCGAGCACGTGCGCGAGACGGGCAAGCAGTTCCCGGAGTTCCCGACGGTCTTCGCCAAGATGCCCACGACGATCGCCGGACCGTACGCCGACGTCCAGCGGCCCGCCGTGTCCGAGCAGCTCGACTACGAGTGCGAGCTGGGAATCGTGATCGGCAAGCGCTGCCGTCACGTCAGCCCGGAGAACGCCCACAAGGTCATCGCCGGATTCACCGTCGTCAACGACTTCAGCGTCCGCGACTACCAGATGCGGGGCGGCCAGTGGGTGCTCGGCAAGTCCTTCGACGGTCACGGCGTAGCGGGCCCCTGGATCGTGACCCCTGACGAGGTCGACCCCCACGCGCTGGCCATCCGCACGATCGTCAACGGCGAGACCCGCCAGGAGTCCAACACGGCCAATCTGATCTTCGACTGCTATCGCCTGATCGCGTGGCTGTCGAGCGCCGCGACGCTCGAGGTCGGCGACATCATCGCCACCGGAACCCCCGGCGGTGTCGGCGTGATGGAGAACCGATTCCTGGTTCCCGGCGACGTGGTGCGAGTGGAGATCGACGGCATCGGCCACGTCGAAAACCGCATCGTGCAGGAGCCCGACGCAGTCGAGTGGATCGACGAGCCCACGGCCGCAGTCGCGTTCTGACCGGCCGGAAAAACCGGCTCGGACGCTTGACCACCACGGTTTACCGATGACGGAGGGTTCTGATGAGTGACGCAAACCGCGCGATCGATTCGTTGCGATTCCGTGAGGTGCTGGGTCATTACCCGACCGGGGTGACCGTCGTGACGGGGACCGCGGACAACGGGTCGCCCATCGGCATGGTCGTCGGAACGTTCACGTCGGTTTCGCTGGATCCGCCGCTGGTCGCCTTCCTACCGACGCTCACTTCGCGCAGCTTCGCCCGTCTCCGTGAGGCCCCGGCCTTCTGCATCAACGTTCTCGCGCACGATCAAGTGGAACTGTGCCGGGCCATGTCGAAGTCGTCCGACGACAAGTTCAGCGGTGTGGACTGGAAGGACTCGGACTTCGGAGCTCCGATGCTCACCGGAGCCGTGGCCCACATCCACTGCACCCCACGCGACGTGATCGAGGCGGGCGACCACTACATCCAGCTGTGCGAGGTCACGGCGATGGACGTTCACCGCCAGGTGACTCCGCTGCTGTTTTTCCAAGGCGGCTACGGAGGGTTCTCGCCACACGGCATGATCGCCGGCGGCGATGCCGACTTGATCGCCGGCGTCCACCTGGCCGACGTGGCCAGGCCTCACATCGAGGCGTTGGCCCGTGAGGTGCGCTGCGAGGCGGCCGTTCTCGTCGCCGTCACCGAAAGCGAGCTGACGACGGTCGCCACCGCACACGGGGGCGATGCCGTGATGCGGGAACTCATCGGCGAACGACTTCCGATGAAGCTGCCTCTCGGTGAGGCATACGTCGCCTGGGCGGACGACGAGGCGGCAGCACGCTGGCTCTCGATGGTCGGGGCGGATCCGCACTCGATCACCGCCTACACCCACAGGCTCGAAGCAATCAGGGCCCGCGGCTACACCGCGTGGCAGATCGCGACGGGAGGGCGGGACACCGCGCACGAGCTCGACACGATGATGAAGGAATACAAGACCGGCGGCCTCACGCCGACTCGCGAGCGGGCACTACTGACCCAAATGGCCGAGGCGATGCAGTACCTCGATACCGGTGAGCTCGATGAGGACGCACGGTACGACATCGGGGGGCTGATGGCGCCCGTGCTGCGAGAGGCCGGCGGAGTCGCGATGCTGTTGCGGCTCGCCCAGCTACCCTCGTCGGCTACCGGCCGTCAGGTCAAGCAGTGGGCCGACGAACTGCGGGCAGCGGCGACGGCCGTCGAGCCGCGATCCGGCAACCGGCGCACTAACCGCCGGGCACCACGAGCGTCTTGGCCGACCGCCGCTCGGAGGCGTGGGCCAGCGCGGCCACACCGTCCTCGAGGGGCCGGCGCGAGCCGATCACCGGTGTGAGGTCGAGTCGTCCGGCAGCGTGAAGTGCGATGACGGGGTCGAATCCACCGAGGTGACCCATGCTGAAACTGTGCGAGGCCCCCTTCGCCATAGCGCTGATCGGCCGGTAGGGTGCCGCCGGACCGCCGACGCCGAGATGCACGACGTGTCCCCCGGCCGCGAGTACGTGCTGGATGGCTGGGAGCACCTCGGCCGCAGAGCCGCTCGCGTCGACCACGACGTCGAATCCTCGTCCCCGGGTGTGACGGCTCACCAGCGCTGCCCGCTCGTCGTCGCTCCCGCAGGTCGGCAGAGCCTGGTCAGCGCCGAGTCGCCTCGCGATTTGCCGCCGCTCGGGCACGGGGTCGAAGGCCAGGATCGATGTCGCACCGGCGCAGCGCGCCAGCGCCACGGCGGCCAAGCCGATCGGGCCACAACCGAACACGGCGACGCTCATTCCGGGGCGCAAATGCCGGTCGGTCTCGAACAACGCGACAAAGGAAACGGCGGCCGGCTCACACAACGCGCCGATCTCGTACGTCAGTTGGCCGGGGAACAGCTCCCGGAGAGATTCCAGCGATCGGGCGTGCGTCGAAGGCACGAGGGCGAACTCCGCGAGCCCCCCGTCCATGTTGAAGCCGGCGAATCTTCCGTCGAGGCACGCGTTGACGCGCCCCCGCCGGCAAGCCGCACAGCGCCCGCACGCGCGCAACGTCTCCGCAGCCACCGCGTCGCCGATGCGGAAGCCGCGCGCATCCGGCCCGACGTCGACGACCTCTCCGGCAAATTCGTGGCCCGGAATGAGCGGGAGACTCATCCGGTAGGGCAACCTGACGTAGCCCTCCGCGTCCGTCGCGGTCATCCGCAGCGTTGAGGTCGCGATCCCTGCCGCTCGGACGCGAACAACCAGATCCGCACCGGTCGGCTCCGGCTCCGGGACATCCGTCACCGCCCACTCCGGGTGACGCCATACCTTGCTCGCGTCACGGGCCCATCGCCCGATCGTCTCGTCCTCGGTCACCTCGAATCCCATCCGGGGCTCCCACTGACCTCTTACCACGAGTGCGCGCACCATGACTCCATACGTCCGACAGAAGACACTATGTTATTATCAGACTCATACAGCTGGGCGTTTAACGCTGAATGCCGGCGAATAACCTACAGATAGGGGACGCGCCCATGTTGACTAACAATGAACAGCCAACATTCGCTCCTGAACCGGTGCGACGGCCGCGAGAGCAGGTCGAGAAGCAACTCCGCGACGCCATCGTTTCCTCGACGTTCAAACGCGGCGAGCGGCTGCCGAGCGAGGCCGAGCTGTCACGCGAGTTCCACGTCAGTCGCTCGACGGTCCGCGAGGCGTTGCGAGTGCTCGTCGCCGAAGGGTTGATAACGAAGGTTCCGGGCGCAGGCGGTGGGAGTTTCGTCCAAAACGTGGACCACGACTCGCTCAAGGAACTTCTCTCGGGTTCACTCGAGACGATTCTGAAGTTCGGAAGCCTGACGACGGCCGAGGTCAACGAGGTGCGTCGTCTGTTGGAGGTTCCCGCGGTGCGACTCGCCGCCGAGAACCGAACGGACGAGCAGGCGGCCGAGCTCGGCGCCCTCCTCCAGCGCCAAGCAGAGATGACCAGCCGGCTGGCGCCCGAGGACCGCGATCCCGAGTTGTTCGACGTCGGGCAGTCGATCTTCAACCTGGTGGCCGAGGCCAGCGGTAATCGGCTCCTGGCCTCGTTCGTCTCGGCGATGAGCGGTGTGACGCTTCCCGTCTACCTGCGCGACCTGTCCGCCGAGGAGGGAACCGCGGCGCGTGACCTCACGGCAGTGACGGTCGAGGCCATCATTCATAGGGACGGAGACAAGGCCGCCGCGGCCATCTCGTCGCAGCTCGACTTGACCCGGAACCAGCAACCGTAGGGCTCGAGCCTCGACGAAGCTGTCGAGGCCGGCCCTCGTTGATCACCGCGGGCGTTCAAGCCCAGAACTTCGCGGGATCGGGGACTCGCCGCTGAGCGAAAGCATCCCCGGTCTCGTGCGCCTCCTCAGTGCCGAGATAGAGCGTGAGCAACTGGTCGTGGGCCATGCGCGCTTGCCCCGCGACGCCGTTGTGCCGTCCGGAGAACGCGGCCTTGAGGCCGGCGATCGCCATCGGGCTGCGTGCGGCGATTTCCTGAGCGACCTGATGAGCCCGCGCCGTGAGATCTGCCGCAGGCACCACCTCGTTGATCAGACCCATCGCGAGCGCCTGCCCGGCGTCGTACTTGCGGTTGAGGTACCACATCTCCTTGGCCCGTTTCCGGCCGATCGTGTCCTCCAGGTACCAGGTGCCGTAACCGGCGTCGAAGCTGCCGACCAACGGACCCACCTGACGGAAGATCGCAGTATCGCTGGCGATAGTCAGGTCGCAGACGGTGTGCAGCACGTTCCCGCCCCCCACCGCGAAGCCGTTCACCGCAGCCACGACCGGCTTCATCGTCGTGTCGATGGTCTGGTACAGATCAATGATCGGCAGCACTTGTGAGTGGTCGAGCGACGTGATGGGATCGTGCTCGCCGCCGATGCAGAAGAACTTCTCTCCTGCCCCGGTGAGGATCGCGACCCGGAGCGCCGGGTCGAGGCGAAAGCGCTGCAGTGCACCATTCAGTTCGAGGCACGTTTTCGCGCGGAGCTTGTTGCCGGCGTCGCTCCGGTTGATCGTCAGCGTCACCACGGGACCATCGATCTCGACCACGATGTCCTGGTACTGCTCTTGCCCGGTCATCCGATCTCCTCCGCGTGACGAAAGCCGCGGCCGTTCTTGTTTCCCAGGAAGCCGGCGGCAACCATCTGACGCAGGAGCGGAGGTGGCACGTAGCGGGGATCGTGGGTCGCCTCGTAGGCGCTCGTCGTCGCGTGCTCGTGTACGTCGAGCCCGATGAGGTCGAGCAGTTCGAGCGGTCCGAGCTTGTAGCCGAGCCCCAACGTGAGCGCGGTGTCGATGTCTTCGGCGGAGGCCAGCCCGTCGTCGTACTCCTGCACGACGTCGTTCAGATAGGGCATCAGCAGGTGGTTGACGAGGAATCCCGGCCTGTCCTTGACCACGATGGCGTCTTTGCCGAGGGACTCGACGAGACCACACAGGCGAACGACAACCGCGGGGTCGGTACGGAGAGCACGGACGACTTCTACCGTGCGCATCAGCTGCGCCGGGTTGAAGAAGTGGAGTCCCGCGAACCGCGCCGGGTTCGGCACCGCCGAAGCCAACTCCGTCACCGACAAGGCCGAGGTGTTCGTGACGATCATCGCGGTGTCGCTGATCGAGCGCGTCACCGTGGAGAGTATCTGGCACTTGACGTGGGGGTCCTCGGTGGCGGCCTCGATGACGAGGTCGACGCCGGCCAGTTCGGCGGCATCGGTGACACCGGCGATCCGGGCGAGCACCTCCGTCCGTCGGTCCGGCGTCGTCTTGCCCCGGGAGACACCCTCGTCGAGGAAGGAGGCGACCGCCGCCATCCCCCGCCGGATTCGGTCCTGGTCGAGATCGAGCACTGTCACCTCGCGTCCGGACTGCGCGACCACCTGCGCGATACCGGAACCCATCGTGCCGAACCCGACGACGCCCACCCGGGCGACGTCGATCTGCGTCTCGCTCATGCACATTCCGCCCTTGATGCGTCAGGACCCGAACAACCGGGTGTCGTCGTAGGTGTAGAACCCTCGGCCGGTCTTGCGTCCGAGTTCGCCGGCCGCGACCATCCGCTCCACCATCGGAGGTGGGAAGAACCGGGGATCCCGGAGCTGTTCGTAGAGCCTGGTGGCGACTTGCTGATGGATGTCGAGGCCGACGACATCGAGCAGTCGGAACGGCCCCATCGGGTGCCCGAGCGCTCCCGTGACGGCGGCGTCGATGGACTCCCTCGAGCCCAGACCTGACTCGAGAGCCGCGATGCAGCGGTTCTCCCACGGGATCAGGAATCGGTTCACGATGAATCCGGGGCGATCCCGGGTGATCACTGCGCTCTTCCGCAGCGAGTCGAGAAAGTCCAGCGTGGCCTTCTGCGCCCAGTCGGCCGTGTGCCGGCCCGGCGCCACCTCCACGAGCTTCATCAGCGGCGCCGGATTGCAGTAGTGCGTTCCGACCACCCGTTCGGGGTGGCGGGAGCCGGAGGCGATGCCGGTGACCGACAGCGTCGAGGTGTTCGTGTGCAGCAGCGCACTGGGAGAGACCACGTCATCCAGTTGCGCGAACAGGTCCTTCTTCAGCGCGAGGTCCTCGTAGACCGCTTCGACGACGACGTCGGCGGCGCCGAGCTCGGTCAGGTCCGTGACCGCGGCCAGGCGCGACTTCGCTCCGCTCGCCCGCGCGTCGTCCAGCTTGCCGAGAGCGACGCTGCGATCGAAGAAGCCGTGCACGGTTTCGACACCACGGGCTAACTTGTCGTCCTCGACGTCGAAGAGCAGCGTTTGATGCCCGGCGCGCGCCATGACGGCAGCGATACCGGATCCCATGGTGCCCGCGCCGAGTACGGCAACGGTGTAGGTGGCGGTCACGAAGGTTCCTTCCGAGCGGAGGCGATCACTGGACGGACTGACCTCCGTCGATCACGACGATCGAGCCAGTGGTGTAGTCGGACTGCGGACCGACGAGGAGTAGGAGCCAGGGCGCGAGCTCCGCGGGCGCACCCATCCGTCGCGCGGGAATCGTTCTGAGCACCTTCTGGCTGACGTTCTCGTCGGCACGGACTTCCGCGTTGATGTCAGTGGTGAAGTAGCCGGGCGCCAGCGCGTTCACCTGGACGTTGTGGCGTGCCCACTCGACCGCCATCGATTTGGTGAACGCCATGATCGCCGCCTTCGAGGCGCTGTAGGCCGCGTGGTTCGGGGTCCCCTTCAGCGCGAAGCTCGAGGCGATGTTCACGACCTTCCCCGAGCCCTGTCGCACGAAGTGGTGGCCGGCGGCCTTGGTCGCGAGGAAGGTTCCCCGCAGATTGGTGTCGACGATCCGATCCCAGTCCTGCGCCGATTGCTCGAGAAGCGGGGTCGTGGTGAGGACGCCCGAGTTGTTCACGAGGATGTCGACACGACCGAAAGCGTCGATGGTCGCGTGCACCAGCCCGTCCACAGCCGCTTCGTCGGTGACGTCGGTGCGGCAGGCCAGTGCGGAGCCGCCGGCTGTCTTGATCACCGCGGCGACCTCTTCGAGCCGGGACGTGGTCCGCCCTGCGACCGCGACCGCTGCACCCGCGTCCGCCAGCGCCAGCGCCAGTGCGCGCCCCAACCCCCGGCCGGCTCCCGTGACGATCGCGACCTTGCCCTCGAGCATCCTCATGTCCGTCCCTTCGTCACGAGGGTGATCGCGCGGCTCACATCCCGTCCGGTGGCGCACCCGGCATGCGGCGATGCCCCCACACGTTCTCGATCGTGTGAACGGTCGGCTGCCACGTCGCGTCGTCGATCGTGATGCCGCCGACGCCGTACTCGACCTCACACTTCGACGGGGTCTGGCAGTAGAACGAGACCATCAGGTCGTTGATGTGCTTGCCGATGGAGCTGTTGAGTTGCGCCGCACCGTCGAGGACCCGGTCGAGGGCGTGCCCGACGGTGTCGAGGTCGTCGACCTCCATCATGAAGTGGTGGAGTCCGACTTCGAGGCCTGACTTCGACGGCATCATCGCGAGGCTGTGATGCCTCGGGTTGCAGTGCGTGAACAGCACATCGAAGCGAGGGGTCCGGACCCGGTCGGACTCGAGGAATCCCAGCACGTCGAGGTAGAAGTGCTCGGCCGCCTGCATGTCCGGCACGACGAGCACGACGTGACCCAGGCCGAGCCCGCCCGTCACGAAAGTCGCGCCGTTCGGTGACGTGAACGGCGTCTCCGGCAGCTCGGGGCCGTAGAAGAATTCGAGCTGGATGCCGGCCGGGTCGGTGACCCGGACGAGCTCCGCGACACCTCGCTCCTTGGCGAGCACCGGATCACGGAGGACGTCGGCGCCGACACCCTCCAGCGCGGTCACGAGCGAGGCGAGCTTCGCCGGCTCGTCGACCTCCCAGCCGATGAACTCCGCGCTACCGTCCCCCGGTCGTACCGACACGCGCCAAGCGCGCTCATCGGCCCGTAACAACAGTCGGCCCGTGGTGGACTCGCTGACTTGAAGTCCGAGGACGTTCGTCCCGAACGTCTCCCAAGCGGCGAGGTCGACGGCGGTGACGCCGACATATCCGAGACTCGACACGAGCGGTGCGGACTGACCCGCTACAGCTGCTGACACCTCATGTCACCTTCCCTCCGAGTTGCATCGGCGCGTTCGGTCTGACTTTAACCAATCACGATCTTTTCAACGATCGGACTGTTGCGTCAAGGGCGTGAGATCGTATGTTCGCCACTGGCACGATCGACCAGAGGAGCCCTGCATGACCGCCGTTCCCACTGATGCGTCGTCCGCCGTCGCTCCTGTCTGGGTCCCGGATCCGCAGGTTGCGGCGCGCAGCCGGCTGGCCGCGTTCACGCGCGAGGTCGAAAAGGCCCACGGCGTCGACCTCGCCGACTACGACGCGCTCTGGACCTGGTCGGTCGACCACCTCGAGGAGTTCTGGACGGCGGTGTGGGCCTTCTTCGACATGCGATCGGAGCCGGCTCCGACGACGGTCCTCGGCTCCGGCGACATGCCCGGCGCCACATGGTTCCCCGGCGTCCGCCTGAACTACGTGAGCCACGTTTTCCGAGACCGGAGCCCCGACGCCGTCGCCGTCGTGGAGCTGACCGAACCGGGCGATGCGCGCCAGGTGACGTGGGCCGAACTCGAAAACCAGGTGTCGGCTGTTGCCGCGGCGCTCCGGGAACTCGGTATCGACGCCGGCGATCGCGTGGTCGGTTACGTACCGAACAGCGCCGCGGCCATCGTCGCCTTCCTCGCCGCGGCGAGCATCGGCGCGGTGTGGTCCTGCTGCGGTCCGGATTACGCAGCCGACGCCGCGGCGAACCGGCTCGCGCAGCTGCAGCCGCGCGTACTGCTCGCCGCCGACGGCTACTACTTCGGCGGGAAGACGTTCGACCGCCGGGAGGACTACGCGCGCCTGGTCGAGCTACTGCCGACGGTGGAGCACGTGGTTCACGTTCCCCACCTCGGGCTGCCCGCGATCGGCACCGGTCGTCATGACGTGAGCTGGGCCCGGATGCTCACCACGGACCACGACCGGCTTTCCCCGATTCCGCTGCCTTTTGATCACCCCCTCTGGGTCCTCTTCTCGTCAGGCACCACAGGAATCCCGAAGGGGCTCGTTCACGGCCACGGCGGAGTCGCTCTCGACTACCAGAAACACGTCGGCCTCCAGCTCGACGTCACGCGGCGCGACCGCATGCTGTGGTACTCGACGACGAACTGGATGATGTGGAACTTCGCCGTCAACATGTTGTTGCTGGGCGCATCGATGGTGGCGTACGACGGCAGCCCGACCTTTCCCTCTCCTGACCGCCTCTGGCAGATCGCGGCGGAACACGATGTCACGATCCTCGGCGCCAGCCCCGGCTACCTGCAGGCGTGCGAGCAGCACGGCACGACGATCGCCGCCGGCAATCAGCTGCGGATGATCGGCGCGACAGGGTCGCCGGTGCCACCCGCAGCGTTTCACTGGATCGCCGAGCAGCTCGGCGACCGCATTCCCCTCGTCTCCATGTCCGGCGGAACCGACATCGTGTCGGCGCTGGCGACCGGGGCTCCGACCCGCCCGATCTGGCCGGGTGAGCTCTCCGCCCGGCCCCTGGGGGTCGCCGTGGACACGTGGAACGAGGCAGGTGAGTCGATCCGGGGCACGGTCGGCGAACTCGTCGTCACCAAACCGATGCCCACGATGCCGGTGACGCTGTGGAACGACCCCGACGGCTCGAAATACCACGAGGCCTACTTCGCCACGTTCCCCGGTGTATGGCGGCACGGCGACTGGGCCACGATCACCGACCGCGGAAGCGTGATCATCCACGGCCGATCCGATGCCACCCTCAACCGGAACGGCGTTCGCTTGGGCAGTGCGGATATCTACGAGATCGTCGAAAAACTGGCGGGAGTGGTCGAATCACTGGTCGTCGGCGTCGAGCTCCCGGATGGCGGCTACTGGATGCCCCTCTTCGTCGCACTCGAGGACGGAGCCGTGCTCGACGACGAATTGGAAGCGCGTATCTCCGGCGAGCTCCGGACTCGCGCCTCACGGCGCCACGTGCCCGATTCGATCATCGAGGTGCCGGCGATCCCGCACACTCGCACCGGGAAGAAGCTCGAAGTCCCGATCAAGCGGATCTTGCAGGGCGCCGCGCTCGACACCGTGATCAGCCGCGGCGCAGTCGACGACCCTTCACTTCTGGACCTCTTCACCGGACTGAAACCACCGTCGTGAGCTGCGGCGCCGGCCCGCTCGTACTAGCGAGGCGCACGCCGCCGGCGTGGGCGGGCCTTCGCCGGCTCGTCGAAGGCGACGCCGTCGAGCTGGGCCGTGATGGCGGCTTCAGCCGCAGCCTGGTCCTGGGCGACGATGCCCTC
Organism: Cryptosporangium sp. NPDC051539; assembly: GCF_044454545.1. Classification (NCBI taxonomy): domain Bacteria; kingdom Bacillati; phylum Actinomycetota; class Actinomycetes; order Cryptosporangiales; family Cryptosporangiaceae; genus Cryptosporangium; species Cryptosporangium sp. NPDC051539. Next base: position 19,491 of record NZ_JBITDV010000009.1, on the reverse strand, counting down.
GACCAGCATCTTGGTCCGCTTGAAGATCGCTGCCGCGTCCGTGGGCTGCAAGCCCTGCACGTGTTCCGGCACGGTCACCCGGTTTATCGCCGACACCAGAGACGCCAGCAGTCGATTGCCGCTGGCGGCTGCGACCAGGCTGTAGATCGCCATGCCGAGTTCGAGAAACTCGGGGTCGGCGAAGTCGCGCCCCTGGTCGCTCAGTTCGTCCTGGCGCGCGATCAACCGCTGGAGTTCGGCAGCCTGCTCGTCCGTCCGGTTCGTGGCAGCCAACCGCGCCGCGGGAATCTCCAGCATGCGCCGGACGTCGGTCACCTCGTCGATCGACACGCTCCCGAGCTTCAGGATCGTCGCGAGCGAGCCGGACAACTGGGTTTTGAGCGACTCGTGGTCGATCGTCTCGACGAAGCTGCCGCCGCCCGCGCCCGGTGACTTCGAGATCAGCCCGTCAGCCACGAGCGCCTGCAACGCCTCCCGGATCGTGGACCGGCTGACCTGGAACTGGGTCGCCAGCTCGGCCTCGCTGGGCAGCCGCTCGCCCCGCTTGAACACCGAAGAGAGGATGGCCTCGCGCAGCTGCTTTTCCACCTGCAGGCGAGGTCGGAGTACCGGTTCGGGCTGGAAACTCATGTAACGCAGGATACTGGACGCACGGTCGACTGTTGGTCTTGAACCCAATTGCCTAATCTCCGATCGCGGTCGTCGGCACAGGTGCGTCGGCCACGGCCGACACCGTGTCCACCACCTGCATCGCCGCCAAGTAGTTGTAGCCACCGTCGATGCCACAACCCGCGCCACGGTTCCCGACTGACGATGCCGCCCATGGCGCGCCGCGGTCCACTGGCAGAGGCTCCCGCCTCGATGACGCTCTGGGCTTCGCCGGATCCGCGGCGGGTCCGGCCCTCTTGATACTCGCCACGACGAAGCTCCCCGAGCCACGCCGACGATCAGGCGCTGCCGCCCGATCGCGGGCCAACGGAATAAGGTCCGACATTTTTTATACAGGCTATTGCCTAGTCAATGTCGGCAGGGTTCAATCCGGTCATTACCCGAGCTGCCCCCTCAGCCGGAACCTCTGCGACGTCCCAAGGAGCACTCATGCAGGTAAGGCGCATCGTCACCGGCTTCGACGCGGAAGGGCGCGGGTGCGTCGTCTCGGACGGACCCGCGCCCCGCTCCCACGACTTCGAGCACATTCCCGGCTTCAGCAACACGCTGGTCTGGATGACGGACGACAGCGCACCGACCGGCACTCCGTCGGATCTGACGCTGACCACCCCGTCGGTGATTCCGGGCCCCTCGGCCTCCGGGCTGACGGTGGTCAAGTTCCCGCCCGCCGCGAGCTTCGAGTCGGCGGATCCGGCTGCCTCGGCAGCCGAGCAAGAACAGGCGCTACCAGGCCTTGCGGCGGCCTTCGACGCCGATCGGCCCGGGTTCCACACGACGGCGACCGTCGACTACGTGATCGTCCTCGAGGGCGAGCTCCACCTGAAGCTCGACCGCGGACCTGAGATCGCCGTACGTCCGGGCGACGTGGTGATTCAGAACGGCACCGCGCACGCGTGGACGAACCGGACCTCCGAGCCGGCGGTGATCGCGGCAGTCTCGATCGGAACCAAGCCGGGCCGCCCGTCTTCCACCGCTTGACGGAAGTAGGACCTCTTGCAAAACTGCACAAGGCAAATGTAGGACAGTTGCATGCCGGTACTTCCAGGCGCTGACCGCTTCGAGCCCGACGAACCGCACGCCTGGCCGGCGAACCAACCGATGAGGACGACTCATGACGCTGCCCGAAGAGTGCGGCCCGCTCGATGACCTCACGGTCATTGACATGACGACCTCCTACGCGGGTCCGACGGCATCGATGTACCTGGCGGATCTCGGCGCAACCGTGATCAAGGTGGAGCGGCCCGGGACCGGCGACGAGGCCCGACACTGGGGCCCGCCGTTTCTCGACGGAACGTCCGCCTGGTTCGCATCGGCCAACCGCAACAAGAAGTCCGTCACGATCGATGTCAAGGATCCCTCCGGCCGTGCGGCGCTGACCGACCTCCTGGACACTGCCGATGTCTTCCTGCAGAGCCTCAGCCCCGGCAAGCTTCGACAGCTCGCCCTCGATGGTCCGGCGGTGACGGCCCGGCATCCGCGGCTGATCTATTGCGCGATCTCGGGCTTCGGCCTCGACGGTCCGGACTCCGACCGGCCTGGCTACGATCTCGTCGCCCAGGCCCGCTCGGGACTGATGTCGGTCACCGGGGAGCGCGGCCGCATGCCGCAACGGGTGTCGACAGCATTGTCCGACATCGTTGCCGGCATGTCCGCCGCCACGGCGATCTGCGCCGCAGCGGTCCGCCAGGCACGGACCGGGCGCGGCGAGATCATCGACGTCTCGCTACTCGACGCCGACCTCGCGCTGATGGCCCCACGCATCGCGGCTTTCTGCGCCGGCGATCCGGAACCAGCGCCCAGCGGTGGCACGGATTCCGTACTCGCCGTGTACCAGCCGTTCCCGACCGCCGACCGCACGATCGTGGTCGCGATCGGCAACGACCAGATGTGGCGACGCTTCTGCGAAGCGGTGGGTTTGGACGATCTTCTCGCCGACGAGGTACTGGCCGACAACGCCGGCCGACGCCGGCATCGCACCCGCGTCGTCGACCGCATCGCGTCCGTACTCGAGCGACGGCCGGCCGCCGAGTGGGTGGCGCTCTGCGCCGCAGCCGGCATCCCGGCCACAGCGGTGCAGTCCCTGTCGGAGGTGATCACGGATCCCCAGGTCGTCGCGCGGGGCAGCCTGCTGCCCATCCCCGGCACCGGCCAGGGCCCCGCCACGGTGCGCAGCCCGTTCCGGCTGGCCTCGATGGGCACCGTCCGCAACACCCGGTATCCGGACCTCGGCGCCGACAGTGAGGCGGTCCTCGGCACGCCTCTGACGTCGGCAACCGCGTCCCCGCAGACGGGAGAGGCGCGGTGACCGACGTCGTCCTGGTGCAACCGGGTCCGGTGAGCGTCGTACGGATCAATCGGCCCGAAGCTCACAACGCCCTGAACGACGAGGTGTTGACCGGGGTTCGTGACGCGGTACGAGCAGCGGCCCTGGATCCGCGTACACGCGCGGTGGTCCTCACCGGATCGGGCCAGAAGGCGTTCAGCGCCGGAGCCGATCTCAAGCAATTGAGCGACCTGTCGGTGGACCGCGCGGTCGACCTGATGCGCGCCGGGCAGGAGGCGCTGCGGCAGATCGAAACCGCAGGCATTCCGGTGGTGGCCGCCGTCAACGGCATCGCTCTCGGCGGCGGGCTCGAACTGGTGCTCGCCGCCACGATCCCCGTGCTGTCAGCGCGCGCGTCGCTCGGACTACCGGAAGCCGGCCTGGGACTCATCCCCGGCTACGGCGGAACACAACGGCTACCGCGAGCGATCGGCCGGGCGGCGGCCGCACACCTCATGCTCACCGGGGAACGGCTGGACGCCGACCGCGCGTACGCCCTCGGTCTGACGCCGGTGCCGCCGGTAGCGCCCGACGACCTCATGGACACCGCAGTGAGCATCGCCCGCACGATCGCCGACCGTGGACCGCGCGCCGTCCGGGCCATCCTCGAGGCGCTCGAGACCGGGCGAGACGCTCCGCTCGACGCCGGCCTCCGCGCCGAGTCCGCACTGGCAGTTCTGGCGATCTCCGGGGCCGAGGCCGCCGAGGGAATCGCCGCGTTCCTGGACCGTCGACCGGCGCGGTTCGCCGACGCCGGACCTCAGGCGTGACCGCGATGCTCCAGTCCCTGACGCTCGACACCGACCCCGAGGCCTACCTCGAACTGCACCGGATGCTGGACGAGCCGGTTGCCGACGCCGGACTCACCGACCGCGAACTCGACCTGCGTCAGCGCACCCGCAGCGTGGTGGCACACGACGTCGCGCCCAGGGCGGCGGAGACGGATCGGACCGGGCGCTTTGCTCACGAGAGCTACCAGCCTCTGGTAGCTGCCGGTCTAGGCGGCATCCTCTTCCCCCGCCACCTCGGCGGAAGCGCCGATACGACGGTGGCCTATGCCGTGATCATGGAGGAGATCGCCGCGGGATGCGGTGCCACGAGCCTCGTGTACATGACCCAAACCCATGCCGCGTATCCGATTCTTGTCGCCGGGTCCCCACAGCTCCAGACCCACTACGTCCCCGGACTGCTGCGCGGCACCGCCTACGGCTCGATGGCCATCACCGAACCGGACGCCGGAAGCGACGTATCCGGACTGGCTACTGTCGCCACCACCGACGCCGGCGGATATCGGCTGTCCGGCGCCAAGACCTTCATCACCACCGGAGACCGTGCCGACGTCATCGTGTGTTTCGCGACGACCGACCGATCGGCCGGACGCGCCGGTATCAGTGCCTTCGTCATCGAGGGAACGTGGCCGGGCGTCAGTCGCGGGCGACCTTTCCAGAAATTGGGAATGAACGGTTCGTCCACCGCAGAAATCTTCCTCGATGACGTCCCCGTGCCGGTCAGTCACCGGCTCGGCAGCGAGGGCGAAGGGTGGAGCCTCGTGATGCGATCTGTCGTCAAATCTCGTATCAGCGCGGCTGCCCAGGGCGTCGGGCTGGCGAAATCGGCCTACGCGCGCGCCCTGCTGGCGCTACGCCGGCTGCACGGCGCACGCCTCCCGGATCAGACGCTCGCGACGCTGGCCGAACTGCGCGGCCGAATCTTGCAGGGACGGCTTCTCCTGCACGCGGTCGCGCGCCAGGTCGACACCGACTCCGACGTGTCGCCCGGCCAGATCGGGCTGATGAAGCAGTCCTGCACCGACCTCGGCTGGCACGTTGCCGATGCGTCGACCCGCTTGCTCGGTACCTACGGTGACCTGGAGGTCCTGGGCATCGAACGCTGTCTCCGCGACGCGCGGGTCACCCAGATCTACGACGGCACCAATGAGATCCAGCGGATGCTCATCGGACGGGAGATCACCCGCGCGATGGACGGACTCCGATGACACGTCCGGCGACGAACTGGTTCGGTCACTCGCTCGACGATGACGAGGCGAGCATCGTGAGCGTCCTCTCGGACTTCGCGACCGCGGCCCCGACGCCACCGGCGAGCGACGACGAGACCGCGGTCGCGAAGGCGCGCCGCAGCCTCGCCGAGTTCGGCTTCTGGACACCGGGAACCGCCGAAGAGCATGGCGGCGGTGGAGCGGGGTACCGGCTGACGACGATCGCGCTCGAACGTCTCGGCCGGTACTGGCCCGCCCTCGCGCTGGCCAGCGCTCAGGCACACACGGCTGTCGACGTGCTCGCGCCGCTCCCGGCTTTCGCGGATCTCGTCGCGGACGTGCAGGCCGGCAATGCTTCTGTGGCCGTCCTCGAACACGCCCGGCTCTCGGTCGACGGCACCGGGGTGACGGGCTTCTCGGGGCGCGTCGACATCGCCGACATCCCCGCCCACCTGCTGGTACTCAACGGCGAATCGGCGGTACTCGTCGCCCCGCAGGCGCTCCGGACACCGGTACGCCTCGGACGCACCGGTCTGGCCGGTGCTCTGACGTGGGCCGCCGAGATCGACGGGTCGGCCTGGGTGCTCCCGGCACGGGACTGGTCGAGGGTTCGGGCCGGGCTCCATCTCCGGAGAGCCGCTGTCGCAGTCGGAATCGCCGGCGCGGCGTACGACGCGGCCGCCGGCTACGCATCCGTTCGCCGACAGTTCGGCGGGCCCCTGGACGCCCTTCCCACGGTGCGCGCTGCGCTCGACGCATCGGCCGATCAGGTCGCCACGAACCTGGCTGCCCTCTTCGGCGCGGAATCGGCCACCGGTGTCGTCGCTGCCGCGGTACTGCGGGGCGCCTGCGAAGCCGCGGTCGAGGTGGCCACGGCCGCGGTGCAGGTCCACGGTGGATACGGCTACCTGGACGAGTACCCCGTTGCGCGACACCTGCGGGACGCAATCTCCCTCCGGGCAACGGTGAGCGACGCGTGGCGCGATGTCCCTCTTCGCGAAGCCGGTTGACGCGAGCCGTGCCGTGACCAGCTTCCCCGCTCACCCCCAAACCAGCGATTGTTGAGGTTCCACCCCATGACTGCGTCCTCGATCGACCACACCGCGGAAGACGTCTCGCCCCCCGCCACGCTGACTCCGGACGAGGCCCTCGCGATCGCCGAGCAACTTCGTCCGCAGCTCCTGGCCGATCAGGCCGACACCGAACTGCGAACGACCTACTCCCCCGCCATGCACGAGCAGTTCCGACAGGCCGGCTTCTATCGGCTTCTCCAGCCCGTGCGGTACGGCGGCTACGCCTTCGACATGCCGAGTTTCCTCGCCGTCATGGAATCAGTCGCCCGGGGATGCATGTCGACGGGGTGGTGCCTGTGCCTCGGCGCGAGTCACGCCTTGCTGGTCGCCTCGCTCTGGCCCAAAGAGGTGCAGGACGTCGTCTTCGCCGACGGCCATGTGGTCATACCGTCCACTGCGCGACCCGGTGGCGCGGCACGACGAACGGAAAACGGCGACTGGGTTCTGAACACGACTCATCCGTATTCCTCGGGATCGCCGTACTCCACGCACTACATCGGGCAGGCGTTCGAACTCGATCAGCAGAGCGGCGCGCCGGCCCAGCAGATGTTGTTCATCGCCCCCCGCGACTCGTACGAGGTGCTCGACGACTGGGGTCGCACGCTCGGTCTCAAGGGCAGCGGGTCGAACACGATCGTCCTGCGTGACGCGCACCTCCCCCGCGAATTCGTGCTCGAGAACACCATGCAGGTCGACCTGCACTGCACCAACACGTCACCGGGCTTCGAACTGCACGGTGACCCCATGCACCTCGCTCCGGGGCAGGGGTTCTTCGGTCTGGACCTGGCGACGCTCTTCATCGGCGGCGCCTTCGGAGCCCTGGACGAGTACGAGCTCTTGATGCGTGAGCGCAAGACCGCCGGCGACGCCGGGCGCGCACCTGCCGCGCGACTGTTCAATGCGGACTACCAGCGGTGGTACGGGCTCGCGACGGCGCGGCTGAACTCGTCCCGCGCAATCGTCCGATCCGCCGCTGAGCAGTGGACCGCGATCTGCGATCGCGCCGCGCGCGGGGGTCAGCCGTTCACCACCGAAGAAGACGCCATGATCAACATGATGTCCCGCGAGGCGACGCGACTGGCGTGGAGCGCAGCGCAAGACATCCTCTTTCGCACCGCTGGGTCGAGTGCCGCGGTCAACGGCGAGCGCATGGAGCGTTCGTTCCGCAATCTGGCGCAGGCCTGGAGCCACGTGAACATGGTGATCGAGGACTCCATGGCGCGCGACTGGTCCAAGGCGCACCTCGCTCTGGGCACCGAGGCGGACTGACGGTCCGACGCCTCGCCGCGGCTCTCGCGGTCCGGTCGGGAACCGCGAGAGCCGCCGTCGATACTCGAAGTCAGGGACTTCTCAGGTCAGCCACTTACCGTCTGCGGCCGATGCCCAACTACCTTTGCCTTTGTAGGTGTAGAACCGGAACGCGGTCGAACCGATCGTCTTCTGCGGACCACCGAATTTCAGGTCCGGGCTCGCCAGGAAGACCGGTCCGGTGTCGCCGGCGATGGCCGAGGAGACCTTCTCCGGTGTCAGACCGTCGGGGCCGACCTTGTTCAAGATCTTCACGGCGTAGAGGAGGGCGGAAAAGTTGCTGGGCGCCAATCCCCACACAGTGGAATCGGGCTGATATTCCTGCATCGCCCCGAGGTAGACGGCCGCCTCGCCCGACGAATCCTGTGCCGAGGTGGTCGGTGCGATCGTCGAGCGAGGGAACGTCCAGGTCGGAAGGTCTCCCAGCGCCTTGGCCACCGCCGTACAACCGTTCTGGTTCGGCTCGAGCACGAGCACGACATCGGCGCTTTGAGCCTTCGACGCGAGCACCGCCGGCGCGACGTCGGCGGAACCCTGTTTGTAGGTGCCTGCCGTGACAGTGACTCCGGCCGGATCGGCGGCTTGTTTCAACTGCTTGATCGACAGCGCGGTCCCGACGAACGCCGGACCGATGAGGGCAACTTTCTTGGCCCGCAGCACATCGATCAGATAGGTGGCAATCGAACTCTGACCGAACGGACCCGGCCCGAGGTAGTAGGCGTTCTTCGCGAAAAGGTCAGCCGTCGCTGCCGGATTCGCGCCGAGTATCGGCTTGCTCGCCGCCAGCGTGTTGTGCAGCGATCCGGAGGAAATGGCGCTGGCTCCGGTCAGCACGAGCGAGATGCTCTTGTCGTTGTACATCTTCTGGGCGCACTGCTGCGACTCCTCCTCCGAGGTCGCAACGAAGCACTCGACTTAAGTCCACTCGATGTCCCTGAACACCCCCGAGGCGCTTGTTCACCAGGGCCACCGCCGCTTCGACGCCGGCCGTTGCCTCCGGTTGACCGCTCGGGCCACCTTGCTCGTTCACTCAGCCGATCTTGATCGGCGCCGTCGTCGCGTCGGCCGTGCCAGAGGTCCCGGCGACATGTTTCACCGCTACTCCGTAATCGGCTTCGACGGTCGATGCGGCAGAAGTGTCGTTGCCGGATTTGTCACATGCGGCGAGCCCTCCCAGCAGGACGACGACGGCGGCGACCACCAGCGGTCTACTCGTGACGGTCATCTATTCTTCTCTCTGTGCGGACATCGGTGTCCAGCCTCCGAGCCCCTACCGGGTTCGGCTCACTTCGTGTCGATCGCGAGGTCAGCCACAGGCTCACCGAGGTAACTGGCCATCAGCAGTTCATGGTTCTGGCGCAACTCGGCCGCGGTCCCTTCGAGCACCAGCGAACCGTGGGCAAGGACGTAGGCCCGGTCGGAGATTTCCAGGGCCAGCGGCACGTGCTGCCGACGAGGAGCACGCCGGCCCGGTGCTCGGTGGCGTACGCCCGCAGCCTGCGTCCGAGCTCGAGGCTTTCTGTGCTGTCGAGGCCCGCCGCGGGTTCGTCCAGGCACAGCAGCTGCGGGGAGGCCGCGAGAGCACGGCCCAGTCCGACGAGGTTCCGCTGGGCCCGCGTGAGCACCTCCGGCAGGGCCTCGGCGAGGTCCGCAATTCCTACCCTGTCCAGCACTCGGTCGAGGTCGAGAGCCGGCTCTCGTCTACAAGAACTACGCTGTTCAAACGCTTACACGGCGTCCCGCGCGACTCAATAGGCAGCTCGCTACGGACGGTAAGATCGTCAGTCCACGGCTGGGACGGCATAAACCAGTCGGTCATCGTTCGACGCACCTCCGACCCGGTGCGGGCCGGCGCCAGCGGTGGTTCGACGTGCGAGTCGGCGACCTCGCACCGGGATGGATCGCGCGGCGGGGGCCGTGACCCGGCGGGCGACGATGATCACGGCCTCCGGTTCCCCCGGTTGCGGCGATCTCAGCGACGAGGACACCGCGCTCCTCGTCCCGACGGCCCGAACGCGACCGAATCACCCGGCCTGCGGCGACCACGCCCCGACCGCACTGAGGTCGATTCGGGCAACGCGTCCAGACGGCGCCCGGATCGACGTCCTCCTCGACAACCTCCCCGCGAACACCGTCGAACTCTGCCTGCGACGGCCTACGCGTCCCGGGCGAACCCGAGAGAGGCGCCCAGCACCCGACGTCGTGGCCGCCCAACCCGAGGAACACCGACAGCGCGGACCGGTGGGCGGCTGGCGACGCCTCTGCGCCGAGCCGAGTCAGGTACCGGCCGGCTGGAACAGCTCCACCGGATTCCCCGCCGGGTCGTCGAAGACGATCTGCCGGCCGCCGGGGCCGGACACGATGTCGTTGCGGAACTGGATTCCGGCGGCGCGCAGCCGCGCGACCTCCGCGGTGATGTCGCCGACGACGAGATGGATGCGATTCCAGCCGCCGGGCTCCGGTACGCGTCCATCGGGCATCGGACGGCCGGCCGAGCTCGCCGGCCCGGAGAGCAGCATCCGGAGGTTGCCGCGTCGCACGTCGGCGAACGCCGGCACGGCGTTGAGTCCTGGGCTGAAACCCAGATGCGTGGTGTAGAAGGCGACCGCCGCCTCGACGTCGTCGACGAGGTAGCGGACATGGACGGTCTGGTCGGTCGGCTCGGTCATCAGGCACCTCCGGTAAGGGTGTGGAGAAGAAATCCGATCCGTTCATCCAGCTCGGCAGCGGTGCGGACGTAGGCCGCGTTGCCGTCGGGCTCGTGACCCGGATCGGGCAAACTCCAGTGCACGACACTGGGATGACCAGGAAATTCTGGGCAGATCTCCCGGACCCGATCGCACAGGCTGATCACGTAGTCGAATCGTTGGCCGGAGAAGACGTCCAGGTGCTTAGAGGTCGCGCCGGTGGCGTCGATGCCGTAGCCGGCCAGTGCGGCGACCGCGTGCGGAGACACCGGCTTGGGGTGGCTACCGGCGCTGAACACGTGGGCAGCACCGGCCGTTCGGTGCCGGAGCAGCGCTTCGGCCAGCTGCGACCGGCCGCTGTTGCTCGTACACAGGAAAAGCACCCGCGGCGGCCGGGTGCTGTCGAGGGCCGGCACCGGCGGTGACGTCTGCCGGAGCGCGGGGTGGAGCGCCGCACCGGCCGACGCCAGGAGCGCAGCGCACTGCGTCAGGTCGAGCCGGTAGTAGGTGTCGCGGCCGTCCGCACTGCTGCGGCGCGAGGTGACCACCCCGGCCTTCCGCAGCTGACCGAGGTGGTACGAGACCAGGTTCTGACGCTGGTGCACCCGGGCGGTCAGCTCCTGGACCTGGCGGTCGCTGGCGGCCAGCTCGGTCAGGAGCTGCCAGCGCAGCGGATGCGCCGCCGCGCGCAGCAACACCGGTTCGCGCACCTCTCCAGACATGCACTCAGAATTGCATCAAAACACCTTGATGTAAATGCGCTCTCGGTCAGCCCGCGTGGGCGTGGCCATGGACGACGATGACCGGGCAGGTCGCGTGGCGGACCACGGTCTCCCCTACCGAGCCCAGCAACAGCGCGCGGAAGCCACCGCTCCCCCGGGCGCCCACGACGAGAAGATCCGCTCCGGCCGCTGTGTCGAGCAGAGCGCGGGCGGGCCGGCGATGGGTGATCACCGTCCGCACCTCGACGTCGGGATACTTCTCCGTCCAGCCGGCCAGCGCCTCGCTGAGCACGCGCTGCTGTTCGGCGACGTGGTCTTCGGGCAACGGTGAGTACGGCTGGGTGATCGCCGGGTCGTCCGCAGGCCAGAACCAGGAGCGGACGGCGGTCAGCCGTCGGCCGCGTAGCGACGCCTCGGTGAACGCGAGCTCGATCGCGGCCTGGCACTCCTCGCTGCCGTCCACCCCCAGCACGATGCCCGGCCCGTCAGCCGCCACCTCCGCGGTGCGCTCCGGGACGACGACGACCGGGCACTGGGCGTAGGTCGTGACCTGCGTGGCGACCGAGCCGACCAGCAGCTCCGGGAATCCCCCGGTGCCACGACGGCCCACCACGACCATCGCCGAATCCGGCGACCGGCCGAGGAGAACGCTCGCCGGGCCCCCTTCGACGACCTCGGTGCAGACCTGGGTGGACGGCGTGACCTGGGACGCCCGCTGCTTCGCGGCGGCCAGCACCCGGCGTCCCTCAGCCTGCCCGTCCCGCTCGGCCGGCGGACCCCAGCTCGGCCACATCGCATAGGCATAGGTCGGGAACGCGTTGACGTAGACGAGATCCAGCGCCCGGCCTCGGCGCCCGGCCTCGGCCACCGCCCAGGCCACCGCCTCGGCGGCAGCCGGCGAACCGTCGACGCCGACAGTGATCGGGATGCCTACCGCGCTCGTCATGGCGCCGCCTCCGTATGTCCGATGTCCTGCTTCCGACGCTAGGAGCCGCCTCGTTCGGCGGGAACGGCCGAAGGTCCCGACGGCCGGGGCTTCCGCCCCGCTGCCGCGCGCGCCGCACCGGCGAGACGCTGAGGCTGACGAAGGAGGCTTCCATGCAGCAGGAACCGGTACCCCGCCCGGCCGACGTCAGCATCACGCCGGTGATCCGGTCCGGATCACGGACCGTCGGGGCGTTCGTGACGACCGCGGACGGTGTCCGCTACCAACCGGTGGTGGACGTCGAGCGGCTGGTCGTCGGCGTCGTCGCGGTCGCCGGGGCCGCCGCTGTACTCGGGGTGGCACTCCGCCCGCGGGCCGCAGTTGGCCCGGTGTCGATGGGGCCGGGCGGGTGGGTGAGCGTCCGGGGCGCCCGGGGACGGGTGCCGCGGTTACGCGGCCACCGGCCGGAGCCGCGCCCGTGGTGGGCCCGACTCCTCCGCGCACACCGCCTCGTTGCCACCGATTGACGCTTCCGGACCAACGGCCGGACCGCTGCCCGGCGCCCCAGCGCCGGATCCTCCCGGTTCGCTGCCGCTGCCTCCTGCTCCTTCGTAGAGCGCGCCGCGGGCAGTGGCCGCGTTCCCGGCCCCGGCGGGACCTTCGACCTGGATCGGAACCGGTTCTCCGGTGCCGGGGGAAGGACTTCGGCCTCTGCTGCCGGACGACGCCGCGCGCGACGCTCGAATCGACGACAGCCGCGCCTCACGAACGGGAGAAGACCATGACACACCGCACCGTGAGCGACGTCATGACGAACGCCGTGCAGTCGGCGTACGTCAGGACGCCGGTCAAGACGATCGCCGAGCGCCTCGACTGGGCCGGCGTCACCGCGATGCCCGTGCTCGACGACGACGCCGAAGTGGTCGGCGTCGTCTCCGAGGCCGACCTGCTGCACAAGGTCACCTATCAGGACGACGCCGACGGGTGGCCGCGGCTGCTGCGCCGGCACCGGACCGACCGGGACAAGGCCGAAGGGCTCCTCGCGCAGGACGTGATGACGGCTCCGGCGATCACGATCGCACCGGGGGCGTCGGTCGTCGAGGCGGCCCAGCTCCTGGAACGGCACCGTGTCAAGCGGCTACCGGTCGTCAACGACACCGGCAAACTCGTCGGAGTCGTCAGCCGGGCGGACCTCGTCCGGCTGCTGACCCGGCCGGACGACGAGATCCTCGAGGAGGTCCGGGCAGACGTGATCGGGCGGGTTCTGCTCTCGCCCGAGGGCGTCGCCGTCGGAGTCAGCGACGGGGTCGTGACGCTCACCGGCACGCTGCCGCGCAGGAGCCAGATCGGCATCGCCGTGGAGTTCGCCCGCCGGGTCGACGGCGTGATCGAGGTCGTCGACGCCCTGACCTACACCGAGGACGACACCGCCTACCGCGCGCTGCGCGCCGAGGTCGACGGTCCGGTCGGCCCCTACCTGTGAGGAGATCCTGATGAGGACGCTCATCGTCGTCGAGTCGCTGTTCGGCAACACCCGGCAGATCGCGGACGCCGTCGAGGCCGGCCTGGCGGACGCGGGACCGGTGACGGTCGCCGGAATCGACGAGGCGCCGGCGGAGTTGCCCGACGACGTGGACCTGCTGGTCGTGGGCGGACCGACCCACGCGTTCGGGCTGAGCCGGCCGGGCACCCGGAAGACCGCCGCCGACCAGGGCGCCCGCGACGTCGGCGCGCGCGGGGTCCGCGAATGGCTCGTCGCCCTTCCGTCCGCCGCCGGCAACGTCGCCACGGCCGCGTTCTCGACCCGCCTCAAGAAGCGGTTCGTCCCGGGCTCGGCCGCGCGCGCCATCGACCGGCGGCTGCGCGGTTCGGGCTACCTGCCGGTCGTCCCGCCCGAGGACTTCTGGGTGCTGGACACCCGCGGTCCGCTGCGGGCGCGCGAGCTCGACCGGGCCCGTCTCTGGGGCACCCGGCTGGCGCGCGCGGTCGAGCACCGAGGGGAGCGGAGCGCCCCCTGACCCCCACGCACCGGCTCACGGCTGACGAACCCCTCACGATCGCGACGACCGCCACGGCGGCCGCTCCGGCCGTGCGCGGCGAGCAGCCGTGGCTCTGGTATCGGGACGCGTCCGCGCTCTGCCTGCGGACGGATCCCCGCGGGCCGATCACGCCGCTGGACACGATCGGCCGGACCGTGACGGTGGGATGCGGAGCCGCGCTGGGCCACGCGCTGACCGCGCTGGAGGTGGCCGGGTATCCCACCGGCGTCGCCCTGTTCCCCCGATCCCGCCGACCCCGAGCTCCTGGCCGCCGTCGGCGCGCGCCGGACCGACGACAGCTCCGGCGTCGCGCTGTACCGGGTACCGGCCGCCGTCCAGGGTTCGCTGGCCGCGATCTGCGGCCGGCTCGCGGTGCGACGGCTGATGTCCTGGCGGGCCCACCCGCACGCAGTGCTCCGGATCGGTGGCGCGCGCGGAAAACGGGACTCGCGTCCCTAGCGCCCCGCCCCGCCGATCAGCTGCCGCGTCAACGCACGGACGGAGACGCTTCACTTCGGGCCGGTGGCCACCTGATCGCCCCACGCGGCCCGTGCCCCGCTGTCGCCGATCCGGTACACCTGCACGACGTTGGCGAGCCCGACGACGACCGCCAGCACCGCCACGGCCGTGGCCGCACCGCGCATCGCGCCACCGCCCGAGCGCTGATCGCGGCGAGCGAGCCACACCATCGCGGCCACGAGCACCAGCAACGGGAGCGCGAACCAGATGAGCTGGTCGCCCAGCGCAGCGTGCCGGCCCGGGTCACCGACCCGGTGTTCCAGCGCCTCGCCGCTCTCCGTCGCCAGCGGGATCGAGACCGTTGCGGCCACCGTGACCGCCAGCACGAGGACGCCGAACCGCACCCGCCATCTCGGCACCACGGCGATCGCGACGGCACCCAGCACGGCGAGCGGCAGGAGCACCACCACGGCGTGCACGACGAGCGGATGAACGGGCAACCCGTTGACCAAATCGAACATGCCGCCCAACGTAGGAATCCGAACCTGACGACAACCTGACCGGAGTTCCCGGTCCGGTGCCACCCTGGTCAGGACGCCAAAACCACGCCCACGGCGTCCCCGGTGCGACGATGGCCGGCATGAACCCCGAAAACGGACTCCGCACCGACCGGTTCGTGCTCGGCGGACGGACGCTGCCCCTGCTGAACCCGGTCCGGACCTACACCTGCGGCATCACCCCGTACGACGTCACCCATCTCGGGCACGCGGCCACGTTCGTCTGGGCCGACGTGCTGGCCGCGGTCGTCGCGTCGGCGGGCGCCACCGCGGTGACGGCGCGCAACGTGACCGACGTCGACGACGTGCTGACCGTGGCGGCCGCGTCCCGGAACCAGCCGTACGACGAGTTCGCGCTGGTCCAGGAGTTCCTGTTCGACCGGGACATGGCCGCGCTGCGGATCGCCGCGCCCACGCACGTGCCCCGCGCGCGCCACCACGTGGTGGACGTCCAGCGGCTGGCGCTCGCGCTGCTGGCCGGCGGCCGGGCGTACGAGCGCGAGGGGCGGGTGTACTTCCGCGGCGACGAGGTTCCGGCGCGGGCCGGGCTCGACCCCTCCACCGCGCGGGTACTCGCGACCGAGAACGCCGACGACCCGGACGATCCGCTGCGCGACGACCCGTTCGACGTCCCGGTCTGGCGGCCGTCCCGGGACGGCGAGCCCGGCTGGCCCAGCCCGTGGGGCCGCGGCCGCCCGGGATGGCACGCGGAGTGCGCAGCGATGGCGATCGCCGTGCACGGCGCGGTCGTCGACGTCGTGATCGGCGGCGCCGACCTGGCCTTTCCGCACCACGCCTACCAGGCCGCGATGGTGGAGGCCGCGACCGGCGCCGGGCCGTTCTCCCGGGGATCGCTGCACGTCGGCAGCGTTCACCGGGACGGACGGAGAATGGCGAAGTCGACCGGGAACCTCACGCTGGTCAGCGATCTGCTGGCCGATCACTCCCCCGCCGCGCTGCGCCTGCTGCTGCTCGACCGGCGCTACGACGCCGACTGGAAGTTCGACGCGTCCCTGTTGACGTCCGCCGAGAACCGCCTCACCCGGCTCTACGCGGCGGCCGGGCGTCCGACCACGTCGGAGGCGGCCGTCGACGAGGCCGGTCGCGCGCTGCTGACCGACCTGAACGTGCCGGCCGCGCTCGACGTCGCCGAGAGCGAGGGCGGGGAAGCCGCCCGTCGGCTGCTCGGAACACTGAAGCTGACCTGACGGCGGATCGCCACGCGACCGGGTCGATCAGGTGTTCCGTGGCAGCCTCGCACGGCCGATCACGTCGGCACCGCGAGAAGGGCTCGCCCGCTGATCTCGTCCGCCCGGATCGCCACCCACCGGCCCTGCGCCGCCGCCGAGGGCAACAGCGGAGCCGCCGGGCCGGAGTCCAGGTCCGCGGCCGTGAACCCGTCGCCGACCGGCCCGGCCACCCCTTTGACGACGACGCTCCATGCGGTGCCGGCCGTCGCGGGCGGGCCGACACCGTCGATCTCGAACGTCACCGGGGCTAAGTCCAGCACGGCTCCGAGCTTCGTGCCGTCGCTGGTCTTGAACACGATCGTGGAGCCCACCAGTCCGTAGTTCACCGGGAAGATCTCGACCGCACCGGCCCGCAGGAAGCCGATGCGGCCGATCGTGCGGCCGCGGAGGCACACGTGGCAGTCGGCCAGGCCGAGGACCTTCGATCCCGCGTGGTCGGTCGGCCGGTCGGTCCAGTCGAGAGACATCGATGCCCCCTTGAGCGGTTGCGGTCACACCAGGGTGACCAATCCGAAGTTTCCGTCCAGCCGGACGTGCAGCACCGCACCCCGCCCGGTGAGGACGTCCACGAAGAACACGTACGGCTGCCCGCTGCACGAGAGCCGCTCCGCCGCCGCCGCGATGCTCAGCCGCGGGGCGTCCTCCCGCACGATCGACACCGCGGACGACGGGTGGGCCGCCAGCGGACGATGTGTGGCCTGGGCCAACCGGTAGCCGGTCGGTTCGGCGCGGTAGACCACCGTGTCCTCGTCCGTGTCGACGTCGTGGAACAGGTGGAACTCACGGTCCATCGTGTCCAGGTCCTCGATCGCCTCGTCCACCGTGCAGGAGGTCGGCGCAGAGGTGCCGTGAGGATGGACCTCCACGTCGTCGGGGGCACGCCGGTCGGTCTCCGGCTCGTGGCCGGAACGGTGGTGCTCGTGCCTGCGGTCCAGCCGCTCGACGACGGTGCGTAACGTGTGCTGCAGCGTGTCGAGCGCGACCCGGGCCGTTTCGGCCACGGCCTGCACCCGCACCGGCCGTCCGTTGACGCTGACGGTCGCGGTAGCCACGACCGGACGCGGCAGCGCCGGATCGGCGAACCGGGTCAGCCGCACGGCGGCGCTCAGAATCGGGTAACGGCAATGCCGCAGCCCGGCCTGCACCTTGGCCCGGGCGTAGTCGGGCACGTCCTCCGCGAACGAGCCGTCGGTCACCACGTCGACCTGGGGCTCCCGCGGCGCGGCAGCCCGGGAACCGATAACCATGTCCTTGACGATCATCGTGGACCTCCTCACGGCTTCAGCGTCGTCCGCGCCACGCCGTCCCGGCAGGGTCGAAAGTCCCGACGGGCCGCCGACACGAAGCCCGCGCTCGCCCGGCCGGTCGCGCGACCGGCCACCAGGACCGTATCGGGAAGTCCCGGGGTGCACTCAGACGTCGAGCGGCACCGACCAGGTCAGCCGGGCGCCCCGGTCGCCGACGCGTTCGAGCCGGCACTCGCCGCCCAGGCGCCGGGCCCGGGCCGCCATGTTCACGGTGCCGTGCCCCGGGGTGTCGTCCGCGCTCGGCCCGACCCCGTCGTCGGTGACGGCAAGCGTCACGGTCCGGGACGTCGTGTCGACGTTCACGTCGACGTCGGCGCTGTCGGCACGGGCGTGCCGCGCGACGTTCGCCAGGGCCTCCCCGAGCACCGCGAGCAGGTCGGGCCGGATCGCGTCCGGCACCGCGGAGTCCAACGGCCCGTCCAGCCGGAGCCGCGGCTCGAAACCCAGCGTGTCCGTGGCCCCGATCACGATCTGGAGAATCTGGCCCCGCAGACCGCTGGGGTGGTCGGCCGGCTCCTGCAGCGAGAAGATCGTCCGGCGTACGTCGCGGATCGTGTCGTCCAGGTCGTCGACGAACGCGTTCAGCTTCTCCGCGACCTCCGGCCGTCCGGTCATCGCGCTCACACCCTGCAACCCGAGGCCGACCGCAAAAAGCCGTTGGATGATCAGGTCGTGGAGGTCCCGGGCGATCCGGTCCCGATCCTCCAGCACCGCCAGACGCTGCCGGTCGGCGGTGGCCCGGCTGAACTCCACGGCCAGCGCGGCCTGGCCGGCGAACGCCTGCAGCATCCGGACGTCGGCATCGCTCATCGCCGGCCTGCCCTCTTCCCGGACCACCGAGATCAGGCCGAACACCCGGCCACCGCCGGCCAGCGAGACGACCGCGCCCGGTCCCCGATAGCGGTCGGCGGGCGGGTCGGTCTCCAGCGCGACGAACGGCTGGCGTCCCCCCTCGAACCGGTACGGGGCCCCGCCGCCGGTGAACAGCTCCGTCTCGTCCGACAGACCGTAGTCGAGGCCGACGAACGGCGCCGAGCCGTCGCCGCAGGCGGCCCGGACCGTCAGTCGCCGGCGGGCGCCGTCGGCCCCGGCGGTCTGAGCGCCGAGCAGCAGGAAGCCGGCGTCGGCCTGGGCGATCTCGGCGGCCTTCCCGGCGATCAGGTCTGCCGTCTCGGCGAAGTCCGCGCCGCGCAGCAGGCGCGCCGTCACGTCGCCCGACGCGGCCAGCCACGTCTCCCGCCGGTGGGTCTCCTCGAACAGCCGCGCGTTCTCGATCGCGATCGCCGCCGCGGCCGCCAGCGCGACCACGACGTCCTCGTCCTCCTCGGTGAAGTCTTCTCCCCCGCGCTTCTCGGTCAGGTAGAGGTTGCCGAAGACGGTGCCCCGGACCCGGATCGGCACGCCCAGGAACGACGTCATCGGAGGGTGGTTCGCCGGGAAGCCGTAGGACTCGGGATGGCTCGTGAGGTCGTGCAGCCGCAGCGGCTTCGGGTCGTTGATCAGCAGCCCGAGAATGCCCTTGCCGTGCGGGGGATCGCCGATCGAGATCCGGGTCCTGGTGTCGAGGCCGACCGTGATGAACTCGACCAGCAGCTGTTGCGGCCCGATGACGCCGAGCGCGGCATAGCGGGCGCCGGCCAGTTCCGCGGAGAGCTCGACGATCCGGCGCAGCGTGTCGGGCAGGCTCAGGTCGCTGGCCATCGACACCACGGCGTCCAGCAGCGAGTGCAGACGCGACTGGGTGCTGAGCAGGTCTTCGGCGCGCGCGATCAGCTCCCGCAGCAGTGAGTCCAGCCGGAGCCGGGGCAGCGCCGGAACAGCTCCCTCGAGGCTCACCTCGTCCGTCACCCGTGGTCCCCTCCTGCCGCGATTGCCGGTCGAAGCCTAGACCGACGGTGCACGACTGTCGGGCCCCAGTCGTCGACCCGGACGCCGGGACGGTGTAGGACAGACGCATGATCAGGGTGTTCCTCCTCGACGACCACGAGGTCGTCCGACGCGGCCTGACCGCCCTCCTCGAATCCAGCGGCGACATCGAGGTGATCGGCGAGTCCGGCTCCGCACCGGAGGCAGCCCGCCGGATCCCCGCCCTCCGCCCAGACATCGCCGTGCTCGACGCGCGCCTGCCCGACGGCAACGGCATCGACGTCTGCCGCGACGTCCGGTCAGCCGACCC
>NZ_JBITDV010000008.1:183229-495543 GCF_044454545.1 Cryptosporangium sp. NPDC051539 | reverse complement strand
TTTGTTGGCCCCGGGCTTTTCGCGCGTTTTTTTTTTTGGGGGGCCCCCCCCCCAAAACCCCCATCGGGTTTTGGGGGGGCCGGTGTTTGGGGGGGGCCCCCCCCCCCCCCCCCCGCGGGCGCCAGGTCAATACCGAGAACGACTGCGTCGGGTCGTTCAGGTGGTGCGGGCTCGGTGCATGACTATCAGGGTGGCGCCGCCTAGAGCGGTCAAGGCGAGTGCGCCGGCGCCGGTCGGGTCGGTGACGCCGTCCAGGCCACGGGTGAGCGCGCCGACCGCGGGCCAGCCGGCTACCACGACCGTGCAGAGGGCGGCGATCATCAGCCGCCGCGGTTCTTCCGGGGCGTCGTAGTAGGCGTACTTCCAGGCCGCCCGGGCCCCGACCGTGCTGAGCGCGGCCAGCACCAGCACGCCCACGACGACGATGCCGAGCGCGACGCCGTCGCCGATCGTCGACGGGGCCGAGTCGGTGAACGCGGGCACGAGAAACGCCACCGCGACGGCGGTCCAGCCGAGGGCGAGCGCCGCGCCGAGCAGCCCGGCGAGGGCCCATCCGCGCGGTGCCGCGGTGGCCGTCTGATCGCTGTTTGGACTCACGCGTCAATTGTGCCCAGTGAACTCGTGCCATCTGGGCCACGTCTGTGTCGATGCGGTCAGTTCTTTCTTACTATCGGGAGCGCTGCTGCTCCTCCGGCCTCCGGTAAGGACACCGACGTGCCCCAGCCAGTCGTCCTCGTCGCCGAGGAACTCGCACCGTCCGCGCTCGACGTCCTGGCCCGGGACTTCGAGGTTCGCCACGTCGACGGTGCCGACCGTTCCGCGCTGCTCCCGGCGCTCACCGAGGCGGACGCCGTGCTGGTCAGAAGCGCCACCCACATCGACGCCGAGGCGCTGGCGTCCGCGCCGCGGCTGAAGGTCGTCGCGCGCGCCGGCGTCGGGCTGGACAACGTCGACGTGCCGGCCGCGACGGCCCGGGGCGTCATGGTCGTGAACGCGCCGACGTCGAACATCGTCTCGGCCGCCGAACAGGCGATCGCGCTGCTGCTGGCGACCGCCCGCAACATCTCCCCGGCGCACGCGGCGCTGCGTGGCGGTGGCTGGAAGCGCTCGAGGTACACCGGCGTCGAGATCTCCGACAAGACGATCGGCGTCGTCGGGCTGGGCCGGATCGGTGTGCTGTTCGCCCAGCGGATGGCCGCGTTCGGTACCCGGCTGATCGCCTACGACCCGTACGTCCAGCCGACCAGGGCCGCGCAGATCGGCGTCCGGCTGGTGAGCTTGGAGGAGTTGCTCGCCGAGAGCGACTTCGTCTCGATCCACCTGCCGAAGACCGCCGAGACCCTCGGACTGATCGGCGAGAAGGAGCTCCGCCTCGTCAAACCGACCGTCCGCATCGTGAACGCCGCCCGGGGCGGGCTCATCGACGAGCAGGCGCTCTACGACGCACTCGTCGACGGCCGGGTGGCAGCCGCCGGCCTCGACGTCTACGCGACCGAGCCGTGCACCGACTCGCCGCTGTTCGGGCTGGAGAACGTCGTGGCGACCCCGCACCTCGGGGCATCCACGGTGGAGGCGCAAGACAAAGCGGGGCTGGCCGTCGCGCGGAGCGTCCGGCTGGCCCTGAACGGCGAGTTCGTGCCGGACGCGGTCAACGTCCAAGCGGGTGGGGTGGTGGCGGAAGAGGTCCGGCCGTCGCTGCCGCTGGCCGAGAAGCTCGGCCGGGTGTTCACGGCGCTGGCCAGCGGGCTGGCCCGGTCGATCACCGTCGACGTGCGGGGTGACATCGCCGAGTACGACGTGAGCGTGCTGGAACTGGCCGCGCTCAAGGGGGTGTTCGCCGACATCGTCGAGGAGTCGGTGACGTTCGTGAACGCGCCGCTGCTGGCCAAGGAGCGGGGGGTGGAGGTCGGGCTCACCACCGAGTCGGCGAGCCCGGAGTACCGCAGCCTGGTGACGGTCTCCGGCGTGCTCGACGACGGCCGTTCGCTGCGCGTCTCGGGGACGCTGTCCGGCCCGCGCCGGGTCCAGAAGCTGACGAACATCGACGCGTTCGACATCGACCTGGTCCCGAACGGGCACCTGCTGTTCCTCCAGTACACCGACCGGCCCGGAGTGGTCGGGACGCTCGGCGTGCTGCTCGGCGACGCCGGCGTCAACATCGCCGGCATGCAGGTCGCCAGGACCGCGGCCGGAAGTCGTTCGCTGATGGCCGTCGCGGTCGACCAGGCGGTCCCGTCCGACCTGCTGCAGCGGCTCGCCGCCGCGATCGGGGCGCACGACGCCAGCACCGTTGACCTCAGCGAAGTCGAGCCGATCCCGAGTAGCGAGACCGGAGTACCGGAGGATGGGACGCTCCGCTAGGCTCGCGGAATGACGAACCTCGCGGTCATCGGCGGAGACGGTATCGGCCCGGAAGTCGTGGCCGAGGGCCTGAAGGTCCTGAACGCGGTTCTGCCGGGCGTCGAGACCACCGACTACGACCTCGGTGCCCGCCGCTACCACGCGACCGGCGAGGTGCTGCCCGACTCGGTGCAAGCCGAGCTGGCCGGCCACGACGCGATCCTGCTCGGCGCGGTCGGCGACCCGGGGGTGCCGCCGGGCGTCCTCGAGCGGGGGCTGCTGCTCAAGCTGCGGTTCGCGTTCGACCACTACGTCAACCTGCGCCCGGCCCGGCTCTACGAGGGCGTGACGAGCCCGCTGGGCGGCCTGAAGCCCGGTGACATCGACTTCGTCGTGATCCGTGAGGGCACCGAGGGCCTCTACGCCGGTGCCGGTGGCGTGCTGGCCAAGGGCACCGCGCGCGAGGTCGCGACCGAAGAGAGCCTGAACTCCCGCAGCGGCGTCGAGCGCGTGATCCGCGACGCCTACGGCCGGGCCCGGACCCGCCCGCGGCGCCACCTGACGCTCGTCCACAAGCAGAACGTGCTGGTGAACGCCGGGAACCTGTGGGCCAGGACGTTCGCCGAGGTCGGCCAGGAGTTCCCGGACGTCACCACCGACTACCAGCACGTCGACGCGGCGAGCATGTTCTTCGTGACGAACCCGCAGCGGTTCGACGTGGTCGTCACCGACAACCTGTTCGGTGACATCCTCACCGACATCGCGGCCGCGATCAGCGGCGGCATCGGGCTGGCCGCCAGCGGCAACATCAACCCGACGAAGGAATTCCCGTCGATGTTCGAGCCGGTCCACGGCTCCGCACCCGACATCACCGGCCAGGGCATCGCCGACCCGACCGCGACGATCCTGTCGGTCGCGCTGCTGCTCGACCACCTCGGCCACGCCGACGAGGCCAGGAAGGTCGAGGCCGCGGTGGCCGACGACCTGGCCGCGCGCGAGCCGGGCGCAGCCGTACGCACCACCGAGGTAGGCGACCGGATCGCCGCCCGTGTGAGCTAGCCCCTGTCGTACCGAAGACCCGGGTGCCGCGCGGCGCCCGGGTCTTCGTCATTCGTGACGACGCTCGGCCGTCCGTTCCGACGCCCGCACCAACCCCAGCCGCCTGGACGGGCGGTAAATTCGGGTGATGCCCCCCTCGTGGTCGGGCTCACCCCAGCGATGCGGAAGGACCGCCATGAGCAGCACCCTGGACTTCGAGATCGACCCGGCCACGAACCCACGCACCGACTCGGAGCGCGAAGCGCTGATGGTCGACCCCGGCTTCGGCCGGATCTTCACCGACCACATGGTGACGATCCGGTACGCGGAAGGTAAGGGCTGGTACGACGCCCGGCTGGAGCCGTACGGCCCGATCAGCCTCGACCCGGCCACCTCCGCGCTGCACTACGGCCAGGAGATCTTCGAAGGTCTCAAGGTCTACCGGCACCCGGACGGCGCGCTCGGCCTGTTCCGGCCGGAGCAGAACGCCCGCCGGTTCAACCGCTCGGCGGCGCGGCTCGCGATGCCGGAGATTCCCGAGGAGCTGTTCCTCGAGTCGATCCGGCTGTTGGTCGAGCACGACCAGCAGTGGGTCCCGAGCGCCCCCGAGACGAGCCTCTACCTGCGTCCGTTCATGTTCGCGACCGACCCGTACCTGGGTGTCCGCCCGGCGCTGGAGTACCTGTTCGTGCTGATCGCGTCGCCGGTCGGCGCGTACTTCCCGCGCGGCGTCCAGCCGGTGAGCGTCTGGCTGTCGACCGACTACACCCGCGCGGCGCCCGGCGGCACCGGCGAGGCGAAGTGCGCAGGCAACTACGCGGCCAGCCTCGTCGCCCAGGCCCAGGCCGCCGCGCAGGGCTGTGACCAGGTGGTCTGGCTCGACGCGATCGAGCACAAGTACATCGAGGAGATGGGCGGGATGAACCTGTACTTCGTCCTCGACGGCAACACGCTGGTCACGCCCGAACTCAACGGCTCGCTGCTGCCGGGCGTCACCCGAGACAGCATCCTGGCGCTGGCCGAAGAGCTGGGCCTCACCACCGACGTCCGGAAGATCTCCACCGACGAGTGGCGGGAGACCGCGGCCAACGGCCGGATGACCGAGGCGTTCGCGTGCGGCACGGCCGCGGTGATCACGCCGGTCGGCACGGTCAAGGGCAACGACGGCGAGTTCACGGTCGCCGACGGCGGCCCCGGCGACGTCACGATGAAGCTGCGCGGCGCGCTCCTCGACCTGCAGCACGGCCGCGTGGACGACACCCACGGGTGGATCACCCGCCTGTGATGCAGGCTCGCCCGGATCTCACCGGCTCGTTCGGGATGTGCGCGTCGACGCACTGGCTGGCCTCGGCGACCGGGCAGGCCGTGCTCGAGCGCGGCGGCAACGCGTTCGACGCCGCGGTCGCGGCCGCGTTCGTGCTGCACGTCGTCGAGCCGCATCTCAACGGGCCGGGCGGCGACTTGGTCGCGCTGATCGCTCCGGCCGGCGCACGGCCCCAGGTCCTGGCCGGACAGGGCCCGGCGCCGGCCGGAGCGACGATCGAGCACTTCGGTTCGCTGGGGCTCGACCTGGTGCCGGGCGCGGGTGCGCTGGCCGCGGCGGTGCCGGGCGCGGTCGACGCCTGGCTGGTGCTGCTGCGGGACCACGGCACCTGGGAGGTGCCGGACGTTCTCGGGTTCGCGGCGCACTACGCGTCCCGCGGGCACGCGCTGCTGCCGGCCGAGGTGGCGACGATCGCCGGGGCCGCCGACCTGTTCCGGGAGTCCTGGCCCAGCTCGGCGGCGCTGTGGCTGCCCGGCGGCCGGGTGCCGCGGGTCGGGGAGGTACTCAGCAACCCGGCCTGGGCCCGGACGCTGGGACGCCTCGGGGACGCGGCCGTCGGTTCCACCCGGGAGGACCGTGTCGACGCGGTGCGCAGCGAATGGCGCACCGGGTTCGTGGCCCACGCGCTGTGCGGTGCCGCCGGCGATCCGCACCGGCACTCGTCCGGCGGTGTGTTCCCCGGGGTGCTCAGCTGCGAGGACCTGGCCGATTGGGAAGCCGGCTACGAGGAGCCGGTGCGCGGGTCGTTCCGCGGGCACGAGGTGCTCAAGGCCGGTCCCTGGTCGCAAGGCCCGGTGCTGCTCCAGACGCTGGCGATCCTCGACGGTTTCACCGACTCCGAGCTCGATCTCGACACGCCGGACGGCGTCCACCGGGTGCTGGAAGCGTTGAAGCTGGCGCTCGCCGACCGGGACGTCCACTACGGGGAGGACGTGTCCGTCGAACACCTCCTGAGCGCGGAGTACGCCGCCGAGCGGCGGACGCTGATCGGCGAGCGCGCCTCGGCGGAGTTCCGCCCCGGTGGCGACTCGACGTACCGGCCGCCGCTGGTCGAGGGCGCGACCGTGCTCGACCGCACGATCGGCGAACCCACAGTGCGGGGCGACACCTGCCACCTGGACGTCGTCGACCGGTGGGGGAACGTGATCTCGGCGACGCCCTCCGGGGGCTGGCTGCAGTCGTCCCCGACGGTCGGAGAGCTGGGGTTCGCGCTCGGGACCCGGCTGCAGATGAGCTGGCTCGACCCGCGGAGCCCCTCCGCGCTGCGCCCCGGCCAGAGGCCGCGCACCACGCTGACGCCGTCCCTGCTGGTCGAGGACGGCGAGGTGGTCAGCGCGTTCGGTACGCCCGGCGGCGATCAGCAAGACCAGTGGCAGGCGGCCTACGTCGTCCGGGTCCTGGCCGGCGGGCTCACCCCGCAGCAGGCGATCGAGGCTCCGGCGTTCCACACCACGAGCTTCCCGGGCAGCTTCTGGCCCCGCTGGTGGACGCCGGGCGGCGCGGTGGTGGAAGACCGGCTCGGCTTCGTCGACGACCTCGAAGCGCGCGGGCACGTCGTGACCAGAGCCGGTGACTGGGCGCTCGGGCGGCTCTCGTCGGTCAGCCGCGACCCGTCGACCGGGCAACTCTCGGCCGCGGCCAACCCCCGGGGTGCGCAGGGTTACGCGGTCGGTCGCTAACACGGTCTACCCTGCGGCTCGTGGAAACTACGCACGAGACCCCGGCGTCCGCGCTGGTCGATGCCCTCGCCGCGCGGGACGCCGACGAGCGGTCCGCTCAACTGATCGGCATCCTCGTCGACACGTTCGAGCCGCTGATCGAGGCCGCACCGGCCGCGTTCCGCACGAAGTTCCGGAAGATGGCCGCCGATCCGTTCGCGTTCTACCGCGGCAGCGCCTGCATCTTCTACGCCGACGTCACCGACTCCCGGATCGACGTCGAGGACCCGTGGACCGACGAGCGCACCCGCCGGGTCTGGATCCAGGGCGACCTGCACTGCCAGAACTTCGGCACGTACATGGATTCGTCCGGCGTCCTGGTCTTCGACGTCAACGACTACGACGAGGCCTACGTCGGTCACTACACCTGGGACCTGCAGCGTCTGGCGGCCAGCCTCGCTCTGCTCGGCTTCGGGAAAGCGCTGTCGGACGGCACGATCGAGCGCATGATCCGCACCGTGTCGGACGCCTACCTGCGCACGGTCCGGCGGTTCGCGGAGCACACCGGCGACGAGGAGTTCCGGCTGACGCTCGACAGCGCGACCGGCGTGCTGCGGAACGTGCTGCTCGATTCGCGGATGCAGACCCGGATCGCGTTGCTCCAGCGCACGACCACGATTCGCGAGGCCGACCGGGTGTTCCGCGAGGGGCCGGGCGTGCGGCTGCTCGAGTCGGACGAGCGCGACAAGGTCGAAAAGGCGTTCCGCAAGTACCTGGAGACGATTCCGGAAGGCAAGCGGAAAGACGTCCAGAGCTACGTCGTGAAGGACGTCGTCGGCCGGTCCGGGTTCGGGATCGGTTCGGCCGGCCTGCCCGCGTACAACCTGCTGGTCGAGGGCGCGACGCAGGCGCTGGAGAACGACGTCGTGCTGTCGATGAAGCAGGGCAACGTGGCGGCGCCGAGCCGGGTCGTACCGGACGCCGACATCAAGACGTACTTCGAGCACCACGGCCACCGCACCGTGGTCTCGCAGCGGGCCTTGCAGGCGCACGCCGACCCCTGGCTCGGGTG
The DNA here is from genome assembly GCF_044454545.1 of Cryptosporangium sp. NPDC051539. Taxonomy (NCBI): domain Bacteria; kingdom Bacillati; phylum Actinomycetota; class Actinomycetes; order Cryptosporangiales; family Cryptosporangiaceae; genus Cryptosporangium; species Cryptosporangium sp. NPDC051539. The sequence goes on along the minus strand of NZ_JBITDV010000008.1, from coordinate 488,111 downwards.
GACGGAGATCGACGGCGTCGGTCAGGTCGTGCAGGAGCTCTCGCCGTACGAGAACGACATCGACTGGTCGGACGTCAACGAGCCGGCCGACATCATGCCGCTGCTGGACCAGCTCGGGCAGGCGGTGGCCAAGGTGCACTGCGTGTCGGACGCCGACAGCGAGCAGAGCCTGGTGAAGTTCCAGACCGAGGACGCGATCGTGGCCGCGGTCGCGGACCGGGACGAGGAGTTCGCCGACGATCTGGTGGCCTTCGGCCTCGGCTACGCCCGCCAGGTCCGCGACGACCACCGGCACTTCGTCGACGCGTTCCGCAACGGCCGCATCCCCGGCGTGGACGGAGGCTAGACATCAGCGACGCCCCGGCCGAGGACGGCGGTGGTGCGGCGGTCGGCGGCGGGGAACCGGCGGCGGCGCTGGCGCGGACCCTGTTCCGGCCGGTCCGGGACGGGAACCCGTTCGAGGTGACCGTGGAACGGCTGGCGACCGCGATCCGGCTGGGGGCGGTCACCGACCGGCTCCCGCCGGAACGCGAGCTCGCCACGATGCTCGGCGTCAGCCGGATGACGCTCCGGGACGCGCTGGCGGCGCTGGCCGACGCCGGATTCGTGACGTCACGCCGAGGGCGAGGCGGCGGGACGTTCGTGCGCTACCGGCTGCCCGACGGCGACCCGGAGGCGGTGGCCCGCTCGATGGGGGAGTCGCTCACGCATGCGCTGGACTATCGCCGGATCATCGAGCCGGGTGCGGCGGCGCTGGCGGCTCGGTCGGGCGCCGACGTGCAGTTCCTGCTCGATTGTTTGGCCGAGGTCTCCGGCGCGACCGACGACGCGGACCGGCGGCGCGCCGACTCGCGCTTCCACCTCGCGATCGCCGGCGTGACCGGCAACGCTCCGCTGATCGCCGCGGTCGCCGACGTCCAGGCCCGGATCTCCGCGCTGCTGGAGCGCATCCCGGTGCTGCGCTCGAACATCGCCCACTCCGACGCCCAGCACACCGAGGTCGCCGGAGCGATCGCCGACCGCGATCCCGACCGCGCGGCCGCGGCGATGCGCGAACACTGCGACGCGACCGCCGCTCTGCTCCGCGGTTTTCTGCGCTGAGCCTCTCGTCCGCCTAAAGGTCTGTACGAGGACCATTGCGCTGGACGGTTCCACGATCTACGTTGCGCAGCAACGTACAAAACCGGAGGTGGGCATGGCGGGCCGGTTGGACCTCGAGCAGGTACGGATTGAGATCGCCGACGGAAGCATCGACACCGTGGTCCTCGCGTTCACCGACATGCAGGGGCGTCTGCAGGGAAAACGGCTCTCCGCCGAGTACTTCCTGTCCGACGTCGTGGGGCACGCCGCCGAGGGCTGCAACTACCTGCTCGCGGTCGACGTCGAGATGAACACGGTCGACGGCTACGCGATGAGTTCCTGGTCCACCGGCTACGGCGACTTCGTGATGCAGCCCGATTTCTCGACGCTGCACCGCATCCCGTGGCACCCCGGAAGCGTGGGTCTGCTCGCCGACCTGCAGTGGCTCGACGGCACGCCGGTGGTCGCGTCGCCCCGGCAGATCCTCGGTAAGCAGGCCGAGCGCCTGGCCGAGCGCGGCTGGAAGGCCTACGCGGGTACCGAGCTCGAGTTCGTCGTGTACAAGGACACCTACGAGCAGGCCTGGGACGCCGGTTACCGGGGTCTGACGCCCGCCAACCAGTACAACGTCGACTATTCGCTGCTCGGCACGTCGCGGATCGAGCCGTTACTGCGCCGGATCCGGCTCGCGATGACCGGCGCCGGGCTCACGGTCGAGTCGGCGAAGGGCGAGTGCAACCCCGGGCAGCACGAGATCGCGTTCAAGTACGACGAGGTCACGGCCGCGTGCGACCACCACGTGATCTACAAGAACGGCGCCAAGGAGATCGCGGCGCAGGACGGCGTCAGCCTCACGTTCATGGCCAAGGTGAACGAGCGCGAGGGCAACTCGTGCCACATCCACCTGTCGCTGCGGGGTCTCGACGGGGCGGCGACCTTCGCCGACGACGACGTGGTGTTCCGGCGGTTCCTGGCCGGTCAGCTCAAGTACATGCGTGAGCTGACGCTGATGTTCGCGCCGAACATCAACTCGTACAAGCGTTACGCGGACGGGTCGTTCGCACCCACCGCGATCGCCTGGGGCAAGGACAACCGCACCTGCGCGCTGCGGATCGTCGGGCACGGGCACGGGCTGCGGTTCGAGAACCGGGTGCCGGGCGCGGACGTCAACCCGTACCTGGCGTCGGCCGCGATGATCGTCGCCGGGCTCGCGGGCGTCGACGAGGAGCTGGAACTCGAGCCGGAGCTCGTCGGCAACGCCTACGTCTCGGACGCACCGCGGGTGCCGACGACGCTGCGCGACGCGCGCGAGGCGTTCGCGGCGTCCTCGCTGGCCCGGGAGGCCTTCGGCGACGACGTGGTCGACCACTACCTCAACGCCGCGGACGTCGAGCTGAAGGCCTTCGACGCGGCCGTCACCGACTGGGAGCTGCGCCGAGGCTTCGAGCGCCTGTGACATCGCGCTGAGCGCGACCGCGAAGGAGAACCATTGAGCACCAACACGTTGGACGCCGTCGGCGCCCACGACGTGATCAACCCGGCGACCGCCCAGACCATCGCGACCGTGCACCTGGCCTCGGTGTCCGAGACCGACGAGGCCGTCGCCCGGGCCCGCGCCGCCTATCCGGCCTGGCGGGCGGTGAACCCGGCCGACCGGGCGCGGCTGCTGCGCCGGTTCGCGGCGGTCGTCGACTCGCACCTCGACGAGCTGGCGTCGCTCGAAGTGAGGAATGCCGGGCACCCGATCGGGTCGGCGCGGTGGGAGGCCGGGAACGTCCGGGACGTCCTCGACTACTACGCGGGCGCGCCCGAGCGGAACTTCGGGAAGCAGATCCCGGTGGCCGGCGGCGTCGACGTGACGTTCGCCGAGCCGCTCGGCGTGGTCGGCATCATCGTGCCGTGGAACTTCCCGATGCCGATCGCGGGCTGGGGATTCGCGCCTGCCCTGGCGGCCGGGAACACGGTCGTGCTGAAGCCGGCGGAGCTCACGCCGCTGACCGCTCTTCGCCTCGCTGAGCTGGCGCTGGAGGCCGGCATCCCGGAGGGCGTGTTCACGGTGCTGCCCGGCGCCGGGCGGGTCGTCGGTGAGCGTCTGCTTTCGCATCCCGACGTGGCGAAGATCGTCTTCACCGGCTCCACCGCGGTGGGTCAGCACGTCATGGAGCGGTGCGCGGCCACGATCAAGCGGGTGACGCTCGAACTCGGGGGCAAGTCGGCGAACATCGTGTTCGCGGACTCGGACCTGTCCCGGGCCGCGGCCGCCGCTCCGGGCGGGGTCTTCGACAACGCGGGCCAGGACTGCTGTGCGCGCTCGCGGATCCTCGTGCAGCGCTCGGTGTTCGACGAGTTCCTGTCGTTGCTGGAACCCGCGGTGCGTGCCGTCGTCGTCGGGGATCCGAACGACCCCGGCACCGAGATGGGGCCGCTGGTCAGCGCCGCGCAGCGGGACCGGGTCGCGGGGTACGTCTCGTCGGCCTCGGTGGCGTTCGCCGGGATCGCTCCGGACGGCCCCGGGTTCTGGTTCGCGCCCACGGTGGTGCTGCCGGAGTCGCCGGCCGATCCGATCGTGACCGAGGAGGTCTTCGGCCCGGTCGTCGCGGTGCTGCCGTTCGACGACGAGGCGGACGCGGTGCGGCTGGCCAACGACACGGTCTACGGCCTGTCCGGTTCGATCTGGACGCGGGACGTGGGGCGGGCGTTGCGGGTCGCGCGGGCGGTCGACGCCGGCAACCTGAGCGTCAACTCGCACTCGTCGGTGCGGTACTCGACACCGTTCGGCGGTTTCAAGCGCTCCGGTCTGGGGCGCGAGCTCGGCCCGGACGCGCTGGCCGCGTTCACCGAGGTCAAGAACGTGTTCATCGCGACGGAGGACTGAACAGATGGAGCGGTTGGCGGACCGGGTGGCGATCGTCACCGGCGGGGGGAGCGGTATCGGGCTGGCGACCGTGCGCCGGTTCGCGTCCGAGGGGGCGCGAGTGGTGGTCGCGGACGTCGACCTCGACGCCGGGAAGGCGGCCGCGGACGAGGTCGGCGGAATCTTCGTGCGGACCGACGTGACGTCGGAGTCCGACGTCACGGCGATGGTGGCGGCGGCGGTCGACACGTACGGACGGCTGGACATCGCGTTCAACAACGCGGGGATCTCGCCGCCGGACGACGACTCGATCCTGACGACTGGCCTGGACGCCTGGCGCCGGGTGCAGGAGGTCAACCTGACGTCGGTGTACCTGTGCTGCAAGGCGCAGATTCCGGTGATGCAGCGGCAGGGCAAGGGGTCGATCATCAACACCGCGTCGTTCGTGGCGCGGATGGGGGCGGCGACGTCGCAGATCTCGTACACCGCGTCGAAGGGCGCTGTGCTGGCGATGTCGCGGGAGCTCGGGGTGCAGTTCGCGCGGGAGGGGATCCGGGTGAACGCGGTGTCGCCCGGGCCGGTCGATACGCCGCTGCTGCGGGAGCTGTTCGCGTCCGACCCGGAGCGGGCGGCGCGGCGGATGGTGCACATTCCGATGGGCCGCTTCGCCGATGCGACCGAGATCGCCGCCGCCGTGGCGTTCCTGGCCAGCGACGACTCGAGCTTCATGACCGCCAGCGAGTTCCTGGTAGACGGCGGAATCAGCGGCGCCTACGTCACTCCGCTCTAGGGATACAGATCGCCGATGTCGAGGAAGAACGGGAACGGCTGGTCGAGGTGCAACTTTCCGTCCTCGACCGCTGTCCTGGCATATCGACCGTTGCCGTCGAGGAGGTAGATGTGATCGGTCGCCGCGCCGTCGTCCTCCTCGATGCGCCAGTACTGCGGGATGCCTGCAGCGGCATATTTCGCCGGCTTGATGACGCGGTCGCGCACCGTTGAGTCGGGCGAGACGACCTCGACGGCAAGTGCGACGTCCCCAGGCCAGCAGAAGGTCGAATCGGGGGTGATGATCGCGCCCGGCCGGAGGACGAGAACGTCCGGCTCGAGCCGCGTTCGATCGTCGATCCGAATCGTGAATTCGGTGACGACCGTCCACCCCGGCGGTGCGGCAATCTCCAGCGCGTTCGCCAGCCGCCTTATCGTCGTCGAGTGAAAAAAACGTTGGGGGGACATCACGATAAGTGCTCCGTCGAGCACTTCACAGCGGCCGACCTCCTCGGGCACCAAGTCGAGGTCGTCGGCCGTCCACTGCCCCTGCGGAATCCGCATCCACTCCGGAATAGCCTCGGCACCCATGGCGCCTCCCTCCGACTGCGTTCCGTCCCCATCAGCCATGTACGTCACTGTGCCGGACTTCGGGGACCCGACGCCATGACCGTAGCACTCGTGTGTACGTTGGTGTCAGTGGTGCCGGGTCTCCCGCTCACGACGAGCGCTGGTAGCTGCGGAAGGCGGCTCCGGCCGCCACCGCCAGGGCCAACGCCAGGGCGGTGAGCTGCAGCGCGTCGCGGCCGATCAGGCCCCAGTCCGGCGCCTCCGACAGCGCCGAGCGGCTGCCCACCGCGGCCCAGTTCAGCGGATTCCAGGCCGCCGCGGACGCCACCCACCCCGGCATCAACGAGGGCGCCAGCATCACCGACGACAGGAACGACAGCGGCAGCGTCAGGAACTGCGACAACCCGATCAGCGCGTCCTGCGACCGCAGCATCAGCGCCAGCGCGTCCGACAACCCGGTGAACGCCGCCGCCAGTAGCACCGCCAGCCCGATCGTGACCAGCACCCCGACGACGCTCGGGTACCGCACCCCGGCCACCCACGCCGCCCCGAACACGATCAGCCCGAGAATCACCATCGTCAGACCCTGGTACGCGATCGAGGCCCCCACGATCGCCCCGCGCCGGGTGGGCGACGCCAATGTCCGGTCCATCACCCCGCGATCGATGTCCTGGATGAACGACGTCCCGGCCCAGTTCGCGGTGAGCATGGCGGTCATCGCCACCACGCCGGGCGTCAGGAACTCCAGGTACGACCCGCCGAACCCGGGCAGCGTCCCGATCGCCTTGAACACCGAGCCGAACAGCAGCAACCAGATCAGCGGCTGCACCAGCGAGAACACCAGGTACACCGGCTGGCGGCCGAGCGTCCGGACGGACCGAACGGTGAGCAACCCGGTCTGAGCGAGCGCGAGGGTCACGCCGCCACCCCCTCGGCGGAGGCGAACGCGCGCCCGGCGTACCGCAGGTACACGTCGTCCAGCGACGCCGGAGCGACGCTCGCGGCGACCAGCGGAATGCCCGCACCCTGCAGCGAACCGAGGAGCCCGGCACCGTCCCGGGCCTGGGCCCGCAGCCGTGGACCGTCGCGTCGCACGTGGACGACCCCCGGCAGGCCCTCGAGCAGCCGGGCGGCCCGGCCGCCGTCGTCGGCCGACTGCAGGTCGACCTGGACGGTGTCACCACCGAGGTCGGCCTTGAGCGCGTCCGGCGCGCCTTCGGCGACGACCTGGCCGCGGTCGACGATCAGCAGGTGACCGGCCATCTGATCGGCCTCGTCGAGGTAGTGCGTGGTCAGGACGACGGTCAGCCCGGTGGTGCGGGTCAGCGTCGACACGGTGGCCCAGAGCTGGGTCCGCGCCTCCGGGTCGAGACCCGTGGTCGGCTCGTCGAGGAACAGCACCTCGGGTTCGTGCACCAGCCCCATCGCGACGTCGAGCTTGCGCTGCATGCCGCCCGACCACCGCCCGGCTTGCCGGTCGGCCGCTTCGGAGAGCCCGAACGTCTCCAGGAGGTCGTGCGCGCGGCGGGTCGCCGAGCGGCGGGAGATGCCCCGGAGGCGTGCGGTCAGCACCAGGTTCTCCCGTCCGGTCGCGATCGGGTCGAAACCCGGACGCTGGGAGACGTAGCCGATCTTCGCCCGGACGGCGGCGGGCTCACGCAGGACGTCGTGGCCGGCGACCTCGGCGGTACCGCCGTCGGGCCGGCTGAGCGTGCTGAGGATCTTGACGGTGGTGGACTTCCCGGCGCCGTTCGGGCCCAGCAGCGCGAACACGGTGCCGGGCGGCACCTGCAGGCTGAGGCCCTTCAACGCGTGGACGGCTTTCGCGCCGCGTCCGTAGGTCTTGGTCAGGCCGGTCGCAAGAATGGCGTGCATGGCTCCCCTTCAGGGGTCGGCAACGGCGGAGCCGGCGACGGATACCCTGAAGATGCGACCCTCGGGATCGTCGCCCGCTCCGGCGGAACGGGTTCGGTTCGGAGATTCGGGACGGCCCTCGGGCCGGCGTTGGCGCGCCGGGTTCGAGGGCCGTCGTCTACCCGACGGGCCCCACCTCCCCCGGCCCGGTGAAGTGCACCGGGAACTCGGCCAGGAGCTTGGCGTCGACCTCGGCCGGCGACAGGCCGGACGAGCGCAGTTCGTGGATCCGCCTCCACCCGTCCAGACCGGTCAGCGAGCCGGCTTCGATGTCGCGCAGCAACTCGGCGACGTACCGGATCTCGGTGTCGCGCATCGCGTTCTCGTACTCGTTCTCGAGCATGAAGATGCGCGGAAAGCTCGCGAACTCCTCCTGGATCGCGGCGGCCTTGCGGGCCTCCATCGTCAGCGTGGCCAGCCGCAGCCGGAGCAACCGGACGGCGTCGTCGACCGGTAGCGCGGCGAGCAGCGAGAGCGCCGCCTCGAACTGCGTGTACTCCTTGACCGGGCGGCTCACGAGCTCGCCCAGCCAGTCTTCGACCTCGCGGTGACCGGCCTCGGTGATCGCGTAGACCGTCCGCTCGGGACGCCGGCCCTCACGGGTCGTCTCCTGCGTCTCGATCAGCCCGTGGCGCTGCAGGGACTCGATCACCGAGTAGAGCGACCCGTAGTTGAGCTTGATGCTGTCGTCCTTGCGCCGCTCGCGCAGCGTCGAGGACATCTCGTAGGGGTGCATCGGACGCTCCTGGAGCAGCGTCAGCGCGGCCAGCGCAAGCGGGTTGGAGACCTTGCGACGCGCCACGAGACCACCTCCGAAGCCGAATACTCGGCTCAGAGTACTCGGCGACACGATGGTCCACCAGGTGGAAGCCTGTGCGCGCGAACGGTCGGGATGTGTAACTATCGATCCGTGACCGGGTTCTGCATTACCGACTAGCGCGTCAGCGTTCGCTGACGCGCAGACCTCCCACGAAGTGGGGGGTCTTTTTGTTTGCCCGGGTTTCCGCCAGAGAGGTTCAGATGATGCCCACCGCCCAGGACGACACCTTCCACGTCTTCGACACCACGTTGCGCGACGGAGGCCAGCGCGAGGGCATTTCGTACTCCGCCACCGACAAGATCGCGGTCGCCCGATTGCTGGACGACGTCGGGGTCGGGTTCATCGAGGGCGGCTGGCCGGGAGCACTGCCGACCGACACCGAGTTCTTCGCGCGGGCGGCGCGCGGTGAGCTGGAGCTGCGCCACGCCCGGCTGGTGGCGTTCGGCGCGACGCGCAAGGCCGGCGTCCGCGTGCAGGACGACAAGCAGGTCGCGGCGCTGCTGGCCGCGCAGACCCCGGTCGTCTGTCTGGTCGCCAAGTCCGACGTCCGGCACGTCACCGACGCGCTGCGGACGACGTACGAGGAGAACCTGGCGATGGTGCGGGACACCGTCGCGTACCTGGTCGGCGAAGGCCGCCGGGTGTTCCTCGACTGCGAGCACTTCTTCGACGGCTACGCGCACGACCGCGACTACGGGGTCCGGGTACTGGCCGCGGCCTTCGAGTCCGGTGCCGACGTCGGCGTCCTCTGCGACACCAACGGCGGCATGCTGCCGATGGGCGTCGGACAAGTGGTGTCCGAGGTCATCGAACGGACCGGTTTCCGCGTCGGCATGCACGCGCAGGACGACACGGCCTGCGCGGTCGCGAACACGCTGGCCGCGGTCGAGGCGGGCGCGACCCACGTGCAGGGCACCGCGAACGGCTACGGCGAGCGGGCCGGCAACGCCGACCTGTTCGCGATCATCGGCGGGCTGGTGACGAAGATGAACCGCCCGGTCGTGCCGGCGGAATGCCTGCCGGAGCTGGTTCGCGTCTCGCACGCGATCGCGGAGATCGCGAACATCGCGCCCGACACCCACCAGCCCTACGTCGGCGCCAGCGCGTTCGCGCACAAGGCCGGGCTGCACGCGAGCGCGATCAAGGTCTCGCCGGAGCTCTACAACCACATGGAACCCGCGGTCGTCGGGAACGACATGCGCATCCTCGTCACCGAGATGGCCGGGCGCGCGTCGATCGAGCTGAAGGCACGCGAGCTGGGCATCGACCTCACCAACGAGCCGGAGGCGGTGGGCCGGGTCGTCACGCGCGTGAAGGAACTCGAAGCCGCCGGGTCGTCGTTCGAGGCCGCGGACGCGTCGTTCGAGCTGCTCGTCCGCTCGGAGCTGGAAGGCTCGGAGGGACCGACGTTCTTCCGGCTCGAGTCCTACCGGGTGCTGGTCGAGCAGCGCGAGCCCGGCGAGGCGGTCAGCGAGGCGACCGTGAAGCTCGCGGTCGACGGTGAGCGGGTCATCGCGACCGCCGAGGGCAACGGCCCGGTCAGCGCACTCGACCGCGCGCTGCGCCAGGCGCTGGCCACGTTCTACCCGTCGCTGGCCGACGTGGAACTCGCCGACTACAAGGTCCGCATCCTGGACGGCCGGTTCGGCACCGACGCGGTCACCCGCGTGCTGATCGACACCACCGACCACAAGGGCGAATGGACCACGGTCGGGGTCCACGGCAACGTGATCGAGGCATCGTGGCGCGCGCTGATCGACGCGCTGAACTACGGTCTGCGCCGCGCCGGTGCCCCGGCTCTCGTCTGATCGATGACCCGCAGAAGCGCCGAGCGGAGGATCCCGCCGCGTTCTGCGAACGCCCGTTGGGCGGCGGCGTACTCCGCCCGCCCTTCGGGCGTTTCCACGCCCACCGGCTCGTAGCCGAGGGCCGCGAAGTCGTACGGGCTCGCCTTCATGTCCAGCTCGCGGACGCTCTTCGTCAGCCGGAAACAGTCGAGGACCAGGTCCGACGGGGTGAGCGGGGACAGTTTGTAGGCCCATTTGTAGAGGTCCATCGTCGCATGCAGGCAGCCGGGCTGCTCGAGCGCGACCTGGGTCTCACGGGCCGGCTGGAGCACGTTGAGCGGCCGGGCGGGTTCGGTGAAGAACCGGAACGCGTCGAAGTGGCTGCACCGGACGCCGCGCTCGTCGACGACGGCATTCGTCCGTTCCGCGCCGAGGCGCAGGGGCCAGGAATCGTGCCGCACGTCGGGGATCCGGTAGACCATCGCCCACTCGTGCATGCCGAAACACCCGAGCTGGGGAGGGCGTGAGGCGGTGGCGCGCAACAACCCCGCGACCCAGTCCACCGTCTCCGATCGGCGCGCCAGGTAGGCGTCCAGATCGAGAACGACGCCGCCCTCGACGGCGGTGTACCCGGGGAAGTCGTCCGGATCGGCCTCGGCGAGGACGACCCCGGCGCCAGGGTGCCAACGGCGCAGCTGACCGGGGCGGAACGAGTAGTACTCGAACAGGAAGTCCTCGACCGGGTGGCGTTCGCCGCGACGGCGGCGCGCGAGGTGGTCGCGGAGCAGCGCGTCGACGCTCGCCGCGTGGGTGTCGCGCCGCGCGCGCCACTCCTCACCCGACAGAACCGTCACCCGGCCGATTTTAGCGGCGGCGCCGTGCTGTCCCGGATCACCAGACTGGTGGACAGTTCGATCGACGTCGAGTCGAGTGGTTCCCCGGCCACCAGCCGCAGCAACGCCCGCGCCGCGGTCACGCCCATCTCGTGCAGTGGCTGCCGCACGGTCGTGAGCGCCGGTGACGTCCAGGACGCGAAGTTCAGGTCGTCGAACCCGACGACGCTGAGGTCGTCCGGCACGGTCCGCCCGGACGTGCGCGCGGCCTCGAAGACGCCCATCGCGTGCATGTCGCTGCCGGCGAAGATGGCCGTGGGCGGGTCGGCCTCGGCCAGCAGCGACTGCGCGGCCCGGAATCCGCCGTCGTGGTAGAAGTTCCCGTATCTCAGCAGGCCGCGTGGGGCCGGCAGATCCGCGGCGTCGAACGCGGCCCGGTAGCCGGCGATGCGCGCCCGGGTGCACGAGAGTTGTTCCGGGCCGCCGATGACCGCGATCCGCCGGTGTCCGAGCTGCAGCAGGTGCTCGGTGGCGGCGTACGCGCCGGAGAAGTTCGTCGCGCCGACCGAGGGCACGTCGGGCGGCGGCTGGCTCACTCCGTCGACGACCACGATCGGCGTTCCGTGCCGCCGCAACTGTTCGCGCTGCGAGGCGTCCAGATCCGACAGCACCAGAATCGCGCCCTGCGAACCGCGGGCCAGCAACGAGTCCAGCCAGCGACGGGTGAGCGCGGCCCTGCTGTGCACGGCCGAGATCACCAGCCCGATGCCCGCGGATTCCACCACCTCCTCGACGCCGGTCAGGATCGCCAGGCCCCACGAGCTGTCGAGGTCGTTGATCACCAGGTCGAGCAGGTCCCCGCTGCCGCGGTGGTGAGCCGCCCGGCGTCGTCGGTACCCACGTTCGTCGAGCAGCCGCTGGACCCGGCGGCGGGTGTCGTCGGCGACGTCCGTGTGCCCGTTCAGCACCTTGGAGACGGTGGACACCGAAACATCGGCGGAGCGCGCTATCTCCGCGATCGTGGTTCGACCGGTCATGCAGGCACTGTAGGGCCGAAAACTTTCGAAAACCGGGCAACGTTACGAAGTCGTTACTTGACCCGTGAAAGCGCTTCCCCTAATTTCCGTGCACCTCAGCCCGCTCGAAACCTTTCGAACCCAACGACGTGGGGAAGGACAGGTGCGGATCATGCGCCGACGCGCGCTTCTTGCCGCAGTCACTGGCATCGCACTCGCATTAACCGCTGCTTGTGGCAGCTCCGGACCGGGAACATCCAAGTCCGGCGAACTACATGTCTGGTCCCTGCAGGACGCCGGTTTGACGCCGGTCGTCAAGGCATCGATCACCCGCTACAACAAGGACGGCGACAACAAAGCGTCGCTCAGCACCTACATCAACGACGCGTACAAGCAGAAGATCCAGGTCGCGATGGGCTCGCCCAACGCGCCGGACGTCTTCTACAACTGGGGCGGCGGAAACCTCAAGCAGTTCGTCGACGCCGGCCAGGTCGCCCCGCTCGACGACGCGCTGGCGAAGAAGCCCGACGTCCTGAGCGCGTTCCTGCCGAGTGTGCTCGAGACCGCGAAGATCGACGGGAAGCAGTACGGCCTCCCGATGACCGGTACCCAGCCGGTGGTCTTCTTCTACAACAAGGCCGTGTTCGCCGCGGCCGGCGCGCAGCCGCCGACGACCTACGACGAGTTCCTCAAGCTCGTCGACCTGTTCAAGTCGAAGAAGGTCACGCCGATCGCGCTGCCCGGCTCGCAGGGCTGGACCGAGCTGATGTACGCCGAGTACTTCCTCGACCGCATCGGTGGCCCGGACAAGTTCCCGGCGATCCTCAAGGACCCCGCGGCGTGGAAGGACCCGGCCGTCGTCCAGGCGCTGCAGGCGTGCCAGGACCTCGCCAAGAAGGGGGCGTTCGGCACGAACTTCGCGTCGATCAACTACGACAACGCCGGGGCCGGGAAGCTGCTCGCGACCGGCAAGTCGGCGATGTTCCTGATGGGGACCTGGGAGTACCCGACGCAGCTCAAGAACAACCCGAAGTTCGCCCCGAAGGACCTGGGTTGGTTCGCTTTCCCGTCGATGCCCGGAGGTAAGGGTCAGCCCGGCAACCTGGTCGGCAACCCGAGCAACTACTTCTCGGTCAACGGCAATTCCAAGAACAAGGACGCGGCGATCGACTACCTGCTCAAGACCGTCTCGTCCGACGGATACATCGACGACCTGATCGCGAGCGGCGCGGTGCCGGCGATCAAGGGCGCCGAGGCCAAGCTGGCCGGCAAGCCGAACGCCGAGTTCAACACCGACGTGTTCAAGATGGTCTCGACCGCGCCGGCGTTCTCGCAGTCTTGGGACCAGGCGCTCCCGCCGGACATCGCCAAGGTGCTGCTGGCCGACCTGCAGAAGCTGTTCCTGCAGAAAATCACCCCGCAGGCCTTCGTTGATGAGATGGCCAACCTGAAGTGAGCACTGTCGCAGCAAAGGAGCGGCCCGGATTCGTCTGGGCCGCCCCCGCGGCGGTCTTCTTCGCACTGTTCGGCGTCGTGCCGATCGCCGTGGTCATCTATCTGAGCGGGACGAAGTGGAACGGGCTCGGCACCCCGCAGTGGGTCGGGAGCGCGAACTGGTCAGCGCTTCTCGACGACAACGAGTTCCTCCCGTCGCTGCGGACGACTGCTCTTCTCACGGTCGGTACCTGGCTCGTCCAGACGCCGCTGGCGCTGTTGATCGGCGTCTGGTCAGCCGGTCAGCAGCGGTTCCGGGCCTTTCTCTCCACCGTGTTCTTCCTGCCGCTGCTGCTCTCCACGGCGGCGATCGCGCTGGTGTTCGTCTGCCTGCTCGACCCGAACTTCGGTCTGGCGGCCACCTGGGGCAAGTTCCTCGGCGTCCCGGACGGCAACTTCCTGGGCGACGACGGCCGGGCGCTACCGACCGTCATCTTCGTCCTGGCCTGGCAGTTCGTGCCGTTCCACACCCTGCTGTACCAAGCCGCGACCCGGCAGATCCCCACCCAGCTCTACGAGGCCGCCCAGTTGGACGGCGCCGACCGCGTCCGGCAGTTCTTCTCGATCACGTTGCCGCAGCTGCGGAACACGATCGTGGCCTCCTCGGTGATGATGCTGGTGGGTTCGGTGACCTACTTCGAGTCGGTGCTGCTGCTGACGAACGGCGGCCCCGGGTCGGCCACCCAGGTGCTGCCCCTGGAGATGTACAAGGACGGCTTCATCGCCTTCGACATGGGTTATGCCAGCGTGCTCGCCGTACTGCTGGTGATCATCGGCACGGTCCTGTCGATCGTCGTCGTGCGGGCGACCGGATACCACCGGATGACGAGCGACCGGGAGGGCCTGTGAGCACCTCACTGATGTCTCGACCGCGGACCCGAGCCTCGGAGGTGCCGCCGAAACGACAGCGGCGGCGGCTGCGGGCGAACATCCCCGGCGGGGTGGCGGCGTGCGTCTGGTTCCTGATCGTCGCGGTGCCGATCTACTTCATCGTGATGACGAGCCTCCGCACCCAGGACGCCTACGTGGCCGACGGACCGCTCGATGTGCCGACGAAGTTCACGTTGCACAACTACGCCAACGTGCTCGACCTCGGCTTCGGGACGTTCCTCACCAACAGCGTGATCGCGGCCGTCGCCACGGTCGTCGTCACGCTCGGGCTCGCGCTGCCGGCGTCCTACGGGATCGTCCGCGGCCGCAGCCGGTCGGTGCGGATGGCGTTCAACCTGTTCCTGGGCGGGCTCGCGATCCCGGCGCAGGCGGTGATCATCCCGATCTTCCTGATCATCACCCGGCTGCACCTCTACGACAGCCTCACCGCGATCGTCCTGCCGACCGCGGCGTTCTCGCTGCCGATGGCGGTGCTAGTCCTCACCAGCGCGCTGCGGGACGTGCCGGCCGAGTTGTACGAGGCGATGACCGTCGACGGCGCCGGCCCGGCCGTGCTGTTCCGGCGGCTCGTCCTGCCACTGTCGCGTCCGGCGCTGGCCAGCGTCGGCATCTTCAGCGGCCTGAACGCCTGGAACGGCTTCCTGTTCCCGCTGGTGCTCACGCAGAGCGAGAACCAGCGGGTGCTGCCGCTCGGGCTCTGGAACTTCCAGAGTCAGTACGGCACCGACGTCCCGGGCCTGCTCGCCGCCGTCGTGCTCTCGGCGCTGCCGGTGCTCGCCCTTTACCTGTTCGGCCGACGTCAGCTACTCAGCGGCCTGGCCGCTGGTTTCGGCAAGTAAGGATCTCCATGGTTACCGAAGTCGCTGCCCCACCGACCGTCATCACGAATCCGGTCCTCACCGGCTTTTACCCGGACCCGTCGATCCTGCGCGTCGGCGAGGACTTCTACCTGGCGACGTCGACGTTCGAGTGGTTCCCAGGCGTGACGCTGCACCACTCGCGCGACCTCGTGCACTGGCGGTCGCTGGGCGGTGCGCTGACCAGTGAAGATCTCCTCGAACTGCGGGGCGTCCGAGACTCGGGAGGGGTCTGGGCGCCCTGCTTGTCGTACGTGGACGGGCTGTTCCACCTCGTCTACTCGAACGTCGGGACGTACGGCGGCGGCTTCTGGGACACGCCGAACTATCTCGTCACGGCGAAGGACATCACCGGCCCGTGGTCGAAGCCGGTGCGGCTGCACTCGCTCGGCTTCGACGCGTCGATGTTCCACGACGACGACGGCCGCAGCTGGATGCTGAGCATGATCGCCGACCACCGATCGGGCCGCGAACCGTTCGCCGGTATCGCGCTGCAGGAGTACGACCGTGCGGCCGCGAAGCTGCTGGGTGAGCCGGTGAACGTGTTCACCGGTACCGGCGCCGGGTACGTGGAGGCCCCGCACCTCTACCGGCACGACGGCTGGTACTACCTGGTGACGGCCGAGGGCGGCACGTTCTGGAAGCACCAGGTCACGGTGGCCCGCTCCCGGACGATCGACGGTCCCTACGAGGCCGACCCCGAGGGCGCGATGCTCAGCTCCTGGCCCGACCCGACGCTCACCCTGCAGCGCGCCGGTCACGGCTCGCTCGTCGCGACCGCCGAAGGCGAGTGGTACCTGGCCCACCTCGTCGGCCGTCCCCTCACCGAGCGCGGCCGATGCATCCTCGGACGCGAGACCGCGCTGCAGCGCGTCGAGTGGAGTCCGGACGGCTGGCCGCGGGTGCCCGGCGGCCTGCCGCTCGACGAGGTGGTCGCGCCCCGGCTCGAGCCGCACCCGTGGCCGGCCGAACCCGAGTGCGACGAGTTCGACGGAACGGTGCTCGGCCCGCAATGGAGCACGCTCCGGCGTCCGCCGTCGGACGACTGGCTGCGCCTGTCCGACGGCCGCCTCCAACTGGTCGGCGGCGAGTCGCCGGTGTCGCTGCGCGGTTCGAGCCTGGTCGGACGCCGGGTCCAGCACGCGTCCTGCGCGTTCGAGACCAAGGTCAGCTCGGCACCGACCACCTACAACCAGATGTCCGGCCTCGCGGCGTACTACAACACGCTCAACTGGGTGTACGCCCGGCTGACCAGCCACGAGGGGCTGGGGACGGTGGTCGACGTGCTGGCGTCCAACCGGGGGCGTCTGTTGCAGGCGTCGAACCCGGTGCCGGTCTCCGATCCCGCCGCCGGGGTCACGCTCCGGGCCGAGCTGGACGGCACCTCGCTGCGGTTCGGCTACGCGATCGACGGCGGCGAGCTGCGCTGGTGGCCGGAGACGCACGACGCGAGCGTGCTTTCGGACGAATACGCGTTGGAAGTCGTCGACTCGACCGAGAAGGTGCAGGGCTTCACCGGTGCTTTCTTCGTTCTGTGGGCACAGGACCTGACCGGCGGCGGCCTGCCTGCCGACTTCGCCTACGCGTCGTACGAAGCGCGATAGAGCCCGCGCCGGCCCGGGGTTGTGCCGCCATACCCCCCGGGCCGGTCGCGATCGTTGCTGCGGCCCGGTGCCCGGCCGTAGCGCGTGCCCGGCCCCGACCCAGGCGGTGGGTCGGGGCCGCTGCAGGTCCGGAAATCGGGAGGGCTACCCGGGGTTAGGGTTGCGGCAACGACGACCCGAGGAGTTCAACCGTGCGCATCGCGCTCTTCGCTCACCCCGGCGGCCGGGCATTCGGCGCCGTAGAGGGGCCGGCCGGAACAGACGATCCGGAAGTGCTGACGATCGCCGAGCTCGAAGGCGTGCCGTTCAGCGGCATCCGCTACACCGGCGAGCGCTGGACGCTGGCCGACGTCGAACTCCTGCCCCCGATCCTGCCCAGCAAGGTGGTCGGCATCGGGCGCAACTACGCCGCGCACGCCAGTGAGCTCGGCAACGAGGTGCCGTCCTCGCCGCTGCTGTTCCTGAAGCCTCCGACGTCGATCATCGGCCCGGGCGCCCCGATCCGGCTGCCGATCGACTCCAAGCAGGTCGAGCACGAGGCCGAGCTGGCCGTCGTGATCGGCGGCCGCGGTGCCCGCCAGGTCTCCCGCGAGGACGCGATGAAGTCGGTGTTCGGCTTCACCTGCGCCAACGACGTCACCGCCCGTGACCAGCAGCGGTCCGACGTCCAGTTCACCCGGGCCAAGGGCTACGACTCGTTCTGCCCGCTCGGCCCGTGGATCGAGACCGACCTGAACTGGGCCGACGTCGGTGTCCAGGCGCTGGTGGGCACGGACGTCAGGCAGGACGGCCGCACCAAGGACATGATCTTCGACGTGCCGACGCTGGTCTCCTACGTCTCGCACGTGATGACGCTCCTGCCCGGCGACGTGATCCTCACCGGTACCCCGGCCGGCGTCGGCCCGATCGTGGCCGGCGAGTCGGTCAGCGTCCGCATCGAGGGCCTGGGCACCCTCACCAACCCCGTCGCCAACCGCGCCTGAGAGGCCCGAACAGTGTCCACCGAGCACCGCGATCCGTCCGTACGGGTGCGGTTCTGCCCCTCGCCCACCGGCAACCCGCACGTCGGGCTGATCCGGACCTGCCTGTTCAACTGGGCCTACGCCCGGCACCACGGCGGGACGTTCGTCTTCCGGATCGAAGACACCGACGCCGCTCGCGACTCGCAGGAGTCCTACCAGCAGCTGCTGGACTCGCTGCGCTGGCTCGGCCTGGACTGGGACGAGGGCCCGGAGGCCGGCGGCGACTACGGTCCGTACCGCCAGTCCGAACGTCGCTCGATCCACCTCGACGTGGTCGCGAAGCTGCAGGCCGCCGGCTACCTCTACGAGTCGTTCTCGTCCGGCGAGGAGATCGAGGCCCGGCACCGCGCGGCCGGCCGTGATCCGAAGCTCGGTTACGACAACTACGACCGCACGATGACCGACGCGTCGAAGGACGAGTTGCGGGCGGCCGGCCGCGTGCCGGTGCTGAGGTTCCGGATGCCCGACGACTCGATCGGCTGGACCGACCTGGTCCGCGGCGACGTCGTGTTCGCGCCCGGCACCGTGCCCGACTACGTCGTCGTGCGCGGCAACGGCGACCCGCTGTACCCGCTGGTCAACCCGGTCGACGACGCGATGATGCGGATCAGCCACGTGCTCCGGGGCGAAGACCTGCTGCCGAGCACGCCGCGCCAGATCGCGCTGCACCGCGCGCTGATCGACGTCGGAGTGGCCGAGCGGGTGCCCGAGTTCGGTCACCTGCCGTACGTCATGGGGGAGGGCAACAAGAAGCTCTCCAAGCGGGATCCGCAGGCGAACCTGCTGCACTACCGGGACGCCGGATACCTGCCCGAGGGCCTGCTCAACTACCTCGCGCTGCTCGGCTGGGCGATCGCCGAAGACCGCGACATCTTCACGCTGCGCGAGATGGCCGAGGCGTTCGACGTCCGGCGGGTCAGCCCGAACCCGGCCCGTTTCGACGCGAAGAAGTGCGAGGCGATCAACGCCGCGCACCTGCGGCTGCTCGCGCCCGACGACTTCGCCGACCGTCTGGTGCCGTACCTCGCCGGTGCCGGGCTGATCGCCCCGGAGCCGACCTCCGACGAGCGTGCGCTGCTCACCGCGGCTGCGCCGCTGGTGCAGGAGCGGATGCCGGTCCTCGGCCAGGCTCCCGGCATGCTCGGGTTCCTGTTCGTGAAAGACATCACTCCGGACGCCGACGTGCAGGCGAAGGTCCTCGGGGCCGACGCCGCCCCGGTTCTGGACGCCACGATCGAGGCCCTTTCCGGGTTGGGTTCGTGGGGCGCGGCAGACATCGAGGGTGCCCTGAAAGGCGCTCTGGTTGACGGTCTGGGGCTGAAGCCGAGGAAGGCGTTCGCGCCGGTCCGGGCCGCGATCACCGGCCGCACGGTGTCGCCGCCGCTGTACGAGTCGATGGAGTTGCTCGGACAGGAGCGGTCGCTCGCCCGCCTCCGTGCCGCGCGCGAACTCGTCGTCACCTGAGAGCCGGCCCGTCCCCGGGCAGCCGCCCGGGGACGGGCCGGGCCCGATTTGGGACCGGCCCACCCTCTCGGCTAGAGTTACCGACGTTGCGAGCGGATGACAGCCAAGCAGACGTGAGCAGCGCCATTGGGGTATGGGGTAATTGGCAGCCCGACGGTTTCTGGTTCCGTTAGTCTAGGTTCGAGTCCTGGTACCCCAGCTCAGCAGCGTCCGGTTCGTCCCGGACGTTGTCCTAGGGCCCCGTCGTCTAGCGGCCTAGGACGCCGCCCTCTCAAGGCGGTAGCGCCGGTTCGAATCCGGTCGGGGCTACGTAGTGCGAAAGGGCAGGTCAGCGCCGGTTAGCCGGTAGCAGGCCTGCCCTTTGTCATTCCGTCTTGTGGAGCTGGGGTTCGTCGGGACCGTCGGGGTGCTGTGCGCGGGTGGGGCTGCCCGGTGAGGTGGTCGCCGGCCAGGTGCGAACGGTTGAGGTCCCGGCGTGCTCGGCCGTGCTCTCATCGAGGATGCGGTCCCGGCGTGCTCGGCCGTGCTCTCGCCGAGGATGCGGTCGCGCGGCTGAGGCTCCGAGCGCCGCGTGCGGGTCGTCGCGGCGCGGTCGCACTCTCGCCGCGGATGCGGTCGTGGTGGCGGTGATCCGGGCGCGGATCTTCGTCGTGCCCGTGGCGCCGCAGCGCGGTCGAGCGGCGGCGCGGCCAGCACCTATCGGCCTGGGACTCGATTGTCTGCTCGGCTCCGCGCTGCGCGGTCGCGGCACTGTCACCAACTGGGGGAGGGCGCCCGTCAGCAGCCTGCCACCACCCGTTGGCGCGCGTTGGGTGCTCCACGATCGCCTCGTCGGCGATGACCCATCGGGGTGATGGCGATCGCCCCCAGCCCCTCGCCGACCATCCGCGTTCCGCCCCGCGCGTTCCGCCGTGCAGGCCCGGTGCGCGCGGCCCGCCGTGCGGAGACCGGCGTGCGCGGGCAGTCCGGGGTGCGCGAGTTCGGCCTGCGCCAGTACAGCGACCTTGGCGGGCTGACCGTCCTCTGCTGGCTGAGCGTCCTCAGGCGGCACGGCGTTCTCGGGCCTGAGCGTCCTCGGGTGGCACCCTCGCGGGGCGAGCCGCCGTTCGCGGGGCTCCTCCGGCGGAACCGATCGATCCGCCGGCGCCTCCAATCGGCATGCGTCGATCGTCGGAGTTCCGGTTCGAGTTGGTGATCTACGCGCTCGTGCTGCTCTCGCTCCTCGGCTGCTGCGGCTGGTGCGGCTGGAACGCGACCCGACCCCCGCCGATCGTGGAATACGCCCCCCGACGGTGAAACCCCTGCGTGTCGATTCGTGACACGCCGTGCCGATAAAGGTTGGTTCGCCCCAGGTGGAGATTCCTGACCCTCGGGGCCCTCGAACATCACCCGTGTCCGATTCATCCTGTTAAATGGGCATGACAGGACCATGTGCAGGTTTGAGCAAGGCCGTCCGGCCGGCCCGATTGTGGACAGGTAGGTGTTGATATGAAGCCCAGGTTCCGACGTCTCGCATACGCAGGCGCTGCGACCGTGGGAGCGGGGGTCGTCGTTTTCGTACTGGCGGGAGGGCCTACCGCGAACGCGGACCAGTGCTCCGCCGCTGATACGGCCTCCGGTGCCAAGCCGCTCGCCGCCGAGTGCGCGGTGTCGGCGGGTAAGGCCGAGAACGCTGCGCTCGTGGGACGGCCGGGCGCCCCGCTGGCGGCCACGCCGAACGAGGCGAGCCCGCCGGCCGAGGAGTCCGGGGCCAACCCGGTGCAGCCGGGTTCGTCGACCGGCCCCGAGGTGCCGTCGACGCCGGGCGAGGAGTCCGGGGCGAACCCGGTGCAGCCGCAGGCGTCCACGCCTCCGGAGGTACCCGAGACCACACCGCCGGAGGAGACCGGAACGCAGCCGGTGACGCCGGAGAGCCCGTCGCCGACGCCGGGTGAGGAGTCCGGGTCGCAGCCGGCCGTGCCCGCGAGCACGCCGCCCGCCGGCCCCACCGGTGGCGAGAACCAGCCGCAGCTCCCGGTCACCGGCCGCAAGGACGGTGCGGCCCTGGGTGCGCTCGGCGGCGCCACCGTGCTGGCCGGCACCGGCCTGGTCGTCGCCGCCCGCCGGCGTCGCCGCACGAACTGACGCCCGCGCACACGAAGGCCCCGGGCTCGCCCGGGGCCTTCGTCGTGGGGGCAAAAGCTCCCACCGGCGTGCAGCTAGAGGCCGGAGAGGCGCTGCCCGGCTCGGATCACTTGCACGGCGTGGCGTTCGCCCGGGCGGCGCCCCAGGCGTTCTATCGGGCCCGAGATCGAGATCGCAGCGATCACGCGCCCCTGGCGGTCGCGTACCGGGGCTGAGACCGACGCGACGCCGGGCTCGCGTTCGGCGACGCTCGACGCCCAGCCGCGGCGCCGGACCTCGGCCAGCGTCCGCCCGGAAAACCGGCAGCGGGGCAGCAACGGAAGCACCGACTCCGGCGGCTCCCAGGCGAGGAGCACCTGCGCACCGGACCCGGCGGTGATCGGCAGCCCGGTGCCCACCGGCACCGTGTCGCGCAGTCCGCTGGACCGTTCCGCCGCCGCGACGCAGATCCGCTCGTCGGCCCGGCGCAGATAGAGTTGCGCACTCTCGCCGGTCGCGTCGCGCAACTGGGCCAGCACCGGCGCCGCCGCCGTCAGCAGCGCGTCGGGCGCCGCGTTCGCGAGTTCGGCCAGCCGCGGCCCGGGACGCCAGCGCCCGGCCTCGTCGCGGACGAGCAGCCGATGCGCCTCGAGTGCCTGGGCGAGCCGGTGTGCGGTAGCGCGGGGCAGGCCGGACCGCTCGACGAGCTCGGCCAGGCTGGCGCCGTCGACCGTGGCCTCGAGGATTGCCACGGCCTTGTCGAGTACCCCGACACCGCTGATAGTCTGTCCCACAAGACGAAACTACCATCCCACATCGCAGGAAGTCATGAGGTTGGGAGCCTGACATGGGCCGAACGCTTGCGGAGAAAGTCTGGGACGCACACGTAGTGCGTTCACAGCCGGGCGAACCGGATCTGCTCTACATCGACCTGCACCTCGTCCACGAGGTGACCAGCCCGCAGGCGTTCGAGGGTCTTCGCCTCGCCGGCCGGCCGGTCCGCCGTCCGGACCTCACGATCGCGACCGAGGACCACAACGTCCCGACGGTCGACATCGACAAGCCGATCGCCGACCCGGTCAGCCGCACCCAGGTCGAGACGCTGCGGAAGAACTGCGCCGAGTTCGGCGTCCGCCTGCACCCGATGGGCGACGCCGACCAGGGCATCGTGCACGTCATCGGCCCGCAGCTGGGCCTCACCCAGCCGGGCATGACCGTGGTCTGCGGCGACAGCCACACCTCGACGCACGGCGCGTTCGGTGCACTGGCGTTCGGCATCGGCACCAGCGAGGTCGAGCACGTGCTGGCGACCCAGACGCTGCCGCTGAAGCCGTTCAAGACGATGGCGATCAACGTCCGGGGCAGCCTCCGAGAGGGCGTCACGCCGAAAGACATCATCCTGGCGGTGATCGCCCAGATCGGCACCGGCGGCGGTCAGGGCTACGTCCTGGAGTACCGGGGCGAAGCCATCCGGGAGCTCTCCATGGAGGGCCGGATGACGATCTGCAACATGTCGATCGAGGCCGGCGCCCGCGCGGGCATGATCGCGCCCGACGAGACCACGTTCGCGTACCTGAAGGGCCGTCCGCATGCCCCGCAGGGCGCGGACTGGGACACCGCGGTCGAGTACTGGAAGTCGCTGCCCACCGAAGACGGTGCCACGTTCGACGTCGAGGTCGACATCGACGCGAGCGCGCTCACCCCGTTCGTCACCTGGGGCACGAACCCGGCTCAGGGACTCCCGCTGGGCGAGAGCGTTCCCGACCCGGCCGCGTTCACCGATCCGCAGGCCCGTACCGCGGCCGAGCGGGCGCTGGAGTACATGGGGCTGACGGCGGGTACTCCGCTGCGCGAGATCACGGTCGACACCGTCTTTCTCGGTTCCTGCACGAACGGCCGGATCGAAGACCTGCGGGCCGCGGCGGCGGTGCTCGACGGGCGGCGCGTCGCCAACGGCGTCCGGATGCTCGTCGTTCCGGGCTCGATGCAGGTCAAGCAGCAGGCCGAGGCCGAAGGCCTGGACAAGGTCTTCAGCGAGGCCGGCGCGGAGTGGCGGCAGGCGGGTTGCTCGATGTGCCTGGGCATGAACCCCGACACGCTCGCCCCCGGTGAGCGCTCCGCCTCGACCTCCAACCGCAACTTCGAGGGACGCCAGGGCAAGGGCGGCCGGACGCACCTGGTGTCGCCGCTGGTGGCCGCCGCGACCGCGATCACCGGGCATCTGAGCGCCCCGGCCGACCTGCCGCCCGCCGCCACGGCCACCGCCCCGAGGAGCTGAGCCCGATGGAGAAATTCACCTCGCACACCGGCACCGCGGTCCCGCTGCGCCGGTCCAACGTCGACACGGATCAGATCATCCCGGCCGTCTATCTGAAGCGGGTCACCCGCACCGGATTCGAGGACGGATTGTTCTCGGCGTGGCGGGCCGACCCCGAGTTCGTGCTCAATCAGCCCCAATACGCGGACGCGACCGTGCTGGTGGCGGGCCCGGAGTTCGGTACCGGATCATCGCGCGAACACGCGGTCTGGGCGTTGATGGACTACGGCTTCAAGGTCGTGATCTCGCCCCGGTTCGCGGATATCTTCCGCGGGAACTCGCTCAAAGCGGGGCTGTTGACGGTCGTTCTCCCGGAAGACGCCGTCGAGTGGCTCTGGAAGGCGATCGAGGCCGATCCGCGCACTCCGGTCACCGTCGATCTGCACGCCAAGCAGGTGCGAGTCGGTGACCGCGTGGAGGAATTCGAGTTCGACGACTACAGCCGTTGGCGGTTGCTCGAAGGACTCGACGACATCGGCCTCACCCTGCGGCACGCAGCCGCTGTCGACGCCTTCGAAGAGAAGCGTCCGGGCTGGTTGCCGCGCACGCTGACGTCGGCGAAGTAAGGCTTTCCGACACACTGAAGCGACCGGAATCCGTTGCTCGCAACGGATTCCGGTCGCTTCTTTTTTCGGCGGCGCAGAGGCCTTCTCACGCTCAAATCGGGCCTTCAACGCCCGAAACCGTTACGACACAAGGAAATTCGTTCCCCAATGGTCATTGTGTGTTCTCGAAAGCGGGCCTAACGTTCGCGCCGAGGCGTCCGGCCTGCGCGCATTCGTCCTAGGATGCGCACTTCGAGGGGGAACTAGTGAACAAGACCGAACTGATCGAGACGCTCGTACAGCGCCTCGGCGACCGTCGATCCGCGACCGCGGCCCTCGACGGCGTGATCGAAGAGATCCAGCGGGCCGTGGCCCGGGGGGACCGAGTGGCGATCACCGGCTTCGGCACTTTCGAGAAGCGGGTGCGGAACGCGCGGACCGCGCGCAACCCCCGCACTGGTGAGACCGTGAAGGTCAAGAAGACTTTCACCCCGGCGTTCAAGGCCGGGCAGGGCTTCAAGGACATCGTGACCGGCACCAAGAAGATGGCGAAGGCACCGTCCGCGCCGATCGCCGTCTCGGCGTCGACCTCGGCTCCGGTCGCCGCCGCGACGCGCAGCACCGGCACGACCGCCCGCGCGACCGCGACCCGCAGCACCGCCGCCCGCAACGGCGCGGCCCGTCCGGCGTCGACCCGCACGACGGCCACCCGCTCGGTCAACGGCACGCCGACCCGCGCGACCAAGGCCACCGCGACCGCCGGCAAGGCGGCTCCGGCCAAGACCACCCGGGCTACCGCGGCGAAGTCGGCCGGGACGGCCGCGGCGAAGACGACCGCCTCCAAGGCTCCGGCCCGCCCGACGGCGACGCGTGGCACGACCGCCCGCACGACGACGGCTCGCAGCACGGCCGCCAAGGCCACCCCCACGCGCGGCGCGGCGGCCAAGGCGACCGCGGCCAAGTCAACCGCGGCCAAGGCGACCGCGACGAAGGCGACGGCCAAGTCGACCGCCGCCAAGTCGACCGCGACGAAGGCCACCGCGACGAAGGCGACCGCCACGAAGGCGACCGCGGCGAAGGCGACGGCAAGCAAGACGGCTGCCGCCAAGGCCACGAAGGCCATGCCGGCCAAGAACACGGCCACCAAGGCGACCACCGCGAAGGCGACCGCCACCAAGGCCGCGAAGTCGACGACCAAGGCCGCTCCGGCCAAGGCGTCCAAGGCCAGCGCCGCCGCGGCGCCCGCGAAGACGGCGACCGCCAAGGCCGCTGCTCCGAAGGCGTCCGCCAAGAAGGCGAAGCCGGCCGGCAAGAAGAAGAAGTAATTCGCGGTATTCGACCGGGACGCCCGGCCGCAGGACCATGAGACGTCGCGGGGAAGCGACGTCTCCGGTCGTGCGAGCGGGACCGACGACGAACCGGGGTCCACGGGCCCCGGTTCGTCGTCTAGACGGGGGTCTCCGGGCGGATGCTGGCCAGGTAATCGGCCTGGATCAGGCGCTCACCGGCGAAGTGCAGGGCCCAGACGCTGCCTTTGCGGCTGCGGAGAGCACCGGCGCGACGGGCGGCCGGATTCGTGTCGACGGCGGCGTCGTCGGCTTCCGCCAGTTCGGCCACCACGCCCGGGATCAGGCCGCCCTGGCTGCACACGACGGTCACGCCGCCTTCGCGGGCGAGTTCGCGGATCCGCCCGACGACCAGCGCCGAGTCGTCCCAGAACGTCTCCTCGTCGAAGACCGGGTCGGTGACGACGTCACGCCCGAGCACGGCGGCGAGCGGCTCGACGGTCTGCCGGCACCGGACCTTGTCGGCCGAGTGCACGCGCTCGGGCCGGAACCACGGCAGCAGCTCACCCAGCCACACCGCCTGCGCCTGGCCGCTCGGCTCCAGCGGCCGGTCGGCGTCGTCGCCGGTCCAGGTCCGCTTGTCGCCGGCCTTCGCATGCCGCACCAGCAGCACGGACGCGGTGATCACGGGCAGTGCGGCGAACGCGCGCACCACGCCGGCGTCGTGCTCGTGCGTGACGCGGCCGGTCGCCTCCTCGGGAGTCATCCAGGCCAGGCCGTCGACCTCCTCGTTACGGGCGAACTCACCACCCGCGGCCCGCATGGCCCAGTAGTCGACGATCTTCGGCACCAGACCGGAATCGGCCCGGTGCTGCCCGCGCGGAGTCACCAGGTACGTCGTCGAGGGCAGCCGCGGGCCGACGACCGGCTGCAGGCCGGTCTCCTCGATCACCTCGCGGCAGGCGGCGGCCAGCACGTGCTCGTTGCCGTCGAGCTTTCCCTTCGGCAGCGACCAGTCGTCGTACCGGGGCCGGTGCACGACCACGATCTCGCGCCCCTCGGGAGTTTCCCGCCAGACGAGTCCGCCCGCGGCGCGGACGAGCTCGGAGCCGGCGGAAGAACTCATCAACGCAGCCAGGACGTCAGTTTCGGCCGATCGGTCTGCTCCCAGACCGGTGGGAAGAGAACGCGCGACTCCCGCACCGCGGCCCGCTCCCGCTCGATCAACCGCCCGCAGGTGAGCACCACGTCGGCGTCGTCCGGGTGGGCCAGCGCGATGTCTCGCCACTCGTCGGCGGCGATCGCGGCGTCCTGGTGCTCGCCCAGCACCTCCTGGACCTCGGCGCACGCCTTGGCCAGCCGGGTCGCGGGCGCGCCGACCGCCGGCGCCACGGCCTCGGAGGCGTACCGGGCCCGCTTGGCCCGGATGCGCGCGTCGTGCCAGGTCTCGTCGGGGTCGTCGATCGTCAGCTTGCCCGCCTTGGAGGCGAGCTTGTCCCACACCACCTCGACCATCGACGGCAGCACCCACACCGCTCGCTGGTCGGCGAGCTCCACGGTCTCCGGCGTGCGCACGGTGTCGATCAACAGGTCAAGCAGGGCCGGATAGCGGTCCGAACTCAAAGCGGCGTCCAGATTCTCCAGCGCCCGACGCTGCCGGCTCTCGAGGATCGCGTCGATCCGTTCGATGGCCGCGGCGTCCACGGGTGCCAGTGGGTCGGTGTCAGCGGTCGACCGTAGCCGGGCGCGCAACACTTCGGCGTCCCGGGGGCCGCCCAGGGCCGCGGCCAGCCACTTCAGTTCGGCGTCGAGCGGCGCCGCCCAGTCCGGGTTCACCAGCGGCCGGAACGTCCGGAGGTCACTGCGCATCCGCCGGCACGCGACGCGAGCCTGGTGCACCGCGTCCTTCTCGTTGCGGCGCACGCGGACGTCGTAGTCGAGCAGCCGGCGGGCGGACCGCCGCATCACGAACGCGATCGCGTCGGCGGCGGTCGAGCGGTCGGTCAGCTCACCGGCGACCGGGAGGTCGGGCGGTGCGGTGGCCCGGGTGCCCAGCGCCCGTACCAGCTTCGGCGTGGTCGCCCCGCCGGCGGCACCGGCCGCGGTCAGCACCTCGGCCGCGATGGCCAGCACGGAGTCGGCGGCTTTACGTTCGGACTTCCGCTCGACCTCCAGCTCACGGAACGTCGTCCGGACGCCGGAGGAGTCGGCGAGCAGGCCGCGGCCATCGGACACGTCGACGGTGTCGTCGACGAGTTCGGCCAGCGTGCCCTTCTTGTCGGTGATCAGGTACCGGTCGCGATCGGTGCGCAGCGTGGCCACCGCGACCAGCGGCTCGGTGCGGATCCAGGCGGTGACCAGGCCGGTCAGCGCGAGCGGCGGGGTCTCGGCAGGTCCGTCGACCGCGATCTCCTCGCGCACGGTCGCACCGGCCGCCGTCGCTCCCTTGGGCAGCTTGAGATGCCACGGCGGCCCGCCTTCGCCGGTGCGGTGCCGGAGCGTGATTCCGAGTCGCGCCAGGCGGAGGTCGGCGGTGTCGTAGTACACGGCGGTCAGGATCTGGCGGCCCTGGGGCTCCACCCGGTGTCCGGTGCCGAAGGCCGCCGTCAGGTCCGGAAGGACGAAACGACCGTGGACTCCGAACTTCAGCTCTTCTTCGCGCAAGGAGAGTCCGTCCTTCAGTCCTAGTTCGGTTGAGTCGGCACCGTGGCTGAGCGCGCCCGTGCTCCGGGCGTGCGGCTAGCCGATGATGCGGGTCAGCAGTGTCTCTTGAACGTCACGGAGGGGGCGGTCGGGTGTGCCCTGGCGCCGCGTCCACGCGCCGTCGGGGCCGAGCTCGAAGCCCGCGGCCGAGGCGGCCAGCGAGGTGTCGAGCGACGCCCGGAGCGTGCGGCGGGCCTGGTCGTCGGAGACCCGCACCATCGCCTCGACGCGCCGGTCGAGGTTGCGGTGCATCATGTCGGCCGAGCCGATCCAGAACTCCTCGGACTCCGTGCCCGGGGCCCCGTTGCCGAACCGGATGACCCGCGAGTGCTCGAGGAACCGCCCGAGGATCGACCGGACCCGGATGTTCTCGCTCAGGCCCGGCACCCCCGGACGCAGCGCGCAGATGCCCCGGATGACCAGGTCGACCCGGACTCCGGCCCGCGACGCCCGGTACAGGGCATCGATGATGCCCTCGTCGACGATCGAGTTCGCCTTCAGCTGCACCAGGCCGGGCCGGCCGGCCGCCACGTGCTCGATCTCCCGATCGAGGCGCTCGACGATGCCCCGGCGGACGCCGTACGGCGCGACCATCAGCGTCCGGTAGTCGGTCTGCCGCGAGTAGCCGGTGAGGACGTTGAACAGGTCGGTGAGGTCACGGCCGACCTCCGGGTCGGCGGTGAACAGACCGAGGTCTTCGTACAGGCGGGCGGTCTTCGGGTTGTAGTTGCCGGTACCGATGTGCGCGTACCGGCGGATGCGCCCGTTCTCGTTGCGGACCACCAGCGACGTCTTGCAGTGCGTCTTCAGCCCGACCAGGCCGTAGACGACGTGGCAGCCGGCCCGCTCCAGCGCCTTGGCCCAGGAGATGTTGGCCTGCTCGTCGAACCGGGCCTTGATCTCGACCAGGACGACGACCTGCTTGCCCGCGCTGGCCGCGTCGATCAGCGCGTCGACGATGGGGGAGTCGCCGGACGTCCGGTAGAGCGTCTGCTTGATCGCCAGCACGTTCGGGTCGGCGGCGGCCTGCTCGATGAAGCGCTGCACGCTGGTCGCGAACGAGTGGTACGGGTGGTGCACCAGGACGTCGCCCTCGCGCAGCGTCGCGAACACGCTGCGCGGCGTCTCGCCCTCGGCGAAGCGCGGGTGGGTGGCGGGGACGAACGGCTCGTACTTGAGATCCGGCCGGTCGACACCGGCCAGCGCGAACAGGCCGGACAGGTCGAGCAGGCCGGGTACCCGCAGCACGTCCTGCTCGGCGACGTCGAGCTCGCGGACGAGTAGCTCGAGCACGTGCTCGCTGACGTTCGCGGCGACCTCGAGCCGCACGACCGGGCCGAACCGGCGCCGGGCCAGCTCGCGCTCCAGCGCCTGGAGCAGGTCTTCGTCCCGGTCTTCCTCCACCTCGAGGTCGGCGTTGCGGGTGACGCGGAACAGGTGGTGCTCGACGACCTGCATGCCCGGGAACAGCTGCGAGAGGTGGACCGCGATCAGATCCTCGACCGGGAGGAACCCGCCCTGCACCGCGACGAACCGGGGGACGTTGTCGGGCACCTTCACCCGGGCGAAGCGCTCGGAGGTCTGGCCGCCCTCGGGGTCGCGGACGACCACGGCGAGGTTCAGCGAGAGCCCGCTGATGTACGGGAACGGGTGGGCCGGGTCGACCGCCAGCGGCGTGAGCACCGGGAAGATCAGCTCGCGGAAGAATCGGTGCAGGCGGTGCTGCTCGTCGTCGGACAGGTCGGACCAGTGCAGGATCTTGACCCCGGTCGCCTCCAGCGCGGGCTGCACCTCGTCGGAGAAGCAGCGGGCGTGCCGCTCGACGAGCTCGGCACCGCGCTGGGCGATGAGCGCGAGCTGGTCGCCGGCGGAGAGGCCGTCGATCGAGCGGACCGAGAGTCCGGTGGACTGGCGGCGCTTCAGGCCGGCCACCCGGACCATGTAGAACTCGTCGAGGTTCGAGGCGAAGATCGCGAGGAACTTCGCCCGCTCGAGGAGCGGAACCGTCGAATCCTCGGCCAGCGCCAGCACCCGGGCGTTGAAGTCGAGCCAGGACAGCTCGCGGTTCAGGAACCGGCCCTCGGGCAGCGGCTGGTCGGCGTGGCCGATGTCGCGGTCTTCCTCGGCGAGCAGCTCGATCTCCTCGGTGAGGGCCCGGGCCGAGGGCACCGGGAACATTTCGGCGGGGACGTCCCACTTCTGGGCGGGATCGCTGTCGGCCACCGACTCGACCCCGGACGCGCTCGCGTCGCCCGCTACCGCGGCAGCGGTGGAGACGTTCGCCGCGCTGACCGTCGTCGGCCCTCCGGCCAGCACCGGCTCGTCGGCCGTGCTGCCGTTCGCGGAGGAGTCGGCCGTGCTGCCGTTGGCAGCGGAGTCGGCGGAGTCGGCGGCGCTGCCGTTCGGGGAAGAGGGGTTCCCGCGGCGGATGAAGCGGCCGTTGGCGTCTCGCTGCCGGGTCGTCTCAGAGCTGTCGGTCGGAGCGCTCACGGTCCCATCCTTCCCGCTGTGGGGTGCTTCCTGCCCAGAATTCCCAATTCGTCTCAGCTGGGGAACGTCACGATCGTTACGGCGACGACGTCACCGGTAGCGTTCCGTTCCAGCCTGACCCGCTGGCCCGGCCGAAGCAGTCGAAGGCCTCCGGCGTCGAACGCCGCCGCGTCGAATCCGACGTCGCTGCCGTCGTCGAGCAGGACGCTTCCGTCCCGGCTGTCCGGGGCGAAGTGGCGCACGGTGCCCTGGAGACTCGTCACGGTGTTCACTCTAAATGTGGATCGGTGCAGTCCGCGCCGGGGATGGTGCCTTCTGTCCGACTGATGAGACCCCGATTTCCAGCACCGCCGCGGTCCGCGAGCCCAGGCCGAGGGTCCGAACCGCGCTGAGGTCGGCCGCGGTGTCCACGTCCTGCCGCAGCGACGGCCACCCGGGGTATCCGGGCGCCGTCGTCAGATCGACGGCCCCGTCCCGTGCGTGTACCAGCGCCGACCCCGGCCCGTAGGCGGGCTCGAGCGCGTGACCCCGGGGAGCGGCCAGCAGAGTCGTTCCGGTTCCGGCGGCGTCCGGGACGAACGACCGGACGCCCAGCTGCTCGGCCGCGCGCAGGGCGGCGTCCAGATCTGAGCTTTTCAGGGCGGGAAGGTCAGCACCGACGGACGCGATCCCGGCGCGCCCGCGGCCGTCGGTCGCGGCCAGCAGGCCCGCCACCGAGGCGCCCTGCCGCAGCGCGGAGTTGAGCCCGGCGGTGCCGCCGCCCGGCGACGGCGGGTCCGGGACGCAGACCGCGCCGAGCTCGCCGAGCGCGGAGGCCACCACCGGATCCTCGGTCACCACGACGACACGGTCGACGCGGGCCGAGCCGAGCAGAGCGGCGACCGTGTCGAGCGCCATCGCGAGCGCCATCGCCGCGTGCCAGTCACCGTCGCCGTCGCCGGGCAGGCCGAGCTCACCATCCAGCGCGCCGAAGGGATCGGGGCCGCTGAGGTAGTACGCGGACAGCGCGGCGGCGGCCGGGAGCGTCGCGCGCAACCGGCTCTTCGCCAGACCCAACGGCTTGACCGGCGTCACGATCGACCATCCCGTCACGCCTCCATCCTCACACCAACCCGGAATAACGCCTTCCTGCGGCGTAGGGTGAGAATTCCTGCAGGGTGCGGCAGAAGGCGAGGAGGCGGCACTGCGGTGCGCCGGGGATTTTGGCTGCGATTCGCGGAGGTCGTCCTTCGACCCCTGTTGATCGTCTTCACCAAACGGACCTGGCGCGGCTACGAGAACGTCCCGGTGACCGGACCGGCGATCTTCGTGGCGAACCACACCTCGCTGGCCGACCCGCTGGTCATCGCCCACTTCCTCTACGACCGCCCGCGCGAGATGCGGGTGCTGGTGAAGTCGAGCCTGTTCACGATTCCGCTGGTCGGGACCGTGTTGCGCTCGTCCGGCCAGATTCCCGTGTACCGCAGCACCCGCAACGCCGGCGAAGCGCTCGAGACCGCCGCCGCTCGCATCCGAGCCGGGGAAGCCCCGCTGATCTACCCGGAGGGCACCGTCACCCGCGATCCTGATCTCTGGCCGATGCAGGGCAAGACCGGCGCGGCCCGGTTGTTCCTCGACACCGGGGCTCCGGTGATCCCGATCGCGCAGTGGGGTGCGCACGCACTGCACGATTACCGGACCGGAAAGGTCCGGCTCCGGCCGCGCACCCCGGTCACCGTCTCGGCGGGCCCGCCGGTCGATCTGTCCGCGTTCGTGGGGGCGCCGCCGACCGGCGCGGTACTGAAGGAGATCACCGACGTGATCATGCGGCGGTTGCGGGACGACCTGGCCGAGCTGCGCGGAGTACCGGCACCGACCGGGCCGCTGTACGTGCCCGAGGCCAACACGGGCTCGGCCCAGTGAGCACCGGAGCGGTGCGCGCCGCCGTACTCGGTGCCGGATCCTGGGGCACCGCCTTCGCCAAGGTGCTGGCCGACGCCGGGTGCGAGGTGACGCTCTGGGCCCGGCGCGCGGAGCTGGCCGACGGACTCAACGCGCGGCGGGAGAACGGCGACTACCTGCCGGGCGTCCGGCTGCCCGACCGGCTCACCGCCACCGCCGACCACGAGGAGGCGCTGGCCGGTGCCGACCTGGTCGTGCTCGCGGTGCCCTCGCAGACGATGCGGGCGAACCTGGAGCACTGGTCCGGCGCGCTGGGTGACGACGCCCTGCTGGTCAGCCTCGCGAAGGGCGTCGAGCTCGGCACCCACAAGCGGATGACCGAGGTGATCATGGAGGTCACCGGCGTACCCGCGGGCCGGGTCGCGGTGGTGTCCGGGCCGAACCTGGCCAAGGAGATCGCGTCCGAGCAGCCCGCCGCCACCGTCGTCGCGTGCGGCGACGCGCCCCGGGCCGAGTTGCTGCAGCGGGCGTCGACGACCTGGTACCTGCGCCCGTACACGAACACCGACGTCGTCGGCGTCGAGCTCGGCGGCGCGGTGAAGAACGTCATCGCGCTGGCCTGCGGCATGGCCGAGGGGATGGGGTTCGGCGACAACACGAAGGCGTCGCTGATCACTCGCGGCCTGGCCGAGACCGCGCGGCTCGGCGTCGCGCTGGGGGCCGACCCGTTGACGTTCGCCGGGCTCGCCGGGCTCGGTGACCTGGTCGCGACCTGCACCTCCCCGCTGTCGCGCAACCGGACGCTCGGCGAGCGGCTCGGGCGCGGCGAGACGCTGGAGCAGGCGTCCACGCACAACCGGCAGACCGCCGAGGGCGTGAAGTCCTGCCTGTCGATCCTCGAACTGGCCGGTGGGGTCGGCGTCGAGATGCCGATCACCGAACAGGTCGTGCAGGTGTGCCACAAGGGCATCGCTCCCGCGGTCGCGATGAAGTACCTGATGGGCCGCGAGCCGAAGCCGGAGCGCCGATCGTGAGCCTGGGCGACGGCACGACCGCGTCGCACGCGGGGGAGCGGGAGGCGGTCCTCGGCGAGCCGCACCGGCCCGGGCCGGTGCTCTCGTCGGTGTTCCACCTCGGACCCGAACCCGGGGCCGACAGCTACGGGCGCAACGACAACCCCACGTACCGCGATCTGGAGCGCGCGCTCGGTGAGCTGGAGGGTGGCGGGGTCTACGTCACCGCGTTCGCCACCGGGATGGCCGCGATCTCGGCGATCCTGTTCGGACTGCTGAAGTCGGGCGACACGGTCGTCGTCCCGTCGGACGGGTACTACGCCACCCGGCCGCTGGCCGCGTCCCGGCTGGAGGCGTTCGGGGTGCACGTGCGGCAGGCTCCGACGCCCGGCCCGTACGACCTCACCGGCGCCGCCCTGGTGCTGCTGGAAACCCCCAGCAACCCCGGCATGGAGGTCTGTGACCTGCGTGAGGTCGCCGCGGCCGCCCACGCGGCCGGCGCGCTCGTCGCGGTCGACAACACCACCGCGACGCCGCTCGGCCAGCGTCCGCTCGACCTCGGCGCCGACCTGGTCGTGGCCAGCGACACCAAGGCGCTCTCCGGCCACGGAGACATCCTGATGGGGCACGTCAGCACCCGTGACGAGGCGCTCGCGACGCGGGTCCGCCAGTGGCGCACCTGGACCGGCGCGATCCCCGGCCCGTTCGAGGCCTGGCTGGCGCTGCGTTCGCTCGCGACGCTCGACGTGCGGCTGTCCCGGCAGGCCGAGAACGCGCTCGCGGTGGCGCGGATCCTGACCCACCGCGCGGAAGTGACGAGCGTCCGGTACCCGGGGCTGCCCGACGACCCGGCCTATCCGATCGCGTCCCGGCAGATGCGCCGGTTCGGCGGTGTGCTCTCCGCGGTACTGCCCGATGGGGCGTTCGTCGAGCGGATGCTGGCCGCGTCCCGGCTGGCGTCGGCGGTGACGAGTTTCGGGGACGTCCGGACCGGCATCGACCGCCGGGCCCAGTGGGGTGGCGACGTCGTTCCGGAGGGATTCGTCCGGATCTCTTGTGGAATCGAAGACACCGACGACCTGGTGGCCGACCTCACCGCCGCTCTCGACCGCGCCGTTGTCGGGTAATACGGCTGGCTTCCTACCGGTAGGGTCTGCCGGGTGACGAGCAAGCTCCGCGTCGCCGTGGTCTTCGGCGGACGCAGTACCGAGCACGCCATCTCCTGCATCAGCGGTGGTGCCGTGCTGGCCGGCCTCGACCGGGACCAGTTCGACGTGATCCCGGTCGGCATCACCCCGGAAGGCCGCTGGGTGCTGGCGCCCGACGATCCCGCCGCGCTGCGTGCCTCCGGCCGCGAGCTGCCGGGGGTCAAGGACGGCACCGAGGTGATCCTGCCCGGCGACCCGACCCGCGGCGGCCTGATCGTCGCGGAACCGGCGCGCGGTGGCGAGATGCTGGCCGGCGTCGACGTGGTGTTCCCGGTGCTGCACGGCCCCTACGGCGAAGACGGCACGATCCAGGGCCTGCTCGAGATGGCCGGCCTGCCCTACGTCGGGTCCGGGGTCTTCGCCAGTGCGGCCGCGATGGACAAGGAGTTCACGAAGAAGCTGCTCGCCGCCGAGGGGCTGGCGGTCGGCGACTACGTGGTGCTCCACGACGGCGGCACGCTGTCCGATGCGCAGAAAGACCACCTCGGGCTGCCGGTGTTCGTGAAGCCGGCCCGCGGCGGGTCCAGCATCGGCATCACCCGCGTCACCGACTGGTCGCAACTCGGCGCCGCGCTCGTGATGGCCCGGGCCGTCGACCCGAAGGTGCTGGTCGAGGCCGCGGTGGTCGGCCGCGAGGTGGAGTGCGGCGTGCTCGAGGGCGAGCACGGTGGCCCGCCGGAGGCGAGCCTCCCGGCCGAGATCCGGATCGTGAGCCCCGACCACGACTGGTACGACTTCGAGGCCAAGTACCTCGACGACGCCTGCGAGTTCGACATCCCGGCCGGTCTGCCGCCGGAGGTCACGGTCGCGCTGCGCGAGGCCGCCGGCCGGGCGTTTTCGGCCCTCGGCTGTGCCGGTCTGGCTCGGGTCGACTTCTTCGTGACGCCCGACGGCGGGCTGGTCGTCAACGAGGTCAACACGATGCCGGGCTTCACCCCGATCTCGATGTTTCCCCGGATGTGGGCCGAGACCGGGCTGCCGTTCGACCAGCTGGTCGGGCGCCTGGTGCGGACCGCGGTCGCCCGCGGCTCCGGTCTGCGCTGACTACTTCGCCGCGGGTACTGATTCCGTGATCGGAGCGCTGAGCGGGCCGACCAGCGACTGGGGCTGCCCGACGTTGTACGGGGCGGGCAGCCGGACGTCGATCGCCACGCTGAGATCGAGCGCGCGCAGGAACGTCACCTTGTTGCCCTCGGTGACGAGCCAGGACACGCCGTTGATCGCGAGCACCTGGCCGGCACTGCCTACCGTCGTCGCGGGCTCGCCGACGCCGCAGCGCAGCACGATCGCCGGGTCGCCCCAGGCCGCCGCGCGCTCGGACGCCGTTTTCGGGCTCACCGGGCGGCTGGCGTGGTTGCCCAGCGTGGTCGGCAGGTTCGCGAGCAGCGCGCGGCAGACGGTCTCGGTCCGGGGCGTAGCCGTCGGCGGCTCCGACCCGGCGCGCAGATCGACCGTGACCGGCCCGGTCGCCGTGGGCTCGTCGGCGAATCCGCCGGACCACCAGAACCAGCCCAGACCGGTCAGCACGGCCAGTGGCAGCGCGATGAGCGTCGCCGTGATCGCGGCGCGGGAACGCTCGGACGTTGCGGTGGCCATGCTCAAAGATGCACGACCGAGCAGGTCAGCGTGCGCGTGATACCGGCGACGCTCTGCACTTTGC
Organism: Cryptosporangium sp. NPDC051539; assembly: GCF_044454545.1. Classification (NCBI taxonomy): domain Bacteria; kingdom Bacillati; phylum Actinomycetota; class Actinomycetes; order Cryptosporangiales; family Cryptosporangiaceae; genus Cryptosporangium; species Cryptosporangium sp. NPDC051539. The sequence continues at coordinate 451,931 of NZ_JBITDV010000008.1, read as the reverse complement.
TGACGACCAGCGAACCGAGCTCGTCGACGGTCTCGGCCTGCGTCAGCACGATCACGTCGTACGGACCGGTCACCGCGTCCACCTGGACGACGCCGGGCAGGTCGCTGACCGTAGCGGCAACATCCCGGGCCTTGCCGACCTCGGTCTGGATGAGGATGTATGCCTGGACCACGGACACGCTCCCTGTAAGGCCTCTGGACACCGTCCGTACCGGAACGACGGATGGTAGGACGGGTGCACGCTACCGCAGCCCGCGGCAGCTCACGGCGGGGGCAGGGGAGGAGTGAGCGGCGTGACCGTGTCGGACATCGGGGAGGCCGGCCTCCTGGAACGGGTGTTTCCCCGGCTGCCGGAGGGCCGGGTGACGCTGGTCGGTCCCGGCGACGACGCGGCGCTGGTCGCGGTCCGCGGCGGACGGGTCGTGGCGACCACCGACGTCCTGGTCGAGGGCCGGCATTTCCGGCAGGACTGGTCCGGTCCCCGCGACATCGGGCGTAAGGCGGCGGCGCAGAACCTCGCCGACGTCGCGGCGATGGGCGGGATCGGTACCGCGCTGCTCGTCGGCCTGGTCCTGCCCGGCGAGACGTCCACCGACTGGGTGGACGCGTTCTACGACGGGCTGCGCGAGGAGTGCGACCTGGTCGGCGCCGGGGTCGTCGGCGGGGATCTGGCGCGGTCGGACCACGGCATCACGATCGCGGTGACCGCGCTCGGCTCGATGCGCGGCCGTGAGCCGGTCACCCGGGGCGGGGCGAAGCCCGGGGACGTCGTCGCGATCGCCGGCCGGGTCGGCTGGTCGGCGGCCGGGCTCGCGGTGCTCTCGCGGGGCTTCCGCACCCCGAGGGCGCTCGTCGACGCGCACCGGTTCCCCCAGGTGCCCTACGCGGCCGGCCCGGCCGCCGCCGATCTCGGCGCCACCGCGATGTGCGACGTCAGCGACGGGCTCGTCGCCGACCTGCGGGCGATCGCGGTCGCCAGCGGGGTCTCGATCGAGATCACCACCGACGTGCTCGAGGTGACGCCGCAGATGCGTGACGCGGCGACCGCGCTCGGTATCGACCCGGTGCGCTGGCTACTGGATGGGGGCGAGGATCACGCGTTGATCGCGTCGTTCCCGTCCGGAATCGAATTGCCCGAGTCGTGGCTCACGATCGGCCGGGTCGTGCGCGGCCGTGGAGTTTATGTCGACGGCCAACCCAGCTCTGACCAGGGCTTCGACCATTTCCGCTGAGTCCCGACCACCCCTGGCGTGACCTTCGTCTCAAGCGACCGCTATGGTCGCCGATGGGTCATCTGGGCGTTTTAGTCACGGGGTGGCGGCCATGGCGTGCGTCGAATTCGGCGTTTCGTCCGGTCGTCCCTGGGCTAACCCGCCCGAGGGGCGGACCGTGGCGATGGACGAGGGGCTGGGTGGACTGTGACGGCGACCGAGACCTCCTTGTCCGCTCCAGCCCTTGTTCTCGACGGCCGTTACGAGATCGAAGATCGCCTCGGTGGCGGCGGTGCCTCGGAGGTCTTCAGAGCCCGTGACCTGAGACTGGGGCGCTGCGTCGCGGTGAAGCAGTTCCGCCATCGCGCCGGCGCCCACTCCGACCGGCGGTGCGGTGACGAAGCCCGCCTGCTGGCCACGCTGAGTCATCCCGGACTGGTCGCGCTGTACGACGCCGGGTGGCACGACGACCGCGAATATCTGGTGCTCCAGCTCGTCGAGGGCCGGACCCTGAGCCGCCGGATCGCGGCCGGCGCACTTCCGGCGCGGGACGTCGTCCGCGTAGGTGGTGTTCTGGCGGACGTTCTGCACCACGTGCACGCACGCGGGATCGTGCATCGGGACGTGAAACCGTCGAACGTCCTGTGCGGGGACGACGGAGGGGTGTTCCTGGCCGACTTCGGGATCTCCCATCCCACCGGAGCGGAAGAGAGCGACGGGTCGGGCGTCGTGGTGGGTACCGCGCCGTACCTGGCGCCGGAGCAGATTCAGGGCGGCCCGGTCGGGCCGCCCTGCGACGTTTACGCGCTCGGACTGGTGCTGCTGGAGTGCCTCACCGGCAAGCGCGAGTACCCCGGCGGTCAGCTGGAGGCCGCGATGGCGCGGCTGCACCGCGAGCCGGTGGTTCCCGACCACACGCCCGTGCCGCTGGGACGGTTGATCCGCGCGATGACCGCGCTCGACCCCGCCGCGCGGCCGACCGCGCTGCAGTGCCGCAAGCAGCTCGCCGTCCACGACATGCCCGTGGCACCCGCCGTTCCGGCGGCGCCGGCCACGGCCGACGACCGCCGCGACAGCGCCGACCTGCCCACGGCCGAGGTCGTGCTGGCCGCGGACAACGCTGTGGTGGACGCTCGGGAAGAAGCGCCTTCCGGTGCGCCGGAATCGGCCGAGGCGCCGGTGGAAGTGCCGGTGGATCAGCCGGCAGACGTGCCGGTGGAGGCGCCGGTGGAGCCGGCTGCGCGTCGGCGGAGCAGCGGAGCGCATCGGCGGAGGCGGGGGGCGAGCATCGGTTCCGCGCTCTGGTCGCCGCGGCGGGCCGGTGCGTCCGAGGCCCGGGCGAGCTAGAAATTCGCGCTCGAGTGGCAGCACCCGATCCGTGTGGCACCGTGGAAACGTGACCTCCGCCGCCATTTCCGTCAGCCTCCGGCCGGCGAGCTACGACTCGCCCGAGGCGTCGCTACTGATCGCGTCCGTGCAGCAGGAGTACCTGACCCGGTACGGCGGCCACGACGAGACACCGGTCGACCCACTGGAGTTCGCGCCGCCGCGCGGGCGGTTCGTGATCGCCTGGCTCGACGACTCGCCGGTCGGCTGCGGCGGCTGGCGCGACCACCCGGGTCCGGACGGGATGCCGCGCGTCGCCGAGATCAAGCGCATGTTCGTGAGCGCCGCCGCCCGGCGCCGGGGCATCGCCCGGCTGGTCCTGGCCGACCTGGAGCGCACCGCGGCCGAGGACGGCTACCAGCGGGTGATCCTGGAGACCGGCGACCAGCAGCCCGAGTCGGTGGCGCTGTACACCGCGGCCGGGTACGCGTCGACGGCGCCGTTCGGGCACTACGCGGCGCACGAGGGCTCGAGGTATTTCGCCAAGACGCTCTGAGCACAGCAAAACGCGGACGCTCTGAGCACAGCAAAAACGCGTAGCCGCTGGGGCTACGCGTTTTTGGGCTGTTCGGTTGTCAGAGGCGATCTCAGCCGCGAACGACCTTGCCGGCCTTGATGCAGGAGGTGCAGACCTGCTTGCGCACGGTCGTGCCGCCACCCGCCGGGACCCGGACGGTCTGGATGTTCGGGTTCCACCGGCGGTGGGTGCGCCGGTGGGAGTGGGAGACCGACATGCCGAAGCCCGGCCCCTTGCCACAGACGTCGCACACGCTCGCCACGGAAACTCTCCTGCAGTAGTTGGTCTGTTCAGCCCACGCAGAATCGGGGCACTGAGACAGCCTACCTAGTCCACCCAGCGGCGCCAAACCGGGCGTCGTGCGCGACCATACGTGCTGACGGAGGGGGTGGCGTGCTCGAGAGTCTCGACCCCGGGGCGATTCGGCGCTGGTGCACGGGAACGCTGTCGGCTCTGCGCCGGAGCCAGCGCGAGATCGACGCGCTGAACGTCTTCCCGGTCGCCGACTCGGACACCGGGACGAACCTGGTGCTGACGCTGCAGGCCGCGGCGGACGCCGTTCCGGCCGAGGGAAGCTCCCGCGAGGTTTGGACCGCGATGGCGCGGGGGGCTCTGCTCGGGGCGCGGGGCAACTCCGGGATGATCCTGTCCCAGCTGCTGGCGGGCGCGGCCGCGGTGCTGCCGGCCGACCGGCCGGTGCGTGGACGCGCGCTGGCGACGGCGCTGGCGGCGGCCGTCGACGCCGGGTACTCGGCGGTGGCGCAGCCGGTGGAGGGCACGGTGCTGTCGGTCGCGGGTGCGGCCGCCAGAGCCGCGGCCGAGGCCGACACCGACGCGCTGGCGACCGTGAGCGCGGCGGCGCTCGGCGCGGCCCGGCTGGCGCTGGAGAGCACGCCCGCGCAGCTCGCGGCGATGGGCCTGCCCGGGGTCGTGGACGCCGGGGGCCGCGGCCTGGTCGTGATGCTGGACGTGCTGGACACGGTCGTGCGGGGCGAGGCCGTGGACCTGACGTCGCCGGAGCCGGTGTCGTTGCCGGCGGTGGTCGCCGGTGTTCAGCGGGGCTGGGAGATCCAGTACCTGCTCGCGTCGCGCGAATCGGACGTCCCCGGTCTGAGCAAACGCCTCGGCGAGATCGGCGACTCGGTGGTGGTGGCGTCCGTCGACTCCTCGCTCTGGTCGGTGCACGTCCACGCCGACGACATCGGGGCCGCGCTGGAGGCGGGGCTCGAGCTGGGGCGTCCGTACCGGGTGGTGGTCTCGCCGCTGATGACGGTCCCGGGTGCGCCGTCGCCGTCCGCACGGGCGATCGTGGCGGTGGTGCCGGGCGCGGGCCTGGCCGCGGTGTTCGCGGCCGCGGGCGCGGTGCCGGTGGAGGTCGTGCCCGGGAGCGTGCCGACCGCCCGTCCCCTGCTCGACGCGATCGAGCGGATGGGCGCGGACGAGGTGGTCCTGCTGCCGAACTCGGGGGCGTACGCGGCGGTGGCGGAAGAGGCGTCGGTGGGCGCCGACGCCACGGTTTCGGTACTGCACACGCGCTCGGTCGTGCAGGGCATCGCCGCGCTGGCGGTGGCCGACCGGGCCCGGTCGTTCCGGGACGACGTCGTCGCGATGGCCGAGGCGGCGGCCGCGACCCGCTGGGCCGAGATCGTGGTCGCGGACGAGGCCGGGCTGACGATGGCGGGGGCGTGCCGGGTCGGTGACGTGCTCGGCCTGGTCGACGGCGACGTCGCGACGATCGGGGCGTCCGTGCCCGACGTGCTGGCCAACGTCCTCGACCGCCTGCTCAACGCCGGTGGGGAGCTGGTCACGGTGGTGCTCGGTGCGGCCGCGGCCCCGGGGCTGGAGGACGGGATGCGGGCCCATCTCCGGGCGCACTGGCCGTTCTGCGAGGTGCACGTACTCGACGGCGGCCAACCCCGGTCCGTCGTCGTGGTCGGCGTGGAATGAGGTTGCCGGGGTCAGGTTTGTCGGGGGCACCTGATAGGAGTGGACCCGCCGGAACTGTCGGGAGGAGACATCGGTGCAGCGCCCCACGCTCACGTCGCCGTTGCGTGACGCGGTCGGAGTCAAGACCGCGGACGCCTTGGCCAAAGGGCTCGACCTGGAGACGGTCGGCGACCTGCTGCACCACTACCCGCGGCGGTACGCCGAACGCGGCGAGGTGTCCGATCTGGGCGCGCTCGAGATCGGTGAGCACGTCACGGTCGCGGCGAAGATCGAGAAGATCACGGTCCGTCCGATGCGCCAGAAGCCCCGCAGCAAGATGCTCGAGGTCACGGTCACCGACGGGCGGCGCAGTCTGCAGCTCACGTTCTTCAACCAGGCCTGGCGCGAGCGCCAGCTCACGATCGGCCGCTGGGGGCTGTTCTCCGGCAAGGTCGGGCAGTTCCGCGACAAGCTGCAGCTCAACCAGCCCGACTACCAGCTGCTCGCCGAGCCGGGTGAGCTCACCGACGGCGAGGGCAGCAACGCGCTGGCCGAGTTCGCGAACGCGCTGATCCCGGTCTACCCGGCCGCGGCCAAGATGCCGACCTGGGTGATCGCCCGGGCGGTCCGGGCGACGCTCGACATTCTCGCCGACGTCGACGACCCGATGCCGGAGGGCATCCGCCGGCGCAAGAACCTGATCGGCCTGTCCGACGCGCTGCGCGCGATCCACCAGCCCGCCACGCGCGGTGAGCTGCACCAGGCCAAGCACCGCCTGAAGTGGGACGAGGCGTTCGGCCTGCAGGCGACGCTGGCCATGCGGCGGCTGGCCGCGGCCGCGCGTCCGGCGACGGCGCGGCCGTTGCGGTCAGGGGGGCTGCTCGAGGCGTTCGACGCGAACCTGCCGTTCGCGCTGACCGAGGGGCAGGAACGGATCGGCGACGAGATCGCCGACGAGATTTCCGGTGAGCATCCGATGCACCGGCTGCTCCAGGGCGAGGTCGGTTCGGGCAAGACGGTCGTCGCGGTGCGGGCGATGCTCCAGGTCGTCGACGCCGGTGGCCAGGCCGCGCTGCTGGCCCCCACCGAGGTGCTGGCGTCCCAGCACGCCCGCTCGATCCGGTCGTTGCTGGGGCCGATGGGCCAGGCCGGCGAGCTCGGTGCGGCCGAGGTCGCCACGAAGGTCACGCTGCTCACCGGCTCGCTGGGCGCCGCCGGCCGCCGGGCCGCGCTCGCCGAGGCCGCCGACGGCAGTGCGGGCATCGTCGTCGGCACCCACGCGCTGCTCTCCGAGGGCGTCGAGTTCGCCGATCTGGGCCTGGTCGTCGTCGACGAGCAGCACCGGTTCGGCGTCGAGCAGCGGGACGCGTTGCGGGCCAAGGGCGGCGAGGTGCCGCCGCACGTCCTGGTCATGACCGCGACGCCGATCCCGCGCACGGTCGCGATGACCGTGTTCGGCGACCTCGAAACGTCGGCGCTCACCCAGCTGCCGAGCGGCCGGTCGCCGATCGCCACGTCGGTGGTGCCGGTCGCCGAGAAGCCGGCCTGGCTCGCCCGGGCCTGGCAGCGGGTCAGCGAGGAGGTCGCGGCCGGGCACCAGGCCTACGTCGTCTGCCCGCGCATCGGCGAGTCGATCGTCGACGAGGAAGCCGAGGAAGACCTGGAGGACGAGCCACCACCCGAGGACGACGAGAAGGCCAAGCGTCCGCCGCTGGCCGTCCTCGACGTAGCCCCGAAGCTGGCCGAAGGCCCCCTGTCCGACCTCCGAATCGGCATCCTGCACGGCAAACTTCCGTCGGACGAGAAAGACGCGGTGATGGCCGACTTCGCCGCCCGCCGCCTCGACGTCCTGGTCGCCACCACGGTCATCGAGGTAGGCGTCGACGTCCCGAACTCCACCGCGATGGTGATCCTCGACGCCGACCGCTTCGGAGTGAGCCAGCTGCACCAGCTGCGCGGGCGCGTCGGCCGGGGTAGCGCGGCCGGCGTCTGCCTGCTGGTCACCGACGCCCCGGCCGGCACCAAGGCTCGAGAACGCCTGGACGCGGTGGCGAGCACCACCGACGGCTTCGAGCTCGCCCAGCTGGACCTGGAGCAGCGCCGAGAGGGCGACGTTTTGGGGGTGGCCCAGTCCGGCCGCCGGTCGCGCCTCAAGCTGCTCTCGCTGCTGCACGACCTCGACGTGATCACCGACGCCCGCACCGAAGCGACGACCCTGGTCGCGGAAGACCCGGAACTGCGGGCGTATCCGGGCTTGGCCGCAGCGGTGGACGCGCTGGTCGACCCGGACGCGGCTGACTACCTGGAGAAGACGTAAATCGGAGCTAGGCCCAGAAGCGGGTGCGGCGGCGAGCGATCCGCGTGTTCTCCTCCTGCGGCCAGAACTGTTCGAGGCTGACGCCGGCCGGGCCGGTCAACCCGAGTTCCTCGAGGTTGGGCACGTGGAATCCCAGCTCCGTCGCGCGGGCGTGGGCCGCAGGCAAGGTCATCGAGTTGCGCGCGGCTATCCGCACGAGTTCTACCAGGCCCAGGCTCAGACGGACGTCGTCGAGACCGTAGACGACGTCTTCGCCGTAGATCAGATCGGCATCCAACGGACTCACGTCGCGGTTCGCTCGAGCGAGGTCATCCCAGACGTCGTCCGCGACGAGCGGAACGACGAGACCGAGGTTCGCGGCCCGCACGGCGACCGTACGGGGTACGACGGCGAAGGCTTTGGCGGTGTCGAGAACCATCCGCAGGTCGATCGACACCACTGGCGGAGCGTCGTCCGAGTCTTCCCCGCCGCCTGCTCGCGTCGAGTGCTGCTGGTCGTAGAACGCGGCGAGTTCCTGGTCGATCAGTCGCTCGGCCGTGTCGGCGTGCCTGATCGACTCCCACCGGTCGGGATCGATCGGCGGTATCGGCACACCGAGGTAATCCGCTCGCTGTGTGAGGACGTCGAATTCGACACCACGATCCCTCAATAGCTCGACGGTTGCCGCCAGCGGCGACGGCTCGCCGACGTACGAATAGTGAGCCTCCGCGATCGCCAGGAGCGCCGAGTCGAGGAGACGTTGCGCCTCGTCTCGCGTATCGAGCGCCGCCCACTCCGAGGACTCGGCCTCGGTCAGCTCGACACCCAGCTGGCCTGCTCGGTGGACGATGGCGCTCGGGGGTACTGCCGAGGCGGCTGACAACGCGAGGACCGCACGGAGGACTTGCCGGCGCCGGGACGCGGCGCTCGGCGGTTCGTCCACTGGGCTTGACAGCCCCCTGACGGCGTCGATCACGTGCTCATCGAACGCGATCTGGTCGGGCGACCGGTCGTTGAGCGCACGCCTCTGATTCTGGAGGCCGGCCGGGAGCTGGAAGCCCAATTCATGGGCGCTTTCGATGATGTCGGTCAATCGCAGTTCGAACGCAGTGGCGCGATAGAGGAGGGAGGGAAGCGGCATGTCCGCCGGCTGAGGGCGTTCGCCGTCACCCAGGTTGATGGCGTCGATGACTCGAAGGTAGTGAGCGCGGAGCTCCTCGTCGGCGGAGCCGAGCAACCGCCAGACCTCTGGGGGAAGAGTAATCCCGAACGTGAGACCCAGCTTTTCGGCGGTTTTGAGGATCGTGCTGGTGTCCGAGCCGGTTTCACCGGCGAGCTCAAAAAGATCGGTCAAGGATAGGTGGTGGCTAATTCCGTACTCGTCGATCTGGTGATCGAAGATTTTCGCAGCGAGTGTGCTCGTGCGCCGTTCGACCGCATCGTCGAACGCCGCCCAGCCTTCCGGGGTGAGCTCCGGGCACTCGAGGCCTGACTCCTGGGCGCGATCCCGAACTGTGCTCGGCGGTACGAGGTAGTGGGCGGCGAGGCGGCGGATTTCGTGGAGAGTCACTTCCGAGAGGCCATGGATCGCGAGATCGAGCGGTGCGGAAATGGGGAGTAGGCCCGTCGGCTGCTGCTCGAGCCGCCACCCGGGATGGGAGAAGTAGGCGGCGAGCGCGACGATTTCCTCCTGCGTCGGACGATCGGTGAACACCTCGGCGATCATTGCGTCCAGGGTCTTCCACGCCGCTTCGGTCAGCGGCGGTACGCTCAATCCGAGCGACGTGGCGCGACGCGCGACGGTCCCGGTCTTCCGGTTCAGGTACATCGCGGCCGCGATGATCTTGAGTAGTGAGAGCTCGTCACCCGGCCCGGCCCATCCGAGATCCGCCTCCAGCGAGTGAAATTCGGTCTCCCGCCAGATCCGTTTCTTTATCTCGCGCTGATCGAAGAAATTGGTCAGCAGAACGACGTCCGACGGGAGGGCCGGCCCGAATTCGGTGTCCGCCGTGAACGCGTGAAGTCGCCAGGCGGCGAGACTGTCCGGTACGTCATCCGACCGATACGTGACTCCGAGGGTGTCCTTGGGCGACCACCTGCGGCCGCCCTCCCAGTTCTGCACGAGCAACCTGTCGATGGAGAAGCACCCGGCGGCCTTCGCGCTCACCAGAAGGTTCTCGACGCGCCATCCAGGCGGGTCGAGACGGGTCACGACAGCGGTGACGTAATCGGCGAGGCTCAGGTCCTCCTCGGCCAGGTCCGTGATCCAGTCGTGGTCAGGGAGGAACGGATCGCTCCGGACCAGCGACGGCACCGCCCGCACCAGGGCGGCACGGACCTCCGACTCCCGGTAGGCGCGGATCGTCCGGCGGTCGACCGACAACGTCGGGGCCAGTGCGCCGCGCAGGTTGACGACGGATCCGAAGCGCGACGTGCCGGCCCACAAGCCGTCGGCGAGAAGCCCACCCGCGACGGAGCACCACCAGATGTCCGGCGAACTGCTCTCGACCGCATGTGGGGTGCGTTCTCCACCTACTGACGCAGGGCTCGGTTGATCGGACAGCGGATCGGCCTGCCCCAGTGGCGCGGCCGGAGAGAGCTTTCCGGCTGCCCAGTGGTGCACCTCCGCTCCGTCGGTGGCCGAGGTCTCGAACTCGGCCACCCAGAGCAGGCGTCTGAGCAGGTCCACGCAGGAGCGGGCCGCGCGGCCGGCGTAGAGGTGCAGGGTGACGCTGGTCCCGGCCTCGGTGCCGGGTCCGAGTGGCTCGATGCGGAAGAGGCTTCCCGGGCCGGCGATCGTCACTCGGAGGCGTTCGCCCGGGCGGCCGTCCCGGCTCAGGCGGCAGGTCTCCACCGTGATCGCGTCCGCCAGCATGAAGTAGCTGAGCACGCCGATCCCGAACCGGCTGTTCGGGAAGAACTCGACCGGATTCTCCAGCCGGTTCCAGGCGTCCTGCTCCTCGAGGAACTCGGGAAGATCCGCGAAGCAGGTGCCGGCCTGGGCGAACGCGGCCGTGAGCTCCCGGATCCCCATGCCGATCCCGTTGTCTTGGCAGGTCAGGTATTCACGACCGCCGGCATCGATGCCCTGGGTGAACTCGATTCGGCCGGTCCAGTCGCCGATCTCCTGCTTGGTTCGCTCCAGGTAGGTCAACCTCGCCCGGCGGTACCGGCAGGCGTCGAGCGCGTTCTGGTACAGCTCGCGGATCGCCAGCGCCGGGTCGCCGTAAAGCTGCTGGCCCATCAGCAACTCCTGGACGCGGCTCTCGTCCAGATGAAAGCGCAGACCGGCCGAGTGATAGGCCGCCGGAGCACCATCCGCGCGGGGACCCACGCGGTCCGCCGTGACGTGCGGGGGGAGGTCCAGCAGCGGGCTGAGCGCCGAATCGCGACCGGCCTGGGCCTGGCACTCCTGCAGCAGGCCGTCCACGCGATCGACGTGCTCCCGCAGCGCGACCTCCGCGGCCGGGTGCGTACAACGCGCGGAGAGCACCCGATTCACCCCGCGCTGCTCCCAGACGGCACCACCGATCGTGGTCTGCACCTCCGGCAGCGAAACGCTGTCGGCGATCCCGATGTGGTTGACCAGCACCTCCGACAGCTGCGCCGGATCGATCGCCATGCCGAGCGCGATCGCGCCGAGATACCCGACGAGCCGCTCCCGGATCGGCTGGTCGTCGGCGGTGTTGGGGAGGATCGTCACCTCGCTCGCCAGCGCGGTGCGCCGGTCCGTCCGGGCGAGATAGCCCGGGTCGGACACCATCGCTCGCAGCACCTCGCGGAGGCGCCGCCCGGTGAACGTCTCCGCGGCGGTCGCGGAGTGGATCCGGGGGAGGAGCTCCTCGACGCGCGACTCGTCGAACGTCGGCACCCGCTCGGCCAGCCAGCGGCGCATGATCCACCAGCCGATCGCCGCCGCTGCGGGCTCGTCCGAATCGGCGATCTCGCGCGCGCGCCGGACCAGCCGCGGATGCCCGCGCCGGAAGCGTTCGAAGTCGGCCCGGTCGGCAGAGGGGTTCGTCGTGTCCTCGAAGTCGGTCGGCCCGAGGGCCGCGCCGAACGAAAGGGCCTGCGCCCAGAACGCCTGGTGGAAGAAGGGCAGCACGCTCAGCAGAGCCGCCTCGGCCGGGGAGAGTGTCAGTTTCTCCAGGACGCTCTTGAGCAGGAATCCCACCCGGTCCCGGGTGCGTCGGCCCAGCTGGGAATCCCACCACGGGTTGCCGGCGAGTTCCCGCTCGGCCAGGCCACCCAGGTGACGGGCGATGTCGGCGGTCGCCGCCCGCAGCGCGTCGACGGCGGGGCCGTCACCGGCCCGCTGCCAGGCGAGGTGCTCCTCGACGAGCGCGGCCCAGTTCCCGTGTCGGCCGGTGTCGGCGCCCCCGCTGATCGGCGGAAAGACGACGATGTCGTCGAGCGGCGCGTTGACCTCGACCCGGACGTGCTGCCGGGCCGCGCCGTGGCGGTCGGTGAGCTGGTCGAGCTCGGTGCCGACCAGGTCGACCAGCTCCTTCAGCGAGTGCGGCCGCGCCGAGTTCAGCACGTTCCGTAGCGCCCGGGAGAAGAAGCTGAACGGCACGCCGTTCTCGTCGGTGTCCCAGCGCGCGTACTCGCCGGCCTTGCAGCCGAACACGTAGGCGATCCGCCGGTCGCCGACGAGTTCTCGCCGGCCCTGCGACCAGCGCTGTAGTGCCTTGGACTGATCGAAGCCCTCGCGGCAGGCGTCCACCAGGACGATCACCGTGCCGGCCTTCGAGTCGTCGATGTCCTCGCGCCAGTCGATCGGGACGCAGGTCCGGGTGAACGTCCGCACGTTCGGCCGCGCGTCCGACGGCACGAAGTAGTCGACGCCGTCGATGTGCACCCCGTGGCCGCTCACGTAGATCAGGAGCGTGTCGCCGTGGGCCGCCTCGGCCAGGAAGCGCTCGACCTCGTTGATGGCGCCGGTCACTCCGATGGTCCCGAGCGCCTCGGTCGGCACCACCCGGTACTCGTTCTGCTCGAACGTCGTCGTGAGATCGGTGAGGTCGGTCAGCACGCACGGCAGCGACGGGATGGCCGGATCGGTGTACTCGCTCGCGCCCAGGAGTAAAGCCTTGAATCCCCCCACGCCGGATGCCGCCTTCCCGCGAATCGGTGGTCCCACATGGTAGGGGCGTCCTCACTGCGTGGTGGGATGGAACCGTGACTCGGATCGTGGCGGGAACGGCCGGTGGCCGCCGCATCGACGTGCCGCCCGGGAAGGGCACCCGCCCGACGTCCGATCGGGCTCGGGAAGCGTTGTTCAGCGCCGTCACCGCCGCCATCGGCCTCGAGGGCGCCAACGTGCTCGATCTCTACGCCGGGTCGGGGGCCGTCGGCTTCGAGGCCCTCTCCCGGGGGGCCGCGCACGCGCTGCTGGTCGACTCCGACCCGAAAGCGATCCGCACGCTCCGGGCGAACGCGGCGGCCCTGAAACTTGCGGGCGCGGAAATCAGGCCGATCCCCGTCGAGCGCCTGGCGGGTGAGCCCGCTCCGAATACGTACGACCTGATATTCGCCGATCCGCCCTATGTGCTGGGATCCGACGCTCTCGCGGGCGTCCTGACCGACCTCGATTCCTCTGGTTGGCTCGGTTCAGATGCCCTCGTCGTCGTGGAGCGCCGCACCCGCGACGAACCCTGGGTGTGGCCGAAACCACTGGTAGGAGTACGTGAGCGCCGGTACGGCGAGGGCACGCTTTGGTACGGTCGCCGTTCGTGAGACGAGCGGTGTGTCCTGGCTCTTTCGACCCTGTGACGAACGGTCATCTCGACATCATTGGTCGAGCTAGCCGCCTCTACGACGAGGTGGTGGCCGCGGTATTGATCAATCCGCGCAAAGCCGGCCTGTTCTCGGTGGACGAGCGGATCGACCTGCTGTCGGAGGTGACCGCGTCGTACGGCAACGTGCGCGTGGACACGTTCAGCGGGCTGTTGGTCGACTACTGCAAGGCCAACGACATTCCGGTCGTCGTGAAGGGCCTGCGTGCGGTCAGCGACTTCGACTACGAACTCCAGCAGGCGCAGATGAACCACGGGCTGGCGGGGGTCGAGACGCTGTTCATGGCGACGAACCCGCTGTTCTCGTTCCTGTCGTCGAGCCTGATCAAGGAGGTCGCCAAGTACGGCGGTGACGTCTCCGCCCACGTGCCGGAGGCAGTACGACGTCGGCTGGTGGAACGGTTGTCGACTCAGACGTAAGTCCTGCAAACGACTCCCAGGTCGCCCTACCGGGACCACAGGCGGCAGGATGTTGCTGCGGGTAACCGCAACCGCCACACAGACCGGAGCAGTGCTGTGGACCCTCTCGACCGGATCGATGAGATCAGCGCGTTCGTCGAGGCCGCGCGTTCGATGCCGATGTCGTCGAACGCGATCGTGAATCGCAACGAGCTGCTCGCCATGCTCGACGAGCTGCGCGCCGACCTCCCGACCGAGATCCGCCGGGCGCAGGCGCTGCTGGACGAGCGCGACAAGGTGATCGGGGCCGGCCAGCGCGAGGCCGACCGGATCATCGGCGAGGGCGAGGTCGAGCACCGGCGGCTGGTGTCGGTGGCGGAGGTCACGGTGTCGGCCGAGCACGAGGCCGCGCGGATCGTCGGCGAGGCCCGGTCGGAGGCGCAGCGGCTGCGTGACGAGGTCGAGGAGTACGTCGACACGACGCTGGCGAACTTCGAACAGATGCTCAACCGCACGCTGGCCACGGTCGAGCGCGGCCGCGACAAGATGCGGGCCCTGTCGGAGATCGGCGGCTTCGACGCCAGCTCCGAAGAGCGCCCCCTGCCATTCTGAACTGCGTTCTGGTAGTGACATGGAGCCCGCCCAGGACGGCGCTGCCTCTCGGGCGCGGCCGCGTCGAGTACTGGTAGTACTCAAGTGGTCGCGCCCGCGAGGCAGCGCCGTCCTGGGCGGGCCGCCCACAAAAGCAGTACGCTTGTTCGTTGGGTCTCAGCAGAGGCCCGATTCGATTTCGGCCGTTGCGCTCAGGTAGAGTTCGCCAACGGCCTTACCAGTGCCGAGAGATCATCATGCCCGAGAACAGGAAGACGCAGGAGCGCCTCGACCCCCGGAAACCCCTCGTGTTCGATACTCGCGAGGTCGGTCGCCGGCCAGGGTCGATGAAGCGCCTACGCCGCCCCGTCCCCGTGCCGGAAGGCCTCGCGCTGGATCTGGTCCGGGTCCCGGCAGGGACCACGCTCGAACTCGACGTGATGCTCGAGTCGGTGCTGGAAGGCGTACTCGTCTCCACCACCGTCACGGTGCCGCTCGAGGGCGAGTGCGGCCGCTGCCTCGATCCGTTCCAGGACTCCGTCGAAGTGGACATCCAGGAGCTGTACGCCTACCCGGACAGCGAAACGGACGACACGACCGACGAAGACGAGGTCAGCCGGTTGCAGGGAGATTTCCTCGACCTGGAGCCGGCGCTGCGGGACGCGGTGGTGCTCGCACTGCCGACCAACCCGCTGTGCCGCGACGACTGTCCCGGGTTGTGCCCCGACTGCGGGGTGCACTGGGACGATCTGCCGCCCGAGCACTCGCACGACGTGGCCGACCCGCGCTGGGCCGCGCTGCAGAACCTGCGGGAGCCGGACGTCAAAGGCACCCAGCCGAACTGAACGAACGACCGAGAAAGCAGGAGCACAGCCGTGGCCGTACCGAAGCGGAAGATGTCGCGCAGCAACACCCGCTCGCGCCGGGCCCAGTGGAAGACCACCGTGGTGAACACGCAGCCGTGTGACCGTTGCCGGTCGCCGAAGCTGCCGCACGCGGCGTGCTCGAACTGCGGCTACTACAACGGCCGCCAGGTCGTCGCGGTCTGAGCAGAGCAGTGACCAGCGCTGCCGCGGCGTCTTCGGACGTCGCGGCAGTAGGCGTTGAAGGCTGCTGATGATGGTGCGCCCGGTTCGCATCGCCGTGGATCTGCTCGGCGGCGACCGAGCACCCGACGCCGTGGTCGACGGCGCTCTGGCCGCTCTCGCGGCCGACCCCGACCTCCACCTGGCCCTGGCCGGTCCGTCACGCCTGCGTCCGCGGTGGGACGCGGTCGCCGATCGGGTGACCCTGCTCCCCACGGACGAGGGTGTCGGCATGTCCGACTCACCCGTCCGTGCGGTCCGCACCCGCCGTACGTCGGTCCGGCTCGCCGTCGAAGCGGTCCGGTCCGGGGCCGCGGACGCGGTGGTGAGCGTCGGTCCTACCGGCGCGGCCGTGGCCGCGGCGGTCACCGAACTCGGGAAGCTTCCCGGCTACCGCCGGCCCGCGCTGGCCGCCGTGCTGCCCGCGGTGGCCCATCCGGTCGTTCTGGTGGACGTCGGGGCGCACGCCGGCGCGTCCGACAGCGACCTCGTCCGTCATGGACGGTTGGGATCGGCGTTCGCCCGGGTGACACTCGGCCTCGGCGCTCCCCGGGTGGGCCTGCTCTCGGTGGGCACCGAGCCCGGGAAGGGCGACCCACTGCGCAAGAAGGCCGATCGCGCGCTCAGCGGTACCGACCTGCACTACATCGGCCTCGTGGAGGGGTACGACGTTCCGCTCGGTGGCCGGGCCGACGTGGTCGTCACCGATGGCTTCACCGGCAACGTGGTGCTCAAGACGCTGGAGGGTTCGCTGGTGCTCGCGGGAACGTCAGTCGCGAGGTCCCGGTACCCCCGGGCGGCCACGCTCCTCGGCGTCGCGGGCACCGTCGTGCTGGGCCACGGCGCCGCCGGACCGACCGATGTCGCAGACTGTGTCGCGCTGGCCGCGACCGCTGTCCGCGCCCACGACCACGCTCACCTGCGCGCGGCACTCGAGAAGCCGGCTCCCCGCGACGACTCGAGCGAGAACGCACCCATGGCGGCCGCTCTGGCGGCTCCCGGAGAGAAGGCACGGCAATGAGGGAGCGACCCCCTGCAGCGCTGCTGGAGGAAGCGATCGGCGTCACGCTGGGCGCCGAGTTGCTCGAGCGGGCGCTCACGCACCGGTCGTTCGCCTACGAGAACGGCGGGCTGCCGACCAACGAGCGCCTCGAGTTCCTCGGCGACGCGGTGCTCGGCCTCGTCATCACGTCGTCGTTGTATCTGAGCTACCCCGACCTGCCCGAGGGCCAGCTGGCCAAGCTCCGGGCGTCGGTGGTCAACATGCGTGCGCTGGCCGGCGTCGCGGCCAACCTCGGGCCGGGTGGCCTCGGTTCGCACCTGCTGCTCGGCAAGGGCGAGGAAGCGACCGGCGGCCGGAACAAGGCGAGCATCCTCGCCGATACGCTCGAGGCCCTGCTCGGCTCGGTCTACCTCGAGCACGGCCTGGAGATCGCGTCCAAGGTCATCCACCGCCTGTTCGACGACCTGATGCTGGACGTCGCCCAGCGCGGAGCCGGTCTCGACTGGAAGACCAGCCTGCAGGAGCTCACCGCGAGCAACGCGCTCGGCGTCCCGGAGTACCGGGTCACCGAGGCCGGCCCCGACCACGCCAAGACGTTCACCGCGACCGCGGTCGTCGGCGGCGAGGAACTCGGCACCGGCGAGGGCCGCAGCAAGAAGGAAGCCGAGCAGAAGGCCGCCGAGCTGGCCTGGCGCACGCTGCGCAACCGCATCGACGCGGGGGTGCCCGGTGCGGCGCCCGCGGCGAGCGCGGTCTTCCCGCAGATCGCCGATCCCGACGCCGAGGACACCAAACACACCGATGCCTGAACTTCCCGAAGTCGAGGTCGTCCGCCGCGGCCTCGACCGCTGGGTGCTCGGCCGCCCGATCGAGTCGGTCGAGGTCTACAACCCGCGGGCGATCCGTCGGCACACGGCCGGTCCGTTGCACTTCGCGGAAGTCCTCACCGGGCGGACGCTGCTCACCGCGCACCGCCGCGGAAAGTACCTCTGGCTGCCGACGGACGGCGGTGACGCGCTCGTCGGCCACCTCGGTATGAGCGGCCAGTTGCTCGTCCAGCCCGCGGACGCCCCGGACGAGACCCACCTGCGCGTCCGGCTCCGTTTCGCCGACCACGAACGCGAGCTTCGTTTCGTCGACCAGAGAACGTTCGGAGGACTGTCGGTCGAGCCGCTGCCCGACCCGGACGACGTGCCACCGAGCCTCGCGCACATCGCGCGCGATCCGCTCGACCCGGGTTTCGACCCGGCGGCGTTCGCGGCCGCGCTGCGGCGGAAGAAGACCGGCGTCAAGCGTGCGCTGCTGGACCAGACGCTGATCTCCGGCGTCGGGAACATCTATGCGGACGAGGCGCTCTGGCGGGCGAAGCTGCACTACGCGCGCCCGACCGAGACGTTGACCGGGCCGGCGATCACGACGCTGCTCGACGCCGTGCGCACGGTGATGACCGAGGCGCTGGACCAGGGCGGGACGTCGTTCGACGCGCTGTACGTCAACGTGAACGGCGAGAGCGGGTACTTCGACCGCTCGCTGGCCGCCTACGGTCAGGAGAACGAGCCCTGCCCCCGGTGCGGGACGCCGATCCGGCGCGACGCGTTCATGAACCGCTCGTCGTACTCCTGCCCGGTGTGCCAGCCGAAGCCGCGCCGCGCGCGTTGGTAAACGCAGTTTGTGTGTTTTTATCGGGTATGAGCACCATCCTGGTAGCGGACGACGACCGAGACATCCTCGACCTGGTGGCGTTCAAGCTGGGCTCGTCCGGGCACGAGATGATCACCGCTACCGACGGCGCCGCCGCGCTCACCGAGGCGCGCCGGGCGGTCCCCGACATCATCGTGCTGGACGTCGCCATGCCGGGTATGTCGGGCCTGGACGTGTGTCGTGAGCTGCGCGCCGACGCCGTGACCCAGGCGATCCCGGTCATCCTGCTCACCGCCCGGGGTCAGGAGTCCGACATCGAGGTCGGGTTCGACGTCGGTGCCGACGACTACATCGTCAAGCCGTTCAGCCCCCGAGAACTCCAGAGCCGAGTCACCGCACTACTCAGCCGACCCAAGGCCTGAGGCTGTCCCCGAGTTCTGAGCTGGAGCCCGCCCAGGGCGGGCCGCCCACTACGAGGCGCCGAACATTTGGGTCCAGTAGGCCGTTCCGGAGCCGTCCAGCGCGAGCCCGACCCCGATGGCCTTCGACTGGCAGTTGAGGATGTTGGCCTTGTGGCCCTCGCTGTTCATCCAGGCGTCCATCACGGCCTCAGCGGTCTTCTGCCCGAGCGCGATGTTCTCCCCGGTGGGCACCGAGTACCCGGCGGCTTTCGCGCGGTCCCAGGGCGACAGGTTCTCCGGCGTGTTGTGGGAGAAGTAGTCGCGGGCGATCATGTCCTCGCTGTGCTCCAGCGCCGCCGTGGTGAGCCGCGGATCGCTGTGCACCGGGTCGCACCCGGCCTCGGCGCGGGCGGTGTTCACCAGATCGACGACCGCGTCGGCCTCGGTGATCGCGCCCGGCTTGGCCAGCGCCTGGGGGGTCCCGTCGTCGCTCGGGTCGGTGTCCGCGTCGTCCGCGGACTCCTCGCCGCTGGGCGCGGCGGCCTCCGACGACGTGCTCGACGGTGCCGGTGCCGCAGGGCTGGCCCCTGGCGCCTTCACGGCCGGACGCTTGGCCCGGCTCGCGGTGTCGTTGCCGGACGATCCGGTGTCCGCGCTGGTCGCGGCGTCCACCGACTCGCGGGCCAGCGCATCGGACCGGATCGGTGCACCGCTCGCGGTCTCCAACGTGTCAGCTCCGGCGCGCCCGAGGTACACGGGAATCAGCGCCCCGATCGCGACGGCGGCGAGCACGACGAGGCCGATCACGCTCTTCGTGCTGAATCCGGCCCGCTCGCGGGTGCGTCCGCGCCCACCGGCGGCTCGCCACGGCGTCGGGCCAACTTTGTCGGCCTTCCGGTGGCGCGGTCGGTAACTGCTCCGTTGGTGCTCCATCGGCCGCGAGCCTAAGAACGGCACACGGCACCGCACCAGGCCCACGGAGCAACCACAAGCTCGGTTTAATGCGCGGTTAGAGTTGGCCCCCGTGACCACTCCCGCGAACCCGGGTCAGACGTCCGATCGTGGCGTACCGCGTCAACCCGAGAACGCATCGTCGACCGAACCGGTTCGACTGACCGCCTGGATTCGTGGACGAGTTCAGGGAGTGGGCTTCCGGTGGTGGACGCGCAGCCGCGCGCTGGAACTCGGCCTGGCCGGCTGGGCCCGGAACGCGTCCGACGGACGGGTCGAGGTCGTCGCCGAGGGCTCGCGGGCGGACTGCGACGCGCTGCTGGGGCTGCTGCGCGGTGGCGGGACCCCGGGCATGGTCGATCAGGTTATCGACCGATTTAGCACCGCGAAGGGAGGCCTGTCAGGATTCGCCGAGCGCTGAGCCTGACGTTTCCGGCACGAAACCTGGGGTATCTCTAAATGTGGCGGACTCCATCCCCACGCCCGGCGTGACCTATGGCGTGTGAGCCCGTAAGCTTCTTTGCGGACCATTTAAGTGGACTGCGTGATCACGGGTTAACCGCCGCCCGTCACGTACCGGCCCTGCGATGACCAGCCCGTTAGTCGGGGCCGGTCTCGCGCCGAGGGTCGGTGTTTCGCGCGTCCACGGGTCACCATAAACACGGCGTTCGAACGCCCATACGAGGAGACACCAATGGCTAAGGCCCTTTTCGGCCACATCGGCAATGTTGCCGACGGTCGACTTCGCGACGAGGTTGTGCGGCTGCGCGGGTCGGTACGGACGCTGGAGTTCGAGGTAGCTCGACTCCGCGCCGAGAACGACCGGCTCGCGGCCGAACTCTCCGACCGCGATTCGGAGCTGAGCCGGGTGGCTGAGCTGGAGCACCAGCCCGTCTGACCCGGCCACCTAGCTGGGAATTCACGGACGGCCGCCGCACCGGCCCGTCCCGACACGAACCCATCCGCGCGGGTAGTCGCTGGTGGGGAAGGTATGGTCACGGAAAACCTTCCCCCACCCGCGCCGCCGGAGAATCGTGCACCTCAAGAGCCTCACGCTGAGGGGCTTCAAGTCCTTCGCTTCGTCGACGACCCTGCGTTTCGAGCCGGGCATCACGTGCGTCGTCGGGCCGAACGGCTCGGGTAAGTCGAACGTCGTCGACGGCATCTCGTGGGTGCTCGGTGAGCAGGGTGCGAAGGCGCTGCGTGGCGGCAAGATGGAAGACGTCATCTTCGCCGGCACCGCGGGCCGCGCGCCGCTCGGCCGGGCCGAGGTCACGCTGACGATCGACAACCACGACGGTGCTCTGCCGATCGAGTACACCGAGGTCTCGATCACCCGGCGCCTGTTCCGGACCGGCGACTCCGAGTACGAGATCAACGGCGACGCGTGCCGCCTGCTCGACATCCAGGAGTTGCTCTCCGACTCCGGTATCGGCCGCGAGATGCACGTCATCGTCGGCCAGGGGCAGCTCGACAGCGTGCTGCAGTCGCGTCCGGAAGACCGCCGCGGGTTCATCGAGGAAGCCGCCGGCGTCCTGAAGCACCGCAAGCGCAAGGAAAAAGCGCTCCGGAAGCTCGACGCCATGCAGGCCAACCTCACCCGCCTCACGGACCTCACCGCTGAGCTGCGACGTCAGCTCAAACCGCTGGGCCGTCAGGCCGAGGTTGCCCGCCGCGCGGCCGGCGTGCAGTCGGCGCTCCGCGATTCCCGGCTCCGCCTGCTCGCCGACGACCTGGTGACGCTGCGCACGTCGCTCGAGCAGGACGTCGCCGACGAGGCCGCGGTCCGCGCCCGCCGCACCCAGGTCGACGCCGGTCTCGAGGCCGACCGGGCCCGCGAGGCCCAGCTCGACGCCGAGATGGCCGCCGCCGCACCGGTGCTGGCCCGCGCCCAAGACACCTGGTACCGGCTGTCGGCATTGCAGGAGCGTTTCCGCGGCCTGGCCCAGCTGGCCGACGAGCGGTTGCGCTACCTCTCGGCCGAGCCGGAGGAGAGCCGCCCGACCCGCGATCCCGACGCGCTGGAGCGCGAGGCCGCGGTCGTCCGCGAGCAGCACGAGGCGCTCACCGAGACCCTGGAGGCCGACCAGGACCGGTTGGCCGAGGCCAGCGAGGCCCGCACGGAGTACGAGCGCCGCGCCTACGACGCCGAGCGGGCTCACGTCGCCGCGATGAAGGCGGTCGCCGACCGGCGCGAGGGCCTCGCCCGTCTCACCGGCCAGGTCAACGCGCTGCGGACGCGCGCGACCGCCGCCGAAGACGAGATCTCCCGCCTGTCGGCCTCCCTCGGTGAGGCCCGCGGGCGCGCCGACGAGGCCCAGAGCGAGTTGGACGTCGCCCAGGAGGCCGCCGACGGGCTCGACGAGGGCGACACCGACCTGTTCGCCCGGCACGCCGCTGCCCGCGAGGAGCTGGAAGCGGCCGAGGCCAGGGTCCGCGAGCTCACCCAGTCCGAGCGCGTCGCCGAGCGCGAGGCGTCCGAATGGAAGGCCAGGCAGGAAGCGCTCGCGCTCGGTCTGGCGCGTAAGGACGGCGCCGGTGCGCTGCTCGCCGCAGGTGAGCACGTACCCGGGCTGCTCGGCAGCGTGGCCGGGCTGCTGAGCGTCGAAACCGGCTACGAGGCCGCGCTCGCCGCCGCGCTCGGCGCGCTCGCCGACGCGGTCGCGGTCGCCTCGGTCCACAGCGCCGCGGACGCGATCGAGTGGTTGCGCTCGGCCGACGCCGGACGGGCG
Organism: Cryptosporangium sp. NPDC051539; assembly: GCF_044454545.1. NCBI lineage: Bacteria > Bacillati > Actinomycetota > Actinomycetes > Cryptosporangiales > Cryptosporangiaceae > Cryptosporangium > Cryptosporangium sp. NPDC051539. The sequence continues at coordinate 429,995 of NZ_JBITDV010000008.1, read as the reverse complement.
ACGCTGCTGGTCGCCTCCGGCCCGGACGACACCGACGGTCCCTGGCCGATGCTGCCGGACGGCTCCCGCTGGGCGGTCGACCTGGTCAAGGTCGCCGACGACCTGCGACCCACGCTCCGGCGGGTGCTCCACCAGGTCGCGTTCGTTCCTTCTCTGGACGTCGCCCGCGCGCTGATTTCCCGCGAACCGGCCGTCCGGGCGATCACGCCGGAGGGCGACGTCGTCGGTGCGGTCGAAGCGGCCGGAGGCGCCGCCAGGGCGCAGAGCGCGCTGGAGATCCAGGCCGCCGTCGACGACGCCCGGGACCACCGGGCCGAGGCCGAGCGCCGGGGCGAGCGGCTCCGCGCCCAGCTCGACGCCGCCCGGGCCGAGTCCGAGTCCCGCAAGGAGACCGTGCGGGTCGTGGCGGCCGCCCAGAAAGAGGCGGAGGGAGCCCGGCACCAGGCCGCGCGCCGGATCGCCGAGCTGGCGGCGGCGGCCCGGTCGGCCCGCGGCGAGGCCGACCGGCTGGCCCAGGGACGCCAGCGGGCCGAGGAGGCGCGAGACAAGGACCTGGAGGGTCTGGCCGCGCTGGAGGATCGGCTGGTGGCCGCCGAGGAGACTCCGCTGGACGACGAGCCGTCGACCGACGAGCGGGACGAGTTCAACGCGCTGGCGAGCCAGGCCAGGCAGAACGAGATGGAAGTGCGGCTCGCGGTCCGCACCGCCGAGGAACGGGTACGGTCGCTGGCCGGCCGGGCCGAGTCGCTGGAGCGGGCTGCGGCGTCGGAACGGGCCGCGCAGGCGCGAGCCGCGGCGGCCCGGGCTTCCCGGGCCCGGGGTGCGTCCGTAGCGCGGGCCGTGTCGGGTGGCGCACGAGTTGCCCTGACCCGCATCGAGACGTCGCTGGTTGCCGCGGCGGACGAGCGCGACGCGGTCGCCGAGGCCCGGGTGGCCCGGGAGGCCGAACTGACCGGCGTCCGGGCCCGGGTGCGCGAGCTGGCCGCCGAGATGGACCGGCTCACCGACGCGATGCACCGCGACGAAGTGGCCCGCGCCGAGCAGCGGATGCGGATCGAGCAGCTCGAATCGAAGGCCGCCGACGACTTCGCGATCGACGTCGAGACGCTGGCGAACGAGTACGGGCCGCAGATGCCGGTGCCGCCGACCCAGGCCGAGATCGCGGAGGCGGAGAAGAACGGGGAGCCGCCTCCGGCCGCGCTGCCGTACCACCGGCCGACGCAGGAGAAGAGGGCTGCGAAGGCCGAACGCGATCTGCAGTTGCTGGGCAAGGTCAACCCGCTCGCACTGGAGGAGTTCGCGGCTCTGGAGGAGCGGTTCAAGTTCCTGTCGACGCAGCTCGAGGACCTGAAAGACACCCGGCGCGACCTGCTGCTGGTCGTCAAGGAGGTCGACGACCGGATCCTCGAGGTGTTCAAGTCGGCGTTCGAAGACACCCAGCGCGAGTTCGAGATCGTGTTCCGGACGCTGTTCCCGGGCGGGGAGGGGCGGATCTTCCTCACCGATCCGGAGGACCTGCTCACGACCGGTATCGAGGTGGAGGCGCGGCCGCCGGGCAAGAAGGTCAAGCGGCTGTCGCTGCTCTCGGGCGGCGAGCGGTCGCTGACCGCGGTGGCGCTGCTGGTGGCGATCTTCCGGGCCCGGCCTTCGCCGTTCTACGTGATGGACGAGGTCGAGGCGGCGCTCGACGACACGAACCTGGGGCGGTTGATCACGCTACTGGAGCAACTCCAGGAGTCCAGCCAGCTCATCATCATCACGCACCAGAAGCGGACGATGGAGATCGCGGACGCGCTGTACGGGGTGTCGATGCGGGGCGACGGGATCACGCAGGTGATCAGCCAGCGCCTGAAGGATGCGGTTACCGCTTGACGCGTTAGTAGCAGCCGTTCTCGTAGCAGTAGTAGTCGTTCCCGGCCGACCCGGACTCCTCGTAGGTCTCGGTTCCGTAGCTCATGACTGCCTCCTCCGTCTGCGTCGGGGCTCTCGTGCCCGCCGGTAGGACAAGAATGACCCCGCCGGGCGGCGGGGTCATTCGGCCGCCCGACGGCGGAATTGTTCGGCTGCGAACGTGCTGGACGTCAGCTGAGCTGGGCCCTGGCGGGGAACGGCGCGAGCGGCTCGGCGGTGGTGCTGTCGCGCCAGGCCAGCGGTGTCTGGTTCACCGTGGCCAGGCGCGGCGCGCTGCCGGGCGTCCGCAGTGCGCGTTCGAGACTGAACCTCGCCACCCGGCCGTCGATCACCAGGGTGCCGAGCTCGTTGCCGTAGAACGGACCGGCGAGCCGGTCCCACCGCACCGCGGATTTCTTGACCTTGGCCCAGCGGGCCAGCGGCCGTGCGATCGCGGCCGCCGTCCGGCTCCAGCCGATCGTGAAGCCGATCTTGATCGCCTGGGGCACGGTCTGGTGCACCGGCGAGACGACGAGCTGGTACACCGGCACCGATCCCGGTGGGTCGAACGACGCCTTCGCCACGTACGCGTGGTGCACGTCGCCGGAGAGCACGCTGATGCTCGCCGGCTTCGGCCCGCGCTCACCCCGCGACACCTCGGCCAGCAACGTTCCGAGCCGTTCGAACGACTCCGCGAACGCGCCCCAGTGCTCCAGGTCGGCCGCGCGGCGCACGAGTTCACCGAGCTTGGCCATCCGCGGCCCGCGGGTGCCCGCGCAGATCGCTTCGTTCCAGTTCTCGACGTGGTGGATCGCCCACGGCAGCAGCCAGGGCAGCGAGGACGCGATCAGCAGGTGGTCGTAGTCGCCGTCGACCTGCTCGGCCAGCCACGCGAACTCGGCGTCGCTGATCATCGTCCGCTCGGTCTCGGTCAGCACCCGGCCGCAGCGGGTGTCGACGACGACGAGCCGGGTGCGCCCGTAGTCGATCGTGTAGCTCCAGCGCATGCCTGCGGCGTCCTGGTCTCCGTCGACCTCGGCGTCCGCGGTCGCGGCGAGCCTCTCCAGCAGCGGGGCGGCGTCGACACCGGCGTCACCGGCGGCCCGGACCGCGAGCCACATCGAGTCGGTCTCGAGGTCGGCGGGGGAGAGATTCCCTAAATGCTGGTAGACCCAGTAGCTGGTGAGCCCGCCGATGATGCGGTCGCGCCACCAGGACGTGGCCTCGATGTCACGCCGCCACTCGTACGAGGTGTTCCAGTCGTCCCGGACGTCGTGGTCGTCGAAGATCATCGCGCTGGGCACGTTCGCGAGCAGCCAGCGGATGTCGGGGTCGCTCCAGGATTCGGAGTAGAGCGCCGTGTACTCCTCGTAGTCGGAGACCTCGAGGAACGGCGGAACGTCGACCGGCCGGCGCGACTTGATGTACTCCTGCGTCTTCGGTGAGGTGTTGTCGGCGTACACCTGGTCGCCGAGCAGCAGGACGGCGTCCGGCCAGCGGTCGGGCTCCTGGGTGGCCATCCGCTGCGAGTACGTGTCGAGCGCGTCCGGCTCGTAGCCGAGCTGCTCCAGCGCGTCCGGGGTGGCGTGCCGGCAGGAGCCGAAGATCAGCCGCTGCGGCCGGTCGGGGGCCAGCGTCCGCAGTATCGACGGCGGGTAGTCGGCGCCCGGCAACGGCCACACGACCACCTCGTCGAGCTTCACCTCGTACTGCTTCTGAGTGCCCGGCTCCAGGCCGTCGACCACCACCAACGCGTAGTGGTGACCGTGCACCTGGAACGTGCGGGCCGTGCGGCCGAGCACGTCGACCTCACAGGCTGCGTCGGTTTCCACCCAGACGGTGACGCTGGTCTCGGTGACGTGCCGTAGCACCGGACCCAGTTCGAGCTCAGCCATTTGTCCATCATCCTGCATGCCCGCATCCGACGGATGACCGACGGGTGAGCGCCAGGCGCGCCGTACGCGGGTTTGCTGTGGAGCCACGACGACGAAGGAAGCACGGGTCTGACAGGATTCGTGTCATGGAGTACCTGATCCTCGGAGCAGTCCTGCTCGTCGTCCTGATCGGCGCGGGCATCGGGCTGCTGGTTCCGCGTCGCCGCGGACGCATCGACCTGCCGCCGGTGACCCCGGGCGAGGTGGCCGACGAGGTGTCAGGCGGCACCGGCACGCTGACCCCGCCCGCTCCGGCTCCGGTCGAGGAAGCCCCCGTCGTCGAGCCTTCGGCTCCGCCGGCCCTCGATGTCCCGGAGCCGACCGCCGGCCGGCTGGTCAGACTGCGATCCCGCCTCTCCCGGTCCCAGAACGCACTCGGCCGCGGCCTGCTGACCCTGCTCTCCCGCGATCATCTCGACGAGGACGACTGGGAAGAGGTCGAGGACGCCCTGCTCACGGCCGACGTCGGGGTGGCCGCGACGACCGAGATCGTCGAGCGGCTGCGCGAACGCACCCGGGTACTGGGCACCCGTACCCCCGACGACCTGCGCCGGCTCCTGACCGAAGAGCTGGTCACCGCGATCGACCCGTCGATGGACCGGACGCTGCACACGGCGCCGCACGACGAGCGTCCCGCGGTGCTGCTGATGGTCGGCGTCAACGGGGTCGGTAAGACCACGACCTGCGGAAAGGTCGCACGGGTACTGGTCGCCGACGGACGCACGGTGCTGCTCGGCGCGGCCGACACGTTCCGGGCCGCGGCGGCCGATCAGCTGCAGACCTGGGGCGAGCGGGTGGGTGCCGAGACCGTGCGCGGTCCCGAGGGCGCCGACCCCGCTTCGGTGGCGTTCGATGCGGTTCGGCAGGGAATTGCGGCGAAGGTGGATACCGTGCTCGTAGACACCGCTGGCCGGTTGCAGAACAAGGTGGGTCTCATGGATGAGCTCGGCAAAGTCAAGCGGGTGATCGAGAAGCAGGGTCCGGTTGACGAGACCCTGCTCGTGCTCGACGCCACCACCGGTCAGAACGGGCTGCTCCAGGCCCGGGTGTTCACGTCCGTCGTCGACGTGACCGGCGTCGTGCTGACCAAGCTCGACGGCACCGCGAAGGGCGGCATCGTCATCGCCGTCCAGCGCGAGCTGGGTATTCCGGTGAAGCTGATCGGGCTGGGCGAGGGGCCGGACGACCTGGCCCCGTTCGAGCCGGCCGCGTTCGTCGACGCGCTTCTCGGCGAGGCAGCGTGACCCAACAGGAGGTCCCGCTCGAGGGCGGCAGCGTCAGCACGGTCGTTCGGGTCGGAGACACGGTCCGCCGGACATCCGGGCCGTGGACCCCTGCGGTCCACGCGTTGCTGCGTCACCTCGAGGCCGTGGGGTTCACCGGTGCACCCCGCGCTTTCGGCATCGACGAGAAAGGCCGCGAGGTTCTCTCCTACCTCGACGGCGAGACCGGTGAGTACCCGCTCAAGCCGCACTGGACGACGGACGAGGCGCTGGTCACCGTCGCGACGATGCTGCGCCTCTTCCACGACGCCCAGGCCGGGTTCGTCCCGCCGCCCGGCACGCGCTGGCGCTCGTTCGGGCCGCCGCCGCCCGACACCGAGGTGATCTGCCACCACGACGCGGCGCCGCACAACGTCGTCTGGCGGCCGGACGGCACGCTGGCGATGATCGACTTCGATCTCTCGTCGCCGGGGGCGCGGATCTACGACGTCGCGTACTCGGCGTGGACGTGGGTGCCGTTGTTCTCCGACCGCGACTCGCGGACGCTCGGCTGGCGGCACCCCGACCGGCCCCGGCGGCTCCGGCTGTTCGCGGACGCGTACGGGCTGACGCCGCGAGACCGGGCGCGGCTGGTGCGCACGATAAGGACGCGGATCGTCGACCACATCGAGGGCATCCGCCGCATGGCCGAGGCCGGCGAACCGGCGTTCGTGCGGATCGTGCAGAAGGGCCACCTCAAGCGCCCGGTGCGAGACCTGAGGCTGATCGACCACGAACGCCACCTGCTAGAGCACGCTCTTCGCTGAGTGGGCGGCCCGCCCAGGACGATGCTGACAGCTGCGCCACACGACTTGAGTACGAAGGTGTACGCGGCGTCGAGTGGCGCGGATGTCAGCGCCGCCCTGGGCGGGCTCCAGGTTTAGAGCCACTGCGGCGGTGCTGAGGGCCGTTGGGTGGGCTCTCGTTTTGGACCATGACGGCGGCGGCAACGACGGCGACGGCGACGGCGGCAGCGGTGGCGGTGCCGGCAGCGACGGTGGCGGCGGTGGCGACGGCGGCAGCGACGGTGGCAGCGGTGGCGACGACGGTGGTGGCGGCGGTGGCGGAGGCGACGGTGGCAGCGGCGGCAGCGGTGGCGACGGCGACGACGGCGGTGGCGACGACGGCGGTGGCGACGGCTACAGGGCGGGGGCTACGGCGGGGGCGGGGCGGCGGCTACGGCGGCGGGGGCTACGGCGGGGGCGGGGCGGCGGCTACGGCGGCGGGGGCTGACGGCGTCGGAACCAGCGGCGGGCGGGCTTTCGGGACTCGCGGGCCGAGAGTTCTTCGGCGGCGATCGGCGGTAGATCGCCTGCGTCGCGCACGGCCTGGGCGAACGCGAGCCCGTCGGCGTGGGAGCCCGCCGGGGGGCGTCCGCCGGCCCACTGGGTGAAGCGCGGCAGGTAGTCGGGGCCCAGGCCGCCCGCCAGGAGTGGCCAGGCTTTGGCGACCTCGCCTGCTCGCTTGCGCAGCAGCGCCCGGCGGGCAGCGTCCACGCGCCGCGAGTCGAATCCGGCCGGTAGTGGGCCGCCCGCCACGAGTGCCGCCACCAGCGCCGCCTGAGCCGCCGCCAACTCCGCCACCGCCCCACCGCCCGCCGCCGCTCCACCGCCCGCCGCCGCTCCACCGCCCGGCGCGGCTCCGCCGCCCGGCGCAGGCTCGCTGTGTGGCCCGGCCCCAGGCCCCGGCGCAGCGTCGCCGCTCGGCGGCTGCGCCAGGCTCGGGTTGGGGTGCGCGCCCGGCCCCGGTGCGGTCATCGGGCGCCGGCCGCGCCGACGCCCGCCGTGCCCGCGCCTGCGGCGCCCGTGCCTGCCGTGCCCGCGCCTGCCGTGCCCGCGCCTGCGGCGCCCGCGCCTGCCGTGCCCACGCCTGCGGCGCCCGCGGCGCCCGCGCCTGCGGCGCCCGTGCCCGCGGCGGTGCCGGCGGCTACGGCGGACGTGATTGCGGCGAGTTCGCCTCGCAGCACGTCGGCTGGCGGGTAGTCGCCGTCGCGTTCCAGCAGCCAACCGGCCGGCGACACCCGCTCCGCGAGCGCGGTCACCAGGTCGAGCACCTCCGCGGGCACCGCGTCCGTGTGGGTGTCGTGGTACAGCCCCTCGTGCTCACGCCCACCGGCGACGTGCACGTACGCGACCCGGTCGAGCGGCAACCGGTCGAGCAACGCCACCGGGTCCTGCTCCCGGTTCCGCGCGTTCGCGTAGACGTTCGCGATGTCGAGCAGCAGGAGCGCGCCGGTCTCGTCGAGCACCGCGTTCAGGAAATCGGCCTCGTCGTACTCGTCGTCCGGCCAGTCGAACAGCGCCGCGATCGGCTCCAGCGCCAGCGGCACGTCACCGAGCGCCCCCCGGGTCAAAACGTAGTTCGCGGCCAGCGCGTGCACCGCGGCGCGGGTACGGGGCACCGGCAGCAGGTGCCCGGCCTCCACCTCACCGGCCCGCACGAACGCGAGGTGTTCGCTCACCAGCGGAGCGTCCAGAAGCCGGGCGCATTCGGCCAGGTGCTGAACACGCTCGGCCGAAACGGGCTCGGCCCCACCGAGGGAGAGCCGGACGCCGTGCGGCACCACCGTGACCCCGCGCTCGCGCAGACCGGCCAGCGGGCCGGAGAGCGGCCCGTGGGTATGGATCCCCTCCGCGACGACCTCGCAGAACCGCAACCCCGGCAACTCGGCGACGATCCCGGCGATCTCCGGACGCCATCCGACGCCGACCCCGAGGTCGGGAAGCTCACGTGTCACAGCCCACCACACCCTCCACCACAGCCGTGCCCGCCACCGCAGCTCGAACACGAATGGCTCGGGCCGCCGTCGGCGCGCATGTCGGACCATTCCGACCCGCGCGGGACCCCGGCCGGCACCTCGCCGACCTTGGCCGCGGCGGCGAACGACGGGTCGGCCGCGTAGAACGCGGCTGCTCCGAACAGTGCCAGACCGAGGCTGGCCCCGCTCGCGCCATACGCCGACCAGGCCGGTTCCAGCCGCGGATCCAGGTGCTCGTTGCGGCTGACGGCCTCACGCAGCAGCGCCGAGCCCGCCTTCGTGCGGACGGGCGCCGACCGGGCGAAGAACCAGACCATCAGCGCGATCACCGCGAGTTCGAGAACGACCCACGGGAGCCACCCACCGTCGGCCGACCAGCCGAGCAGACCCACCACGAACACCGGCATCAGGAGCAGCGCGGTCGCCCGGTACCAGTTCCTCCCGAGGTCGGTCACCAGTAGTCCGGACGACACCAGCGAGCGCCGGATCGCGGCGATCTCCGGCTTCACACCCGAGTCCGCGACCAGCGGCCCGACGTAGCGCGCGCCGTCGGAGACGGCCCGGTGGACCGCGTTCTCCAGCGGACCCAGCGCCGCGGACGCCCGTCGCAACTTACCGCGGACGACCATGCCGCCGTTCCCGGCCGCACCGAGCAGCTTCCGGGCCCGCAGGCCGGCGACCGCGGCCTGCACCGCCCGGCCGGGGCCACCCGCGAGGTAGGCCAGCTCGAACGGGTCACCCAGCGGTTCGGCGCGGACGCCCGGACCACGGACGAGGGAATGCCGGATCAGCAGCGCAGCCACGACGGCGACGCCGAACAGGACCAGACAGCCGATCAGCCACCACATCCGCCGCCGCCCCCGCAGCCCGATCCTCCACCGCAGCCGGAGCCGCCCGAACACGACGCCGTGCCGCTGTCTCCGCCGGTGTTGCTGCCGGACCAGCCCGTACCGGCCGCAACTTTGTTCAGCTCGGCCTCGGCCGCGAACGCCGGGTCGGCGGCCATCAGCGACGCGGTACCCCAGAGCGCGACGCCCATCGCGGCCCCGCCCGCGCCGTACGCGGCCCAGGACGGCGAGAGCTTCGGGTCGAGGTGCTCGTGCTGCCTGGTCGCCTCGCGCACGGCCGTGCCACCGGCGCCGGTGCGCACCGGGGGACGGCGAAGGACGAACCAGGCCCCGGCGATCACCACGCCGAGGAGCATCAGCCCGAGGTAGAAGACCGGCTTACCCCGATCGAGGCCGACCCAGTAGCGGGCCAGACCGAGCAGGAACACCGGAAGCAGGACCAGCCCGGCGGCGCGGTACCTCGTCTGCTGGGAGCCGGTCAGGACCAGGCCCGCGCCGGCCAGCTCGCGGTGGACCTTATCGATCGCGGACCGCACCCGGCGGTCTTCGGTCAGCCGGCCGACGTGCCGATTGCCCGCGCTGACCGCACGGCGGACCGCGCTCTCGATCGGATGCAGATCCTTGGTGTCCCGGCCGGTGGCCGCGACACCGCCACGCTTGGCCGCGTCGACCAGTTTGCGGGCGCGGAGCCCGGAGACCGCGGCCTGCACCACGCGGGCCGGCCCACCGGCCAGGTAGGCCAGCGCGAACGGATCGGCCACCGGCGCCGCCGACCCGGAACCCCGCACGATCGCGTGGCGGATCGCGACCGTCAGCACGATCGCCGCGACCGCCAGGGTCCCGTACCCGAGCAGGAACGTCGGGCCCGAGATCCCCCAGGTGTCACCCGGGGCGGCCACCAGGCCGGACGCGGACGGAAAGCTCAGCCCCCGCATCCGCCGCCACCCCCGCAGCTCGACCCTCCACCACAGCTGGAACTGCTCGAACACGACGACGAACTGCTGCACGACGTGTCGGCGGTGGTCATGTCTCCGGACCCGGTGGCGCCCGCGGCCTGCCGGCGGATCTCGGCCTCGGCGGCGAAGGCCGGGTCGGCGGCGAGCAGCGACGCGGTGCCGAACAGTGCGACGCCCATCGCGGCGCCGCCCGCCCCGTACGCACCCCAGGACGGGTGGTACGAGGGCTGCAGGTGCGAGTGCCGGGACGACTCCGCGCGCATGGTCTCGCGCACCGCCCGTACGCTCGCCGGCACCGGCTTACGCAACAGGAACAGCTGGGCGAAACCGAGGAAGACCAGCAGGAACACGAGGTTGCTGATCGGCTTGCCGTTGGCGGTGCCGGCGATCGCCCGCAGCACCCCGAGCGCGATCACCGGAGCCGGGATCAGCCCGGCGAGGCGGAACAGGCTCCGCTGCGAGGCGGACAGCAACAGACCGTCCAACTCCAGGCGGGTACGTAACGGAGCGAGCGCCGTGGTCACATCGGAGTCTTTGGCGATCGTCCACACCCGGCTGCCGCCGCGGGCGATCGCGCGGTGGACGGCGACCTCGATCGGGTGCAGGCCACCGGTCAACGTATTGCTGACCACGACGCCCACGCCCGGGGCCGCGGCGACGAGCCCGCGAGCGCGCAGACCGGCGATCGCCGCCTCGACGACCCGGTTCACGCCGCCGGCGAGGAACGCCAGCGCGAACGGGTCGGACTGCGGGCGGACCCCGGCGCCGGCCGGCCCCCGCGTGATCGTGCGGCGTACCAGGAACACCATCGCGATCGCCGCGATGCCGAGGACGGCCAAACCGAACAGGAACGTGGGGCCGGGGATGCCCCACGTGTCACCGGGCGCCGCGAGGTCGTTCATCGGGGGCCTCCGCTGCGTCGCCGGCCCGGCGATCATCGTTCCGGGCCTCCTGACGACCGAGGATCGCACGCACCACCGACAACTGGCTCCAACGTGTCGCCGTACTGACACGCCCGGACCGCCATCGACCGGCCAGCCGGCCCGGCACCGGACCGAACCGGCGTCCGGCCGGAGCGCCGTTCCTCGGTTCCCGTCCCACCGGCTCCGGTTCCTCCGGCTCCCGCACCGGGGACTGCGTCACCGCGCCGGTCCGCAGGAGCACCTCGGCCAGCCCCGAACGGGTCGCCACCAGGAGCACGGTGTCGCCGGCGCCGATCTCCGTGTCGGGCTGCGGGCTCCAGGTCAGTACCCGGGTCCTCCCGCTGCTGTTCCTCCCCGGCCGCGACCGCCCGACGTCCCGCTCGTGCGCGAACACCCGGACCCGTCCGCCCACCTCCAGCTCGCTCAGCGGCTCGCCGTCGGCCCGGCTGCCCGCGCCGACCGGGACCTCGGCGACGAGCAGCACCCGCCGTCCGTGCCCGATCGCGGCTTTCACCTCGCGGCCGAGCATCGCGGCCAGGAACACCGGCGCCGCCGCCGCGGAGACCGAGAGCGAGACCGCCTGCGGTAGCGCACCGGTGATCCGGTCGGACAGGTCCTGATCGAACAGCCGGATCACGATCCGCAGGTCCTGGTCGAGCGCCCAGACGGCCAGCGCCACCGCGACGTTGGCCGTGTCGTCGTCGGTGGCCGCGATGACGCTGCGGGCCCTGCCGACCCGCGCCGCGAGCAGCGTGTGCTCGTCGCTGGCGTCACCCCGCACGATCGGCACGCCCAGCCGGCGGGCGACCCCGGCGACCGAGGCGTCCGGTGAGGTGTCGATGCCGACGACCGGCACGCCCGACGTCCGGAGCTGCTCGACCATCTGCAGCCCGATCGTGCCCAGCCCGCACACGACGACGTGGCCGGACATCGTGCCGACCGACGGCCCGAGCGCGCCGGACAGCCGGCTACCCAGCAGGTCGTCCACGGCGAACGCGGTGATCAGCGCGATCAGCACGACCCCGGCGAGCATCGAACCGGCCGTGAACAGCGTCACCGCGGTACCGGCCTCCTCGGCGCCGTCCGGTGCGCCGGTCGTCAGCGTCGAGACCATGCTGTAGAACGCGTCGAGCCAGCCCAGCCCCAGGCCGCGGTGCAGCACCACGGTGCCGGCCACCAGCAGGGCCGACAGCCCGGCGAGCGCCCACCGCAGACGGCCGCTGGCCCACTGGGTGACGCCGTCGGGCCAGCGCATCGACAGGCGCCGGCGGTTCGGCGGGACCACCTCCACGGCCGGGGCGCCGAGCACCAGCTCGGCGTCGGGTACGTCGCGGCCGGGCAGCAGCTCGGTGCCCTCCGGCTCGGACCGGTCGGGCCGGGCCAGGACGACCAGCGGCGGCCCGGCGACCGTGTCGGGCGGGCCCGCGTTGAGCGTCCGGCCGCCGACGTCGATCAACTGCTGCCCGTCGCCGAGAGCGGCGTCCACGAACGACGGCGCGGCGATCAGCGACGAGGACAGCACCGAGCAGTTCGGCCGGAACAGTGCCTCGACGCGAGCCGCCAGCTTCTCGTCGGACATCCGGATGACCAGCCGGATCGTGCCGCTGAGCTCGCGTCCGGAGAGCGCGGCGTGCAGATTGGCGGCGTCCTCGTCGTAGAGCAGGACCAGCGCGGCGGCGGACCCGACCCCGGCCGCCTCCAGCACGGCCTTGTCGCGGCCGGATCCGACGAGGATCCGCGCACCGGCGCGGCGCATGTGAGCGACGAACGGGCCGTCGTCGTCCTCGACGACGACCGTCACCCAGCCCGTCGAAAGTGCGTCCGGACCACTACTGCGGGTGGTGCGCGAACTCCGCCCGGTGGCGACGTCCTCGAGCCGGCCGAGGTCTTCGACGAGTCGGGCCGCGAGGCCGTCGGACCCGACGAGGACGATCGGCGGCTGGGTTCCACTTAACTCCGGCAAGGCGGCTCCAGTTCCCGGCTTCTGGGCGTCATGCCCGGGATAGTACGGATTTCTGCAGGTCAGCGCGTCGCGACGGGAAATGCACGCCGGGAAGAGTTAACTGCCGAGAAACACAGCGTCACGAGCCGGAAACTCGACTGAACGGCCGTCGAAACGTCATCGCAGCACGCTGGCCCCGACGCAGACGAGAGGGCTACCGGCCCTCCACCCCCTGCAGTGACCCCCACATCAGTTTCCTCGGAAGGAGGGGCATGGAAGAGCTCCAGAAGGCGGTCGAAGCCGCTGCCGCCAGTGCGAACGCTGCGTGGCTGCTCGCGGCCAGCGCTCTCGTGCTGTTCATGACGCCCGGCCTCGCGTTCTTCTACGGCGGCATGACCCGAGCCAAGTCCGTGCTCAACATGATCATGATGAGCTTCGGCTCGATCGCCGTGGTCACGATCCTCTGGGTCGCCTACGGTTACTCCCTCGCCTTCGACGACGACGCGTTCGGCGGTCTCGTCGGTGGCCTGGGCAAGATCGGCCTGAAGGGCGTCATCACCGACGTTCCCGGCGCCCTCCCCGAATCGATCTTCTCGGCCTTCCAGCTGATGTTCGCGATCATCACGGTCGCGCTGATCTCCGGTGCGATCGCCGACCGGGCCAAGTTCGGCGCGTGGATGGTCTTCGCCGGTGTCTGGGCGACGCTCGTCTACTTCCCGGTCGCTCACTGGGTGTTCGCCTTCGACAGCGACACCGCCAAGGGCGGCTGGATCGCCAACCAGCTCGGCGCGCTCGACTTCGCCGGTGGAACCGCCGTCCACATCAACGCCGGAGCCGCGGGTTTGGCCCTGGCGCTGGTGCTCGGCAAGCGTAAGGGCTGGCCGAAGGAGTCGTTCAAGCCGCACAACCTGCCGCTGGTGCTGCTCGGTGCGGGCATCCTGTGGTTCGGCTGGTTCGGCTTCAACGCCGGTTCGGCCGTGGCGGCGAACAACCTCGCCGGCGTCGCGTTCATGAACACCCAGGTCGCGACCGCTTCCGCGCTCGCCGGCTGGCTGATCGTCGAGAAGATCCGCGACAAGCACGCGACGACGCTGGGTGCGGCGTCCGGTGCGGTGGCCGGTCTGGTCGCGATCACTCCGGCCGCCGGTGCGGTCAACCCGGTCGGTGCGCTCATCCTCGGTGTCCTCGCCGGTGGGATCTGTGCCCTTGCCGTGGGCCTGAAGTACCGCCTCGGCTTCGACGACTCGCTCGACGTGGTCGGCGTCCACCTGGTCGGTGGCCTGTTCGGTTCGCTGATCATCGGTCTGCTCGCCACCGAGACCGTAACCGGCGGCGCCAACGGCCTGTTCTACGGCGGCGGCTTCACCCAGCTCGGCAAGCAGGCGGTCGCGGCGTTCTCGGTCCTCGCCTACTCGTTCGTCCTCACGTACATCATCGGCTTCATCATCGACAAGACGATGGGCTTCCGAGTGGACGAGGAGACCGAGGTCGAAGGCATCGACACCGGCGTCCACGCCGAGTCGGCCTACGACTTCGTGTCGGGCAGCAGTGTCCGGTCGGCGCTCTCGTCGTCGTCGCCCGCCCAGACCAGCGTCCGCGAAGCGGCGCCGGCCGGTAAGGAGTAGAGCCTGATGGCCAAGCTGGTCACCGCAGTCATCAAGCCGTTCAAGCTGGAGGACGTCAAGGGCGCCCTCACCGCGCTGGGCATCGCCGGCCTCACGGTCTCCGAGGTCCAGGGCTACGGACGGCAGAAGGGCCACACCGAGGTCTACCGGGGTGCCGAGTACCAGGTCGACTTCGTCCCGAAGGTCCGGGTCGAGATCCTGGTCGACGACATCGAGGCGGCCAAGGTCGTGGACTCGCTGGTCGCGGCCGCACGCACCGGAAAGATCGGTGACGGCAAGGTGTGGGTCACGTCGGTCGACGAGGTGGTCCGGGTCCGTACCGGCGAGCGCGGACTCGATGCCCTCTGACAGGCAGAACGGAAGCCTGAACGGGCCGGCCGGGTCGAACAACGACCCGGCCGGCCGTCAGGCTCCGTGGGGGCCCGCCGGTCCGCCGCCCCGGGCACAGATCTCCGACGAACTCGACCGCTGGCTCGGCGGTCTGCTGCCGCCGGTCGCCGGGGTTGCCCTGGTCGCCGTGGGCAGCCTGGGGCGCCGGGAGGTCGTCGCCCACAGCGACGTCGACCTGGTGCTCCTCCACACCGGACATCCCCGGATCTCCGAGATCGCCGAGTCGGTCTGGTATCCGGTCTGGGACTCCACGGTCGGTCTCGACCATGCCGTCCGCACCGTCGACGAGGCGGTGACGGTGGCCCGGAGCGACGTGAAGGCGGCGCTCGGCCTGCTCGATGCCAGGTACGTGGCGGGGGACCGTGCACTGGCCGACGAGCTGGCCGCGACCGTCCGCGCCGCCTGGCGGGCCAGCCCGGCCGGGTGGCTGGGCGAGCTGCGGGAGCTGACCGAAGCGCGCTGGCGCACCGCCGGTGAACTCGCGTTCCTGCTGGAGCCCGATGTGAAGGAGGCCCGCGGCGGGATCCGCGACGCGGTGACCCTCCGTGCACTGGCCTACGCGCAGCTGGTGGATGCTCCCCGCGGCAGCGTGCGGGACGCGTACCGGTTGCTGCTGGACACCCGCGACGCACTGCACCGGTCCGCCGACCGGGCCCTCGACCGCCTGCTGCTGGCCGAGCAGGACGCGGTCGCGTCCGCTTTGAACTATGCGGACGCCGACGAGCTGCTGCACGACGTCGCGGACGCGGCCCGGACCATCGCGTACGCGACCGATACCGCGTGGAGGCAGGTCGACGGGCTGCTGAGCAAGCGACGGCGCTGGCCGATCCGGCGCCGGAACACGGTGGCCCGGCGTCCGCTGGCCGACGGAGTCGTGGAGCAGAACGACGAGGTAGTGCTCGCACGCGGCGTCGACCCGGCACTGGATCCGGCGCTGCCGCTGCGGTTCGCGGCGGCCGCGGCGGTGGCCGGCCTGCCACCGGCCCGGTCGGCGCTGGAACGGCTGGCGGCCTCGGTGCCGCCGCTGCCGGACGTCTGGCCGGAAAACGCGCTGCACTCGCTCGTCGCGCTGCTCGGCGCCGGCGAACAGGCGATCGGCGTGTGGGAGGCCTGCGACCGGCACGGGCTGGTCGAGAAGTGGCTGCCGGAGTGGGGCCGGGTGCGCTCGCTGCCGCAGCGCAACGCGCTGCACCGGTACACGGTCGACCGGCACCTGGTGGCGGCCGCGGTCGCCGCGGCACCGATGGCCCGCCGGGTCGCGCGTCCCGACCTGCTGTTGATCGGGGCGTTGCTGCACGACATCGGCAAGGGCCTGCCGGGAGACCACTCCGAGGTCGGCGCCGGGATCGCCGGTGGGATCGCGGTCCGCCTCGGGCTGTCCGCGGACGACGCCGAGGCGCTGGTCCGCCTGGTCCGCTATCACCTGCTGCTGCCCGACACCGCGACGCGGCGCGACCTGGACGACCCGGCCACGCTCGAGGTGGTGGCTTCGGCCGTCCGCAACGACGGCGTGCTGCTCGACGTCCTGCACGCGCTGACCGAGGCGGACGCGGCCGCGACCGGTCCGGCGGCCTGGAGCAGCTGGAAGGCCGGGCTGATCAACGACCTGGTCAAGCGAGTGCACGTGCTGATCGGCCAGGGCGCGGCGCCGACCGTGAGACCGCGGCCGTTCGAGGTGTTCGCGGCGTCGGCGGCGTTGCCGGAGCCGGGCGAATGCTCGGTCGCCGTGCACGGCGACGAGGTCTCGGTGATCGGTGGTGAGGGCGTGCAACAGCTGCTGAGCCGGGCCGCGGGCATCTGCGCGATCCACCGGCTGGACGTCTACGCCGCCGACGCCGGGGTGTTCGACGGACACCCGGTCGTCGTGCTGCGGGCCGCGCCGCGGTTCGGCCGGCTGCCCGACACCGCGCTGCTCTCGGCCGACCTGCGCCGGGCCGTGGCGGGCAACTACGACGTGGCCGCCGCGCTCGCTCGCCGGGAGGCCGAGGCGAGAGAAGGTGCCGATCCGGTGCCGCCGCAGATCAGCTGGCTGCCCGACGCGTCCGCCGAGGCGACCGTGCTGGAGCTCCGGGCCGAAGACCGGCGCGGTCTGCTGCACGACGTCACGGCCGCGCTCGAAGAGGCGGGCACCGACGTCAGAGGCGCGAGGGTGAGCACGTTCGGCTCCGCGGTCGTCGACGCGTTCTACCTCAGCGACCCGGACGAGTCCCGCCTGGACCAGATCGGCAAGGCCGTCCTGGCCGCGGCCGGCAGCTAGTCTCCGCACTCGTGCCGGGTGGGGGTGCGGTCCGGGCCCGGCGGCGGCGGTGGGTTCAGCTCGCGGGAGCGGCGCGGAACGTGCGGCGGTAGGCGTGGGGAGACGTGCCCACTGAGCCGGCGAAGTGCTGGCGCAGGGATGCGGTGGTGCCGAAACCGGCCCGGTGGGCGACGCGATCGACCGGGAGATCGGTCTCCTCGAGGAGCTGCCGGGCCCGGTCGACGCGGAGAGCGGTGAGCCAGGGCACCGGGCTCTGGCCGGTCTCCTGCCGGAACCGCCGGGTGAACGTCCGGACGCTCATCCCGGCGTGGGCGGCCAGCGCGGCCAGGTCGAGCGGCTCGTCCAGGTGCTCCAGGGCCCAGGCCCTGGTCGGCCCGGTCGAGGTGTCCGAGGTGATCGGGATGGGGCGCTCGACGTACTGTGCCTGACCACCGTCGCGCCACGGCGGTGCGACGCACCGGCGGGCGGCATGGTTCGCGACCTCGCTGCCGAAGTCGCGCCGGATCAGGTGCAGGCACAGGTCGATCCCGGCAGCCACACCGGCGGACGTCGCGATCGCGCCCTCGTCGATGAAGAGCACGTCGGGGTCGAGCGTCACCTGCGGGTACCGGGCCCGGAACGCGTCGGCCCAGAGCCAGTGGGTGGTCGCGCGCCGGCCGTCGAGCAGGCCGGTGGCGGCGAGTACGAACGCGCCGGTGCAGATCGACGCGATCCGGGCGCCCCGGGCGGCGGCCGCGCGGATCGCGTCGAGTGCCTCGGCCGGGAACTCGCGGGTGCCCGCGGTCCGCCCCCGGATACCGGGGATGAGCACGGTGTCGACGACCTCCAGCTCCTCCAGGCCGTACCGGGGCGTGATCGTGTACCCGGCCGTCGACTCGATCGGTGCGGCCCCCGGCGAGCAGACGTGGACGCCGTAGAGCCTCCGTCCGTCGCGCTCGGCCGCTCCGAACACCTGCCCGGGGATGCCGAGGTCGAACGGAACGGCGTCGTCCAGTGCGAGCACAGCGATCCGGTGCATGGAAATCTCATTCCGGCTTCGGGTGGGGGAGCGTAGCGGCTGGATGGCCGAATTCTTGCACAGGATGTCCTACGGGCCACTGGTCGGAGCCCGGGGCATCGGTGACGCTGAAGCCGTGGTCAACACTGCTGTAGTCGGGAAGCGCAAGCTCCACCGCGCCTGGCTGGTCGCCGGGGTCGCGTTCATCGCCCTGATCGGGGCGGCCGCGTTCCGGGCCGCGCCGAGCGTCCTGATCCTGCCGCTGCAGCAGGAGTTCGGCTGGTCGACGGCCGACATCTCGCTCGCGGTCACGGTCAACCTCGTGCTGTTCGGCCTCACCGCGCCGTTCGCTGCCGCGCTGATCCAGAAGTTCGGGCTCCGCTGGGTCACCGCGACCGCGTTGTTGCTGGTCGCCACCGGTGCGGCCGCCACCATCGGGATGTCGGCCCGGTGGCAGCTCGTGCTCTGCTGGGGCGTCCTCGTCGGGCTCGGCACCGGCTCGATGGCGCTGGTGTTCGCCGCGTCGGTCGCCGACCGGTGGTTCGTCGCCCGGCGCGGGCTCGTCATCGGCATCCTCACCGCCGGCAGCGCCACCGGCCAGCTGATCTTCCTGCCGCCGATCGCCGCGCTCGCCGAATCCCAGGGCTGGCGTGCCGCCTCCCTGGCCGTCTCGGCCTGCGCGCTCGCGGTGGTGCCGCTGGTGCTGCTGTTCCTCCGCGACTCGCCCGAGGACGTCGGGACGACCCGGTACGGCACCGACGAGCCGAGCCCGGAACGGCCGACCGGCGGAGCGGCCCGCTCGGCGTTCAACGGCCTCGCGCTCGGCGTCCGGAGTGGGACGTTCTGGTTGTTGGCCGGCGGGTTCGCGATCTGCGGAGCGTCGTCGAACGGACTGGTGGGGACCCACCTGGTGCCGGCGGCGCACGACCACGGCCTGCCCACGACGGCGGCCGCGGGCCTGCTGGCCGTGATCGGGATCTTCGACATCGTCGGGACGATCGCGTCCGGCTGGCTGACCGACCGCTACGACCCCCGGTTGCTCCTGCTGGCGTACTACGGGCTGCGCGGAGCGTCGTTG
Organism: Cryptosporangium sp. NPDC051539; assembly: GCF_044454545.1. Taxonomy (NCBI): domain Bacteria; kingdom Bacillati; phylum Actinomycetota; class Actinomycetes; order Cryptosporangiales; family Cryptosporangiaceae; genus Cryptosporangium; species Cryptosporangium sp. NPDC051539. The sequence continues at coordinate 411,135 of NZ_JBITDV010000008.1, read as the reverse complement.
TTGCTGCTGCCGGCGTTGCTGCCGTCGCTGGGGCACGGCGTGGGGCCCTCGATGCTGGTGTTCATCGTGTTCTACGGGCTCGACTGGGTGGCCACCGTGCCGCCGACCGTGGCGCTCGCCCGGCAGACGTTCGGGGCCCAGGCCCCGGTCGTCTTCGGGTGGATCTTCGCCTCCCACCAGCTCGGTGCGGCCCTGATGGCGAGCGGTGCGGGCTGGATCCGCGACACGTTCGGGACCTACACGCCGGCCTGGTACACGGCCGGGGCGCTGTGCCTTCTCGCCGCCACTCTCTCGGTCGGCGTCGGACGTGGTAACGGGGCGGCTACGCTCAAGGGGAAGGATCTCAGCCCGGCTGTAGTCGCCGCCAGCTAAACCCCGTGAGGACCGATGTTCGACACGCTTTCCGACCGGCTCTCCGCCGTCTTCACTTCGCTTCGGTCGAAGGGACGTCTGACCGACGCCGATATCGACAAGTCCATGCGGGAAATCCGGGTGGCACTGCTCGAAGCGGACGTCGCGCTACCGGTCGTGAAGTCGTTCGTCCAGTCGGTCAAGAACCGGGCGCGCGGCTCCGAGGTGCACCAGGCGCTGAACCCGGCCCAGCAGGTCGTCAAGATCGTCAACGAGGAGCTCGTCGGCATCCTCGGTGGCGAGACGCGCCGGCTGCGGTACGCGAAGACCCCGCCGACCGTCATCCTGCTGGCCGGTCTGCAGGGCGCCGGTAAGACGACGCTGGCCGGCAAGCTGGCGCTCTGGCTGCGCAAGCAGGGGCACACGCCGCTGCTCGTCGCGGCCGACCTGCAGCGCCCGAACGCGGTGCAGCAGCTGCAGGTCGTCGGTCAGCGGGCCGAGGTCGAGGTGTTCGCGCCCGAGCCCGGCAGCGGTGTCGGCGACCCGGTGAAGGTCTCCCGCGACTCGATCGAGTTCGCGAAGCGCCAGCAGCACGACATCGTGGTGGTCGACACCGCCGGCCGGCTCGGTATCGACGCCGACATGATGGCGCAGGCCGCGGCGATCCGCGACGCGGTGAATCCGGACGAGATCCTGTTCGTCGTCGACGCGATGATCGGTCAGGACGCGGTCACGACCGCCCAGGCGTTCAAGGACGGCGTCGGGTTCGACGGCGTGGTGCTGACCAAGCTGGACGGTGACGCCCGCGGTGGGGCCGCGCTGTCCGTGCGGCACGTGACCGGCGAGCCGATCATGTTCGCCTCGTCCGGCGAGAAGCTCGACGAGTTCGACGTCTTCCACCCCGACCGGATGGCGTCCCGCATCCTCGGCATGGGCGACATGCTGACGCTGATCGAGCAGGCCGAAGGCGTTTTCGACGCCGAGCAGCAGCAGCGCATGAGCGAGAAGATGCTCGGCGAGGGCGATTTCACGCTCGACGACTTCCTCGAGCAGATGGTCGCGGTCAAGAAGATGGGCCCGATCAGCAACGTGCTCGGGATGCTGCCCGGCATGAACCAGATGAAGGGTCAGCTCGACAACCTCGACGACAAGCACTTCGACCGGGTCGCTGCGGTCATCCGGTCGATGACGCCGCTCGAGCGGCAGGACCCGAAGATCATCAACGGGTCGCGCCGGCTGCGCATCGCGAACGGCTCCGGGACGACCGTCACCGACGTGAACCAGCTGGTGGAGCGGTTCTTCGAGGCGCGCAAGATGATGCGCCAGATGACCAGCCAGCTCGGGTTCGGCGGCGGGATGCGCCGGGGAGGCTCGAAGAAGGGCGGCAAGGGCAAGAAGGGGCGCAAGGGCGGAGGCGGCGGTGGCCGGCCGCGTCAGGGCCTGCCCGGCGGGATGCCCGGTGCTCTTCCGCCCGGGTTCCCCGGTGCGCTGCCGGCCGCGCAGGAGGCGCCGGAGCAGCCGGACGCGTTGCCGGGCGGCTTCAACATGCCGAAGATCGACTTCTCGAAGCTGCCCAAGAAATGAGCCTAGTGCGGGGGCGGTCCGCCGATCGTTCGCTCAGCCGGCACTTCGGTGACGGCGTGCGGCGGTGCGTTCGGTTCCGCACCAGTCTCCGATGACGCTGGTGGTCGACGGCGCCAACGTCGTCGGCTCGGTGCCGGACGGATGGTGGCGCGATCGGTTCGCCGCCGCCGTACGGCTGCGGGACGCGTTGGTGCCGGTCGCGGCGGCCGGGTTGCCGGGCGTCGTCCCCGGGCCGGTGCGGGTGGTACTCGTCGTGGAGGGCGCGGCCCGGGGCGTCGAGCCGGTGGACGGGGTCGACGTGGTGTCCGCGCCCGGCTCCGGCGACGACACGATCGTGTCGGTCGCCACTGGGGCCGGGGCCCCGACGTGGGTCGTGACCGCCGACCGCGCTCTCCGCGAGCGCGTGCGCGCGGTGGGCGCGCAGGTGCTCGGCCCGACCTCGGTTCCGCGCCGCTGAGCGGACGGCGGCGGCCGGCCGGGCGCGCCCGCTCGGCGCACCCCACCTGGGCCGGAGCCGAAGGCGGACGGCGCTTCTCCCCGGACCGCGCGGGTAGCGCAGAATCAGCCGGGTGACTCCTCTTCACTTGCGGGGCGTGGTTCTGCCGGACGACGTCGAGCGCGACGTCTGGGTCGTCGGAGACCGGCTGACGTTCGAGCCGGTTCCGGACGCGGAGACCGTGGCCTCGGGAGGCTTTCTGCTGCCCGGCCTCGTCGACGCGCACTGCCACCCCGGCATCGCCCCGGGCGGCGCCGTCACCGAGGTCGCCGAGGCCAAGCGGCTCGCCCTGATCGACCGCGACGCCGGGGTGCTGGCGATTCGCGACGCCGGTTCGCCGATCGACTACCGCGAGCTCGACGACGACCCCGACATGCCCCGGCTGATCCGGGCCGGGCGTCACCTGGCGCCACCCCGCCGGTACATCCCCGGGCTGGCGGTCGAGTGCACACCGGCCGAGTTCGTGGAACAGGCCGCGATCCAGGCCAAGGCCGGGCACGGCTGGATCAAGATCGTCGGCGACTGGATCGACCGCGGCGCCGGAGATCTCGGCCCGACCTACGACGACGCCACGTTCGCGGCCGCCGTCGCCGCGGCCCACGAGGCCGGCGCGCGGGTCGCCGTGCACACGTTCAGCGAGGACGCGTTGCCCGGGCTGGTCGCGGCCGGTGTCGACTCGATCGAACACGGCACCGGGCTGTCCACCGCCCTGATCGACACGATGGCGGCGAACAACACCGCGCTGGTGCCGACGATGACGAACATCCTCACGTTCGGCGGTATCGCCGAACAAGCCCAGGCGAAGTTCCCGGAGTACGCCGACCACATGCGGCGCCTGCAGGCCGGCTTCCCGGCGGTGGTGCGGGCCGCGTACGAGGCCGGCGTGCCGATCTACGTGGGCACCGATGCCGGCGGGGGAGTCGCGCACGGCCTGGCCGCGAGCGAGATGCTGCTGCTCGCCGACGCGGGCATGTCCCCGATCGACGTCCTCGCGGCGGGTTCGTGGGGTGCCCGCGCCTGGCTCGGCCTGCCCGGACTCGAGGAGGGCGGCCTCGCGGACGTCTGCGTCTACGCCGAGGACCCGCGCCACGACCTGCGCGCGCTGCGGTCCCCGAGCCGCATCGTCCTGCGGGGCCGAGTGATCGCCTGACGGTTACTCGGTCACGGTGCGTGGGCGCGACGCCCTAAGATCTCGGGGCATGGCAAAGGCTCCCGTTCTCACCCCCCAGGGCGAGGACTTTCCCCGCTGGTACCAGGACGTGATCGCGAAGGCCGAACTGGCCGACAACGGGCCGGTCCGCGGCACGATGGTGATCCGACCGACCGGGTACGCGCTGTGGGAACGGATGCAGCGCGAGATGGACGACCGGATCAAGGTCGCCGGCGCGCAGAACGCCTACTTCCCGCTCTTCATCCCGGAGTCCTACCTCCGCAAAGAGGCCGAACACGTCGAGGGGTTCAGCCCCGAGCTCGCGGTCGTCACCCACGCCGGGGGCAAGCAGCTCGAAGAGCCGGTCGTCGTCCGCCCCACCTCCGAGACGATCATCAACGCGTCGTTCTCGAAGTGGGTGCAGTCCTACCGCGATCTCCCGCTGCTCGTGAACGCGTGGGCGAACGTCGTCCGCTGGGAGATGCGCCCCCGGGTGTTCCTGCGCACCACCGAGTTCCTCTGGCAGGAGGGGCACACCTGCCACGCCACCCAGGACGACGCCCGCGCCTACGCCCGCGGCATCCTGCACAACGCGTACGAGGACTTCATGGTCAACGTGCTCGCGATGCCGGTCGTCGTGGGGCGCAAGACGGCCAGGGAGCGGTTCGCCGGTGCGATCAACACGATGACGCTCGAAGGCATGATGCGCGACGGCAAGGCGCTGCAGATGGGCACCAGCCACGAGCTCGGCCAGAACTTCGCCAAGGCGTTCGACGTCCAGTACCTGTCCGCGTCCGGCGAGCGGCACCACGTCTGGCAGACGTCCTGGGGTACCTCGACGCGGATGGTCGGCGGCCTGATCATGGGCCACGGCGACGACCACGGGCTGCGGCTGCCGCCCCGGCTCGCGCCGACCCAGGCCGTCGTCATGGTGGTCAAGGACGGCGAGGGCGTCGGTGAGGCGGCGGCCGCGCTGGTCGCCGAGTTGCGCGGGGCCGGCGTCCGCGTCGCTCTGGACGACCGGACCGACACCCCGTTCGGCCGCCGCGCCGTCGACGCCGAGCTCAAGGGCGTCCCCGTCCGGGTCGAGGTCGGCCCGCGCGACCTCGTCGACGGCAACGTGACCGTCGTCCGACGGATCGTGGGGACGAAGACCCCGACGGCGGTGGGCGCGACCGCGAGTGCCGTCACCTCCGCCCTCACGGAAGACCAGCAGGCCCTCTACGACGAGGCGCTCGCGCGCCGCGAAGAGAAGACCGCGGACGTCACCACGATCGAGGACGCGATCGACGCGGCCGCCACCGGTTGGGCGCGGATTCCGTGGGCGACGCTCGCCGAAGGCGGCGAGAACCGGCTGGCGCAGGACGCGATCACGGTCCGCTGCCTGGTCCGGCCCGACGGCTCGGTGCCGGAGTCGGACGACGAGCCCGGCGTGGTCGCGATCGTCGGCCGGTCGTACTGATGTCGTTCGAACCCGGCCGGACCGTGCTGGTCCGGCACTGCCGGGCCGGCGTCGTCCAGGCCGTGCGGCCGTGCACGGTCGTCTCGGACGACGCCGACGGGGTGCTCCTCTGGCTGGCCAGGGACACCCCGACCCGGGTGTCGCTCTTCGAGGACGACCGGCCGGTCCGGGACGTCCCGCTGGCCGAGCGGTTCACCCGGCCCTGGCACACCGGCCCGGGGGTCTGGGCGGGCACCAGCGTCCTGGAGTGGATCCCACCGGGGGCGCCCTGGCACACCGTGTACTGGTTCTTCGACAGCGCGGGCCGGTTCCGCAACTGGTACGTGAACGTCGAGACGCCCCCGGTGCGCTGGGCCGGTGGGTTCGACTCCGACGACCTGGAGCTCGACGTCGTCATCGCGCCCGACCGCTCGTGCGTGCTGAAGGACGACGACGAGCTGGAGGCGGCGGTCGAGGCGGGCGACCTCTCGCCGCGGGTCGCGGAGCGCACCCGGCTGGAGGCGTCGGCGGCGATCGACGCCGCCACCTCGGGCCGGCCGCCGTTCGACGGCCGCTGGACCGACTTCGTTCCGGTCGCGTCGTGGGTGCGTCCGGAAATGCCTTCCGGCTGGGATCTCCCGGCCGTCTCGACGCCGGCCGAGGCCCTGCTGAGCCGCACTTCGTGACGTCCGCCGAGGCCCGGCCGAGCGTCCGGCGGCGGCCTAGCCGAGCGTCCGGCGGCGGCCCGCCGGAGCGTGAGGCCGCGGCCCGACGGCCCGATTCGGAGCATCGGCCGCGGATCTGGCAGAATAGGCGTCTGAACTGACCACCGTGTGGGCCCTCTATCCCACCCACGGTGTGCGGTCCGCCGGGTCGGCGCACCATCGTCCCCACGTGGCGTCGGCGGCCCAACCCGTACCGGAACCCAGGAGCATCCACACCAGTGGCCACCAAGATCAAGTTGCTGCGCCTCGGAAAGATCCGCGCGCCGCACTACCGCATCGTTGTCGCCGACGCCCGCACCAAGCGCGACGGACGGGTCATCGAGACGATCGGTAAGTACCACCCCAAGGAAGACCCGAGCTTCATCGAGGTCGACTCCGACCGGGCGCAGTACTGGCTGGGCGTCGGCGCGCAGCCGACCGAGGCCGTCGCGGCGATCCTCCGGGTCACCGGCGACTGGCAGAAGCACAAGAACGAGCCGGCTCCGCCGCCGATGAAGGTCGCGGCGCCGAAGGCCGACAAGAAGGAAATCTTCAACCAGATCGCGCGTCAGTCGGCCGACGGTGCCCCGGTGGCCGACGCGACCACGCCGAAGAAGAAGGCCGCCAAGAAGGCGGACGCCGACAGCGCTTCCAGCAGCACGGCTCCCGCGGAGTCCTGACGTGGTCCTGCCGGCAGCGCTGGAACACCTCGTCCGCGGCATCGTCGACAACCCGGACGACGTCCGGGTCGACCTGGTGCACGGCCGCCGGGGAAAGGTACTCGAGGTTCGGGTCCACCCGGAGGATCTCGGCAAGGTGATCGGCCGGGGTGGCCGTACCGCGAAGGCCCTGCGTCAGGTGGTCACCGGAATCGGTGGCCGGGGCGTGCGGGTCGACGTGGTCGAGACCGACCAGCGCTGACCCGTGCAACTGGTGGTGGGGCGAGTCGGGCGTGCCCACGGCATCCGTGGCGACGTCTTCGTCGAGGTGCGTACCGACGATCCGGATGATCGGTTCGCGGCCGGGTCGGTGCTGGTCACCGACCCGGCCGACGCCGGTCCGCTGACGGTGGCTGACGCGCGGTGGCACTCGGGCAAGCTCGTCGTGCGTTTCGACGGGTCCGACGACCGGAACGCGGCCGAGCGGTTGCGCGGGCTGCTGCTGGTCGTCGATTCCGACGATCTGCCGCCGTCCGACGACCCGGACGAGTTCCACGACTACGAGTTGGTGGGGCTGGCGGTCTTTTCCGTGGAGGGCGCGTCGCTCGGGTCGGTGGTGGACGTGATCCACAGCGCCGCGGGCGAGATCCTGGTGCTCTCGGTCAACGGGGCCGAGCGCCTCGTGCCGTTCGTCCGCGAGATGGTGCCGACGATCGACGTCGCCGGCGGCCGGGTCGTGGTCGATCCACCGGAGGGGCTGTTCGACCTGTGAAGATCGACGTCATCTCGATCTTCCCGGGGTATCTGGCGCCGCTGCGGGAGTCGTTGATCGGCAAGGCCGTCGAGCGTGGCCTGATCGAGATCGGGCTGCACGACCTGCGGTCGTGGACGCACGACGTCCATCGGACGGTCGACGACTCGCCCTACGGTGGCGGTCCCGGGATGCTCATGCGTCCGGAGCCGTGGGGCGCCGCCCTGGACACGGTGGCGCCGGTGGGCGGGCCGCAGCCCCGGTTGGTGGTCCCGTCGCCGGCCGGGCGTCCGTTCACCCAGGCCCTGGCGCGCGAGCTCGCCGCCGAACCCTGGTTGCTGTTCGCCTGCGGACGCTACGAGGGCATCGATTCGCGCGTGGTTTCGTATGCCGCCGACCGGATGGTGGTCGACGAGGTGAGCCTCGGCGACTACGTGCTGGCCGGCGGCGAGGTCGCGGTTCTGGTGATGGTGGAAGCCATCGGGCGGCTGCTCCCCGGCGTGCTGGGGAACGCGGCCTCCCACCAGCAGGACTCGTTCTCGGACGGTCTGCTGGAGGGACCGGCGTACACCCGTCCGGAGGTCTGGCGGGATCGTCCGGTGCCCGACGTGCTGCTCTCCGGGCATCACGCGGCGATCGCCCGGTGGCGCCGGGACGAGTCGTTGCGTCGTACGGCGGCGAGGCGTCCGGATCTGCTGTCGGGTGTGGCGCTGGACGATTCTGATCGCAGGGTCTTGGCGGAGGCCGGGTTTCCGGTTACCCCGAAAGATGTGGCACTCTAGGAGAGTTGCCGCTGACGCCATCGGCGTTTCAGCGTGCCCTGCTCCGTCACTAATGCAGTCACGACGAGTTACAACGAGGAAAGCGAAGTCCGCGATGAACACCCTGGATGAACTGGACGCCGCGACTCTGCGTTCCGACATCCCGGCCTTCCGGCCCGGCGACACCCTCAAGGTGCACGTCCGCGTCGTCGAGGGCAACCGGTCCCGTATCCAGGTGTTCCAGGGTGCGGTGATCCGGCGGCAGGGTACCGGTGCACGCGAGACCTTTACGGTCCGCAAGGTCAGCTTCGGTGTCGGCGTGGAGCGCACCTTCCCGGTGCACACCCCCGTCATCGAGAAGATCGAGGTCGTCACCAGGGGTGACGTCCGCCGCGCCAAGCTCTACTACCTCCGTGGTCTGCGCGGCAAGGCCGCCAAGATCAAGGAGAAGCGCGAGACCGCTGGAGCCTGAGTCGGCGGACTCCGGCGTCGCGGCGTGACTGCGCCCGATCGGTTCGGCCGCTCCGATCCCGGAGCGGCCGACGGTCATTTCGACGAGCTGGCTCGTCGGCTGGGGCGCAGTCAGCGTGCCAACCCGTCCCGTGCGACCTCTGCTGGTCGCGACGGGTCGGGTTCTCTTGTTTGGCCCGGTGATCCGGTGCCTTCTGCTCGTGAGCCGCTCGCGGATGAACAAAACGGCCGTCCCGGCCGTGATCCCGGTGTGGGAAGAATGGGCGGCGTTGAGCATCTTCCGGCCGATCGATCCGGTCGGCGTCCGGACGGTCGCTCCGGCGACGGCCGGGGCCAGCGGCGTCCCGACCCCAACTACGACCCCTATGCGGACGCTCCGCGCTCGCCGGTGGACGGCTACGCGCCACGCTCGCCGGTCGACGGGTACGCGCCGCGCTCGCCGGTGGACGGGTACGCGCCGCGGTACCGGGAGCCGGAGCGCTATCCCGAGCCGGAGCCGGATCGCTATCGGCCCGAGGACGACTCGGCGTACTACCGGCAGACCTACGGACAGCCGCGGCCCACGTCGTCGGGGGGATCGTCATCGGGCGGGTCGGCGTCGGCCGACCGGGCCGGTGGCCGCCATCGGGCCGGAGCGCGGCCGTACGCGGGCGCGGCGACGAACCGCAACCGTCGGCGGGCGCTGCCGCTCTGGCAGGAGATCCCGCTCCTCCTGATCATCGCGTTCGTGCTGGCGACCGTCATCAAGACGTTCGTGGTCCAGGCGTTCTTCATCCCGTCCGGCTCGATGGAACGGACGCTGCTGGTCAGCGACCGCGTGCTGGTCAACAAGTTCGTCTACGACCTGCGTGAGCCGCGCCGCGGCGAGGTCGTGGTGTTCCGGGGCACGGATTCGTGGGTCCCGGAGAACGCGGTCGCCCAGAAGACCGGCACGCTGGCCACCGCCGGCCGGATGGTCGGTGGCCTGGTCGGCGCCGCACCCCCGGACGAGAAGGACTTCGTCAAGCGGGTGATCGGCGTCGGCGGCGACACCGTCCAGTGCTGCGACAAGAACGGCCGGGTACAGGTCAACGGCGTCTCGCTGGTCGAGCCGTACGTGTTCGAAGACAACCCGCTCGACGAGCGTCAGTTCGGGCCGGTGAAGATTCCCGCCGGTCGGCTGTTCATGATGGGCGACCACCGGGCCGCGTCCGCCGACTCCCGGGTGTACCTGAACGACCAATGGCGCGGAACGATCCCGGTCAACGCCGTCATCGGGCAGGCCTACGCGACGGCCTGGCCGATCTCACGCTGGAGGTTGCTCCAGACTCCCGATACTTTCGGCAATGTTCCGACCGCTCTCGGTGAGCCTGGCCGGTCTCCGGTCCGCCCGGCCGGAGCAGGGGTTTTGCTGGTTTTCCCGCTGCTGTTCGGTCCGTTCGGGGTGGTGAGTGTCGGACGTGCCCCCAGGTGGCTGTTGCGCCCAGATTCGCTCCGACACCGTAGGCTGCGTAGGTGATGCCCGAGACCTCCCGTCGGAAACAGCGGTCATTCTGGATCGAGCTTCCGATCCTCCTTCTCGTCGCGGTGATCGTCGCCGTGCTGGTTCGGACGTTCCTGGTACAAACCTTCTACATACCGTCCGGATCGATGGAAACCACGCTCCTGATCAATGACCGGGTGCTGGTGAACAAAATGGTTTATCGCTTCCGCGAGCCGCGGCGCGGCGAAGTAGTGGTGTTCGTGCCGCCCAAGGAGTGGGACGCCGGGCCGAGCAAGGACGACTACATCAAGCGCGTCGTCGCGGTCGGCGGTGACAAGGTCGTGTGCTGCGATGCGTCCGGCAAGATCACGATCAACGGCCGTCCGCTGAACGAGGACTACCTCTACGAGGACGACGTCCCGTCGGCGCAGCCGTTCGACCTCACGGTCCCGCAGAACCGGTTGTTCGTGCTGGGTGACCACCGGTCGGCGTCGGCCGACTCGCGGTTCCACACCGATTTCAAGAACGGCACGATCCCGGTCGACGCGGTGGTCGGGCGCGCCTTCGTGATCTTCTGGCCGTTCGGTCACGTCTCGACGCTTCCGGTGCCGAAGGGGTACAACGCGATTCCTGCGCCGTCGGGTGGCTGAGGAGCTTCTGGCGGCGGGTTCCTCGCCGCCGGCCGGAGCGCCGCCGCAGCCGTGGCGGCTCTCCGGGCGGCTGCTGGTCCTCGACCCGGCCGATCGACTCCTGGTCATCCGGTCCCGGGACCCGGACTATCCGGAGCTCGGGGAGTGGTGGGAGGTCCCGGGCGGTGGCGTCGACCCGGGTGAGGACACGGTGGGTGCCGCACTCCGCGAGGTGCTGGAAGAAACCGGGATCGAGCTTTCCCGCGAGGTCGTCGCCCCGGTGACCTGGCACTGCGAGATGACGTACTGCTGGCTGGGGCGTCGGCGCTGGTCCCGGCAGGCGATCCACCTGGCTCGCCCGGACTCCACGCCGGAGCCGGTCGCCGCACTCCGGTACACGCCGGAGGAGCGGGAGACGTTCCTCTCGGCCGAGTGGGTGCCGGCCTCCGTGCTCCCTCGGATCCGGACGTTCCCGGACGGCGTGGCGGCGGGGCTGGCGGCACTGGCCGCCGGGACGTCGATCGACACGGGGTTCGCGGTCTGGTGCTGAGCCGGTCTGGTGCTGAGCGGGTCCGGTCGGTCGCCGGAGGCGACGCCGGTCGCGGGTAGCGGCTAGGCTCGGGTGCCGATGGACAACTCGATTCCGCGGCGGGCGGCCCGGGTGCTCGTGCTCGATGGCCGCCGGGTACTGCTGTTCCGCTGCACCAGCGCACACCGGCCGCAAGACGGCCCCTGGTGGATCACCCCGGGTGGCGGCCTGGAGTCCGACGAAGACGTCCGCACCGGAGCGGTACGCGAACTCGCCGAAGAGACCGGGCTGGTCGTGGCCCCGACCGAGTTCGAGGGGCCGGTGTTCGAAGAAGAGATCGAGTACTCGACCTCCACCGGTCGCCAGCGTCAGCGGCAGCAGTACTTCGTCCTGCGGCGGCCCGAGTTCGCGATCGACCGAGCGTCCCAGACCGAGTGGGAGCGCGAGTTCATGGGTGAAGCCCGCTGGTGGAGCAGCACCGAACTGCGGGCGACCACGGAGACGGTCTACCCTCCGAATCTCGCCGATCTGCTCGACGGGCTGAAGAAGGAGGCCTGACGTGCTCGTCCCCCCGCGCGCGGTGGTCCGCCGCGACGGTGGTCTGTACGCGCTGGAACGGACGCTGCGCCGGCGCGGTTTCATCCGCGTCGCCGGTGCCGACGAGGCTGGTCGTGGTGCGTGTGCCGGTCCGCTGGTCGTCGCGGCCGCGATCCTGCCCCCGGGACCGCGCGGCGAGGTACCGGAGCTGGCCGACTCGAAACTGCTGACCCCGGCTGCCCGCGACCGCGTCTACGACGAGGTCGTCAAACGGGCCGAGGCGTTCTCGGTCGTCGTGGTCCCGCCCGGCGAGGTGGACGCCCGGGGCCTCCATCGCAGCAACATCGACGCGATGCGCCGATCGGTGGAACAGCTGGCGGTCCGGCCCGACTACACGCTCACCGACGGGTTCAGCGTCGCCGGGCTGGGCCTGCCCGGGCTCGCGGTCTGGAAGGGCGATCGGGTGGCCGCCTGCATCGCCGCGGCGAGCGTCCTGGCGAAAGTGACGCGAGACCGGATCATGACCGATTTGCACGAAACATATCCCTGGTATGACTTCGCCCAGCACAAGGGTTACGTGACCGCGGCGCACGCGGAGGCGCTCGCGCTGCACGGTCCGTGCCCCGAGCACCGGATGTCGTACGCGAACGTCGCAGCGGCGGGACGCGGGGCTGGCGCTCTGGTGTCGGTGGCGGTGAGCCACAATGGTCGGGTGGAGGACGACGCATGAGCGCTGAGGATCTCGAGAAGTACGAGACCGAGATGGAGCTGCAGCTCTATCGCGAGTACCGCGACATCGTCCGCCAGTTCTCCTACGTCGTGGAGACCGAGCGCCGCTTCTACCTCGCGAACTCGGTCGACCTGCAGGTACGCAACGCCGACGGCGAGGTGTACTTCGAGGTCGCGATGTCCGACGCCTGGGTCTGGGACATGTACCGGCCGGCTCGATTCGTGAAGAACGTCCGGGTCGTGACGTTTAAGGACGTCAACGTCGAGGAGCTCGACAAGCCCGACATCTCGCTGCCGGGCGGCGGTTCGTTCGGTTCCTGACGCTCGTTCCTGGGTAGGGCAGGGCCATGGACGAGGCTCGTGATGTCAGCGCGACCGAGCGGCAAGCACCGGGGGAGACCCCGGACAGCAACCCCGTGGCCGACCCGATGGACCCCACGGCGCGGGAACGGGTGGGTGACCTGCCGCCGACCATGCCGGAGCCGGCCCGGACCGGCGAGGGCGAGCAGGCCGATCCGGTGGACGCTCCGGCCGGGGGAGCCGGTGGGGTGCCGCCGGGCACCGCTCCCGAGGTGGCCGCCGCGCTCGGGACGTCCGAGTCCCTGGAGCCGGTCGACGGCGTGCACACGCCGGACGTCGGGCCGGGGGGTGAACAGTTCGACACCGCGTCCCGGCCGCTGACGCAGCGGCCGGAGGCGGCTCGCTAGCGTCCTAGTCGGCGGGCATTTCCAGCGGGGTCGCCAGGTCGGCGTGGGCGTACGTGGCGAAGGACTCGTACAGCTCTTCGAACTTGAGCAGGGCCGCGACGAACTCCTGTTCGCGTTCGGTGTCGCGCGGGGCCCGGGAGAGCCGGGCCGCGTAGTAGTTCACGGTCGGGACGTGCATGAGCAGGTCCGAGAGCCTCCTCGAGGCTTCCGGGCCGCCGTGCGCGGACACCCCGGCCAGCAGCGGCGCTGACCGATCGATGTCGGGCGGCAGGAACTCGGCGTTCTCGCCCCGCCCGACCTTGCCGTACTCCAGCCGGGCGGCGTCCGCGTACTCGAGCGCCCCGGTGTAGGCGTCCCGGCGCTCGTCCTCGCGGGCCATCAGCACGGCCTGCCGATGGCCCGCGGTGATCACCTCGGAGATCTGACGATGGCCCCGGCGGGCGATTCCGATCGCGGTCGCCGCGCCCAGCAGCGCGACCAGGAGACAGACCCCGGCGACGGTGCCTAGTGAGACCCATTCGTCCGTCATAGTCGGTAAGAGTAGTAAGTCCGATCTATTTCCACTGTTCGATACCACCGCACGGGGTGGCGTGCCGTTCTCCACAGGCCCGTGGGTTGTCCCCAGGGTAGGGATTCCGGCCCTGCACCGGCCCTCGCTCGAACGCACTCTGGACGCCGTTCGCAGGCGATCGGAGGGCACTGACCATGGGGGCGAAGCAAGCCGTCGGCGCGTACGGCGAGCGGGTGGCCGTCCGCCATCTCCAGCAGGCCGGGCTCACCGTGCTCGACCGGAACTGGCGCTGTTCCGACGGTGAGCTCGACATCGTGGCCCGTGAGGGCGACGCGCTGGTGTTCTGCGAGGTCAAGACCCGGCGCTCGGGCCGGTACGGCGTCCCGGCCGAGGCGGTGGTGGCGGCCAAGGTCGTCCGGCTCCGGCGGCTGGCCGCGCAGTGGATCCGGGCGTCCGGGCTCCATCCGGGCACCGTGCGGTTCGACGTGGTGAGCGTCCGGCCGCAGCGGTCCGGCGCGGCGCACGTCGAGCACCTGCGTGGGGCGTTCTGATGGCCGGGTTCGCACGGGCGTTCGCCGTCGGCCTGCACGGCGTCCACGGGCGGGTGGTGGAGGTCGAGGCCCATCTCGCGCAGGGGCTGCCCGGGCTGGTGATCACCGGCCTGCCCGACGCCGCGGTGACCCAGGCGCGCGATCGGGTCCGGGCCGCGGTCCTGCACTCGGGCCAGCGCTGGCCCGATCAGCGGATCACCGTCGGCCTGGGGCCGGCCTGGCTCCCGAAACACGGCACGAGCTTCGATCTGGCGGTGGCCACCGCCGTGCTGACGGCGGCCGGCGTCGTCCCGCCGGTGTCGCTCGAGGGCGTGGGGCTGATCGGCGAGCTCGGGCTCGACGGGCGCATCCGGCCGATCCGGGGTGTGTTCCCGGCGGTCGCCGCCGGCGCCCGGGGCGGGCTCGCGCGGTTCGTGGTGCCCGCGGGCAATTGGGCCGAGGCCGAACTGGTGCCGGGCGTCGAGGTGATCGGCCGCGCCACGCTGCGGGGTGTCCTGGCGCTGCTCCGGGGCGAGGAACTGCCCGCTGACGACGCGGCGACCGAGCCGCCGGCCGTCCGGGCCCGTTCCGTCGTACCGGCCGAGCCGCCCGGCGACCTGAGCGATGTCGTGGGCCAGGAAATCGGTCGGCGGGCGGTCGAGGTCGCGGCCGCGGGCGGCCATCACCTGGCGATGTTCGGGCCTCCGGGGTCGGGCAAGACCATGCTCGCCGAGCGCCTGCCGGGCGTCCTGCCACCGCTGGCCGAGGACGCGGCGCTGGAGGTGACCGCCGTGCACTCGATCGCCGGCACGCTTCCGGTCGGCTCCGGGCTCGTCCGTCGTCCGCCCTACCAGGCGCCGCACCATACGGCCACGGTGGCGTCGCTCGTCGGGGGTGGTACCGGGCTGGCGCGGCCCGGTGCGGTCTCGCTGGCCCACCACGGCGTGCTGTTCCTCGACGAGAGCCCCGAGTTCACCCCCAAGGCCCTGGAGGCTCTGCGTCAGCCGGTGGAACGGGGCGAGGTCGTGCTGGCCCGGTCCGGTGGGATGGTCCGGTACCCGTCCCGGGTCCAGCTCGTGCTGGCGGCCAACCCGTGCCCGTGCGCGAGCCCGGCCGGTGACCGGGCCTGCACGTGTACGGCCAACGTGCGGCGTCGCTACCTCGGCCGGTTGTCGGGCCCGTTGCTCGACCGCATCGACCTCCGGGTGATGCTGCTGCCGGTCGCGTCGGCCGCGCTCTACGCCGGCCTCGACCGGCCGGAGCCGACCGTGGTGGTGGCCCGCCGGGTCGTCGAGGCCCGCAGCGCCGGACACGACCGCTGGGGGCATCTCGGCTGGTTCGCGAACGCCGCCGTACCGGGCACGGCATTACGTGCGGAGTGGCGTCTGCCCTCGATCACCACGGCCGCCGCCGCCCGGGCGGTCGACACCGGCGAGCTGTCGGCCCGGGGCTACGACCGCGTCCTGCGGATCGCGTGGACGCTGGCCGATCTCGCCGGGCGGGCGGTGCCCGACAACGGCGACGTGAACGAGGCGTTGGAGCTGCGCCGAGGGGTGATGGCGGCGTGAGCACCGATCCGGGCTTCCGGGCGGCCGAGCGGCTCGCCTGGGTGGCGCTGAGCCGTCTGGTGGAGCCCGGGCGGCGCACCGTGCTCAGCGCGACCGCCGCGGGTGCCGCCATGGTCGTCGAGCGGGTGCTGGCGGGCGCGCGAGACCGCGTCAGCAGCGGCCTGCGCAACCGTCTGGCGGGTGTCGACCCGTGGGAGCGGGCCGAGGCCGACCTGGCCGCCGCGGCCAGGGCCGGCGTCCGGGCGATCACCCCGGCCGACCCCGACTGGCCCGCCGAGGCGCTGGCGCCACTCGCACCGGTCGCCGAGGCCGAGGCCATCGACGTCGCGCCGCCGCTGTGCCTCTGGGTACGCGGCCCGCTGGATCTCTCCACGGCGTTCCGGCGCTCGGTCGCGATCGTGGGCGCACGGGCGGCGACCGCGTACGGAAAGCACGTCGCGGGCGAACTCGGGTACGGCCTCGCCCAGCGCGGCTGGGTGGTCGTGTCCGGCGGTGCGTTCGGCATCGACGGCGCCGCCCACCGCGGTGCCCTGGCCGGGCCGGGTGCCACCGTCGCGGTGCTGGCCGGCGGCGTCGACGTGCCGTACCCGTTGGCGCACGCCGGAATGCTCGACCGGATCGCCGAGGACGGCCTGCTGGTCAGCGAGGTGCCGCTGGGGGAGTCGCCGCAACGGCACCGGTTCCTGACCCGCAACCGCCTGGTGGCGGCCTTCGGAGCCGGCCTGGTCGTCGTCGAAGCCGGGGCCCGCTCGGGTACCAGCGTCACCGCCGAACGCGCGCACCAACTCGGGCGCGTCCTGATGGCGGTCCCCGGCCCGATCACGTCGTCCCAGTCGGTGGGGACCCACCGGATGATCCGCGACTACGGGGCGGTGCTCGTGACGTCGGCCGCCGAGGTGATCGAGGAGGTCGGCCCGATCGGAGGCGTGCCGGGCGACACCGGCCAGCACGATCCGGCTGGCCCACACGATCCGGCCGGCCGGCGCGATCCGGCCGGCTGGGACGCGTCGATGCCTGCCTGGCGGGACGGCCGACGCCGAGAGGAGCTGCCGGGCGCACTCCAGGCCGTCCTGGAGGCCATCCCGGCCGGCCGAGCCGTCTCGATCGAAGACATCGCGCTCGCCGGTCGCCTGCCCCCGACCGAGGTGCGTCGCGCCCTCCCGACCCTCCGGTCGGAGGGCTACGTCCGGGCCGTGAAAGACGGCTACCGCCTCACCGAGGCGGGCCTGGGCCCACCCACGTTCGCCGCAGCCGACAGCGGGGGCGGCGAGACGTGGAACGACGCCGACTGGGGCACGACGCCCCCTCCCCGGCCGACCCGCCCTGACCAAGACCCCACCCTGACCAAGACCCCACCCTGACCAAGACCCGCCCTGACCGGGGCTCGTCCTGACCGGGGTCAGTCCTGAGCAGGCCCGCCCTGGGCGGTGCCCGTGCTGACCGGCGAGGACAGCCAGGGGGACGGCATCAAAGCTCAATCGGCGAGTTGCGCGGCAGTCTGTGCCAGTTGCGGCAGCACCTTCTCGCGCCACCCGGGGCCCATGCGGTTGAAGGCGTCACGGTCGGATTTCTGCTCGAAGTCAAATCCGCTGTGCTCGAAGAACAGCCTGGTGCCGTTGCCTTCCGCGGCCAGACGCCAGGTCAGCGTCCAGGTCTCGTTGAAGGTGTAGACCAGCTTCTCCTCGGGCACGGCTTCGAGGACTTCGCAGGGCACCGCTCCCCACCCAGGCATCTGGAGATGGAAGCGGTGGCCCACCGTGGGGACGATGTCGCCCGGCACCCACCAGCGGGCATGCAGTTCGGGGTCGGTGAGAGTGCGCCAGACCTTGCTCGGTGGTGCGGCGACGAACTGGTCGACAGCGATGGTTTGGGAGTTGGTGGTGGTCATTGGTCCTCCTCGGTGACATCGGCGAACGAGCGCAGCCGCTCGCGCCAGAACCGTTCGAATGGACGGAGCCAGTCGCCGACATGGGCGAGCGGCTCCGCGGTCAGTTGGTAGTGCCGGTGCCGGCCTCGGGGCTCGTCGTGCACCAGCGCTGCGTGTCGGAGCACCTGCAGGTGCTCCGCGACCGCCGGCCGGCTCAGGTCGAACTGGTCGGCGAGATCGCCCGCCGTCCGAGGTCCCTCCATGAGCAGTTGCAGCAGCCTGCGGCGAATCGGGTTCGCCAGGGCGAGGAAAACGTCGTCTTCAGCCACCGCGACAAAATACGTCGGAGATAGCCGACATGTCAACGATCTCCGACGCGTTAGCTCGGCAACTTCGGCTCAGATGTCCAGTCAGACCCTTGAGTCGTCGTCGTCGAACCGATCCGGACAAGTACCTACGGAACGCCCTCTGCCGGTGGGTCGGAGCGTGGGTGGGCCGAGCGTGGGTCGGCTTGAGCAGGGGGCTGCCTGAGCAGGCGGCTACCTGAACGGAGGTCGGCCCGAACGGGGCTCGTTCTGAGCGGGGCGTGTGCTGAATTCGTCCCAGCCCGGCGGTGGGCCAACCTGGGGTGGGCCGACCCTGGTGGTGGGCCGACCCTGGTGGTGGGCCGACCCTGGTGGTGGGCCGACCCTGGTGGTGGGCCCACCTGGCGGCGGGTCGGCTTGCCGGGGCGGGGTCGGACGGGGCACGGTCGGGGGCATGGCGCGTCACCGACCGCGCGTGGCGGAGCTGCGCGCCGCACTCCCGCCCGCGCTCGCGGAAGCCGTCGACGCCTTCGAGGTCTACCTCGAGCACGAACGGAGCCACCCACCGACGACACTCCGGGCCTACGTCGCCGACGCCGTCCTGCTGCTGGATCACGTCGCCCGCACCGGTGCCGACCAGATCGACGCGGTCGACCTCGCGTTACTCCGAAGCTGGCTGGCCCGCCAACGCAGCACCGGCGCCGCGCCGCGCACCCTGGCCCGGCGAGCCGCCGCCGCCCGTGCGCTCACCGCCTGGGCCCAGCGCACCGGCCGACGCCCCGACGACCCCGGGCGAGATCTGGCCAGCCCCAAACTCCCGGCCCACCTGCCCCGGGTCCTGGATGAACGCCAGGCCGCCACTCTCCTGGACGGCTCCCGAGCCGCTGCCCGTCTGGACGGCCGCCGCAAGCGCGCCGCCCGAGGTGTCAGCCCCTCGCCGGGCGGCGACCGCCCCCCGACCGCCGACACCCCGCCGGGGAGCGACCCGGTGTCGGGGGGTGGCCTGGCGTCGGCTGCCGCTACCTCGTCGGGCGACACGGCCGCAGGCGATGCGGCGGACGGTGCCCCCCGGGACGGGGGAGACCCGCTCACGGCGGCGGCCTTGCTCCGCGACTCGCTCGTGCTCGAGTTGCTCTACGCCACCGGCGTGCGGGTCAGTGAGCTCTGCGGACTCGACGTCGACGACACCGACCGGGAACGACGACTGCTCCGCGTCCTCGGCAAGGGCGGGCGCGAACGCAGCGTTCCGTACGGCGTGCCGGCCGAACGCGTCCTCGGCGACTGGCTCGAGCACGGACGCCCGCTGCTCGCCACCCCCCGCAGCGGCCCCGCGCTGCTGCTCGGCGTCCGGGGCGGACGCCTCGACCCCCGCACCGCCCGCCAGATCGTGCACGACCGTCTCCGCGAGGTGCCCGGCGCGCCCGACCTCGGCCCGCACGGCCTGCGCCACACCGCCGCGACCCACCTCCTGGCCGGCGGCGCCGACCTCCGCACGGTCCAGGAACTGCTCGGCCACGCGACGCTGGCCACCACGCAGATCTACACCCACGTCACCGTCGATCGCCTGCGCCAGGCCTACCGCCAGGCCCACCCCCGCGCCTGACCCCGCCGTCCCGACCCGAGCGGATCGCGCTCACCCAACCGAGCCCAACCCGGTCCACCCACGCGAGCCCGCCGACGCCCCGCGCCCCCGCGCTCCGCTCCGCTCCGCTACGCGGCCGCCGCCTGGTTCGCCTCGCGGCGTTCTGCCCCGTGGCGGCCTGCCTCGCCTCGGCGGCTCCGCCTCTCGCCCATCGCATGCTCGCCGGAGCCGGAGCCGGAGCCGGAGCCGGAGCCGGAGCCGGGGCCGGGGCCGGGGCCGGGGCCGGACCGGACCGAGGGCGGGGCGGGGCCGTCGAGGTGTCGGCTGGCCCGGATAGCGTGCGGGGGTGGCGGATGATCTGGTGCTCCTCAGCGACCCGGCGATCGCGGCAATCACCACCGTCGAGTCGGGCGAACCCGCAATCGACGCTACCGACCGCACGTCTCTCCGCGTCGATCGGCGCGAAGCCCGGTACAACCCGCTGCTCCACTACGTGCGCGCAGGGCTCCGCGAGCGTCTCGTCCGAGCCGAGGCCGGCCTGCCCCCGGGCGTGCACCTGCTGCTCGTCGAGGGGTATCGGCCGCCCGCCGTGCAGCTCCAGCAGTACACGGCCTACGCCGAGCTCCTGGGCGGACGATTTCCGGACTGGAGCCCCGACCACGTCCGCCGGGAGGCGTCGCGGTTCATCTCGCCGCCCGAGGTGGCTCCGCACTGCACCGGTGGCGCGATCGACCTGACGCTGTGCACCGGCGACGGCGCCGAGCTCGACCTGGGCACCGAGGTCAACGCGAGCCCGGTCGCCAGCGGCAACCGCTGCTACACCGCATCTCCCGACATCAGCGCCGAGGCGGCCGCGAACCGCCGGGTGCTCGGCGACGCCCTGACGGGGGCGGGGCTGGTCAACTACCCCACCGAGTGGTGGCACTGGTCGTACGGCGACCGGTACTGGGCCTACGCGAACGCCACCAGCGCGCGGTACGCACCGCTGGCCACCGATCAGGTCGTCACCGGGTAGAGGCGCACGCGCGCCGGGGCGAGCAGGGCCATCGGGTCGCGGTACGAGTCCGCGACGATCAGGCCCCAGTGCAGGCAGGCCGGTGCGGAACAGCCCGGATGACCCGCCACCAGCACGCCGAGCGGGGTTCCGGCGGCGACCCGGGCGCCGGCGCGCACCGAAGCGCGCAGCGGTTCGTACGTGGTGCGGGCGCCACCGGGATGGTCGACGCTCACCACGCTCCGGCCGCCCACCGGACCCGCGAACCGCACCACACCGGCCCCGGCGGCCAGCACGACCGCGCCCGGTACTCCGGCGAGGTCCACCCCCCGATGCCCGGCTCCGTACCGATCGAGCGGTGGCGAGAACCTCCGGACCACCGGCCCGTCCACCGGCACCCGCCACCCACCCGCCTCGACCACCGGCCCACCCGGCTCGCCGCCGAGAGGCTCAGCCACACCCGGCGACGCCGCCGGCATGCCCACCACTGCCGCGACCAGCACGGCACCCACCACCGACCGCACCCACGACCACCCAGGGCAAGCGTCCGCAAGAGGCATGGACGCGAGCGTGCCCGTCCGCCTCGGCCCGGTCCAGCCACCCTCCGCGGCCTGTGGAAAACCGCGCGTCAGCGCGCCCAGGCGCCCGGCTGATCGACCGTGCCGGGCATCCGCCTCGGCGCGGGCTCCACCACCGGCCCACCGTCGCGCAGGCCGGCCAGCCGTCTGACGGCCTCCTGCAGCACGTCGTCCTTCTTGCAGAACGCGAACCGCACCAGGGACGACCCCGGCACCACGTCGTGGGCCTCCTGGTCGTAGAACACGCCGACCGGCACCGCCACCACGCCCGCCCGCTCCGGCAGCGCCCGGCAGAACGCGATTCCGTCGACGCCGCCCAGCGGCGCCGCGTCCGCCGTCACGAAGTACGTGCCGGCCGGGATGTGGACGTCGAACCCGGCCGCGACCAGCCCCTGGCACAACAGGTCACGCTTGGCCCGCAGGTCCGTCGACAGCCCGGCGAAGTACTCCCGGGGCAACCCCAGCGCCGCCGCCACCGCGGGCTGGAACGGCGCCGCGTTCGTGAACGTCAGGAACTGCTTGACCCGCGCGATCGACGCGACCAGGTCCGGCGCGGCGCACACCCAGCCGACTTTCCAGCCGGTCGCGCTGAACGTCTTGCCCGCCGACGAGATCGTCACGGTCCGGTCGCGCATGCCCGGCAGCGTCGCCAGCGGCAGGTGCTCGCCGTGGAACACCAGGTGCTCGTACACCTCGTCGGTCACCGCGATCAGGTCGTGCTCGACGCAGAGCCGGGCGATCTCGGTGAGTTCCTGCCGGTCGAACACCGCGCCGGTCGGGTTGTGCGGCGAGTTGATCAGGACGACCCGGGTCCGCGACGTGATCGAGGCGGCCATCGCCGCGGTGTCGAGCCGGTAGTCCGGCGCACGCAGTGTGACCGGGCGCCGCACCGCTCCGGCCAGCGCGATCACCGCGGCGTAGGAGTCGTAGTACGGCTCGACGCACAGCACCTCGTCGCCGGGCTCGCACAGCGCCATCATGGTGGCCGCGATCGCCTCGGTGGCGCCTGCGGTGACCAGCACCTCGGTGTCGGGGTCGTAGTCCAGCCCGTACCAGTCGCCCTGATGGCGCGCGATCGCGGTGCGCAGGTCCGGCGTCCCGGGGCCCGGCGCGTACTGGTTCTGGCCCGACTGGATGGCCTTCACCGCGGTGCGCAGCATCAAGTCGGGACCGTCGGTGTCCGGGAAACCCTGCCCCAGGTTGATCGCCCCGGTGCGGGTGGCCAGTGCGGTCATCTCGGTGAAGATCGTGGTGCCGAAGCCGCGCATGCGCGCGATGCCTCGACGTGTTTCCGAGGATGGGCCGGACGTGTTACCACCAGGGGTCATGAACCCAGACGATAGGCGGTGTCTTTCCTGTTCAGTGCGCGGGGCGGGGTTTTTGGCCCACCATATCTTGACTTAAGGTCCGGATAAACGGCGGTTTCACTGGTTGCACCGGGTCGGTCACCGAGCCTCCGAAGACGAGTCGGTAACGTCTGCTATCGGCGTTGGCTCCAGGACGCGCCGATGCGGGAGGAGTGCCGATGGTCGAGGATTCGCCGTCAGCGGACGTGCCCGAGGAAGCGCCCCGTCCGGCCCGGGCGCCGCGCAAGCGCACGTCGGCCGCCTCCACGCGGGCTCCCCGCCGCGCCGTCGCGAAGGCACCCACCGATTCTCCCGAAACGCCCCAGCCGCCTACGGCTCCGAAGGCCAAGCCCCGCAGCACCGGTTCCCGTTCTTCTCCGCGGACGCCGGGCAGCCGCCCGTCGGCGGCAGCCGCCGATCCGGCCGGCGACGGTGCCCCCGACGCCACCGCGCGAAGAGGTGTCGCGAGCCGCCGACCGGCCGACGACGACCTGGCACCCGCTCCGGCGCCGGCTCCGGTGGAGCACCAGGCCGCGCTCGACCTGATCCAGGCGTACCGCTCCCTGGCGGTGCCCAAGCCGCTGCCCCCCACCCCGCCCGGGCCGCTGCCCCCCACCCGGCCCGGGTCGTTGGCCCCCAGCCCGCCCGGGTCGCTGGCCCCCACCCCGCCCGGGCCGAGCGACGGCTCGCCGGTCGGGAACGACACGGCGGCGTCACACTGGTCCGACACCGAGTCGGTGTTGCAGCGGCTGGGGCTGGTCGACGCCGACGGCCGCCCGATCGAGGGCTCCGCCGAGCGCCCGGTGGAACACCCGGGCGTGTTCGCACTCGACGGCACCACCGTTCCTCCGCCTCCCCACCCGATCACGATCGCCGAGCCCGTTCCGGCGTTCGACGACCTGGTCGCCCGCACCCGCGCCCGGGCCCGCGCGTCCGAGGAGACGACCCAGAAGCTCCCGCAGCCCGGCCCGTTCGGCCCCGGCCCCGACACCGCCGAGGTCCCGGTCGAACATCCGCTCTCACCGCGCCCCGGCACGTACGCGCTCGACGCCGCCCCGGCGTCGGCCCAGGCCGCCCCGGCGTCGCTCCGGGCCGCCCCGGTGTCGGCCCCGGCCGCGCCGGCGTCGCTCCAGGCGCTCCCGGCGGACGTCGAACCGCCCACCCCGGCGGATGCCCGGCCCCCGGCCCAGCGAGCCGAACCCCGCCCCGGCCACGCGCTCCTCCCGGTACGCAAGCTCGTGCAACGCCTGCTGCTGCCCGGGCGTCCACCGAGAACGCGGGAAATGCCGGTCGGACCGCCGGCCGCGGAACCCGCGCGGAGGGGCCCGGACGCGATGGAGGCTCCGCCGGAGCCGTCCGCGTCGCCGGAGCGACCCGCCTCACTCGAACGCGCGGTGCCGATGCCGGAGCCGCAACCCCGGCCGGTGCGACGCCGGCCGACGCCGAAGCAGTGGCGGCGGGCGGGCCGGATCGCCGGGATCGTGGCCGTGTTGCTGGTCGCGGCTATCCCCGCCGCCGGGCTGAGCTGGCGCGCGGCCTGGGGCGCTGACGCGGACCCGGCCGGCGCGCTCGGTGGGGGGTTCGGAGTCGTCGGCCTCGCGCTGCTCGCGGCCGGCGCGATCGCCCGGGTGCGGTCCGGGCCGGGGGAGCGGCGGCCCGCGACACTCCCGCAGGTGCTCGCCCGCCCGGGCGCGCTCGCGATCGTCGTGGGGCTCGCGATCCTGTTCTGCGCCGCGCTGGCCGTCAACTGACCTGCTGACCCGCGCAGACGGGCGGGTTCGTCGTTCCGGGCTCCCGCCGCGTAGACTCATTCCCGGCGACCCGCTCCCGTGGGTCGACTTCGCGTGCCCACCGTGCGAACGCTGGAGCTCTGGCTCAGCGGCGCGGCGGTCTCCTCGGTCCCCTGCTGGGGGCCAACGACCGTAGGGCACCAGGGCGACGGGCCCGGCCGCACCAACAGCCGACAACCCGACGCACAACCGAGGAAATGCGGCGCGCCGCAAGGCCGCCGCCCGAGCAAGGAAAGGACGCGCCTTTCAATGGCCGTCGTCGGAATGCGCCAGCTCCTCGAGAGCGGCGTGCACTTCGGGCACCAGACCCGACGCTGGAACCCGAAGATGAAGCGCTTCATCCTCACTGAGCGCAACGGCATTTACATCATCGACCTGCAGCAGACGCTCACGTACATCGACAACGCGTTCGAGTTCGTGAAGCAGACCGTCGCGCACGGCGGGACGATCCTGTTCATCGGCACCAAGAAGCAGGCCCAGGAGGCCATCGCCGAGCAGGCCCGCCGGGTCGGAATGCCGTACGTCAACCAGCGCTGGCTGGGCGGCATGCTCACGAACTTCCAGACCGTCTACAAGCGGCTGCAGCGCCTCAAGGAGCTCGAGGTCATCGAGCAGACCGGTGGCGACAACGTGCTCACCAAGAAGGAAGCGCTCGTTCTCAAGCGCGAGAAGGACAAGCTCGAGCGCACGCTCGGCGGTCTGCGCGACATGCAGAAGGTGCCCTCCGCGGTGTGGATCGTCGACACCAAGAAGGAGCACATCGCGGTCGACGAGTCGCGCAAGCTCCACATCCCGGTCGTGGCGATCCTCGACACGAACTGCGACCCGGACGAGGTCGACTACAAGATCCCCGGCAACGACGACGCGATCCGTAGCGCCGCCCTGCTCACCCGTGTGATCGCCGACGCGGTCGCCGAGGGTCTGATCGCCCGCGCCGGTGGCAGCAAGGCCGACACGAAGCCGGACGCGCCGGCCGCGAACGAGCCGCTGCCCGAGTGGGAGCGCGAGCTGCTCGAGACGAAGACCGACGCGCCGACGACCGGTGAGGCTCCGGCCGCCCTGGCCGAGGCGCCGATCTCCGCCGAGGCCCCCGTGGCCGAGGTCGAGGCAGTCGAGGCCGCGGTCGCGGCTGAGCCGGCTCCGGCCAGCACCGAGTCCTGATCACCCGCCGGTGGGCGGGCGGAGCCGCCCGCCCACCGGCACACAACTTCGATGTGAGAGAACGGACAATGGCGAACATTTCCGCCGCTGACGTGAAGAAGCTCCGCGACCAGACCGGCGCGGGCATGATGGACGCGAAAAAGGCGTTGACCGAGGCTGACGGCGACTTCGACAAGGCCATCGAGGTGCTGCGCATCAAGGGCGCCGCGAAGGCCGCCAAGCGCGGCGGCGAGCGGACGGCCGCCAACGGCCTCATCGCCACGGCCGAGGGCGCGATCATCGAGCTCAACTCCGAGACCGACTTCGTGGCCAAGAACGACGAGTTCCAGAGCCTCGCGGCCGACATCGTGGCGCACGCCGCCGCGGCGAAGGTCGGCGACCTCGACGCGCTGCTCGCCGAGAAGCTGAAGGACGGCAAGACCGTCGCCGAGAACATCGAGGCCGCCTCGATCAAGATCGGCGAGAAGCTCGAGCTGCGCCGCGTCGCGCTGCTCGACGGCCAGGTGGCCACCTACATGCACCGCAAGGACCCGTCGCTGCCGCCGCAGGTCGGCGTGCTCGTCGAGTTCACCGGTGACGACGTCGAGGCCGCCCGTGGCGCTGCCATGCAGGTCGCCGCGATGCGTCCGGTGTACACGACCCGCGACGAGGTGCCGTCCGACACCGTCGAGAACGAGCGTCGTATCGCCGAGGCCACCGCCCGCGAAGAGGGCAAGCCGGAGCAGGCGCTGCCGAAGATCGTCGAGGGGCGGGTCAACGGGTTCTTCAAGGAGAACGTGCTGCTCGAGCAGTCCTCGGTGCAGGACAGCAAGAAGACCGTGAAGGCCCAGCTCGATGGTGCCGGTGTCTCGGTGAGCCGGTTCGTCCGGTTCGAGGTCGGACAGGGCTGACGAGCCGGCCCACCGGGCCGGCTCTCGAGTCCAGACGACTCACGAAGCCGCCGGTGGCGATCGCCACCGGCGGCTTTTCTCGCGCTCAGAGGAGACCAGTGATGACTCTCGAGACCCGTCCCGCGCCGGATTCGATACCGGTGGGCCACGATCGCCCGTGGTCGCGGGTGATGCTCAAGCTCTCCGGCGAAGTGTTCGGCGGCGGGCAGTTCGGCGTCGACCCCGACGTCGTGCAGGCGATCGCCGTGCAGATCGCGGAGGTCGTCCGGCAGGGCCTGCAGGTCGCGGTCGTGGTCGGCGGTGGCAACTACTTCCGCGGCGCCGAGCTGCAGCAGCGCGGCATGGACCGCGCGCGCTCGGACTACATGGGCATGCTGGGCACGGTGATGAACTGCCTCGCGCTCCAGGACTTCCTGGAGAAGCAGGGCATCGACACCCGGGTGCAGACCGCGATCAACATGGCGCAGGTCGCCGAGCCGTACATCCCGCGGCGGGCGATGCGGCACCTGGAGAAGGGCCGGGTCGTGATCTTCGGCGCCGGTGCCGGCATGCCGTACTTCACCACCGACACGGTCGCCGCCCAGCGCGCGCTCGAGATCGGTGCGGACGTGCTGCTCAAGGCCACCCAGGTGGACGGCGTCTACGACGACGACCCGAAGAAGAACCCGGCCGCGGTCCGGTTCGACCGGATCAGCTACAACGAGGTGCTCACCCGCGGCCTCGGGGTCGCCGACGCCGCGGCGATCAGCCTCTGCATGGAGAACGATCTGCCGCTGGTCGTGTTCGACCTGCTGGTTCCGGGCAACATCGCGCGAGCGGTCCGTGGAGACCGGATCGGAACGTTGGTGACCACGGAGCTGGTCACGACGACTTCCGCAGGCTGAAATACTCTTCTCGCCGGCAAGCGACCGAGCCCAGGAGGCGACACCAGTGATCGACGAAACTCTCTTCGAAGCCGAAGAGAAGATGGAGAAAGCCGTCGAGGTCGCCAAGGAGGACTTCGGCTCGGTGCGTACCGGCCGCGCGGCGCCGGCGATGTTCGGCAAGATCTTCATCGATTACTACGGTGCGATGACGCCGTTGCCGCAGCTGGCCTCCATCACCATTCCGGAGGCTCGGATGGCGGTGATCAAGCCCTACGACAGCTCGCAGCTGGGCGCGCTGGAGCGGGCGATCCGCGACTCCGACCTCGGGGTCAACCCGGGCAACGACGGTTCGATCATCCGCGTCGTGTTCCCGCAGCTGACCGAGGAGCGTCGTCGAGACCTGGTGAAGGTCGCCCGGTCCAAGGGTGAGGACGCCAAGGTCTCGATCCGCAACATCCGTCGCCGGGCCAAGGAAGCGCTCGACAAGATCGGCAAGGACGGCGAGGCCGGCGAAGACGACGTGCGTCGCGCCGAGAAGGAGCTCGACGACACCACCGGACGTTACGTCCACCAAGTCGACGAGCTCATGAAGCACAAGGAAGCCGAGCTCCTCGAGGTATGAGGTCGTTCTCGTGGAATCTACGGCGACGGTGACGCCGCCGGCGTCGAGTCGGGCGGGGCGTAACCTCCCCGCCGCGATCGGCGTCGGTGTCGGCCTCGCTGCGCTCGTGCTGGTGACGCTGTTCACCTCGACGGTCGCGTTCGCCGCGGTGATCGCCGCGGCGGTCGGCGTCGGTACGTGGGAGCTGGTGCGCGCGATCCGGCCGGTCGAGGCGCGGCCGCCGATGATCCCGCTGATCGTCGGCGGGGTCGCGACGACCGCGATGACGTACACCGGCGGCACCGAGGCGTTGTTGCTCGGGCTGCTGCTGACCGTGGTCGCGGTGGTGATCTGGCGCATCCCGGACGGCCCGATCGGCTTCCAGCGCGACGTCACGGCCGCGGTGCTGGTCGCCGCGTACGTGCCGTTCCTGGCCGGCTTCGCGGTACTGCTGGACGTCGAGAGCGACGGCGTGATCCGGATCCTCGCGTTCATCGCCACGGTCGTCTGCAGCGACGTCGGGGGCTATGTGGCCGGTGTGCTGGCCGGGCGTCACCCGATGGCGCCGACCGTGAGCCCGAAGAAGTCCTGGGAGGGCATGGCCGGGTCGCTGATCGCCTGCGCGATCGGCGGGGCCGCGTTCCTCGAGCTGGGCTTCGACGACGGAGCGTGGTGGGAGGGCGTGATCTACGGCCTCGCGATCGCGGTCGCGGCCACCCTGGGCGACCTGACTGAATCGATGATCAAACGTGACCTCGGGGTCAAGGACATGAGTTCGCTCCTACCCGGTCACGGCGGCCTGATGGACCGGCTCGATTCGCTGCTGTTCGCCGCTCCGGTGGCGTACCTGCTGTTGACGGCGTTCGCTCCGGCGGGGTGAGCGCAACGTTCCAGCGGGTGAGAGCCTGCTGCGAAATGGTGCGAACCAGTGGCCCAGAGTATTTCTGTGGCTACGGATAGAGACGAAACGCTCGTAGATCACTGTGGGACATGCTTTCGTGGCGGATGCCTCTCGCCGAGACCGGTCGCGCGCCCCACGTGGCGTGTGACAATGAGCAAGCGATGACGACGACACTCCCTTTGGTGCTTGACGCGCCCCGCCGAACCGCCCCGCCCCGCCATCTGGCGGATCTCGACCCAGCGGAGCGTCGCGAAGCCGTGTCCGCCCTGGGCCGTCCCGCCTTCCGGGCCAAGCAGCTGTCCGCGCACTACTTCGGGCGGCTGAACGCCGATCCGGCCGGGATGACCGATCTCCCGGCCGCCGATCGCGAGACGCTGGCCGAGGCGTTCCTGCCCCAGTTGCTGACCTCGGTGCGCTCGGTGGCGTGCGACGACGACTCCACCCGCAAGTGGCTCTGGCGGACGTTCGACGGCTCACTGGTCGAGAGCGTGCTGATGCGCTACCCCGACCGGGCGACGGTCTGTATCTCCAGCCAGGCCGGCTGCGGCATGGCGTGCCCGTTCTGCGCGACCGGCCAGGGTGGCCTGAAGCGGAACCTCTCGACCGGCGAGATCGTCGAGCAGGTAATGGTGGCAGCGCGAGAGATGGCAGCGACGGGCGGACGCCTGTCCAACGTGGTGTTCATGGGCATGGGCGAGCCGCTGGCGAATTACAAGCGCGTGCTCTCGGCGTTCCACCGCATCACTGATGCTGCGCCCGACGGACTAGGCCTCTCCCAACGGTCGGTGACCATATCCACCGTCGGGCTCGTACCTGCGATCAGGCGGTTGACAGCCGAGGGCATTAACGCCACTCTCGCGGTGTCCCTGCACGCCCCTGACGACGAACTTCGAGACACGCTGGTGCCGGTGAACTCCCGATGGAAGGTCGCTGAGGTACTCGGGGCGGCCTGGGAGTACGCCGAGCGAACCGGGCGTCGCGTTTCGATCGAGTACGCCATGATCAAGAACGTGAACGATCAGCCGTGGCGAGCAGACCTGCTAGGTCGGTTGCTGGCAAAGCGGCTTGCGCACGTGAACCTGATACCGCTCAATCCGACTCCGGGTAGCGACTGGGACGCCAGCCCGAAGCCGGTGGAGCGGGAGTTCGTGAACCGGTTGCGGGCCGCTGGCGTCCCGACCACGGTCCGGGACACACGCGGTCGAGAGATCGACGGCGCATGCGGCCAGCTCGCGGCAGCGGAGGTATGAGGACGATGGCTCAGGGCGACAGGTTTCGCCGGAAGGCACTGAAGCGGGGCTACAAGGTCGACGAAGTCGACGAGTTCCTCGACCGGGCCGAGGCGACGCTGGCGCGGCGACCCATTGGTGATCCGCTGACGGCCGCGGACATCCGGGACGTCGTGTTCCGGACGCGGTTCGGCGGCTACGACGAGTGGCAGGTCGACCTGCACCTCGATCGGCTCGAGAAAGAGCTGGACGAGCTGGCGTCGGGTCTCCCGCCGCGGGGCTCGAACGGGTTCCGCGCGCTCGAAGCCGGTCCGTCGGCGTACCGCGACGAGCGCGAAGAAGTGCCGGCGTACGGCGCGGCCGCGCCGCAGCCGGAGCCGGCCTACGGCGGCGGGTACGGGCGGCCGGGCTTCCAGGAGCCCGAGTACCGCGAGGAGCCGTCCTACGGCGGCTACCGCGAAGAGCCCTCCTACGGCGGTGGTTACCGCGAGGAGCCGTCGTACGGCGGTGGTTACCGCGGTGAGCCGGGCTTCGGTGCCGGTGGTTACGACCGTCGCGAGCCGATGCGCGAAGCCGCGACGATCCATCAGTCCGCGCCGCCGATGTCCGCCCCGCCGATGCGTGAGCCCGACGGCTACCGCGGCGTGCCGGTGAGTGGCGGCGGCTGGAACGAGCAGGGCGCCCCCTACCGCGACGACCGGTACCGCGACGACGTCCCGTACCCGGAGCAGGCCCCGTACCGCGGCGACGACCGTTACCGCGAGGAACCGTCGTACGGCGGTGCCGGTGGCTACCGCGGCGGCGAGCGCTACGACAACGCGCCGCCGTACGTCGAGCAGCCGTCCTACGCGGAGGGTGCGCCCTACCAGGAGCAGCCCACGCAGTACGGCGGCGGCCGGTACCAGGAGAGCCCCTCCTACGGCGACCAGCCGCAGCAGTACCTGGACCAGACCGCGTACGCCGAGGTGCCGCCCTACGGGTCGGCCGGCGGGTATCGCGAGAGCCCCTCGTACGCCGAGGGCACGCCGTACCGCGAGGGTCCGTCCTACGCCGAGGGCCAGCCGTACTCCGGCGCCGGGTACGGCGGGCGTCCGCGTAGCGGCGGGTACCCGGAGCCGTACCAGGAGGCCCCGTCCTACGGTGGCTACCGCGAAGAGCCGTCGTACGGCGGCGGGTACCGCAACGGTGGAGGCCGCTACCCGGAGCCCGACGGCACCGGTCCGCAGCCGGTCGTGTCCGGGGTCCCGGTGTCGGGTTCGGTGCCGCCTCCGCGCGGTGGCCGCCAGTACAGCGGCGTCGAGCCGTCGCCGTTCGCCGGCCGTGAGCTCCCGGCCGGGCGCGGTGGCGTCGAGCCGGAGTACGCCGGGCGGTACGGCAAGGAGATGACGATGGAGATGGGGGCCGTTCCCGGCCTCGTCTCGCCGTTCACCAACGAAGACAAGGCCGTGGTGGCCGAGCTGCGGTCGAGCTTCCGTCCGCGCCGGTTCGGCTCGGGGTACGACCCCGGCCAGGTCGAGCGTCTGTTCGACGCCATCCAGGCGATGATGGAAGGCCGCAGCGGCGGCCAGGTCACCGACTCGGACCTGATGCCGGGCCAGTTCGGCCTCGTGCAGGGTGGTTACTTCGAGGACGACGTGGACGAGGCGCTGCGCCAGGTCCGTGGCTTGTACGGCCGCCGCGTCGGCTGAGTACCAGCGCACGACGCTGAGTGCCCATGGCACGACGAAGGCCCCGGGAAATTTCCCGGGGCCTTCGTTCTGTCTCAGCGCTTGACGCCGTACCGCCGCTGCACGCCGTCCCACACGATCAGGGCCAGGATGGTGAGCGCGCCGCCGATCAGGAACAGGTCTTCGACGTGCCCCTGGTGGTTGCCGACGACCATCAACAGCAGCGAGATGGCCGATACGACGGCAAGCCCGCGCCACAGCCTGGGGTGACCTTCCCTCAGCTGGTCAGGCGCGATTACCGGCTCTTCCTCCGCCACGGTTCCTCCTCGTCCGGCCTCGTTGAGCCGCATTCTTCCACGGGGTGATCACGCTGCCACGACCGGGCGCCGACACGCCGTAGAACAGCGTCCGAAGCACCGTTCTTGTGGTTCTGACGTGGAGCCCGCTGAGGGCGGCGGTGCCGATCGGGCGCGACGACGCCGCGTACACGTCGTACTCAAGTCGTCGCGCCCGCTCGGCACCGCCGCCCTCAGCGGGCCGTGCAACTAGATCTTGGTCCAGGCTTGGGTCAGGACGGCGCGCAGGATCTGCTCCATCTCGTCGAAGTGGGACTGGTCGGCGATCAGGGGCGGCGAGAGCTGGATGACCGGGTCGCCGCGGTCGTCGGCCCGGCAGTACAGACCGGCCTCGAACAGCGCCTTGGAAAGGAACCCGCGCAGGAGCCGCTCGCTCTCGTCCGAGTCGAACGTCTCCTTGGTCGCCTTGTCCTTGACCATCTCGATGCCGTAGAAGTACCCGTTGCCCCGGACGTCGCCGACGATCGGCAAGTCGTGGAGCTTCTCCAGGGTTGCCCGGAACGCGTCCTCGTTGGCGAGCACGTGGCCGTTGAGGTCCTCGCGCTCGAACAGGTCGAGGTTGGCCAGCGCGACCCGCGCCGACACCGGGTGGCCGCCGAACGTGTAGCCGTGGGGGAAGTAGTTGCTGCCGTCCAGGAACGGCTCCATGATCCGGTCGGAGAAGATCGCCGCGCCGATCGGCGAGTACCCGGACGTCATGCCCTTGGCACAGGTGATGATGTCGGGGACGTAGTCGAACTTGTCGCAGGCGAACATCGTCCCGAGCCGTCCGAACGCACAGATCACCTCGTCCGACACCAGCAGGACGTCGTGGCGGTCGCAGATCTCGCGCAGCCGCTGGAAGTATCCGGGCGGCGGCGGGAAGCAGCCACCGGAGTTCTGAACCGGCTCCACGAACACCGCGGCGACGGTGTCGGGGCCCTCCATCACGATCGCCTGCTCGATCTGGTCGGCGGCCCAGCGTCCGAACGCCTCGAGGTCGTCGCCGTGCTCGGGCGCCCGGTAGAAGTTCGTGTTCGGAGCCTTGAACGCGCCCGGCACCAGGGGTTCGAAGTACTTCTTCGCGTCCGGGATGCCGGTGATCGAGAGCGCGCCCTGCGGCGTGCCGTGGTAGGCGATCGAGCGGCTGATCACCTTGTGCTTCATCGGCTTGCCGGTGAGCTTGAAGTACTGCTTGGCGGCCTTCCAGGCGGTCTCCACCGCCTCGCCGCCACCGGTCGTGAAGAAGACCCGGTTCAGGTCTCCGGGTGCGTAGTGCGCCAGGCGCTCGGCCAGTTCGATCGCGGCCGGGTGCGCGTGGCCCCAGAGCGGGAAGAACGCGAGCTCCTGGGCCTGCTTGTACGCGGCCTCGGCGAGCTCGACCCGGCCGTGCCCGGCCTGCACCACGAACAACCCGGCCAGACCGTCGAGGTACTTCCGGCCGTTGGTGTCGTAGATGTAGACGCCGTCGCCGCGGGCGATCGTCGGCACCGGCTCGGTCTCGTACGTCGACATCCGGGTGAAGTGCATCCAGAGGTGGTCGTACGCGCTACGGGAGAGCTTGTCGTCCGCTCCTGCCCCGGTGTTTTCGGTCGGGGTGGTGGTCATCTGGTCCCCCAGGAGTAGGTCTGCTTCACCAGGCGCAGGTACATGAAGATCTCGGTGCTCCGCACACCCGGTACCTGCCGGATCAGCTCGTTGACGACGCGCAGCAGGTGGTCGTCGTCTTCGGCTACCACCTCGAGCAGCACGTCGTACGAGCCCGCCGTCAGTACGACGTAGTCGATCTCGTCCAACTTGCCGAGCCGCTCGGCCACCTCCCGGAGGTCACCCTCCGCGCGGACCCCGACCATCGCCTGGCGTCGGAAGCCCAGCATCAACGGATCCGTCACCGCGACGATCTGCATGACGCCCGCTTCGAGGAGGCGCTGGATCCGCTGGCGTACCGCCGCCTCGGACAGGCCGACGTCCTTCGCGATGGCCGCGTAGGACCGGCGACCGTCCTTTTGCAGCTGCTCGATGATCCGTTTGGCGATGTCGTCCAGGACGACCGGCGGGCCTGCGGAGCGACCGGAGGTGGTGGGCTGCACTCGCCCATGGTTGCGGAGACCCACCGGTTCTGGCAAGTGATTCCGTTGCATAAGCTCCTCGATCTTGCGGATTCCGTTTTGGATGCACTGAGATAGGAGGTGCTCCGCGCATCCGGAGGCCGGTGGCACGACACTGGTCCGGCTCTGTGCAGGTCAGGCGAGGTTACGGAGAAACGATGACACTGCAGAACTTCGTCGGTGGCGCCACGACCGGCGCTGCGGACGGGCGGACGACCGACGTCGTGGATCCGAGTACTGGAGAGGTTTACACCAACGCTCCGCTCTCCAGCGCTGCGGATGTGGATAAGGCGGTGAAAACCGCGCGGGCGGCGTTCGAGTCGTGGCGCGATTCGACGCCGTCGGAGCGGCAGCGGGCGCTGCTGAAGATCGCGGACGCGATCGAGGAGCGCGCCGACGAGATCGTGAAGGTGGAGTCGGAGAACACCGGGAAGCCGATCCAGCTGACGCTGGAGGAAGAGATTCCTCCGATGGTCGATCAGATCCGGTTCTTCGCCGGGGCGGCCCGGGTGCTGGAGGGCAAGTCGGCCGGCGAGTACCTGGCCGGGCACACGTCGTTCATCCGCCGCGAGCCGGTGGGCGTGTGCGGGCAGGTGGCGCCGTGGAACTACCCGATGATGATGGCCGTGTGGAAGTTCGCGCCGGCGATCGCGGCGGGCAACACGGTGGTGCTCAAGCCGTCGGACACCACGCCGGCGTCGACGCTGCTGCTGGCCGAGATCGCGGCTGAATTCCTGCCCGAGGGCGTGTTCAACGTGATCACCGGTGACCGCGACACGGGGAGGGCGCTCGTCGACCACCCGGACGTCGACATGGTCTCGATCACCGGAAGCGTCCGGGCCGGGATGGAGGTCGCGGGTGCGGCCGCGCGCGACCTGAAGCGGGTCCACCTGGAGCTGGGTGGCAAGGCACCGGTCATCGTCTTCGACGACGCGGACCTGGAGGCCGCGGCCGAGGCGATCGCGGTGGCCGGGTACTTCAACGCCGGTCAGGACTGCACCGCGGCGACCCGGGTGCTGGTGGCGCCACATCTGCACAACGACTTCGTCGCGGCGCTGGCCGAGCAGGCGCGCGGTACGAAGACCGGTGCCCCGTCCGACGAGGACGCCCTCTACGGGCCGGTGAACTCCGCGGCGCAGCTGGAGAAGGTGACCGGGTTCATCAACCGGCTGCCGGATCACGCGTCGCTGGACGCGGGTGGCTCCCGGGTCGGCGACCGGGGCTTCTTCTACGCCCCGACCGTTGTCTCCGGACTGAACCAGGACGACGAGATCGTGCAGAACGAGGTGTTCGGCCCGGTCATCACCGTGCAGAAGTTCACCGATGAGGAGGAGGCCCTGCGCTGGGCCAACGGCGTCAAGTACGGCCTGGCGTCGTCGGTGTGGACCAAGGACCACGGCCGGGCGATGCGGATGGCCAGGCGGCTGGACTTCGGGTGCGTATGGATCAACACCCACATCCCGCTCGTCGCCGAAATGCCCCACGGCGGCTTCAAGCACTCCGGGTACGGCAAGGATCTGTCGATGTACGGCCTGGAGGACTACACCCGCATCAAGCACGTCATGTCCTCGTGGGCGGCCAGCTGAGAACGACGATGCCAAGCGGGCGCGACCACTTGAGTATGTCCAATACGGGGCGTGGTCGCGCCCGCTAGGCCTCGTCGTTCTCAGCTGGCTCCAGGTCAATGCCAACGCCTACCACTGCGTTTTGGGGGACGGTCAGCCGCCTAGGAGACGTTGCATGGCGCTGGCGCGGCGGGCGCGGTGGCCGGTGCGGGCTTCGATCTTGTCCGCGCTGGTCATGGCCCAGAGGCCGCCCGACATGCCGAGCCAGCGGAACGGCTCCGGCTCCCAGTTGGGGGAGCGGTGGCCGACCCAGGGGAGCCGGGTCAGCTCGGTGTCCCGCTCCAGCACGAGGTCGGCCAGCGTCCGGCCGGCGAGGTTCGTCGTCGACACCCCGTCGCCGACGTACCCGCCGGCCCAGCCGATCCCGGTCGCCGGGTCGAGCCCGACCGACGCGTGCCAGTCCCGCGGCACTCCCAGCGGACCGCCCCAGGTGTGGGTGATCGCGGCACCGGTCACGCCCGGGAACATGCCCAGCAGCGTGCGGTGCAGGGCGGCGAACACGCTCTGGTCGCGCTCCGCCTCCGGGCGCAGCTTCGACCCGAACGGGTACGGCGCACCCCGTCCGCCGAGCGCGATCCGGTCGTCGGCGGTGCGCTGGGCGTAGATGATCAGGTGCCGGCCGTCGGTGAGCGTCTCCCGGGCCCGCCAGCCGACGCTGTCGAAGAACCAGGCCGGCAGCGGCTCGGTCGCGATCATCAGCGAGTACAGCGGCGCGACCGCCCGCCGGAACCCCGGCAGCGCGGACGTGTACCCCTCGGTGGCCCGGATGACGGCGTCCGCGGTCACGGTGCCGTCCGCGGTGACGGCCCGGCCCGGCTCCAGCCGGAGCACCCGGGTGTCTTCGAACAGCCGCACCCCGCGCGCCTCGACCAGCGACGCCAGCCCCCGCGCGAGCTTCGCCGGATGGATCGCCGCGCAGTGCGGTGTGTACAGCGCCCCGCGTACCCCGGTCGCGACCCCGACGCGCGTCCGCGCCTCCTCCGGGCCCAGCCAGCGGTAGTCGTCCTCGCCGAACCCCCAGTCGCGCTCTTCCGCGAGCTCGGCGCGCAGGCGCTCCTCCTGGGCGGCGCCGGCGGCCAGCGTCAGCGTGCCGCCCTTGGCCCAGTCGATGTCGAGACCCTCGGTGTGGGCGACCCGCCCCACCTCGTCGACGGTTTCGAACAGGGCGCGCCGCAGCGCGATCGCCGCGTCCCGTCCGTGATCCCTGGCGATCCGGGCGGTGGACGCCGGGAACAGCGCCGAGCACCAGCCGCCGTTGCGCCCGGAGGCCCCGAACCCGGCGAACTCCGCTTCCAGCACCGCGACTCGTAACCCCGGATCCGCCTCGGCGAGGTAGTAGGCCGTCCACAGCCCGGTGAATCCGGCGCCGACGATCACCACGTCGACGTCGAGATCACCCGTCAGACCGGCGCGCCGGTCGGCCCGGTCGGGCGCCAGACCGTCGAGCCAGAGGCTGAGAGCTGAGTCGGCCATGCGGTCACTCCTCGAAACGTACCCACTACGAAAGGTCAAACGGACGCGGTACGGAGTCGGATCAACAACGGGCGGAATGAGACTGATGAGGTCAATGTGAAACGCGTGCCCGGAACGTAGTTACTGGATTGTTTCTTCCGCTCCACAACGGATTCATCATCCGAGACCGGATTGTTTCACGGATTCCTTGCCCCGCGGCACGTCAGCCTGACATTCTCAGCCCATCCGGCCGGAACCTGCGCCCGGATCGGTTGTCCCCCCACCGGATACCGTTCCCGCGTCGAAACCGGCATGACGTAATCTCGCGGCGCGAGAAGGGGACGGGCAACGGGTGCACCAGTACATCGCCGGGCAACGGGCACGCGGTTCCAGCGGGACGCCGTATGACGTCATCGACCCCTCGACCGGGGAGACGCTCGAGTCGATCGAGCTCGCCGATCCCGGGGACGTCGACCGTGCGGTCGGCGCGGCCGCGACCGCGTTCGACGACTGGTCCCGCGCTACGCCCGGCGAGCGGTCCGCGGTGCTGACGAAGCTGGCCACCCTGCTGGAAGCCGACGCCGCCGCGATCGCGGAGACCGAGAGCCGTCAGACCGGCAAGCCGATCCGGCTCTCGACCGAATTCGACGTTCCGGGGACGGTCGACAACACCGCGTTCTTCGCCGGGGCCGCGCGGGAACTCGCGGGCAAGGCGGCGGCGGAGTACTCGCCCGACCACACCTCGATGGTCCGGCGCGAACCGATCGGCGTCGTCGGGTCGATCGCGCCCTGGAACTACCCGTTGCAGATGGCGGCCTGGAAGATCCTGCCGGCCATCGCCGCCGGCAACACGATCGTGCTCAAACCGGCCGAGAACACTCCGCTGACCGCGCTGCGCCTGGCCGAACTGGCCACCGAGGCCGGGGCGCCTGCCGGCGTCGTCAACGTCGTGACCGGCACCGGGCCGGTCGCCGGCGAGGCGCTGATCTCGCACCCGGACGTCAGCATGGTGTCGTTCACCGGCTCGTCCGGAGTCGGACGCCGGGTGATGGAGCTGGCCAGCGGCGGCCCCAAACGCATCCACCTGGAGCTGGGCGGCAAGGCACCGTTCGTCGTCCTGGACGACGCCGACCTGGAGGCCGCGGCCCACGGTGCGGTCGCGGGTGCGCTGATCAACACCGGTCAGGACTGCACGGCGGCCACCCGCGCCTACGTCCACCGCTCGCGGTTTTCGGAGTTCGTCGACCGGGTGGCCGAGCTGATGGCGGCGGTGCGCCTGGGCGCGCCGCTGGACCCCGCGACCGACCAGGGCCCGCTGATCCACCGGGCCCAGCAGGACCGCGTAGCGGGCTTCGTCGACCGCGCGCGAGGCTACGGAGCCCGGGTCGTCGTCGGCGGCGAAATCCCGAAGACCGACGAACTGATCAGAGGTTCGTACTATGCGCCGACGCTGATCGTCGATGTTGCACAGGACGCAGAGATCGTCCAGAAGGAGGTCTTCGGACCGGTCCTGGTGGCGCTACCGTTCGGCAGTGGGAACGCCCGCCGTGGGAGCGATGACCCGGATCTGGATGAAGCGATCGCCTTGGCCAACGACACGCCGTTCGGTTTGGCCGCGTCGGTCTGGACTCGTGACGTCCATCGGGCGATGCACGCGACCCGAAGAATCCGGTCGGGCTGCGTGTGGGTCAACGACCACATCCCGATCATCAGCGAGATGCCGCACGGCGGCGTCAAGGCGTCGGGCTTCGGCAAGGACATGTCGAGCTACTCCTTCGAGGAGTACACGGCCGTGAAGCACGTGATGCTCGACTTGACCGCGACCGCAGCCAAGGCCTGGCACCGAACGGTGTTCTCCGGCGCGTAATTCTGCGACCCGCTGACACCATCCGCACCGTAGCGGCAGCATTACCCCGGCACACTCAAATAATCACGGTCCGCAGTCGCGGTCCAACAGAGGTTTGAAGGAGCAGCTCCGATGACGGATGTCGACCCGGACGTAATGCGGTCGCTGCGCCAGCTGCTGTCGCGTCGGTCGGTGCTCCGTAGCGCCAGTGCCGCCGGCTTATTGGCGGCCGGCGGTCCATTGCTCGCGGCATGTGGAACGAAGGGCGCCGCCAAGACCGAGGCCGACCAGGCGGCGTCAGCCGACCTGTCCGACAAGGACAAGGTCGTCAACTTCTCCAACTGGCCGCTCTACATCGACGTGGCCGAGAACGACGAGAAGGTGCACCCCACCCTCAACCAGTTCAAGTCGAAGACCGGGATCACGGTCAACTACGTCGAGGACATCAACGACAACGACCAGTTCTTCGGCAAGGTCCGCGCCGACCTGGCCGCCGGCAACGACATCAAGCGCGACGTCATGGTGCTCACCGACTGGATGGCCGCCCGGCTGATCCGGCTCAAGTGGGTCCAGAAGCTCGACGAGGCCAACGTCCCGAACGCCAAGAACATCCAGCCGTCGCTCACCGAGGTCGAGTTCGACCCGCAGCGTCAGTACTCGCTGCCGTGGGCCGGCGTCATGGCCGGGATCGCGTACAACACCGAAGTCACCGGGCCGGTCAACACGATGACCGACCTGCTCACCAAGCCGAACCTCAAGGGCAAGGTCACCGCGCTCACCGAGATGCGCGACACGATGGGCCTGATCCTGCTGGACAACGGGGCCGACCCCGCGTCGGTCACCGAGGCCCAGTTCGACGAGGCGCTGGCCACGCTCGAAGCCGCGGTGAAGAGCGGCCAGATCCGGCGCTTCACCGGCAACGACTACACCCAGGACCTCGCGGCCGGGAACGTCGCCGCGTGCGTCGCCTGGTCCGGTGACATCGTGCAGCTGCAGAACGACAACCCGAAGATCAAGTTCGTGACGCCCGAAGCCGGCGCGACCCGGGCCAGCGACAACATGATGATCCCGAACAAGGCGGCTCACAAGAAGAACGCCGAGCTGCTGATGAACTACTACTACGACCCCAAGGTCGCCGCCGAGCTCGCCGCGTACGTGAACTACATCTGCCCGGTCGTCGGGGCCCAGGAAGAGGTCCAGAAGACCGACCCCGACCTCGCGAAGAACGAGCTGATCTTCCCGACCGAGGCGACGCTCGAGAAGCTGCACACGTTCAAGCCGCTGGACGATGCCACCGAGCGCTCGTTCTCGGACAAGTTCTCGAAGGTCATCGGCGCGTGACCGCGGCGGGCACGGGGCGAGACCTCCGGCTGGTCGAGGTCTCCAAGCGATTCGGGCCGATGACGGCGGTCGACAACCTGTCGCTCACGATTCCGGAGGGCTCGTTCTTCGCCCTCCTCGGCCCGTCCGGGTGCGGCAAGACGACCACGCTGCGGATGGTCGGCGGGCTCGAGGAGCCGACCGCGGGCCGGGTCCTGCTCGGTGCGGACGACATCACGACGAAGAAGCCGTACCAGCGCCCGGTCAACACGGTGTTCCAGAGTTACGCGCTCTTCCCGCACCTGACGATCTTCGAAAACGTCGCGTTCGGGCTGCGTCGCCGTCGCCAGTCCGAGGTGAAGAAGAAGGTCGCCGAGGCGCTGGAGATGGTGGAGCTGGCCGACTTCGGCCAGCGCAAGCCGACCCAGCTCTCCGGCGGTCAGCAGCAGCGGGTCGCGCTGGCCCGCGCGCTGGTCAACCGGCCGCAGGTCCTGCTGCTCGACGAGCCGCTCGGCGCGCTCGACCTGAAGCTGCGCCGTCAGATGCAGCTCGAGCTCAAGCAGATCCAGACCGGCGTCGGGTCGACGTTCGTGCACGTCACGCACGACCAGGAAGAGGCCATGTCGATGGCCGACACGATCGCGGTGATGAACCAGGGCCGCGTCGAGCAGCTCGGCGGCCCGGTCGAGCTGTACGAGCGACCGGCCACGGTCTTCGTCGCGAACTTCCTCGGTCAGTCGAACCTGCTGGCCGGCACCGTGTCCGGCCGGTCCGGCGGCGACCTGCTGCTGGACGTCTCGGGATACCGGGTGGCGCTGCCGGCCTCGCGGTCGGCGTCCACCGGCAACCGGCTCTACATCGGCGTCCGGCCCGAGAAACTGCACCTGAGCCCGGTGAGCGCGCCGGTGCCCGACCGGCACAACCGGCTCGACGTGCAGGTCATCGACTCGAGTTTCATCGGGGTCAGCACCCAGTACCAGGTCCGGACGCGCTGGGGGCAGCCGCTCTCGGTCTTCACCCAGAACCTGACGTCCGACCTCGGGCCGCGGCCCGGGCACGAGGTGCAGGTGCACTGGGACCCGGCGTCCGCGTTCGGGCTGGACGGCAGTCAGGACGCGCACGCGGGCGAGATCCTCGACCCGGAGCTCGGCGGGGTACCGGTCCCATGAGCGAACGTTTGCGCGAGCGACGGCTAGCGGAGTGGCCCCGCCGTCGTGGCGGCACGGAGCGCAGCGAGGTGCTGCCATGACGGCTCGGAAGTCGACCGCGTACCTGCTGGTCCTGCCGGGGTTGCTCTGGCTGGCGGTGTTCTTCGTCATCCCGACGGTCACGCTGATCAGCCAGTCCCTCCAGGAGGGCTCGCTCGACCTCGGGTACTCGATGACCTGGAACTTCGGCATCTACGCCGACGTCATCGGTGACTACGCCCCGCAGTTCCTCCGGTCGCTGGTCTACGCCGGTCTGGCGACGCTCGCCGCGCTGGTGATCGCGTACCCCCTCGCGTACACGATCGCGTTCAAGGCCGGCCGCTGGCGGAACGTGCTGCTGATCCTGGTCGTCGCGCCGTTCTTCACCAGCTTCCTGGTGCGGACGCTGGCCTGGAAGATCATCCTGGCCGACCAGGGCGTGGTCGCCGACGTGCTGCGCACGCTGGGCCTGTTGTCGTTCACCGACGACCGGCTGCTGGCCACGCCGATCGCGGTGGTCTGCGGTCTGACGTACAACTTCCTGCCGTTCATGACGCTTCCGCTCTACACGAGCCTGGAGCGCCTCGACGGCCGGTTACTGGAAGCCGCCGGTGACCTCTACGCGAGCGCGTTCACGACGTTCCGGAAGGTGACGTTCCCGCTGTCGCTGCCCGGCGTGGTCGGCGGCACGCTGCTGACGTTCATCCCGGCGGCGGGCGACTACGTCAACGTCGAGTTCCTCGGTTCGCCGCAGACCTCGATGATCGGCAACGTCGTCCAGAGCAAGTTCCTGGTGTCGCTGGATTACCCGGGCGCCGCGGCGCTGTCGGTGATCCTCATGGTCGTCATCATCTCGATGGTGCTCGTCTACGTGCGCCGAGCTGGGACGGAGGATCTGGTCTGATGGCTGCTCCAACTCAGGCCCGGCCGGGCGAGTGGACCGGTGGCGGGCACCGGGCCGCTCCGCCCCGCTCCGGTGGCTCGGCGGCGCTCGCGTGGGTCCGCGAACACCTGGTGACGTTCGCCGGGCTCGCTGCGCTCGGGTATCTGCTGCTGCCGATCGTGATCGTCTTCGTGTTCTCGTTCAACAAGCCGGCCGGACGCTTCAACTTCGCCTGGCACGAGTTCTCGCTGGACGCCTGGACGAACGTGTGCGGGATCGGCGGGATGTGCGACAGCCTCTGGCTGTCGATCCGGCTCGGCCTGCTGGCGACGCTCGGCGCCACGGTCCTCGGCACCCTGCTGGCGTTCGCGCTGGTGCGGCACCGGTTCCGCGGCCGGGGCCCGACGAACCTGCTGGTCTTCCTGCCGATGGCGACCCCAGAGGTGGTCATGGGCTCGTCGCTGCTGGCGTTGTTCGTGCAGGGCGGTATCGACCGCGGGTTCCTCACGCTGTTCATCGCGCACGTGCTGTTCTGCATGAGCTTCGTCGTGGTGACGGTCAAGGCCCGGTTGCAAGGAATGGACCCGCGGCTGGAACAGGCCGCGGCCGACCTGTACGCGACGCCGTACCAGACCTTCCGGCGCGTCACGCTGCCGCTGGTGTTGCCGGGCATCGTGGCGGCGGCGCTGCTGTCGTTCTCGCTGAGTTTCGACGACTTCATCGTCACGAACTTCAACTCGGGGAACCAGGTGACGTTCCCGATGTTCGTCTTCGGAGCCAACCAGCGCGGGGTGCCGCCGCAGATCAACGTGATCGGCTCGATCATGTTCTTCCTGGCGCTGTTCCTGGTGCTGGCAGCGCAGTACCGCACGCGGTTCCGCTTCCGGAAGGCCGCGAAGTAGTAGCACTTCGCCGGCGCCCGCTGCCCCTGTTGGGGGGTGGTGGGCGCCGGCTTCTGCGTGGGTGGGGTGTTCGCGCTCCCGTGGATGGAGGATCCCTGAGGCGATGGCACCAGTGATCCTCCATCCACCGCCGGCGCCCCCGGTGCTCGCAGCGATCGGCTGGGTGGCTGTGGGGCAGGTGGGTTCGATTTGGGTGGGTTCGGGGGCTTGAGGGCGGGACGGGGGCTGCAAGTGGGGCCCGCCGCCGCGGCGCCCCCGCTCGGGGCCGCGCGGCGAGGTGAGCGGGGCGTGTGGGGCGCGCGGGGTGAGCGAGCCGTGGGGTGCGTCCGTTGGCGGGCGCGCGTGTTGGCGGGGGAGCGTGTTTGCGGCTGGCCAAGCGTGGCGGCCGCGCGTCCCGCCCGTGGGGAAGGTCCCGAATGGGCGGTCGTCGCCAGGGAGCGGGTTGATCCGGGAGGGCAGCTCCCCGCCCGAAGCGGCCAGATGCCGACACGACGATCGGCCGGGCGGACTGCCCACCAAGCGGACTCCTGCCGGGCGGGCTGCCTGCGGGGCGGGCTGCCCGTGCGAGGTGGGTTCACGGCGGGGCGAGTGGTGGAGGGGCGGGCGGCACGGGGTGGGCGGCGCGGGCGGCGCGGGGTGCGCGGTGCTAGGTGGCGGGCAGATAAGCGCTCAACGCCGACTGGCACTCGCCGAGGACGGCGACCCGCCCCGCGGCGGAGCACCACCCAACCCCAGAAACGACAAAAGCCCCTTCGCAGGGGCGGCTTCACGCTATGGGCTCGGGTCCCCCAACAACGAAAGCCCCTGGCAGGGGCTGGGGCTGGGGTACCACAGGACTACGGGACGGCGGCCGCGCCCGGCGCGGCTCCTTACGCGCTCACCGCCACCGGCATGTCGTCGATCGGAATGCCCGCCTGCCGCAGGACGTCCTCAGCCCAGATCCACCGCTTGCACGGCCACGGCACCGCGTACGCCCCCACCGCGCACGTGAGCGTCGGGCATTGCCGCTTGTAGTCGGGCCGGTGCTGCTGCACGAACAGGCGGGCGGTCTCGATCTGCTCGTCGGTCGGTCGTGCAGGCATGTCGGAGCCTCCGTGCATCATTCGAACCACTCCTTCGATCTCATTTCCCGTGACCCACAGTATGGTACCCCTGATTCCAACGTGTCAACGAGTAATCGTGAGAATGACCGTGGGTAGCGTCCGCCGTATGATCGATCCGCACGGTGACCGGGCTGTTTACCGTCAGCTCGCCGACCAATTGCGTGCAGAGATCGCCGGCGGTGAGTACGGCCCGGGCTCGGCGATCCCGTCCGAGACGACGCTGATGCAGCGCTACGGCGTCGCTCGCAACACCG
Source organism: Cryptosporangium sp. NPDC051539 (assembly GCF_044454545.1). Classification (NCBI taxonomy): domain Bacteria; kingdom Bacillati; phylum Actinomycetota; class Actinomycetes; order Cryptosporangiales; family Cryptosporangiaceae; genus Cryptosporangium; species Cryptosporangium sp. NPDC051539. The sequence continues at coordinate 366,773 of NZ_JBITDV010000008.1, read as the reverse complement.
TCCGGCTCGCCATGACCATGCTCCGGGAAGAGGGGCTCGTCGTGACCTACCACGGTCGCGGCACCTTCGTCCGGGACGCGTTGCCGATCCGCCGGATCTCGTCGGGCCGCTACCGCACCGCCGCCACCGCGGCGGCCGATGGCAGTGCGCAGGAGGCGAGCGCCTACCGCGCCGAGGCGACCCATCAGGAGGTTCCGGCCACGGAGCAGGTCGCCGAGTTGCTCGGAGTCGAGCCGGGCACCCTCGTCCTGGAGCGGCGGATCATCTTCTTCGACGGCAGCCTGCCCCAGCAGCTCAGCTGCTCCTACGTGCCGCTCGACCTGGTCGCGGGCACGCCGGTGGTCGATGCGTCCAACGAGCCGTGGGCCGGCGGCACGGTCGCGGCGCTGGCCGGCATCGGCGTGACGGTCACGTCGGTCCGGGAGCGCGTCCGGGCGCGGATGCCGCAGCCGGAGGAGACGCGCTCGCTCGCGGTCGCGGTCGGCACCCCGATGCTCACGGTCACCCGCACGATGTTCGCCGGCGAGCGTCCGGTCGAGGCCGCGGTCGATATCGTGGTTCCTGGCGACCGCGGCGAGCTCGAGTACCTCATCGACCTGACCTGACCTCGTCGGGCGCGACCCGGCGAGGAGCACAATGGCCGACCCCAGACGTGACGAGACCGAAGCTCAGCGGCTCGACCGCAACCTGGGCGAGCTCCTCCAGGAGCTCCGCGTCGCCCAGACCGGCGTCCAGATCCTGTTCGCCTTCCTGCTGACGCTGGCCTTCCAGCAGCGCTTCGCGGAGGTCGACGCGTTCGGGCGCTGGGTCTACGTCATCGCGTTGTTCTGCGCCCTGCTCTCCAGCGGCTTCCTGATCGCCCCGGTCGGCTACCACCGGCTGGTCTTCCGGCGGGCGATGAAGGAAGAGGTCGTCCGCACCGCGAACGTCTTCGCGCTGGTCGGGCTGGGCTGGCTGACGATCGCGCTCGGCGCTGCGCTGACCGTGATCCTCGACGTGCTGTTCAGCCAGGAGGCGGCGATCGCCGGCGGCACGGTCGCGCTGGTCTTTTTAGTCGTGCTCTGGTTCCTGATCCCGTGGTTCCGGCTCCGGGAGAAGCGCGGCTAGTCCTCGCCCTCCGCGATTTCGCCGCGCTCGTCCGCGGCCAGCACGGACACCGCCCAGCGGTGCCGGGCGCAGGGCCACAAGGCCGGCGTGTAGTGCGTGGCGCTCGCGCAGTAGGACCGCTCGTGGGCGTCCGGCGCCGAGGGCTGATGCATCGTGAGCAGCCGGTGGGCCGTCTCGACGTCCTCCTGCAGCAGTGGCCGGTGGTACTGCACTGGCCCTCCTCTCGGTCCGCGCTCGTCTCGAGCCTCGTTGCCCCATCACGGATCGCGCGGACGATGTCACAGTTCCCGTACCACGCTGTTCGCATCCCGGCTGCCGGTCCACCGTTTGGGGCCAACTCGACCGAAATGCGGATACCCGGATCCGCCGTGAGCGAACGCGCCCGGGCCGGGGAATGATCGCAACGCTGTAAGCATTGAGCGGGGTGCACTCAACTTTCCGACTGCTAAGAGGTACGGCGATGGATCGATCCCCCGGCGGGCCGCGCGGGCCCGTCACCACCTTCACCCTGCCGGTGCTCCCGCTGGCCGACGCAGTCGTGCTTCCCGGAATGGTGATCCCGGTCGAGCTCGACGGTGAAGCACGAGCGGCTGTGGACTCGGCGAAGGCCAAGGACGGCGAGGACGCCAAGCTCCTCGTCGTCCCCCGCATCGACGGCAAGTACCACGAGGTCGGCGTCCTGGCGACGATCGACCAGGTCGGCCGCCTCCCCAACGGACGCCCGGCCGCGGTGCTGCGCGCCGAGACCCGGGCTCGCGTCGGCCAGGGCGTCAACGGCCCCGGCGCCGCCCTCTGGGTCGAGGCGACCACCATGCCCGACCGGATCCCGGCCACCGACCAGGAGAAGGTCGACACGCTGGCGGCCGAGTACCGCGAGGTCGTCCAGGAGATCCTGGGCCACCGTGACGAAGACTCCCAGGGCGCGGGCTGGCAGATCGTCGAGATGATCCGCCGGATCACCGAGCCGGGCGAGCTCGCCGATGTCGCCGGTTGGGCTCCCTACCTGGAGATCGACCAGAAGCTCCGCCTGCTCGACACCCCCGAGGTGGCCATCCGGCTGCAGAGCGTCCTCGACTGGGGCAAGAACCAGCTCGCCGAGCTGCAGGTCACGGCCACCATCCGGAACGACGTCCGGGAATCCATGGAGAAGACCCAGCGAGAGTTCCTGCTGCGTCAGCAGCTGGCCGCGATCCGCAAGGAGCTCGGCGAGATCTCCGGCGACGACGACAACCCCGAGGCCGACCCCCGGGCCCGCGTCGAGGCCGCCGACCTGCCCGAGAAGGTCAAGAAGGCCGCCCTCCGCGAGGTCGACAAGCTGGAGCGCACCGGCGACCAGTCGCCGGAGGCCTCCTGGATCCGCACCTGGCTCGACACGGTTCTCGAGCTCCCGTGGAACGTCCGTACGGACGACGCCACGGACGTCACGAGCGCCCGCACGGTTCTCGATGAAGACCACGCCGGCCTCGACGACGTCAAGGACCGGATCGTCGAATACCTGGCGGTCCGTAACCGCCGGGCCGCCCGCGGTCTGGAGATCGTCGGCGGACGCGGCAGCGGCGCGGTGCTCGCGCTCGTCGGTCCTCCCGGTGTCGGCAAGACGTCGCTGGGGGAGTCGGTCGCGAGGGCGCTCGGCCGGAAGTTCGTCCGGGTGGCGCTCGGCGGCGTCCGCGACGAGGCGGAGATCCGTGGTCACCGGCGTACCTACGTCGGCGCGCAGGCGGGCCGCATCGTCCGGGCGATCAAGGAGGCCGGGGCGATGAACCCGGTCGTCCTGCTCGACGAGGTCGACAAGATCGGCGCCGACTACCGCGGCGACCCCGCGGCGGCCCTGCTCGAGGTGCTCGACCCGGCGCAGAACCACACGTTCCGCGACCACTACCTCGAGGTCGAGCTCGACCTGTCCGACGTGCTGTTCCTGGCCACCGCGAACGTCGCCGAGGCGATCCCGGAGGCGCTGATCGACCGGATGGAGGTCGTCCGGCTGGACGGCTACACCGAGGTCGAAAAGGTCGCGATCGCGAGGGACCACCTCTGGAAGCGCCAGATCGAGCGCGCCGGGCTCGACGAGAAGGACGTCACGATCGACGAGGGCGCGCTGAGCCGGATCGCCGGCGAGTACACCCACGAGGCCGGCGTCCGCCAGCTGGAGCGCGCGCTCGCGAAGGTGCTCCGCAAGGTCGCGACGAAGCTGGCCGGCGACAACCCGCCGGCCACCCCGGTCGAGATCACCGAGGAAACGCTCAAGGACTACCTGGGACGACCCCGGTTCCAGCCCGAGTCCGCCCAGCGCACCGCGGTCCCCGGCGTGGCGACCGGTCTGGCCGTCACCGGCGCCGGTGGCGACGTCCTCTTCATCGAGGCGAACGCCGCCCCGGGTGGCGAGAAGAGCGGCGAGCCCGAGCTCGTCCTCACCGGCCAGCTCGGTGACGTCATGAAGGAGTCCGCGCACATCGCGCTCTCCTACCTGCGGAGCCAGGGTGACCGCTTCGGCGCCGACCCCGAGGAACTGCGGGGCCGCCGGCTGCACGTCCACGTGCCGGCCGGTGCGGTGCCGAAGGACGGCCCGTCCGCGGGCGTCACGATGGTCACCGCGCTCGCGTCGCTGCTCACCGGGCGGCTGGTGCGGGCCGAGGTCGGCATGACCGGTGAGGTCTCGCTGACCGGCCGGGTGCTGCCGATCGGTGGCGTCAAGCAGAAGCTGCTCGCCGCTCACCGGGCCGGCCTCACCGAGGTGCTGCTGCCCGCGCGCAACGCCGCTGACCTGGACGACGTCCCGGCCAGCGTCCGCGAGGCGCTCACGATCCACCTGATGGAGGACGTGGCCGACGTGGTCCGGCTCGCACTCGAGCCGGCCGCGGCGGCGCAGGAGGCCCACGCCGCCTGATTCAGCCCGAAGGGCGCCGGGGGAACATTCCCCGGCGCCCTTCACTGTGTCCAGGTTAAGCCAGCGTGTCCGGCTGTGTCAGGATCTGGGCGCGGTATAGAGAGAGCGTGCCGAAAGCGCTGCGGGGAATGGGGCGTCCGCTCGCGGGCGTCCTGCCGCTGTGCGTGATGCCGATCGCGCCGCCGCACCTCGCGGTCGCGCTGTTCTTCGCCACGACGTTCTGGCTGATCTGGACCACTCTGCAGGACCAGGTCGCCGAGATCGGCTACGCCACCCGGGGAGCGCCGGTCGCACTGATCGGGATCGCGGTCGTGCTGATGGGCGACGGGCTGGCCGGGGCCCGGCTCGCGGTCGGCGGCCGTCCGGACGCGATGCTCCTGCTCGCGATTCCGCTGATCGGCCTGCTGACCGTCGTGGTCGGCCTGGTGCAGGTCGTCAAGGCGCTGACGTCGACCGGCCGCGGCGGCGGGCTGATCGACGTCACGGTGGTCGTGTTCGGCGTCGGCACCAGCATCGCGACGCTGGTCGGCACGCACCGCGTCGAGCTGCCGGCAGACCTGTCCGGGCGGCTGACCGTGCTCGTGCTCACCGGGATCTCGATCGTGGGCTGGGGCGTGATCATCCGTCTGCTGCTCACGGCCGAGGGCCGGACCGAGACCGGGTTGCTGGTCACCGCGGTGGCGCTGCTGCTCGTCTCCAGCCTGGTCTGGTGGAAGCCCCTGTTCGAGGGCGGCGACCCGCGGTGGGGGCTGACGATCACGCTCGCCGCCGGCACCACCGCGGCGTACGCGTCCCGCTGGTGGACCCTGCACTCCGCCGGGCAGCCGGCCGGACTCGGAGTGGATACCCGCATGCCGTTGTTCCTGCTCGCGGTCGTCGCGCCGCCGATCGCCCTGACCGTGGCGGCACTGAACGCGACCGAGCTCGACCCGGTCCGCAACGTCGTGCTCCCGGCCGCCGGGATCGCGGTGCTCTCGATGGCGCTGTTGCTCCGGGTGCACCGGCAGGCGCGCGAGTCGCAGCACCGGGCGCTGCACGACGCGCTGACCGGTCTCGCCAACCGTGCCGCGCTCACCGACGCGCTGGATGCCCTCCCCCCGAGCCGGCCGGCCCTCCTCCTGCTCGACCTCGACGGCTTCAAGGCCGTCAACGACGGCTTCGGCCATCCCACCGGTGATGCGCTGCTCCGTGCCGTCGGCGCCCGGCTCTCCGCCGTTCTCTCCGCGGACGCCGGACCCGACGGCGTCGACGTCGTCTGCGCACGTCTGGGCGGCGACGAGTTCGCGGTCCTGCTCAGTCGGGCCGACCGGGAGAGCGCGGTCGCACTGGGCCGGCGGATCGTCGAGGTGATCGCCGAACCGTTCCGGGTCGACGGCCGGGAGCTGTGCGTCACGGCCAGCGTCGGTATCCGGGTCGTCGCGGGCGAGGTCGGCGCGCCGCTGGCGTTCGTCCTGTTCCGGGACGCCGACCTGGCGCTGTACGCGGCCAAGCAGAGCGGCCGGAACCAGGTCGTGGAGTTTTCGGCCGACCTCGGTGCCGCGCACGTCGAGCGGGCGGCGCTGGCGGCCGGACTGCACGAGGCCGTGGCCCGGGACGAGTTCGTCCTGCACTACCAGCCCGCGGTGGACGTCGTGACCGGTCGCGTCCACACGGCCGAAGCGCTGCTCCGATGGGCCACGCCGAGCGGGGAGCTCCGGCCCTCGACCGACTTCCTGGCCGTGGCCGAGAGCGCCGGGCTGGGCATTCCGATCGGCACCTGGACGCTGCGCACCGCGTGCCGGGAGGTCCGTCCGTGGTACGAGCGGTACGGCGTCCGGGTCGCGGTGAACCTCGCCGCCCGGCACCTGCGCGATCCCGGCCTGCCCGCGACGATCGCGGACGCGCTGGCCGAGAGCGGGCTACCGCCGCACGCGCTGGTCCTGGAACTGAGCGAGTCGACGGTCAGCGGATCGGCCGACCGCACGGCGGAGGTCGCGGCCCGCCTCGCCGAGCTGCGCGCCCGCGGCATCCGGGTCGCGGTCGACGACTTCGGTACCGGCCAGTCGTCGCTGGCGCTGCTCCGGCAGCTCCCGGTCGACACGCTCAAGCTGGACCCGGCGCTCGGCGGAACCGACGCGGTGTTCCGCCCGGGAGCCGAGGAGGCGGTTGTGGACGCCGCCCTGACCCGGGCCCTCCTGCAGATCTGCGAGTCGCTGAAGCTGTGTGCGGTGGCCGGGCGGGTCGAGACCGCGGAACGCGTCGAGTGGCTCCGGGCGCTCGGCTGCCGGTACATGCAGGGCGACTACTTCAGCCCGCCGCTCCCGGCCGACCAGTTCGACACGTTCCTGGCCGCTACGCAGCAACCGGTAACGACCGGGACGGAGCCAGCCGCTCCGCCACGTGAGCGCTCACCGCGCTGAGGGCGGCGTTCCAGCCGATCGTGACCTCGTTGGTCGCCCACGAGCCCGGGTCGTCGATCCAGCAGAGCTGCGGCGGCGCGGTGCCGAGCTCCGCCGCCGCGACCGGGTCCTCCAGGCCGCTGTTCGGCCCGCCGACCAGGATCCCGGGCGGCGCCGCCGGGAACGACGGGTCCACCGAACGCGCGAAGAACCGGTGGTGCGGCCGGGACGCGGCCCGCGTCCCGTACCCGGTCACCTGGCTTACCCCGGACGCGTTCCGGCCGAGCAGGTGGTCGAGGCAGGCGAGCTCGCCGGCGAAGAAGCGGTGATCGCCGGTGTGATCGGCGGCCGCGCCGAGCGTCAGTGCGTGGGCCACCACCCGCGAGTTCGAGCCCCAGCAGTACCGGCCGTCGGACGGCGCGTACGGCGTTCCGTGGCCTTCCGCGTCGATCGTGGCCAGCAGCGTCTCGCCCGCGGTGGCCAGCGCGGCCCGGGCGGTGGTGGCCGAGGAGGCCGCCGTCCAGCCGGAGCTGAGCGCGAGCGTGAGCAGCCCGAGCGGAACCGTGGACCGCCAGTCGAAGCCTTCCCGAAGCGCGGCGATCGGATCGAGACCGGCCTGCAGCATCGCGTACCGGTACTCCTCGGCGCCGGTCAGCGCCGCCAGTTCGGCCGCCGCCCAGTACCGCTCGTCGCGGACATCGTTGTCGTCGTACGGCCCACCGCCCAGCCCGGACGAGTCCGCCGCGCTCGCGTACACCACCGGGTGGTGGGTCGCCGCCCGCCAGGCGAGGTCGGCGACCGTGCGGCACCGGCCCGCGAACGCCGGGTCGTGGACCTCCCAGACCCGCGCACCCTGGGCCGCCACCGCCGCCAGCCCGTAGGTCGCCGCGGTGCTCGGCGCGCGGGCCATCCGCGGCTCGGGGTCCTGGTCGGGACGCATCGGAATCCCGGTCCAGCGGACGTCGTGCACGGCGTGGAACACCATGCCCGCCTGCGGGTCCGTGAGCGGGAGCTGGCAGCCGAGAAGGAATTCCAGACCCCAGCGGGCCTCGTCCAGCAGCGCGGCCTCACCGGAGCGCTCGACCGTGTGCTGCAGCATCCAGACCGTCACCGCGGTCGTGACCGCGTATTTACCGTGGTCGCCGGCGTCGTACCAGCCGCCGCGGAGGTCGTGGCCGCGGCAGCCGAGCAGGAGGCGGCGGCGGGGACAGTCGTGCCGCTTGCAGGCCACCGAGCCGTCGCCGCGGTTCGGCGGGACGTCGACGTGCCCGGCCGGGCGTCCGGGGACGGGGGTGCCGCTGCGCTGCAGGTTCAGGAAGCGGGCCGAGTCGGTGGCCAGCGTGCGGTATCCGTCCGCGGCCACCCGGCCGAGCGCGAACGGGGGGCTCTCCACCTCGTCGACCACCAGCTTCCAGCCGGTGCCCTCGGCGGTGACCGGCGGGGTCGTGATCGTGTGGACCTGCTCGCCTGCGGCGCGGTCGAGCCCGTGCCTGGTGGTGGTGCCCGCGGTCGCGATCCGGCCGGTCGCGTCGACCAGCCGCCAGGCCCGGGGGCGGTCGACGTCGGTCGCGACGGTGGCGCGGAGGGGCCACCCGGCCGGGTAGCCGAGCTGATTGACCCGCACCGCGCGCGTGCTCACCCCGCGGTGTCCCCGCCGTCGACGTGCGCCCCACCGGCGTCCGCGTACCCGTCGGCGCGGTCACCGTCGGCGCCGGGCTCGTCGGCGTCCGCGAAATCGTCGTCGGCGGGACCGTCGTCGGCGGGACCGTCGGAGACCGAGCCGCTCCAGTCCTGCCTGCGGACCTCGTAGCAGGCGATCGCGGCCGCGGTCGCCACGTTGAGCGAACCGACGCGGCCGATCAGCGGGACGTACCCGATCGCGTCGCAGCCGGCCAGGCCGGCGGCCGAGATCCCGCGCTCCTCGTGGCCGAGCACCAGACAGACGTCGGTCGCCAGGTCGACCTCGGCCAGCGGCGACGCCGGATCGGCGAGTTCGATCCCCACCACGCGGTACCCGTCGGACCGGGCGGCTGCGATCGCCGCGGTGATCGTTTCATGTTCTGACCAGCGCAGATACCGGTCGGTGCCGAGCGCGGTCTTGGCCGCTTTCGGCGCCCGCGGCGATACCGACGACCCGGACAGGTACAGGTGGTCGACCCCGAATGCGGCCGCCGACCGCGTGATCGATCCGACGTTGTACGGGTTGCCGACGTCGTCCAGCAGCAACGCCAACCGGTTGCCGCTACGCCGGCGCCAGGTGCGGTGCAGACGCTTGAGCTCGGTGCCCCGGAGCTGGTGGATCGGGTGAGTCACTGACCGTCCGTTCTCACTGCCAGAATTCGATATCCCTTGCGGGAGGCTAGCCGGTCGGTCGGGAAACCCTCGGACTCCAGCCACCGGTGCAGCGAGTCGGCCCCCAGATGCCGCTGCACCACCAGGTACGCGACCCCGTCCGCGGTCAGCCGCGGCAACCACTGCCGGAGCATCCCGTGCAGGACCGGCTTCCCCACCTTGATCGGCGGGTTCGACCAGATGGCGGCGAAGCGTACGTCGTCGGGTACCCCGCCCGTTTCTTCGATGCGGACGTTGGCCAAGCCGGCGGTGTTGAGCCGGGCGAGATCCCGGGCCCGCTCGTTGACGTCGACGCCCCAGACCGTCGCGCCGGGCGCCCGGTGGGCGAGCGTCACCGTGATCGGGCCGTAGCCGCAGCCGAGGTCGAGCAGGTCACCGGTGGCCGGCGGAGGCGGAACGGTCTCCAGCAGCACGACCGTGCCCGCGTCGACGGCGGTGGGGGAGAAGACGCCGGTGTCGGTCGTCAGGCCGGCCTGCACGTCACGGAGGGCCAGCCGCACCTGCCGCCGGGCGCTCTTGGCCGTGGGCTGCGCGGAGAAGTAGTGGTCGGACACAGTGCGACAAGACTACGGGGTGCGCCCCGGAGTCGGATCGAGGAACACCTCCCGGAGCGCCGGGATCGCCTCCTTCAGACGACGCTCGGCCTCCTCCGCGGTGCGCTCGATGTCGTCCGCGCCGTCGTCGGTGAAGTCGACCTTCGCGGCGACCAGCAACTCGTGCGGCCCCAGGTGCTGGGTGTAGAGCATCATGACGTCGACCACGCCCGGCGTCTCGTTCAGCGTCCGCCGGATCAGGTCCTGGACGGCCGGCGCGGCCGAGCGTCCGACGAGGTAGGAGGCGTTGTCGCGGCCGAGGGTCACCGCGACGAACGCCAGGAGCACACCGATGAGGATCGAGGAGACGCCGTCGAAGAGACCGTTGCCGGTGATCTCGGTGACGGCCAGGCCGAGGGCCGCCACCACCAGTCCCACCAGGGCCGCGGAATCCTCGAACGCGACCGCCTTGAGCGCGGTGTCCGGGGTCCGGCGCAGGTAGCGAGCCGGATGCATGCGCGACCGGCGCGCACCGCTGCGGACCTGCCGGATCGCCTGTCCCAGCGAGATCGACTCGATGACGAACGCCACCCCGAGGACGATGTACGACACCAGGTAGTCGCCGGCCTCCTCGCCCTCGAGGATCGTGTGGACGCCCTGGAAGATCGCGAACACCGAGCCGGCCGTGAACGTGGCGAGCGCGGCGACGAACGCCCAGAAGTAGTGGGCCTGGCCGTAGCCGAACTGGTGCTGGTCGTCGGCCGGGCGGCCGCCGCGCTTCACGGCCGTGAGCAGCAGCACTTCGGTGATCGTGTCGGCCATCGAGTGCGCGGCCTCCGACAGCATCGCCGACGAACCGGCCAGGATGCCGCCGACCGCCTTGGCGATCGCGATCGCCAGGTTCGCCGCGCCGGCGACGACGACGGTGAGAGTGCTTTCGCCGCCGCCCTCGTTCTCGGTGGTGACGTCGGCCGCTTCGATGGTCTCGCTCACGGGCGGGGTATTACCGGTGGATGCGGAGTGCAACCGTGAGTAGGGCCTTCCGGCCCTGATTTCTGCCGGGCCGCTACGGTAGGAATCGAGTGCGACGAAGTTCGGTCGAAGTTGGCAGCGGCGAGACAACTCGTCGCAGGAGGGTCGGAACGCTGTGCGAGTGACGGGCTTGGGCCACGCGAGTGCCTTGATCGAGACCGCTCACGGCAGTGTGCTCTGTGATCCCTGGGTGAACCCGGCCTACTTCGGCTCGTGGTTCCCGTTCCCCGACAACTCCGAGCTCGACTGGGACGAGATCGGCAAGGTCGACTACCTGTACGTCTCGCACCTGCACCGTGACCACTACGACCCGGAGAACCTCAAGCGGATCTCCAAGTCGGCCACCGTGCTGCTGCCGGAGTACCCGACCGACGAGTTGCACGACGCGCTCCACGACCTCGGCTTCACCAAGATCTTCCGGACCGTCAACGGCGAGGTGCACGACCTCGACGGGCTGAAGGTGATGATCCAGGCGCTGAAGTCGCCGACCGACGGCCCGATCGGCGACTCGTCGCTCTGGCTCGACGACGGCAACCTGAAACTGCTCAACCAGAACGACGCCCGGCCGACCGAGCTCTCGACGTTCGCCGAACTCGGGCACGTCGACATCCACATGCTCCAGTACTCCGGCGCGATCTGGTACCCGATGGTGTACGAGCTGACCGACCACGCCAAGCAGGTGTTCGGCGAGCAGAAGCGGGCCCGGCAGTTCGACCGCACGATCCGCTACATCGACGATCTCAAGGCGAGTTGGATCGTCCCGATCGCCGGCCCGCCGTGCTTCCTCGACGAGCAGCTCTGGCAGTTCAACGACCTCGGCACCGACCCCGGCAACATCTTCCCCGACCAGCAGGTCTTCATCGATCACCTGCAGGAGAAGGGCTACGACAACGGGGTTCTGCTGTTGCCGGGGTCGAAGGCCGACTTCGCCGCCCCCGGGGCGCCGGTCGAGCACCCGTACGAGCCGTCCTCTGTGTTCGGTGAGAACAAGGAGCAGTACCTGCGGGCGTTCCAGGAGCGCAAGAAGGGCGTGCTCGAGGCCGAGAAGGCGTCCTGGTCGCACCCGGAGATCGACCTGTTCCCGGCCCTCAAGGAGTGGATCGAGCCGCTGCTCGCCCAGGCCGACAAGCTGGCCGCGGGCATCAACGGCCCGGTGCGCTTCACCGCGGCCGACGCCGAGCGCGGCGACGTCGACCTGGTGATCGACTTCGTCGAGCGCGAGGTCCGGCTCTACGACGGTGAGCGCGCGCGGTACCGCTTCACCGCGCCGCGGAACCTGATCGAGCACCTGGTGGCGATCCACGAGATCGACTGGGTGAACAGCCTGTTCCTGTCGTGCCGGTTCAGCGCGGCGCGGGTCGGACCGTACAACGAGTACGTGTACGCGTTCTTCAAGTGCCTCAGCGAGGAGCGGCTGACCTACGTCGAGGGCTGGTACGCCGAGCAGAGCACCGACGACGAAGACTGCGAGATCGACGGCTGGGCCGTGCAGCGGCGCTGTGCACACCTGAAGGCCGACCTGACCCGGTTCGGCAAGGTCGAAGACGGCGTCCTGACCTGCCAGATGCACGGGTGGAAGTGGCGGCTGAAGGACGGCTCCTGCCTCACCTCGGTGGGTCACCCGATGCGCAGCCGTCTCGTCGGAGAGCCCACGCCGGCGGAGTGACCGTTGTCGTGACCGTGCGGCCGGCGCGGCGGGGCGGCCTCGCGGGGCGGTTCCGCCGGAAACCGGCCGAGCCGCCCGGGCCGCGTGGCCTCGCGCTCGGCCCGGACTTCTTCGCGGTGCTGGCGCGGGTGCCCGAAGGGTGGACCCGGACGCTGGACCCACTGGGCGTTCTCTCGGACGAACTGGTCTGGGGCGCCCTGGAGATCCGGATGGCCGTGACCGAGCTGAGCCGGATCTCGCCGTATGCGGAATCCTCCGCCGAACGGGCCGAGTTCTCGGCGTTCCGGGAACTGGTCGGCTCCGTGCCACCGGATTCTGAACTCGTGCTTCGGAATCACTCGTGACAAGCGCCAGTTAACGCGGTTATCGTTGCCCCAGGCTGCCTGGGAGGCTGAATCTGTATGCGCGTTCTCGTCGTCGGCGCGGGTGGAGTGGGAAGCGCGGTCGCCGCGATCGCGGCCCGCCGGGAGTTCTTCGAGACGATGGTGGTGGCCGACTACGACGTGTCCCGGGCGTCGCGGGCCCGGCCGGACGATCCGCGGTTCACCGCGGCCGCCGTCGACGCGTCGGATTCGGACGCGGTCGCCGCGCTGATCGCCGAGCACCGGATCACGCACGTGCTGAACGCCGTCGACCCGCGGTTCGTGATGCCGATCTTCACCGCGGCGCAGGCCGCCGGGGTCGACTACCTCGACATGGCGATGTCGTTGTCGTCACCGCACCCCACGTCACCGCACTCGGAGGTGGGCGTGGCGCTGGGGTCGGAGCAGTTCGCGGCCGATTCGGCCTGGCAGGACGCCGGGCGGCTCGCGCTGGTCGGGATGGGCGTCGAGCCCGGGTTGTCGGATGTCTTCGCCCGGTACGCCGCCGACCACCTGTTCTCCGAGATCGACGAGATCGGCATCCGCGACGGGGCGAACCTGGTGGTGACGAACGAGGCCGGCGAGGAGGTCTTCGCGCCGTCGTTCTCGATCTGGACGACGATCGAGGAGTGCCTCAACCCGCCGGTCGTCTACGAGGAAGGCCGGGGCTGGTTCACGACAGCGCCGTTCAGCGAGCCCGAGGTGTTCGACTTCCCCGACGGCATCGGGCCGGTCGAGTGCGTGAACGTCGAGCACGAAGAGGTACTGCTGGTGCCGCGCTGGGTGAAGGCCAAGCGGGTCACGTTCAAGTACGGGCTCGGCGCGGAGTTCATCGGGGTGCTGAAGACGCTGCACCAGTTGGGGCTCGACCGGACGGCGCCGGTGAACGTGCGCGGGGTGGCCGTCTCGCCGCGGGACGTCGTCGCGGCCTGCCTGCCCGACCCGGCGACGCTCGGCGACCGGATGAGCGGCAAGACCTGCGCCGGAACCTGGGTGACCGGCACTGGCGTCGACGGCCGCCCGCGCGAGGTCTACCTGTACCACGTCGTCGACAACGCCTGGACGATGGCGGAGTACGGCTCCCAGGCCGTGGTGTGGCAGACCGCGATCAACCCGGTGGTGGCGCTGGAACTGCTCGCGGCCGGGACCTGGTCGGGCAGCGGTGTGCTCGGCCCCGAGGCGTTCGACGCGGTGCCGTTCCTCGACCTGCTCACGGCCTACGGTTCGCCGTGGGGCGTGCGCGAAGGCTAGCGACGACCGCACCGGCGGCGGCCGCGACCGTCCGGGCCGGACGCAGTTCCGCGCGGCTCCAGCAGTGCTCGTGCCGCCGTCCGCACACCAGCAACCCGACGGCTTCCCCGGCCGACACCAGCGGGAACAGCACCATCGACCGGGCACCGGTGGCGGCCAGCCACGCTTTCTCGGCGGTGTTCGGCGCGACCGTGCCGGCCAGCACCTGACCGACCGCCCGCTCGTCGACCACCTGGCGGGCGATCGGAGCGCGGCTCAGCGACCACCGGCCGCCGAAGTCCAGAAGGGGCCGGTCGAGCACGGCGAGACCGACCGACTGGCAGCCGAGCAGCGTCGCCGTGCCGGCCAGTACCGCGGCGGCGTCGGCGAGCGTCCGGACCTCGGCCAGGGTCTCGAGCACCTCGGCGAGGTCGAGCAGCGGCCCGGGTGCCGCGGGGCCGGGTGCCGGGCGACCGCGCCCGGTGTGGCAGGCCTGCCGCGCCACCGGGTCGACGGCCGCGAAGTCCGCGGTCGGACGCCCGATCACCCAGCCCTGCCCGAGACCGACGGCCAGGTCGGTGACCACGGCCAGATCTTCGACGGTCTCCAGGCCCTCGGCACAGACCCGGGCCCCGGTCCGGGCCCCGAACTGCACGATGGCCTCCACCATCGCGGCCTTCCGCGGCTCCCGGCTCACGCCGGTGACGAGGGCCCGGTCGAGCTTGAGGACGTCCGGCGTCACCTCGACGAGACGACGGAACCCGGCATACCCGGCGCCCACGTCGTCCACCGCGATCCGGGCGCCCCGCCGCCGCAGCCGGTCGAGTGCCTCGTGCAACGCCGCACTGTCGTCGGCCAGTTCGTGCTCGGTGACCTCGAACTGCAGGCCGGTGAGGTCGGCGGGCAGCACCGCCTCCAACTCCGGCGTGCCCAGGACGCTCGGGCTGACGTTGACCGACAGCACCGTGCCGGGTGGCCGGCCCGCGCCCAGCCGCAGCGCCTCGGCCACCGCGAACGCCTCGAGCTGGGCACCGACGCCGCCGCGATGAGCGGCGGCGAACCAGTCGTCCGGGGTCGCGGCCGGGAACTGGCGGAACCGCGCCAGCGCTTCGTATCCGGACAGCGTCCCGGACACCAGGTCGAGGATCGGCTGGGCGTAGACCACCGGCCCACGGTCGTCCCGATCGGCGAGCAGCCGCCGGACGTCCGCGGGACCCGGGCGGCGGCCGCTCGCCCGCCGGGGTTCCGGGGTGCGGCAGTGCAATGCGGGCACTAGTGCAGCGCGGGCTCGACGTCGGTGATGTCGAGACGCGCCGCGATCTCCGCCAGCTCGCCCTCGAAGAACGGCTCGGGGTCGGGCAGGGCGAAGCTCATGTGGTTGAACACCTCCAGGCTGACCAGGCCGTACAACCGCATCCAGCACCCGAACACCACTGCCAGCGCACCCAGCGGAAGGCTGCTGCCGAGCCGCTGCCGGTAAGCCGCCAGCTGGTCGGTCAGCCGCGGAGGCAGCGAGTCGGACTCCGGCGTCGGGAAGCGGCGCTCCCGCCAGACGTCCGCGAACGCCGACAGGAACAGCCGTCCGAACCGGGCGCCGCCGTTGTCGAGCCGCTCGGTGGCCGGCGTGCTCTGGTCGGTGTCCGAACCGGCCGAGTCACTGGCCGCCGTCCGGCTGGTCTGCGTCGGCGTCAGGCCGCTGGGCCCGGCGTTGTACGCCGGGGTCCCGTATCCCGGCGTCGGTGCGCCGAAGATCAGCCCGAACTCCGCCGGGTGCCCCACTGACCAGGCCCGGAACGCCCGGCACACGGCGAGCAGCCGCGCACCGGCATCGTCCGGCGACGCCAGATCGCGGGCGTGCTCGACCGCCGCACACAGCTCCGTCGACAAATCGGTCACCAGCGATTGCACCAGGTGATCGAAACTCGGGAAGTACCGGTACAGAGCCGGTGCCGTCATTCCCATTTCGCGGGCGATGGCCCGCAGCGAGACCGCTGATGGCCCGTCGCCGACCAGCTGCCTCCGCGCCACGTCCTTGATTTCCTGGACCGTCGCCGCCCGGACGCGCTCCCGACGGTTCACCATCACAGTCACGACTCCAAGACCCCCTCGCGAACTTCCGCTCCGGCGATTTCGCCGTATGCCGTGGAGCCGCCCGGTGCTCCATCGACTCGGCGTAACCGCCCTGACACCCGACACAACGACGCCGACGGCTTTCGGTAACCGCCCGAGTTCGATCTGTTCATCTTCCGTGTCATCGGCCGGGTCCCGTCCGGCCGTTCGGATGATTTGTCGTTCGGTGTCTTGTCTGTCCCAACTGGCCTGAGGAGCGGTGGGCCCAGGGGGTACGAGACAATGGCCGCATGAGTTCGCGCGAGGTCATCCTCCTCGGCAGCACCGGTTCGATCGGCACCCAGGCGCTCGACGTGATCCGCCGCAACCGCGACCGGTTCCGGGTGGTCGGTCTGGCCGGCGGTGGCGCCCAGGTCGAGCTGCTGGCCGCCCAGGCGCTCGAGTTCGAGGTCGACGCCGTCGCGGTGGCCAGAGCGACCGCGGCCCAAGACCTCCAGCTCGCGTTCTACGCCGAGGCCCAGCGTCGCGGTTGGAGCGAGGGCCGGTTCGCGCTGCCGAAGATCCTCGCCGGTCCCGACGCCGCGACCGAGCTGGCGTCCTGGCGGCTCGGGGAGAACGGCCTGGTGCTCAACGGCATCACCGGGTCGATCGGTCTGGCGCCCACGCTCGCCGCGCTGGCGGCCGGGTGCACGCTCGCGCTGGCCAACAAGGAATCGCTGGTCGCCGGGGGGCCGCTGGTGCGGGCGCTGGCCAAGCCGGGGCAGATCGTGCCGGTCGACAGCGAGCACTCGGCGCTGGCCCAGTGCCTGCGGGGCGGTGCGGCGTCCGAGGTACGCAAGCTGATCCTCACTGCGAGCGGCGGGCCGTTCCGGGGCCGCACGCGCGCCGAGCTCGCCGGCGTCACGGTCGAGGACGCGCTGGCGCACCCGACCTGGTCGATGGGGCCGGTCGTCACGATCAACTCGGCGACGATGGTGAACAAGTCGCTCGAGGTGATCGAGGCCCACGAGTTGTTCGGCCTGCCCTACGAGCGGCTGGAGGTCGTCGTCCACCCGCAGTCGCTCGTCCACTCGATGGTCGAGTTCGTCGACGGATCGACGCTCGCCCAGGTGAGTCCGCCCGACATGCGGCTGCCGATCGCGCTCGGCCTGGCCTGGCCCGACCGGGTGCCGGAGGCGGCCGCGGCGGTCGACTGGACGAAAGCCGCCACCTGGACGTTCGAGCCGCTGGACGACGACGCGTTCCCGGCGGTCCGGCTGGCGCGCGAGGTGGGTCGGGCCGGTGGCTGTCTCCCGGCGATCTACAACGCCGCCAACGAAGAATGTGTCGCGGCTTTCCTGGCCGGAGCCCTCCCGTTCACTGGGATCGTTGACACTGTACGTTCTGTAGTTGAATCGGCAGAAAAGGCTGATTCGCGAGTAGGCGGACTACTGGACGAGCCAGGTAGCGTCGAGGACGTTCTTTCCGCCGAGCGCTGGGCGCGAGCGGAAGTGAACTCCCGGGCGTTCGGGTCGGACGCCGGGCTGGCTGCAGAAGGGTCGAGGTAAGCGCCGATGGCGTATACGGGTGGAATCATTCTGTTCGCCCTGGGCATCTTGATCTCGGTAGCGCTGCACGAAGCCGGCCACATGTGGAGTGCGCGGGCGTTCGGGATGAAGGTCACACGATTCTTCATCGGCTTCGGCCCGACGCTGTTCTCGTTCCGCCGCAAGGAGATCGAGTACGGCTTCAAGGCGATCCCGGCCGGCGCGTTCGTGAGCATCGTCGGCATGACGCCGCTCGACGAGGTGGCACCGGAAGACGAAGACAAGGTCTTCTGGAAGCGCCCGCTGTGGAAGCGGACGATCGTCCTCGCGGCCGGTTCGATCACCCACTTCATCCTCGGTGTGCTGATCCTCTTCGTCACCGCGATGTTCATCGGGCTGCCGAACCCGGCGCGGGCCGACTACGACGCGAACGAACACCCGGCCGTCCTGGGCGTGGTCAACGAGTGCGTCCCGGCGACGCCCGACTCCTACGAGTGCTCGGTGGCCAAGGGAGACCCGAGGTCACCGGCGTCGGCCGCGGGCCTCAAGGCCGGCGACCGCATCACGTCCTTCAACGGCGTCACCACGCCGACCTACGGCGAGCTGGTCACGACGGTGCGCAAGACGCCGGCCGGCCCGGTGCCGCTGACCTACGAGCGTGACGGCAAGACCGTGTCCACGACGATCACGGTCATCCGGCGCAACCTCGACATCAGCACGACCGAGACGCCGAACGTGCAGAACGTCGGATTCCTCGGCGTCTCGCCGAAGGGCTCGGACGCGCCGCTGACCGTCACCTACGGCCCGATCGACGCGGTCGGTCAGACGTTCGACTACACCGGCCAGATCTTCGCCGGCACGTTCCGGGCGATCGGCAACTTCCCGGAGAAGATCCCGAAGCTCTGGGACGCCCTGCTCGGGCAGGAGCGCGACCCGGAGACGCCGGTGAGCGTCGTCGGGGCCAGCCGCATCGGTGGCGAGGTCGTCGAGCGCGGGGTCTGGCCGATCTTCTTCCTGCTGCTGGCCAACCTGAACTTCTTCATCGGCGTGTTCAACCTGTTCCCGCTGCTGCCGCTGGACGGCGGGCACATCGCGATCGCCTGGTTCGAGAAGATCCGGTCGTGGTGGGCGCTCAAGCGCGGGAAGCCCGACCCGGGCCGGGTCGACTACACGAAGCTGTTGCCGGTCACCTACGCGGTGGTGCTGATCTTCGGTGGCATCACGCTGCTCACGGTCGCGACCGACATCATCAACCCGATCACGCTCACGCGATAAATGAGGACACCGCTGTGACCGCCGTCTCGCTCGGCCTGCCCCGCCCCCCTGCTCCCAAGCTGACCGACCGCCGGGTCTCCCGCCAGATCATGGTCGGCACCGTTCCGGTGGGCGGCGACGCGCCGGTCAGCGTGCAGTCGATGACCACGACGCCGACGTCCGACGTCAACCGCACCCTGCAGCAGATCGCTGAGCTCACCGCGGCCGGCTGCCAGATCGTCCGGGTCGCGGTGCCCAGCCAGGACGACGCCGACGCGCTGCCGGCCATTGCGAAGAAGAGCCCGATCCCGGTGATCGCCGACATCCACTTCCAGCCGAAGTACGTGTTCGCGGCGATCGACGCCGGCTGCGCGGCGGTCCGGGTCAACCCGGGCAACATCAAACAGTTCGACGACAAGGTCAAGGAGATCGCGCACGCGGCGTCCGAGGCGCGCGTGCCGATCCGGATCGGCGTCAACGCGGGCTCGCTCGACAAGCGGCTGCTGCAGAAGTACGGCCGTCCGACGCCCGAGGCGCTGGTCGAGAGCGCGCTCTGGGAGTGCTCGCTGTTCGAGGAGCACGGTTTCCGCGACATCAAGATCTCGGTCAAGCACAACGACCCGGTCGTGATGATCAACGCCTACCGTCAGCTCGCCCGGGCCTGCGACTACCCGCTGCACCTCGGCGTCACCGAGGCCGGGCCGGCGTTCCAGGGCACGATCAAGTCGTCGGTCGCGTTCGGCGCGCTGCTGGCCGAGGGCATCGGCGACACGATCCGGGTCTCGCTGTCGGCTCCTCCGGTGGAGGAGGTCAAGGTCGGCAACCAGATCCTGGAGTCCCTCGGCCTGCGCGAGCGGGGCCTGGAAATCGTCTCCTGCCCCTCGTGCGGCCGCGCCCAGGTCGACGTCTACACGCTGGCCGAGCAGGTCACGGCCGGTCTCGAGGGCCTGCCGGTGCCGCTGCGCGTCGCCGTGATGGGGTGCGTCGTCAACGGGCCCGGTGAGGCGCGGGAGGCCGACCTCGGCGTCGCGTCGGGCAACGGCAAGGGCCAGATCTTCGTCAAGGGCCAGGTCATCAAGACCGTGCCGGAGTCGCAGATCGTCGAGACGCTGATCGAGGAGGCCCTCCGCCTCGCGGAGGAGATGGGAGCGGAGCTCCCGGAGGAGCTACGCGGCCTCACGCCCACGGTCGAGGTGCACTGAGCTTTGGCCTGTCGGGTGGTCCGTGGCAGGCTGAGGTCGTGAGTTCCGAACACGGGCGGAGTCGGTCGTGCTGACGACCCGGCCGGTGCGGGTCCTGCGGGACGCCGACCGCGTCGACGTCGAGGCGTTGCTGGACGCCGATCCGGTGTCCAGCGTGTTCGTCGCCGCCCGGGTGGGGACGCACGGCATCTCGCGCTGGCGCCTGGGCGCCCAGCTCTGGGGCTACACGCTCGACGGCGAGATCTGCGGGCTCTGCTACTCGGGCGCGAACCTGGTACCGCTCTCCACCGAGCCGAGCGCCGTGCGGGCGTTCGCCGACGTGGCCCGGGAGCAGGGGCGGGTCTGTTCGTCGATCGTCGGGCCCGACAAGGCCGTGCTGCCGCTCTGGGACGACCTGGCGCGAGACTGGGGGCCGCCGCGCGAGATCCGGGCGGCGCAGCCGCTGCTGGCCACCTCCGTGCTGCCCGGCGTGACGCCCGACCCGTGGGTGCGGCGGGCCGACATGCGTGATTTCGACGCGCTGCTGCCGGCCTGCATCGCGATGTACACCGAGGAGATCGGGGTCTCGCCGGTCGAGTGGGACGGCGGGGTGGCGTACCGCGCCCGGGTCGCCGAACTGGTGCGCGCCGGGCGCTCGTACGTCCGGATGGAGAACGGTCAGGTCGTCTTCAAGGCCGAGCTGGGCGCGGTGAGCTCGCGGGTCGCGCAGGTGCAGGGCGTCTGGGTGCACCCCGACCGGCGCGGCACCGGCGTGGCCACCGCGGCGATGGCCGCGGTGGTCGCCGACACCCTCCGGACGGTCGCGCCGATCGTCAGCCTGTACGTCAACGACTTCAACCACGCCGCCCGCAAGGTCTACGACCGCTGCGGCTTCGTCCAAGTGGGCACCTTCTCAACCGTTTTGTTTTGAGGGCGGCTCGCCCAGGGCTCCAGGTCAGAGCCGGCTGCGCCGGGCGGAATCCGCTGGGCCACGGCGTCGGCGCGCTCGACTGTCGGCGTCGTTCTGGGTGGGCTCCGGGTCAGAGCCGGGACTCGCTTCGTGACGTCTTTTCACGCTAGCTCGGCGACGGCCGCGTCTAGGACCTGGAGGTGGGCGTCGACGTCGGCTCGGGTGGTGTCCGGGCAGACCAGGGCCATGTTGTGGAACGGCGTGAGCAGGATGCCCCGGTTCGCGGCGTAGACGTGCAGGTAGTCGTCGAGCTCGGCGTTCTCGGCGGCGTGTGACTCACCACCGGTGCGCGGCGCCGGGTCGGCGAACCGGAACTCGGCCCGGGCACCGACCTGGGAGACCGACCAGGGCTGGCTCTTGATCGCGTTCCGAGTGCCCTCGGCCAGGTACTTACCGAGCCCGGTCATCTTCTCGAACGCCTCGTCGGTGAGGACGTGTTCGAGCGTCGCCCGGGTGGCGGCGACGCTCAGCGCGTTCCCGGCCAGGGTGCCGCCGACGCCGCCCATGTCGATGAGGTCGAGGTCCGTCCTCGCCTCGATCCGTTCGCTCACCTCGGCCGACAGTCCGTAGGCGCCGACCGGCACGCCTCCGCCGATGGCCTTGCCGATCGTCACGACGTCCGGCTCCAGGCCCCAGGCCCGGGTGGCGCCACCGGGGCCGGCCGAGAACGTGTGGGTCTCGTCGTTGATGAGCAGCACGCCGTGCTCACGGGTGAGCCGCCGGACCCCTTCCAGGTAGCCCGCCTCCGGCAGCACGATGCCGATGTTCGTCAGGGCCGGCTCCATCAGCACCGCGGCCACGTCGCCGTGTGCGAGTTCGGCCGCGAGGCCCTCGAGGTCGTTGTACTCCGCGACCCGGCTGGTGACCCGGGTGTCGACCGGCGCACCCACGTTGCCCTCGCGGATTTCCGCCGTCCCGTCCGGGCCGACCACGATCAGCGACTCGTCGACGCTGCCGTGGTAGCAGTAGCTGTTGACCAGGATCTTCGGTCTGCCGGTGATGGCGCGGGCCAGCCGGATCGCCCAGCGGTTGGCGTCGGTGGCGGTCAGCGCCAGGCTCCACTGCGGGAGGGCGAACCGGCGGGTGAGCTCCTCGCCGACCCAGGCCGCGTCCTCGGTCGGGAGCATCGCGGTGGCGCCGCCGAGGTCCTTGAGCCGGTGCTGCACGGCCTCGACGACCGGGGCGGGGGAGTGCCCGGCCATCGCGCCGGTGTCACCCAGGCAGAGGTCGATGAACGTGTGCCCGTCCAGGTCGGTGACCCGCGCTCCGCGCGCGGTCGCGAGGTAGAGCGGGAACCCGCCGGCCTGCTTGGCCATCCAGGTCATCGGCGTGCGGCCGAAGAGATGCTTCGCGTTCTTGAATGCGGACGCCGAGCGAGGGTGCTGCTCGGCGTAACGCGCGCGCTCGCGGCCGAGAAGTTCGTGCAGACGGGTGTTCATCCGAACAGTTTGCCGTGCGGTGTCGGCGTTGCACCCGGGGCAGGGCGGGGTTACTGTAGAACATGTTCGAACACTAGTTCGAACACTCCGGAGCGGGTGTCGCGACCCACTCCGGGTCCCTTCGCCGCCGGTGGTCCGACCCTACTTACCGGCGGTGAAGGCTGCTGCCGGCTCGGGTAAGGCGAGGGGAAGCGCCTTGCCCGGGCCGGCGGTGCCGCTCCCTTCCCCTTCGGGCGGCGCCGGGTGTCCGTCCGGGCTCCCGGCAGAGCGGCGTGGAGGGGAAACGGTGGCCGAGGAGACCGAGGTCCGGCGCGGTGGTGGCGCGGACGCCCCGGTGGAGTTCCGCTGGAACGGTCAGATCCACCGGGTGCGGGAGGTTCTGATCCATCACCGCATCCGGTACTCCTCGGGATCCGGGTCCTCCGTGCGCCCCGAAACCCCGCCTTCCCCGCCCGTGGTGGACGAGTTGGAGGCGCGCCGGGCCGCTCGTGCGGCCGAGCCGCCGTCCGAGCTCTCCGAACCGCCACCCGATGCGACCCGCCCGCCCGACCACGAGGTCTGGCGGGTCCGGGCGAGCCCGTCGGCATTGCAGCCGGCTCCCGCGCTCGCCGGAGTCTTCGACCTGCGCTTCGACTGGACGGTCGGGCGCTGGAGCGTCACCCGGATCGACATCCTCGAGGAGGACCTGTGATTTTGTGTCCCGCCCTGTTCCTTCGCTCCGCTCCCCACTCGCTAGCGCTCGCTGCGATGCTCACTCCGGGGGCGGGACGATGACTTACCCCATCCCCGTCTCCCTCCGGCCGTCCACGGCCGTCGGAGACACGTCTCGTGGGACACCGGTCGCGATCCCGGCCTCGGCGCTGCCGCACCGCTCTCCACGGGAGCTGCTGGCGCTGGCCCGGCACGGGCTGGGAGAGGCGGCGGTGACCCGGGCCGCCGGTCCCCGCTACGCCACCGCGCACCTGGCCGCGCTGCGGGCCGCCGCGGCGGTGCTCGCGGTCCGTGCCCGTCCGCTGCCGCCGGGCGTCCGGCGGCCGCGGTCGCGGCCGGCCAGCGTCTGGGTGCTGCTCACCCAGGTCGCGCCGGAGCTGGGGGAGTGGGCGGCGTTCTTCGCGACGGCCGCGGTGAAGCGGGCCGCCGCGGAGGCGGGGCTGCCCCGGGCGGTGACGGCCCGTGAGGCCGACGATCTGCTCCGGGACGCGGAGCGGTTCTGCACGCTGATCGAGACGACGCTCGGCCTCCCGGCCGAGCTACCCGCTCACGCTCCCCGGGCCGGCTGACCCGCACTGTTTTCGTCGGTTCCGGGCGAGTTCAGGGCGAAGAGAGCAGGGGGGCGTGGCGCGATGGATGCGCAACGGGGGAGAGGTGCCTGGGCGCGCCCGGCCGGCGCGGTCGGGTGGGTGGGGTGAGCGCGACGGGTGCGGCGCGGGCGGCGCTGGCCGAGAAGGTCAGGGCCGCGACCACGCTGAGCGAGAAGCACCAGGTCACCGATCTGTTGCCGGTCCCGGCGGCGTTGGCGTCGCTGTTTCCGGCGGGCGGGCTGCGGCGCGGTTCCGCGGTCGCGGTCGCCGGGTCGACGAGCCTGCTGATCGCGCTGCTCGCGGAGGCGTCGGCGGCCGGTTCCTGGTGTGCGGTCGTCGGGCTGCCTGCGTTCGGGGTGGTGGCGGCGGCCGAGGCGGGTGTGCCGGTCGAGCGGCTCGCGCTGGTGCGTGATCCGGGGCCCGACACCGCCGGGGTGGTCGGTGCGCTGCTCGACGGGTTCGACCTCGTGGTGGTGGGAAACCCGGCGGCGCTCGGGCTCGCCGAGGTCCGGCGCCTGGCCGCGCGGACCCGGCAGCGTGGCGCGGTGCTGGTGGGGGTGGGTTCCTGGCCGTCGGCCGAGCTGCGGCTCACGCTCACCGACGCGGTTTGGCAGGGTGCCGGCCGGGGAGACGGGCGGCTCCGCCAGCGCCGGGTCGTGGTCGTGGCCGAGGGCCGGGGGAGCGCGGCGCGCCCGCGCGAGGCGACGGTCCTCCTCCCCGCCGTCGGCGGAGGCATCGCCCCGTTCACGGATCCCGCCCGCCCCGCACTCCGGCCCGCACCCCCGGCGGTTGGGCGCTCCGGGCCCGCGGCGGTTGGGCGTTCCGCGCCTGCGGTGGTTGGGCGTTCCGCGCCTGCGGGGCTCGGGGAGCGGTCGCCTGCGGTGCGGATCCGGCCGATCCTGCCGTCCCTGGTTCCGGCCGGCGAGGCCGATCCCGCTACCGGCTCAGTCGGCTCGGCTGACTCGGCCGGCTCGGCTGACTCGGCCGGCTCGGCCGGCTCGGCCGGTCGGCAGCGTCCGGCCGCGGCCGCGGCACCGGAGGCGGGATGAGCGCGGTGGCGCGGGTGGCGGCGGTCTGGTGTCCGGACTGGCCGGTGGTGGCGGCGGCACAGGCCGCGGACGTGTCGTTGCACCTTCCGGTCGCGGTGCTGTCCGCGAACCGGGTCGTGGCCTGCTCCGAGGTGGCCCGCGCGGACGGCGTCCGCCGGGGGCTGCGCCGACGGGAAGCCCAGTCGCTCTGCCCCGAGCTCGTACTGCTCGACGCCGACCCCGACCGGGACGCCCGTGCGTTCGAGCCGGTGGTCGCCGCGGTGGAGGAGCTGGCGCCGGGCGTCGAGATCATCCGGCCCGGGCTGTGCGCGTTCCGCGTCCGGGGCCCGGCCCGCTACTTCGGCTCCGAGACCGCGGTCGCCGAACGCGTCGTCGACGAGATCGCCGCCCGCACCGGCGTCGAGGTGCTCGTCGGTATCGCCGAGGGGGTGTTCGCGGCCGGGCTCGCGGCCCGCCACGGCGGGATCGTCCCGGCCGGTGAGAGCCCGGCATTCCTCGCCCCGCTCGACCTCGCGGTCGTCGACCGGCCCGACCTCGTCAGCCTGATGCGGCGGCTGGGCGTCCGGACGGTGGGAGCGTTCGCCGCGCTCCCGGCGCAGGACGTGCTGTCGCGCTTCGGCCCCGACGGCGCCGCCGCGCACCGGCTCGCCCGCGGGCTGGAGCCCCGCCCGCTGGTGGCTCGTCTGCCCCCGGTCGACCTCTCGGCCAGCCGGGAGATCGACCCGCCGGCCGAACGCGTCGACACGGTCGCGTTCGTCGCCAGGACGCTGGCCGAGGAGTTCGCCGAACGGCTCGCCGGCTACGGCCTGGCCTGCACGCGCCTGGTGATCGAGGCGGCCACCGAGAACGGCGAGGAGCTCAGCCGCACCTGGCGGCACGACGGCGTCCTCACGGTCGCCGACATCGCCGACCGGGTGCGCTGGCAGCTCGACGGCTGGCTGACCGGCCGCTCCCGGGAAGACCGCCCGACCGCGGGCGTCACTCTCGTCCGGCTGGCCCCCGAAGACGTCGTCGAGCACGGCGGCGCCCAGCTCGGGCTCTGGGGCGACACCGGCGCCGACGACGAGCGGGCGCACCGGGCGCTGACCCGGGTCCAGGGCCTGCTCGGCCCGGAAGCCGTGGTGACGCCGGTCCTCGGCGGCGGCCGTGACCCGGAGAGCCGGGTCCGGTACGTCGCCTGGCGCGACGCCCGCGAGCCGTCGCTGCCCCCCGAACCACCGTGGCCGGGGCTACTCCCCCCGCCGGCTCCGGCCACGGTGCCCCCCGACTCCCCGCCGGTCAGCGTCCTCGGGACCGACGGCGAGCCGGTCGGCGTCACCGGCCGGACTTTTCTCACCGGTCTGCCCGCGCGGGTGAGCCTCGGTTCCGGCCCGGACCGGAACGTGGTGGCCTGGGCCGGCCCCTGGCCGTCCGACGAACGCTGGTGGAGCCCGGTCCAGGCCCGGCGGCGCGCCTGGATGCAGGTCGTTCTCGACGGCGCCGAGCCCTCGGCGTTCCTCCTGGCACTCGAGGCCGGAAGCTGGCAACTAGCGGGGGTCTACGACTGATGGGCTTCGACAACCCGGTGCTGCCGTGGAAGACGCTGGAGCGCGCGCTCTCCGGGGAGATCCCGGACGGCGGCGACGCCCCCGCCTGGTCCCGCAAACGGGAGACCTACAAAGCCGGCCCGATCCGGCACGAAGTGACCACCCCCTACGCCGAACTGCACTGCCACTCGAACTTCAGCTTCCTCGACGGCGCCAGCCACCCCGAGGAGCTGGTCGAGGAGGCGGTGCGGCTCGGGCTGACCGGACTCGCGCTCACCGACCACGACGGCATGTACGGCGTCGTCCGGTTCGCCGAGGCGGCCGCGGCCCACGGTCTGGCCACCGTGTTCGGGGCCGAGCTGAGCCTGGGCCTCGGAGGCCCGCAGAACGGCGTCCCCGACCCGGAGGGTGACCATCTGCTGGTGCTGGCCCGCGACCCCGCGGGTTACCACCGCCTCTGCTCGGCGATCAGCGAAGCGCAGCTGCGCGGGAAGGAGAAGGGACGGCCGGTCTACGACCTCGACGAGCTGGCCGAGGCGGCCGACGGACACTGGCTGATCCTGACCGGCTGCCGGAAAGGATCCGTCCGGAAAGCCGCAGACCCGTCCGAAGCCCTCACGGACCTCATGACCCGCTTCGGCCGGGACAACGTCGTCGTCGAGCTGACCGACCACGGCGATCCGCTGGACTCCGAGCGCAACGACCTGCTCGCCGAACTGGCCGCCGACCACGGACTGCGGACCGTCGCGACGAACAACGTCCACTACGCGACCCCGTCGCGGCGCAAGCTCGCCACCGCCCTCGCGGCCGTCCGGGCCCGGCGCAGCCTGGACGAGATCGAGGGCTGGCTCCCCGCTGCGGCCACCGCCCACCTGCGGTCGGGTGAGGAGATGTCACAGAAATTCGCGCGCTACCCGGGCGCGGTGGCGAACGCCGCGGCGATAGCGGCCGAGTGCGCGTTCGACCTGACGCTGATCGCCCCGAAGCTGCCCGACTGCGAGGTCGGGCCCGGTCACACCGAGATGAGCTGGCTCCGTCACCTGACCGCGAAGGGCGCCGCCGACCGGTACGGCACCCGCGAGCAGCACCCGCACGCCTACGCCCAGATCGACCACGAGCTGGAGGTGATCGAGCGCCTGGGCTTCCCCGGCTACTTCCTGATCGTCGAGTCGATCACCACCTGGTGCAAACAGAACGACATCCTCTGCCAGGGCCGGGGCTCGGCGGCGAACTCGGCGGTCTGTTACGCGCTCGGCATCACGAACGTGGACGCGGTCCAGTACGGGTTGCTGTTCGAACGGTTCCTGGCCCCGGAGCGCGACGGTCCGCCCGACATCGACCTCGACATCGAGTCCGGCCGCCGCGAGCTGGTCATCCAGCACGTCTACGACACCTACGGACGCCGCCGGGCGGCGCAGGTCGCGAACGTGATCAGCTACCGGCCGAAATCCGCGATCCGGGACGTCGCCAAGGCGTTCGGCTTCTCGCCCGGCCAGCAGGACGCCTGGAGCAAGCAGCTGGAGCACTGGGGCAAGATCGGCGACGCCGAGATCCCGGAGCACGTCACCGAGATGGCCGAGCAACTGCTGAACTTCCCCCGGCACCTGGGCATCCACTCCGGTGGCATGGTGCTCTGCGACCGGCCGGTGACCGAGGTCTGCCCGGTGGAGTGGGCCCGGATGGAGAACCGCACGGTCCTGCAGTGGGACAAGGACGACTGCGCGATCGCCGGGCTGGTCAAGTTCGACCTGCTGGGGCTGGGCATGCTGACCGCGCTGCACCACTGCGTCGATCTGGTCCGCGACCACCACGGCCTCACCGTCGACCTGCACAAGATCCCGCTCGACGACGACGCGGTCTACACGATGCTCTGCGAGGCCGACTCGGTCGGGGTGTTCCAGGTCGAGAGCCGGGCCCAGATGGCGACGCTGCCCCGGCTGCGGCCGCGGGAGTTCTACGACCTGGTCGTCGAAGTCGCGCTGATCCGGCCCGGCCCGATCCAGGGCGGCTCGGTGCACCCGTACATCCGCCGGCGCAACGGCCTGGAGAAGCCCCGGTACGCGCACCCACTGCTGGAGAACGCCCTGCACAAGACGCTCGGAGTCCCGCTGTTCCAGGAGCAGTTGATGCAGATGGCGGTCGACGTCGCCGGGTTCAGCGCATCCGAGTCCGACCAGCTGCGCCGGGCGGTCGGCTCGAAGCGGTCACCGGAGAAGATGGCCGCGCTGAAGGCCCGGTTCTACGACGGGATGGCCGCGAACGGCATCACCGGCGAGCTGGCCGACCAGATCTTCGCCCAGCTCGCCGCGTTCGCGAACTTCGGTTTCCCGGAGAGCCACTCGGTGAGCTTCGCCGCGCTGGTGCTCTACAGCTCCTGGTTCAAGCGGTACTTCCCGGCCGCGTTCTGCGCCGCGCTGCTCGCGTCGCAGCCGATGGGGTTCTACTCGCCGCAGTCGCTGGTCGCCGACGCCCGGCGTCACGGCGTCACGGTGCGAGGGCCGGATCTCAATGCGAGCCTTGAACAAGCCACGCTGGAAAGTCTAGATTTGCCCACTATGTCGGAGTGGCCGTCGTCCGGCTCGGAACCGCGGCTGAGCCACGCCGTCCGCATGGGCCTGGCCTCGGTGCGGACGATCGGCGACGACCTGGCCGGGCGCCTCGTCGCCGAGCGGGACGAGAACGGCCCGTTCACCGACATGACGAACCTGACCCAGCGGATCGCGCTCACCACCGCGCAGGTCGAGGCGCTGGCCACGGCGGGGGCGTTCGACGGGTTCGGGCTCTCCCGGCGCGCCGCGCTGTGGGCGGCGGGCGCGGTCGCGCAAGGGCGTCCCGACCGGCTGGCCGGGGTCGTGGTCGGGGTCCAGGCCCCGATGCTGCCGGGGATGTCGGAGGTGGAGGAAGCGGTCGCCGACGTCTGGGCCACCGGCGTCTCGCCCGACAGCTACCCGACGCAGTTCGTCCGCGATCAGCTGGACGCCCGCGGCGCGCTGCCGATCTCGGCCCTCCGCGAGGTCGCGGACGGCACCCGGGTGCTGGTCGGCGGCGTGGTCACGCACCGGCAGCGGCCCGCCACCGCCGGGGGCGTCACGTTCGTGAACCTCGAGGACGAGACCGGCATGCTCAACGTCGTCTGCACCGAGGGTTTCTGGGCCCGGTACCGGCGGGTCGCCCGGGGCTCGGCGGCGCTGCTGATCCGGGGGCGCCTGCAGAACGTCGAAGGCGTGATCGGAGTGACCGCCGAGATGATGGAGCCGCTCCCGCTCCGGGTGGCCAGCACTTCGCGCAACTTCCGGTAATAGGCTTCGGTCCAGACGTCACGACGAGAGGTGGGACCAGTGCCCCGCAGCCCGCGCAACGCCGTGGTCTGGGCCGTACTCGACGCGGAACTCGACCGCCGCGGACCGGCGCACGTCGTGGACGCCGGCGGTGGCACCGGCGGGTTCGCGGTGCCGCTCGCACAGGCCGGTCACACCGTCACGGTGGTCGACCCGAGCCCCGACGCGCTGGCCGCGCTCGCCCGCCGGGCCGCCGAGCGAGGCGTCTCCGACCGCATCACCGCCCACCAGGGTGACGCCGACGACCTGCCCGGGCTGCTCGAACCCGGCACCGCCGACGTCGTGCTCTGCCACAGCGTCCTGGAGGTCGTCGACGACCCCGGGCGCACGCTCGCCGCGGTCGCCGGTGCGCTGAAGCCGGGCGGCTGCGCCAGCATCCTGGTCGCCAACCGGGTCGCCGCCGTGCTGGCCCGGGCGCTGGCCGGGCATTTCGGGGCGGCGCGCGATTCGCTCGACGGTGAACTCGACCCGCGCCGTTACGACCTGGAGGCGGTGTCCGCGCTGATCTCCAAGGCCGGTCTCGTGCCCGAACGCGCGCACGGCGTGCGGGTGCTGGCCGACCTCGTCCCCGGCGCCGTCGCCGACGTCGAGCCCGGTGCGGCCGAGGCGCTCACCGCGCTCGAGCTCGCGATGGCCGAGCGTCCGCCGTACCGCGACATCGCCACCCAGCTGCACGTGCTGGCCCGCCGGTGACGGCCCTTCCGGAGCCGCCTGCCTACGGCCGCCGATCGGCCGCGGACCTGTTGCCCGCCGTCGTGCGCGCGCTCGGTGCGAAGCTTCCGGACGCCACGAAGGGCACGGACGACACGGACGACACGCTCCGGCTGCCGGCCGCCGACCGGATCTGCGTCCTGATCCTGGACGGGCTGGGCTCGGGGCTGCTGGCGGCGCACGCGTCCGACGCCCCCTTCCTGGCGTCGCTCGACGGGGCGCCGCCGCTCACCGTGGGGTTCCCGTCGACGACCGCGACCAGCATGGCCAGCTTCGGCACCGGCCTGCCGCCGGGCGAGCACGGGATGTTCGGCTACCAGGTGCGCGACCCCGAGCGCGGTGTGCTGCTCAACCTGCTGCGGTGGGACCGGACGGCGGTGCCGGAGCGCTGGCAGCCGCTGCCGACCGTGCCCGAGCGGGCGGTGGCCGCCGGGCTGCCGGTGTTCCACGCCGGCCCGGCGGCGTTCTCGAACTCTCCGCTGACCCGGGCGGTCTGGCGCGGCGCGGAGTACCGCCCGGCCGACGGTGCCGGGCCGCTCGTCGCCACGGCTGCCGCCGCCGTGGCCCAGGAGCCGCGTTCGCTGACGATCGCGTACTACGCCGGGGTGGACCATGCCGGGCACGTGTACGGGTCGGAGTCGGCGGCCTGGCGGCACGAGCTCGCGATCGCCGACCGGCTGGTCGAGCGTCTGGCCGGCGCGCTGCCGCCGGACGCGGTGCTCGTCGTGACCGGCGACCACGGGATGAGCGATCCCCCCGGGCCCGGCCGGGTCGATCTCGACGCGGTTCCGGCGCTGGGGGAGGGCGTGGCGCTGCTCGGTGGCGAGGCGCGGGCCCGGCACGTCTACACCGAGCCCGGTGCCGGGGACGACGTGCTGGCCGCCTGGACGTCGGTCCTGGGCGACGCGGCCTGGGTGCTCTCGCGGGAGCAGGCGATCGAGGCCGGGTGGTTCGGGCCGGTCGTGCGGCCCGAGCTCCTGGGGCGGATCGGCGACGTCGTGGTGGCGGCGAGGCCGGGGTCGGCGCTGATCGCCACCGAGCTGGAGCCCCGCGAGTCCCGCCTGGTGGGACTACACGGCTCGCTGGCCGCCGAAGATCTTCACGTTCCACTCCTTCTCGCGCGGGCCGGGCAATCTGTCGGTGGGGCCGCCTAGGCTCTGACCATGGGCCGGAGCCAGTCGTTGCCGCGAAGTGGGCCGGGCGGCGAACTCGGTGACGACACCGGGTGCACGATTCTGCACGTCGACATGGATGCGTTCTTCGTCTCGGTCGAGGTGCGGCGAGACCCGTCGCTGCGCGGGCGTCCGGTCGTGGTGGGTGGCACCGGCCCGCGTGGGGTCGTCTCGTCCGCGAGCTACGAGGCCCGCGCGTTCGGCGTCCGCAGCGCGATGCCGACGGCCCGGGCCCGGCGGCTGTGCCCGCAGGCGATCTACATCCAGCCCGAGCACGGTGCCTACGGTGAGGCCTCGGCCGCCGTGATGGCCATCTTCCGCGACGTCACCCCGCTGGTCGAGCCGCTCAGCCTGGACGAGGCGTTCCTCGACGTCAAAGGGGCCCAGCGTCTGCTCGGCTCGCCGGCCGAGATCGGCAGGCAGATCCGCCGGCGGGTCGCCGACGAGCAGCAGATGACGTGTTCGGTCGGGGTCGCGTCCACGAAGTTCGTGGCCAAGCTGGCGTCCACCCGCTGCAAGCCCGACGGGCTGGCCGTCGTCCCGGCCGACGGCGTGCTCGAGTACCTGCACCCGTTGCCGGTGGGCGCGCTCTGGGGTGTCGGTGACCGCACGGCCGAGCAGCTCGACCGGCTCGGGCTGCGCACGGTGGGCGATCTGGCCCAGCTCCCGCCTGCGGTGCTGCGCCGCTCGGTCGGGGAGGCGCAGGCGGCCCACCTGCATGCGCTGGCCTGGGGGCGAGACCCGAGGCGCGTGGTCGTCGGCACCCCCGACAAGTCGATCGGCGCCGAAGAGACGTTCGACGAAGACCAATCGGATTCGGATTTGATCAACCGGGAACTACTTCGGCTGTCGGAAAAGACCGCGGCCCGGCTGCGGTCGACCGGGCAGGCGGGGAGAACGGTCGTGATCAAGGTGCGGTTCGCCGACTTCTCCACCGTCAACCGCTCCCGCACGCTCCAGTCGCCCACCGACGGCACCCAGGAGATCTACGACATAGCGCGACGCTTGTATGTTGGATTGTCGACCACGATGCCGATTCGTCTTGTCGGCGTCCGGGTCGAGGGCCTGGGCCCAGCCGCCGCGGTGGCCCGTCAGCCGACGCTCGACGAGCCCGATCGGGGGTGGGCCGAAGCCGATCGTGCGGTCGATGCCGTCGCGCGTCGCTTCGGAAGCGGAACGATTCGTCCGGCGGCTCTCGTACGCCCGAACGCTCGAAGCGGCTCGGACGTTGAAGAGATCAGGATGCGTCCGGACGGACGCGGGGAAAGAAAAAGTCAGAATGGGCCTAATAAGGGCCCCAAGGAAGGAAACGGACGGGTGTGATCGGGTTTCGGGGTAGTGAACGCCAACTCGTGACCGACACCTGTCCGAGTCCCGACTACCAGCGTGGCCGTCTGTCTTTCCGACATCGCGGACCGCTCGTAAACTCATGGTCGGATAGCCGCAACGGCCGTTCCACAGCGGTCGCCCATGCCCGGGCCTCCGGCCCCCGTGGAGTGGCCCTGAAGAGCGGGGAGGAGTGCCGTGCCGCTCTCTGAGAACGAGCAAAGGCTGCTCGAGCAGATCGAGCGCGGCTTGCTCGCGGACGATCCCAAGTTCGCGGACAAAGTTCGCTCGACCGACCCTCGGCATCGCGCGGTCCGGCGTGGTGCGCTCGCGGTCGCGCTGTTCCTCGTTGGTGTTGCGATCATGGTGTTCGGCCTGGTCAGCAAGATCGCTCCGGGTGGAGTGCCGCTGCTGGGCATCCTCGGTTTCGTGGTGATGTTCGGTGCCGCGGTGCTCGGGGTGCAGTCCTACCTGTACACCGGTCGTGGTGATCAACGACCGTTGCACGCCGTCGGCAGCGAGCCGCCGAAGACGCGGGGACGCAACCGGGGCCACCGGTCGTCGCTGCTCGACCGGCTCGAAGAGCGGTGGCGTCGTCGGGCCGACGAGGATCGCTGAGCAAGCAAGCAGGAAAGATGCGCGCGCTGACCGGGTGAAGTCCGGTCAGCGCACCTGTCTCACCTGACCGTGCCGTCACACTGGCCGCCGCCCCTCGGGCGGCGGCCAGTGTGTTTTCGCTCACCCCACGGGCGCCGCCCGCCTGCCTACTTGCCGCGGGCTTTCGCCGGGAGGGAACGCACCGCGGAGCCGACCCGCTCGAGCGTCGAGGCGGGGGCCCAGTCGGCCATGATCCGCCGGCGCCGGGGCGACTTCTGGTGCAGGGCGGCCCGTACGGCCACCACCGCCTCGGCCAGGCCCGGCGTCGCGGCCACGCGCGGCGCGTACCGGGCCTGCTCCTCCGCGTGCGCGAGCAGCGTCAGCGCACCCTGAGCGGAACCGTCGAGCCCGTCCGAGGAGAGCCGCTTCGAGAGCCCTCGGGGTGTCTCACCGCTGTCGCCGCCCGCGTCCAGGTCCACGAGCGTGTCCAGGACCTCGTCCCAGGCCGCGTGTGCCGCCGCCGACGGGTCGTCCGGACGCTGCAGCGCCGCGAGCCGCCTGGCCCGCACCCGCCGCCGTACCAGCGCCGGTGTGATCGCCAGCGCCAGCACGATCAGCACCCCCAGCACCCACACCAGGATCGTCCGGATCGTCTTCAGCAGCGACGCGGAGTCTCCGGCGGACTTGTCGTCCGAGGTCGCCGCGGCGGCCGCGTCGTCGCTCGGCTCCGGCTCCGGCGCGGCCGAGGACGGACCGGCGGCCTGCTCCCGCTCGTCCGGCGCCGTCTGCTCGGTGCTCTGGCCCTGGTCGCTGACGTTGTTGTCGACCCAGGCCAGGTCGCCGGTGCGGCCCTGACCGGTCGGCGGCGTGGGGTCGAAGGGCACCCAGCCGATCCCGCTGAAGTAGACCTCCACCCACGCGTGGGCATCGTGGCTGGTGATCGTCGTGTAGTTGCCCTGGGGCGTCCCGTACCCGAATCCGATCGCCACCCGGGCCGGTAGACCGGCGACCCGGGCCATGTACGCCATCGCCGACGCGTACTGCTCGCAGTAGCCGCGCCGCTTGTCGAGGAAGTTGACGATGTCGCTCTGGCTGGTGCCGGCCTGGGTCTGCAGGTCGTAGACGAACCCGTTCTCGGGCGCGAAGAAGTTGTTGAGCGCGACCGCCCGGTCGTACTCGTTCGACTTACCCGCGACGAGTTCCTGGACCTGCTTCTTGACGCTCGGCTCGGGGTTGTCGAGCTGCGTGTACCGGACGATCGAGCCGTCGGTCGGCGGCGGAGGCGCGCTGCGCAGCATCTGCGCGGTGTAGAGCACCCGGCGCGATTCGAACGTGTACTTCATGTTCTTGGTGGTGTCGACCGTGCTGAACACGGCCTCCGAGCCCCGGTCGAACCGCCAGTCGCCGTCGGCGGCCACCGCGGTCGGATTCGAGTACAGCGGCAGGTACCGCGACTGCGACAGGCCCCGGATCTCCACTGTCGTCTTCTGGGACCGGGTCGGCGTCCCGCCGCTGATGCCGGAGACGTTCGGCACGCCGTTGCTGACCCTGGCCTCGGGCTTGGCCGACATGTCCTTCAGCGTCCAGCCGTTGCCGGTGAACCGCTCCAGCGTCGCCAGCCGCAGGTAGAACGGGTCGGGGTCGCTCGACCGGATCCGCAGCAACTCGACCGGTTCGCTCTGGGTCAGCTGGCCGCGCAATTCGGTGACCGGGTTGATCGCGGTGACGGTCCGGCCGTTGCCGGTGCCCGGCAGCCCTCCGTTGAACAGCGAGTGCAGGCCCTCGGCGGAGAGCGCGGGCACACCGGCGGGCAGCAGCACGGCGAGGACGATCCCGAAGACCGCGAGCCGCCCGGCGACCAGCGATCCGGAGCGGGACGGCTCGGCGGCCGAGCCCGATCGGAACGGGCGGCCCCAGCGCCGGATCGTCGTACCGTGCTCGGCGCTCAGCAACCAGCAGAACCCGGCCG
Source organism: Cryptosporangium sp. NPDC051539 (assembly GCF_044454545.1). Taxonomy (NCBI): domain Bacteria; kingdom Bacillati; phylum Actinomycetota; class Actinomycetes; order Cryptosporangiales; family Cryptosporangiaceae; genus Cryptosporangium; species Cryptosporangium sp. NPDC051539. The sequence goes on along the minus strand of NZ_JBITDV010000008.1, from coordinate 331,800 downwards.
CACCCAGCGCGAACGGAATCCAGCCGATGCCCTCGCGGTCGACCGCCACCGGCACCGTGTAGAGGCCCAGCAGCGGCAGACCGGCCAGCGCGGCCCGGCCGAGCACCGACGCCAGCAGGTCGACGAGGATCGCGACCAGCCCCACCCCGGCGACCGTGAGCAGCAGGATTCCCGGCCGCGGCGGCACCGGGGCGGCCAGTTCGGCGATGTCCGCGAACGCGGCCTGGACGTCGGCGCGCAGCCCGGTGATCGTCGCCGGGGTCGGCACGATGCCGAGGAAGCGGTCGTGGCCGAACACGATCGTGGTGTAGAGCAGGACGGCGACGGCGCCGACCACCGGCTGCAGCCAGGGCGGCGTCCGCAGCGCGCGGGCACCGAGGCCCGCCAGCGTCACGACGATGACGCTGCCGGCCACGACCGGGAACCACGACATCCCGTCGAAGATCCCGGAGAGCGAGGTCGCGGCCAGCAGGGTGGCCGCACCGGCCACCACCGATACGTACGTCCGACGATTCATGGGGACACTCCGTGGAACCCGTTCGAACGGGGCTCGTACTCGGGGGCCGGCGGGATGTGCAGGCCGGGTGACGAGGACGGCGGCCCCGAACCCCGCTCGGACGGCACCCAGAGGCTGCTGATCCGTGCACCGGGCCGGGCCGGCATCACCCGCCAGCCGCCGGCCGACAGGCGCGCGATGTTCTCCTGGTAGCGCCGGTCGGCCTCGGCCTTCGCCGCGGACGGCATCGACGCCCAAGCGGTCGAGTCGATCAGCACCGCGATCGACGTGCCACCGGTGCGGGCCGCGGCCAGCCGCGTGCACTCCTCCGGCGTCAGCAGGCCCACGACCGCGACGAGCAGCTGGTCGCGCTCGTGGCGGAACCGGTCGAGCGCCATGCCGAGCGACTGGATCCGGCTCGGCTCGACCTCGGCCAGCAGCCCGAGCGCGAGGTTCTCGCCACCGGCTCCGGCCGACAACGACTGGTCGACCCCGGAGTCGGTGACCAGGTTCAGGTCGAACCCGGCCCGGAGCAGGTGGCACGTGATGCTGGCGGCCGCGCTGACCGCCCATTCCAGGCTGGACGCGGGCCCGGATCCGCGGTGGGCGGCGAAGCGGGCGTCGAGCAGCACCGTGCCGGTCGATTCGCGGGGCTGTTCCTCGCGGCGGACCATCAGCTCACCGGTGCGGGCCGTCGACCGCCAGTGCACCCGGCGGTAGTCGTCGCCGTGCCGGTACTCGCGGGTGGTCGCCGCGTCCTGCCCCCGGGCCGCTGTCGACCGCGGCTGGCTCAGCGAGCTGCCGGACCGGTCGCCGTCCAGCGGGATCGGCGCCAGCGGCGCCACCTGGGGCGTGACGATGATCCGTTCGGTGCGGGTGAACGACCGGGTCAGCTCGCAGAGGCCGAACGGGTCGGACAGCCGGACGGTCAGCGGGCCGATCTCGTACCGGCCCCGGACGTCGACCCGGATCGGATAGTCGACGCTGCTCCACTGCCGGCTCGACAGCCGGTCGAGGACGAACCGCGGCGGCTCACCGAGCGCGGGCGGCAGTTGCTCCTCGAGCAGCAGCACCCCGGTCGGGACCCGGGACAGGTTCTCCAGCCGGAGCGTGACCGAGGCCGCCGTACCGGCCTCGATGCGGCCCGGGTGGACGGAACGGGTGCACGACAGGCGGTAGCGGGTGCGGGCCACCGCGATCACGGCCAGTACCGGCAGCGCGGCCAGCAGCCCGGCCACTTGGAGCAGCTCGCGTTCCCCGAGAACGAAGGCGGACAGCGTCGCGGCGGCGGCCGCCGCCAGGAAGCTGCGGCCGCGGGTGGTGAGCCCCCGGAGCGCGGCTCGGATCACCGGGTCCGACGCCCGCCCCGCGCGTCCGGTACCGGGACCCTCGCGACGAGATCGGCCAGAATGACCTCGGCCGTCCGCCGGTTGAACACGGCTTCCTCGGTCGGGATCAGGCGGTGGGTGAGCACGGGTGCGGCGAGCCGCTGGATGTCGTCGGGAAGAACGTAGTCGCGGCCCTCGATCGCCGCGAAGGCCCTGGCCGTGCGCAGCAGTTGCAGGCTGGCCCGGGGGCTCGCGCCGAGCCGCAGGTCGGGGTTGTTGCGGGTCGCGCTGACCAGATCGATGACGTACCACTTCACCGGCTCGGCCACGTGGACGCGGTGCACGGCGTCGATCAGCATGCGGATCTCGTTGCCGTCGCACACCGGGCGGAGGTTGTCGAGCGGGTCGGCCTCGCCGTGCCCGTCGAGCATCGCCAGCTCGGCCCGCCGGTCGGGGTAACCCATCGCGAGCCGGGCGGTGAACCGGTCGCGCTGCGCCTCGGGCAGGGGATAGGTACCGGCCATCTGGGTCGGGTTCTGCGTCGCCACGACCATGAACGGGTGCTGCAGCGGGTAGGTGATGCCGTCGACCGTGACCTGCCGCTCCTCCATGCACTCCAGCAGCGCGGACTGGGCGTGCGGCGACGCCCGGTTGATCTCGTCGCCGACGACCAGGTTCGCGAACACCGGACCCGGCTTGAACTCGAACGAGCGGTTCTCCGGGTTGTAGATGCTGACACCGGTGACGTCGGAGGGAAGCAGGTCGGGCGTGAACTGGATGCGCCGCACCGAGCCGTCGATCGACCGGGCGAGTGCCTTCGCGAGCTTGGTCTTGCCGACGCCGGGCACGTCCTCGATCAGGAGGTGGCCCTCGGCCAGGAGAACAGCGACCGCCAGCGTGATCGTCGCGGTCTTGCCTTCGATCACCCGCTCCACGTTGGCGACGATCCGGTCGGCGACGACCCGGACCCCGCCGAGCTCGGCCGGGGGTCCGTAGTTCTCCAGTGTGCCGTGCGTCGTCACCGACTGCCCTCTTCCTGGGGTGTATTGAAGGCTGATGGCCCGCAGCCATTGTTCCAGGATCCCGCACGACTGCCAGGCGATCCGAATTGCTCTGCACTTCCATACCGGTTGATGCAGTTATGTTCTCAGGGTTATCGGGTTCGTCAGGCACATCCGGCGAGCGGTATGATGCGCGCATGATGAGCGCAGGAGTGCTCCTTACCAGGCCGTGCTGACGTCTGATCAGCACGGCTACCCCTCCATGGCGAGGGGTTTTTTCGTGTCTTGAGACGTTCACCCGGTAACTGGTGACCCCGCAGTTCTTTATCCAGTTTTAAGCCCTGAGGAACCCCACGATGAGCGAGCAGAATCCCGCCGACGCGCCGGCCCACCGCTACACCGCCACGCTGGCCGCGGCGATCGAGAAGCGCTGGCAGGACCGGTGGGAAGCCGAAGGCACGTTCCACTCGCCCAATCCGTCCGGCCCACTGGCCGCCCCGACACCGGGCTGGCACAACGACGGCGGCAAGCCGCTGTACGTGATGGACATGTTCCCGTACCCCTCCGGCGCGGGCCTGCACGTCGGTCACCCGCTGGGCTACATCGGCACCGACGTCTTCGCGCGTTACCACCGGATGCTGGGCTTCAACGTCCTGCACCCGATGGGTTTCGACGCGTTCGGCCTGCCGGCCGAGCAGTACGCGGTGCAGACCGGGACGCACCCTCGGAAAACGACCAACGAGAACATTCAGCGGTACACCGCGCAGCTGCGGCGGCTGGGCTTCGGGCACGACAGCCGGCGGCAGCTGGCCACCACCGACGTCTCCTATTACCGCTGGACGCAATGGATCTTCCTGCAGATCTACAACTCCTGGTACGACGAGAAGGCCGGTAAGGCCCGCCCGATCGCCGAGCTGGAGGCCGAGTTCGCCGGCGGTCACCGCGTCGCGTCCGGTGCGCCGTGGGCCGAGCTGTCCCGCATCGAGCAGCGCAAGCTGATCGACAGCTACCGGCTGGCGTACCTGTCCGAGGCCCCGGTCAACTGGTGCCCCGGCCTGGGCACGGTGCTGGCCAACGAGGAGGTCACCTCCGACGGCCGGTCCGACCGCGGCAACTTCCCGGTCTTCAAGCGACGGCTGCGCCAGTGGAAGATGCGGATCACCGCGTACGCCGACCGGCTGGCCGACGACCTGGACGAGGTCGACTGGCCGGAGTCGATCAAGGTCATGCAGCGCAACTGGATCGGACGCTCGACCGGCGCGTACATCGATTTCCGGATCGTCGACACGGCCCCGCAGAACGGCCGTCACAGCGCACCGGCCGAGCCGATCCGCGTCTTCACCACCCGGCCCGACACGGTGTTCGGCGCGACCTACCTGGTCCTGGCGCCCGAGCACCCGCTGCTGAACGCGATCGTCCCGGACTCCTGGCCCGACGGCATCCCCGCCTCCTGGACCGGTGGGGCCGACGATCCGTCGACCGCCGTCGCGACGTACCAGGCGCAGGCCGCCTCGAAGTCCGATATCGAGCGGTCCGCCGAAGCGCGCAAGAAGACCGGCGTGTTCACCGGCGCCTACGCGATCAACCCGGCCACCAGCGAGCGCGTACCGGTGTTCGTCGCCGACTATGTTCTGACCGGTTACGGCACCGGCGCGATCATGGCCGTTCCGGGCCAGGACGAGCGCGACTGGGAGTTCGCCGAGGTCTTCGAGCTGCCGATCGTCCGGACCGTGCAGCCGACCGACGGGTTCGACGGCAACGCGTTCACCGGTGACGGCCCGGCGATCAACTCGGGCTTCCTGGACGGCCTGCGGGTGGCCGACGCGAAACGGCAGATCATCAGCTGGCTGGTCGAGAACGGCCACGGCGAGGCGACGACCACCTACAAGCTGCGCGATTGGCTGTTCAGCCGTCAGCGCTACTGGGGCGAGCCGTTCCCGATCGTCTACGACACCGACGGCCTGCCGGTCGCGCTGCCCGAGAACATGCTGGCCGTCGAACTGCCGGAGATCGACGACTACTCGCCGCGGACGTTCGATCCGGACGACGCCGACACCGACCCCGAGCCCCCGCTGGCCCGCGCGCAGGACTGGGTGAACGTCACGCTGGACCTGGGTGACGGCCCGAAGCCGTACCGCCGGGAGACCAACACGATGCCGCAGTGGGCGGGTTCGTGCTGGTACGAGCTGCGCTACCTGGACCCGACGGACGAGAACGAGTTCGTCAGCCCGGCCAACGAGCAGTACTGGATGGGCCCGCGCGACGACAAGCCGGCCGGCGGCGTCGACCTGTACGTCGGTGGCGTCGAGCACGCGGTGCTGCATCTGCTGTACGCCCGTTTCTGGCACAAGGTGCTGTTCGACCTGGGGCACCTGCGTTCGTCCGAGCCGTTCGGCCGGCTGTTCAACCAGGGCTACATCCAGGCCTACGCCTACACCGACGCCCGTGGCACCTACGTCGCCGCGGACGAGGTCGTGGAGGAGGACGGCAGCTACCGCTGGCAGGGCGCGCCGGTGAACCGCGAATACGGCAAAATGGGCAAGTCGCTGAAGAACGTCGTGACCCCGGACGACATGTGCGCCGAGTACGGGGCCGACACGTTCCGCGTCTACGAGATGTCGATGGGGCCGCTGGACGTCTCGCGTCCGTGGGAGACCCGGGCGGTCGTCGGCTCGATGCGGTTCCTGCAGCGGCTGTGGCGGACCGTGATCGACGAGGAGTCGGGCGCGACGCGCGTCACCGACGACGCGGCCGACGAGAAGACCCGCCGGTTCGTGCACCAGACGATCGACGGCATCCGGGGCGACCTGGAGGGGCTGCGCACGAACACCGCGGTTTCCAAGCTGATCGAGCTGACGAACCACGTGACGTCGGCGTACGGCAGCAAGGGCGCGACGCCGCGCGAGGTGGTGGAGCCGATGGTGCTGATGGTGGCGCCGTTCGCACCGCACCTGGCCGAGGAGCTGTGGGAGAAGCTGGGCCACGCCGAGACGCTGACCTACCACTCGTTCCCGGCCGCTGACGAGAGCCTGCTGACCGCACCGGAGATCGAGTACCCGGTTCAGGTCAACGGCAAGGTGCGGGGCCGCATCACGGTGCCGGCCGATGCGGACGAGGCCGCGGTGCGCGCGGCCGCGCTGGCGGAGCCGAAGGTCGCCGCGATGCTGGCCGGTGCCGAGCCCCGGAAGCTGATCGTCGTCCCCGGTCGAATCGTGACGATCGTGGTCTGATTTTCACATCTGCAACTCCCGTCCCATAGGGCCGGTGTTTCCGAGTAATCGGCAGCACCGGCCCTTCGTGTGTGTGCCAACCTGCTCCCGCCCGCCAAACCGCTCCACCTGCGCTCCACCGTGCTGACCTGCGAAGACATCGGTCCGATATCTGGCAGCTACAGGTTTGAGTCGTTGACGGTGGGGGGAAGTGGAGTACAGTGGGGCGTGATGGAGCGTCTGGGATGCTCCGATCCAAGGGGTGGTGGGTGCGTTGTTTCTCGGCACGCACACGCCTCGCTTGGACGAGAAGGGTCGGCTATTCCTGCCGGCGAAGTTTCGTGACGAGCTGGCAGGAGGTTTGGTGGTGACGAAGGGGCAGGAACGATGCCTTTTCGTCTTCCCGATGGCCGAGTTCAGCCGCGTCGCCGAGCAGCTTCGCGCGGCACCGATGACGCACAAGGCAGCCCGGGCCTACAGCCGGGTGTTCTTCGCCAGCGCCCACGACGAGGTTCCTGACCGTCAGGGGCGCATCACGATCCCCGCTCACCTCCGCGAGTACGCCGGTCTCGACCGGGACTGCGTGGTGATCGGGGCCAGCACGAGGGTCGAAATCTGGGATCGGCAGGCCTGGGACACCTACCTGGCCGACTCCGAGGAAGCGTTCGCAGAGGTGGAAGAGGAGGTGCTGCCCGGCATCTTCTGACGACGTTCACGTCCCGTGGCGTGAGGTCTCCAGCCGCTTGGCGAATCTCCTGGCGCACCTTCCCCGGCGCCAGGCCACGCGAAGCGGATGGGGACCTGGCGGCATGGGCCACCGACGAGGGGGCGGCATGGCGGCTGACGAACAGGCGTGTCCGCACGCCTCCGTTGACGCCGGGGCCGCCCCCGAGCCGCACGTTCCTCCCCATTCCCGGATACACCGCCCCGTCCTGCTCGACCGCTGCCTCGAGCTGCTCGCCCCGGCGATCAGTGGCCCCGGCGCCGTCGTGGTCGACGGCACGCTGGGCCTCGGCGGCCACACCGCGGCGATGCTCGCCGCGCATCCCTCTCTCACCGTCGTCGGTATCGATCGTGATCCGGACGCGCTACGCCGCGCCGCCGAACGTCTGGGTGCGGACGCGGGCCGCGTCCGGTTCGTCCACGCTATCTATGACGCGATTCCGGATGCTCTGGTTCAGGCCGATGTGGACTCGGTTGACGGGTTCCTTTTCGACCTGGGTGTCTCGTCGCTCCAGCTGGACGAGGACGACCGGGGCTTCTCGTACGCCCGGGACGCGCCGCTCGACATGCGGATGGACACCAGCCGCGGCATCACTGCGGCCGACGTGCTCAACACGTACTCGCACGGCGACCTGACCCGGGTTCTGCGGACGTACGGCGAGGAGAAGTTCGCCCCCCGGATCGCGTCGGCGATCCTGCGTGAACGGGAGAAGGCGCCGCTGACGTCCAGCGCCCGGCTCGTCGAACTGGTCCGGGACTCGATTCCGGCGCCGGCCAGGCGCACCGGCGGCAACCCGGCCAAGCGCACGTTCCAGGCGCTGCGCATCGAGGTCAACGGCGAACTCGACGCGTTGCGCGACGCGCTCCCGGCCGCGCTGGACGCCGTCCGGCCGGGCGGCCGGATCGTCGTGATGTCGTACCAGTCGCTGGAAGACCGCCTGGTCAAGCAGGCGTTCGCCGCGGTGACGCAAGACCGCACACCCCCGGAGCTGCCGGTGGTTCTGCCCGAATACGGGCCACGGTTCCGGCTCCTCACCCGAGGGGCCGAGGTGGCCGGGCCGGAGGAGATCGAAGCGAACCCCCGCGCGGCGTCGGTGCGCCTGCGGGCGGTGGAACGGCTGGGAACTTCTGAGAGCGGGGTGACATGATGTCGAGCTCACGTACCGGTGTGCGATCGCGTCCGGGCGCGGTCCGCGAGGGACGGCCGATCGCGCCGAAGGCTCCGGCGCAAGGCCGGCCGGCGGATCGCCGGTCAGCGCGGGACAGGTCCGCGCAGAGCAGGCGTCGGTCCGCCGCTCCGATCAGCGTGCCGCCGTCGCCGTCGGTGCCGTCCCGGCGGTCGGCGGCGTCGGCGCGGGCGCCGTTCGTCGTCCTCGTGCTGACGCTGGCGATCGGGGGGCTGATCGGGCTGGTGCTGCTGAACACCGCGGTCAACGAGAACGCGTTCCGGCTGCACGACCTCGACACCCGGCAGGACCGGCTCGACCAGGAGGAGCAGCGGCTGCAACAGGCGCTGGACAGCCAGGAGTCGCCGAAGAAGCTCGAGGAGCGGGCCGGCAAGATGGGGCTCGTGCCGGCTGGTGACCCCGGGTTCGTCAAGCTGCCCGACGGGGAGGTCGCGGGGACGCCCGCCCCGGCCACCGCGCCGCCGTCGCCCACTCCGTCGGCGTCCGACGCGGCGGCGGGTTCTCCGAAGCCCGGCACGTCGCCTCCGGGGGAGACCAGCACGTCGCCCTCGGCGGACCGGTGATGGCAGCGCCGCCCCCGAAACGACGGCGCGCCGACGAGAACGTCGTGCCGTTCCGACCGCGCCGCCAGACGCTGTCGGACGCTCAGCAGTACCACCCCCGGGGCCAGACCGTCCGCGAGGGCGGCCCGGCCAAGCCCGATGGGGCCAAGCCCGGTGGGTCCAAGGCCGGTGGGTCCAATGCCGACCGGGCCAAGCCTGACCGGGCCAAGCCCGGCGGGTCCAAGTCAGCCGCCGGCCGCAGCGGTGCGTCCGGCACCAGCACGTCCGGCACCGGCCGCAGCGGTGCGTCCGGCACCGGCATGTCCGGCACCAGCCGCAGCGGTGCGTCCGGCACCGGCCGTGCGGCTGCGTCCGGCAGCGGCGGCAAGGCACCTTCCGGCGACAGCCGCGGTGGCGCCCGCAACAGCGCATCCAGCGGTGCCCGCGAGAGCGCGTCCGGAGGAGGCCGCGGCAGCACGTCGGCCGGTGCGCGCGGCAGCACGTCGGGCGGTGCGCGCGGCAGCGCGTCGGGCGGTGCGCGCGGCAGCGCGTCGGGCGGCGGCCGCGGCAGCGCGTCGGCCGGTGCTCGGGGCAGCGCGGCCGGAACGGGCCGGGCCGGTCCGGCTCGGGCACCGCGTGGCGGGCAACCGGTGCGGCGCCGCCCCGCCCCGCACGACCGGCCGAGGCGCGGCAGCAGCTCCGCGCGGTGGGAATCCACCGGCGCACCCCCACCGGGGCGGCGTCAGTCGGTCCGGATGCCCCCGCTGCCGCCTCCACGACGGCAACGGAGGCACCTCCCGCGCCTGGGCAACCCGAACGCACGGCTGCGCATCTCGCTCGCGGTCATGCTCGCGTTGTTCGTCGCGGTCGGCGGCCGCCTGGTCCAGATCCAGACCACCGAGGGCACTCAGTACGCCGAGCTCGCCGCACACTCCCGCCGGGTCAGCCTGGTGGTCTACGCGCCCCGCGGCGCGATCCTCGACCGCGACGGCAACGCGCTGGCCCACGACGTCGAAGGCGCGACGATCGCCGCCGACCCCGGCTACATCGCGAACAAGTCCGAGGTCGCCGCCGCCGTCGCCCCGCTGCTGCAGATGACGCCCGCGCAGGTCGAGGAGAAGCTCTCCCACGACAAGCACGCGGACGGCAGCGCCAACCGCTACGTGATCCTGAAGAAGAAGGTGTCGCTCGCGGTCGGCGACGCGGTCAACCGGCTCCGCACGAAGATCCCCGGGCTGATCGTCCAGTCCGACCAGGTCCGCGAGGTGGCCGGCGGTGACTTCGCCGCGAACGTCATCGGCTACACCGGCACCGACGGCACCGGCCTGGCCGGTCTCGAGTCCGGCTTCAACGACGTGCTCCAGGGCGTCAACGGCGAGCGGGTCTACGACGAGGGCACCGGGGGTCAGGAGATCCCGGGCGGCTACAACCGGACGACCGCCGCCAAGGCCGGCTCCGACCTCGTGCTGACGCTCGACCGCGACCTGCAGTACCAGGCGAACAAGCTGCTCACCGCCCGGCTCAAGGCCACCAAGGCGTGGAACGGCTCGGCGATCGTCATGGACGTGAAGACCGGCGAGATCCGGGCGATGGTCAGCTCGCCCAGCTACGACGCGTCCAACCCGTCGACCGCCAAGCCCGGCACCACGCTCGACCTCGCGACGACCGCCATCGTCGAGCCCGGCTCGGTCCACAAGGCGCTGACGATCTGCGGCGGCCTGGACGCCGGCGTGATCAAGCCCGATTCGGTCCTCACACTGCCGCAGACGATCGAAAAGGGCGGTGTCACCTACCGGGACACCCACAAGCACGGATCGCCCGACTACACGCTGATGGGTGTGCTCGCGCAGTCCAGCAACGTCGGCACGATCATGGTCGCCGACCGGCTCGGCGCCGACCGGCTCTACGCCTACCAGCGCGCGTTCGGCCTCGGCACCAAGACCGGTGTGGGGCTGCCCGGCGAGTCCGCGGGCATCGTGCAGCCTCCGGCGAACTGGAGCGGCCCGTCCGCCGGGTCCATTCCGATCGGGCTCGGCGTCGCGGCGACCCCGCTGCAGATGACCGCGATCTACGCGACGCTGGCCAACGGCGGCATGAAGGTGCAGCCGCAGCTCGTCAAGAGCATCGTGAGCCCGGACGGCACCGTGCGGCCCATGCCGCGGGCGAAGCCGAAGCGGGTCGTCAGCGCGCAGGCCGCCGAGACCGTCGTCCGCGACATGACCGCGATCGCGACCAAGGAGGGGACCGCGCCGCTGGCGGCCGTTCCGGGGTACATCGTCGCGGGCAAGACCGGTACCGGAAAGCGCGCCGAAGGCAACAAATACATGCCGGGCAATGTCACCTCGTTCATCGGCATCGTCCCGGCCGACTCCCCGCGCTACGTCATCAGTGTGTTCATTCACACTCCGGAGGGTGTCGGCGGGGCCATCGCCGGACCCACGTTCTCCGACCTGGCGGGTTTCACGCTGCGTCGTTACGGGGTGTCACCCTCGGGCGCCCCGGCCCCACCGATCACCTTGTACGGCTAGGGCGGCGGTAGGGTCTGTGCCCGTGTCCAACGCCCCTGTCCCGCGACCTACGGTCGAGGCCGGAATCCCGGTGGTGGAGCTGGCGGAAATCGCCGGTGGCCGCCTGATCGGGAAGCCGTCTTCCGACGTCACCGGGGTGACGCACGACAGCTCCGCGATCCGGCCCGGCGATCTGTTCGCCGGTCTGCCGGGCGCGCGTACGCACGGTGCGCGCTTCGCGGCCCGCGCCGCCGAAGCCGGTGCGGTCGCGATCCTCACCGACCCGGCCGGCGTCGAACTCGCGCGGGAGACCGGGCTGCCGCTGATCGTCGTCGACCGGCCGCGGGCCGTGCTCGGCGCGGTGAGCGCCCGCGTCTACGGCGACCCGAGCGCGTCGCTGACCGTCATCGGCATCACGGGGACGAACGGCAAGACGACGACGGCGTATCTCGTCGAGGCCGGATTGCGGGCGGCCGGTCACCGGACCGCGCTGCTGGGCACGGTCGAGACGCGGATCGCCGGTGAGCGGCTGAACTCGGCGCGCACCACGCCGGAGGCTCCGGATCTGCAGGCGTTGCTGGCGGTCGCGCGCGAGCGGGGCGTCACCGCGGTCGTGATGGAGGTGTCCAGTCACGCGCTGGCGCTCGACCGGGTCGCCGCGGTGCGGTTCGCGGTCGGCGCGTTCACCAACCTGGGCGCCGACCACCTCGACTTCCACCGGGACGTCGAAGACTACTTCCGCGCGAAGGCGCGGCTGTTCGACGGCCGTTCGCGGCGCGCGGTGGTCAACACCGACGACGCCGCCGGCCACCGCCTGGCCGCGGCGATCAGGGCCGGTGACGGCGACCTGCGGCTGACCGGGGAGCTCGTCACCGTCTCGCCGGCCGGTGACCCCGGCGCCGACTGGCGGGTCGTCGAGCGGGGGCCGGACGCGTTCGTGCAGGACTTCACACTGGCCGGTCCCGGCGGGGCCGACACGAACGCTCAGGTCGCGATGCCCGGCGCGTACAGCGTCGAGAACGCGCTGCTGGCGATCGCCCTCCTGGTCACCGTGGGGGTTGTGACCGCCACGGCGGTGGACGCGGTGGCCCACGCCGGTCAGGTCCCGGGCCGGATGGAACGGGTCGGCGGCCCGGGCGGCCCGGTCGGCGTCGTCGACTACGCGCACGACCCGGGCTCGGTGGCGGCCGCGCTGGCCGCGCTGCGCCCGGTGACGTCCGGACGGCTGATCTGCGTGCTCGGCTGCGGCGGGGATCGGGACGCGGGCAAGCGTCCGCTGATGGGCGAAGCGGCCGCGCGCGCGTCGGACGTGTTCGTGGCGACGGACGACAATCCGCGCTCGGAGGAGCCGGCCGCGATCCGGGCGGCGATGCTGGCCGGGGTGGCGCGGGTACCGGCCGCGGAGCGGGCCGAGGTGATCGAGGTCGGTGACCGCGCCGCGGCGATCGCGGCCGCGGTCGAACGGGCCCGGCCCGGAGATTGCGTCGCCGTACTGGGCAAGGGACACGAGCAGGGCCAGGAGGTCGCCGGAGTGGTGCACCCGTTCGACGACCGGGAGGTCCTCGGCGCCGCGCTGACGGCCCGCGAGCAGGGGGCACACGCATGATTCCGCTCACGCTGGCCGAGGTCGCGGCCGCGACCGGCGGTGACCTCCGGAACTGCGACCCGGCCGCGGTCGTGACCGGCACGGTCGAGTACGACTCGCGGCGGGTGACGCCGGGCGGGTTGTTCGTCGCGCTGGAGGGCGACCGGGTCGACGGCCACGACTTCGCCGCCGGTGCGATCGAGGCCGGTGTCGTCGCCGTGCTGGCCACCCGGCCGCTGACGGTTCCGACGATCCTGGTCGAGGACGCGCTGATCGCGCTGGGCAAGCTGGCTCGCGCGGTCGTCGACCGGCTCGGGAACCTGACGATCATCGGGGTGACCGGGTCGAGCGGGAAGACCTCCACGAAGGACCTGCTGGCCGCGGTCGTGCGCAGGCTCGGTCCGACGGTGGCGCCGCCGGGCTCGTTCAACAACGAGCTCGGCCATCCCTGGACCGTGCTGCGCGCCGACCACGACACCCGGTACCTGGTGCTGGAGAAGAGCGCCCGTGGTGTCGGCCACATCCGCTGGCTCACCGAGATCGCGCCGCCGCGGATCGGCGTCGTCCTCAACGTCGGCACCGCCCACGTCGGCGAGTTCGGAACGGTCGAGGTGACCGCGCAGGCCAAGGGCGAGCTCGTCGAGGCGCTGCCGGACGGGAACTCGGGCGGCCTGGCGATCTTGAACGCGGACGATCCCCGGGTGCGCGCGATGCGCGACCGGACGAAGGCCCGCGTCGTGCTGGTCGGTGTCGCACCCGACGCGGACGTGCGGGCGACGGACGTCGAGCTGGACGCGGCCGGACGGCCGAGCTTCCTGCTGCACGCCCGCGACGCCACCACGAAGGTCGCGCTGCGCCTGCACGGCGAGCACCACGTCGGCAACGCGCTCGCGGCCGCCGCGGTGGGCCTGGAGCTGGGCCTGGCGCCGGACGAGATCGCCGAAGTGCTGGCCGCCGCGGTGCCGGTGAGCCGGCGCCGGATGGAGGTCACCGAGCGGGCCGACGGCGTCACGATCGTCGACGACAGCTACAACGCGAACCCGGACTCGGTGCGGGCCGCGCTGAAAGCGCTGAAGGCCATGTCGGTCCGGTCGGAGGGCCGTCGGAGAGCCTGGGCCGTGCTCGGGTTCATGGCCGAGCTGGGCGAGACCAGCCGGGAACAGCACGACGCGATCGGCCGGCTGGCCGTGCGGCTCGACATCGACCGGCTGGTCGTGGTGGGACCCGAAGCGGGTGCCGTTCACGCCGGTGCGGTACTCGAAGGGTCCTGGGGAGAGGAATCGGTGCACGTGCCGGACGTGGACGCCGCTGTGCGGCTGCTCGAGGAGCAGCTCGCACCGGGGGACGTGGTGCTGGTGAAGGCGTCCCGGTCGGCGCGCCTGGACCGGGTGGTCGACGCGCTGGCTGAGCCGGCCGGGGGTGTCCCGGCGTGAAGAGTGTTCTGGCCGCGGCGTTCGTGGCCTTCGTCGTGTCGATCTTCGGTACCCCGGTCGCGATCCGGTACCTGCACCAGCTGAAGTTCGGTCAGGAGATCCGCGACGACGGCCCGAAGCACCACGCCTCCAAGCGCGGTACGCCGACGATGGGCGGCATCGTCTTCATCCTGGCCACGGTGATCGCGTACATCGTCGCCCAGCTCGTGATCGGTGACGGCCGGGTCAGCCCGACCGCGGTGACGCTGCTCGGGCTGTTCGTCGGCATGGGGCTGGTCGGCTTCCTCGACGACTTCATCAAGATCCGGAAGAAGCGCAGCCTCGGCCTGAACAAGCGGGGCAAGCTGATCGGCCAGGCCGTGGTCGCGGCCGGGTTCGCGTTCCTCGCGCTGAACCTGCCGGACGAGAACGGCTGGGCGATCGCGTCCGAGAAGCTCTCGTTCACCCGCGACCTCGACTGGGCCAACCTGACCCAGGTCGGCGCGGCGCTGTTCTTCGCGTTCGTCGTCATCGCGGCGGCCAACGGCGTGAACCTCACCGACGGCCTGGACGGTCTGGCGACCGGGCCGTCGATCATGGTGCTGTCCGGCTACATCCTGATCGGTTTCTGGCAGTACCGGCACATCTGCGGCGAGGTCTCCGGCCCGAACGGCTACTGCTACGAGGTCCGCGACCCGCTCGACACCGCGCTGATCGCGGCCGCGGCCGCCGGGGCGCTGGCCGGGTTCCTCTGGTGGAACGCGCCACCGGCGCGGCTGTTCATGGGCGACACCGGCGCGCTGGGCATCGGTGGTCTGATCGCGGGCCTGGCCCTCACCACCCGGACGACGCTCCTGCTGCTGATCCTGGGCGGGCTGTTCGTCATCGTGACGATGTCGGTCGTCATCCAGATCATCTCGTTCCGCAGCACCGGTAAACGGGTGTTCCGAATGGCGCCGCTGCAGCACCACTTCGAGCTGGCGGGCTGGCAAGAAACCACGATCGTGGTCAGATTCTGGATCATCGCCGGGTTCTTCGTGGCCGCCGGTCTCGGTGTCTTCTTCGCCGACTACCTGGGCGCGCTGAAATAGTGAGCGCGTACGCGGGCCGGCACGTCCTGGTCGGTGGTACCGGCGTGACCGGTGCCGCGGTGGCGCGGGCGCTGCAGGTGGCGGGCGCGCGGGTCACGGTGTTCGACCAGAAGGACTCGACGGCCCTGCAGACGCTGGCCGAGACCGGGGTGGGGGTGCTGGTCGACCCGGCCGCGCTCCCGGGCGACACCGACGAGGTCGTGGTCTCGCCGGGGTTCAAGCCCGACCATCCGCTGCTGGCCGCGCCGATCGCCGCGGGGATCGAGGTCTACAGCGAACCGGAGCTGGCCTGGCGGCTGCGGCCCGCCGGTGCGGCCCCGTGGCTGGCGGTGACCGGTACCAACGGCAAGACGACCACGGTCACGATGCTCGCGACGATCCTGAAGGCGGCCGGGCTGCGGACGCTGGCCGTCGGCAACATCGGCATGCCGCTGATCGACGCGGTGCTCGACCCGGTCGGCTACGACGTCCTCGCGGTGGAGCTCTCCAGCTACCAGCTGCACTGGTCCTCGACGCTGGCCCCGCGAGCGGCCGCGCTGCTCAACCTGGCCGACGACCACCTGTCCTGGCACGGCGACTTCGCGGCGTACTCGGCGGCCAAGGCCAAGCTCTGGAACTTCGCCGACACCACCGCGGTGGGCAACGCCGACGACGCGCTGGTGGCCGCGCTGCTGGCGAAAGCACCGGGCCGGCGGGTCGGCTTCACGCTGCGGGCCCCGGCGCCGGGCGAACTGGGCGTCGTCGAAGACCTGCTGGTCGACCGGGCGTTCACCGGCGACCCGTCGGAGGCCGCCGCCGTCGGGACGATCGGCGACGTGCGGCCGCCGGGCGCGCACAACGTCGCCAACGCACTGGCCGCGGCCGGGCTGGCCCGGGCGTACGGCGTCGCTCCGGAGGCGGTGGCCGACGGGCTGGCGACCTATCTGCCGGAACCGCACCGCAACTCCGTGGTGCTGGCCGGACCCGACGTGACCTGGGTCGACGACAGCAAGGCCACCAACCCGCACGCGGCCGAGGCGTCGCTGCGCGCGTACCCGCGCATCGTCTGGATCGCCGGTGGTCAGCTCAAGGGCGTCGACATCGAACCGTTGGTGTCGGCGGTGGCCGACCGGCTGGCGGGCGCGGTCCTGCTCGGGGCCGACCGGGGCGAGGTCGCCGAGGCGTTGCGCCGACACGCGCCGCACGTCCCCGTGCGCGAGGTGCGGAGGACCGATGATGGTGCCATGACCGAGGTCGTCGCTGCCGCCGCCGGGCTGGCCCATCCCGGTGACACCGTCCTGCTGGCGCCGGCCGCGGCGTCGCTGGACATGTTCCCGAGCTACGCTGCACGCGGGCAGGCGTTCGCCGAGGCGGTCGAGAAGCTCGCCGCGGGCGGCTGAAGTGGCGGCGCCGGCCGAGCTCACCGAGCACAGCTCTCCGGTCAGGGCGAAGGAGGCCGTCAGCGGGCTGCTGCGGCGTCCGATGGCGTCGTACTACCTCCTGCTGGCCAGTTCCGGGCTGCTGCTCGGTCTGGGCCTGATCATGGTGCTCTCCGCCTCCAGCATCGACTCGTACGCGAACTCCGGCTCCGCGTTCACGATCTTCATCAAGCAGCTGACGTTCGCGCTGATGGGGCTCCCGGCGTTCTGGCTCGCGCTGCGCCTGCCGATGCGGGCCTGGACCGTGCTCGGCTGGCCACTGGTCGTGCTCGCGGTGATCCTCCTGCTGCTGCTGCCGTTCTTCGGCAAAGAGGTCAACGGGGCCAAGCTCTGGCTGGCCATCGGCCCGGTCCAGATCCAGCCGGTCGAGGTCGCGAAGCTCGCGCTGGTGCTGTGGGGATCGGCGGTGCTGGTGCGCAAGCGTCCGCTGCTGACCGAGTGGCGTCACCTCGCGGTGCCGCTGCTGGCCGGTTCGGTCGTGCTGTTCGGACTCGTCGGCATCGAGGACTTCGGCGGCATGATCCTGCTGCTGTTCATCCTCGTCGCGCTGCTGTGGACAGCCGGTGTGCGGTTCCGGGTGTTCGCGACGCTGGGCGCGATCGGCGTCGTCGGGCTGGTGCCGCTGATCGCCGGCAACCCGGAGCGGATCTCCCGGCTGACCAGCTTCACCGACCCGTTCGCCCACCAGGACCAGGCCGGCTACCAGGTCGTCCGGGGCTTCTACTCGCTCGGCACCGGCGGCTGGTGGGGGCTGGGACTCGGGCAGAGCCGGGAGAAGTGGGGCCACCTGCCCGAGGCGCACAACGACTTCATCTTCGCGATCATCGGCGAGGAGCTCGGAGTCCTCGGATGCCTGGTCGTCGTGGCGCTGTTCGGCGTCCTGACCTATGCCGGTATCCGGGTCGCCAGCCGGGTGGACGACCCGTTCCGACGGTTGGTTGCCGCCGCCGGTACGGTCTGGCTGGCCGGGCAGGCTCTCGTCAACATGGGGGGCGTCGTGGGACTGCTGCCGATCACCGGCGTCCCGCTCCCGCTGATCTCGGCCGGCGGCAGCTCGCTGGTGCTGACGATGTTCGTCGTCGGCATGCTGGCCAGTTTCGCCCGTCACGAGCCCGAAGCCGTGCTCGCACTGCACGCCCGCGGACGCGCCTGGTGGATGCGCTGGACCGGCATCCCGATGCCGGAGCTGCCCGGCCGACCCGGGCGGGCGCGGCAGGCGTTACGGTCTGGGCGGGCCGGGCGCCCCTTAGGCCGGTCCACTCACCGAACACGTACAGGAGGTCGTCGGTGACCGTGTTGCGATCGGTCGTCCTCGCCGGTGGCGGGACGGGCGGACACATCGAGCCGGCGCTGGCGCTGGCCGAGTGCATCCGCCGGTACCACCCGGACGCCCGGATCACCTGCCTCGGCACACCGAAGGGCCTGGAGACCGAGATCATCCCGGCCCGCGGCTGGGATCTGGAACTCGTCCCGGCGTATCCGCTGCCCCGGCGTCCGAACGCGGATCTGGCGCGCACGCCGGGCCGGATCCGCAAGGCCGTCGCCGCGGTCGGCGAGGTGCTCGACAAGGTCGAGGCCGAGGTCGTCGTCGGCTTCGGAGGGTACGTGGCGCTGCCGGCCTATCTGGCCGCCCGCAAGAACAAGATCCCGGCCGTCGTCCACGAGGTGAACGACCCGGCCGGTATCGCCAACAAGGTGGGCGCGCGCTTCACGCCGTTCGTCGGTCTCGGCGGCGAGCACGTCACGCTGCGCAACGGCACGGTCGTCGGGGTGCCGCTGCGGCGCACGATCTCCACGCTCGACCGGTCGGCGGCCCGCGCCGCCGCCCGTGAGCACTTCGGGCTCGACCACGACAAGCCGGTGCTGTTCGTCTCCGGCGGTTCGCAGGGCGCCCGCTCGCTGAACCTCGCCGTCACCGCCGCCGCGAAGGCGCTGGGGGCCGCGAACATCCAGGTGTTGCACGTGATCGGGGCCCGCAACACGCTCGACATCATGCCCGAGCCCAGCGGTACGAAGTACGTGACGCTCCCGTTCCTCGACCGGATGGACCTCGGGTACGCCGCCGCCGACCTGATGCTCTGCCGCGGTGGCGCGCTGACCTGCGCCGAGGTGGCCGCGGTCGGGCTGCCCGCGGTCTACGTCCCGTACCCGCACGGCAACGGCGAGCAGCGGCGCAACGCGCTGCCGGTGACCCGCGCGGGTGGCGGCCTGCTGGTGGAAGACGCGGAGTTGTCCGCACCCTGGCTGGAGGAGAACGTGATACCGCTGTTGAGTGAACCCGACCGGATAGCCGCCATGGGCCGCGCGGCAGCCGGATACGGTCGCCGGGACGGTGACGAGGCGCTGCTCGCCCTGGTCTACCAGGCGGTGCGCGAGAACCAGCGTGCGGAGGAGCAGGCGTGACGGACCTCGCGAACCTGACGGCCGAGGACCTCGGCCGGGTGCACGTGATCGGCATCGGGGGCGTCGGCATGCTCGGCGTCGCCCGGCTGCTGCTCACCCGTGGCATCCCGGTCAGCGGCAGCGACATCAAGGAGTGGCCCGCGCTGGAGACGCTGCGCGCGCTCGGTGCGAGGATCCATCTCGGACAGGCGGCCGGGAACCTGGACGGCGTCGACACGGTCGTGTACTCGACCGCGATCCCGGCCGACAACGTCGAGCTGGTCGAGGCCCGGCGACGCGGCCTGCGCGTGCTGCACCGCGCCGAGGCGCTGGTCACCGCGATGAACGGGCGCCAGGGCATCGCGGTCGCCGGCACCAACGGCAAGACCACGACCACGTCGATGGTCACCACCGTGCTGCAGCACTGCGGCGTCGACCCGTCGTTCTTCATCGGCGGCGAGTTCGCCGACGCGGGCGTCGGCGCGCACCACGGCTCCGGGCCGCACTTCATCATCGAGGCCGACGAGAGCGACCGCTCGTTCCTGCTCTACGCGCCGTACGTGGCGATCATCACCAACCTCGAGGCCGACCATCTCAACACCTACGGCGACATGGCCGGGCTCGAGGCCGCTTTCCGCGAGTTCATCGACCGCGTCGACCCGAAGGGCTTCGTCGTCGTCTGCGCCGACGACGAGGGCGCTGCGCGTCTCGGTGACTACGCCCGGTCGACCGGCCGCCGCGTCTTCACCTACGGACGCTCGGTCGACGCCGACCTGCGGCTGGCCGAGGAGGCCAGCGACGTGGCCGGAACCTCGTACGTCGCGGTGCTGGACGGCACGAAGATCGGCGCGGTGAGCGTGCCGGTCCCCGGTGTCCACCTGGCGCTGAACTCGGCGGCCGCGCTGCTGACCGCGATGAAGCTCGAGCTGGAGCCGGCCAAGGCGGTGGAGTCGCTGGCCCAGTTCCGGGGCGTCCGGCGGCGGTTCGAGCTGAAGGGCGTGGCGGCCGGCGTCCGGGTGTACGACGAGTACGCCTACCACCCGACGTCGATGACGGCCGCGATCTCGACGTTGCGCACGCTGGCCGGCACCGGCCAGCTGATCGTCGCGTTCCAGCCCTACCGGATGTACCGCACGGTCGCGTTCCTGGACGAGATCGCCGAGTCGCTGGGGATGGCCGACCAGGTCGTCGTCATGGAGGTCTTCGGGCCGGGCGAGGAGCGCGCACCGGGCGAGGGCGGCGCGCCGCTGGCCCGGGCGGTCCCGCTGCCGCGCGAAGACGTGGTGTTCGAACCGTCCTGGTCGGCGGTCGCTCCGGAGGTCGTGCGCCGGGCCCGCCCCGGCGACCTCGTCGTGACGATGGGAGCGCCGCCGATCTCCATGCTCGGCACCGAGATCCTGGCTGCACTGGAAGAGCAGCGCGTCGATCGGTGAGCGTGGCGCACGGGCCGGCCCGACCGTCCGGGCTAGAGTGTCGCGGTTATCGCCGGGGGATCGGCGGCCGACTCCCGGGAGGATCGCATCGTGAAGCCCGACCGGCCGGCGCGCCGCTGGCGCCTCCGCCGGGACGCGGCCACGACCACGGCCAGAGCCGGTGGCCGGCGCGCCCTCCGTCGTGGCCGTAGGGGCCTCCGCGCGGTCGCGCCCTACGCCCTTGTGGCCGGCGTCGTCGTGGTGGCCTCAGTGGCGGTCTGGGCGCTGCTGGGCTCGGCGCTGCTCGGCGTCCGGACGGTCTCGGTGCGTGGCGAGCGGACGGTGACCGCGGAGCAGGTCGCCCGCGCGGCGGCGATCCCGGTCGGGACGCCGCTGGCGCGGCTCGACACCGCTGCCGCGGCGGCCCGGATCCGCGCACTGCCCGCGGTGGCCTCGGTGCAGGTGCGGCGGGCGTGGCCGAACACGGTCGTGGTGACGGTCGCCGAGCGCACGGCGGTCGCGGTGGCCCAGCGGGGCAAGCAGTTCGTGCTGATCGACGCGGGCGGATTTCCGTTCCGGACGGTGACCGCGCGCCCGGCCGGGCTGCCGCTGATCCGGGTGAAGAAGCCGGCCGAGGGCGATCCGGCCACCCACGCGGCGCTCACGGTCGCGGTCGCGCTCACGAAGCCGCTGCGCGAGGTGGCCACCGCCGTCGTCGCGAACTCCCCGCAGCGGGTCGAAGTCCGCCTGGACGACGACCGGGTGGTGTTCTGGGGCACCGCCGACGACAGCCCTCGCAAGGCGACGATCGCCACGGCCCTGCTGGGGGAGTCCGGGAAACGGATCGACGTCAGTGCACCGGACGTGGTGACCGTGCGCTAAACAGTGCTCATTGACAAGTGGACCTCAGCCTCAGGATGAGGGACGGGCCGGGGTGGCGGACCGGACGGGGTTGCGCAAGGCTTGTCCGGTCTGAGTGTTCAGATCCGGACCAACAGCGATCACTTTGGACATTCAACCCGTATGGGGAACAATGTTGCATAGACGGTCGAGTCGGGGCGGGCCCCGCGATCCTCCCGAGACACGCCCGCGTGGCTGCTTGAATCACTCCCGCGTGGACGCTTACCGTCCCATCACATCAACACTTGACATAATAGTAACGCTCTACTAGAGGGTGAGAGTTCGGCCGCGTGAAGCTGGGTCGCCCTCATGGGACCATGCGCACTGCTTAGGGAAGGCACACCGATGACACCTCCGCACAACTACCTGGCGGTCATCAAGGTCGTCGGCATCGGCGGCGGTGGCGTCAACGCCGTCAACCGGATGATCGAGGTGGGCCTCAAAGGGGTCGAATTCATCGCGATCAACACCGATGCGCAGGCACTGTTGATGAGCGACGCCGACGTCAAGCTCGACGTCGGCCGTGAACTGACCCGCGGCCTCGGCGCCGGGGCCAACCCGGACGTCGGCCGCAAGGCTGCCGAAGACCACAAGGACGAGATCGAAGAAGTCCTCAAAGGCGCGGACATGGTGTTCGTCACCGCCGGAGAGGGCGGCGGGACGGGCACCGGCGGCGCGCCGGTCGTCGCCAGCATCGCCCGCAAGCTCGGCGCGCTGACGATCGGCGTCGTGACGCGTCCGTTCGCGTTCGAGGGCCGTCGCCGCGCCGTCCAGGCCGAAACCGGTATCGACGATCTGCGCAACGAGTGCGACACGCTGATAGTCATCCCGAACGACCGGCTGCTCTCGCTCGGCGATCGCGACATCAGCATGATGGACGCCTTCAAGATGGCCGACCAGGTCCTCCTGCAGGGCGTCCAGGGCATCACCGACCTGATCACCACGCCGGGTCTGATCAACCTCGACTTCGCCGACGTGAAGTCGGTCATGAGCGGCGCGGGCTCGGCGTTGATGGGAATAGGGAGTGCGCGCGGGGAGAACCGTGCCGTCGAGGCCGCCGAGGCCGCGATCTCCAGCCCGCTGCTGGAGGCCAGCATGGAGGGTGCGCACGGCGTGCTGCTCTCCATCGCCGGCGGGTCGGACCTGGGGCTGTTCGAGATCAACGAGGCTGCCTCGCTGGTCGCGGACGCCGCCCATCAGGACGCGAACATCATCTTCGGAACGGTCATCGACGACGCGCTCGGCGACGAGGTCCGGGTCACGGTCATCGCGGCCGGATTCGACAGCGGCGCGCCGGCCTACCGGGCCGCGACCACCCGGGTGTCCTACGCCGACCAGCACCAGCAGCGCTACACCGACCAGTCGGGGTACGCGCCGCGTCAGCCGGCCAACCAGCCGGTGTCCGCTGCTCCGGCTCCGCAGCCGCCGGCTCCGGCCCCGAAGCGTGTGATCTTCGACGACGTCGACGTCCCCGACTTCCTCAAGAACGGGGCGTGACCTCGTCGGCCGGCCGCACCGGCTCCGCCGGGCGGCCGGCTGACGGTGGTGCGGCGGATGGGTGGAACTTCATGCATGTCCTGACCGGTGTGAAGTTCCATTCATCGATCGGCATCCCCGTCCTCGAGGGTGGGGCACGATGACCCCGTCGGCGTCGGCGTCGGACGTGCGACGGGCCGAACTGGCCGAGGGTCTCGCCGACGTCCGGGGCCGGATCGCGGCCGCGTGTGCCGGCGCCGGACGAGCGCCGGGCGACGTGACGCTGATCGCGGTCACCAAGACGTGGCCCGCGAGCGACGTGGCGGCGCTGGTGTTACTCGGCGTCCGCGACGTCGCGGAGAACAAGGACCAGGAGGCCCGCGCCAAGCACGCGGAACTGCCCGATCTCGACGTGCGGTGGCACTTCGTCGGCCAGCTCCAGCGCAACAAGGCGCGCTCGGTCGTCCGGTATGCCGACGTCGTCCACAGTGTGGATCGTCCGGAGCTGGCGTCGGCGCTCGGGACCGCGTCCGAAAAAGTGCGGGACCGACCGCTGGACGTTTTGCTCCAGGTGGACTTGGGTGACGGCGAGGCGGCCGGCCGCGGCGGGGTGGCTCCGTCCGGAGTGGCCGCGCTCGCGGACGCGGTCGCCGACACGCCGGCGCTGCGGCTGGCCGGAGTGATGGCGGTCGCACCCCTGGGTGGGGAGCCCGACCGGGCCTTCACCCGGCTGGCCGAGCTCAGCGCCGAGCTCCGCGCGACACACCCGGGATCGACGTGGATTTCGGCTGGAATGAGCGGCGACCTCGAGTCGGCAGTCCGACACGGAGCAACACATGTGCGTGTCGGATCCGCTTTGCTCGGGAAACGGGTGTCCGGACACGCTAGTGTGAGGCCTTGAAAATGCGGAATTACACGCGTGTCATTTAGATTCGGCTCAGCTGATCGTCACGTCGAGGAGGAGGGGGCGCTCCATGGGTGCATGGCGGAAGGCAGGCGTCTGGCTCGGCCTCGTTGAGGACGACCCGCGCTACGAAGACGACCCTCGGTACGAGGACGGCCGATACGACGGCCGTCGCTTCGACGAGCGTCGCTACGCGGACGACGACCTCGACACCTATGAGGACGAGTTCGAGGAGCCGGCGGCACGCCCCGCTCGGCTGGAGCGCACGGCGAGTCGCCCGGTCAGCCGGATGCCCGCTACGCCGGCGCCGCCGACACACGACAACCTGGCCCTCGCGCCGCAGCTGTCACTTCACGAGAGGTCGGTGGTGAGTGACGTGAGCGCGCCAGACGAGACGTCGTACCGGATCACCACGCTTCATCCGACGAACTACAACGAAGCTCGGATGATCGGAGAGCAGTTCCGTAATCACATTCCGGTGATCCTGAACCTCACCGAAATGGACGAGGCGGATGCTAAGCGACTGGTTGACTTCGCGGCCGGACTTACTTTCGGCCTTCGCGGTAGCATCGAGCGCGTGACCAACCGGGTCTTCCTGCTCTCGCCGGCCAATGTCACCGTTACCGCGGAGGACAAGGCACGGATCGCCGAGGGCGGATTCTTCAACCAGAGCTAAGGACGTCGTACTCCGTGTTGCTCGTGTGGCAGCTCGCCTACCTGCTGCTGTATTTGTTCCTTTTGGTACTTCTCGGGCGACTTGTAGCGGAGTACGTGCTCGTGTTCGCGCGGCGCTGGAGGCCGGGCCGCGCGGCGTCTGCTGCTCTCGAGGTCGTGTACAGCACCACAGATCCGCCGCTCAAAGCGTTGCGCCGGGTGATCCCCCCGCTGAGGATCGGGAGCGTTAGCCTCGACCTCGGTTTCCTGTTGCTGCTCATGATCGTCACCATCCTCATGAGCGTGGTCCGACGGCTGTCAGAGACGTCATACTGACCCCACGCCGTCCAGCCACCCCGACGTGTCCGGAGGAGTTTCGATGCCGCTGACCCCCGCCGACGTTCATAACGTCGTCTTCAAGAAACCGCCGATCGGTAAACGCGGTTACGACGAGGACGACGTCGACGCCTTCCTCGACGAGGTGGAGCGGGAGCTCGCTCGGCTGATCGAGGAGAACAACGACCTCAAGGCGCAGGTCGAGCGCGGCCGCACCGGTGGTCCGGCGACGGCTGCGCCCACCGCCGCGCCGGGGGCCGACCCCGACGTGCGCCGCTTGCACGCCGAGAACGGCGAGCTCAAGCAGCAGGTCGACCGTCTCCGGCAGGAGACCCAGCAGGCCAAGCAGGCCGCCGCGGCTGCACAGCAGCAGGCGCAGAGCGCCGCCGCGCAGAGCCAGAACACCGGTTCCGTGCTGCCCGCCGTTCCCGGCAGCGACGACCAGGGTGAGAAGGCACTGCGGGTGCTCATGCTCGCGCAGCGGACGGCTGACGACCACGTGGCGGACGCCCGCCGTGAGGCCGACAAGCTTCTCTCCGAGGCCCGGTCCAACGCCGAGGAACTCACCCGGGACGCCCGGGCGAAGGCCGAAGCGCTGGAGCGGGACGCTCGGCAGCGTCACCAGGAGGCAATGGGCGGCCTCGAGGCGAAGCGCACGGCACTGCAGAAGCACATCGAGCAGCTGAAGGCGTTCGAGCGCGAGTACCGCACCCGGCTCAAGGCCTACCTGGAGAGCCAGCTGCGTGACCTCGAGGCTCGTGGCCAGGCGACCGAGGCGGAGATCAGCCGCGAGGGTGTCGGTACCTCCAGCTTGTCCGGTGCGTTCGGGGGTCCGCATGCCGGATTGCCCCGGTCCGGAGACGTCGCCGACACCCACGGTCGCTGACCTGGGTCTGGTCGAGGCCATGGGCCAGGATTCTGCTACGCCGTGATCGTCGTCAGCCTCCTCTTCGTGTGCGCGTCTGCCGTGCTTCTGGGTGCGGGAGTCGTGCAGCCGAACGACGGCCTCGTTCTGGGCTCCATCGCAACCTGCCTCGTCGCGGGCGTGTTTCTGGCGTTCGGCATCCGCCGGCAACGCGCTCGCGCCTCGGTGGCTGCGGGAGAGGTCCCGGAAGAGGAGCCGTCCGAGCAGCCTGCGCTCTTACGGGTCAAGGCGGAGCGGCTCATGGCCGTGGGGGAATCCGCGGAGCAGGGCTCCGAGGATTCGCAGTACCGCCGGGACGGGGAATACCGGCCGCCGGAGTACCGGCAGGAGCCGTACCGACCCACCGGAGCTCCGGCTTCGCCGTCCGGCGAGCGCTCGGGGGCCGACCAGGCGCGTCGGGATTCCGCGCGGCCTGACGGTGGTCGGCAGGAGTACGCGCGCCCTGAGGGTGCGGTTCGGCCGGACTACGCCCGTGGCGAGAGCGTTCGGCCGGAGTACGTGCGTTCTGAGGGTATTCGGCCTGAGGGCGTTCGGCCTGAGGGTGTGCGGGCGGATTACGCGCGGTCTGACGGCGGTTGGACGGATGGCGGTCGGCCGGGCTCGGGGAGGCCTGAGCCGGGGCGGCCGGGTGGGTCGTCGTATCGGCCGCCGAGCGGCCACCCTTCTTCTTCGCCACCCTCAGCGCAGCCGGCGGGCACGCGACCGGGTGCGGCGCGCCCGGCGGCTGCCCAGGCAAGTCCTGGCCGTCCGCCCGGTACCCCGTCCGGTCCGCAGCGCCCGGCGGGACAGCCCGGTGGGGCGCGGCCCGGCTTCGAACAGGCGGGTGGGACGCGGCCGGGCTTCGAGCAGGCTGGTGCGGCATCCGCCAGCGGGTTGCGGCCGGGCTCTGAGCAGCCTGGTGGGGCGCGGCCCGGGTTTGAGCAGCCTGGCGGGGCGCGGCCCGGGTTTGAGCAGCCTGGTGGGGCGCGGCCCGGGTTTGAGCAGCCCGGTGGGGCATCGCATGGCGGGGCGCGGCCGGGCTACGACCAGCCCGCTGCGGCGCAGCCCGGTGCGGGCCGCTCGGCCGGTCCTGTGCACGGTGAGTCGTGGGTCACACCTACTCGTTCCCAGCCCGACCAATCACCTGCGGCCCAGTCGGCGTCGGCCCAATCGGGGGCCCCTGTGGGGGCGGCCCAGCCGGGGGCGGCGCAGTCCGGGGCGGCCCAGTCGGCGGGGGCGAAGCCCTCGGAGGGTGGTCAGTTCCCGATCGGGGCACCGCAGCAGCGGCCGGCCGAGGGTTATGCGAGCGGGCGCTCGTCCGATCGCAGCTACGGCCAGAGCCCAGACCCTCGGCGTCCCGAGTACGCCGAGCGCCCCGACCCGGGCGCGCGTGCCGGCTACAACGAGCAGCTCGCCGACCGATCCCCGTACAGCGCTCGGCCGCAGGAATCCCGCGCCGAGGGCGGTCGCTCCGACAGCGGCCGTCCCGAAGGGATCCGCGCCGACCCCCGGATGTTCGATGGGACCCGGTCCGGCGATGGCCGGTCCGATGGCGTGCGGTCCGATGGCGTGCGGTCCGGGAGCAGCCGGCCCGATGGCGGCCGGCCCGGCGATGGCTGGTCCGACGGTGCTCGGTCCGGGGGCGGACGGTCAGACGGCGGCCGGGCTGGTGATGGCCGTCCGGACGGGGGCTGGCGGGAGGACGGCCGACCTGAGGTCAGTCGCCCGGAGAGCGGCCGTCCTGTCAGCGGGCGACCGGACAGCGGGCGACCGGACAGCGGGCGACCGGACAGCGGGCGACCGGACAGCGGGCGGCGAGATGGTGGCCGGGCCGGGGCTGGGCGCTTTGACGACGATCGCCTCGAGGGTGGGCGTCGTGAGGAGGCCCGCGCCGAGGGTGGGCGTCGTGACGAGGGCCGCTCCGAGGGTGGGCGTCAGGAGGCCCGCGCCGAGGGTGGCCGTCGTGACGAAGGTCGCCCTGTCGGCGGTCGTCCGGACGGCGGACCGCGCGAGGGTCGGCCCGGTAGCGGGCGGTTCGACAATGGCCGCCCAGACGGCGGGCGCCCAGACGGCGGGCGCCCGGACGGTGGGCGGCCGGACGGTGGGCGGCCGGACGGTGGGCGGCCGGACGGTGGGCGGCCGGACGGTGGGCGGCCGGACGGTGGGCGGCCGGGGGCTGGGCGCGGGGAGCCACCTCGGCAGCGGCCGGCGGCGGAGGCGCCTCTGCGGGTGCAGTCGGAGCCGATAGAGCCCGATCTTGCCGACGCCGAGACCGTGATCGTCACCGACGCTGACGTGATCGCCGAGGTCGTGAACACTCCGTCGTCGAGCGCACGGAACGTGGACGAGCCCGTCATCGACGCCGAGTCGTCCGACACGATCCGCCTGGACGGCGCTCCCGTTCTGGTCGTGAGCTCGACCAGAGTCGAAGACACCTCGCCCGAGCGTCCGTCCGACCAGGACGACCGGGACGACCAGGACGACCGGGACGACTGGCGCCGCGCCTCCGACGGCAGGACCGCCGACCAGCGCCGCCAGTCCGATCCACGACCCGCGGACCGGGGCGGACGCGACGACCTGCGCCGCCCGTCCGACGCCCACTCCGCGGACCGGCGCGGACTCGACGACTCGCGCCGCCCCTACGAGCCGCCGAGGTCCTTCGATCAGCCCCGGTCTTCCGACCGGCTGCTGTCCTCCGACCGGCCGGGGATCTCCGACCGGACTGGGGGGCCTTCCGACCAGGTGCGCCCGGACGAGCCACGGCGGTCGTCGGAGCCACCCCGCTCGGCTGACCCGTGGGGCTCGGGTGAGTCGCGGCGGTCACCCGGGGAGAGCAGGTCCTCCGACCCGCAACGTCCGGACGACTCCTGGCGGCAAGCCGAGCCGCCCCACTCCGGCCCGTGGGAGGACGACGCGCTGGGCTCGTCCGACTACCCACGGTCGCGGGACTCGCGGTCCGAGGACGCCCGGCGGTCCGGCGACGGCGGCCGTGGCCCGGCTCCGCGAGACTCCGAGTCACGGGACTCCGAGCTGCGGGGCTCGTCGGAGCCGTCGTGGTTCTCCGAGTCGCGCCCGGCCGAGCCGACCGGCGAGACGTCCACCCCGGACGGCGACCCCGTGACCGAGCCGATCTCGCTCGCCGACCGACGGGCGCAGAAGGCCGGCGGCACGGCCCCGAGGGCCACCACTCCGGCCCAGCGACCGGAGCCGGCCTCACCCGCTCCGTCAACAGGCGACCGGCCGACGTCTCCGGCCCAACGACCCCCCTCCGACCAGCGCGAACCCGCCGCGACCGCTGCGCCGTCCAGGCACGCCGAGGCACCGGCCAGGCCCGCGGCGGCGAGCGGACCGACGCCCTCGCCCACCGGGGACGACTCCGACCCGGAGCCCGCGGCCGAGTTGCTCCTCTCGTCCGAGAAGAAGAAGCTCGCCACCGCCGCCGACGACGTCCTCGTTGTCGACGGACGACCGCGCTACCACCTCGACGGCTGCGCCCAGCTCGACGGACGGACCCCGGTCGCGATTCCGGTGACCCAGGCCATCGACCTCGGCTTCACTCCTTGTAGTCGGTGCGCGGCGGCGACGCGGCTCTTGGTCGCACTGCGCCGGTGACCCACGGTTACGAATTCGTCGTTCCGGTGCGCGTGAAACCGGGTGTTTCCCGGCCTCGCGTGGGCGGCTCGCACGACGGCCCCTACGGAGCGGCGCTGGTCGTCGCGGTCTCCGCCCGTGCGGTCGACGGCAAAGCCACCCGGGCGACCCTGGACGCGGTCGCGGCGGCGTCCGCTCGTCCGGCGTCACGCTGGTGGCCGGCCGGACGAGCCGGGACAAGCTCGTCGCGCTCACCACCCCACCCCCCGACGCCGCCGACCGACTCGCCACCCTCCGCGACGCCTGAAGCCCGCCGCCCGGAAACCCGCTGCCCGGAGGCCCGCTGCCTACCGACTCGCCACCGCTCGACTTGCCACCCTTCGCGACGCCTGAGCCCCGACACCCGGAAGCCGACGCTCGAGGCCCTACCTTTGAGGCCGACGCCGACGCCTGAGGCCCGCCGCCTGAGGCCCGACGCCTGAGGCCCGACGCCCGCCGCCCGTGGCTCGAGGCCGACGCCGCGGTGCCGGGCGCAGGGCGGCTCGCGTGCGGCGCCTGAGTCCCGACGCCCGCCGCCTGAGGACTGAGGCCCGAGGCCGACGCCGCGGCGCCGGGCACACAGGGCGCCGGAGGCTCGAGCCCGGCGCCCGGCGCCCGGCGCCCGCCGCCCGCCGCCCGCCGCCCGTGGCCGACGCCGCGGTGCCGGGCGCAGGGCGTCGGAGGCTCGCGTGCGGCGCCTGACGCCCGAGGCCCGACGCCTGGGCCTGGGGCTCGAGGCCTGACGCCCAGCACCCCGAGGGCCGAGGCTTGGGGCTTGACGCCGGGGGCCCGGTGCTCGAAGGCCGGTCGGGGGCTGGAGACGCCACTGGGGCGGACGCATACGGCAGTCCGGTTCGGGAGGTTTGAGGGAGTCAGCCGGAACGGTAGGTGAGAGAAGACTCACAGTGCGCGCAGGCTCCGACAACGCTCGGCTGCGACCGACGCGGCCGTGTACGGCGTCAGCATTGGTGCGCGTCGCATTGTCGGGGCGGCATCGGCTACGTATCCTGAGCGCTCTGACCAAAGCCGGGTTCGATCCGGCGATAGGGGCGGAGGTGGCCGCGATGGCGGAACGGGCGAAGGCCACGAAGGAGACCCCACGCCGGGCGACGGCGAAGACCGGTGTTCGCCGGTCGACGCGAACGGCGGCGAACGGGGCAGCGGCCACGGCGGAGCCGGCGGCTCCGCGCACGCGAGCGAAGACCGCCACCAAGGCGGCTCCGATCGCGGACGACCGGCACGAGGAGCTGAAGAGCGTCCTCGAGGCACGGCTGCACGAGCTCAGCACCGAGTACGACGAAGCAGTCGTCTCGCTGACCGAACTGCAGCGCAGCCGGGTCGCCGACGGCGCGGGTGACGATCAGGCCGATACCGGCACCAAGACGTTCGAGCGGGAGCAGGAACTCGCGCTCGTGCACGGTCTCGGTGAGCGCGTGCAGCAGGTCGAGCACGCGCTGGCGCGGCTGGCGGAGGGGCAGTACGGCTCGTGCGAGCGATGTGGGAACCCCATTCCGACCGCACGGCTGGAAGCATTCCCTAGTGTGACCCTGTGCGTGAGTTGCAAGCAGATCGAGGAACGCCGCTGAGCCGGGCAACGGACAGCGATCCATCGGGCGCCCCGGCGGCGAGCGAGGCGGAGCCGCCCCCGGCGGCCCCACCTGCTCCCCCCGCCGTATCGGCGGACCCACCCCCCGCGGCGGCTCCAGCCGCCACTCCGGCGACCCCAACCGGGATCGGAGCGAGCCCGGACCCCACCGGGGCCGATCCGGGCGGCCCGGCTGACGCCGCGCCTGCCGGCCCGTCCGCCGCAGCCGATCCGGACGCCCCGGCGGATGCCGCGCCCGCCGGCAGGGCGGATGCCGCGCCTGCCGGTCCGGCCGACGCCGCGCCTCACGGCGTCTCCGACACCGCCGCCGCCCCGGACAGCGTCCCCGACGACGCAGCCGTCGCCGCTGACGGCCCGGACGATCCCCACGGGCCCCCGCCCCGACCCCGGGTGCGGCGGGGGCGGTGGCTGTTCGCGCTGATCGCGCTCCTCACCCTCGCCGCCGACATCGCCAGCAAGCTGGCCGTCGTCGGGAAACTCGAGAACACCGATCACCCCCCGATCGAAGTGATCCCGAACGTCCTGTACTTCGTCCACACCCGGAACACGGGCGCCGCGTTCTCGATGGGTGAGAGCTACACCTGGGTACTCACCGGCGTCGCGCTCGGCGTGATCATCGTGATCATCCGGTTCGCGCGGAAACTCGCCTCCAGCGGCTGGGCCGTGGCGCTCGGCCTGGTGCTCGGCGGTGCGTTCGGCAACGTCATCGACCGGCTGTTCCGCGAGGGCGGAGGGGTGGTCGACTTCCTGGCGATCGTCGACCCGTTCGACCCGCCGTGGCCGATTTTCAACCTGGCCGACTCCGCGCTCTGCGTCGGCGTCGCGATCCTGGTGTTCATGGAACTCACCGGGCGCCGGATCGACGGCACGAGGGTGACAAAATCGGGGAGTGCGAAATCGAAGGATGACTGACACCGAGCCGCCCGTCCCCGACGGAGCGGCGACGGTCGGCGTCCGCGGTGAGCACCGTTCACTCCCCGTCCCCGACGGGCTGGAAGGAATGCGGCTCGACGCCGCACTCGCCCGGTTGTTCGGTCTCTCCCGTACCGCGGCCGCCGGCGTGATCGAGGCCGGTGACGCCTACCTGGACGGCGCACCGGCCGGAAAGTCCGACCGGGTGTCGGCCGGCTCCTGGCTGGACGTCACGCTGCCCGCGCCACCGGCCCCGCCGTCCGCGAACCCCGAGCCGGTCCCCGGCCTGCGGGTCGTCTACGCCGACGACGACATCGTCGTCGTCGACAAGCCGGTCGGTGTCGCGGCCCACCCCAGCCCCGGCTGGACCGGCCCGACCGTGGTCGGGGGGGTGGCCGCGATGGGTTACCGGGTCTCGACGTCCGGCGCGGCCGAGCGGCAGGGCATCGTGCACCGCCTCGACGCCGGGACGACCGGCCTGATGGTGCTGGCCACCAGCGAGCGGGCCTACACGCTGCTCAAGCGGGCGTTCAAGGAGCGCGAGGTCAGCAAGATCTACCACGCGCTGGTCCAGGGCCACCCCGATCCGAGCCGCGGCACGATCGACGCCCCGATCGACCGGCATCCGTCGTCCGACTGGCGGTTCGCGGTCGTGGCCGGAGGGAAGCCCAGCGTCACGCATTACGACACGCTGGAGGCGTTCCGGGCCGCGTCGCTGCTCGAGGTCACGCTGGAGACCGGCCGGACGCACCAGATCCGGGTGCACTTCTCCGCGCTGCGGCACCCCTGTGTCGGAGACCTCACCTACGGAGCCGACCCGACGCTCGCCGCCCGGCTGGGCCTCACCCGGCAGTGGCTGCACGCGATGCGGCTGGGCTTCGAGCACCCCTCCACCGGCGAGTGGGTCGAGTTCACCAGCGAATACCCCGCCGACCTGCAGTCCGCGTTGGACCGCGTCCGCGCCGAGTCGTGAGGCCGGCCCTCCGCCGGCTCGCGCGCGGCGCGCGGCGGCTGTCCCGCTCCTGGACGGCGCTGGTGACGGTGCTGCTGGCCGTCGGGCTGGTCGTCGTCGCCTACCGGGCCGGGACCCGGTCCACCCCGGTGGACGACACGGTGTCCGACGTCCCCCGCGTCGGCCCGGCCGAGGGACAGCAGGCGGACGCCTACCGCGCGGCCGCGTCCCGGGAGCTGGACGCCGCGCCCGCCGGCCGGCCGGTGTGGGCGCTGGTCTCGCTCACCGCCTACCAGCGCCCGGCCGCACTCGACGCGTTGTTCGCCACGACGTCGGTGACCCGGGTGATCGCACGGGTGCCGCTGCCGGACGTCCAGACGCAATTGGTGACGCTCGTCGTCGACCGGCTCGCGGTGGACGTCGCGACCGGCATGCGGCGCACGGCGACCGCGAAGGAGCAGGCGGCGGCGACGGCGGCGAGTTCCGCGGCGTCCGCCGGAACGGACGAGCTGAAGCAGGTGTACGCGGCCGACGCCGCGGTCGAACGGCGGGAGGCCGCCGCCTACCGGAGCCTGTGCGCGTGCGTCTACGGCGCGGTGATCCGGGCGACGCCGGAGCAGCTGCGGGAGCTCGCGCAGCGGGCGGGCATCCGGGTCGTGGACCCGGCGCCGGAGGTGACCAGGCTGGATCGGGCGACGTTCGTGCCGCTGCGGCCGGAGCAATCCGGAACTGTCGGTCCGCCGTCGGATACTGCTGCCGGTCCGAGTGCGACGCCGTCTCGGTCCGCGGCCGGGTGAAACCGGCGGTGACGTGAAGTGCTGTTCCGATACGTGCGAAGGGCCTCGGCAATGCATATGAAGTCTGGCTCGGGCTCACTCTGGGTCACGGAGTCGACGCCGGCGGAGATGCCGGCCGTGTTCGCGCTCCGTCACGACGTGTTCGTCGTCGGGCAGAACGTTCCGGCCGATCTCGAGCGGGACGAGTTCGACGGTGTCGCCGTGCACGTCGGCGCCTGGGAAGCGCAGCCCGACGCGGCGGTCGGGGTGGCCCCGCGGCTGGCGGGCACGGGCCGCCTGCTCGGTGAGCCGCCTGCGCCCGGCCGGGTCGGGCGGATGGCGGTGCGGCCCGATCTGCGCGGCCGCGGGGTGGGCCGGGCGGTGCTGCGCGGCCTCGAGCGGGCCGCGATCCGGCGGGGCAATCCCGAGATCGTGCTCCACGCCCAGCTGCACGCGCGCGAGTTCTACGCGAAGGCCGGCTACCGCGTGCGCGGTGACGAGTTCGACGAGGCGGGCATCCGGCACGTCGAGATGCGCAAGGCGCTGCCGGTGATCCGTGAGGTGGCCGATTCCGACTCGGCCGCTCTGATCGCCCTGATCGGTGCGGCCTGGGCCGAGTACCCGGGTTGCGTGCTCGACGTCGACGGTGGAGAGCCGTGGCTGCGCGCCCCGGCCACCTACTACGCCACCCACGGCGGGCGGCTGTGGGTGGCCGAGCTCGACGGCGCGGTCGTCGGCTCGATCGGCATCCGGCCCAGCGGGCCCGACGTCGCCGAGCTGAAGTCTCTCTACGTGAGCGCGTCCGCACGCAGGCACGGCCTGGGTGAAGTGCTCACCTCGCTGGTGGAAGACGAGGCTGTGCGCCTGGGCGTCCGGCAGCTCGAGCTGTGGAGCGACACCCGTTTCGCCGACGCCCACCGGTTCTACGCGCGGCTCGGCTACGAGCAGCTGTCCGGGTCCCGTGAGCTGCACGACCTCTCCGCCACCGTCGAGTTCCCGTTCGTGAAGGCGTTTCCGTACGCCCCCTACGCGGCCGATCTGGTCGGATGACCGATCAGTTCGTCACCGGCGAGCACAACGAGGCAGAAGATACGTAGGCTGATCCCAGCGGCGTCGAGCTCGGGGAGGTGGCGGTGGGGCCCACTGAGCCCGCCGACCGGGGTGAAGCGGTCCGACGCTGGCGCGCGTTACTCGGCCGGTCCCGCAGCAGGCCGCGTCCCGCCGTCGGTTCCCGGCCCCTCGCGCCGCCTCTCGCACCTCCGCTGGCACCCCCGTTGGCCCCGTCGCCGCCTCAGCAGCGCACGGGTTACGAACGACCCCTGGTCCCCGACTACCCGCCGCAACCGCCGCCCCCGCTCGTCGGGACGGTCCCGGTGCAGCAGGCGATCGAAGTGATCCGGGGCGACGTGGGGCGTCCGAAGGCGGTCTCGTTCGTCAACCCGAAGGGCGGCGTCCACAAGACCACCGCGACCGTGCTGGCCGCGGCGACGCTCGGCAGCGTGCGCGGTGGCGGAGTCCTGGCCTGGGACGACAACGAGCTGCGGGGCACGCTCGGGTTACGGGCCGGCACCGCCAGGCACGCCCGCACGATCAAGCACCTGATCCACGACCTGACCGCGGTGGAGACCGCGATCAACCAGGGCCACGGCATCACCGAGGTGCTGGAGAACTACCTGCGGCACTCGTCCGACGGGTCGTTCGACGTACTGGCCGGTGACGAAGACCCGCGGGTGGCCAGGCACCTCGACCCCGACACGGTCCGTCGGCTGATGACGTTGCTGACCAGGGCGTACGACATCGTTTGCGTCGATACCGGCAACAACGTCGAGAGCCCGAACTGGAAGACGGTCATCGAGCAGACCGACCGGATGGTGATCACCACCCTCCCGCGGGAGGATTCGGCGTTCACCGCCGACTGGATGCTCGATCTCCTCGAGGAAGACGGCTACGGCGACCTGGTCGCCGACGGTGTGACGATCCTGTCCTGCCCGAGCCCGATCCCGTCGCCGCTGCTCGACGAACTGGTCGATCACTTCTCGCACCGCACCCGCGCGGTCGCGGTGATCCCGTACGACCCGGCGCTCGAATCGGGGTCCACGATCTCGTTCTCCGGCATCGCCGAGCAGACCCGGCGCGCCTGGCTGGACGCGTCGGCGGCTCTCGTCCAGGGCTGGGGGCAGTGAGCACTATGGTTGAGCGGTGCGCCATGAATCGCCGAGTCCGGACGGCGTGACCACGCCGCCACCGGCGCCCGGGCCGCGACCCGGTGGCCCACCGGCGGCCGGTCCTCGTTTCTCGTCCGAGCTCGTTTCGGTGCGCCGCCGCCATGCCGGTGACGAGCCCGAAGACCCGCCCGGGTTGTCTCCGGCGGCCATGATGACCGGCATCCGGGCGTCGGTGGCCTGGCGGGACGCGCTCGTGGCCGTGCTGCTGGCGATCGTGGTCGCGGCGTCCGGCGCCGCCAACGGCGTCCTCTGGGCCCTGATCGGGCCGCACGTCCCGGTGCTGATGACCGCCAACGGGCCGATCCTGGCCGAGTACTACGGCGAGTCGTCGTTCGGGGCCCAGGCGACGTACGGCGGGCTGGCGCTGGCCGCCGGGTTGCTGCTCGGTCCGCTCGCGTACCTGGTCCGGCGCCGCCGGGGGCCGATCGTCCTGCTCGGGCTCGCTCTCGGATGCCTGGCAGCGGGATACGTCAGCTGGAAGACCGGCACCTGGTGGGGCCGCGACGAGTACGACTCGCTGTTGCAGCACGCGGCGCCCGGGCGCCAGTTCCCGATGCCGGTCGAGCTGAACGCGAAGGGTCTGCTGTTCCTCGAGCCCCTGCTGGCCGTGCTCGGATACGTCGTCGTGGCGGCCTGGAGCCGTTACCCCGACCTCAAGGTCGACCCGGGCCTGAACCGCGACGTCGGCCGCCACTGGGGAGATCGCCCGCCGGACCAGTGACCCCGCCGAACCGGTGACCCCGACGGGCCCGGCCCGGCCCGGCCACTTACTTCAGTTCGGAGACTGGTCGACCCGCAGTTCGGCCAGCGGCACCGGCACCGCGTGCAGCCGCGAGAGCATCGTCGCCTCGCGCTTGAGCAACCGGAGCTGCCTGCGCAGCCGGCTGACCGTGTCGTCGATCGCCAGCAGGCTCTGCTGGTCGTCGATCGTGAGCGGCGCCGCCGAGCCGACCAGGTACGACAGCATCGCCGGGTCGCTGGGAAGCGGCAGCGCGGGCAACGCCGGGGCCTTCGCCGACTCGGACGCGGCCTCTCCGGCGCGCAGCGTCGCGTGCAGCAGCGTCCGGCACCGCGCGAACACCTCACGCACGCCCGCTGCCAGCACCTCGGCCTCTTCTTCTGCCCGCTCGTCGAGCCCCGGTTCGGGCAGGCGCTCGATCCGCCCCCGCAGGTACGGCACGTCGGATTCGCCCGGCAGCACCTCGATCAACCGGAACCGGTCACGCCCCACCGAGACGACGTCGAACCGTCCGCCCGGGTAGGGATGCACCTGACGCAGCTCGGCGGTGCACCCCACGTCGTGCAGTGCGGTCACCGAGTCCTCACCGACCTCCCAGCCCTGCCGGATCGCGAGCACCCCGAACTGCCTCCCGTGAGGCTCCGCGGCCATCAGGTCGCGGATCAGCGCGCGGTAGCGCGGCTCGAAGATGTGGAGCGGCAGCACCACTCCCGGAAACAGGACGGTGCCGAGTGGAAAGAGCGGAATGATCTCGGCCACGTGGTTCAGCGTAGGAGCGGAGCGGCCACGCTGCGCGCTGAACGCCAGGGCTGCGTCGGTTACCACACCGGCCGGGCCCTACCGCCGGGGCGGTAACCACGGCAGAAACCTCTCGTGCTCGCTCCGTAGACTCTTACCCGTGCTGACCCGAATCGACCTCCGCAGCTCAGCCGGTGCCCCGCGCCGCTCAGCGGCCGAACTGCGGGGCGTCCTGCCCCGCGCCGCCCTCGACGTCGACGCTGCCCTCGCGCAGGTCCGTCCGGTGGTGGAGGCCGTCCATTCCGAGGGTCTGCCCGCGGTGCTGGCGGCCACGGCCCGGTTCGACGGCGTCGAATCCACCGGGGTCCGGGTGCCGGTGGAGGCGATCGCGGCCGCCGAGGCCGGTCTCGACCCGAACGTCCGCGCCGCGTTGGCCGAGGCGATCCGCCGCGCCCGGCTGGTCCACGACGATCAGCGCCGCGTCGATGTGACGACCCGGGTGGTCCCGGGCGGCACGGTCACCGAGCGGTTCGTCCCGGTCGGCCGGGTCGGGCTCTACGTCCCCGGTGGCCTCGCCGTCTACCCGTCCAGCGTCGTGATGAACGTGGTCCCCGCGCAGGCGGCCGGGGTGCCGTCGCTCGCGGTCGCGTCGCCGCCGCAGAAGGAGTTCGGCGGCCTGCCGCACCCGACGATCCTGGCCGCGTGCGCGCTGCTCGGCGTCGACGAGGTCTACGCGGTCGGTGGAGCGCAGGCGGTCGCGGTGTTCGCCTACGGGCTGGCCGACGCGGGTGACGGTGCCGGCCCGGTCGAGCCGGTCGACCTGGTCACCGGTCCGGGCAACATCTTCGTCACCGCCGCCAAGCGGCTGCTGCGCGGTGTGATCGGCATCGACTCCGAGGCCGGCACGACCGAGATCGCGGTGCTGGCCGACGACACCGCCGATCCGGTGCACGTCGCCGCCGATCTGATCAGCCAGGCCGAGCACGACCCGGCCGCCGCGTCCGTGCTGGTCACCGCGTCCACCGCGCTGGCCGGTGCGGTGGAGGCGGAGGTCGTCCGGCAGGTCGCGCTCACCAAGCACGTCGAGCGCGTGCAGACCGCGCTCTCCGGGCCGCAGTCCGGCATCGTGCTGGTCGACGATCTCGACGCTGGGCTGCGGGTCGTCGACGCGTACGCCGCCGAGCACCTCGAGATCCAGACCGCGGGCGCCCGCGAGGTGGCCGCGCGGGTGCGGAACGCGGGGGCGATCTTCGTCGGGGCCTGGTCGCCGGTCTCGCTGGGCGACTACTGCGCCGGCTCGAACCACGTGCTGCCGACCGGTGGGTGCGCGCGGCACTCGTCCGGGCTCTCGGTGCAGACGTTCCTCAAGGGCGTCCACGTGATCGAGTACACCGAAGACGCACTGCGCGACGTCGCGTCGTTCGTCACGACGCTCGCCGACGCCGAAGACCTCCCCGCCCACGGTGCCGCGGTCAAGGCCCGGTTCCGGTGACCGGTCCCGGGCCCGACGGGCGCCGGCCCGGCCGCGACGTGCGGCTCGCCGACCTGCCGATCCGCGACGAACTGCGCGGCAAGGAGCCCTACGGCGCCCCGCAGCTCGACGTCCCGGTCGCGCTGAACACGAACGAGAACTCGTATCCGGTCCCCGGGCCGGTCGTCGACGCGATCGTGGCGGCCGTCCGCGCCGAGGCGTCCGGCCTCAACCGGTATCCCGACCGTGAGGCCACCGCGCTGCGCGAAGACCTCGCCGGCTACCTCGGCCACGGCCTCACCGTCCACGACGTGTGGGCGGCGAACGGGTCCAACGAGGTCCTGCAGGAGCTCCTGCAGGCGTTCGGCGGCCCCGGCCGCACCGCGCTCGGCTTCACGCCCGCGTACTCGATGCACCCGATCCTCGCTCTCGGCACCGGTACCGCCTGGGTCGACGGCCGTCGCAACGACGACTTCTCGG
The DNA here is from genome assembly GCF_044454545.1 of Cryptosporangium sp. NPDC051539. Lineage (NCBI taxonomy): Bacteria > Bacillati > Actinomycetota > Actinomycetes > Cryptosporangiales > Cryptosporangiaceae > Cryptosporangium > Cryptosporangium sp. NPDC051539. The sequence goes on along the minus strand of NZ_JBITDV010000008.1, from coordinate 292,804 downwards.
TCGACGCCGAAAGCGCCGCCGCCGACGTGCGGAAACACGATCCCGACGTGGTGTTCCTCTGCTCGCCGAACAACCCGACCGGCACCGCGCTGGGGCTGGACGTCGTGGACGCGGTGCTGGCCGAGTCACGCGGGATGGTCATCGTCGACGAGGCCTACGCCGAGTTCGCCCGCGCGGGCACCCCGAGCGCGCTCACCCGTCTGGGCGCCGACCACCGCCTGGTCGTCACCCGCACGATGAGCAAGGCGTTCGCGCTGGCCGGTGCTCGCCTGGGCTACCTGGCCGCCCACCCCGCGGTGGTAGACGCGATCCAGCTCGTGCGGCTGCCTTACCACCTGTCGTCGCTCACCCAGGCCGCCGCCAGGGCCGCGCTCGCGCACACCGGCGTGCTGCTCGCGACCGTCGAGGCGATCAAGGAACAGCGCGACCGGATCGTCGCGGAGCTGGGTGTCCGGGGCCTCCCGGTGGTGCCGAGCGACGCGAACTTCGTGCTGTTCGGTGGACTCGGCGACCAGCGGGCGGTCTGGCAGAGAATCCTCGATCACGGCGTCCTGATCCGTGACGTCGGACTGACGGGCTACCTGAGGGTGACCGCCGGAACCCCGGCCGAGACCGACGCTTTCCTCGCGGCCCTCGACGCCGCGCTTGACGAGAAGGGCCAGCAATGAGCCGCATCGGGCGGATCGAACGGGTCACCGGCGAGTCGAAGGTGCTCGTCGAGATCGACTTGGACGGACAGGGCCGGGTCGAGGTATCCACCGGCGTCGGCTTCTACGACCACATGCTCAACCAGCTCGGCAAGCACGGCGGGTTCGACCTGACCGTGCAGACCGTCGGCGACCTGCACATCGACGCCCACCACACGGTGGAAGACACCGCTATCGCGCTGGGCCAGGCGTTCAACCAGGCGCTCGGCGACAAGGCCGGCATCCGCCGGTTCGGTGACGCGCTGGTGCCGCTCGACGAAGCGCTGGTGCAGGTCGCGGTCGATCTGGCCGGGCGTCCGTACCTGGTGCACGAAGAACCGTCGGTGATGGAGGTGGCCACGATCGGGCCGGCCTTCCCGGCGACGCTCGTGCGGCACATCTGGGAGGCGTTCACCCACAACGCGTCGATCGCGCTGCACGTGCTCGTCCGCTCCGGGCGCGACCCGCACCACATCGCGGAGTCGCAGTTCAAGGCCGTGGCCCGGGCACTGCGCGACGCGACCGCGTTCGACCCGCGGGTGACCGGCATCCCGTCCACGAAGGGGCGGTTGTCGGGATGAGCCCCCGGGTGGTGGTTCTCGACTACGGCTCGGGCAACCTGCGGTCGGCCGAGCGCGCGCTGGTGCGGGCCGGCGCCGAGGTGACCGTGACGCCGGATCTGGCCGTCGCCGCCGACGCCGACGGGCTGGTCGTGCCGGGGGTCGGGGCGTACGCGGCGTGCATGGCCGGCATCGAGAAGCTCGGTGCGCAGGACGTCGTGCGCGCGCGGGTCGCCGACGAGCGGCCGGTGCTCGGGATCTGCGTCGGGATGCAGGTGCTGTTCGAGTTCGGCGTCGAGCACGGCGTACGTACGCACGGGCTCGGGGTGTTCCCCGGCGGCGTCACCCGGCTGACCGCGGAGCGGATCCCGCACATGGGCTGGAACACGGTGTCGGCGGGTCCGGGGTCGGTGCTGTTCCAGGGGGTCGAGGGGGAGCGGTTCTACTTCGTGCACTCCTACGCGGCCGCGCCGGCCGGTATCGAGGGCGTGCTCACCACGTCGGCGCACGACGAGCCGTTCCTCGCCGCGATCGAGCGCAGCGCGGTCGCCGCGACCCAGTTCCACCCGGAGAAGTCCGGCGACGCCGGCGCCACCGTGCTCGCGAACTGGGTCCGGGCGATCTCGTGACCGCAACCCTCCCCGCTGCAGCCGCTGCGCGGCCGGCCGGCGATCCGGGTCGGGCCGGGGCCGCGAACCGCGCCCGGGGCGCGCGATGACCAAGGGGGTGCGGGCGCGCGCCCGCGCTGTCCGGGAGGCCGAGGCCGAGCGGGCGCGGCTGCGGGCGCGCCGGCGCGCGATCCTGACCGCACCGTGGCGCGCGGTCCGTGCTCTGGTCCCGGGCCGTGCCCCCTCCCGCGGCGGCCGGTCCCGCAGCGCCCCGTCGCGCGCCCGTCGGTGGTTCGGCCTCGGCCAGACCGGGCGGATACGGACGCGGCGCGATCGGGCCCAGCTGTCCGCGATCGCGATGGGGCTGATCGTCGTGCTCGTGTTCGTGTTCCTCACGATCGACTCCTGGGCGCTGCGGATCGGCGCGGTCGTCCTCGCGTTGCTGCTGGCCCCAGTCCTGCTGGCTCTGACTCGTACTGATTACTCCCGGAGTGTGCGCTGAGATGACAAGGCTCGAACTGCTTCCCGCGGTCGACGTCGCCGACGGCCAGGCGGTGCGGCTGGTGCAGGGCGAGGCGGGCAGCGAGACGTCCTACGGCGACCCGCTGGAGGCCGCGCTCACCTGGCAGCGCGACGGCGCCGAGTGGATCCACCTGGTCGACCTCGACGCCGCCTTCGGCCGGGGGTCGAACGCGGCCCAGCTCGCCCAGGTGGTGGGTGCTCTCGACGTCCAGGTCGAGCTCTCCGGCGGTATCCGCGACGACGCCTCGCTGCGCGCCGCACTCGCGACCGGCTGCCGGCGCGTGAACATCGGCACCGCCGCCCTCGAAGACCCGGAGTGGTGCGCCAAGGCCATCGCCGAGCACGGCGACCGGATCGCGGTCGGCCTCGACGTCCGGGGCACGACGTTGTCCGCGCGCGGCTGGACCAAGGACGGCGGCGAGCTGTTCGAGGTGCTCTCCCGGCTGGACTCCGAGGGCTGCGCCCGGTACGTCGTCACCGACGTGCGCCGTGACGGCACGCTGACCGGCCCGAACGTCGAGCTGCTGAAGTCGGTGTGTGCGGCGACCGACCGTCCGGTGATCGCGTCCGGCGGAGTGTCCACGCTGGACGACCTGCGCGAGCTCGCGACGCTGGTCCCGCAGGGCGTCGAGGGCGCGATCGTCGGCAAGGCGCTCTACGCCGGAGCGTTCACGCTGCCCGAAGCCCTCGCGGCGGTGGCGGAGTGACCGTCGCGGTCCGGGTCATCCCGTGCCTCGACGTCGACAACGGCCGGGTCGTGAAAGGCGTCAACTTCACCCGCCTCCGCGACGCCGGTGACCCGGTCGAACTCGCCCGCGCCTACGACGCGGCGGGTGCCGACGAGCTCACGTTCCTCGACATCACCGCGTCCTCGTCCGGCCGCGAGACCACGTTCGACGTCGTGCGCCGGACAGCCGAGACCGTGTTCATCCCGCTGACCGTCGGCGGGGGTGTCCGGACGACGGCTGATGTCGACGCGCTGCTGCGGGCCGGTGCCGACAAGGTCGGCATCAACACGGCCGCGATCGCGCGGCCGGAGCTTCTGCGGGAGGCGGCCGAACGGTTCGGTTCCCAATGCGTCGTGCTTTCGGTGGACGCCCGGCGAGTGGTCGACGGCCCCCCGACGCCGAGCGGGTTCGAGGTCACGACGCACGGCGGACGCCGGGGCACCGGAATCGACGCGGTCGAGTGGGCCGAGCGGGGGCAGGAGTTCGGGGTGGGCGAGATCCTGCTCAACTCGATGGACGGTGACGGCACGAAGGACGGCTACGACCTGCCGCTGATCACCGCGGTACGGAAGGTCGTCGACGTCCCGGTGATCGCGAGCGGCGGCGCGGGAGCGCTCGAGCACTTCCCGCCCGCGATCGCCGCCGGTGCCGACGCCGTGCTCGCCGCCAGCGTCTTCCACTTCGGCGAACTCACGATCGGCCAGGTCAAAGACACCCTGCGCGCGTCCGGCGCCGCTGTCCGCTAGCAACGCACAACGGCGACCCGCCGAGGGCGGGTCGCCGTTGGTCCGACGTCGAGCGCCGAATCAGAGCTGGAGCAGACGCCCTATCACTTCGCGGTGCCGCAGGAGCGCCACGCGCAGGTCTTCGGTGCCGTCGGCGGCTTCGGCGGCATCCGTCACCGAGCGGCGGAGCTTCTCCAGCCCCCGGCCGATCGCCGCGATCGAGTCTTCCAGCACGACGCTGGCCTCTCGCACCGCGCTCTCCGGGTCGTCGACGAAGGCCGACTGCACGCCGAACCAGCGCTCGCGCACGGTGGCCGCGTACTCGGCGTCCAACAAAGCCTGGACGTCGGGACGGGCCGCCGCGGCACCGTCGTTCAGACCGGACCGCCCTCCACCGGCCGACGGCCGGGAGGCCGGGACGAGGCCGGCCGTACCGCCGTCCGTTCCGGCGGCGGGCGGGGTAGTGGGGGTCCCGTTGGGCGTGGGCGAGCTCGACCCCGACGGGGTACCGAACGTGGGGTTCGTCCCTCCGGCCGGCGGGGTGGTGCCCGACGTGCTGCTCGACGAGCCACCGGGGGTGGACGACGGGCCGGTTCCGGCCGGCGTCGTACTTCCGGGGGCGCCGGGCGCACGCGTAGCCGGTGTGGCCGGCGGCGTGGTGCGGGCGCCGTCGCCGGGCCGGTCGCTCGTGTCGACGTCTGACTGCACTCGAGGCTCCTGTCCTTTGCTCCGCTGGAGGGCCGCCCAGAGATTGTCGACGACCTCCTCGGCCGACTGCCCGGCCGGGTCGTCCCCGGTGGAGGCAGCGGGCGGCGCCGAGGGGGATGGCGAACCGGGGTGCATCTGAGGGTCCTCTCCTGGGGTCTCAGATGCGGACGTTACCAGCAGCTATTCGCGGGAATGCTGTTTCCTGGCAGCCTCGGACGCCACCCCGCCGTGGAGCAGCCGTTACTCTCAGATACCGAGATCGGTGGAGCGCAGCTGCCCGGCGGATTCCTCGTCGCCCTCGATCGCCACCTGCGCGTGCTCCTGCCTGCCCATGCAGAACAGCACGAGCTCGGCCGGTTCGCCGATCAGCCGCAGCATCGGCTCACCCTTCTTCGACAACCGCTCGCCGTATCCGGGCGACACGAGCGTCACGCCGGAGGGCACGGAGCGCAGGAACAGCCGGGCGCTGCCGAGCGTCCGCCAGAGTGCGTTCTGGGTGTCGTCCGGCAACGCACGCGGTTCCCAGCCGTCCTGGGCCCGGCGGACGTCCTCGTGGTGGACGAACATCTCCGTCGAGTTCGCGAGCCCGTCGACGCCGGGAAGCCCGAACGGGCTCAGCAGCGGAGGGCCGGACCGCAGCTCGCGGATCAGCGTGTCGTACCCGCGGGTGAGCGCGCCGCGGCGGACGCGATCGGTGTAGCCGGCCAGCGCGGTGAGGCGGATGCCCGGCAGGCTGTCGGGCCGCCGCTCCCGGACGACGAGGTGCGCGGCGAGGTCGGCGGTGGTCCATCCGGCGCACAACGTCGGCGCCTCGGGGCCCAGCGACGTCATCAGGTCGGCGAGTGCGGCACGCTCGGACTGCGCGATCGACGGCATGCCCCCAACCTAGAGCGTGACCAGTTCCCCCGTTCGGCCAGTCGGGACGGACGCTCGACTAGTCGTTCGGCAGGCCGAGCGGCTCGGTCAGGTAGCGCTGCACCGTGGCACCGATACCGGCGACCAGTTCGTCCGGCGCGGCCTCGACCATCGCCGGCAGTTTGATCAGGTACCGGGTCATCACCAGACCGGCCATCTGGGAGGCCACCATCGCGGTCCGCAGCTCCGGCCGGTCGGCGTCGATGGCTTGGACGATGCGGCCGAAGATCGCCTGCGTCGCGTACTCGCGGAACATCGCGGCGGCCTTCTCGTGGGTGACCGCGCTGCGCAGCAACGCGATGAACGGGTTGTACGGCCCGGCGGTGTCCCAGACCGACAACAGCATCCGCACGATCCGCTCGCCGAGACCGTCCAGACCGGGTTCGATCAGCGCGGGAATGACCACGGCCGGATCGAACGGCAGCTCCGTCGTCGCGACGAAGAGCTGTTCCTTCGTGCCGAAATAGTGGTGGACCAGCGCCGGATCGACCCCGGCCTGTCCGGCGATGCCCCGGATCGTCGCGCCGTCGTACCCGGACTCGCTGAACGCGGCCCTGGCGGCGTCGAGGATCGCGTCCTGCGTCCCCGATCCGCCGCCCGGCCGTCGTCCGGTTCGTGCCATGTAGCCCCTTACTCAGTGCGGCGGCGCAGGGTCGCGGCCGCCAGGCCGAGCGCTGCGACCGCGGCGCCGCCGACGATCGCCAGGTCGCGTACGAGGATGCCGGTGACATCCGCGTGCGCCGTCACCTCGTTGAGCGCGTCGACCGCGTAGCTCATCGGTAGCACGTTACTGATCCATTCCAGCCAGCCGGCCATCGCCTCGCGCGGGGTGAACAGCCCGCAGAGCAACAGTTGCGGCAGCACGAACGCCGGCATGAACTGCACGGCCTGGAACTCGGTACGGGCGAACGCGCTCACCCAGAGCCCGAGCGCCATGCCCAGCGTGGCGTCCGCGACCGCGATGACGACGACCAGCCAGGCCGGGCCGCTCGTGTTCAGGTCGAGCAGCCAGTACGCGGTCGCGCAGGCGATCACGGCCTGCACGGCGGCGGCCAGCGCGAACGCGATGCCGTACCCGAGCAGCAGGTCGAGTTTGCCGAGCGGGGTCGTGAGCAGGCGCTCCAGCGTCCCGCTGGTTCGCTCGCGGAGCATCGCGACGCTCGTGACCAGGAACATCACGATGAACGGGAAGACGCCGAGCAACGCCGGCGCGAGCCGGTCGAACAGCTGCTCGCTGTTGAACACGTACCGGAGCAGCACCATCAGGACGCTCGGGACGATCAGCAGCAGCGCGACCGTCCGGCGGTCGCGGAGGAGCTGCGTCAGCACCCGCCTGGCCGTGGCGGCCGTGATTCGGGCCGACATCTCAGGCCACCTCCATCGACTCGGCGCGGATCAGCCGCAGGAATGCTTCTTCGAGGTCGTCGGTACCGGTGGCGGCCCGCAGCGCGGCCGGGGTGTCGTCGGCGATGAAGTGGCCGTCGCGCATCAGCAGCAGCCGGTCGCAGCGACCGGCCTCGTCCATCACGTGGCTGGACACGATCAGCGTCGTGCCGCCCGCGGCGAGCTCGTGGAACCGCAGCCAGAGGTCGGCCCGGAGCACCGGGTCGAGGCCGACGGTGGGCTCGTCGAGCACCAGGACGTCGGGGCCGCCGACCAGCGCGCACGCGAGCGAGGCCCGGGTGTGCTGGCCGCCGGAGAGCGCGCCGACGAGCTGGGTGGCGTGATCGTCGAGACCGACGTCGTGCACCGCCTGGTCGGCCTTCGCCGGATCGACGCCGAGGATCGTCGCGAAGTAGCGCGCGTTCTCCCGGACGGTCAGGTCGGCGTAGACCGACGGCGCCTGCGTGACGTAGCCGACCCGGGAGCGCAGGGGAGCGGACCCGGCCGGCGCGCCGAGGACGCTGACCGTGCCGGACCGAACTTTCTGGACGCCGACCAGGCAGCGCATCAGCGTCGTCTTGCCGCATCCGCTCGGCCCCAGCAGGCCGACCACCGCACCGGCCGGTGCGGAAAAGCTCACGCCGCGCAGTACTCGGCGCTTACCGCGATCAACGACCAGTTCGTCGACCGCGATGGCGGCATCCATGGCGTTCCTCCTTGAAGTCATCGTCTGTTGAATTCAACGGTAGAGGAATTAAGGCCATCGGCGCAAGGCTGACCTAGGCTGGAGTCATGACGACCGTGCAGGAAGCGGCTGACAAAACCGGGCTGACCGGACACACGCTGCGGTATTACGAGCGGATCGGCCTGATCTGGGACGTCGAGCGGGATCCGTCCGGGCACCGCCGGTACACCGAGAGCCAGGTCGGGTGGCTGGTGATGCTCACCCGGCTGCGCGCGACCGGCCTGCCGATCGCCGGAATGCGCCGCTACGCCGACCTGGTGCGTTCGGGCCGGGGCGAGGCCGAGCGGGTCGAACTGCTCCGGCGTCACCGCACCGCGGTGGTGGCGCGGATGGCCGAGCTCACCGCTGACCTGGCCGTCATCGACGGCAAGATCGAGTCCTACGAGCGGGCGTTGGGGAAATCGGCCTGACAGACTGGGGGCGTGTTGGATCCCTCGATCGCCGCTCAGCTCAAACGTGACGACCGCGGCCTCGTCGCCGCCGTCGTCCAGCAGGAGGGCACCGGTGAGGTGCTGATGGTCGGCTGGATGGACGACGAGGCACTGCACCGGACTCTCACCACCGGCCGCGCCACCTACTGGTCGCGCAGCCGGCAGGAGTACTGGGTCAAGGGCGAGACGTCCGGGCACCGGCAGTGGGTCCGGTCGGTCGCGCTCGACTGCGACGGCGACACGCTGCTCGTCACCGTCGACCAGGAGGGTGCGGCCTGCCACACCGGCGACCGCACCTGCTTCGAAGCGAACGTGCTGCTGGCCCCGGCCGTCGACTGAGGCGCCCGGTGCCCCCGTGCGCCGGGCACGTGGCTAGCGAAGCCACTCGATCAGGAGCACGGTCGCGTCGTCCTGGAGGTGGCCGTGCTGGTGATCGAGGATCGACCGGATCAACCGGCGCAGGGTCTCCGGCGCCGGTAGGCGGTCGGCGTCCGCCCGGATGACGAAGTCGACCAGCCGCTCCAGCCCGAACTCCTCGCCCTGCTCGTCACGCGCCTCGGTGACGCCGTCGGTGTAGAAGATCAGCCGGTCACCCGGCTCGAGCTGCACCGTGCCCAACTCGGTCGGGCGCCGCAGGCCGATCCCCATCGGCAGCCCGGGTTTCAGCTCGAGCGTCTTGATCCATTTGCCGTCCCGGAACACGACGGGCGGCGGATGGCCGCGGAGCACCCATTGGAGCTTTCCGGCCGCCGCGTCGAAATGGGCCAGGACACCGGTCACCAGGTCGGGTGGCCCGAAGCGGTTGGCGAGCGTGGCGTCGATCTCGTCGCCGAGCTCGAGCAGGTCCAGCCCGGCCCGGCGTCCCCGCCGATAGGCGGCGGCGGCCAGGCCGACGACGACGGCGGAGGTCAGATCGTGGCCTGCCGCGTCGAACAACGCCACGTGGACGCCGTCGTCGACGACGCCGTAGTCGAACGTGTCGCCGGCGACCTGATAGGCCGGCTCCAGCGCGCCCGCGACCACGATGCGCTCGGTGGAGAACGTCAGCGGGGGCAGCAGCCCCCACTGCATCTCCGCCGACAGGCTCAGGTCACTGCGGCGGGTCAGCTCGACGAGCGTGTCGCTGTAGGCCTTCTTCGTGACGACGAGCAGCGCGACGAGGGACGCCAGCCGCCGGGCCCGGCGCGCGATCACCGGGTCGATCAGGCCTTGCGGGGTGCCGTCGACGGTGAGCCGCAACACGCCGATCCTTTCGACGCCCTCGAGGAGCGGGATCCAGATGTGGAAGCGCCCGCCGTCGATCGGCACGTTGCGTACCTGGTTGTGGCGGTAGACCCGGCCGATCGCGGTGGTGTCGACCGGGTGGCGCTCGACCGGCTCGATCGGCGGGTGCTGCCGTCCGCGCGGGACCCGGACCAGCGACACCTGCTGCAGATCGGCCAGGTACAGCGCGGGATCGTGCAGACCGACCGGAGCGGCGTGCTTCGTGACGAGATCGACCAGATCCTCGGGGTGACAGAGGTGCGAGTCGTGCAGGAGGCCGTCGAACATCTCTTCACCGAGCTCGGTCACCCCGACCCCCTTCCGCCCCTCGGGATTACCTGGCCGTCCGAGCCTACGTACCCCACTTCCCGAATCTGGCACGTCCGCCACAATGGGATCCGTGACTACCGGAACGCTGAGCCCCACCCGCGACGAATTCCTCGGCCTGGTCCGTGACCGGCGGGTCGTGCCGGTGACCCGACGCCTGCTGGCCGACGGCGAGACGCCGGTCGGGCTCTACCGCAAGCTGGCCGGCGGCCCGGGCACGTTCCTGCTCGAGTCCGCCGAACACGGCGGCGTCTGGTCGCGCTACTCGTTCGTCGGGGTGCGCAGCGTGGCCACGCTGACCAGCCGGGACGGGGCCGCGTACTGGCTCGGAGACCCACCCGCGGGCCTGCCGGTGTCCGGCGACCCGCTGACGGTGCTCGGTGAGGTGGTCGAGGCGCTGGCGTCACCGGTACTGCCCGGGCTGCCGACGCTGACCGGCGGCCTGGTCGGGTACCTGGCCTACGACATCGTCCGCCGGATCGAGAAGCTGCCGAGCAACGGGATCGACGACCTCGAGGTGCCGGAGCTCGGCATGATGCTCGCGACCGACCTCGCGGTGCTCGATCACAGCGACGGGTCGCTGCTGTTGATCGCGAACGCGATCGTGCCGTCGGGTGCCTCGGCCGATCTCGCGTCCGAGGCCTACTTCCGGGCCGTGGGCCGGTTGGAGTCGATGACCACGGCGCTGTCGCGGCCGACGCCGCCGGGCGTGTCGACGATGACGCGGCAGGGGCCGGGCAGCTTCCGCAGCCGGACGCCCGCCGGGGAGTTCCCCAAGGCCGTGGAGATCGCGAAGGAGGCGATCCGGGCCGGTGAGTGCTTCCAGATCGTGCCGAGCCAGCGGTTCGAGGTGTCGACCGACGCCGACCCCCTGGACGTCTACCGGGTGCTGCGGACGACGAATCCGAGCCCGTACATGTACCTGCTGCGGTTCGACGGGTTCGACATCGTCGGGTCGTCGCCGGAGGCGCACGTCAAGGTCACCGACGGGCGGGCGCTGCTGCACCCGATCGCCGGGACGCGCTGGCGGGGCGGGACGCCGGAGGAGGACGCGCGGCTCGCGGCCGAGCTGATCGCCGACCCGAAGGAGCGGGCCGAGCACGTGATGCTCGTCGACCTCGGGCGCAACGACCTCGGGCGGGTGTGCCGGCCGGGCACGGTCGACGTGGTCGACTTCATGGAGATCGAACGGTACTCGCACGTGATGCACATCGTGTCGACCGTGGTCGGGGAGATCACCGCCGGACGGTCGGCGTTCGACGTGCTGACCGCGACGTTCCCGGCCGGGACGCTGACCGGGGCGCCGAAGGTGCGGGCGATGGAGATCATCGACTCGCTCGAGCCGACCCGGCGAGGGCTGTACGGCGGGACGGTGGGGTATCTCGACTTCGCGGGCAACCTCGACATGGCGATCGCGATCCGGACCGCGCTGATGCGCGACGGGACCGCGTACGTGCAGGCCGGGGGCGGTGTGGTGGCGGATTCCGATCCGCTGGCGGAGGAGCGGGAGTCGCAGAACAAGGCCGCGGCCGTGCTGTCGGCGATCGCGACCGCCGAGACGCTGAGGGCCGCACGATGAGCGATCCCGAGCCTCCCGAGGGCGTGGACGCTCCGGGCCGGGCCGAGGGAACCCGGGCCGAGGGAACCCGGCCGGGTCGGCGGGGGCTGGCCGTCGCGGTGGCGGCCGCGGTGCTGGGCGGGGCCGCGGGCTGGCTCGCGACCGGGCGGGTGTGGGTTTCCGAGACCGTCGAACGGGTCGCGCCGCTGCCGCCGCACGTCGTGCACACGACCGGGCGCGACCTGGTGCCCTGGGCCTCCGCGGCGGCGGTCGTCGGCATCGCCGGTGGCCTCGCACTGCTCGCGACCCGCGGACGCTCCCGGCTGGCGGTAGCGACGCTGCTGGCCGTGGCGGGCGTCGGCACCGCGGCCGGTGGGCTGCGCGGTCTGGCCGACCACGACTCGACGTTCGTCTGGCCCGTGCTCTGCGTCGTCGGCGGCGCGCTGATCCTGGCGTCCGGGCTGGTCTCGCTGGCCCGGGGACGCCGGTGGGCCGCGATGGGGGCCCGCTACGACGCTCCTGCGGCCCGGGCCAGGGCTCACGCCGCGGCCGGCCCCGACGCGCCCCCCGCAGCCCTCTGGGACGCCCTCGACCGGGGAGACGACCCGACCCGCTGACGGGATCCGAGCCACCGGGTTCGGCCGGGGGCTAGATCCGGGCTTCGGTGCGCCGGGAGACCCCTAAACGGGGGATTTGTGCGGCGGTGCGACGTCCAAGGGGCACCCGGAGTCACCCCGGATCATTCCGGTCTGGCACTCTCGTTACGATTCCGCCATGGCACCACGGGATGGAGCCGCATGACGAGCGCGCTGGACGAGATTCTGGTCGGTGTACGAGCCGACCTTGCTGACCGCGAGAGCCGCGTACCGTTCGATCGGGTGAAGGAACTGGCCGCTGCGGCCCGGCCGGCCCGCGACGCGTGGGCTGCGCTGCGCGCGCCCGGCGTCGGGGTGATCGCCGAGGTGAAGCGTGCCTCGCCGTCGCGCGGGGCGATCGCCGACATTCCCGACCCCGCCGCACTGGCCACCGACTACGAGGCCGGCGGCGCCCGCTGCATCAGCGTCCTGACCGAGCGGCACCGCTTCGGCGGCTCGCTCGACGATCTGGACGCCGTGCGCGCCGCGGTCGAGGTCCCGGTGCTGCGCAAGGACTTCATCGTCTCGACGTACCAGGTGCACGAGGCCCGCGCTCACGGCGCCGACCTGGTGCTGCTGATCGTCGCGGCGCTCGAGCAGAACGTGCTGATGGGCCTGCTCGAGCGGGTCGAGTCGCTGGGCATGACCGCGCTGGTCGAGGTGCACACCGAGCAGGAAGCCGATCGGGCGATGGAAGCCGGCGCCCGCGTGATCGGCGTCAACGCCCGTGACCTGCGCACACTCGAGGTCGACCGGTCGGTGTTCGAGCGGATCGCGCCCGGTCTGCCGTCGCAGGTCGTCAAGATCGCCGAGTCCGGTGTCCGCGGCCCGCACGACCTGATCTCGTACGCGGCGGCCGGTGCCGACGCGGTGCTCGTCGGCGAGGGCCTGGTCACCGACCGCAGCCCGCGCCAGGCCGTGGCCGACCTGGTGACCGCCGGTTCCCACCCGGCGACCCCGCGAAGCCCCCGCTAAGAGCATGGCCACGACCTACCGCACCGGGGACGACAGGGCTCGTCCCGACGGGAGACGATGGCGCAGCGGCTGAGCCGTTGCCCATTACTTCCTAAGGAAAGACCATGACCGCAGTCCCTGACAGCACAGGGCACTTCGGCCGCTTCGGCGGTCGCTTCGTGCCCGAAGCACTCATCGCCGCGCTCGACGAGCTCGACGCCGAGTACACCAAGGCCCAGTCCGACCCCGCCTTCCGCTCCGAGCTCAAGAACCTGCTCGACGACTACGCCGGACGCCCGAGCCGGCTCTACGACGCGACCCGGTTCTCCGAGAAGGCCGGCGCCCGCGTCCTGCTCAAGCGCGAAGACCTGAACCACACCGGCGCCCACAAGGTCAACAACGTGCTCGGCCAGGCGTTGCTCACCCGCCGGATGGGCAAGCAACGCATCATCGCTGAAACCGGCGCCGGCCAGCACGGCGTCGCCTCGGCCACCGCGGCGGCGCTGTTCGGCCTCGAGTGCACCGTCTACATGGGTGAGGTCGACACCGAGCGCCAGGCGCTCAACGTCGCCCGGATGGAGCTTCTCGGTTCGACGGTCGTCCCGGTCAAGTCGGGCAGCCGGACGCTCAAGGACGCGATGAACGAAGCGTTCCGCGACTGGGTCACGAACGTCGACACGACCCACTACCTGATCGGTTCGGTCGGCGGGCCGCACCCGTTCCCGATGATCGTCCGCGACTTCCAGAAGATCATCGGCGAGGAGGCCCGGGAGCAGACGCTGGTGCTGACCGGAGCGCTCCCCACCGCCGTCGCGGCGTGCGTCGGCGGCGGCTCCAACGCCATCGGCATTTTCCATGCGTTCCTGGACGACACCGACGTGAAGCTGTTCGGTTTCGAGGCCGGCGGTGACGGCATCACGACCGGGCTGCACGCCGCGGCCATCACCGGCGGCGCGCCGGGCGTCCTGCACGGGGCCCGTTCGTACGTGCTGCAGGACGAAGACGGCCAGACGATCGAGTCGCACTCGATCTCGGCCGGCCTCGACTACCCGGGTGTGGGCCCCGAGCACGCGTACTTGCACGACGAGGGGCGGGTGACCTACGAGCCGGTCACCGACGCCGAGGCGATGGACGCGTTCCGGCTGCTCTGCCGCACCGAGGGCATCATTCCGGCGATCGAGAGCGCCCACGCGCTGGCCGGTGCGCTCCGGGTCGCGAAAGACCTCGGCCCGGACGCGACGATCCTGGTCAACCTGTCCGGTCGCGGCGACAAGGACGTGGCGACCGCCGGTCGCTGGTTCGGGCTCCTCGACGAACGCGACCTCGAGGCGAGCGAGGGCCGCTGAGATGGGTGTTGCAGAGGTCTTCGCGAAGGCCAAGGCCGACGGCCGCGGCGTGCTGGTCGGCTACCTGCCGGTCGGGTTCCCCGACGTCCAGGGCTCGTTGGACGCCATGCGCGCGCTGGTGGACGCCGGGGTGGACGTCTTCGAGATCGGGATTCCGTACTCGGACCCGGTGATGGACGGCCCGACGATCCAGGCCGCGGCCGAGCAGGCGCTGCGCGGTGGCGTCCGGGTGAAGGACGTGTTCAAAGCCGTCGAGGCGGTGACGTCCGCCGGGGCGCCCGCGCTGGTGATGACGTACTGGAACCCGGTCGACCGGTACGGGGTGTCGCGCTTCGCGGCCGATCTCGCCGGTGCCGGGGGAGCGGGGCTGATCACGCCCGACCTGATCCCCGACGAGGCCGGTGACTGGCTCGCCGCGAGTGACGAGCACGGGCTCGACCGGGTGTTCCTGGTCGCGCCGTCGTCGACCACGGCGCGGATCGCGTCCACCGTCGCGGCGTGCCGCGGGTTCGTGTACGCGACCGCGGTGATGGGTGTGACCGGGGCGCGGGAGTCGACCAGTGCCGCGGCTCCGGCGCTGGTGGAGCGGGTGCGGGCGGCGACCGACCTGCCGATCGGGATCGGTCTCGGCGTCTCGACCGGAGCCCAGGCCGCCGAGGTGGCGGGCTACGCCGACGCGGTGATCGTCGGCTCCGCACTGGTGCGCTGCCTGCTGGACGCGCCGGATCGCGCGTCGGGCGTCCGCGCGGTCGCCGACCTCGGAGCGCAACTGGCCCAGGGCGTGCGTCGGCGCTGATCGCGCACGCCGATTTCGCGAACGGCCCGCCGTGAGGCGGGCCGTTCGTGTCGGTGCGGAGGCGTCGGCGTCACACCGCCAAAGCGGGCAGGGCTCGCGCGACGAAAATCCGCGTGTGAAAACGCGGTCCTGAGGGGACTGAACTGTCGTGACCGCGAACGTTGAGACCACAGCGCCCAAGGCCATGGATCGCCTCCGCACCCGGGTGCTCCCGGCTCGGAAAACCCGACCGGCCAAGCCCGCGAAGGCAGCCGAGCCCGCGAAGGCGGCCAAGCCCGCGAAGGCAGCCGGGCCAGTGAAGCCGGCCAAGTCGGAAGCCGACAAGGCCCCCCGGCGCCCGTTCCTGCGATTCGGCTGGATCCTGCTCCTGCTGGTCTACCTCGCGGTCATGGCCGCCGTCACGCTCGGCCCGGGCGACCCCGAGGCGGCCGCCGGTGCCGGTGCCAGCGACAACTTCACCCCGTTCGCCGAGATCAACCGCTCGCTCGCGGACGGCTCGCTGCGCTCGCTGGCCCAGATCGTCGGCAACGCGCTGCTGTTCGTCCCGTTCGGGATCCTGGTGCCGCTGTCGTTCCCGCGCCTCTCCATCGTCACCGCGGTTCTCGCCGCGGCCGCGGCGTCCGCGGTCGTCGAACTCGTGCAGCTCACCCACCTCGCCGGGCGCATGTTCGACATCGACGACGTGATCCTGAACGTCGCCGGTGCGCTGTTCGGTGGATTGTTGGTCGCCACTTGGCGTGGTGTTGCCGCCCTGATCCGTCTGGTGCGGCGCTGACGGTCTAGCGTGGGCCGCGTGACGACCGGAGAGACCCTCGCCTCGCTCCCGAGCCCGACGACGAGCGTCTGGCACCTCGGCCCCTTGCCACTGCGTGCCTACGCGCTCTGCATCCTGGCCGGCGTCCTCGTGGCGGTCTGGTTGTCCGACCGGCGCCTGCGTGCCCGCGGCGGCCCGCCCGGGCTGATCGTCGACATCGCGGTCTGGGCGGTGCCGTTCGGCATCGTCGGGGCGCGGATCTATCACGTCATCACGTCGCCCGATCACTACTTCGGTGCCGGTGGCCAGCCGCTGGACGCGTTCAAGATCTGGGAGGGCGGCCTCGGCATCTGGGGCTCGATCGCCGGTGGCGCGGTCGGCGCCTGGATCGGCGCCCGCCGTTCGGGTCTGCCGCTCGCGGTTCTCGGCGACATCGTGGCGCCCGGCATCGTGCTGGCCCAGGCGATCGGACGCTGGGGCAACTGGTTCAACAACGAGCTCTACGGCAGCGAGACCTCGCTGCCGTGGGGCCTCAAAGTGCACGCGATGGGCGCGGACGGCCGGTCGATGGGCGAACTACCGGGCACCTACCACCCGACGTTCCTCTACGAGTCGATCTGGTGCGTGGTCGTCGCCCTCTTCCTGCTGGCCGCCGAACGGAAATGGAAACTCGGCGCCGGCCGCATCTTCGCGCTCTACGTGATGGCCTACACGGTCGGCCGGGCCTGGATCGAGCACCTGCGCATCGACGAGGCCCACCACTTCCTCGGCCTGCGCCTGAACGAGTGGACGTCGTTGGTCTGCTTCATCGGGGCCTTGATCTGGTTCCTCACCCACCGGGGCATCACCGAGCGGCTCGCGGTCACCGAAGACGGGCGGGTCGAGGTTCTCCGCGACGGCGCGACCGCCCCCGTCGCTACCCAGACGACCGGCGCGACCGACGTCCGCCACAGCCACGTCGACGAGGACGACGACGACGCCGAGCCCGGCCCGACGTCCGCGGACGAAGCGGATTCCGCCGCAGACGAGACGACTACCGAGGGTGCGGATTCCGCACCCCGGCGGGCCGACTGAGCCCGAGTAGGGGCAGGACCTGCGGGGTTCCGAAACTGGATCGGTGTCAATTCGCCCGTCGTCGGGCATAGTAGAAGGATCGGCCCTGGGGCGGGCCCGGCCCGAGGGCGCCCAGTCGAACCGGAAAGTGGTTCTCGTTCGGGAGGGAAGACTCTTTAGCAGAGGTCCGCACTACGAGCGGACGGGCGAGTGGCCGTGCGGGACGGCCGCAGGCCCCGTGAACGCTCCGGACCGACCGACGCCGATGGATTTGAGCAGGTCCCGGACGGTGTCAACGCCGTGCCGGTGACCTTGTTCACTTCTTCGCATGTTACCGGCGGGTCGCCAGATGTGTAACCTCTAGGAAACTTGGGCCGACGTCGTCCCGCAACGACCTTCGCCCCGCTGATCGCGCATCCAGCCGTTCAGCGAGGCCGACGACGGAAGGAGCCCGCGCGTGACCTTCTCCGCGCTCCCCCCGGCTCAGGGCCTGTACGACCCCGCGAACGAACACGACGCTTGTGGCGTCGCGTTCGTGGTGGACGCCCGGGGCCGTCGATCGCACCGCATCGTCGAGCAGGGAATCACCGCGCTGGCCAACCTCGACCACCGCGGTGCCGCCGGCGCCGAGGCGAACTCGGGTGACGGCGCCGGACTGATGTTGCAGGTACCTGACGCGTTCCTCCGGGAAGTCGCCGGCTTCCCGCTGCCCGAGGCCGGCGCGTACGTGGTCGGCAACGCGTTCCTTCCCGCCGACGCCGCCGACCGGGCCCGCGCGATGGAGCTGGTCGAGCGTCTGGCCGTGGAAGAAGGCGTCGAGCCGCTGGGCTGGCGCACGGTTCCCACCGACAACGACGGCGCCGACATCGGGCAGATGGCCCGCCGGGTCGAGCCGCACGTCGCACAGTTCTTCTTCACCGACAGCGTGGTCGATGAAGAAGCCCGAACAGGGCTCGACCTGGAGCGCGTCGCGTTCGTCATCCGCAAGCGGGTCGAGCACGCCTCCCGCGCCGCCGGTGTCGAGGTCTACTTCACCTCGCTGTCGTCGCGGACGCTGGTCTACAAGGGCATGCTGACGACGAGCCAGCTGCCGTTGTTCTTCCCCGATCTGCTGGACCCGCGGGTCGAGAGCGCGATCGCGCTGGTTCACAGCCGCTTCTCCACGAACACGTTCCCGTCCTGGCCGCTGGCCCACCCGTACCGTTTCATCGCCCACAACGGCGAGATCAACACGGTGCGGGGCAACCGCAACTGGATGCGGGCCCGCGAGGCGCTGCTGCGCTCGCCCGGCACCACCGAGCTGTTCGGCGGCGACATCGAGCGGATCTTCCCGATCTGCACGCCGGGAGCGAGCGACTCGGCCACGTTCGACGAGGTGCTCGAGCTGCTGCACCTCGGTGGCCGGTCACTGCCGCACGCGGTGCTGATGATGATCCCGGAGGCCTGGGAGAACAACACCGCGATGGACCCCGCGCGGCGGTCGTTCTACCAGTTCCACTCCACGATGATGGAGGCCTGGGACGGCCCGGCCGCGGTCTGTTTCACCGACGGTTCGGTGATCGGCGCGGTGCTCGACCGCAACGGTCTGCGTCCGGCGCGCTGGTGGAAGACGAAGGACGACCTGGTCGTGCTGGCCAGCGAGGCCGGTGTCCTCGACATCGACCCGGCCGACGTGGTGGCCAAGGGCCGCCTCCAGCCCGGCCGCATGTTCCTGGTCGACACCGAGGCCGGTCGCATCGTCGCCGACGACGAGATCAAGGCCGAGCTCTCCGGGGCCGAGCCGTACACCGAATGGCTGCACGCCGGGCTGATGGACCTCGCCGACCTCCCCGATCGTGAGCACGTCACCTACGGCCACGAGTCCGTTCAGCGCCGTCAGCAAACCTTCGGCTACACCGAGGAAGAGCTGCGGATTCTGCTGACGCCGCTGGCCCGCACCGGTGGCGAGGGCCTCGGCTCGATGGGCACCGACACCCCGATCGCCGTGCTGAGCAGCCGGCCGCGGATGCTGTTCGACTACTTCAGCCAGCTGTTCGCGCAGGTCACGAACCCTCCGCTGGACGCGATCCGGGAAGAGATCGTGACCGCGGTCAGCGGCTCGATCGGCCCGGAGCAGAACCTGCTCGAGCCCGGCCCGGCGTCGTGCCGCCAGATCACGCTGCCGTTCCCGGTGATCGACAACGACCAGCTCGCGAAAATCGTCCACATCAACGAGGACGGCGACAAGGCGGGCTTCCAGGCCGTCACCGTCTCGGGTCTGTACCGGGTCGCCGACGGCGCCGCCGGCATGAAGGCCCGGCTCGACCAGATCTGCCAGCACGTCTCCGAGGCGATCGAAGACGGCGCGCGGCTGATCGTGCTGTCCGATCGCGACTCGACGCGTGACCTGGCGCCGATCCCGTCGCTGCTGCTCACCGCGGCCGTGCACCACCACCTCGTGCGCGAGCGGACGCGCACCCAGGTCGGCCTGATCGCCGAGTCCGGTGACGCCCGCGAGGTGCACCACGTCGCGTTGCTGCTGGGGTTCGGCGCGTCGGCGGTCAACCCGTACCTGGCGTTCGAATCGGTCGAGGACATGATCTCGACCGGCGAGCTGGCCGGGCTCGACCCGCAGAAGGCCGTTTACGACTACCTGAAGGGCCTCGGTAAGGGCGTCCTCAAGGTGATGTCGAAGATGGGCATCTCCACGGTGGCGTCCTACACCGGCGCGCAGGTCTTCGAGGCGATCGGGCTCTCCCAGGAACTCGTCGACCAGTACTTCACCGGCACCACGTCGACGCTCGGCGGCATCGGCCTGGACGTCGTCGCGGCCGAGGTGGCGGCGCGGCACGGGCGGGCCTGGCCGGCCAACCCGACCGAGCTGGCCTACCGCCGGCTCGAGGTCGGCGGCGAGTACCAGTGGCGCCGCGAGGGCGAGGTGCACCTCTTCAACCCGGAGACGGTGTTCCTGCTCCAGCACGCGACCCGCAGCCGCCAGTACGAGGTCTTCAAGAAGTACACGTCGGCGGTCGACGAGTTGGCGGCGAAGTCCGGCACGCTGCGCGGTCTCTTCACGCTGAAGTCCGGTCGCACACCCATCCCGATCGAGGAAGTCGAACCGGTCTCGGAGATCGTCAAGCGGTTCTCCACCGGTGCGATGAGCTACGGCTCGATCTCGATGGAGGCGCACCAGACGCTGGCCATCGCGATGAACCAGCTCGGCGCCAAGTCCAACACCGGTGAGGGCGGGGAAGACCCGGAGCGCCTCTACGACCCGACCCGCCGCAGCGCGATCAAGCAGGTCGCGAGTGGACGTTTCGGCGTCACCAGCGAATACCTGGTCAACGCCGACGACATCCAGATCAAGATGGCCCAGGGCGCGAAGCCCGGCGAGGGCGGCCAGCTGCCGGGCCACAAGGTGTACCCGTGGATCGCCAAGACGCGGCACTCGACGCCGGGTGTTGGCCTCATCTCGCCGCCGCCGCACCACGACATCTACTCGATCGAGGATCTGGCGCAGCTGATCCACGACCTGAAGAACGCGAACGACGCCGCCCGGGTTCACGTCAAGCTGGTGGCGGAGATCGGAGTGGGCACGGTCGCGGCGGGCGTCTCCAAGGCCCACGCCGACGTCGTCCTGATCTCCGGGCACGACGGCGGCACCGGCGCGGCGCCGCTGACCTCGCTCAAGCACGCGGGTGCGCCGTGGGAGCTCGGCCTGGCCGAGACCCAGCAGACGCTGCTGCTCAACAACCTGCGCGACCGGATCGTCGTGCAGGTCGACGGCCAGCTCAAGACCGGCCGCGACGTGGTGATCGGCGCGCTGCTCGGCGCCGAGGAGTTCGGTTTCGCGACCGCTCCGCTGGTGGTCAGCGGCTGCATCATGATGCGGGTCTGCCATCTCGACACCTGCCCGGTGGGCGTGGCGACGCAGAACCCGGTGCTGCGGGAGAAGTTCAGCGGCAAGCCGGAGTTCGTCGTCACGTTCTTCGAGTACATCGCCGAGGAGGTGCGTCAGTACCTCGCCGAGCTGGGCTTCCGTTCGATCGAGGAAGCGGTGGGCCACGCCGAGATGCTCGACGTCGCCGGTGCGATCGAGCACTGGAAGGCCGACGGGCTCGACCTGACGCCGATCTTCGAGGTCCCCTCCCTTCCGGAAGGAGCCTCGCGGAAGCAGGTCGTCCTCCAGGACCACGGGCTCGACCGGGCGCTCGACAACACGCTGATCCAGCTCTGTGAGGGCGCGCTGCTCGACGGGGCGCCGGTGAAGTTCGAGATCCCGGTACGCAACGTCAACCGCACCGTCGGCACGATGCTCGGCTCGATGGTGACCCGTCGCTACGGCGGTGAGGGTCTGCCGGACGGGACGATCGACCTGACGTTCACCGGCTCGGCCGGTCAGTCGTTCGGCGCGTTCGTCCCGAAGGGCATCACGCTGCGGCTGTTCGGCGACGCGAACGACTACGTCGGCAAGGGTCTGTCCGGTGGGCGGATCGTCGTCCGCCCGGCACCCGAGGCGCCGTTCGTGCCGCAGGAGAACGTCATCGCCGGCAACACGATCCTCTACGGCGCCACCCAGGGCGAGGTGTTCCTGCGCGGCCGGGTCGGCGAGCGGTTCTGCGTCCGTAACTCGGGCGCGACCGCGATCGTCGAAGGCGTCGGCGACCACGGATGCGAGTACATGACCGGTGGCACGGTGGTCGTGCTCGGCCCGACCGGCCGGAACTTCGCGGCCGGCATGTCCGGCGGCACCGCGTACCTGCTCGACCTCGACCCGGTGCTGGTCAACACCGGGATGGTCGATCTGGAAGAGCTCTCGGCCGACGACGCCGCGACGCTGCGCGCGCTGATCGGACGGCACCTGGACGAAACCGGATCGACGGTGGCCGAGGGGCTGCTGTCGGACTGGAACCGGCACGTCCGGTCGTTCACGAAGATCATGCCCCGCGACTACAAGCGGGTCCTGGAAGCGACTCGTCAGGCGCAGGCCGCTGGCCGCCCGGTCGACGAGGCGATCATGGAGGCGGCACGTGGTTGATCCGTCCGGTTTCTTGAAGAGCGGGCGGGAGCTGCCCGCCCGGCGCCCGGTCGACGTCCGGATCATGGACTGGCGCGAGGTCTACGAGGAGTTCCCGGAGAAGAACCTGCGCACGCAGGCCTCCCGGTGCATGGACTGCGGCATCCCGTTCTGCCACAACGGCTGCCCGCTCGGAAACCTCATCCCGGAGTGGAACGACCTGGCCCGCACCGGGCAGTGGTCGCTCGCGATCGACCGGCTGCACGCGACGAACAACTTCCCGGAGTTCACCGGGAAGCTCTGCCCGGCCCCGTGCGAAGCGGCCTGCGTCCTCGGCATCGCCGACGACCCGGTCACGATCAAGCAGATCGAGGTCGAGACGATCCTGCGTGCTTTCGACGACGGGCTGGTGGTGCCGCAGCTCCCGGAGAAGCTCTCCGGCAAGAAGGTCGCGGTGATCGGCTCCGGCCCGGCCGGCCTGGCCGCGGCCCAGCAGCTCACCCGGGCCGGGCACGAGGTCACCGTCTACGAGCGCGCCGACAAGATCGGCGGCCTGCTCCGCTACGGGATCCCCGAGTTCAAGATGGAGAAGTCGAACATCGACCGCCGTCTGGACCAGATGGCGGCCGAGGGCACCCGCTTCGTCACCGGGGTCTCCGTGGGTACCGACCTCCCCGTCTCGGAACTCGACGCCGACGCCATCGTGCTGGCCACCGGGTCGACCGTGCCGCGCAACCTGCCGGCGCCGGGCCGGGAGCTCGCCGGCATCTACGCCGCGATGGAGTACCTGGTTCCGGCGAACAAGGCCGCGCTGGGTGCCACCGACGTCGAAGGGCACATCGACGTCCGCGGCAAGCACGTCGTGATCATCGGCGGCGGCGACACCGGCGCGGACTGCCTGGGCACCGCCCACCGGCAGGGCGCGAAGAGCGTCACGCAACTGGAGATCATGCCGCAGCCGCCGGAGGCCCGGGCCGCGCACATGCCCTGGCCGACCTACCCGATGCTGTACCGGGTCACCTCCGCCCACGAGGAAGGTGGCGATCGGGTCTACGCGGTCAACACCGAGAAGTTCGTGGGCGACGCTCACGGGAACGTGCGGGCGCTGGTCCTGCACGAGGTCGTCTCCGAGGGCGGGAGGTTCGTGCCGGTCGAAGGGTCGTCGCGCGAGATTCCGGCCGAGGCGATCTTCCTCGCGATGGGCTTTGTCGGCGTCGAGAAGGGCCCGCTCTACGACGAGCTGGGCGTCGAGATCGACGACCGCGGCCGAGTCGTGCGGGACGCGAACTGGAAGACCACCGCCGACAACGTCTTCGTCACCGGCGACGCGGGCCGGGGTCAGTCGCTGATCGTCTGGGCGATCGCCGAGGGCCGCGCCGCCGCCGCCGCGGTCGACAAGCACCTGGCCGGTTCGACGTTCCTGCCTGCACCGATCGCGCCCACGACGATGGCGCTCTCGCCCCGCTGAGTAGCTCTCCGGGGTGACGCTGCGGCGGCGATCAGGCCGTAATCTCGTCGCATGAAAACGGTCGCGTCCTACGTCCTCGGGGTGTGGGACGCGGCCGTCCGGGCGCCGATCAAGCCGACGCAGGGGCGCCCGTGGCTGCCCCGCCGGGGGTGGCGGCGCTGGGTGCTCGGCGCCGTCTCGGTGGTTCTCGGCGTCGGGCTGGCCGGTGGTTCGATCGCCGAACTCGTCGCGCTGCTCAAGGTCCCGAGCGTGGTGGCCGCGTTCCTCGGCCTCTCGCTCTCGTTGCCGGTCGCCGTCGCGCTGGTCCGGCCCCTGCTCGCGTGGCGGATCCAAGTCGTCAGCATGTTGTGCACCCCGCTGGCGGTCATGTTCGGGCCGCGCGAGGGCGTGGTCTGGCCCTGGCCGATCACCGCGTGCGTCGCGATGCTGGTGACGCTCGGGCCGGTCGGGGCGTCCCACCCGCGGCGGATCTGGGTCGGCGTCGGCATACTGACCTCGGCCGCCGTCTTCGGCCTCGGCTGGATCGCCGGGATGCCGTTCTGGATCGGCGACATCCTCGCGGCCACCGCGTTCCTCGCGCTGCTCTTCGGCGACGCGACCGGCGGCCGGCGCAGCGTCCAGGCCCGGCTGGACGAGCAACGGGCGCTGCGCAGGCAGGACCTCGCGCGCCAGGCCGTCCTGGAGGAACGCGGCCGGATCGCCCGCGAACTGCACGACGTCGTCGCGCACCACATGACGATGATCGCCATCCAGGCCGAGGCCGCTCCGCTGAAGGTGCCCGACGTGCCGCCGGCCGCCGCCGAGATCTTCGCCGCGATCAACCGGGCCGCGCGGGAGGCGCTCACCGAGACGCGCACCGTGGTCGGATTGTTGCGCTCCGACGACGAGGCCGCCGAGCGTGCGCCCGCGCCCGGCCTGGAGTTGCTCGACGACCTCGTCGAACGCGCCCGGTCGGCCGGGCTCACGGTCGCGTCGACCGTGGTGGGGGTCCCGCGGCCGCTGTCCGCCGCCGTCGACGTCTCGGCCTACCGCATCCTCCAGGAGGCCCTCTCGAACGCCTCGCGCTACGCGCCCGGCAGCGCCGTCCGGGTCGAGGTCCGCTACACCGCCGCGGCCGTGCACCTCGCCGTCACGAACTCCGCTGTGGACGCCACGCAGCGCGCCGCCGCGCCGTCCGGTGCCGTCTCGACCACGGTGGGCGGCCCCGCACCGGCCGGCGACCCGAAAGCCCCCGCGGGCAGGTCGGTCGACGGCTCGGCCGGCGGTTCGGTCGAAGGTTCGGTCGAAGGCTCGGTCGGCGGTTCGGTTGGCGGCGGGTCGGCCGGCGGCGGGCCGATCGGCGGCGGGTTGGCTGGCGGCGGGTCGGTCGGCGGCGGGTTGGCTGGCGGCGGTTCGGTCGGCGGGTTGGCTGGCGGCGGGCTGGTGGCTGGCGGTTCGGTCGGTGGCGGTTCGGTCGGTCGCGGGCTGGACGTCAGCGATTCGGTCGGTGACGGGCCGGGCCGGAGCCGGGGGGACTCGCGGGCCGATGCGCGCGCGGCGGCCGCCCGCAACGGCGCGGTCGGTGGCCGCGGCTCGGCCGCCCGCAACGGTGCGACCGGTGGCCGTGGCTCGGCCGCCGAGCGGGCAGCGGCGGAGGCCGCTGAGCGGGCCAAGCTCGGCGGCGGCCACGGGCTGGTCGGCATCCGCGAGCGAGCGGCGATGCTCGGCGGACAGATGACCGCCGGCCCCCACCCGGCCGGCGGCTGGTCGGTCACCGCCGTCCTCCCCACCGCCGACTGAACGCCGTCCTTCCCGGGCCGGCTGACCCCACCCTTCCCACGGCGGGTTGACCGCCGCGCGTGGCCGCCCGCACCGTGCCCGCGGTCGCCGGTCGCCGGCCGCGCGGGCGAGGGCTGCCCGGCGACCAGCGACGGCCGCTCGGCGAGGGCCGTCCCGGAGACTGCCGCCCACCACCCGCCGAGGGCCGACCGGAGACGGCTGCCCGGCGAGGGCCGGTGGTCGCCCGGCAAGGGGCGCCCGCTGAGGGTCGCCCGGCGAGGGCCGACGGCTGCCCGGTGAGGGCCGATGGCCGCCCGGCGAAGGCCGATGGTCGCCCGGTGAGGGCCGATGGCCGACCGGCAAGGGCCGTCCGCCGCCCGCCGAGGGTCGCCCGCTGAGGGTCGCGCGGCGAGGGCCGACCGCCGACCGGAGACAGCTGCCCGGCGAGGGCCGACGGCCGACCGGCAAGGGCCGTCCGCCGCCCGCCAAGGGTCGGCCGCTGAGGATCGTCCGGGAAGGGCCGACCGCCGTCCGCCGTCCGCGGACGGGCCGACTGCCGCCCGGCGAGGGCTGACCGCCGACCGGAGACTGCCGCCCGGCGACCACCGCCAGCCGCCAGCCGACGGACGGCCGGCCGCCCCGCGACGGCCGACCGGCAAGGGCCGTCCGCCGCCCGGCGACCACCGCCAGCCGACGGTCGACCGCCAGCCGCCAGCCGCCAGCCGCCAGCCGCCAGCCGCCAGCCGCCAGCCGCCTGGCCGTTGGCCGGCAGGCAGCAGACCGGCGACCGGGGGCTGGATCAGGCGGCTTTCTTCGGGCGCTTTTTCGAGGCGCGCTTCTGCTCCTCGGCCGCCGCCTCGAGCGCGTCGCAGAAGGCGTTCACCGACTTGCGGAGCCGGCGCGCCTTGCGGAGTGCGTTCCGGCGCTCGGCAGCGCTCGAATTCGAGTAGACGTCGAAGTCGAGTGCGGCCGAACGACGGCAATCAGCGAGCTCGTACGACGCGATGAGGTCGAGACCTTCACCGTCCGCACGCAGCTCGACTTGGGACAGGACGAACGCGGTGCTGTGGAATCCCGGGCGGTTCAGCCAGAACCGCCGGTAGAAGATTCGGCCGCGCAAAGGCCGTGACATGGGTGCTCCAGGCGGAAGAGATGGGCCGGGATCCGCCGTGATGCTCAGCGGATCCCGCTGGGCAAGCACTCCCCGCGAGGGGAAGCAGCCCTCTCTTCTGTGGTCAGCACCCCGTCATTATGCGTCGCCGGACAAGGCGCGCCAACCGAATAAGGTGCGTGCATGACGATCCGGGTAGTGGTCGCCGACGACCAGGTGATGATCCGCGACGGCCTCGCGACGCTGCTGACCGCGGCGGGCGACGTCGAAGTGGTCGGCCAGGCCGGCAACGGACGTGAAGCCGTCGAGCTCGCCCGCACGCTCAGCCCCGACGTGATCGTGATGGATGTCCGGATGCCGATCCTCGACGGCATCGCGGCCACCGCCGAGATACTCGGTGAAAACCCCGAGGACGACGCGCCGAAGGTCCTCGTCCTCACGACGTTCGATCTCGACGAGTACGTCTACGACGCGCTCTCCGCCGGCGCCAGCGGCTTCCTGCTCAAGGACGCACCCGGCGCCGACCTGCTCAACGCGGTCCGGATCGTGGCCCGCGGCGACGCGCTGCTCGCCCCCTCGATCACCCGGCGCCTGATCGGCGACTTCGCCCGCCGCCGCAAGCGTGACCTGCCCGGGGGCGCGGTCACCGAGCTGACGCCACGCGAGCGCGAGGTGCTCAGCCTGATCGCGCGGGGCCTCTCCAACGCCGAGATCGCCGGTGAGCTGTTCCTCGCCGAGCAGACGATCAAGACCCACGTCGGCCATATCCTGACGAAGCTCAACCTCCGCGATCGCACCCAGGCCGTGGTCTTCGCCTACCAGCGGGGCCTGGTCAGCTGAGTCAGGGTACTAAGGGTTGAGGCCGGTACCGATACCTGAGAGGGAGGCGAGCCGGACTCCGCAGCGTGACGATTCGGGTAGCCGGAATTCCTAGCTTCTTAGGCATGAAGGCCACCATCGTTCTCCTCCTCAGTGGACTCGTCCTGGTCGGTTCGCTCGCGGTGACCGGCTGGTGGGCGACCGGCAACTCTTCCTCCCGTCCGCAGCAGCCGCTGGGTGCCGAAGCATGGACCAGCGTCGTTGCCGCGATCGCCCCGAACCTCGACCGTGCGGACGTGCCCGACCCGGCGTCCGCGTCGCCGGCCGCCGTGGCAGCTTTCGTCCACCGGCTGACCCCGCGTCAACGCGGCGAGCTGGTCCGGCTGGCACCGGCGACGATCGGCAACCTCGACGGCGTCCCGATCACGATGCGTTACCAGGCGAACGAGAGCGTGCTCGCCGGGACGGCACCCCGGGCGGTGGAGAACACGCTCACGGTGGCGTCAGCATCCAACGTCCGGAAGGACCGGACAACGGACGTCCGGCCGGGGCGGACGCTGGCGTACGACCCACGCGGGGACGGTCGCGTGGTGCAGGTCCTCGGCGACCTCGACCGGGCCAAGCACATCGCGGTGCTG
Source organism: Cryptosporangium sp. NPDC051539 (assembly GCF_044454545.1). Taxonomy (NCBI): domain Bacteria; kingdom Bacillati; phylum Actinomycetota; class Actinomycetes; order Cryptosporangiales; family Cryptosporangiaceae; genus Cryptosporangium; species Cryptosporangium sp. NPDC051539. The sequence goes on along the minus strand of NZ_JBITDV010000008.1, from coordinate 265,317 downwards.
GTGCCGGGGAGCAAATGGCGGGGGCCGGACATCCTGCGCTGGCCGCACGGCAGGCGGCTCTCGCCGCTGGCCAACGCGGTCGAGCTGCAGCGGTCGGCCGGGCCCGACACCGCGGTCGTCGTATGGCTCGGCTACGACGCTCCGGAGCGGATCGACATGGCCGCGGTCGGGTCGGCCCGGGCGATCGCCGGTGCGCCGGCGTTACGGCGGTTCCTGCAGAGCCTGCCGGCCGCCCACACGACGCTGATCTGCCACAGCTACGGGTCGGTCGTCTGCGGCCGCGCGGCGGCGGGCTCACCGGTCGACGAGATCGTGGCGATCGGGTCGCCGGGCCTGGACGCGAACTCGGTCGCCGGCCTGCACACCGACGCCCGGGTGTGGGCGGCGCGGACGGCCGACGACCCGATCCAGATCACGCCGCCGGTGCGGATCTTCGGGCTGGGCCACGGAACGTCGCCGGTCAACCCGGCGTTCGGCGCCCACGTGTTCCGGACCGGCACGATCACCGGTCACGACCAGTACCTCCAGGCCGGGTCGGAGTCGCTGGAGAACATCACCCGGATCGTCGTGGGCCGGGACGCCGAGGTGACGCTGCGATGAGCTTCGCGACGAAGATCGAGGCGGCCACCCCGGTGGGCCGGGACCGCGCGCTCGACGGGCTGCGCGCACTGGCCGTGGCCGGCGTGGTGGTGGGGCACTTCCTGGTGATGGCGCTGGTTCCGGACGCGGCGGGTGCGCTGCGGGTGAAGAGTCCGCTGACCGGGCTGCCCGACTTCGCGCCGCTCAGCTGGGCGCTGCAGTTGCTCGCGTTGTTCTTCCTGGTGGGCGGCTACTCGGCCGCGCGCTCGCGGGAACACCGGGAGTACCGGCCGTGGATCCGGCGGCGGCTGGTGCGGCTGGTCCGGCCGGTGGTCGGGGTGACCGCCCTGCTGGCGCTCTCGTTCCCGGCCCTCGCCGTTCTCGGCGTTCCGTCCGGCACCCTGCGGACGACGACCGCGCTGGTGATTCAACCGCTCTGGTTCATCGGGGTGTACGGCGTGGTCACCGCGCTGACGCCGGTGGCGGCCGGGATGGTGCGGCGCTGGGGCGCGTGGGCGGTGGTACCGCTGGTGCTGGTCGTGGCGGTGGTCGACGTGCTGCGGTACGGCGGGTTCGCGCCGGGGTGGATCGGGCTGGTCAACGTGCTGCCGGGGTGGGCGTTCGCGTACGTGCTCGGGGTGGCGTGGGCGCGGGGAGCGCTGTCGCGGCGGTTCGCGCTCGGGCTCGTCGGCCTGGGGGCGGTCCTGCTGGTGGCGCTGGTCTGGCGGTTCGGGTATCCGGCCAGCGTGGTCGGGGTGCCCGGGGCCGGGCGGGTGAACTCGCATCCGCCGTCGTTGCTGGTCGTGGCCCTGGCGATGGCGCAGTGCGGGCTGGCGGTGCTGGCCCGCGACCGGCTCGGGGCGTGGTTGCGCCGACCGCGGCGGTGGGCGGCGGTGGCGATGCTGAACCTGGTCGCGATGACCGTGTTCTGCTGGCACCAGGTCGCGCTGGTGCTCCTGACATCGGTGACGCTGCCGCTCGACTTGCAGGGCCTGCACCAGCCGCCGGACGGTCTGGCCTGGGCCGGCTGGCGACTGGCCTGGCTGCCGGTGCACGTAGGGGTGCTGGCCGGGTTGGTGTGGGCGGCCCGTCGCTTCGAGGCGCCCTGGACCGGAACGCTGAAGCGCCTGGCGCCGGTCGCGGCCCTGGCCGCACTGGGGTTCGGCGCGTACGCGCTAGCGGTGCTCTGACGTGGTCGCGCGGACGTCGTGGGCGGTGACCGGCCGGCCGCAGGTGCCGCAGGACAGGGTGGGGGAGAGCTCGCCCTCGCAGTCGCGGTGGGTGAGGCGCACGGGCGCGCCGTTGCCGTCGTCCATGTGCTGATCGCCCCAGCTCATCAGCGACACGATCACCGGGTACAGGTCCACGCCCTTACGGGTGAGCCGGTACTCGTACCGGTCGGGCTTCTCGGCGTACCGCACCCGCCGCAGGATGCCCGCCTCGGTGAGCTGACGCAGCCGATCGGAGAGCACCGGCCGGGCCGCCCCGGTGCGGTGCTGGATCTCTTCGAACCGCCGGACGCCCATGAACGCCTCGCGCAGCACGAGCATCGTCCAGCGCTCGCCGATCACCGACAGCGTGCGTGCGACCGAGCACCGCTCGCCGCCGATCTCCGACCATCGCATGTCGCGATCCTACCTGAGCTGCTACGTTCTGAATTAGAACTTACGAACAGGAGCTGCCGTGACCACGACTGAGCTGACTGGGCTCGAGCTCATCCGCGCGATCCGCGACGGCAACGCGCCGCCGCCGGGTATCGCCCAGCTGCTCGGGATGGACATCACCGAGGCCGAAGAGGGCCGGGTCGTGTTCACGCTCGACGCGAAGCCGGAGTTCTCGAACCCGCTCGGCACCGTGCACGGCGGCATCCACGCGACGATTCTCGACTCCGCGATGGGGTGCGCGGTGCACACCGCACTGCCGGCCGGCGTCAGCTACACCACGCTCGAGCTCAAGGTGAATTACGTCCGCGCGATTTCTCTCGATGCGGGGACGATCAGCTGCGTCGGCTCGGTGATCCACCTCGGCAAGCGCGTCGCCACCGCGGAAGGCAAGGTCACCGACAGTGCCGGCCGCCTGCTCGCCCACGGAACCACCACGTGCATGGTCTTCCGCTAGTGGGCGGCCCGCTCAGAACGACGCCCTGAGCGGGCTCCAGGTCCGTGCGGCGCCTGCGGCGCTTCACAGGTAGTTCCTCATCGCGTCTCAGCGTTCCGCAAGCTTCGCGGGAGATCGTCGGCTCCGTGCTGGAGACTGCGACCCCCACGCGGAGGCTGACCGAGTGACCGCGCCGTGCCCTACCCCTACCGACGCCGAGGTGCTCGCACCTGCGGAGCCGCCGCCCGGAGGGCGCCGTGTCTTCCGTGTTTTCCGTGGCCGCCCGGATGACCCCGCGTGGGTGCGCCCGGTCCTGCTGGTGATCCTGGCCGCCTCCGCGATCCTGTACCTCTGGGACCTCGGCGCCTCGGGCTGGGGCAACGACTTCTACGCCGCCGCTGTTCAGGCCGGCACGAAGAGCTGGGAGGCGCTGTTCTTCGGCTCGTCCGACTGGGGCAACGTCGTCACGGTCGACAAGCCGCCCGCGGCGCTCTGGGTGATGGCGCTGTCCGGCCGGATCTTCGGGTTCAACAGCTGGAGCATGCTGGCCCCCCAGGCGCTCATGGGCGTCGCGTCGGTCTGGCTGTTGTACGCCGCCGTCCGCCGGTGGTCCGGCCCGGCGGCCGGGCTCGCCGCGGCCGCGCTCCTGGCGGTCACACCGGTCGCCGTCCTCATGTTCCGGTTCAACAATCCGGACGCTCTGCTGGTGCTGCTGGAGATCGCGGCGGCGTACTGCGTCGTCCGTGCGGTGGACGCCGCGGCACGGCGGGCGGGCACGGCCTGGCTGGCGCTCGCCGGGGTCGCGCTGGGGTTCGCGTTCCTGACCAAGACCCTCCAGTCGTTCCTGGTGCTCCCGGCGCTCGCGCTGGTGTACCTGGTGTGCGCGCCGACCGGGCTCTGGCGCCGGGTCCGGCAACTCCTCCTCGCCGGCCTCGGGCTGGTCGTGGGCGCCGGGTGGTTCATCGTCGCGACGATGCTCTGGCCGGCCGGCAGTCGTCCGTACATCGGCGGCTCCGGAGACAACACCGAGCTCGGGCTGGCGTTCGGCTACAACGGCCTGGACCGGGTCGTGTCCGGTGGCAGCGGCCCAGGTGGTGGCCGCGGGATGGGCGGCGGTGGGTTCGGCGGCGGGACCGGCCTCGACCGTCTGTTCAACGAGCAGATGGGGACGCAGATCGCCTGGTTCCTGCCGGCCGCGGTGATCGCGCTGGTGGCGGGGTTGTGGCTCACCCGCCGGGCACCACGAACCGACCGGACCCGGGCCGCGCTGATCCTCTGGGGCGGCTGGACGCTCGTGACGGCCGGGGTCTTCAGCTACATGGAGGGGATCTTCCACTCGTACTACAACGTCGCGCTGGCCCCCGGGGTGGCCGCGCTGCTCGCCGTCGGCGGCCGGGAACTCTGGCTGTCGCGGGAGTCGGTGGCGGCGCGGGTCGGGCTGGCGGCGCTGGTGGGCATCACCGCGATCACGGCCTGGGACCTGCTCGGCCGGGCGTCCGACTGGAACCCGTGGCTGCGCTGGGTGGTCGCGGTGGCCGGGGTGCTCGGCGTCCTGGTGGTGCTGGCCGGTGCGCGGGTCGCACGGCGGGTGGCGGTCGTCGGCGTGGCGGTCGGTGCGGTGGCGGTGCTGGCCGGGCCGGCGGCGTACGCGGTCCAGACGTCGGGCACTCCGCACACCGGTTCGACGCCGACCGCGGGCCCGGCCGGAACCGGCGGTTTCGGCGGCCCCGGAGGGGGCTTCCTCGGCCGGAACGGCGGCGAGTTCCCCGGCGGGGGTGCCTTCCCCGGCGGAGGTACCTTCCCCGGTGGCGGGAACGGCAACAACCGGTTCGGAAACGGCGGCCAGCTGCCCGGCGGCAGCCAGAACCAGCTGCCCGGCGGCAGCCAGAACCAGCTGCCCGGCGGCAGCCAGAGCCAGGAGCCCGGCGGGGCCCGGACCGGCGGCGGGACGTTCATGTCCAGGGGCGGTCGCGCCAGCGCCGAACTCGTCGCGCTACTGAAGAAAACGACCACCAAGTGGGCCGCGGCCGCGATCGGCTCCCAGAGCGCCTCGATCCTGCAGCTGGAGAGCGACCGGGCCGTCATCCCGATCGGCGGCTTCAGCGGAAGCGACCCCGCCCCGACGCTCGCCACGTTCGAACGGTGGGTCGCCGAGGGCAAGATCCACTACTTCGTCGCCGGCGGAGGCAGGGACGGCGGCCCCGGCGGAGCCAGCAGCCCCGGCGGCGCCAGCCCCGGCGGAGCCAGCAGCCCCACCGGAGCCAGCAGCCCCAGCGGCTCCGGCGGTCCCGGGAACCTCGGCGGCCGGGATGCCCGGGGCACCGGCAGCGAGATCAGCACCTGGGTCGAGCAGCACTACACCGCCACCACCGTCGGCACCGAGACCGTCTACGACCTCACGAAACCGAAGGCCTAGCCGCAGCATCCGCCCCCGCAGCACCCGCCACCCCCGGCGGGTGCCGCGGGGGCGAGAGAACCACCGGTCACCGACACCGCGGAGAACACCCGCGTGGTCTCGGCGTGCCCGGACGGGCAAGCGACGCTCGACGGAGCGCTGTCGTGCATCGAGCGGCGGACCTCGAAAACGGTCTCGCACGCCCGGCATCGGTACTCATACGCGGCCACCTCCACAGGGTATCCGCGGCCCCCTACACGGTGGCGTGACGCTATAGCACTTGAACTGCCACCTTTCGTCCATGGGAGGGATGTGAATCGGTTCACTACGGGGTCTAAGTTGGCCTCATGACGCGTCGAGCCAAGATTGTCTGCACCATCGGACCGGCGACAGCGTCGGCGGAGCGCCTCCGCGCGCTGGTCGACGCCGGTATGAACGTCGCCCGGCTGAACTTCAGCCATGGTGCCCACGCCGACCACGAAGGCGTGTACAAGCGGGTCCGGGAAGCGGCGGAAGCCACCGGAATAGCGGTCGGCGTGCTGGCCGACCTCCAGGGCCCCAAGATCCGCCTCGGCAAGTTCGCCGACGGTCCCACCGAGTGGAAGACCGGCGAGGTCGTCTCGATCACCACCGACGACATCGAGGGTGACCACGACCGGGTCTCCACCACGTACAAGAAGCTGGCCGCCGAGGTGGCGATCGGCGACCGGCTGCTCATCGACGACGGCAAGCTGGCGCTCGAGGTCACCGGTGTCGAGGGCAACGACATCCGCTGCCTCGTGCTCGAGGGCGGGCCGATCAGCAACAACAAGGGCCTCTCGCTGCCCAACGTGAAGATCAGCGTGCCGGCGCTCTCCGAGAAGGACGCCGAAGACCTGCGGTTCGCGCTGCGGCTCGGCGTCGACATGATCGCGCTCTCGTTCGTCCGCTCGCCCGACGACATCAAGCTCGTCCACGCGATCATGGACGAGGAGGGCCGCCGGGTCCCGGTGATCGCCAAGATCGAGAAGCCCGAGGCGGTCGAGTACCTCGAGCAGATCGTGCTGGCGTTCGACGCGCTGATGGTCGCCCGGGGCGACCTCGGCGTCGAGCTCCCGCTCGAGCAGGTGCCGCTGGTGCAGAAGCGGGCGATCCAGATGGCCCGCGAGAACGCCAAGCCGGTCATCGTCGCGACCCAGATGCTCGACTCGATGATCGAGAACTCCCGCCCGACCCGTGCCGAGACTTCCGACGTCGCCAACGCGGTGCTCGACGGCGCCGACGCGGTGATGCTGTCGGCCGAGACGAGCGTCGGCCGCTACCCGGTCCTCACCGTCCGCACGATGGCCAAGATCGTCGAGACCGCCGAAGAATCGCGGATCCCGGTGCCGCCGCTGCAGCACGCACCGAAGACGCAGGGTGGCGCCATCGCCGCGGCCGCCCGCCAGATCGGCGAGGTGATCGAGGCCAAGGCGCTGGTGGCGTTCACGCTCACCGGTGACACCGTCCGCCGGGTGGCCCGCCTGCACACCGGGCTGCCGCTGCTCGCGTTCACGCCGATCGAGAGCGTGCGGAACCAGCTCGCGCTGTCGTGGGGCGTCGAGACGTTTCTCTCACCGTCGGTGGAGCACACCGACGACATGGTCGCGCAGGTCGACTCGCTGCTGCAGGAAGCGCACTGGGCGAACCACGGCGACAGCGTGGTCATCGTCGCGGGCACCCCGCCGAACGAGGCCGGCGCCACGAACACGGTCCGGGTGCACCGGATCGGCTCGCTGCGCTGAGGCCGGTTGCGCTGCGCTCCGGACGAAACAAGGGCCTGGCCGGGTGGCCAGGCCCTTGTCGGTGGTGCCGGGAGCGGGATTCGAACCCGCACGCCCTTTCGGGCAGACGCTTTTGAGGCGTCCGAGTCTGCCATTCCTCCATCCCGGCCTACCGCAACGGAAATATCACCGTACGAGTGTCCTCCGCAAGCGAATCTCGCTGTGGAGCAGCGCACGCCGAGGCACCCGCAGCCGGCGGATCGAGCCGCGCGCGGAAACGTTGACAGCTTAGCCCGGTACGCTGCTCGGCAGCAGGTACCCGGCTCCACATCGATCCAGAGGAGGCCCCATGGCTGAGTCTCCGGCGTCCACCCCGGCCCCGGCCGCTAGCGAAGCCGCCGCCGTGACGCGACGCGTCCTCATCGCCGAGGACGAGGCACTGATCCGCCTCGACCTGAAAGAGATGCTGGTCGAGGAGGGCTACGAGGTCGTCGGCGAGGCCGGCGACGGTCAGAAGGCCATCGAGCTCGCCGAAGAGCTCCATCCCGACCTGGTCATCCTGGACGTCAAGATGCCGGTTCTCGACGGTCTCGCGGCCGCCGAGCGCATCGCCGGTGACCGCATCGCCCCGGTGGTCATCCTCACCGCGTTCAGCCAGCGAGACCTGGTCGAGCGTGCGCGCAGCGCGGGCGCCATGGCGTACCTGGTGAAGCCGTTCCAGAAGAAAGACCTGCTGCCGACGATCGAGATGGCGGTGTCGCGGTTCGCCGAGATCACCGCGCTCGAGAAGGAGGTCACCGACCTCACCGAGCGGCTGACCACTCGCAAGGTCATCGAGCGGGCCAAGGGCCTGCTGCAGGAGCAGGGCATGAGCGAGCCGGAGGCGTTCCGGTGGATCCAGCGGACCGCGATGGATCGCCGGACCACGATGAAGCTCGTCGCCGAGACGATCGTCGAAACCCAGACGCAGCGCGCCGGCAGCTAGCCCGCAGCGTGCCCGGGCGCCGACCGGCCGCAGCCATCGTGGCTGCGGCCGTTCTGGTCGTGGGTGCGGCCTGCACCGGTCCGGCTCCGCGTCCGGTGGCGTCGCTGCCGCCGGACTGGCGCGCGGTCGCGCTGCCCGCGCCGGGCATCGGGCCCGCGGAGGTCAGTGATCTGGTCTCGTGTGCCGGGCACTGGTTCGCGGTCGGGTCGACCGGCGCGGCCGGTCACTCCACCGGTCCGGACGCCACCCGCGGCCCGGCCGCGTGGGTGAGCACCGACGGGCGGCGGTTCGTGCCACTGCCGGTGGGGCCGCGGTCGGTGTACGGGCGGGTGAGCCGGCTCTACGCGGCCGCGTGCGTGGGGCCGGACCTCGCCGCGCTCGGCGCCGGGGTCGGTGGCGTCCACGGCAATCCGCGGACGGCGGCCTGGCGGCTGTCCGGGGGCGTGCTGCGGGAGCTCCCGGCCCCGTTCGAACTCTTCGGCGGCCCGGACGCCCTCTCCGTCGACCGGGTGGCCGGTGGCCCGGCCGGCTGGCTCGTGGTCGGCGGCCGAGTCCTCGACACCCGAGGCGGCGCCGCCGCCTGGCGCGCGGCCCCGGGCACCGCCCCGAGCGCGGTCCCGGGCACCGCCCCCAGCGCGGCCTCGAGCGCGGACCCCGGCGCCGCCCCGGCGGGAGAGTTCGAGCCGGCCAGCGTTCCCGGCGCGCTGGTCAGCGCGCCGGGCGAACAGACCGCGGCGGCCGACGCCGCCGCGCTCGGCGGCGGCTGGCTCATCGGCGGGGCCACCTCGATCCTCACCGGCGCCGACGCCGGGGCCCGCCGCCCACTCGCCTGGGCCTCCACCCCCGGCGGCTGGCGCCGCGAACCCCTCCCGAGCACCGGCACCGGCACCGACGCGGGCATCGACCGGGTGGCCGCGGCCGGCTCCGAGATCCTCGCCGCCGGCACCGAGGGTGACCACTTCGTGCTCTGGCGCCGGACGGCCTCGGGCCACTGGACCGGGCCGGCCACCGTCGCGAGCTACCCGGGCAGCAGCGCGGTGCTGCCCCGGGTCCGGAGCCTCTCGGCCGACGGCTCCGACGTCGCGCTGGCGGCCGGCGACGGCCACCGGCTCCGGTTGTGGACCTCGCGCGACACGGGCCGCACCTGGCGCGAAACGCCGCTGCCGGGCCCGGCGACGGATTCCGGCGAGGCGCGATATTCCGTCACTCTTCGTGGTGACGCAGTGTTGCTGACGTTAGGGAATGGGGACGTTGCGCAACTGTGGGGCATCTCGCTCCCCGCGTGACGAAGTGCAGGTCAGCGGGGTGCCGTCCGGCCACGATGGGGTAACGGTCGGACCGCGCAATCCACGCCGCGGACCACGGTCCACATCCTCCGAACGGACAGATCCGAGCGCCCAGAGGCTGTCGTGGGGTCACGACCCTGTTACGACGACCGCCAAGGCTGGTTCCCGAAACTCACCGCTCCTATAGTCCACCCGATAACAGGGGGACGGATGTGACCTCGGCCGCGCTGGCCGGGACGCGCCGCGCCCACACGTTCAGTGGAGGTTCTCTGTGCGCTACCGGCACATCGCGCGGATCGCGGCCATCGGTGCCGCCGTCGCGCTTGCCGCAGCCGGATGTAGCTCGAGTGACAGTGACTCGAGCTCCGGTGGCAAGGCTTGCGACCTGAAAATTGCGTTCTTCGGCGCCCTGACCGGCAGTGCCGCCAACCTCGGTATCAACGAGCGGAACGGCGCGAAGCTCGCGGTCGACGAGTACAACGCGAAGAACTCGGACTGCAAGGTCACCTACCAGGAGTTCGACTCCGAGGGTGACCCGGCCAAGGCCCCCGGTCTGGCCCGTCAGCTCGTCAAGGACGCCAAGATCGTCGGCGTCGTCGGCCCGGGCTTCTCCGGTGAGTCCGAGGCTGCCGACCCGATCTTCGAGTCGGCCGGCATCCCGACGATCACGCCGTCGGCGACCCGTCCGAGCCTCTCGACCAAGGGCTGGAAGGTCTTCCACCGCGCCGTCGGTAACGACGAGTCGCAGGGCCCGGCCGCCGGCAACTACATCAAGACGGTCCTGAAGGCCCAGAAGGTCTTCGTCGTCGACGACCAGTCGGCGTACGGCGCCGGTCTGGCCGACGAGGTCAAGAAGATCGTCGGCAGCGCGGTCGTCGGCACCGACAAGGTCGGCGCGGACGGCAAGCAGACCGACTTCTCGGCCACGGTCACCAAGATCAAGTCGAGCGGTTCGACCGTCGTCTTCTACGGCGGCTACTACCAGAACGCCGGCCTGCTGCGTAAGCAGCTCACCGCCGCGGGCGTCACCGCCACGCTGGTCGCCGGTGACGGCGTCAACGACCCCGGCTACATCAAGACCGCGGGCAACGCCGCTGCCGAGGGCACGATCCTGACCTGCCCGTGCGCCCCGGCGTCGGAGGCCAAGGGTGACTTCGTCAAGAACTACAAGGCCGCGTTCAACGTGGACCCCGGTACCTACAGCGACGTCGCCTACGACATCGGCAACATGTACCTGAAGGGCATCGAGGCGGGGAACACCAACACCGCCAAGATGCAGAAGTACGTGAACGGCCTGAACTACACCGGCATCGCGAACACCTACAAGTTCACCGACAAGGGCGAGCTCGACCCCAGCCTGGTGATCGTCTGGGCGTTCAAGGTCACGGCCGGCAAGGTCGTGCCGGACCAGGAGGCTCCGAAGTCCTGACGAGTCGCTGACAGCGAGATCGTCCGCGTCGGCGACTGACGTGAAACACCGACGCGTCAGCGGGTGTGGCCGGAAGGCTCTTCCGGCCACACCCGCCTTTACTCTTCATCGACCGGAGCAACGTTGGACGTCCACGAGCTTGTATCGAACTTCTGGGACCTCTCCATTACCGGGCTTGCTCAGGGCGCGATTTATGCCCTGTTCGCCCTCGGATATACGCTTGTTTACGGTGTGTTGCGGCTGATCAACTTCGCGCACTCCGAGGTTTTCATGGTCGGCACGTTCGCCGCGATCCTCACCTGGAACGCGTTCGGCAAGGACACGAACTCGGCCATCCCGGGCTTCGTCGCGGTGATCGGCCTGCTGCTGATCGCCCTCCTGGCCGCCGCGCTCGCGTCCGCGGCCACCGCGGTCGCGGTCGAGCGACTGGCGTACCGGCCGCTCCGGCGCCGGAACGCGCCCCCGCTGGCGTTCCTCATCACGGCGATCGGCGCCTCGACGGCGATCTCCGAGGCAGTGGGCGTGTGGACGAATCGCAATCCCAAAGGCACGCCCTCGCTGATCCACCAGAAGGTGCAGTTCCATCTGTTCGACGCAAACGTCACGAACCTGCAGATCGGGATCGTGCTGCTCGCGCTGGTCATGATGGTCGCGCTGGATCTGTTCATCAACCGCTCGCGGCTGGGCCTGGGCGTCCGCGCGGTGGCGCAGGACCCCGACACCGCGGCGCTGATGGGCGTCAACAAGGACCGCGTGATCGGGCTGATCTTCGTCATCGGCGGTCTGATGGCCGGTGTCGCCGCGGTCATGTACGTGCTGAAGATCGGTAACACCCGCTACGACGCCGGCTTCATGCTCGGCATCAAGGCGTTCGCGGCCGCCGTCCTCGGTGGCATCGGCAACCTGCGCGGCGCGCTGCTCGGCGGGTTCCTGCTCGGCGTCATCGAGAACTGGGGTTCGGCACTGTTCGGCACCCAGTGGATCAACGTCGTCGCGTTCGTCGCGCTCATCATCATTCTCCTTTTCCGACCGACCGGCCTTCTGGGCGAGTCCCTGGGGAAGGCGAGGGCATGAGCGCACTGGACACACTTCGCGACAACTGGGCCGCGTTCACCAACCGCTGGCGCCGGACCTGGGCGGGCCTGCCCCGGCCGGCCAAGTGGGGCGTCATGGCCCTGGTGCTGATCTTCTTCGTCGCGCTGCCGAACCTGACGTTCCCGGGCATCGACTTCTTCGTGACGCAGGAGACCGACTGGGCGACCACGCTCTTCACGGTCTCGTACTACGTCCTGCTGGCGATCGGCCTCAACGTCGTCGTCGGCCTGGCCGGTCTGCTCGACCTCGGGTACGTCGGCTTCTTCGCCGTCGGCGCCTACACGGTCGCGGTCCTGACGTCGCCCGACAGCGACCTCGACCTGAAGTGGGCCTACCTGGCCGCGGTGCCGGTCGCGATCGCGCTCGCCGCGCTCTCCGGCCTCATCCTCGGCTGGCCGACCCTGCGGCTGCGCGGTGACTACCTGGCGATCGTGACGCTCGGCTTCGCCGAGATCATCCGGATCGCGGCGGACAGCTCCTCGTTCCTCAAGGGCGACCGCGGTATCTCCAGCATCCCGCCACCGCCGGGGACGAAGGGCGACGGCATGCCGCTCTTCGGCGTGACCGACGCCCGGCCGTACTACTGGCTGGCGCTCGCGGTCATCGTCGTGATCCTGATCGGCGTCCGGAACCTCGAGCGCAGCCGGGTCGGCCGCGCGTGGGTGGCGATCCGCGAGGACGAGGACGCCGCCGAGGCGATGGGCGTCCCGACGTTCAAGTTCAAGCTGTGGGCGTTCGCGATCGGTGCCTCGATCGGTGGTCTCTCCGGCGCCTTGTTCGTGGGAGAGCAGGGCTTCATCAACTCGAGCACGTTCCAGCTGCAGTTCTCGATCCTGGTGCTGGCCGGAGTCGTCATGGGCGGCGCCGGAAACCTGCCCGGCGTCATCCTGGGCGGCGCTCTGATCGCCTATCTGCCGGAGCGCTTCCGGGGTATCAAGATCGCGGGCACCGACGCGTTCGAGTACCGGTACATGTTCTTCGGGCTGGTGCTGATCCTGGTGATGATCTTCCGGCCGCAGGGCCTGATCCCGAGCCGGCGGCGCGCGGCGGAGTTCATCGACCGCAAGAAGGAGGCGACTCCCGTTGAGTGAGGCCACTACCGAGGCAGCCCCGCCGGGAGCCTCCACGCCCCGGGCGTTGCTCGAGGTCGACGACGTCGTGCTGAAGTTCGGTGGTGTCACCGCGCTCAACCACGTCAGCTTCACCCTCAACGAGGGCGAGATCCTCGGTCTGATCGGCCCGAACGGCGCCGGGAAGACGACCTGCTTCAACGTGATGACCGGCGTGTACCAGCCGACGTCGGGGCAGGTCCGGTTCGACGGCAAGACGCTGTCGAAGGTGAAGCGCAACGAGATCACCCGGCTCGGGATCGCCCGGACGTTCCAGAACATCCGGCTGTTCCCCGAGATGACGGCGCTGGAGAACGTCCAGGTCGGTGCCGACGCCCGGCACAAGACCAGCGTCCCCGGTGCGCTCTTCCGGGTCTCGCCTCGGCACTACAACGAGGAGAAGGCGGCGAAGGAACTCGCCCGCGAGCTCCTCGAACTGGTCGGTATCGCCGACCGGATGAACGACACGGCCCGCAACCTGCCGTACGGCTACCAGCGCCGGTTGGAGATCGCCCGCGCGCTGGCGACCGAGCCGAAGCTGCTCTGCCTGGACGAGCCCGCCGCGGGCTTCAACCCGGCCGAGAAGGCCAACCTGATGGATCTGATCCGGACGATCCGCGACCGGGGCTACACCGTGCTGCTCATCGAGCACGACATGCGCCTGGTCATGGGTGTGACCGACCGGATCGTGGTGCTGGAGTTCGGCAAGAAGATCGCTGACGGGCTGCCCGCGGAGATCCGCGACAATCCGGACGTCATCGCCGCCTACCTCGGCACGTCGGACGAGGACGAGGAGCCGACGGATGTTGCTTGAGATCGAGGACCTGGTCGTCGAGTACGGCCGGATCCAGGCGCTGCACGGCATCTCGCTGTCGGTCGAGGCGGGTGAGATCGTGTGTCTGATCGGCGCCAACGGGGCCGGCAAGACCACGACGATGAAGGCGATCTCCGGTCTGCTGCCCGCGGTCCGGGGCCGGATCCGGTTCGACGGCGAGGACATCACCACGCTGCGGGCCGACCGTCGCGTCGTGAAGGGCATCTCGCAGGCCCCGGAGGGGCGTGGGATCTTCCCCGGCATGACGGTCATGGAGAACCTGTCCATGGGCGCGTACACGCGGTCCAAGAAGGGCACCGAACGTCAGGCCGACCTCACCCGGGTGCTGGAGCTGTTCCCGCGGCTGGCCGAGCGCCGGACGCAGATCGCCGGCACGATGTCCGGTGGTGAGCAGCAGATGCTCACGATCGGCCGGGCCCTGATGGCGCACCCGCGGGTGCTCCTGCTCGACGAGCCGTCGATGGGCCTCGCGCCCAAGCTGATCCAGCAGATCTTCTCGATCATTCGTGAGATCAACAGCCAGGGCACGACGGTCCTGGTCGTCGAACAGAACGCCCAGCAGGCGCTCTCGATCGCCGACCGGGCCTACATCCTCGAGACCGGCGCGGTCGTCAAGGAAGGCCCTGGACGGGAGCTGCTCGGCGACCCCGCCGTGAAGGCGGCGTACCTCGGCGTGGCGTAGTACCCCGCGGGTCGGCTCGATGCCGTCGCCGGCCCGCGGGTTATGTTCCGAACACCGGTTCCGCAGCTGGTGGCAGTACCAACGGTCGTGGCAACGGCCGGTGGCGGTTCCGCCGGATCCCCTCGACCGGCGGCAGTTATCCGGGAGGTAACTCCAATGCGCTCGCTCCCCGTCGGCCGAGGCCGTCGAATGTTCGCCACCGTTGCCGTGCTCGCCGCTGTCGCGGCCGGGCTGGCCGGTTGCGGCGACGACCCCAGCGACAGCTCGTCCTCGTCGTCGCCGGCGCCGACCGCCTCGGCGGATACGGACCTGGCCTCGAAGGTGCCCGACGCGATCAAGTCGGACGGCAAGATCCTGGTCGGCACCGACACCACGTACGCGCCGAGCGAGTTCCTGGCCGCGGACGGCAAGACCGCCCAGGGCTTCGACATCGACCTGTTCACCGCGGTCGCGCAGAAGCTCGGCCTCAAGGCCGAGTTCCAGACCGCGGACTTCGGGACGATCATCCCGGGCATCGGGTCGGGCAAGTACGAGGTCGGCGTCTCCTCGTTCACGATCAACGCCGAGCGCAAGCAGAGCGTCGACATGATCAGCTACTTCTCGGCCGGCACCCAGTGGGCCACCAAGAAGGGCAACCCGAGCACGATCGACATCGAGAACGCCTGCGGCAAGAAGATCGCGGTCCAGAAGAACACGGTCCAGGCCGACCCCGACCTGAAGGACCGATCGAAGAAGTGCACCGACGCCGGCAAGCCGGCGATCACGATCGACCAGTACGCGGGTCAGGACCAGGCCACCGCGGCGGTCGTCTCCGGCAAGGACGCGGCGATGCTCGCCGACTCGCCGGTGACCGCGTACGCGGTCAAGCAGGCCAACGGTCAGCTCGAGCTGCTCGGTGACATCTACGAGTCGGCGCCGTACGGCATCGTCATCAAGAAGGGCCAGACCGAGTTCGGCCAGGCCATCGCGGACGCCGTGAAGGCGTTGATCGCGGACGGCACCTACAAGACGATCCTGGAGAAGTGGGGCGTCGAAGCCGGCGCGATCACCGACCCGGCCGTCAACCCCTGATCATGGCCGATCCGGAGGACGATTCCCCGGCGGACGACACCACCTCGGCGGGCGCCAACACGGCGCCCGCCGAGCGGGTTCGTCCGGAGCCGATCCAGGCCGTGCCGGTCCGTCACCCCGGCCGTTGGGTCGCGGTGGCGGTTGTCGTCGTATTGGTCGCCATGTTCGCTCACATGCTCGTGACGAACCCGGCGTTCCAGTGGTCGTTCATGCTCAACCACATGTTCCGGAGCCCGATCATCGAGGGCGTCCGGACCACGCTGGTGATGACGGTGCTGGCGATGATCGCCGGTGTCCTCCTCGGCGTCGTCGCGGCCGTGCTGCGGCTCTCGCCGAACCCGGTGCTCTCGGCCGCGGCCTGGGTGTACATCTGGTTCTTCCGCGCGGTGCCGCGGTACGTGCTGCTGGTGCTGTTCGGCAACCTCGGCATCCTGTACGCCCGGTTCGAGTTCGGGCTGCCGTTCGACCACCAGATCGGTGAGCTGCTCGGCGTCGATTTCAGTGCCCGGATCTTCGGGCTGGACGCCAACACGTTCCTGACCGGCTTCACCGCGGGTCTGATCGGGCTGGCGCTCTCCGAGGGCGCGTACATGGCCGAGATCGTCCGGGCCGGTATCCAGTCGGTCGACCCGGGCCAGGGCGAGGCCGCGCAGGCGCTCGGCATGTCCCGCACGGTCACCATGCGGCGGATCATCCTGCCGCAGGCCATGCGGGTGGTCGTCCCGCCGACCGGCAACGAGACGACCGCGATGCTGAAGGACACCTCGCTGCTGGTCGCGGTCCCGGTCACCAACGAGCTGTTCTTCCAGCTCGCGGCCGTTGGCAGCCGCACGTTCCAGGTGTTCCCGATGCTGGTCGCGGCGTGCCTCTGGTACCTCGCGCTCTCCAGCGTCCTGATGGTCGCGCAGTACTTCCTCGAGCGGTACTTCGGCCGCGGATTCGGCACCCAGACCCGCACGCGGATGCGGCTGCTGGGCCTCAACGCGAGCCACGGCAAGGGGGGTGCGGCATGACCGAGGTCCGGCCGATGGTGCTGGCGGAGAACGTCCACAAGTCGTTCGGGCACCTCGAGGTGCTCAAGGGGATCGACCTGAAGGTCGACCCCGGCGAGGTGATGTGCATCCTCGGCCCGTCCGGTTCCGGCAAGTCGACGTTCCTCCGGTGCATCAACCACCTGGAGAAGATCAACGGCGGCAAGCTCTGGGTGGACGGCGAGCTCGTCGGGTACCGCGAGCGCAACGGCAAGCTGCACGAGATGACCGAGAAGCACATCGCCGAGCAGCGACGTGACATCGGGATGGTGTTCCAGCGCTTCAACCTGTTCCCGCACAAGACCGTTCTCGACAACGTCATCGAGGCGCCGGTGCAGGTCAAGCGGGAGAAGAAGTCCGAAGCGCGGGAGCGGGCGGTGACGCTGCTCGACCGGGTCGGGCTCGGCGCCAAGGTCGACAACTACCCGTCGCAGCTCTCCGGCGGGCAGCAGCAGCGGGTCGCGATCGCCCGGGCGCTGGCGATGCGTCCGAAGCTGATGCTGTTCGACGAGCCGACCTCGGCGCTCGACCCCGAACTGGTCGGCGAGGTGCTCGACGTCATGCGTGGCCTGGCCGTCGACGGCATGACGATGGTGGTCGTCACCCATGAGATCGGGTTCGCCCGTGAGGTGGGAGACAGCCTCGTGTTCATGGACGGCGGGGTCGTGGTCGAGGCCGGCCCGCCCCGTGAGGTGATCACGAACCCCCAGCACGAGCGCACGAAATCGTTCCTTTCCAAGGTGTTGTGAGCCGCTGAGCCCTGACGTCGCCATTGCCTGGTGGTAACGTCAGGGCTCATGGGCGTCCAGATCGGGCCTTTGATCGCGCAGCGCGAACGGCGCCGCACCAGGACGCGGAACGGTCTGGCTCTGCCGCCGGGGCCGGGTTTCTCGTTCGACCGGATGACCGCCTTCCGGCGGGAGCACCTGCCGTGGATCATGCGGGCGACCGCCCGGCGGTGGCCGGGCGTCGCCTACCTCGGGCTCCTCGGACGGCGGCTCTACCTGGTCTCCGACCCGTCGCTGGTGCGCCAGGTACTGGTCGCCGACGGGAAGAGGGTCGACAAGGGCGAGGCGCTGCGGACCGCGAGCATCGTGCTCGGCGAGGGTCTGCTGACCGCGCGCCGCCGTCTGCACCTGCCCCGCCGCCGGCTGGTGAACCCCGCGTTCGCGCACTCCAGGATGGCCGGTTACTCCTCCACGATGGTGGACGCTCTGCAAGCCGCGTCCGCGCGCTGGCGGGACGGTGAGCGGATCGATCTCTCCCGCGAGCTGTCCCGGGTGACGCTCGACATCATCGGCCGCACGGTGCTGGGCAGCGATCTGGACGCCCGGTTCGCGCACGTCGGCAAGGAGCTGACGCTGGCGCTGCGCGGCTGGGAAGCGATGATGGTGCCCGGTGGTTCGTCGTACCTGCGGTTGCCGCTGGCGGGGCCACGCCGGTTCTGGGCCGCGGCCGACAACCTGCACGCGGTGGTCCGGGACGTGCTGGGGTCGCCGGCCGGCGCCGAGAGCGTGGTCGCGGCCATGCGCCAGGCCCGTGACGAGGGCGCTTCGCTGGACGAGGCGGCCCTGCACGACGAGACGATGAACCTGATGCTCGCCGGCCACGAGACGACCGCGCTGGCGCTGACCTGGGCGTTCTGGCTGCTCTCGCGGCATCCGTCGGAAGCGGCGGCGCTGCGGTCGTCGTTGTCCGATGTGCTCGGTGATCGCGCGCCCGGCTACGCCGACCTGCCGGACCTGCACCGGGTGTACGCGGTCGTGGCCGAGACGTTACGGCTGTTTCCGCCGGCGTGGATCCTGGAGCGGGAGGCCACCGAGCCGCTCGCGCTGGGGGAGTGGGTCGTCCCGGCCGGTGCCACGGTGCTGGCGTCACAGTTCGTGCTGCATCGCGACCCCCGGTTCTGGCCGTCACCGGACTCGTTCGTTCCGTCGCGCTGGCTCGACGCCGACGGGCGGTTCAGCGAGGAGAACCCGGGCGTGCCGCGCGGGGCCTGGTACCCGTTCGGAGCCGGGACCCGGATCTGCATCGGCGAGTCGTTCGCGTGGACGGAGGCGGCGCTCGCGCTGGCGGTGCTGGCCCGTCGCTGGGAGTTCGCCGCCGACCAGGGACACCGGATGGCGTTGCACGCGGCGATTACGTTACGGCCGGCGAACGGCTTGCCGGGGACGTGGCGATCGGTCGGATAGGACCGGGCCGGTCACAGGGCCAGGTTCTGCAGGCGTACCTGGCCGCGGGCGACGAGCCGCTCCTGTTCGTCGCGGGTCTCGACGACCCAGACCTGCTGCGTGCGGCCGCGGTGCACGGGGGTGGCCTTGCTCATGAGCTTGGCCCCGTCGTTCGTCGGGCGGTAGAAGTCGGTGGTGTTGGACGCGCCGACGACCTTGCCCGTCTCGCCGATCCACACTGCGGCCCCGGTGCTGGCCAGGCTCTCGACGACCGCGCAGTGGACGCCGCCGTGCAGGATGCCGTAAGGCTGGAGCAGATCGGCCCGCACGGTCCAGCCGGCGGAGACCTCGTCGGCCGTCACGGTCTCGAGTTCGAGCCCGAGGAACTTCGCGAACGGGCCGAGATCATCCATGGTCAGCATGCCGATCAGACTAGGTGCAGGAAATGTCGGTGGTCGTGACTAGGCTCGGGGTGTGAGCCAGACCGCCTCCCGACTGCTTCTGCTCGATGGCCATTCGCTGGCCTACCGCGCGTTCTTCGCGCTGCCGGTGGAGAATTTCTCCACGACCACCGGCCAGCCGACGAACGCGGTGTACGGCTTCACGTCGATGCTGATCAACGTGTTGCGCGACGAGCAGCCGACGCACCTCGCCGTCGCGTTCGACGTGTCGCGCACGTCGTTTCGCACCGAGGCCTACGCGGAGTACAAGGCCGGGCGCTCAGAGACGCCGTCCGACTTCAAGGGCCAGGTCAGCCTGGTCCAAGAGATCCTCGACGCGCTGAACGTCCCGTTCCTGAGCGTCGAGAACTACGAGGCCGACGACATCCTGGCGACGCTGGCGACCCAGGCCAACGCCGCCGGGGCCGACGTCCTGATCTGCAGCGGTGACCGAGACGCGTTCCAGCTCGTCAACGAGCACACGACCGTGCTCTACCCGCGCAAGGGCGTCTCCGACCTGGCGCGGATCGATCCCGACGAGGTCGTCGCCCGGTACGGCGTGCCGCCGTCGCTCTACCGGCACCTGGCCGCGCTGGTCGGCGAGTCGAGCGACAACCTGCCCGGCGTCCCGAAGGTCGGGCCGAAGACCGCGGCGAAGTGGCTCACCCAGTACGGCTCTCTCGAGGGCCTGGTCGAGCACGTCGACGAGGTCAAGGGCATGGCCGGAGAGAATCTGCGCACCCATCTCGCCGACGTGCTGCGCAACTTCCAGATCAACGAGCTGCGCCGTGATCTCGAGCTGCCGCTGGGGCTGGCCGACCTCGAGCGCAAGTCGTGGGATCGCGAGAAGGTCCACCAGGTCTTCGACACGCTGCAGTTCCGCGTGTTGCGTGACCGGCTCTACGCCACGCTCGAGGCGGCCGAGCCCGAGGCCGATTCGACGATCGAGGTGGCCGGCGAGCTGCTCGGCCCCGACACGGTGGCGCCCTGGCTCACCGCGCACGCCCCGGCCGGCGTCCAGACCGGGGTGGCGTTCGGTGGCACCTGGGGCCGCGGCACCGGTGAGCTCACCGCGGTCGGCGTGGCCGGTGCCGACGGCGCCGGGGCCTGGTTCGACCCGACTCAGCTCACCGCGGCCGACGAGACGGCGGTCGCGGCCTGGCTGGCCGACGAGAGTCGCCAGAAGGTCGTTCACGACCTGAAGGGCCCGCTGCTGGCGCTCACCGCCCGCGGCTGGAGCATCGAGGGCGTCAGCGCCGACACCGCGCTGATCGCGTACCTGGTCAAGCCCGACAACCGCACGTACGACCTGGCCGACCTGACGCTCCGGTACCTCCGACGTGAACTGCGCGCGGAAGGGCCCGGCGACGGTCAGCTCTCACTCGACGGCCTCGACGAAGACGCCGAGAAGAAGCACCTGATGGAGCGGGCGCAGGCGACGCGCGAACTCGCCGAGGCGCTGGTGGCCGAGCTCGACCAGCGCGGTGGCACCGCGCTGCTCACCGGCGTCGAGCTGCCGCTGGTGGCGGTGCTGGCCGAGATGGAAAAGGTCGGTATCGCGGCCGACACCACGCACCTGGCCGATCTGGAGTCGCACTTCGCCGCCGAGGTGAAGGCCGCCGCGCAGGCCGCGTACGGGGTGGTCGGGCGCGAGTTCAACCTCGGGTCGCCGAAGCAGCTGCAGGTCATCCTGTTCGACGAGCTCGAGCTCCCGAAGACCAAGCGGATCAAGACCGGCTACACCACCGACGCCGATTCGCTGCAGTGGCTCTACGCGCAGACCGAGCACCCGCTGCTGGAGCACCTGCTGCGTCACCGGGACGTCGCGAAGCTGAAGACCACGGTCGACGGGCTGCTCAAGACCGTGGCCGACGACGGGCGTATCCACACCACGTACAACCAGACGATCGCGGCGACCGGGCGGCTCTCGTCCACCGACCCGAACCTGCAGAACATCCCGGTGCGCACCGAAGAGGGCCGGACGATCCGCAAGGCGTTCGTCGTGGGGGAGGGGTACGAGACCCTGCTCACGGCCGACTACAGCCAGATCGAGATGCGCATCATGTCGCACCTGTCGGCCGACCCGACGCTGATCGAGGCGTTCACGTCCGGGCACGACTTCCACGCGGCGACGGCGGCGAGCGTGTTCGGCGTCGAGCCGGCATCGGTCAACGGCGAGCAGCGCAGCAAGATCAAGGCGATGAACTACGGCCTGGCCTACGGCCTCTCGGCGTACGGGCTCTCGCAGCAACTCGGCATCACGACCGAAGAGGCCCGGGCGCTGATGACCGACTACTTCGAGCAGTTCGGCGGTGTGCGCGACTACCTGGCCGAGGTGGTCGCGCGGGCGCGCGGCGAGGGCTACACCGAGACGATCCTCGGCCGGCGCCGGTACCTGCCCGACCTGACGAGCGACAACCGGCAGCGTCGCGAAATGGCCGAGCGGATGGCGCTCAACGCCCCGATCCAGGGGTCGGCGGCCGACATCATCAAGGTAGCGATGCTCGCCGTCGACCAGCGTCTGCGCCAGGAGGGTTTGCGCTCGCGTCTGCTGCTGCAGGTGCACGACGAACTGGTTTTCGAGACCGCGGCAGGTGAGCGGGAGGCGCTCGAGGCGCTGGTGAGGGATGCGATGGGAGCGGCGTATCCGCTGGACCTACCCCTGGACGTGAGCGTCGGCGTAGGCCGCACCTGGGATGACGCCGCCCACTGACCCAACGCGGAGGTGCCGGGCGGCCGGGGCCCGGCGGCGGCCTGGCCTGGCGGCCGGGCTGGGCGGCCGGGCAGCCGGGCCTGGCGGCGGGGGTCGGGCCGGTGACGGCGCGGGGCGGGGCCGGATGGCGGGGAGGGGCCGAGCGGGGCTCGGGGGGTCGGCGGGGGCGGGCTCGGATGCCGTGCGCGCGGGGCTAGGTGGGTTGGTCGATCGGGAGCCATCCCCCGGCCGGCCGGGGGTCTCCGGCGGCTGCGGATCGCGCCGCGTCGTGCGGTGGCCGGTGGCCGGTGGGTCCGGGCGGGGGTGGTCGGTGGTGCTGTGGGCGGCGCTGGCGATCTGCGGCGGGTGTGCGTGGTGGCGGCCGGCCGGTGTGGTGTGCAGTGGCATCGGCAGCCTTCGGCCATGCGCGGTGGCATTGGCAGCCGTGGGCAGTGGCAATTGGCGGTCTTCGGCTGTGGACGGTGGCACTGGCAGCCTTCGGCCTTGCGTAGTAGCGCGGGCCGATGGGGCTGCGGGCCGTTGGCTCCGCTACGCGGCGGGGTGGCGCGCCCGGCCCAACGGTCTGAATCGCCACGAGCATCGCCAGCACGCGTGCGCACACAGTGCGATTCAGGTCGCCGCCAAAGCCACCTTCCGCGAAACCCGCACCGGGCCTCGCGCCGGCATGGAGTGCAGCGCCCGGCGCGACAGGGGCGTGCTACCAACCCCTGGCCACGATCGGCGCGGCGGTCGACACCACCGAGCGTGGCGCCTCCGCACCACCGGGCTGCCAGCCGGATCACGGGTGTTAGCGGCATCCAGGGCCGGGTGCCAGGCGCGGTGTGGCACCGGGTGGATGGCGGATCGTCCATGCCCTGACACGGAGGATCTTCCATCCACCGCGCGAGCGACAGGGAGATCTTCCGTCCACCCGCGCGGGTGCGGCACGGAGAAGCCGGCGTCCACCCGCGGGAGTGGCCGGAGGATCCGACGGGCGGGCGGTCGCAGGGGACCCCTCGCTGAGGCGGGCTGGTAGCGAACCCCCGGAGCTAGCGGAGGCCTTCCAGGACTCGTTGGGCCTCGTTGTGATAGGCGGTCGACACCAGCACGTCGTAGCGCCCCGCGGCCAGCGAGCTGCGGGACGCGAAGTCGCGCTGGCCGCCGGTGAGCGAGTGCGCGACCAGAGCGAACACCGCGCCCCAGACGGCGCCGATCACTACCGCGGTCAGGATCAGCGCGATCCAACCGCCGAAGCTGTTGTCGGTGAACAGCCCCAGCAGGAGGCCGAAGAACAGGCCGAACCAGGCTCCCGAGCCCGCGCCGGCCGCGGCCGCCTTGCCGAACGTCATCCGGCCGATCACCTGCTCGACGAGCCGCAGATCGGTGCCGATGATCGTGGTGTGCTCGACCGGGAACTTCTGGTCGGACAGGTAGTCGACGGCACGCTGGGCGGACAGGTAGTCGCCGTAGCTCGCGAGCAGCGTCCGGTCGACGTTGTTCACGGAGTCGGTCGGCGGTCCGGTAGGGATGGTCATCTCGAACTCCCGGGCAGTACTGACCAGCGCGGCGGTCTGCACGCTGCGCCGCCCGTATACCCCTGTGCCGAGCAGCTGAATCGGCCGTTACGGCACTGTGACCAGCAGTGTCGTGCCGTAACTCACCGTCACGGCGGAGCCGGGCTGGGCTGCGTCGTGTTGGGCCGCGCGGCGGTGGGTGCGCTAGGCCACCGGTGCGGGGAGCGGTAGCGGCGCGGTGGCTCGCGACCTTGCCAGCAACGCCGCGACCAGCACGCTTCCCCACGCGGCCGCCACCGCGACCACGGCTGTGTGTGTCAGCGAGTACGGGCGCCACGCCAGCACCGCGCCGACCTCCAGCAGCGCCGCCGCCCACAGCGGCGACGCGATCCAGCGCGAGCCGCCCGCGATCCGGGCGGTCAGCAGGAGGTTCACGAGCGCCCAGCCGGCACCCGCGGCCGCGAACAGCCAGACCTCGCCGGCCAGCCCGGCGTACTCACCCTTCCCGGCGACCGCGACCGCGAGACTCCCGAACAACGCGCACGCCCCGACCGCCACCAGCCCGACGAACCCCACCACGAGCATGCTCAGCGGCAACGCCCGCCGGTGCCCCTGCGCCAGCCGCGGCAGCGCCACCACTCCCACGACCTGCGGCGCCCAGTAGGCCGCGTTCGTCAGGATCGCGCCGACCGCGTACTCGCCGCTCACCTCGGCCGGCAGCACCGCCCGCGCCAGCAGCAGGTCTGCGTTCACCAGTGCCAGCATCGCCAGCATCGCGCTGCACGCCCCGAGCATGTCACCCATCCGCGGCGACCCGGCGGAACGCACCGAACGCACGGGCCTCGACAACACGTAGGCCGCCACCAGCGCCAACCCGCCCCCGATGGCCACGCCGAGCATCGTCGTGAACGCGCTGCGACCCACCAGCAGGCCGATCAGCCCGCCCCCCGAGCGTCCGAAAGCAACGACGCCGGTGAGTACGGCGAGCCGGCCGAACCGCTCCGCGCCCTGCAGCAACCCGAGGTGGATCCCGGCCGCGTTCAGCGGCCCGACCGCGGCGGCGAGCGCGAGCGCCGGCCACAGGCCCGGCAGGTGCAGCACGGCGGTGATCACCGGCGACGCGAGAGCCAGCACCGCGGACGTCGCCACCGACAGCCGGACGCCGAGCGTCACCAGGCCGGCCGGGTCGGTGTCACCCTTCGCGATCCGGACCGCGGCCGCGGTCTGGGTACCGACCTGTAAGACGGTGGCGACCGTGAGCAGCGCGATCAGCGCCCCGAGCGCGCCGTTCTCACCCGCGTCGAGCAGCCAGTTACCGGAGAGCCGCAGCCCGTACGCGAGCACGTTCGCGGCCATCGCGGCGGCCGCGACCAACGCGGCTCCCGCGGCAAATCGAACTGCTCCCGTCTGCGGCGACGACATGTGGCTCCCTTGCACGACGCGTCCGGATACGGTGAGGGTGCCAGCCTAGCTACTGGCGGGTAAGTTTTGGGGCGGTCTCGGACAGGTCGGAGGGTGCGTGGCGCGCGGTCGTGCCGAGCACGTGCTCGCCGCGGTGCTGGCCCTGCTCGCGCTGGCTCCGGTGCTGAGGCCCGGCTACGTGCTGGCCTACGACATGGTGGCGACGCCACGGGTGCCGTTCACCGCGGCCGCGCTCGGCTGGGGCGACGGGTTACCGCGAGCGGTCCCGCAGGACGCCGTCGTCGCGGTGCTCACGTCCGTGGTGCCGGGGTGGGTGGTGCAGGTCGTCGCGCTGGTCGCGGTCGTGTGGGTCGCGGTCGTGGGCGCGGCCCGGCTGGTGCCGAGCGATCGGGTCGCGGTCCGGCTGGTGGCGGGAGCGGCGTACGGGTGGAACGCGTACGTCGCCGAGCGACTCCTGATCGGACACTGGGGGTTATTACTCGGCTACGCCGCGCTCCCGTGGATCGTCCGTAGCGCCCGGGCCGCCCGTGCCGGCGCCCACCCCGCGCCGGTGGTCCTCTGGTCCGCGCTCGCCGCGCTCACCCCCACCGGCGGCCTGCTGGCCGCGATCACCGCCGCGGTAGTCCTCTGCCGCCCCGCCGCCCACCCTCCGGACCCCGCCGATCCGGACGCAGCCAATTCGGACGCCGCTCTAACGGACCCCGCCGATCCGGACGCCGCTCTGACGGGCGCCGCTCTGACGGGCGCCGCTCTGACGGGCGCCGCCTTGACGGGCGTCGCCGTGACGGACGCCGACCTGACGGACCCCGCCCCTCCGGACGCCGCTCTGACGGACGCCGGTCAAACGGACGCCGCCCTGACGGACGCCGGTCAAACGGACGCCGCCGTGACGGACGCCGGGCGGCTCCGGGATCGGGCGCGTCCGCTCTGGGTGCTGGCGGTGGTCGCGCTGAACGCTCCCTGGGTCGTGGCCGGGGCAATGGCGAAGGTCAGCGCGGTGTCCGACCCGGACGGGGTCACGGCGTTCGCGGCCCGGGGCGAGAACTGGTCGGGGACGCTCGGCGCACTGCTCGGGCTGGGCGGGATCTGGAACGCCGAGACGGTCCCGGCCAGCCGCACGTCGGTGGCCGCGCCGCTCGTCACGCTGTTGGTACTGGCCATCGCCGCCGCCGGACTGCGCCCGCTGCTGGCCCGCTGGGGCCGCGGGCCGGTGATCGCCGCGTCCCTCACCGCGGCCGGTGGCATCGTGATCGCCGCAGCCGGTGCGTTCCCGGTCACCCAGGGCCTGCTCGGCGCCCTCGTGGCCCACGTGCCCGGTTCCGGTCTCCTCCGGGACGGCCAGAAGTTCCTGGCCCCCTACGCCCTCCTCCTGGCCGTCGCCTTCGCGCTCGGCGCCGACCGCCTGGCCGCGCCCGTCAGCCGCTTGGCTGCCCACGCCAACCGCCCGGCCGCGCCGGTCGACCGCCCGGCCGCGCCCGTCAATCGCTTGGCCGCCCACGCCAACCGCCTCGTGGCCGCTGCCCTCACGGTCGCGGCCGTCGCCTTCCCCGTGCTCGCGCTGCCCGACCTGGCCTGGGGCGGCGCCGGACGGCTGCACTCGGTGCAGTACCCGGACGACTGGGACCGCGTCGCCGCCGAGCTCGCCCGGGACCCGCACGGCACGCTCGCCGTCCTCCCGTTCTCCACGTTCCGCGCCTACCCGTGGAACGGCGACCGCACCGCGCTCGACCCCGCCCCGCGCTACTTCCCGGTCGACGTCGTCGCCGAGGACGCCCTCGTGGTCGGCACCGCCACGGTCTCCGGCGAGAGCCCCCGAGCCGCCGCCGTCCGCGACGCGATCGCCCGGAGACGGTCCCTCGTCACGGCCGGCATCCGCTGGATCCTGATCGAGCGCACGACCCCCGGCGACGCCCCGGCCAGTGCCCTGGCCGGTTACGACCAGGTCTGGCGGGGCCCCGACCTGGTGCTCTACCGGGCCGACCCGGCCCCGCGGGTCGTCGAGCGAGCTGAAACGGTGCGGAAGGCCGCCGTACTGGCCGGTTACGCCCTCGCGCTTGGTGTTCTGCTCGGAGCCTTGGCATCATGGGCCCTCCCTCGGCGGGACTAGTCCCCCAACTAGTATTTTCGGTTTCCCGCCCTCGCATCGGGTACAAGACTTCCCGAGCGCAGCTACTGCTTGGTAACGTCACCCCCGCGTCATATTGGAAGGAGCCGTAATGAGCTCGTTTCTCTCGATCATCGTGGCGGCCGTAGTCGGCGTCGTACTCGCGGTGTTGACCACGATCGGGATCGTGAGTGTCACTAAGCAGTCGCCTGAGAACACACCGGCGGTCAGCAAGCCGCTGGTGCAGTACGGGCACCGCTAAGCCTGCTGACCAGCAGATTCGTGGGTCAGGGGTCGGCCCGGCCGTCGTCGTGCGACGATCGCCGGGCCGACCCCTTTCTCGATTGAGGACGGTCGGGTGGTGACTGTCCGTGCATCCTCGCGGCGGCCTCGGCTCGGTGGCGACATGAATTGCGCGAAGCATTTTTAGCGTCCGCATTACAATTCGGCGGCGACAGTTTTGAATTTCGACGCGCAGGCACCCGAATGTATTCGGGCCGGCAGCGACCGACCGCGCAAAGTATCCGTGACTTAACTACGAGTGATCGACAAATGGGACACCTGGTACCGTTCGGTTCCACAACGACCGAGCGGTGGTGTCAACAGGTGATCTCGTCTACCAGCGCCGCAAATCGCTTGCCGGTCTCGTCCCAGGTGAAACGGCCGGCGTGCGCACGGGCCGCCTCACCCATCGCTGCCCGTAACGCGGGATCGTCGACCAGCCGGGCGCAGTACGCGAGGAATTCCTCCTCGCTGTCGGCGAGGAAGCCGGTCTCGCCGTCGATGACCGACTCGGCGACGCCACCGGCGTTGCGGAACGCGACGGCGGGCGTCCCGTGGGCGGCGGCCTCGATGACCGAGAGCCCCCAGCCCTCCTTGAGCGACGGCACGAGCATGGCCCACGACTGCGCGAGCAGGCGCCGCTTCTCGTCCTCGTCGACGAACCCGGCGAACCGCACCCGGTCGGTGATGCCGAGCCGGGCCGCCTCCTCGCGTAACGGCTCCAGCCACCAGCCCTGGCCGGCCACGACCAGCCGGATCTCGGGGAACCGCTGTACGGCCCGTAACGCGACCTCGACGCGCTTGTGCGGCACCAACCGTCCCAGCACCAGCAGTGTCGGCGTGGACGCCCGGGGCGCCGCGACGCGCGACGGGGGCGGCGTCCCGTTGTGGATGATCGTGATCCGCTCGGCGTCCACGCCCAGCTCGGCGAGCTCGTTGCGCGTCGACTCGGAGACCGCGACGTACCGGCAGCCGCGGTGCACCCGCGGCGACAGCCAGGACTCCACCCACCACCCGAACCGGGCCGCCATCGGACCCAGTACGACCCGCCACTGCTCCCGGTGCACGTGGTGCACGAGCAGGACGACTGGCGATCGCGCATACAGCCGGGACAGGAACGGCAGCCCGTTCTGGACGTCGATCACGACCCCGGGCCGGCCGAGCCGCCCGCGTAAGTACTCCCAGGCGGCCCGCGCGTACACGGTGTGCCGCCCGCCCCGCCGCAGGATCCGGACGCCGTCCGGTGTGGTCTCCTCGGCCGCGCCGTGGGAGTGTGCGGCGCACACGATCGTTACCGCGTGACCCCGCCGGGCCAGCGAGGCGGCCACCTGCTCGGCGTACAACTCCGAGCCGCCGCCTTCGGGATTGCGAAGATCCCGCCAGTTCAAAATGAGTACGGCGGGTAGAGCAGCGGTTTCCACCACGCGTCTCCCTACCAATCAGTAACCTGTGCCGCGACACCGTACGACACTTGGCCCGTCCGGAGGGACGAATCGCGTTGATCGACGTTTCAGGGAGCTCGACCGGCATCGCGGCCGACGGGCGCCGACTGATCGTGCCACCGCCCGGTACGTTCCGTCGCTCGGTCGAACTGTTCAAGGCGTTCCGGGTCGAGCAGACCGACCCCGACTACTTCTACGGGATGCTCGCGGCCGACTCGGCGCGCCAGGTGAGTCAGTACACCGACCTCACCGGCAAACGGCTGCTCGACGTCGGCGGTGGCCCCGGCTACTTCGCCGACGCGTTCCGCCGAGCCGGCGCTACTTACGTCGGAATCGACGCTGACCTGGGCGAACTCGCCGCGCGTGCAGAGCCGGGACCAGACACGGTGCTGGGCAGCGGCATGGCGTTGCCGATCCAGACCGGTGCGATCGATGTCTGTTACTCCTCGAACGTCCTCGAACATGTCGACAAACCGGAACTCATGGCCGACGAGATGGTCCGGGTGACGAAACCGGGCGGAATCGTCTATCTGTCGTACATGCTCTGGTGGGGCCCCTTCGGCGGACACGAGACCGCGCCCTGGCATTACCTGGGTGGGCACTACGCGGCCCGCCGGTACGCCCGCAAGGAGGGCCATCCGCCGAAGAACGTGTTCGGCGAAAGTCTGTTCAGGATCACCGCGGCCAGGATGATGCGCTGGGCCAAACAGCGCCGCTCCACCGGTAGGGTCGAGGTCCTCGATATCGTCCCGCGCTACCACCCCGACGGCGCCAAGTGGGTGGTCCACGTGCCTGGTGTACGGGAGATCGTGACCTGGAACCTCGTGCTCGTGCTGAGGGTTCGGTGACCGCCACCGCGCTCACCGGTCCTGACGACACGTCCGAACAGCGCGTCCCCGACGCGCCGAAACCGCCTGCGCCGCCCACGGTTCGCCGGCTGCGCCTGATCGGCGTCGCGCTCGCGCTGGTCGTCCTGGCCTTCCTGCAGAAGCCCGGCGAGATCGCCGCCGACACCAAGCTCGACCTCGTCGTCGACCCGCTGGCGTTCCTCGGCCGCGCGTTAGGCCTCTGGGACCCGACCGGGTACGCGGGCCAGCTGCAGAACCAGGCCTACGGCTACCTGTTCCCGATGGGGCCGTTCTTCTCGCTCGGCAACCTGCTGCACGTCGACGCCTGGATGGTGCAGCGGCTCTGGTTCGCCGCGCTGCTGGTCGGCGCCTGGGGCGGCACCTACCGGCTGCTGAACGCGCTGCGGATCGGCACGCCGACGGTCCGGGTCATCGCCGCGCTGACCTACGCGCTGGCGCCCCGGATGCTCACCGAGCTCGGCGGCGTCTCGGCCGAGATCATCCCGTTCGCGGTGGCGCCCTGGGTGCTCGCGCCGCTGGTGCTCGGTTCCCGCCGCGGCTCGCCGCGCCGCGCCGCCGCGGCGTCCGGGGTGGCGTTCCTGTTCGTCGGCGGTATCAACGCGGCCGCGGCGATCGCGATCCTCCCGCTGCCGGCCTGGTGGCTGCTGACCCGCGAGCGCGGCAGACGCAAGAACGCGCTGATCCGGTGGTGGGTGCTCGCGATCGGGCTCGCGTCGCTCTGGTGGGTCGTCCCGCTCCTCGTTCTCGGTAAGTACAGCCCGCCGTTCCTCGACTGGATCGAGTCGAGCGCGTACACCACGTCCGCCACCGACCTTCTGGACGCGTTCCGCGGCACCACGCAGTGGGTGGCCCGCATCGCCGGGCCGGACGGCCCCGAGTGGACGGCCGGCTGGGTGCTGCTCACCGCGCCCGCCGCGATCATCGCCACCGTGCTGGTGGCCGCCGTCGGCCTGATCGGCGCCGTCCAGCGCAGCAACCCGCACCGGCTGTTCCTCGGCGGTGGCCTGATCATCGGGCTGGCGTTGATCACGTTCGGACACACCGGACCGGTCACCCCGCCCTGGGCGCCCTGGGCGCAGGACATGCTCGACGGGCCGCTCAGCCCGTTCCGCAACATCCACAAGTTCGACCCGATCATCCGGCTGGTGCTCGCGGTGGGCCTGGCCCACCTGCTCGCCGCGATCCGGCCGCTGCGGGGCATTCAGTTGCGCGACCTCCCCGTCGCCGCGCTGCTGCGCGTCGCGGTCGCAGCGACGCTGCTGGTCAGCGCGGTCCCCGCGGTCAGCGGCGACCTCGTGAACCGGTCCCGCCCGACCGAGTACCCGACGTACTGGGCCGACGCCGCCGACTGGCTCGGCGCCAACGCCGGCGAGAGCCGCGGCCTGGTCGTCCCGGGCGCGCCGTTCGGCCTTTACTACTGGGGACGCACGAACGACGACGTGCTGCAGCCGCTGGCCAAGAGCGGCTGGCTGGTGCGCGACGGCGTCCCGCTCAGCTCGGCCGGCAACATCCGGCTGCTCGACGCGTTCGACCAGCTGCTCGCCGACGGCCAGCCATCGGCCGGTCTCGCGACCGCGCTGGCCGGCGCCGGCATCGGGTACGTCGTCGTCCGCAACGATCTGGACTGGCGGCGGGGCCGCGCCACGCGTCCGGAACTGGTGCACGAAGCTCTGGACGGATCACCCGGCCTCCGGCGGGTGAAATGGTTCGGGCCGGAGCTGACCGCGGCCGGTGACCTGGTCGACCGGAAGCTCTACGATCCGAAGATGGCCGCGTACCACGCGGTCGAGATCTACCAGGTCGGCGATGCGCCGGCGACGGTCCGGAGCGTGCCGCTCGACAACGTGCTGCGGATGGCCGGCGGTCCCGAAGCCACGCTCTCGCTCGCGGAACAGGGGCTCGCCGTCGGACGGCCGACCGTGCTGGAGGGCGACGACCAGGTGCTCGGCGACTCGGTCGGCACGCCGGTCGTCACCGACACGCTGAGACGGCGGGAGGTCAACTTCGGCGAGGTCCGGCACAACGTGTCGGCCACGATGACGAAGAACGAGCCGTACGTCGGCCGGCGCTCCGCCTACGACTACCTCAACAGTGACGACCCGTCGCTGCTGACCGTCGCGCGGTACACCGGCGTCTCCGGTTTCCGGGCGTCGTCGTCCGGCTCCGACGTGGATGCCGCGGTCTCGCACGATGCCGCGCACGCGCCCTGGTTCGCGGTGGACGGCGACCAGCACAGCAGCTGGACGACCGGCAGCCCGGGCGCGATCGGCCAGTGGCTGGAGCTCGACTTCGACCACCCCGTCGACCTGAGCCGTTTCGCGCTGCAGTTCGACGGTCAGATCAAGCTCGGCCCGCTGCCGACGCAACTCGACGTCACCACCGACCGGGGCACCCAGCGGGTCGCGGTGACACCGGACGGGAAGCCGCAGAACGTGGCGGCGCCCCCGGGCACCACCCGCAAGCTGCGGCTCACCGTGCGCGCGGTCGACGGCGACCCGGCGAAGGCCGGTGGCGTCGCGATCGCCGAGATCACGGTGCCGGGCGTCAAGCCGACCCGGACGCTGGTCACCCCGCGGGTCACCGGCACCGACCCGGCGATCGTCGTGTTCCGCGCCGCGACCAGCGGGCACGGCGACTGCCTGACCTTCGACGACCGGCCGATCTGCCTGCCGGGCCTGTCGACGCCGGCCGAGGAGCCGACCGGGATCGACCGGACGTTCACGCTGCCCGCCCCGGCGTCCTACGCGGTCACGGTCACCGGCCTGCCGATCTCCGGCGCGGCGCTCGACGCGCTGCTCTCGCCGGGCGACGGCGCGGCGACCGCGTCCAGTGCGGACACCGGGTACAACGACCCCAGGACCCGGCCGCAGGCGGTGTTCGACGACGATCCGACCACGGTCTGGATCGCCAAACCCGGGGTCCGGGCACCGGCGCTGACCGTCGCACTCCCGAAGCGCCGGACGATCACCGCCCTGGAGATGGACCTCGAGCCGACCTCGACCGTGGCGCCGCCGCGGTACGTGCAGGTGACCTCGAACGAGGGCCAGATCCAGGTCCGCCCGGTAGTGCCCAACGGCCGGACCAACACGGTGAAGCTCGACAAGCCGATGAGCGGGACGTCGTTCGGCATCCGGATCCTCGAGACGACGCCGTCGGTGACGACGAACGCGGCGAACGGACTGCAGGAACTGCTGCCCGCCGGCATCGGTGAGCTCCGGCTGATCGGAGCCGAAGACCTCGTCAAGCCGGTGCCCGCGAACAAGGTCGTCGAGCTCGGCTGCGGCCAGGGTCCGGAGCTCGCGATCGACGGCTTCATCGTGCAGACCCGGGTGGTCGGCCCGGCGACGTCCGCCACCGCGGACGCACAGGGCAACGGCGCCGGGCAGCGGCCGCTGACCGTGGGCGACCTGCTGGAGGAACGCCCGGTCAAGGTCGAGCCGTGCTCGCCGAGCGGCTCGGCCGCCGGGCAGCCGGCGGCCGACCTCCAGCTGTCCGCCGGTGAGCACCGGATGCAGCTGATCGGCAACGACGCGCTCCGGCCGGTCTCGGTGATGCTCGCGCCGCTCGGAGCGACCGGCATCCGGTCGACCCAGCGGACGGCGGACGTCCGGAACTGGGGTTCGACCTCGCGCAGCGTCGACCTCGGCCCGTCCGATCAGCCGAGCCTGCTGGTCGTGCCGGAGAACTTCAATCGTGGCTGGGTCGCGCACCTGGGCGGGCAAGACCTGGTGCCGATCCGGGTCGACGGGTGGCAGCAGGCCTGGGTCGTGCCGGCCGGTGACGGCGGCACGGTGCAGCTCAGCTATCGCCCGAAGTGGGTCTACTGGGGCGGTCTGATCGCCGGGCTGCTCGCGGTGCTGTTGCTGCTGGCGCTGTGGCGGTCCGGACGTCCGGCCGGGCGGACGGTGCCGGCGACGGCGAAGGCCGGGACGCCGGAGGCACTCGAACCGGTCGAGGCCGGTCGGCTGCCGCTGGCCCGGCGGTTGCCGCTGGTGCTGCCCGCGCTGATCGGGGGGCTGCCCGGGCTGATCGGGACCGTCGTGCTCTGGGTGGTCGTCCGGCGGTTGCGCTGGGGGAACGTGCTGGTGCGGTGGCTCCCGCTGGTGGGCGCGGCGGCGCTGGTCGCGGCCGGGATCGCGGGTGCGGTCCGGCCGTACGCGGGCGACCACGAGCCGTGGGCCGACACCTGGTGGGTGCAGGCGTTGTGTCTGGCGGCGATCGTGATCGTCGCGGTGGTCGCCTCGCATCCGTCGTCGGCCGAGGACGCTCCCGAGCTCACCGAGGACGACAAGACCTGAGGCCCAGGCCCCGGGCCCCCGACCCCGAGGGCCCCGGAGACCCCGGGGCGTCAGCCCCGGGGCGGGGGGATCCGGGGGATCGGCTCGGTGGTGCGCTCGGACTCCGGAATCGGGTCGGCGGACGCGGCCTGCGGGGGCACCCACGGGCCGAGCGTCACCGGCTCCTCGTACCAGGCGACCGGAGCCGCCGGTGGCGGTGCGGCCTCCGCGTCAGCGGGCCCGCCGGTCTCCGCGTCAGCGGGTACGGCGGCACCCGCGTCAGCGGGTACGGCCCGCTCCTCGGGCGCGGTCGCCGGCGGCTGGGCGTCGCCGGGCGATCCGAGGTCGGTCGCGCCCCGACGGGTGCGGCGGCGGACGTAGTTCTGCGCCGGACGCTCGAGCACCCGGTAGCTCACCCACGCCGCGAGCACCGCACCGAGCACGGTCAGCGGGAACAGCGTGCTGAACCCACCGCGGAACAGCTCCAGGTTCAATGCGTCCACCAGCGAGAACATGATCACCAGGTGGAACAGGAAGACGCCGTAGCTGATCCGGCCCAGGAAGAGGACCCGCTTGTCGGCGAGCACCGCCCGCAGCGGATGCGTCCGCCCGTCCGCCGGCGCCGGAGACACCAGCGGCAGCAGCATGAAGAACGCGGTCGCCCCGTAGAGGAGGTGCTTCGCGATCCACTGCGAGGTGGTGGCCGGGGCCAGCGTGTACGGGCCGGCGACCGGCGTCATCGACAGGACGAACAGGATGCCGGCGATGATCCAGCACGAGCCCGGCGCCGCGGTCAGGTCCTCGACGAGTTTCCGCAGCCGGGGCCACACCCCCGCCGACGCCGCCGACGGCAGGCAGGCCAGGATCATGCCGAGCGCGAACCAGTCCAGGTAGGCCGGCAGCCACTGCAGCGCGAGCTGCTTCTGCAGCGTGGCGCTCTGGTGGATGAGCAGACCCCAGATCGGTCCGGCCGCCAGCAGGAGACCGAGCGCGATCGTCTGGCGCTTCATGATCCGCTTCGGACGGCGGCCCTTCAGCGAAACCGCCGCGATCAGCGGGAGCACCAGGTAGAAGGACATCTCGACGGCCAGGCTCCAGATGTGCGTGAGCGCCTGGTGCGGGTTGTCGCCCAGATAGATGTGGGTGAGCGTCGCGTATTCGATCCAGTCGGTCCACGTCGTCCGCTGGACGCCGAAGCCGACCGTGTGCTCCCACGGGCGAACCAGCATCGTGATCGCGAGCAGGGCCCAGTACGCGGGGAAGATGCGGGTGAACCGCCGCATCAGGAACGGCCGCGTGGCCGGCTTCGGGCGCAGATCGACGGCGGCCTCGACGAACGGCCGGTAGAGCAGGAAGCCCGACAGCAGGAAGAACAGCGTCACACCGAAGTCGAGCCGGGCCAGGAACGGCGCCCAGAAACCCTCTACGGCCCGCCCGGTCTGGAACCCGGCGTGCGTCCCGACGACGGCGAACGCGGCCAGCGCGCGCACGCCGTCGAGCACGTCGAGATGGCCACCGGCTTTGGCGCGGAGCGTCGCGGCCGTCACAGGGCCGGCTCCGGACGTCCGGCCTTCGCGGCCAGGCACAGGGCGGCGGTGGGGTCGGTGCTGGTGACCACTACCCGATCGAAGCCCCTGTTCGGCGTGCCGAGCATCAGCGACGTGAACGCGCCGGTCGTCAGCGTCACCTCGGAGAACCGGCGTGGGGCGAACGTCGTCGCCCCGTCGGCGAGCCGGACCGAGACGCTCGTGGGCGTCTGCGTCAGGTAGTCCAGCCGGAGGAACCCGTCCGGGTGCGGGATCTTCTTGTCCAGCATCACGGTCACCGATCCGACTCCCCGCAACGGATGTGCGCATAACACGCCGGGCTGGTCGACACTGGTGGCTTCCTCCACGAAACGGGCCGGGAGCAGATGGCCGCCCTGATCGAACATCAACATCGGTCCGGACGCATCGTCCCATCGGACGTCGGCCGGTAGATGCCGTTCGACCGGGCGGAAGACGTCCGAGACGCGCCGGTTGCCACTGATGAAGTTCGCGACGGTGCCGGCCACATAAGTGTCGAACACCGAGATCGGGCCCTTCGCCGTGTTTCGGTCGAGGTCGCGGAGCGCGGTCGTCATGTAGTCCCGCACCGGGTTCTCCACCCAGCGCTTCTCGAACTCGCTGACGGTCGTGCCGTAGCTCACGGCGTAGGCGAAGACGGCCACCACGAGTCCCAGCCCCACCGGTCCGAGCGCGCGATGGTCCGGTGGCGGTGGAGCGTCCGCCGCCGGTTGGCCGGTCTTGGCCGCGGGCCACAGGCCCGAGCGGCCTCGGGCCGCGACCGCCACCGGGTCGGGGACGACGACCAGCAGCAGCTCGGCGAGCACGAGCGCGATCGTGATCTCGGAGAGGTAGTGGAAATTCCGGGCCAGGATCACGCCGACGTAGTCGTACCGGCCGGCCGCCAGCAGCACCGCGGTGCCGGCGAGCACCGTCGCCGGGAGGAGCCAGGCGCGCAGCGCCCACCACCCGTTCCGGCGGACCGCCACCACGCACAGCACCACGGCCGTGACCTGGCCGGCGATGACGGCGATCGCGCCGGGAGCCGACGCGCTGTAGTAGACGTTGTCGAGCGAGAACCAGGTCCACGGCCCGCCGATCGCCGCCGGGGCGATCGAACCGGTCCAGGCATCCGAGAAGAGGTCCCAGATGGCGCTGAGCGACGGGGTCTCGCGGGAAGACGCGTAGTCGCCGGTCAGGAACACGACCGCGAACGCGACCATCGGCAGGAAGTAGACCAGCCAGGCGGGCCACGAGCGGAGCAGCGCGCGCAGGCGTGCGCGCAGGCCGCCGCTGCTCAGATAGAACAGCGTCAGCATCGGCGCCAGCGCCACGCTGAGTGCCGCCTTCTCCCAGAACACGACCGCGAGCAGCACCCCGAGCGCTCCGAACGCCGCGTACTTCAGCCGGCGGGTGGCCTCGTATCGGACGTGCATCACCAGCAGCAGGAGAATGCCGATGTGCGTGGGCAGCAGGTTGACGCCGCTGGAGAGCGAGAGCAGCGAGGGCACCAGCAGGGGTGAGAACGCGTAGAGGCCGACGCCGATCGCCGCCGTCCGGCCGGGGCCGAACAACAGGGCCAGCAGGTATGCCATCAACAGCGTGGCGATCGTCTGCATCACGATCCGGGCCAGCATGGTCGAGTCGTTGTCGTACGGCGCGAGGTAGGCGCTGATCCAGTAGAAGGTGCGCAGGCCCGGGGTGAGGTGGTCGTTGACCGGGAGCGTGAGGTAGTCCCACCCGAACGGATGCCGGGCCGCTTCGGCGGTCATGTCGATGTCGTCGAGGTAGAAGTACCCGGCGACCCCTA
Source organism: Cryptosporangium sp. NPDC051539 (assembly GCF_044454545.1). Taxonomy (NCBI): domain Bacteria; kingdom Bacillati; phylum Actinomycetota; class Actinomycetes; order Cryptosporangiales; family Cryptosporangiaceae; genus Cryptosporangium; species Cryptosporangium sp. NPDC051539. The sequence continues at coordinate 228,414 of NZ_JBITDV010000008.1, read as the reverse complement.
ACGCCCCGATGACGACGCCGTGCACCGCGGCGATCGCCGCGGTCACGAGCGCGTACGGGTGGAGTGCTCTCGCTCCACCCAAGTGCCGGCTCGGCTCCCCGTGTGTCGGTGCGGCCGGCACGTACGTCGTCATTTCCTCACACACCGTCCTCGTTGACGCTCTCTACCTGCGGAGTTAATCGCGAAAAACTGCTTCGAGGGAACCCTGGAGAATGCGCCCCCGCCGAGTTTACTCACTGGTAACCTCTCCGGGATCGCTCGGGGAAAGCTTTGAAGTGCAGGTCTCCTGGGAGGAACCTCATGCGTCGTGTCGTGGGTGCCGTGGTTTTGGCACTCGGAACATTTTTGGTGGTGGCGGCGATCCTGTTGCCCACCTACGTGGCGTCGAACTTAGTGAAAACACCGCTCGACCAGTACACGGTCAGCGTCGCCACGTCGGACAACGCAACGGTCTTCGACGTGCCCAGCCTGTCGGTGAAGCCGAACGTTCCGGTCGAAGCCACCCGCACGGTCCGCGCTGATCCCGAGAAGAGCACCGACGGCGTCGTCGTCTTCGACGAGTTCCTGGTGCTCGAAGACAGCCGTAACAACAGCCAGATCACGTTCTCCAGCGACCGCGTCGGCCTCGACCGCCGGACCGCGGAGTCGCAGGACGGCTTCGACGCGGCGGTGGACGACCAGCCCACCCGGCACGAGGGCCTGGTCTACAAGTGGCCGTTCAACTCGGAGAAGAAGTCCTACCAGTACTTCGACACGACGACCCGTAAGGCCTACGAGGCCAAGTACGTCACGACCGAGAAGATCAACGGCCTCGAGACGTACAAGTACCAGATGGAGATCCCGGCCACCCAGATCGGCGAGCTCGACGTGCCCGGTGACCTGGTCGGGAGCACCGAGCCCGACGTGAACGCGCCGCGTTTCTACAGCAACACGCGGACGGTGTGGGTCGAGCCCAAGACCGGCATCATCATCAAGGGCCAGGAGAAGCAGAACCAGACGCTGCGGGACGCTTCGGGCGCCGACAAGCTGACGCTGTTCTCCGCCACGCTGACGTTCGACGAGCAGACCGTCGACGAGGGGGTCAGCCTGGCCAAGGACACGATCTCGCAGATCAACCTCGTGACGATCATCGCGCCGATCGTCGTCGGTGTTCTCGGCGTGATCCTGATCGTGGTGGGGCTGTTCCTGGCCCTGCGCCGGGGCGGCACCGACAAATCGTCGTTCCGTCCGGTGAAGCCGACGGACACGCGTACGCCGGTCAACTCCTAGGTACGGATACGTACCGGCAAGTCTGACAAAACAGTGGCGGCCCCCGGCTCCGGGGGCCGCCATTTGTTCTGAATTAGTCTCTGCGACAGACGTAAATCGCGGTGCCGGGAACGAGCCCGCCACGCAGCGGGCTCCACTGCCCCCATACCTCCTGGTGGCCTTCCGGCCACTCCGGCTCGATCAGGTCCACCAGCTCGAAGCCGGCCCCCACCAACTCCCGGACGCGGTCGCCCAGCGTCCGGTGGTGCTCCACGTACGTCGCCCGCCCGGTGTCGTCGAACTCGGCGTAGGGCGTCCGATCGAAGTAGGAGTGGTAGACGGTCAGGCCCTCCGGGCCCGGGTCGTCCGGGAACGCCCAGCGCAGCGGGTGCGTGGTGGCGAACACCCAGCGCCCGCCGGGACGCAGGACCCGGTGCACCTCACGCATCACCGCGGCCGAGTCGTCGACGAACGGGACCGCGCCGAACGCGGAGCAGGCGAGGTCGAAGCGGCCGTCCGGGAACGGGAGCTCGGCCGCGTCCGCGAGGACCAGCGGGACCGGTACCCCGGAGCGGTCGTTCGCCTCGCGGGCGTGGCGCAGCATCCCGGCGGACAGGTCGAGCGCGACCGGCCGGGCGCCCTGGGTGACGAGCCATCGGGAGCAGGACGCGGCCCCGCAGCCGACCTCGAGGACGTCCCGGCCCTCGACCGGGCCGAGCAGCCCGGCCTCGGACTCGATCAGACCCTCCGGGCACCACCGGAACCGGACGTCGCCGAGGAACTCGCCGTGCGAGGCCTGGTAGTCGTCGGCGTCGGCGTCCCACCAGAGCCGGCTCGCCGAGCGGCTCTCGGCCGGGCCGACCGGCCGGTGGACGATGCCGGTCGTGCCGAGCGCCTTGACCGCACTCACGTGCCCACCGTCGATGAACTCCGCGTCGTCGGAGCCCGTGTCCGTAGTGTTCTCCACCGGACCAGTCTGCCGATTCGACGCGGCGCGTCGAAATTTCGGACCCGTCATACCCGGAATTCCGCTTACGGGAGGCGGAAAAACCCGTCGGTGACCGGGTCGGGAGAGAGTGTCCGAGCGCCGGTTGAGGTAGGGGGTACCTCGCGTTGGACCTTAAGCCCGCCTGCACGGTAGTCTGGAGAACGCGTTATGGGCTGACCGTGCCTCAGTAGGGAGCAGGCTCGCAGCCGTATGCGTGATCGGGTCTGAGTCCGAGTCGCGCCCGAGTTGCCACCCGGGGTGTGACTGGAGTGTTTCAGCCCGCGTCCGCGGCGGGCCCACGACGCACGGTACGACCCAATGTCCCAATCCGGAGCAACCGCCCACATGACGAGCAGCACCGAGGCCCAGCCGACCACCCCGCAGGTAGCGGTCAACGACATCGGTTCGGAAGAGGCCTTCCTCGCCGCTATCGACGAGACCATCAAGTACTTCAACGACGGCGACATCGTCGAGGGCACGATCGTCAAGGTCGACCGTGACGAGGTCCTGCTCGACATCGGCTACAAGACCGAGGGCGTCATTCCCTCGCGCGAGTTGTCGATCAAGCACGACGTCGATCCGGCCGAGGTCGTCTCCGTGGGTGACCACGTCGAGGCGCTTGTCCTCCAGAAGGAGGACAAGGAAGGCCGCCTGATCCTCTCCAAGAAGCGCGCTCAGTACGAGCGGGCCTGGGGCACGATCGAGAAGATCAAGGACGAGGACGGCGTCGTCACCGGCACGGTCATCGAGGTCGTCAAGGGTGGTCTCATCCTCGACATCGGCCTCCGTGGCTTCCTCCCCGCCTCTCTGGTGGAGATGCGCCGGGTCCGCGACCTGCAGCCGTACGTGGGCCGCGAGCTCGAGGCGAAGATCATCGAGCTCGACAAGAACCGCAACAACGTGGTTCTGTCCCGCCGCCAGTGGCTGGAGCAGACCCAGTCCGAGGTCCGCAGCGAGTTCCTCAACAAGCTGCAGAAGGGCCAGGTCCGCAAGGGCGTCGTCTCGTCGATCGTCAACTTCGGTGCGTTCGTCGACCTGGGCGGCGTCGACGGTCTGGTCCACGTCTCCGAGCTCTCCTGGAAGCACATCGACCACCCGTCCGAGGTCGTCGAGGTGGGCCAGGAGGTCGAGGTCGAGGTTCTCGACGTCGACCTCGACCGTGAGCGTGTCTCACTGTCGCTGAAGGCCACGCAGGAAGACCCGTGGCGTCAGTTCGCCCGCACGCACCAGATCGGCCAGGTCGTCCCCGGCCGGGTCACCAAGCTGGTGCCGTTCGGTGCGTTCGTCCGCGTGGACGAGGGCATAGAGGGTCTGGTTCACATCTCCGAGCTGGCCGAGCGTCACGTGGAGATCCCGGAGCAGGTCGTCAACGTCGGCGACGAGATCATGGTCAAGGTCATCGACATCGACCTCGAGCGTCGTCGTATCTCGCTGTCGCTGAAGCAGGCGAACGAGGGTGTCGTCGACCCCGACTCGTTCGACCCGACCCAGTACGGCATGGCGGCCACGTACGACGAGTCCGGCAACTACGTGTACCCGGACGGCTTCGACCCCGAGACGAACGACTGGCTCGAGGGCTACGAGAAGCAGCGTGAGGAGTGGGAGCGCCAGTACAGCGAGGCGCAGACCCGCTTCGAGGCCCACCAGAAGCAGATCACCGAGGCCCGCGCGGCCGAGGCGAACGCTGCCGAGGAGACCTCGTACTCGTCCGACTCCTCCACCACCACCGGTGGCGGCGCGGCGAGCAGCAGCAGTAGCACGAGCAGCACCAGCCGTGACGACTCCGCGGCGACCGGCACGCTGGCAACCGACGAGGCGCTCGCCGCGCTTCGCGAGAAGCTGGCCGGCGGCCGCAGCTGAGCACCGGGCGGGCGTCCAGACGCCCGCCGGCATCACCCGAGGGGGTGTCCCGTTCCGCGGGGCACCCCCTTCGGGTTGTCGGGCGGGCCGTCCTGCTGGCCGCGATCTGGGTGACGCTGTGCGTGGCCGGGCTCGTGGTCATGCTGTCGTCGGGCGTGCCCGATCGTCCGCCCGGTGAGGCCGTGCTCGACGGGCGCGTGTCGTCCGACCTGACCGGGTGGACGGTGGCGTCCGCGGGCGACCCGGTGACGATGGTCCGCCGCACCGGCCTCACCGGCGGCCCGCGGCGCGTCGACACCGGGGTCGAGTTCGCGCGCTCCGGCAGCAGTGGGCCGTGGGCGTTCGCACTGGCCGGGCTGGCCGACCCGGAGCGGTTCTTCCGGGTCGGCGGCGTGTACCGGATGCAGCTGTGGGTCCGCGACCTGAACGCGTCCGGACGTCCGGTGACGCTGCAGGTCGCGAACGGTGCCGGCCGGCACAGGCCGACGACGGCGACGGTCCGCGGCGGCTTCTCCGACCGGGCCTGGCACCGGCTGACCCGGACGTTCGTCGTGACCGCTCCGGCGTCCGACGACACCGCGCTCTACCTGGCGCTGCCGCCCGACGGACCGCTCCGCTGGCAGGCGACGCTGGCCAGCGTCGAGCCGGCGGACGCGCGGCCGCCGCCGCGGGTGGGCGCGTCCGCCGGCCGGCCCCTTCCGGCCGGTGCGGCGGTGCCGCCCGGCTCCTACGTCGAGGTCGAGATCCCCGCGCGGGTGAAGCCGGTGTTCACGCTCGGCGCTTTCGACGTGTTCGGTCCGGACGGTACGGCCCCGGTGGACGACGGCGCCGCGCACCGGTACGGCGTGTATCTCGACGCCGGGAGCGCCTGGTTCTTCGTCGACCGGCAGGAACGCGGTGTGCTGTTCGCCCGGGACGTGGAGCGGGCCGGCCGGGTGTGGGCGTTCGGGGCGCCGGCCGCGCCGGGTCCGATCTCGATCTGGTCGGGTGGGGTCCCTTCCTGAGCCGGGCCCCGATTGCCAGGATGGGCACATGCTGCGGATCGGACTCACCGGCGGAATCGGCGCGGGGAAGAGCGCGGCGGCGTCCGCGCTCGCCGGATTCGGCGCGGTGGTGATCGACGCCGACCGGCTGGCCCGCGAGGTCGTCGAGCCCGGGACGCCGGGCCTGGCCGCGATCGTCGAGGCATTCGGCGCGGACGTGCTGACCGCGGAGGGCCGCCTCGACCGGCCCAAGCTCGGCGCGATCGTGTTCGCCGACGCCGAGGCGTTGAAGACGCTCAACGGCATCACGCATCCGCTGATCGGTGCGCTGACCGCGGAGCGGGCCGAGGCGGCGCCGCCGGACGGCGTGGTCGTGCACGACATCCCGCTGATCGTCGAGGGGAACTCCGGGGCGGGTTTCCACCTGGTCGTGGTCGTGATGGCGCCGGAGGAAGTCCGGCTCCGGCGGTTGACCGAGCTGCGCGGCATGCCGCTCGAGGACGCCCGGGCCCGGATCGGCGTCCAGGCCACCGACGAACAGCGGGTGGCCGCCGGCGACGTGCTGCTCGACAACGCGGGTTCCCCGGAGGACCTCCGGACCGCGGTGGGCGAGCTCTGGACGGAACGGCTGGTCCCGTACGCGAGCAACCTGGCCCGGCACACCCCGGCGCCGCTGCCGGCGAGCCCGGTGGCGACCGACCCGCTGGTGTCGGGCCGGGCCGCGTTCGCGCCCCTGCTGGCCGGGGCGGGCACCCCGGATGCGTCGGCGGCCGGAGAGTTCGGCCGGGCCGCGGCCCGATTGCGGGCCCGGCTGCACCGGCCGGATCTGCCGGTCGACTCCGGCCCGGGCCAGCCGGGCGTGCTGGACCTGCGAGCGACTCTTCCGGACGCCGAAGCGGTGCGGTCGGCGACGGCGGCGCTGGCCGGTTCCGGCTGGATCGTGCAGCCCTACCCGGACGGTGCCGTCGCCCACTCCGCGGATCCGGGGGCGCCCGGCCGCCTGTTCTTCGACGTGGGCGCTTAGCGGATATCGCGCCGGCGCAGGCCGGCCAGGCCCGCGGCGGTCGAGGCCGCGGCGACCGCCACCAGCCACAGATACGGCGCGGGTGTGGCGTCCGCTGCCGGTAGTAGAGGCAGGTGGCCGAACGGCGACAGGTCCCGCACCCAGGAGTCGAGCCGCAGCAGCGGACCGAACTGGGTGATCACGACCGAGAGCAGCAACCCACCCCAGGCGGCCGCGGTCCAGCGCGGCCGTAGCCCGAACAGGGCCACCGCGACGCCGGCGAGCACCCAGACGGCGGGGAGCTGGCCGAGCGCGGTCCCGAGCAGCCGGCCGATCGCGCCGTGATCACCGGTACGGACGGCATACGCGACGCCCGACGCGAACCCGGCGGCGGCCAGGATCGCCACCGGTCCGAGCACGGCGGCGAGCACGTGGCCGGACGCCCAGCGCAGCCGGGAGACGGCGGCGGCCAGCAGCGGCTCGGCCCGGAACTCGGTCTCCTCGGTCAGTGCCCGCAGCACCGCCTGCACGGCGAACCCGGCCACGACCATGCCGACCAGCAGGAACACGATCGCCAGGTAGACGTCGGCCAGGTCGCCGGAGGCGCCGGAGTACGTGGTCAGCGCGTCCGCGGTGGCGGAATCGCCCTCGGCCGCGGTGACGATGTCGGGCGCCAGGCCGCCGAACACCGCTCCGGCGATCGCGGTGCCGACCGCCCAGCCGAGGATGCTGCCGCGGTGCAGTCGCCAGGCCAGCCCGACCGGGCCGCGCAGCGAGGGCGGCGCGGACGCCGGGCCGAGCCGCGCGGCCAGCAGGCCGGCCCCGGCGTCCCGGCGCGACCGCAGCGCGAACACCGCGGCCAGCAGGACCAGAGTCACCCCGGCCGGGACGAGCAGCACCCACCAGCGGTTGCCCGCGTACGCACGGACCTGTTCGGTCCAGCCGATCGGCGACAGCCAGATCAGCGCGGATCCGCTCCCCGATCCGTGCCCGTCGACGGACGCGGTGTCGCCGGCCGCGCGGAGGAGGAACGCGGCGCCGAGCAGCGCCCCGGCCAGACCGCTCGCCGGACGCGCGTGTTCGGTGAGCTGCGCGGTCAGCGCGCCGACCGCGGCGAAGACGAGACCGGTGCTGCCGCAGGCGACCGCCATCGCGATCGACCCGGCCGCGGGTAGGCCGGTAGCGATCAGCGCGGCCACGCTCAGCAGCGCGATGACGCCGTTGAGCAGTCCGACGTAGAGCAGCGCGGCGGCGAGCCGGGCGTGGCGGCCGACCGGACCGGCGTCGAGGAGGTCGGAGCGCCCGGCCTCCTCCTCGGCCCGGGTGTGCCGGACGACGAGCAGGTAGCTCATCAGCGCGAGGATCGTCGTCTCGAAGACCACGACCTGCCAGGCGGTGGCGCCCCCGTAGGTGTTCAGCGCGACCGGCGGCCCGGTGATCGCGGCGATGCCCGGGTTGGGATTGTTCTGGTACGTGGCGGCCAGCCGATCGAGGTCGGCCTGGGCCGGGTAGAGCTGATACATGCTGGCGGCCTGGCTGTAGACGAAGGCCAGCACCCCGGCCGTCCAGACCGTCGCACGGATGCGGTCGCGGCGCAGAGCGAGCCGGAGCAGCGAGCCGGTACCGGTGAGGCCGTCGCGGTCGCGGCGGGCCGGGGCCGCGGTGGGCCGCTCCAGGACGGAGGTCATGACGCCTCCGAGTAGTGCCGGAGGAACAGTTCCTCCAGCGTGGGCGGGCGGCTCACCAGGCTGCGGACGCCGTAGTCGTCGAGCCGGCGGAGCAGCGCGCCGAGCTGCGGCTGATCGACCTGGCAGCGGACGGTCGCGTGGGTCACGGTCAGGTCGTGCACGCCGGGCAGGGCGTCGAGGCCGGTCGGTGGCCGCTCGAGCTCGGCGTCGATCGACGTCCGGGTGAGGTGGCGCAGCTCGGAGAGCGTGCCGGTCTCCACCGTGCGGCCGCCGCGGATGATGCTGACCCGGTCGCAGAGCTTCTCGGCCTCGGCCAGGATGTGGCTGGAGAGCAGCACGGTACGTCCGGCGGTGCGCTCCTCGGTGATGCAGTCCTGGAAAACGGCTTCCATCAGCGGGTCGAGGCCCGAGGTCGGCTCGTCGAGGATCAGCAGCTCCACATCGGAGGCGAGGGCGGCGACGAGCGCGACTTTCTGGCGGTTGCCCTTGGAGTAGGCACGGCCTTTCTTGCGGGGGTCGAGCTCGAATCGGTCGAGCAGGTCCTTGCGGCGGCCCTGGTCGAGGCCGCCCCGCACCCGGCCGAGCAGATCGATCGCCTCGCCGCCGGAGAGATTGGGCCAGAGATTGACGTCGCCGGGCACGAAGGCCAGCCGCCGGTGCAGGGAGACGGCGTCCCGCCAGGGCTCGCCGCCGAGGAGGCGGGCCGTCCCCGCGTCCGCCCGGAGCAGGCCGAGCAGGACGCGGATCGTCGTGGTCTTGCCCGCGCCGTTGGGGCCGAGGAACCCGTGGACCTCACCGGTGCGGACCGTGAGGCCGAGTCCGTCGAGTGCGCGGACCGGCCCGAACTTTTTCACGATCCCGTCGAGTTCGATCGCATTGGCGTTCATTGTTCTGACGCTAGCGAGTCTTCACAACTTTGTGAAGATTGAACAGGGTAGAGTGCCCTGGCATGAACGAGGATCTCCGCGTGGAGTACCGGGAGCGGTTCGCGCTGCTCATGACGAGCATGGGGCTCCAGCGGATGGTCGCCAGGGTCTACGCCGCGCTGGTGGTGACCGAGGAACCGACGACCACGATGCCCGAGCTGGCCGAGACGCTGCAGGCCAGCGCCGGCGCGATCTCCGGTGCGATCAAGACCCTGACGACGATCGGGCTGGTCGAGCGGGTCCCGGCGCCGGGCAGCCGTCGTGATCACTACCGGATCGCCGACAACGGCTGGTACGACTCGGTGATGCACAAGTACAACGTGCTGATGGGGGAGGTCATCAACCTGGCCGCCGACGGGGTGGAGGCGGTCGGCGCCGACACGGTGGCCGGGCACCGGCTGGGGGAGATGCGTGACTTCTACGCGTTCATGTCGTCCGAGGTGCAGGACATGCTGCCGCGGTGGGAGAAGGCCCGGGATTCGCGCCGGGCCGAACTGTCGGACCCCCGACGTACCGTTGAATCATGAGCCAGTCCACCCGTCCCGCGTCCGGTCCGAACGCTCCCGAGGGCCTGCGCGGCGACGCCGTCGCTCATGGCGCGACGACCGCGATCGTCCGACGTCCGGGCCGGTTCGAGGTGATCAGCGAATACGAGCCGGCCGGAGACCAGCCGGCCGCGATCGACGAGCTGGAGCGCCGGGTCAGGGCGGGCGAGAACGACGTCGTGCTGCTCGGTGCCACCGGTACCGGTAAGTCCGCGACGACGGCGTGGCTGATCGAGCGGCTCCAGCGGCCGGCGCTGGTCATCGCGCCGAACAAGACGCTCGCCGCCCAGCTGGCGAACGAGTTCCGCGAGCTGCTCCCGAACAACGCGGTCGAGTACTTCGTCTCGTACTACGACTACTACCAGCCCGAGGCGTACGTCCCGCAGACCGACACGTACATCGAGAAAGACTCGTCGGTCAACGAGGAGGTCGAGCGGCTCCGGCACTCGGCCACGATGTCGCTGCTCACCCGGCGCGACACGATCGTGGTCGCCACCGTGTCCTGCATCTACGGCCTCGGCACCCCGCAGGAGTACATCGACCGGTCGATCCCGCTGAAGGTCGGGCAGGAGATCGAGCGTGAGAAGCTGCTCCGCTGGCTGGTCGACGTCCAGTACACGCGCAACGACCTGAACTTCACCCGGGGCACGTTCCGGGTCCGCGGTGACACGGTCGAGGTCATCCCGGCCTACGACGAGCTCGCGGTGCGCATCGAGATGTTCGGCGACGAGATCGAGAGGCTCTACCACCTCAATCCGCTCACCGGCGAGGTCGTCAACGAAGAGACCGAGCTGCACGTCTTCCCGGCCACCCACTACGTGGCCGGTCCGGAGCGGATGGAACGGGCGATCCGCGGCATCGAGGCCGAGCTGGAAGAGCGGCTGGCCGAGCTCGAGCGGCAGAACAAACTGCTCGAGGCGCAGCGGCTCCGGATGCGGACGGCCTACGACATCGAGATGATGCGCCAGGTCGGCTTCTGCTCCGGTATCGAGAACTACTCCCGGCACATGGACGGCCGTGAGCCCGGCTCGCCCGGCTTCTGCCTGATCGACTACTTCCCCGACGATTTCCTGCTGGTCATCGACGAGTCGCACGGCACCGTGCCGCAGATCGGCGGCATGTACGAGGGCGACATGTCCCGCAAGCGGACGCTGGTCGACTTCGGTTTCCGGCTGCCCAGCGCGATGGACAACCGGCCGCTGCGGTGGGAGGAGTTCCAGGACCGCGTCGGCCAGACCGTCTACCTGTCCGCGACGCCGGGCAAGTACGAGCTGGGCCGGTCGAAGGGCGAGTTCGTCGAGCAGATCATCCGCCCGACCGGCCTCGTCGACCCGGAGGTGCTGGTCAAGCCCACCAAGGGCCAGATCGACGACCTGGTGCACGAGATCCGCCTGCGCGCCGAGCGCGACGAGCGGGTGCTGGTCACGACGCTCACCAAGAAGATGGCCGAAGACCTCACCGACTACCTGCTGGAACTCGGCATCCGGGTGCGGTACCTGCACTCCGAGGTAGACACGCTGCGCCGGGTCGAGCTGCTGCGCGAGCTGCGGAAGGGCGATTTCGACGTGCTCGTGGGCATCAACCTGCTGCGCGAGGGTCTCGACCTGCCCGAGGTCAGCCTGGTGTCCATTCTCGATGCCGACAAGGAAGGCTTCCTGCGCAGCGAGACCTCACTGGTGCAGACGATCGGCCGCGCCGCCCGGAACGTGTCCGGCCAGGTGCACATGTACGCCGACCAGATCACGCCGTCGATGAGCCGGGCGATCGAAGAGACCAACCGGCGGCGCGAGAAGCAGATCGCGTACAACACCGAGCGGGGCGTCGATCCCCAGCCGCTGCGCAAGAAGATCGTCGACATCCTCGACGACATCTACCGCGAGGCCGCCGACAACGAGAGCGGTGAGTTGATCGGTGGGTCGGGGAGGCAGCAGTCGCGGGGGAAGTCGCCGGTGCCTGGCCTGAAGTCGAAGTCGACGACGGTCGGGGTCGGTGCGCGCCGCGAGGGCATGGCGAGGGCTGACCTCGCCGATCTGATCCAGCAGCTCAACGACCAGATGCTGGCCGCGGCGCGCGAGTTGCAGTTCGAGCTGGCGGCCCGGTTGCGCGACGAGATCGGTGAGCTGAAGAGGGAGCTCCGGGGAATGGACGCCGCAGGCGTCAAGTAGGTCGCGCCCGCGGGCGTGCGGGCTCGAGCTCGGTGGGCGTGCTTTGGCCCGGTCGGCGTCGGCCGTGCGTCGCCCCCCGGCGTCCGGCTCTGCGGGCTCCGGACTCGGCGTGGGTATCCGTCGGGCGTGGTGCGCTCCGCCGATTCGGCCCCCGGTTCCGCGGGGGCTCCGGCCCCGGCGCAGGACATCCGCCGAGCGGCGTGCGTTTCGCTGCTCTGGCTTTCGGGGGCGTGCGGCCTCGCGCTCGGTGCGCGCGTCTTCCGGGCGGCATTCGTTGTCGGGTGGCTCTGTGCTCGGCGTGGGTGTCTTGCGGGCGAGGCCTGCCGTACTCGCGGCCGGCTGGGGAGCGGGGGCGGTGCGGCCGCGAGCATCGAGGGCTCGCACCCGATCGGCTCCTGGACGACACTCGGCGCGTAACCAGTCGCCTCCGATATGTCTCTCGTCAGAACACGGATTGTTCTTACGGGAGGAACTGACGATGGATCGTCGTAAACTGCTCGGCGCCGTTGCCGTAGCCGTACCCGCTGTCGCCGGCGCCGCCCTGCTTAGTGACCTGGACTTCGGCCGCGACCCGCGCTCGGAGTCGTCCGAGGGCTTCTCGGGCCAGGCCGAAGAGGTCTCCGGCGACGCCGCCGTCGCGCAGAACGCCGCACCGCCGGCGATCGGCGTCCAGTTCCACGGCACGTGGGACATGTACTGGAACGGCACCACGCCGAACACGATGTTCTACAAGCACCTCGACACGCTCTCGTCGAAGGGCGTCCAGGTGCTCCGGCTCGACGTGGGCTGGTCGTCCGCGCAGCCGACGAACGCCGCACCGACGGCGAGCCAGTGGTACCACCAGCGCGTCAACACGGTGCTCGACGAGGCGCGCTCGCGCGGCATGCAGGTCTTCGTGACCGTGCACCAGTCGCCGGCCTGGAGCCGCCCGAACACCGGCAGCGAGGTGAAGCAGTACCCGACCGACCCCAACAGCATCAAGCCGTGGCTGACGTTCTTCGCGTCGACCTACGGCTCCAAGATCCTCGCGATCGAGGTCTGGAACGAGCCGAACCTGCCCGACTTCACGCAGATCAGCGACTCCGGGCAGCGCACCGCGCGTTACGTCGCCCTTCTCAAGGCCTCCTACGCGGCGATCAAGGCCGGACGCTCGTCACTGCCGGTGATCTTCGCCGGGCCGTGCCAGACCGACGACGTGTTCATCCGTGACTGCTACGCGGCCGGCGCCAAGGGCAATTTCGACATCATGGGCGTCCACCCCTACCAGGGCAACCAGACCAAGCCGCCGGAGTCGACCGACATCACCGGCAAGGCCCGTATGACGAACATGCCCGCGATCATCGCCGTGATGGCGCAGAACGGCGACTCGGCCAAGCCGATCTGGTGGACCGAGTTCGGCTTCAGCGTGCACTCGAACGACGCCGTCCCGGCCGGTCAGGTGTGGCTGTACGGGGTGCCGGACGAGCAGACCTCGGCGTCCTACGTCTCGCGGGCGTACTACCTGGCCTGGCAGCAGTGGCCCCAGGTGAAGCTGGCCGTCACGTACTGCGGGTACAAGACGCCGTCCGACAGCCTCGGCCACCAGTACGGCTTCCGGATCATGGAGTCGGACGGCACGGCGAAGCCTCAGCTCGTTGCGCTCTCCAACATCCGTCAGGCGTTCGGATCGTTGCAGAAGCTGTAGGACCCCTCAGGGCCGGCCGCTAACCCCTAGCGGCCGGCCTTCCTGCGCGCCGCGCCGGCCGCCCGCGCCGGCCGCCCGCGCCGACCTCCCGCCCGCCGTCTGGCCGCCGGTCATTCCCGCCGTCCGGCCACCGGTCATTCCCGCCGTCCGAACGCGGTCATCCCCGCCGTCCGGCCACCGGCATCCCCGCCGTCCGAACTCCGGGCGTCCTGACGGCCGGGCGTCCTGACGGCCGGGCGTCCTGACGGCCGGGCTTCAGGCCTTATTCGGTCTCGACGTCGGTGAAGTGCTCGACGTGTGGCGGCCCGGCGAAGTACGGCCCGATCGCCGCCCGCCAGCGCGCGAACCGCTCGGTAGCCCGGAAATTCTGTTCGTGCGCCTCCACCGAGTCCCACTCGACGAGCAGCACGAACCGGCTCGGGGTCTCGATGCCCTGGGTCATCCGGACCGATCGGCACCCCTCGACGCCGATCAGCTCCTTCACCGCCGAGCGGTAGGCCGTCGCGAAGTCCGATTCCTGACCCGGCGCTACATCGATGAGCGCAACTTCCAGCACCATGCCCGGGAGCCTGCCAGCACTCGTCGAAGACCCGGCGCCCGGGGTCGGAGAATGCGGCCAGAAAATTCCGCTGAGCATCGCGCTATCTGCAACTTTCGCGCCCGAAATGATTTAGCATCGGAGTCAAGACGCTTGGACGTTGATCACACTCCGCCACCACCGGCGTGACAGATGCCGTGAAGGCGGGATGAATGCCCGTTTCACCAGGTGAGTTATCCACGACTCTTGCCGACCCTGCGGTTGCGCGCGCGCTCTGGCGCCCTACTATGGGAAATCGACGAGGGGAGTAGCCCCACGGTGTACCCGGTCAATACGGCTAGCGCGGAACGATCTTCCGCTGCGAAACCCCGGGCATCGGCCCGTTTCGGCGGGTAGCGAGACCTCGGACACGTAATGCTGCGCGTGATCCGGGAGAGTCATGACTGTTTCGTTGTGGGTATGGGCCGCGACCATCGCGGGCCTGTTGGCACTCGTCGCCATCGACATCTGGCATGCGCGGCGCCCCCACCACGTCGGGTTCCGCGAGGCCACCACCTGGTCGGTCATCTACATCGCGGCGTCGATCGTCTTCGGCGTACTCATCCTGGTGTTCTCCGGCGCGGAGCCGGGCACCGAGTTCTTCGCCGGCTGGCTGATCGAGAAGAGCCTCTCGGTCGACAACCTGTTCGTGTTCGCGGTGATCCTGTCGACGTTCGGCGTGCCCGACAAGCATCAGCAGAAAGTGCTGCTGATCGGCATTCTCGGCGCGCTGGTCATGCGGGCGATCTTCATCGCGGTCGGCGCCGCCGCCATCCAGCGGTTCGCGTTCACGTTCGTGATCTTCGGTGCGTTCCTGATCTACACCGCGATCAAGCTGGTGCGTTCGCACGGTGAGCAGCCGAACGTCGGCGACAGCCGCGCGGTGCGCATGCTGCGCCGCGTCATCCCGGTGACCGACGACTTCCCTGAGAACAGCGCGCTGACCGTGAAGCGCGACGGGAAGCGCCTGGCCACCCCACTGCTGGTCGTGGTCGTCACGATCCTGTCGGTCGACCTGGTGTTCGCGCTCGACTCGATCCCGGCGGTGTTCGGGGTGACCGAGAGCCCGTACATCGTCTTCACCGCGAACGCGTTCGCGCTGCTCGGGCTGCGTGCGCTGTACTTCCTGCTGATCGGCCTGCTCGACCGGCTGGTGCACCTGCACTTCGGTCTCGCGATCGTGCTCGCCTTCATCGGCGTCAAGCTGATCCTCCACTACGCGCACACGGTGTGGTCGTGGGTACCCGAGATCCCGACCGCCGTCTCGCTGGCGGTCGTGATCCTCGTGCTGGCCGTGACCACGGTGACGAGCCTCAGAGCGACGCGGAGAGCCGGAATTGCCCAGAGTGTGGGACCAGATCGTGGGTAAACAGAGCATCTCGCGACACTCGGCGATGAATCTGTCGCACCATGTAATCCGGGTGTCGGCTTCTGGGTATGTATGCGCCAGTCAAAGAGAGGCCTGACCGGTGGATCTGTCCCCCTGGCTGGAATGGGGCGTGCTGGGCACGCTCTTCGTTCTGCTGGCTTTCGACGTCTGGGTGATCGGTCGGCGGCCGCACGAGCCGTCGATCCGGGAGAGCACGCTCGGCGTCGTGGGCTACGTCGGCATCGCGCTGATCTTCGGCCTCGGCATCTGGTGGCTGGCCGGCGGACGGTACGCGGGCGAGTTCTACGCGGGCTGGCTGACCGAGTACAGCCTCTCGGTCGACAACCTGTTCGTGTTCCTCGTGATCATGAGCCGGTTCAAGGTGCCCCGGGTGTTCCAGCAGAAGGTGCTGCTGATCGGCATCATCCTGGCGCTGGTGCTGCGCGGCCTGTTCATCGCCGCCGGTGCCGCCGCGATCGAGCGCTTCATCTGGGTGTTCTTCCTGTTCGGCGGCTTCCTCCTGTACACGGCATGGAACCTCGCGTTCCACCACGAGGAGGAAGAGGATTTCAAGGAGAACGCGCTCATCCGGTGGTCCCGGCGGCTGCTGCCGATCTCGAAGGACTTCGGCGACGGCAAGCTGCGCACGCATCAGAACGGCAAGCGGCTCTGGACGCCGATGGTCGTCGTGCTGATCGCGATCGGCACCACCGACCTGCTGTTCGCGTTCGACTCGATCCCGGCGATCTTCGGCCTCACCCGGGAGCCGTTCCTGATCTTCACCGCGAACGTGTTCGCGCTGATGGGGCTCCGGCAGCTGTACTTCCTGCTCGGCGGCTTGCTCGACCGGCTGGTCTACCTCTCGGTCGGCCTCGCGTTCATCCTGGCGTTCATCGGGGTGAAGCTGATCCTCGAAGCGCTGCACGAGAACACGCTGCCGTTCATCAACGGCGGTCACGAGGTCAGCTGGGTGCCTGAGGTGCCCATCTGGCTCTCGTTGGTGGTGATCATCGGGACGCTGGCCGTGACGACGCTGGCGAGCCTGTGGCGGTCGCGCCGGCCGGCCCGCGACCGGGAACTCACGACCGCGGAGCGGTGACCGCGGCGGCCACGACGCAGGCCGCGAGCAGAGCCGGGTAGAGGTCCGGCGCGGCCGGGGAGTGGCCCAGCAGCGTCTCGATGCGTTCCAGGCGCTGGTACAGCGACTGACGACGCAGGTGCAGCGCGTCGGCGGTCTTGGTCGCGCTGGCGCCGTGGCGGAGGTAGAGCTCCAGCGTTCGCACCAGCCCGGTGCGGTGGCGCTGGTCCCAGGCGACCAAGGGCCCGATCGTCCGTTCGACGAACGCGTCCAGCCGGCCGGGGTCGGCGCCCCGGCTGAGCTCGAGTTCCAGCGCGAGTGTGCGGGCGGAGACCACCACCGGCCGGCTGCCCGGCCGCGCGGCTCCCCGCTCGGTCCGGACCAGCGCCAGTGCCAAAGCCGCCCGGGCATGCTCCAGCGAAGACGCCCAAGCCCCCGTCCCGCCCCCGGAGGCGCTCCCGCCCCCGGAGGCGCTCCCGCCCCCGGAGGCGCTCCCGCCTCCCGAGATGCCCCGTCCCGAGGCGCTCCCTCCCGAGGCGCTCCCGGCCCCGGAGGCGCCCCCGCCGCGAGAGGTGCTCCCGCCGCCGGAGGCGCTCCCGGCCCCGCCGCCGGAAACGGCCCGGGGGCCGCCGCGAGAGGCGGCGCGGCCTGCTCCGCCGGCCGGAACGCTCCCGCCCACCGGGTAGCCCAGCGCAACGGTGACCTGCGGGGCTCCCGATCGCCGGCCGGCGTCCGCGAAAGCAGTTTCGACCGCGCCGACCGGATCCGCGGCCTCGGGCGTGACCACCAGCGCCAGCACCGATTCGCGGACCCGCGCGCGCAGCGCGGACGTGCCCAGCAAGCGGGCCGCCTGGTCGATCAGCGTGATCGCCGGGCGCGTCTCCGGCGCGTCGACCGCGACGCCGATCAGCAGCCGCCCCGGCGGCGGGCGGAAGCCCGCGAGGCCGGTCCGGACGACGGTCTCGGCCGACGCGGGCGCCGCACCGCTGACCAGGTCGGAGAGGAACGCGGCGGCGTGCCGCTCGCGCTCGGTCGGCGGGTCACCGGTGCGCAAAATCTCCAGCGCGAGCGCGGTCGCGGTCCGCTCGACGGTCGCGGCCAGGTCCTCCGGCGGGAGCGGGGAGCCCGGCGCGGCCACCAGCTTCCCCAGGACCGGCCGTGCACGATCACCTCCGAACCGGCCGCGGCCGAATCCACCGCGCGCCAGGCGGCGTGGTCGTCCGGGACGCCGTACGAGGCCACGAGCGCCCCGCTCGCGGTCGTGAGCACCACCGCGGCGCCGGCCACGTCGGCTGCGGTACGCAGCAGCCCGGCCACGCCGGCACCGGAGATCAACGCGTCGTTCAGTGCCCGGGTCACCCGGTCGCCTAGCCGCAGACGCCGGGCCGCCTCGTCGACGATCGCGGTGTTCGCCGCCTCGCACATCCGGATGAACGGCACGACCGCGTGCAGCGCGATCAGCGGGAGGTGGCGCCGGGCGGCCTCGTCGACCAGTTCGGGCGGGATGTCGGGGAAGCTGCGGCCGAGTTCGAGCGCGAGCGCGCTGACCCCGGCGTCGGTGAGCTCGCGGACGTAGTGCCGCCGGGCGCCCGCGTCACTGCCGGCCAGGCCGAGACCGGTGGTGAGCAGCAGTTCTCCGCCGGAGAGCAACGGACCGATCTCGTAGATCTCGCTGGAGTGCACCCAGCGGACCGGGCGGTCGAGCACGTCGTGGCCGGTGAGCACCTCGGGCCGGGCGTCCCGGACCGCCTCGAACTGGAGCACCTCGGCCAGCGTCAGCAATGAACCCTCCGGTACGAGATGTCAGTCAACGGCCCCGTCAGTATGGACGCGGCGTCAGTTGTCCCGGTGTGATACCCGGGCGCACCCTAGAGGGCATGACCATCCAGCCCGCCGCATTGCTGGCCGTCGCGATCGAGGAAGCCCGAGCCGGACTCGCCGAGGGCGGTGTTCCGATCGGCGCCGCGCTCTTCGACGCCGAGGGCACGCTGCTCGGCCGCGGTCACAACCGCCGGGTGCAGGACGGCGACCCCTCGCTGCACGCGGAGACGGCCGCGTTCCGGAACGCCGGGCGGCGTCCGATCTACCGCGACACGATCATGGTGACCACGCTCTCGCCCTGCTGGTACTGCTCGGGGCTGGTCCGGCAGTTCGGGATCGGGCACGTGGTGATCGGTGAGGCGAAGACGTTCTCCGGCGGGCACGACTGGCTGGCCGAGCACGGTGTGACCGTGACCCTGCTCGACGACCCCGAGTGCATCGGGCTGATGACCGACTTCATCCGGGCCCGCCCAGAGCTCTGGGCCGAAGACATCGGTGTCGAGGTCAGCGAAATCGAGGCCACATGATCACGTCCATCGACCTGCGCGACGACCGCGCCTCGGTCGCCAGAAGAGTCGACGAAGCCCTGCAGCGATCCGGCTTCATGCTGGTCACCGGCCACGGCGTACCCGCGGAACTGCGGGCCGCGGTGCGCACGGCCTCCCGGGAGTTTTTCGCTCTGCCCGAGGCGGCGAAGCGGCGGTACGCCGCCACCGTCGGCGGTCGCGGCTGGTTGCCCACCGGCGTCGAGGCAAACGGTTACGCGGAGGGCACCGAGACGCCGCCGGATCTGAAGGAGACGTTCGCGATCGGCGCCGACCAGCGCGTCGGCGACCCGGCCGTCGACGACGCCTGGTTCCTCCCGAACGTCTGGCCGGCCGAGGTGCCGTCGCTGCACGAGACGCTGAGCGTCTATTCGGCCGCGATGCGCACGCTCGCCGACCGGCTGCTCCAGGTGTGCGCAGAGGCCCTGGGCCTTCCGGACGACTTCTTCGTCCCGACCACCGACCACCCCACCTGGACGCTGAACCTCAACTGGTACCCGCCGATGGGTGTGGTCGGTGAGCCGGAAGAGGGCCAGTACCGGATCGGTCCGCACACCGACTTCGGGACGCTCACGCTGCTCGACCGCGAGTACGGCAGCGGTGGCCTGCAGGTCTTCACCGCCGACGAGGTCTGGGAAGACGCGCCGTACGACCCGGACGCGTTCACGATCAACGTCGGTGACCTGCTCGCCCGCTGGACCGGGGACCGCTGGCTCTCCGCGCGCCACCGGGTGCTGCCGCCGCAGGCCGACGCCCCGGACGAGGACCTGGTGTCGCTCGTCTACTTCTACGAGGCGAACCACGACGCGGTCGTGGAGACGCTCGAACCCCCGATCGGCCGAACGCCGCACGCGCCGGTGATCAGTGGTGACTTCATTCGAGAACGGCTGGATGCCATCACCATCGGCTAATACGGAGGTCAGCATGGCTGTAGACGTCGAACCGCTTCGCGAGGGTGAGTACGGCACCAAGGTCGTCGCCGTCGAACCCGGCGGCATCGAGAAGATCCCGCCGTCCGACCGGCACGGACGCCCGCTCGGCCTGTTCTGGACCTGGGCGTCCCCGAACCTGGAATTCGCGACGATCTACCTGGGTGTGCTGGCCACGCTCGTTTTCGGCCTGACGTTCTGGCAGGCCGTGCTCGCGATCGTCCTGGGCAACGCGCTCTCGTCGATCGCGCACGGGGTGTTATCGGCGCGCGGGCCGGTGCACGGCGTCCCGGAGATGGTGCTCTCCCGGGCGGCGTTCGGGTTCTGGGGCAACCTGCTGCCGGCCGGCTTCCTGGCCGTGACGGCCGGCATCGGGTGGTTCGCGGTCAACAGCGTCAGCGCCACGTTCGCGCTGAACTCGCTAACCGGCGCGCCGAAGTGGCTCTGCCTGGTGATCGTGGTGCTGGCCCAGGTCGCGATCGCGTTCTTCGGGCACAACTTCGTCCACTCGTTCGAGCGGTGGGTGTTCCCGGTACTGACCGTGGTCTTCGTGATCGGCGCGATCGTCGTGCTGAGCAAGTCCCACCCGGGCGCGCCGGCCGGTGCGGGCATCCCGCACGTCGGCACGGCCGGCGGGTTCTTCCTCACGCTCGCGGCGGTGTTCGGGTACGGGTCGGGCTGGAATCCTTACGCCTCGGACTACACCCGCTACCTGGCCCCGGAGACGAGCAAGCGCGCGGTCGGCTTGTTCGCCGGTGCCGGGATCTTCGTCTCCTGCACCGTGCTGCAGATCGTCGGCGCGGCGTCGGTCACGATCGGTCCGCCGGCCTCCGACAACCCGACGACCGCGTTCGTCGACACGATGCCGTCGCTGCTGGCGAACCTGACGTTGCTGGCGATCGCGATCGGCGGCGTGTCGGCCAACGTGCTGAACATCTATTCGGGGTCGATGTCGTTCCTGACGATGGGTGTGAAGCTGCCCGCCCACCTGCGCCGGGCCCTGGTCGCCCTCACGTTCGGCGTCATCGGGTTCCTGGTGGCGCTCTCCGGCCTCGACGACGCCGGGCACAAGTACGAGAACTTCCTCCTGGTGATCGGGTATTGGATCGCCCCGTGGCTCGGGATCGTGCTCGTCGACATCTGGCTCCGGCGGAAGGACACCGACGGGTCGCTGGTCGCGCCGGTGCTCTACGACCGGCGGTACACGAACTGGGCCGGGCCGATCGCCATGGTGGTCGGGCTGGTCGTCTCGATCCGGCTGTTCTCGAACCAGGAGCAGTACACCGGAGTGGTGGCCGAGTCGAATCCCGGCATCGGCGACATCACGCCGATCGTCGGGTTCCTGCTCGCTGCCGTCGTCTACTTCGCGATCCGGGTACCCGTCATTAGGTCACACAAGTAACTTTTGGTACATATGGTGTCACCAGGTGCGAGCTTTGCGGGAGGCTGGCGTGGGTGACACAACGGGTGAAGACGGCGCCGAGTACCGGGAGATGGTCGACGCCATCACCGACTTCGGCCTGGTCCGGCTGGACGATGACGGCGTCATCCGGGGCTGGCACGGTGCGATGGCCGACATGACCGGCTACCCGCCGGACGAAGCTCTCGGCCGCTCGGAGGCGATGCTGCTCCCGGGCGACGACGCGCAGGCGGTCCTGCGCGAGGAGCTCGCCGCCGCGAGCTCGACCGGCCGCTACGTCGCCGAGGGGTGGCGCCTCAAGCGGGACGGAGGCCGGTTCTGGGCCACGGTCACGATCACGCCGCTACCCCACACCGGCGGCTACGTGATGCTGTTCCGCGACCTCACCGAGCGTCGCGACCAGGAGATCGCGCTGCGCAGCATCGAGGAGATGATCAACGGCATCACCGACTACGAGGTGATCCGCCTCGACGCGGACGGCAACGTCCAGTCCTGGAACCCCGGGGCCGAGCGGCTGCGCCAGTACTCGGCGGCCGAAGTCATGGGCCAGCCGGTCTCGATGTTCTACGCCGAGGACGAGGTCCGGCGCGGTGTCCCGGAGCGGGAGATCGCCGCCGCGGTGCGCGAAGGCCGATACGAGGGTGAAGGCTGGCGCGTGCGCCGGGACGGCAGCAGATTCTGGGCCAACGACGTCCTCAGCCCGATCACCAGCCCGGACGGCACCGTGATCGGCTTCGTCAAGATTGCCCGGGACCAGAGCGAGCGACGCGAGGCCGAGCAACTGGTGGCCCGCCAGCGCGACGAGATCCTCGAGCTCTCCACGCCGGTCATCCAGGTCTGGGACGACGTCCTCGTGCTGCCGGTGATCGGGACGCTGGACAGCGCCCGCGCGGCCCGGCTGACCGAGAACCTGCTCGAGCGGATCGCGCGCGACCAGGCCGAGGTCGTGATCCTCGACGTCAGCGGCGTGCCGGCGGTCGACACCGAGGTCGCGCAGCACCTGCTCAAGACCGTCGAGGCGGCTCGCCTGATGGGCAGCATCAGCGTGCTCTCCGGCATCCGGCCGGAGACCGCGCAGGCGATCGTCCACCTCGGCATCGAGCTCGGTTCGCTGCGCTGCCGCAGCAACCTCAAGGACGCTCTCCAGCTGGCTCTGCGGCTGGTGGGTGCACCGGCCGGGATCGAGAGGCCGACCGTCGATGCCTGACGAGGTGCCGATGATGCGGATCGGCTCGAACCTGCTGGTGACGCTGCAGGGCGAGCTGGAGGACGCCATGGTCGAGCAGATCGAGCGGGTCGTGACCAAGGAGGTCGCGCGCACGCACGCCAAGGGCATGCTGATCGACATCAGCGGGCTGTCGCTGGTCGACTCGTTCGTCGCCAGGGTCATCGCCCGGCTGGTCGGGATGGCCCGGCTGCTCGGCGCCCAGGCGACGCTCGTCGGCATGCAGCCGGCGGTCGCGATCACGCTCGTCGAGCTGGGTGTGTCGATGAAACACGTGCACACCGCGCTCAACGCCGAGCAGGGTCTGGCCCGTCTCCAAGGGCTGCGGGATGACCGGCTCGACTGACGTCCACACGGTGTCGATCGGTGCCGAATCCGACCTGCTGCGGGTTCGCACGACGCTCCGTGCGGAGTCCCAGGTGGCGGGCCTCGGCCTGACGTCGGCCACGAAGTTCATCACGGCCGGCAGCGAGCTCGCCCGCAACATCGTGCGGTACGCGACGCACGGCCAGGGCGAGGTGCTGATCGAGGCTCTCGAGGAGGGCGCCCGGAAGGGCGTCCGGGCCACGTTCACCGACTCCGGCCCCGGCATCCCCGACCTGGACGCGGCGATGTCCGACAACTTCACCACCGGCGGCGGTCTGGGTCTCGGGCTCCCCGGCAGCCGGCGGCTCGTCGACGAGTTCTCGATCGACACCGGGCCCGGCCGGGGGACGACGGTGGTGATCACCCAATGGGGTCGGTAGACGACCGGTCGGGCGTCCGGAGCACCACCCACACGCGCGTCGTGGTCTCGGAGGACTCCGCCGTCGGCGAGGCCAGGCGGACCGCCCACCAGCTGGCCGCCGAGCTCGGCGCGGATCAGCTCGGCATCACCCGGGCCGAGCTGGTCGCGACCGAGCTGAGCACGAACCTGCTGCGTCACGCCGACCCGGACGGCTGGATGCTGCTGCGTCCGGTGGCGCCCCGCTGGGTGGAGATCCTCGCGGTGGACCGAGGGCCCGGGATCCGCGACCCCGAGGCCGCGCTCAGCGGTCGCGCACCGGCCCCGAAGGGTCTCGGTTGCGGTCTGGCGTCGGTCCGCCGCGCGTCCGGCCTGGTCGACCTCCACACCCGGGCCGGGTCCGGCACCGTCGTGCTCTCTCTGGTCGACGTACTCCAGGCGGACGCCGCGCCGCTCGCGCGCCGAGCGGCCGCGGGCGTCTCGGTCGGGCTGTTCGAGGCGAACGGTGACGGCTGGTCCACGATCGAAGCCGACGACGGGCGGCTGGCCGTCGCGGTCGTGGACGGTGTGGGGCACGGCGTCGCCGCGTCGGTGGCCACCGACGTCGTCCTCGACGTGTTCGGGGCCGCGCCGACGGAACTCGCGTCGTTCGCGGCCAGGGCCAACGACGCCGCACGAGGCACCCGGGGCGCGGTGGTCAACCTGTGCGTGCTCGACCCGGCCGCGGACCGGATCTCCTCGCTGGCGCTGGGCAACGTCAACGGCCGGATCTTCGCCGGGAACGCGGAGAAGGGGATCGCGACGTTCAGCGGGAGCGTGGGGCTGAGCGCCCAGGCGCCGCGCGCGCGGGTCCAGCACCACGACTGGCCGCCCGGCGCCACGCTCGTGCTCTGGACCGACGGCCTGCGCAGCCGGCTCGAGGCCGACGGCTACCGCGGGCTGTTCGAGCACGACGCCGCGGTGGTGGCGGCGGTTCTGCACCGCGACCACACCCGCGGTACCGACGACGCCACCGTGGTCGTCGTCCACCGGAGTTCGTCGTGACCGGGGAGACGCCCGACGTCGCCGCGCTGGTCGCCGAGGTCACCGCGCTCCGCGCGGAGTTGAACGAAACCAGCCGGGGGCTGATGGCGTTGTACGCGGAGCTGTCCGCGCAGACCGACGCCCTGGAGCAGGCCCGGGTCGCGGCCGAGGCCGCGACCCGGGCCAAGGCGGCGTTCCTCGCCGACATGGGCCACGAGATCCGCAACCCGCTGAACTCGGTGATCGGCTTCGCGGAACTGCTCGGGGAGACCGAGCTGAGCGGGGAGCAGGCCGACTACCTCCGGCCGATCCAGGCGGCCGGAGAGCACCTGCGCAGCCTGATGGACGACCTGCTCGACTTCTCCAAGCTCGAGGCGGGCCACTTCACGTTCGAGTCGATCACGTTCGACCTGATCAGCTGCGTGGAGGACGCGCTGGCGATCGCGGCGCCGCAGGCCGCGGCGAAGGACCTCGGGCTGGCGGCGGTGTTCGAGCCGAACACCCCGCGAACCGCCCGCGGCGACCCGACCCGGATCCGGCAGATCCTGGTGAACCTGCTGGTCAACGCCGTGAAGTTCACCGCCGACGGCAACGTCTGGGTGCAGCTGACGACCCAGCGCGGTGACGACGGCCGCGCCTGCGTCTCGTTCGCTGTCCACGACACCGGCATCGGGATCTCGCCGGACGCGCTGGAGCGGATCTTCGTGCCGTTCGCGCAGGCGGACGTGTCGACGACCAGGCGGTTCGGTGGCACCGGCCTGGGCCTCTCGATCGCCCGTGAGCTGAGCCATCGGATGGACGGCGAGCTCACGGTCGCGTCCGAGCTCGGGGTCGGGTCGACGTTCACCAGCACCGTGCACCTGGAGGTCGCCGCCGAGTCGATCACCGATCCGGACGACCAGCCCCTGTCCGGCCGGAGCGTGCTGCTCAGGCACGAGGACGCGATTACCGCGAAGGCGCTCGGGGTACATCTGGCCAGCTGGGGCGCCGACGTGCGGACCGAGCCGGACGGAGAGGTGCTCGCCGTGGTGGGAACCGAGCAGTTGCCGGGCCGCGACCCGGGCGTGCCGGTTCTTGTCGTGGCGCCGCTCTCCACCCGCCGGTCGGAGCTCGACGACGCTCCCGGCGTGACGGCCGTGCTGCACACCCCGCTCCGGCGGGCGCATCTGCGGACGGCGGTGGAGGAGGCGCTGGCGACGGCGACCGACCCGCACCCCGCCTGACCTCGTTCACCGGGCGTTCATGCGGCTGAGCGACGGTTGCGGCGGACTGTGGCCGATGCACGGAAGGGGCCGGAATGAGCGACCGGACGGTGAGCGAGCGGGACGGCTCGGAGCTTTACGACGAGACCGGTCGCTTCGTGCTGGCGCGGGCCGGCGGGTACAAGGTCCAGGACAACCCCGAGGACGACCCGGTGCTGCTCCACGCGGACGGCAGCCCGGTCGACACCTGGCGCGAGAGTTACCCGTACTCGGAGCGGATGTCGCGGGACGAGTACAACCGGGTGAAGCGGCTCCTGCAGATCGAGCTGCTCAAACTGCAGAACCACATCAAGGACACCGGCGACCGGATGGTCATCCTGTTCGAGGGCCGCGACGCCGCGGGCAAGGGCGGGACGATCAAGCGGTTCATGGAGCACCTCAACCCGCGCGGTGCCTCGGTGATCGCGCTGGAGAAGCCGACCGACCGCGAGCAGAGCCAGTGGTACTTCCAGCGCTACGTCGGGCACCTGCCGGCCGCGGGCGAAATCACGATGTTCGACCGGTCCTGGTACAACCGGGCCGGGGTCGAGCGGGTCATGGGTTTCTGCTCGGACGAGCAGTACGAGCAGTTCTTCAGCGACGTGCCGAAGTTCGAGCAGATGCTGGTCGAGAACGGCATGCACCTGATCAAGCTCTGGTTCTCGGTGACGCAGTCCGAGCAGCGCACCCGGTTCACGATCCGCGAGATCGACCCGGTGCGGCAGTGGAAGCTCTCGCCGACCGACATCGCGTCGCTGGACAAGTGGGACGCGTACACGAAGGCCAAGGAGGCGATGTTCCTGAACACGGACCTCGCCGAGGCGCCCTGGACCGTGGTGCGCAGCAACGACAAGAAGCGCGCCCGGGTCGAGGCGATGCGGTACGTGCTCTCGCGGTTCGACTACGCGAACAAGGACGAGGAGATCGTCGGCGCGCCCGACCCGCTCATCGTCGGTAGCGCCGCGCACGTGCTCCCGGACTGATCGACGGGTGACGGGCCGGCCGCGGGCCTGCAGCCCGGCCCGTCACCCGAAGAAGCGGGCCGGGCTGAAGGCCCGCCAGCTGAGCCAGGCGGTGAGGAGCAGCCCGAGAAGCGCCACCGCGAGACGCGGTGCACCGCGGTCCAGCGCGTCGACGAGCACGCACGAGACCAGCAACACGACTCCCGGCGCCGCGGGGTGAACTCCGCTCTTACGGCGGGTTCCCGCGGCCGATAACGGTCCGATCACACATCGATGGTGGGGGTTCCCGCACACGACGGCTGGTCCGTGCGGTGAACGTCCGGCGAACCTGCCCCGACCAGCGATCGGTAGAAGCCGAGATGCGCGCGGGCGGCGGCCTCCCAGGTGAACCGTTCGGCCAGCGCGCGTCCGGCCCGCGCGCGGACCGGTCCGTCGTCCAGGGCCGCCCCGATCGCGGTCGCCAGGCCGGGGACGTCGGCGGCGAACGTGACGGTGTCGCCGAACACCTCCCGCAGGACCGGGAGATCGCTGGTCACCACCGGAACTCCGGCGGCCAGGGCCTCCAGCGCGGCCAGCCCGAAGCCCTCCTTCACCGACGGGAACGCGAACACGTCCGCGGCGGCCACCAGCGACGGCAGCGCGTCGTGGTCCACCGGGCCCAGCACGACCGGGGAGAGCCCGAGTTCCACCGCCCGCGATTCCCACCGTGCGCGGTAGGCGCGGTAGTCGAACAGCGTCTCGCCACCGGCGATCACCAGGTTCACGTCCGGCCGGCCCAGGAGCGCGTACGCCTCCAGCAGCTCGAGCGAGCCCTTGCGCGGCTCGATGCCGCCGACCGCGAGCACGTACCGGCCCAGCCGGGCGCGCCACCGGGTGTCTCCGGCGGCGGCGCGGAACCGGGCGGCGTCCACGCCGTTCGGGATCACCGTCGGGGTCAGGCCCCACCCCGACCGCACCTCCGCCGCGACCGCGGCCGAGACGCACACGTGCGCGGCCGGCTCCACGATCGCCCGCTCGTGGCACGCGGCCAGCTCCGGCGTCGTGAAGTGGTCGAGGTGGTGCACGGTGCGGACGTACGGCACGCCGCGGACCGCGTTCGCGCTGATGCAGTCCTGGGCGTGTACGACGTCGTAGTCCGAGGGCTCGAACGCGTCTCGCAGCACCGCGATCGACCGCAGGATCCTCGCCCCCACGGACTCGCCCTCGACCGCCGGGAACGGCACCACCCGCACCGGGACCGAAACGGCCCGGAAGAACCCGCCGTCTCCGTCCCGCCCGAGCGTCCACACGGTCACGTCCACACCCAGGGCCGCCAGCGCCTCGGCCAGCGCCAGCGTGTGCACCACTCCGCCGCGCGGCTTCGTCGAGTAGGTCAGCAGCGCCACCCTCACGAGTACGCCCCCGGACGTCGTTCGGACAGATGGGCCAGCACCCGGCGGGCCCGCGCGATCTCCGCCGCCACGTCCAGCTCCGCGACCGCCGTCCCGGCCTTCGACCACGTCCGCGCCAGCACGTCACCGCCCGGACCGACCACTTTGGCCTGGCCCAGGAACCGCATTCCGCCCAGCGTCCCGGTCTGGTTCGACGACGCCAGTACGACCTGGTTCTCCGCCGCCCGCGCGCAGTCGTACAGGTCGAACAGCCGCGACTGCCGGTCGTCGGCCATCCGCGGCGCCCGGTTCGTCACGCTGGTCGGCCACGCCGACAGGCAGGCCAGTATCTCGGCGCCGTCGAGCGCGAGCGTCCGCGCGGATTCCGGGAACGTCTTGTCGTAGTCGACGAGCATGCCGAGCCGTCCGATCGGAGTGTCGAAGGCCGTGAACTCGTCGCCGGCGGTGTACGCGACGGCTTCGCCGGCCGGCTGGTGCACTTTGCGGTGCGTGCCGAGGATCCCGTCCCCGGACAGGCAGACCGCGGTGTTGTACCGGTGCTCACCGGCCGCCTCGCGAAGGCCCAGGCAGACGATCATCTCGCCGGCCATCGCCCGGACCCGCTCGATCAGCGGCCCGTCCAGCTCGATCGGCGGCGGCAGCGTCTCCGCGTCGGGTCGCTGCAGGTCGAGGTACCCGCCGAGGGCGGCGTCGGGGAGCACGAGCAGCCCGACCCGGTCGGCGCGCGCCTGCTCGATCAACCGGGCGATCCGCTCGAGATCGAAGTCGAGGTTGCGGCCGAAGTGGGCCGAGACCGCTCCGATGCGGATCACGCCCATGGCGTTCAGGGTAACGCCGCCGCGGGGCGTCCTCCCAGGACCGGGTACGCGTCCGGACGCCGGTCGCGGAGGTGCCCCATCGACCGCCGGGCGGTTTCCAGCGCCTGCGTGACGTCCAGCGACGCGACCGCCAGTCCACCGGCGACCCCGGTGTCCGCGAGCACCTCGCCGCCCGGGTCGACCACCTTCGCGCTGCCGACGAAACGCAGCGACCCGTACGTCCCGGTCTGGTTCGCGGACAGCCAGACCACCTGGTTCTCCAGCGCCCGGGCCTGGTCGAACAGGTCGAACCGGCGCTTCCAGCGGTCTCGGCTGAGGTCGGCGGAGGCGTTCGTGCGGCTGCCCGGCCAGGCCGAGACGCAGACGATGATCTCGGCGCCGTCCAGCGCCAGCGCCCGCGCCGACTCCGGGAACGCCTTGTCGTAGCAGATCATCGTGCCGATCCGCCCGACCGGAGTGTCGAACGCGGTGAACTGGTCGCCCGCGCCGTAGGACGCGTCCTCCGCCAGCGGCTGGTGCACCTTGCGGTGGTTGCCCAGCACCCCGTCCCCGCTGACGCAGACCGCGCTGTTGTACTTCGTCCCGTCGTCGACCGCCTCGCAGTACCCGGCGACGATCACCATCTCTCCGGCGAGGGCGGCCAGCCGGGCGATCTCCGGACCGTCGACGGCGAGCGCGGGCGGCCCTTCGGCCGCGCCGTCCAGGTCGGCCAGGTATCCGCCGAGCGCTGCTTCGGGCAAGGCCATCAGGCGGACGCCCTGCGCGCGGGCGTCGGCGATCAGGGACCGGATCCGCGCGAAATCGGCGTCGAGATCGCGGTCGAACGGCGCCGCGACGGCCGCCATCGTGAGCGAGTTCGCGGTCATTGCTGCCTCCTGGGAGCGTCGAGCGTGTGCGGTGACCCGCCCGGACCCGCTTCGCCCGGACCCCATCCGCCCGGACCCCATCCGCCCGGGCCCGGGCCGGTATCGGTCCGGCCCGGGTGGGCGGCGCCGAGGCCGGTGACGCCGGCCGCGATCACGTCGGTCGTTTCGCCGTCCGGCCAGCGCAGTGCCACGCCGGATCCGGGTTCGAGCCCGCCGCAGACCGCGCCGGTCGCCGGCCCGGCGGGCGGCGCCGGTGCGCCCGGGACGTCGGTCGTGAGCATGCCGAAGCCGGGAAAGCAGGTGAGCCAGTCACCGAGTGGTGCGCCGGGCGGGACGGGTACGGCGTGCACGTCCAGGACGGCGCGGCAGCCGCTCGCCTCGGCCAGCATCCCGAGCGTCCCGGCGATACCGGCCATCGAGACGTCTTTGGCGGCGGCCGGGCGGGCCGCGGCGACCAGCCCGGTCATCGCCCGCAGTTCCTCGGTGGTGCGCAACGACGTCGAGTCCCACTGCCGGCCGGTGTACCCGGGGCGCCAGCTCCCGCCGAGGTCGACCGTGAGCCGGACGTGGTGCCCCGGGCGTCCGCCGCCGCCGGGCACGGCCGCCGCGCCGGACGGGAGACGGCCGAGCGCGGTGATCGCGAGCGCACCCGGCACGCCGAGCTGGGTGTGACCGCCGAGGATCGGGACCCCGTAGGCGCGCGCGGCCGCGCGGACGCCAGCCAGCACCCCGGCGGCGTGCGCCGGGTCGCGGGCGCCCAGCGCGTCGAGCAGGCCGACCGGGTGCGCTCCCATCGCGGCCAGGTCGTTGACGTTGACCAGCACGCCGCACCAGCCCGCCCAGGCCGGATCCCGCTCGACCATCGACGGCAGGACCGCGTCGCAGGCGGCGATCAGGTCGGACCCGGGTACCGGCGCGCCGTCGTCCCCGACCCACCCGGCGCCGCCCGGCGCGAGCCCGTGCAGCAGCCCGCCGAGGTCGCGTTTGGTCGCCGCCACGAGGTCGGCGATCCGTCCGATCGGCCACCGCATGAGCTCGTGCGGACGCCCGGCCGCGCGCACCTCGCGCACGCGGTCCCAGCCCAGACGCCGGAACATCGTCGCGGCCCGGGGCTGCACTGTCGCTTCGAACCGCAGCACCCCGGCGTTCTCGGCGTAGGCGCAGGCCGCCCGCACCAGAGCCGGTCCCACGCCGGAAGTGCTCCGGCCCGATCCGGCTCCGCGGCGACGCGCCCCCGCGCGCCAGCCGGGTGCGACGGCGAGGCGGCCTCCCGTCCACCAGCCGATGTCCGGCCCGTCCAGCGCCGGGCCGAGCCGCACGCCACCGACGACCGTCCCCGAGTGGTCGCGGGCCACGAGCACGACCGTGCGCGGATCGTCGTCCCGGTCGTCGAGGTCGTGGCCGGCGAAGAGCCCCTGCTCGTCGACGAACACGGCTCGCCGCAGGGCGTGGTACGGCGCCAGGTCGTCGGCGCGCCCGATCGTGAAAGCCGGGCGGTCACCGCCGGTCAGCGTGGGCACGTCCAGCAGTGGACGGACGCCACCGCCCACGGTGTTCCGCTGCCTGTCGTGGATCAAGGACACCTCAACCACCAGCTGACGGGAGCGCGCTGCAGGCGCCGCAGGCGGCACAGCCGGCGGTCTGGTCGGCACCGGACATGCCGGCCGCGCGGAGCAGTGCGCCGACGCGCGCGGTGACGTCGCGCACCAGCGACGGCGGGGGAGCGGTCACGCCGTCGCGGCGGGCCAGCGTGCCGGGCATCGGACGGAAGGGCACCACGAACGGGTAGACCCCGCGGTCGATCAGGCCGGCCGCGCCCGCGACCAGCTCGTCCGGGTCCTCCCCGAGACCGACCAGCAGGTACGTCGAGACCCGGTTCGGTCCGAAGACGCGGACGGCCTCGTCCCAGGCGGCCGTGTACTCGGAGAGGGGAACACTGCCCTTGCCGGGCATCCAGGCGCGACGGACGTCGTCGTCGAGCGACTCGGCGTGGATGCCGATCGCGGTCGTACCGGCGTTCTTCAGGTCGGTGAGCACGGCGAGATCGCCGGGCGGCTCGATCTGGACCTGGATCGGGAGCCCGGGCACCCGGTCGAGGACCGCCCGGACGCAGCGCACCAGGTTGCGGGCGCCGCGGTCGGGTCCGGTGGTGGTGCCGGTCGTCATCACCATCTGGGTGATGCCGTCCAGGCGGACCGCGGCCTCGGCCACCTCGGCGAGCTGCGCCGGGGTCTTGGCCGCGATCGTCGCGCCGGAGCGGAGCGACTCCTCGATCGTGCAGAACCGGCACCGCTGGTCCTCGGCGTACCGGATGCAGGTCTGCACGACGGTGGTGGCCAGGACGTTCCGGCCGTGCAGACGCGCGATCTGTTCGTAGGAGATGCCGTCGACGGTCGCGAGGTCGTAGAAGCGCGGGCGGCGAACCACGTCGAGCGAGAGTCCGGTGTCTTCGCCGAGATAGAGCAGACGCCCGTCGTGCGCCGTGTACGGGCTGTCGAGGACCAGAGGGATGGCCGCGTTGGCGCCGTCGAGCACGACGTGCCCGTCGTTGCTCGGACCGGCGCCGTCGGGCCGGCGAACCGGGGCGTCGAGCACGACGCCCCGGGTTGCTACGCCGACCCGTGTGCCTAGTGCGTCGCGCGACGCCACTGGTCCTTCGGTTGCTACGCCGACCCGTGTGCCTAGTGCGTCGCGCGACGCCACTGGTCCTTGGGCCGCCGCGTCGACTCTCGTGCTGAGAGTCATGGTCAGAACATGTACGTGGAGTTGATGATCGCGCCCTTGCGCGCGTAGTGGATCAGCGCGTCCTGGACGTCGAGCGGGTGCGTCGGGATCACGCCCTCGATCAGGTCCTCCTCGCGGGCGCCGTGCAGCGACAGCCCGAACCGGCAGCAGTAGACCTTGCCGCCCTCGGCGATGAACGTCTTCAGCGAGTCGTTGATGTTGAGCTCGCCCGGGAACGCCGCGCTGCCGGTGGTCGGGAAGCCGCGGGTGGCCAGGCAGTTCAGCGAGCCCGGGCCGTAGAAGTAGATCGCGGACTCGAAGCCCTTCCGCTGTGCGCGAGTGGCCTGCAGGATCGCGACGAAGCTCACCGAGGACTCGTGCGCGATGCCGTGTACCAGCGTGAAATACGTTTCTCCGGGCTCGGCCTGGTAGTCCGGGAAGACTTTCGTGCCGCCGTAGAGGCTGCTGCCCGGCGGAAGCGACGGGTGGGGGATCTCGGTCAGGCTGGCCTGCTCGGTCTCGGTGAGGGCCGGGGTGGTGGTCTCCGCGGTCATGATTCGTCCTTAGCGGTAGAGGGTGTCGAACGTGTCGGTGAAGATGTGGCGGGCGAGTTCGCCGTCGCCGGTGACGGCTCGGAGCCGGGCGTGCTCGCCGGCGAAGTCGCCCCAGGGCTCGTCGCTGGCGAAGAGGATCCGGTCGTGTCCGATCCCGCGGCGCTCGATCTCGGCGGCGAGCCAGCGCGGGGCGAAGCCGATCGCCCAGGACAGGTCGGTGTAGACCTGCTTGCCGGACGCGATCCAGTCGAAGAACCGGCCCGAGATCAGCTTGATGTGGCCGCTCATCCCGCCGCCGAAGTGCACGAGGTGGATCCGGGCGTCGCCCGCGTAGTCCTCGACCAGGGACCCGATCTCGTCGATGTCGGACGCGGCGCCGGGCGAGGTGTGGACGTGAACCGTGAGGTCGTGCTCCCGGGCCGCGGCGAAGATCGCGTCCAGGCCGGGCCGGATGTCGGCGTCGGTCACCCGGCCGCCGAGCAGGAAGCTGAGCTTGAGCGCCCGGACGCCGGGTTCGTGCGCGAGCCTCAGCGCGTCCGCGGTGCGGGACGCGTCCGACGGCTTCGCGGAGACCCAGAGACCGGCGCGGATCCGGTCGTCCTTCTGCGCCGCCTCGACGACGAGTTCGTTGAAGCCGAACGCGACGGCCGGGTCGGGTACGCCGTAGTTCGGGATGACCAGCGCGCGCTCGGTGCCTTCGGCGTCCAGGTCTGTGATCAGCTCGGACAGGGTGGCCCGGGCGGAGACGTCGGGATGCACCGGCGGTCCGCCGTAGAACGGGTAGGCGGGCAGGACGCCGAGGTGGCGGTGGGCGTCGTTCATGCCGACCGCGCCGGGGCCCACTCGGTGGAGTAGGTCTCGGTAGGTGTGCCCGCGAGCCAGTGGACGCCGGTCCGGGGCACGCTGATCTGCTCGGCGAGGTACGCGGCGTCGGCGCCGACGCCGCCGAACCGCCCCGAGCCCCACGTCCACTGCCAGGGCAGGCCGAGGAAGTACAGGCCGGGCACCGGGGTGACGCCCCGGTCGTGCACCGGGTAGCCCCGGCCGTTGAAGACCGGTGCCTCGATCCAGCGGTGGTCAGGGCCGAAACCGGTGCTCCAGACGACCGCGGCGAGGTGTCCCGGGTCGAGTTCGCGCACGTCGTGCTCCGCGTCGGCCGGGGTCCAGACCGGCGTGTAGCGGGGCTCCTCCGGGGCGTCGACGCCGGTCGCGGCGATGTACTCGTCGATCGAGTCCTTGATCGACTCGGAGACCCGGTCGGCACCGTCGAGGTTGGCGGCCAGGTCGTCGTCGAAGCGCAGCGTGTCCCCGACCGACCGCAACCGGCCGTACAGACGCATGCCCTGCCGGGCGAACGCACGCAGGTCGATGTCGCGACCGCCGTCCCGGCCGGTGACGTAGTGGTTGACCCGGAACCGGACCGCGTCGGCGTCGGCGAAATCGTCGATCGTGCGGCGGTAGTAGCCCAGCTCGTCCAGCCAGGCGACGACGTCCCGGCCCCGGTAGAACCGGGCGACCCGGGGCGCGCTGCCGACGGCGAGGTGGACGGTCCGGCCGGCGAGGTGCAGGTCTTCGGCGATCTGGGCGCCGGACTGGCCGCTGCCGATCACCAGGACGTCGCCGTCGGGGAGCTGACCGGCGTTGCGGTAGCCGGACGAGTGGAGCTGGGTTACCTCGGCGGGAAGGCGCTCGGCCAGCCGCGGGACGACCGGGACCTGGTACGGGCCGGTGGCGATCACGACCTGGGCGGCGATCAGCGTGCCCAGCGTCGTCCGGAGCTCGTAGCGTCCGTCCGGGCGGCTGCGCAGCCGGGTGGCTTCGACGCCCTCGACGAGGGGAACCGGGAACTTCTCGACGTACGCGCCCAGGTAGTCCAGGATCTCGTCCCTGACCATGAATCCGTCCGGGTCGTCGCCGCTGTACGGGTGCCCGGGGAGGTCGCACTGCCAGTTCGGGGTGACCAGGCAGAACGAGTCCCATCGACGGGTGCGCCACTCGTGACCGACACGATGACGCTCGAGGACGAGGTGGTCCACACCGCGCTGGGTGAGGTGCCAGCTGATCGAGAGGCCCGCCTGGCCGCCTCCGATCACGACAACCGGTAACTCACGTCCGTCCAGCGTTTCCGGGACCATTCGCATGGCTCGAATCCTTCGAGTAGGAAGTCCGGCAGCGGGTAGGATGCGGCTCGCGTAGGCGTTTCGCCGTCCCTGTATTGAGTGAAGACTCGAACGATTTCTCCGATGTCTCATCCGGAACAACTGCCCGTTTCGTCGGTAACAGCCGTGTTTTAGAGATTCCGCAAAACGGGCGATAAAGGCTGGACGCACGAGGGTGCCGCGGGCGTCGCGGCATGACGGGGCCGCACAGAGCGAGGGGCTACCGGGAGGACCGAGCCA
Organism: Cryptosporangium sp. NPDC051539; assembly: GCF_044454545.1. Taxonomy (NCBI): domain Bacteria; kingdom Bacillati; phylum Actinomycetota; class Actinomycetes; order Cryptosporangiales; family Cryptosporangiaceae; genus Cryptosporangium; species Cryptosporangium sp. NPDC051539. The sequence continues at coordinate 193,658 of NZ_JBITDV010000008.1, read as the reverse complement.
TGAGCTTCGGAGTGGGCGATCACCGGAGGATCAGGCGGCCGGCGCATCTGCGTGACGACGGGCCCGCGCCCGTGCCGGTCGGAGCCGCACCCGTGCGGGGCGGGCGGGAGGCGCTCGTGTTGGCGCTGGTGCTCGTCGCGGTGCTGGTGGCGGTGGGTGCGGCGGCATTGTTGACCGTCGTCGTGCTCGCGGTGGGCGAGAGCAGCATGAGTGACTCGGTCGTGCAGGGCGTGCTGATGGGGCTGCGGATCAACCAGAACTGATCCGGTGGGGCCGGCCCGGCGTCGCGGGCCGGCCCCGGCCGGTCAGGCGCTGTCGGCCCGGGTGCGCTCCAGCGTGGCCACCGTGTCTCCGGCGAGTTCGTGGAGCGGGTGGTCCTCCGGCGTGGCCTCGCGCAGCGTCCGGTAGGCGGCGATCGCGGCCTCCAGGTCGGCGAGTGCGCCCCGCCGGTCGAACCGCTCGCTGAGCGCCAGGCCCAGCCGGAACGTCACCGCGTTCCGACCGTCCTGCTCGGACGTGCTGTCGCCCGGCACCTCGCCCGGCACCTCGCCCGGCACCTCGATCGGCGGCTCGACCGGCACCTCGTCCGGCTCCGGTGCGTCCGGCCCGGTGGGAACGGAACCGGCGATCGGCGGCGTGCGCAGCGGGGCGCGGAGAGCCTCGCGGAGGAGGCCGACGGCCTCGTCGAGGTCGGCGTCCCGGCCGGGGCGGTGGCTGCTGGTCTGCAGCAGGTACCCGAGCGAAGCGACCCGCGACGGCAGGTCGGGGTGATCGTCGCCGGTCGCGGCCACCGCGGCCTGCCCGAGCTCGAGCGCCTCGCCGATGTCGGCCTCGGCGCCGTACCGCTCGTAGCGCTCGGCCAGCACGGTCGCGAGCCGGATGTTCACCGCGGCGGGCTCCGGCGTGCCGGTGCGCTGCGCCGACACCGACGCCTGCCGCAGCGTCGCGACCGCCTCGTCGAGGTCATCGCGACGCTCGTGCAGTTCGAACCGCTCGAACAGCGCGTCCCCGAGCTGCCAGCGGCGCACGGCGAGGCCGGGGTGGCCGCTCGGCCCACTGGCGATCGACGCCCGGGCGCAGGCGATCGCGTCGTCCAGGTCGGCCGCGCTGCCGTCGGAGTCCCAGCGCTCCTTGAGCACGGCGGCGAGACACCACGAGGCCTCGTGCTGCTCCGGGCTCTCCGGTGGCAGCCCGTCGACCGCCAGCCGCAGCGCGTCGATGGCCTGGTCGAGATCGGAGCGCTCGCCGGCCAGCGCGTGCCGGTCGGCGAGCGCGAGGCCGAGGTTCGCGAAGAAGCCCGGCCGGTTCGGGTCCGCGTCCGAGGCGAGCTCGGCCGACTGGCGCAGGGTCGTGACCCCGGCGTCGATGTCGGCCGGACGTCCCCGGACCCGGAATCGGAGCCGGAGCGCGAGCCCGAGCGTGCACAGCGCGCTCGGCGTCCGCGGGTCGCCGGTGGGCATCGCGTCCACCGCCGCACCGGCGGCACGGATCGCGTCGTCCAGTACCTGGGTGTCTTGCGCGGCCTCGGCCCGGGCGAGCAGCGCGTCGGAGTACCCGGCCAGGAAGCCCGGGCGGGCCGGGTGGCTCGCGGGCAGGTTCGGTAGCCCGCTCTCGTAGAGCGACAGCGCCTCGGCCAGGTCGGTCTCCTGCTCGGTCTCGCGGTACCGGCCGAGCAGCGTGTCGGCCAGGTCGGCCCGGGCGTCGACGACCGCCGGGTGCTGGCCCGGCGTGCCGGCCAGCAGCTCGCGGAGCAGCGCGACCGCGTCGTCGAGGTCGGCCGGGTGCGCGTAGACGCCGTACCGCACCTGCAGCGCGGACTTCAGGCTCCACAGCGGAGCGAGCCGGGTCGGGTCGTCGGCCGGAAGCTCGGCAGCCACTCCCCGGAGCAGCACGACGGCCTCGTCGAGCAGGTGCGGGTCGTGCTCCTCCATCGCCCGCTCGATCAGTCGGTCGGCGTGCTGAACCCGAGCCGTCGTATCCGGCTCGGTGTTTTGTGCGGGGGCTGCCACCATTCCTCCACCATCGTTTACCGGTGACCCAAATGTCGTCTGGTGGCTCTCAGTATCGAGTAAGTCACTGAGATGTGGGGGACAGCCACCTCCCCGAAACGGCTGTTAGTCGAGCGGCAGGCGCACGCGGACCGCGGTGCCGGTCTCGGCCGAACTGAGGATCTCGACGTCGCCGCCGAGCGCCCGGGCCTGGTCGCGGATTCCGGCCAGCCCGCCGTTCGGCTTCGCCTTCGCGCCGCCGCCACCGGCATCCTTGACTTCGCCCACCAGCATCGGGCCCTCGACGACGACGCGCACCGCGACCTCGTCGACGCCGGAGTGCCTGGCCGCGTTGGTCAGGGCCTCGGCCAGCGCCAGGTACAGCGCGCGCTCCAGCCCCGGCGACGGCCGGACGTCGGTCACCTGCAGGTCGACCTCGAGATCGAGCCGCTCGGCCAGGCTCTCCAGCGCGGCCGGTAATCCTTCCTCGGTGAGCTGCCCCGGGTGGATACCGCGGGCGAACGCGCGCAGCTCGGCCAGCGCCTGGGTGGCCGCCTCCCTGGCCTCGCGCAGCTGCTCCCGGGTCTCCGGGTCGTCGACCGAAGCCTCGACCGCACCGAGGCGCATCGCCAGCGCGACCAGCCGCTGCTGGGCACCGTCGTGCAGGTCGCGCTCCATCCGCTGACGCTCGGTCGCCTCGGCCTGCAGCAGCCGCATCTGGGCCGCCCGGACCTGCTCGATCCGCGCCTGCACCTCGGTCTGCAGCTGTGCGTTCTCCAGCGCCCGCCGCCCGGCCAGCAGCGCCGACGTGACGAGCCCCTCGTGCCGGCGCAAATCCGCGTCCACGTCGACGATCGCCAGCCGCTGGGCGCGCTCGGTCTCGACGTCCAGGCGCCACCGCTCCGGGTCCTCCGACGGCGGTCCCACCACCCGGCCGGCGTAGTCCACGTACTGGCCCTGCCGCGGCACCCAGAACCAGACGTCGAGCGTCGGGTCGCGCAGCACCACCCGGAACGCGTCCCGGACCCGGTCGGCCGACGGCGGCCGGGTCAGCTGCAGCAGCTGGTCGGCGACCGCGACCTCGGCCCAGCGCCGTCGCAGCCCCACCGCCAGCAGCGCCAGTGGCAACGCCAGCGCGAGCGTCCCCTGCACCAGGTAGGCGTCGAGTTGCCGGTCGAGCCCGCTGATCGCTCCGGTCTGGACGAACGCCGACAGCAGGCCGACCACCGCGACCGCCGCCAGCACCGGCAGCGTCATCGCCCGCTCGACGCCCCGCAGCAGCCGCTGCCGCCACCAGATCACGCCGGCGAAGCTCGCCGCGAGCGCGATCGTGAGCGTCGTCACCACCGCGAACGTCAGCGTCTCGATCGCGTGCGACCGGAACACCCACGGCCAGACGATGTCGTCGTCGAAGCCGTACCGCGAGGGCGCGGTGGCCAGGCACAGCGCGACCTGCCCGCCGATCAGGACGATCGCGGCGGAGATCGCCCACCACCGTTCCGGCCGGCCGTGCAGGCGGCCGTCGGGGTAATACAGGATGCCGACGCTGCCCGAGACGAAGAAGAACGACTGCGCGAACACGCCGAGCAGCGGCCCGGCCCCGGCGTCCCAGGCGGCCAGCCAGGTGAGCGCCCAGCAGAACGCCGCGATCAGCAGCAACAGCCCGCTCCGACGCGTACGCCGGGACGTCGCGAGCAGCACGCCGGCCGCGGCGGTCGTGCCGCACTCCAGCACCGTGATCGCGGCCGCGATCGAGTGGACCTGCCAGTGTGGCCACCCACTCGCGACCGCGGCCAGCGCGGCGCCGACCCCGGCACCGACCGCCGGCGGGCGGGGGTCGACCACTTTCACCACGTCGTCACCCTAGGGGTACGACGGGGGTGCTGTGATTGCTTGTGGTCGCTCTGTATTTGTGATGGGCGTGCGCACCAACCGCGCTGGGCCGTTCTACAACTCGGGGCCGTCGCCGTGGCGCCGTGCCCGCAGGTAGGCGAGAACAGCGGAAACCCGCCGGTGGTGGCCGGTTTCGGTGGCCGGTAAGCCGAGTTTGGAGAAGATGCTCGCGATGTGTTTCTCGACCGTTTTCTGGTTGAGGACGAGTAACTCGGCGATGCCGCTGTTCGAGCGGCCCTCGGCCATGTGGCGCAGGACGTCTTTCTCGCGCTCGGTGAGCTGCGAGACCCCGGGGCTGGTCGAGCGTTTGCGGCGCTGCTCGAGCAGCCGCTCGACGACCTCGGGTTCGATCACGGTGTCGCCCGCGGCGATCCGCTGCAGCGTGTCCTGCAGCGTCGCGACGTCGGCGACCTGCTCTTTCAGCCGGTACCCGACCCCGCGGGAGCCGATCTCGAGCAGCCGCATCAGGTACGGCGTCTCGGTGTAGTGCGACAGCATGAGGATGCCCAGGTCGGGCAGCTTCGCGCGTAACTGCTCGGCGGTGGCGAGCCCGCCGTCGGGCTTGGGAGGCATCCGGATGTCGAGGATCACCACGTCCGGCGGATCCGCCTCGACCTGGCGGACGATCTCGTCGCCGTTGTCGGCCACCGCGGCGACCTCGACTCCGGCGGCGGAGAGCAGCAGGCAGAGCCCGTCGCGGAACAGCGCCGCGTCGTCAGCGACCGCTACGCGCACGGGATCCTCGTCGCCACTGCGTAGTTCTCGTCGTCGGCGCCTTCGGCCGGCGCGAACAGTTCGCCCCCGATCGCGCGGATCCCGCTGCTCAGCGGCGCGAAATATTTCGCGCTCCTGGCCGCGTCGATGCTCATCGCCCCCACTCCGGTCGTCCGTACCCAGAGGTCGCCACCCAGGGCCGAGACCTCGACCCGGATCTCGGCGGCGTTCAACTGTCTTGTCACGATCGTCAGCACCTCGGTCGTCGAGTAGTACGCCACCGCTTCTACCACCGGCGGGAAGCGGCGCGCTGGTGCGGTGATCGTGACCGGTACCGGAAACCGGTCGGCCACCGCCTCCAGGGCCGGCCCGAGCCCGGCCTCGGTCAGTGTGGACGGATGGATGCCGTCCGCCAACTCGCGGAGCTCACGCAGCACCTCCCGGATCTCGTCCTGGATTTCGCCGACCAGGTCCTTGGCCCGGGGTTCGAGCGGCACGGTGGCACTGGCGGCCCCGAGACGCATGGTCAGGGCCGCCAGCCGGTGCTGCGCACCGTCGTGCAGGTTCTGCTCCAGACGTCTTCGCTCGGCCCACCGGGACTCCTCCACCTCGCGGTGGGCCGCGGTCAGATCGCGCCGCTCGGCGCTGAGCCCGGCCTGGAGGCCGGCCACCGCCAGTGCCGGCCCGGCCGCGCGCACGGCCGTCGCGACCAGGTCGGTCCGGTGGCGGTGGTGCGGGCCTCCGACCAGGATCGCCACCGGCTCCGCGTTCATATGGACGTCGATCGGGTGCACGTCGTTCCTGGGGACGTCGGACCGGGTGCCGCTCCCGCCGGGGACGCCGTTCGTGGCGGCGAGGGCGAACGGGCGGAGGTCGTCGGCCGTCCGGTCGTCCTGGCAGATCATCGCGAACCGGTCGTCGCCGGGAACCTCGACCTCGCGCCCGTCCGCGTCGACGTAACGCCGCAGGCCCGGGACCCAGTAGCCGACCTCGATCGACGGGTCGCGCAGGGCCCGGCGCAGCGCCGACTGCAGGCGGTGCGGGCTGGCCGGCCACGACAGGCCGGTGACCGCGTCGGCCACCTCGGCGCGCTCGGCCGCGAGCCGGGCGGTCGCGACGACGACCGTGAGCGGCAGGGCGAGCAGCGCGATGCCGATGACGGTCGGTAGCCAGAGCAGGCCGCCCCGGTTGGCCGTGTCGGCCAGCGGCCAGGCGATCAGCACCGCGAGCCCGGTGATCACGGTCGGTAGTTGCGCGGTGCGCAGCGCCCGGCGCTCCAGCCCGCGGGCCTGGCCGAGCCGCCGGACGACCAGCGTGAGGAACGCGATGATCATCAGCAGGCCGAGCCCGTTGACCAGCGACCGGGCCGCCGTGGAGGCATCGGTCGCGGCCATCGCGAGGTCACCGACGAGCAGCGCGCATCCCGCCGCCACCAGGTACCGCCGCTCCCACCGGTTCGCCCGGTGCGTCCAGAGCAGCAGCGCGACGGACATCAGGAGCCAGAACGCGGAGTTGAACAGGTAGCCCAGGATCGGCGGCACGGAGTGGCTCCACCAGCCGACCCAGGTGCCCGACCGGCAGACCCCGGCCAGGCCGAACGCCCACGGCACCGCGTTGCGGGGCTTGCCGTCCCCGGCCTGGCGCAGCAGCGGGGCGACCGCGGCGTGCAGAACGGCCAGCAGCAGATTGACCGAGAACAGCAGCGGGTTGGGCCGCAGGAGCGGCCACTGGAGAGCCATCGACGCCGCGGCGGCGGCCACCACGACCACGAAAACCGTGGTCGCCAACCGGGCCCGCTCGGGAAGAGACGGCCGAGCCGGCCGGGTCAGAGTGACCCTCTCCGCATACATGTCCTGTGCTTATCCGGTCGCGCGCTCCGAGGACAGGGTGCCTGCCCCCAAGTCCGCTCCGGGGGTCAGCCCGACCTCATTCGGGGGAGCGCACGGGAGCCACATAGGACTGTCGCTGGGCACTCTGTTCTACGCGGTCGGCGTCTGGGAGGGGTGATGCCGACCGCGCTCCGCTACCAGCCTCGCTCGCGCCATTCGTTCAGGTGCGGGCGCTCGTTGCCGAGGGTGGTGTCGTCGCCGTGACCTGGGTAGACCCAGGTCTCGTCGGGGAGCCGGGCGAAGATCTTCCGCTCCAGGTGGCTCATCAGCGATCGGAAGTCTTCGGGGCTGTTGGTCTTGCCCGGCCCGCCGGGGAACAACGAGTCGCCGGTGAACAGGTGCGGACGGCCGCCCGGCTCCCGGTAGATCAGTGCGATCGCGCCCGGAGTGTGCCCGACCAGGTGCACGACGTCCAGCGTGACGTCACCGACGGTGATCGTGTCACCGTCGTTCACCAGATCGGTGGCGACGACCGGCAGCGCCTCGGCGTCCGCCGGGTGGGCCACCAGCCGGGCGTTGGTCTCCTTGGCGACCTCGGCCAGCGCCTGCCAGTGGTCGCCGTGCCGGTGCGTGGTGACGATCGTCGCCAGTTCCGCGTCGCCGAGCAGCCGGAGCAGCGTGCCCGCGTCGTTCGCCGCGTCGATCAGCAGGGTTTCGCCGGTGGAATTACTGCGTAGGAAGTAAGCGTTGTTGTCCATCGGGCCGACCGAGACCTTGGTGATCGTCAGCGGGCCGGCCTCGCGGGTAGCCGCAGCTCCCTGGGGATCGACGTGCCCGGTGTAGTCGCTCTCGAGACTCATGAGGGCATCGTACGTTCGAACACCCGGTCGAGTCCGGGCAGAAACTGTCGGACCCCGCAGCTAAGTTTGAAGCGATTGGCATCTCCGTCGACGACTGGAAGAGAAACACCGTGGCCGACCGGCTCCTCGTGCGCGGAGCACGCGAGCACAACCTTCGGGACGTCAACCTCGATCTGCCCCGGGACGCGTTGATCGTCTTCACCGGCCTGTCCGGTTCGGGTAAATCGAGCCTCGCGTTCGACACGATCTTCGCCGAGGGCCAGCGTCGCTACGTTGAGTCACTTTCCGCCTACGCCCGGCAGTTCCTCGGTCAGATGGACAAGCCCGACGTCGACTTCATCGAGGGTCTGTCGCCTGCGGTCTCGATCGACCAGAAGTCGACCAACCGCAACCCGCGGTCGACCGTCGGCACGATCACCGAGGTCTACGACTACCTGCGCCTGCTGTTCGCGCGCGCGGGCGTGCCGCACTGCCCGGTCTGCGACGAGCAGATCAGCAGGCAGACGCCGCAGCAGATCGTCGACCGGGTGCTCGCGATGCCCGACGGGGTGCGGTTCCAGGTACTGGCGCCGGTCATCCGCGGCCGGAAGGGCGAGTACCTCGACCTGTTCTCCGAGCTCCAGGCGAAGGGTTACGCCCGGGTGCGGGTCGACGGCGTGGTTCAGCCGCTGACCGAGTTCACCGAGGGCGACACCAGGCTGAAGAAGCAGGAGAAGCACACGATCGAGGTGGTCGTCGACCGGCTCGCGGTGAAAGAGAGCGCGCAGCGGCGGCTGACCGACTCGGTGGAGACCGCGCTCGGCCTGGCCGGCGGCATCGTCGTACTCGACTTCGTCGACCTGCCCGACGACGACCCGGGGCGGGAGCGGAAGTTCTCCGAGAACTTCGCCTGCCCGAACGACCACCCGCTCGCGATCGAAGACCTCGAGCCGCGCACGTTCTCGTTCAACGCCCCGTACGGCGCTTGCCCCGAGTGCAGCGGTATCGGCACCCGGAAAGAGGTCGACCCCGAGCTGATCATCCCCGACCCCGAGCGGACGCTCGGCGAGGGCGCGATCCAGCCGTGGTCGACCGGGCACAATCTCGAGTACTTCCTCCGGCTGCTGTCCGGGCTCGGCGACGCGCTGGGCTTCGACCTCGACACGCCGTGGGAGAAGCTCACCGCGAAGCAGAAGCGGGCGATCCTGCACGGGCACGACACCCAGGTGCACGTCCAATACACGAACCGGTACGGGCGCAAACGGTCGTACTACGCGAGCTTCGAGGGCGTCATGCCGTTCCTCGAGCGGCGGCACTCGGAGACCGAGTCCGAGTGGAGCAAGGAGAAGTACGAGGGCTACATGCGGGACGTGCCGTGCCCGGTGTGCCGCGGTTCCCGGCTCAAGCCCGAGGTGCTCGCCGTCCGGTTGTCGGGCCGCAACATCGCCCAGGTGTCGGCGCTGGCGATCGACGAGTGCGCGGCGTTCCTGGCCGACCTGCAGCTCGACAACCGGCAGCGGATGATCGCCGGCCAGGTGCTGAAGGAGATCAACGAACGGCTGCGCTTCCTGCTCGACGTCGGGCTCGACTACCTGTCGCTCGACCGGCCCGCCGGCACGCTGTCCGGTGGCGAGGCGCAGCGCATCCGGCTGGCCACCCAGATCGGGTCCGGGCTGGTCGGCGTCCTGTACGTGCTGGACGAGCCGTCGATCGGCCTGCACCAGCGCGACAACCGGCGGCTGATCGAGACGCTGGTGCGGCTGCGCGAGCTCGGTAACACGCTGATCGTCGTCGAGCACGACGAAGACACGATCGCGGCGGCCGACTGGGTGGTCGACATCGGCCCCGGCGCCGGTGAGCACGGCGGCAACGTCGTCGTCTCCGGCACCGTGCGCGACCTGCTGGCCAGCAAGGAATCGCTGACCGGGGCGTACCTGTCGGGGCGGCAGAACATCCCGGTGCCGGCGATCCGCCGTCCGGCCGACCCGAAGCGGCGCCTGGTCGTGAAAGGCGCGCGCGAACACAACCTCCGCGGGCTCGACGTGGCGTTCCCGCTCGGCACGCTGACCGCGGTCACCGGCGTCTCCGGCTCGGGCAAGTCGACGCTGGTCAACGACATCCTCTACACGGTGCTGGCGAACACCCTCAACGGGGCGCGGATGGTGCCCGGACGCCACCAGCGCATCACCGGGCTCGACCAGGTCGACAAGGTGGTCGGCGTCGACCAGTCGCCGATCGGCCGCACACCGCGGTCGAACCCGGCCACCTACACGGGAGTGTTCGACCGCATCCGCAAGCTGTTCGCCGAGACCACCGAGGCGAAGGTGCGCGGCTACGGGCCGGGGCGGTTCTCGTTCAACGTCAAGGGCGGGCGCTGCGAGGCCTGCACCGGTGACGGCACGATCAAGATCGAGATGAACTTCCTGCCCGACGTCTATGTGCCGTGCGAGGTCTGCAAGGGCGCCCGGTACAACCGGGAGACGCTCGAGGTGCACTACAAGGGCAAGTCGATCGCCGAGGTCCTGGAGATGCCGATCGAGGAGGCGGCGGAGTTCTTCGCGCCGATCACCGCGATCAAGCGGTACCTGCAGACCCTGGTCGACGTCGGCCTCGGGTACGTGCGGCTCGGCCAGCCCGCGCCGACGCTCTCCGGCGGTGAGGCGCAGCGGGTGAAGCTGGCCACCGAGCTGCAGAAGCGGTCGACCGGGCGGACGGTCTACGTGCTCGACGAGCCGACGACCGGTCTGCACTTCGAAGACATCCGGAAGCTGCTCGGGGTGCTGGAGAAGCTGGTCGACCAGGGCAACACGGTGATCGTGATCGAGCACAACCTCGACGTGATCAAGACCGCCGACTGGATCATCGACATGGGGCCCGAGGGCGGCAACAAGGGCGGCCAGGTCGTCGCCGAGGGCACGCCCGAGGAGGTCGTGGCGGTCGAGGCGAGCCACACCGGCCGGTTCCTCGAGCCGCTGCTGCGCGGTGAGGGCGCCGGCCAGGCCGCGCTCCGCGCCAGTGTGGCGGCGCAACGTCCCAAGCGCACCCGCAAGCCGGCCCCGGTCGGCTGAGCGGCAGACCACGACGGGCGCCCCCCCGCCCGGGGGGGGGCGGGGGGGGGGGCGGGGGGGGGGGGCGGGGGGGGGCGGGGGGGCCCCGCCGCGGTGTG
>NZ_JBITDV010000008.1:0-183219 GCF_044454545.1 Cryptosporangium sp. NPDC051539 | reverse complement strand
GCCTGGGGGGCGGCCAACCCCCCCACCCCCACCCGCGCCCCCCCCCGGGGGGGCCCCCCCCCCCCCCCCCCCGCCCCCCCCCGGGCGGGGGGGCGGCCGTCGTGGTGCGTGTGCGGTCAGGCCGGGGCGGAACTCCGGCGGCCGGCCTGGTAGGACGGGAGGCTGATCATCGGCGGTCGTTCCTCCCATGGAATGTCCCAGGTCACCGGCACGACTTCGCCTTCCACCCGGCTGAACTGGACCAGGTCGTGACCCTCCGGACGGCCGGGGCCGATCCGTGCGGTCAGCGTCTGGATGATGGTGGCCGACATCCGCCCCAATGCGGCGGTGTCCTGGTGGCCGTGCCCGCGTTCACCCAGGTCGACCTGGGCGACGGCGTCGATGCCGTGGGCGAGCACCGTGTCGATGAGAATGCCGGTCTCCACCCCGTACCCGGGGGCGAACGGCAGGCGTTCGAGTAGGGAGCGCCGAGCGGCGTACTCCCCGGCCAACGGCTGGACGACACCGGCCAGCTCGGGCAGGAACGCGTTGAGCAGCGGTCGTGCGGTGAGTTCGGTCACCCGACCGCCACCGACCGGTGAAACCCCGGCCAGCGGCCGGTCGTAAAAGGCTTTCACGAGCTGGACGGACGGGTCGCTCAGGAGCGGCCCGAGCAGCCCGGTGACGTAGTGCGGACGGAAATCGGTCAGGTCCGCGTCGACGTAGACGACGATGTCCGCGGTCGTCGCGTGGAGCGAGCGCCAGAGCACCTCGCCCTTTCCGGGACGGCTGGGCAGGTCGGGGACGATCTCGTCCCGGTGGACGACCCGGGCCCCGGCTGCCGCCGCACGTTCGGCGGTTCGGTCGGTCGAGCCCGAATCGACGACCACGATGTCGTCTATCAGGCCTGATGTGTTCGCCAGACTCACGATTCGTTCAACGATCGTGCCGACGGTCTCCTCTTCGTTGAGTGCCGGCAGCACCACGGCGACGCTCGTCGAACCCTTGCGATCGGCAAGGACTCTGACGGGCCAATCACCAGCGGTGGAGGTCCGGCGGGAGAACCACGCACGGGTATCGGCTCTCATCGGCGACCCCTTCCGGTCAGGACTGAGCCAGGTCGTGATGGCCAGCTCAGTGTGACGGGTGAGAACAACCACGCTGTCGGACAATGGTTTCTTGCGAGTTTCGTCCTTTGGTCAACGAAGTGACCTGTAGTGACCGGTTTGGCTGAGGCAACACGTCTGTACCCCTACGCACTGCTTTCATGCCGCCGGCCGACCCCGGACGAGCTCACGTGTTTCCGGTGCAAATGTGCGACGCGCGGGCCTCCATTCCCGGGCCCGACGACGCCACGGCAGAATGGAGGGATGGCTCCGCTCCGCCGAATCTTCTACGACACCGAGTTCATCGAGGATGGGCACACCATCGACCTGGTCTCGATCGGAGCGGTCGACGAGGACGGAAACGAGTTTTATGCCGTTTCCACCGAATTCGACGACACCCGCGCGATTCCCTGGGTACGCAAGAACGTCCTCGACAAGCTTCCCGGCCCGGCTGATCGAGCCTGGATGTCCCGCGAGCGAATTCGCACGGAACTCCTGGAGTTCCTCACGGCCGGGGTGAACAACCGGGGCTCGATCGAGCTCTGGGCCTGGTACGCGGCCTACGACCACGTGGCCCTCTGCCAGCTCTGGGGGCCGATGCCCGCCCTGCCGCGCCCGATCCCACGGTTCTCCAAGGACCTGCGCCAGCGCTGGGACGATCTGGGTAAGCCAGACCTCCCGGGTGCGGGCGCCGACCAGCACGACGCGCTCGCGGACGCGCGCCACAACCTGGCCCGTTGGCACGTGATGGAGAAGAGCCGGCGAACCCGTGCGGAAGGTGTCGTCATCGGGTCGGTCTGAGGCATTACGGTGTGCGCTGAGGCGGCTACCGCGTCGGCTGAACGGTCCCCGTTGTGCCCGGCCGCGGTTCTCCGCCGTCCGCGCGCAACGAAAGGACCGCACCATGCACATCGGCGTGCTCACCGGTGGTGGTGACTGCCCGGGTCTCAACGCCGTCATCCGCGCGATCGTCCGCAAGGGCGTGAGCGTGTACGGGCACGAGTTCTCCGGATTCCGCGACGGTTGGCGGGGCCCGGTCGAGGGCGACGCCCGTCCGCTCGGGATAGCCCAGGTACGCGGCATCCTTCCCCGCGGCGGGACGATCCTCGGGTCGTCGCGGACCAACCCGTACAAAGTAGAAAATGGCGTCGACCGGATCCGGGAGACGCTGTCCGGCCTCGGGGTCGAGGCGTTGATCGCGATCGGCGGCGAAGACACGCTCGGCGTCGCGAAGAAGCTCACCGACGAGGGCATCCCGGTCATCGGGGTGCCCAAGACGATCGACAACGACCTGGGCGCGACCGACTACACGTTCGGGTTCGACACCGCGGTGACGGTGGCGGTCGAGGCGATCGACCGGCTGCACACGACGGCCGAGTCGCACCACCGGGCGCTGGTCGTCGAGGTGATGGGACGGCACGCCGGGTGGATCGCGCTGCACTCCGGGCTGGCCGGGGGCGCGAACGTGATCCTGGTGCCGGAGCTGCCGTTCGACCTGGACGACGTGATCAAGCACGTGGAGAGCCGGTTCGCGACGCAGTACGCGCCGATCCTGGTCGTGGCCGAGGGTGCGACACCGCGGCAGGGCGCCGAGGTCCTCAAGTCCGGTGAGCTCGACGCGTTCGGGCACGTGCGGCTCGGGGGCATCGGCCAGTGGCTGGCCGAGCGGATCGAGGAGCGCACCGGCAAGGAGTCGCGTGCGGTCGTGCTCGGGCACGTGCAGCGCGGCGGCTCGCCGACGCCGTTCGACCGCGTGCTGGCCACGCGTTTCGGCCTGCACGCGATCGACGCCGCCCACGAGCGGGACTGGGGCAAGATGGTCGCCCTCCAGGGCACGGACATCGTCCGGGTCCCGATCGAGGAGGCCACCCGGGAACTCAAGACCGTCCCGCTCAGCCGCTACGCCGAAGCCGAAGTCTTTTTCGGCTAAGTGGGCGGCCCGCCCAGAACGGCGCTGCCGCGCGAGCGAGCCTCCTTATGGCGGCATGCCCAGGGCCACGGCGTCGGCTCGCTCGAGCGGCAGCGCCGTCCTGGGCGGGCTCCAGGTCAGAACCCGGCGTGAGCGGGGCTTCCTGTGGCGGGAGGCCGGGGCCACGGGGTCGGCTCGTTCGAGCGGCAGCGCCGTCCTGGGCGGGCTCCAGGTCAGAACCCGGCGTGAGCGGGGCTTCCTGTGGCGGGAGGCCGGGGCCACGGGGTCGGCTCGTTCGAGCGGCAGCGCCGTCCTGGGCGGGCTCCAGGTCAGAACCCGGCGTGAGCGGGGCTTCCTGTGGCGGGAGGCCGGGGCCACGGCGTCGGCTCGCTCGAGCGGCAGCGCCGTCCTGGGCGGGCTCCAGGTCAGAACCCGGCGGTCAGTCGTCGGAATCCCGGCCGCCGGCCAGGTCCAGGGCCAGGTTGAGGACGAAGCTGACGACCCAGACGACGATGGCGCCCCAGAAGCCGGCCCAGAAGCCGTCGACTTCGAACCCGAGCCCGAACTGGTCGGCGAACCAGCCGACCAGCAGGAACAGGAGCGCGTTCACGATCAGGCCGAACAGCCCGAGCGTGAGGACGTAGATCCCGCAGCCGACGAGCTTCACGATCGGTTTCACGATCGCGTTGACCACGCCGAAGATCGCGGCGACCACCAACAGGGTGCCGACCTTCGCCGGCCACGTGTTCTCGGTGACGTCGATGCCGTCGACGACGTACGTCGACGCCAGCAGAGCCACCGCGGTGACGAGCACCGTCAGGATGAGCTTCACGGCCCCGATCCTGGCAGACCGGTGCGACCACCGAGCCGTTCTCCCCGCACACACGCGGGGAGAACGGCTATTCGACCGCGTCCGGGGCGGCCGGGAAGTGCACGCTCAGGAACGAGATCCCGACGCCCGAAGGCGTCACGCCGTCGCACCGGTCGAGCACGTCCTCGTCCACCCGGTACACCCGGCACGGGATACCGGCCGCCCCGGCCAGCGACGCCAGCTCCCGCACCGACCATCCGTCGCCGGGCAGGTCCGCCACCCGCCGCCCGGCCGCGTCGAGCAGGCACGCCGACTCGACGTCCCCGGCCAGGCCGCGGAGCCGGGCCTCGGTGTCGGCGTCGAAGACCGGGGTCGACGGCAGGTCCAGTCCGGCGGCCACCACCACGACCACCGCCGCGGCCGTCGTCAGCGCGGCGCTGCGACCGTCCGCGCCGGTCAGCACGATCGCCCGCCGGTCGGCGAGCACGTGCCCGTCGCCGTTCTCCAGCCAGTGCAGATAGGCCCGGGCGGAGTCGAAGTCGTCCGGCGTGCAGTCGTCGAACTCCCGGTGGGTCAGCGACACCGGCTCGTCGACGTCCGGCTGCAGCACGACCGGCCTCGGCAGCGCCGGGTAGTTCCCGGTGGACACCGCACGGGCGATCTCGCCGGTCTGCGCGACCCGCTGGTACCGCGCCAGCGTCGCCCGCTCCCGGTCCGCCGCCGGCGCGCCGATCAGCGCCCAGGCCAGCGACGGCAGCGTCCACCCGAGCGTGACGCCGAATAACCCGACGACGGCGCCGACCAGCAGGTACGTCTCCGAGAGCGAAGCCGCCAGCAGGCCGGCGCAGCCGAGGGCCAGCACCAGCGCCTGGGCCCAGTCGCCGGTCACCCGCGCGACCTCCGCGCGGAGCGTCCACCCCCCGAACGAGGGAAGCGGCCACGAGGCGAGCCCGCCGAGGGCGATCAGCGCCAGCGAGCCGAACCCGAGCGTGAGCGACCAGGGCGCGTGGCCGGTGACCGCCCAGGCGGCGAAGCCGCAGACCGACGCGGCGGACAGAACGGCCCGCGCGTACCGGATCACCCGGCGCACCGGCCGGCGGGCGGCGATCGCGGCCCGGAGCGCGGTGTCCGCGCCGGTCACCGGACGCGCGGGACCGGTGACGGTCGGCGAGAGCATCAGTGGTACCCCTCATCACACGTGGTACTGATCACGCCGTCTCACGGACCGGATGGGGGACCGCGACCCGCGGATCAGGCCAACTACCCTGGAACTCGTGACCGACACCGTCGTTGACGACTTGGATATCTGGCGCTCCCGGCCCGCTGCACAGCAACCCACCTGGCCGAATCCCGACAAGCTCGCCGAGGTCGGGAAGACCCTGTCGACCGTCCCGCCGATCGTCGCACCCTACGAGGTCGACCTTCTGCGCGATCGGCTGGCCGAGGTGGCCCACGGCCGGGCCTTCGTGCTGCGCGGCGGCGACTGCGCCGAGACGTTCGACGACAACACCGAGCCGCACCTGCGCGCGCTCACCCGCGTGCTGCTGCAGATGGCGGTCGTGCTCACGTACGGTGCCTCGATGCCGGTCGTCAAGATCGGCCGGGTGGCCGGGCAGTACGCCAAGCCCCGCTCGTCCGATATCGATGCGCTCGGGCTGACGTCGTACCGCGGCGACATGGTCAACTCGTTCACGCCCGACGCGGAACTGCGCGTTCCCGACCCGGAGCGGATGATCCGCGCCTACGCGAACGCGGCCGCGGCGATGAACATGCTCCGGGCGTTCTCCCGCCGCGGTGGCATGGCCGACCTCAACGCGGTGCACGACTGGAACAAGGAGTTCGTCCGCGACTCCCCGGCCGGGGAGCGCTACGAGGCGATCGCGGCCGAGATCGACCGGGCGCTCAAGTTCATGCGGGCGGCCGGCGTCGACGACGGCGCGCTGCGCACCACCGACATCTACGCCTCGCACGAGGCGCTGATCCTCGACTACGAGCGCCCGCTGACCCGCCGCGACGAGCGCGGGATCCCCTACGACCTGTCCGCGCACATGATCTGGATCGGTGAGCGCACCCGGCAGGCCGACGGCGCGCACCTCGACTTCGTCTCCCGGATCGCGAACCCGATCGGCGTCAAGCTCGGCCCGACGACGTCGCCGGAGTACGTCGTCGAGCTCGCCGAGCGGCTGGACCCCGACCGGGTGCCCGGCCGGCTGACGCTGATCTCCCGGATGGGCAACCACAAGGTCCGCGACGCGCTGCCGCCGCTCGTCGAGAAGCTCCGCGCGACCGGTCACCTGGTCGTCTGGGAGTGCGACCCGATGCACGGCAACACGCACGAGGCGTCGAACGGCTACAAGACCCGGCACTTCGACCGGATCGTCGACGAGGTCCTGGGCTTCTTCGAGGTGCACCGCGCGCTCGGCACCCACCCGGGCGGCATCCACGTCGAGCTGACCGGCGAGGACGTCACCGAGTGCCTGGGCGGCGCGCAGGACCTCCTCGACGCCGACCTGGCCAGCCGGTACGAGACGGCGTGCGACCCGCGCTTGAACAGTCAGCAGTCGCTGGAGCTCGCGTTCCTGATCGCGGAGATGCTGCGCGGGTGAACCCGGTAGCCCTGCGCCCGGTCGACCTGCGGTCGGACACGGTCACCCGGCCGACCGACGGAATGCGGAAGGCGATCGCCGAGGCCGAGGTCGGCGACGAGGTCTACCGCGAGGACCCGACGGTCGCCGCGCTGGAGGAATCGGTCGCGGCGATGTTCGGGCACGAGGCGGCGCTGTTCGTACCGTCCGGCACGATGGCGAACCAGCTCGCGCTGTCCACTCTGCTGGCACCGGGCTCGGAACTGCTCTGCGACGCGGACGCGCACCTCGTCACCTACGAGGGTGGGGCGGCGGCCGCGGTCGGCGGCATCAGCACCCGCACGGTGGTCGGCTCGCCGCCCGGGTCGCTCGACGTCGACGCGTGGCTCGCGCAGGTCCGCCGGCCCGGCTACCACGCGCTGCCGACGACCGCTCTCGCGGTCGAGAACACCCACAACCGCGGTGGTGGCTCCGTGCTGCCACTGGCTTCCCTCCGAGCTCTGGCGGACGCGGTGCCCGCGCTGCATTGCGACGGGGCGCGGATCTGGAACGCGTCGGTGGCCTCGGGAGTGTCGTTCGCCGAGTACGGGGCGGTGTTCGACACGCTTTCGGTGTGCCTCTCGAAGGGGCTCGGCGCCCCGGTCGGGTCGCTGGTCGTCTCGACCGCCGAGCGGATCGAGCGGGCCCGGGCCCGGCGTCAGCAGCTCGGGGGCGGGATGCGGCAGGCCGGTCTGCTGGCCGCGGCCGGGCTCTACGCGCTCGAGCACCACCTGCCGCGGCTGGCCGACGACCACGCGCGGGCCGCCCGCCTGGCCGAGGCGCTCGGCGCCGGGCGTCCGCAGACGAACCTCGTGCTGCTGACCGTGCCCGACCCGGCCGCCGTCGTCCGGGAAGCCGCCGAGCACGGCGTGCTGGTGGGCGCGTTCGGCCCGTCCACCGTCCGGGCGATGACCCATCTCGACGTGGACGACGAGGGTCTCGACCGGGCGATCGACGTCCTGTCCTCGATAGTTCGCCGCTGACACACCCGCCGAACGGGCCCTTACCTGCGCCGGTGGGGCGAAGCGACGATGAGTCATGCTCGGATTACGTCAGGTTGCCGCCGAGCCGCGGTTGTTCGCGGTCTCGGTCGGCGGCTCCGCGGTCGTCGTCCTGCTCGTCGCGTGGCTCGCGGGTTTCGCGGTCGCGCTGGCGCTGGCGGTCGGCCTGCTCGTCCTCGGGATGCTGTTCGTCGTCCGGCTGATGATGGAGGCGGAGCAGCGCGCCGCGGACGCGGTGGGCGCGGTCGGCGGTGGGCACGAACGGACGGCTGCGGACCTGCGGGCCCTCGGCGGACGGGTGGCGGCGGTCGAGAGCGGCCGGCGCGACCTGGACGAGCTCTCCGACCGGGTGGCCCGGCTGGAGACCGTCGTGTCGGTGCTCACCCGGTGGCCCCGCACGACACCGGCCGAGTCGACGACGACCAGCGTGTTCTTCCGGCCGTCGGCCGAGTCGACCGGGCGCCGCCCAGGACGCGACCAGCAGGACTGGGTCCGGCGGCGGGCCGTGCAAGAGCGCGGACGCCAGCGGGCCGCCCGCTGGCGCACGCAGCTCAAGTCGGGCCCGGACCGGCTCGCGGTGTTCGTGGACGTGTTCTGGCTGCCCGCTCCGGGGACCGGGGACGGGCGTCCGATGCTGTTCGTGCGCCGGACCCGGATGGAGGCGCCGGAGTGGCCGCCGCCGGAAGAGGCCAGGCCGGTTCCCGAGGCCTACGTGCTCGCGATGGAGGAGCGGTTCGCGGATTCGCGGTCCGGGCGGGAGATCGGGTTCTGGAGCGCACCGGTCGGCGAAGACCTCGGGCGGCTGGTCGCCCGGCTGGCAGCCGATCGCGATCGCTGGCAGGACGTCGCCGACGGCCTGCCGTCCGTCGTCCGGGACGGTGACAGCGACCGGCTCGGGCCGGCCGCGACCACCGAGATCGAGACGCTGCTCGCGTCGGCCGAGGCCGGCGCCGAGCCGGTGCGGATCGTCCGCTACACCGGCCTGATGGAGGGCGTGACGACCGCCGACGGCGTGCTGCGGCACGCGTCCGTGGTGTGGACGGAGGGCGACCCGGTGGCGACGCTGGTCGCGGACGCGTTCACCCGGTCGCTGGAGCTGATGACGGCGGAGCCGGGACGAACCCCGAACGTCGGTCCCGGGAGCCCGGCGGCGGCCGGGATCGCGCGCTGGCACGGCGTGGACGGCCTCCGGGTCGACGCGCGCTCGGTGCTCGACCAGCGGGCCGCCCGCCGGGCCGAGCGTCAGGCGGTTCGGCCACGGGCGGCCCGCCACCACGCCCGCGGTTAGGCGGCTCTGCTCGCCGGCACCGGGGCCAGGTTGCCGTCCGGCCGGCGGGCGCACTTGGCGGTGCGCGCGTTCCCGGCGACGAACGTGGTCAGGCAGCGGGCGAACTGGGCGTGGCCGCGCGCGTTCGGGTGCGCGGACTGCTGCAGGAGGTTCATGCCGAGCCCGTGCCGGATGCCGGCCAGGTCCACCGAGACCCCGCGCGACCATTCCTGGAACCGGCTGATGCCCTCAGCGCACGCCTCCCGGCCCCGCAGCGCCGGAGCCAGGTCGAGGAAGCGGGCCCCGGTGTTCGCGGCGATCCGGGCGATCGTGGCGGTGAACTGCCCGGCGACCCAGTTCTTGGCCCAGTTCCCGTCGTCGTCGCGCACCGGGCAGCCGAACGCGCCCCGGCTCGCGGTGCCGTACCGGATGTCGCCGGTCACCGGCGACGCGTACGACTGGAGCACGAGCGTGTAGTCGTTCCGGCCGTAACCGGCCTCCCGCATCACCCGCTGCACGTCGGTGACGTCCCGGGTGATCCGTGGCGCCGCTGCGGCCAGCCGCTGGCGCACCCGCGGCGTCCAGGCGTTCTGGCAGCGCGGCGCGAGCTTCAGGTAGGCGAGCACGCAGTCGTACGCGAGGTTCGCGTATCCCACGTCGTTGATGCCCACGGTCAGCACGATCAGCCGGACGTCGTACCGGCGGGCGACCGCGCGCAACTGCTGGGCCTGGGGTGCCTCCCCGAACCGGTGCCTGCCGCCCAGCCGGACGTCGTTCGTGGTGGCCCCGGCGCAGGCCAGGTTGATCCTCGCCGGGTGGCGGACGCCCGGCAGCGCCGTCCGCTGGATCGCGGCGTCCCGCGAGCGGTGGCAGAAGTTGCCGCGCCGGTTCGTCGCCGGGTCGTAGGCACCGGCGCCCTCACCCGAGACGAAGCTGTCGCCCATCCCGACCACCGCCGGTCGCCGGGCCGCCGCGTCCGCCGGACCGGGGATCAGCACCGTACTCAGGAGAACCATCACTACGACGCCGCAGCGCTGCCAGCCCGCCATCACAACATCGTCGCACAGTAACCATGCCGAGACTATGAGTCACCAAACGACAAACGGCGCCCTGGCGAGTGCCAGGGCGCCGCGGTGGAGCGGAACCTCAGTCGTCGGCGCCGGGGTGCTTGGCCAGGCGCGACAGGTAGAGCGGCTCGCCGAGCTTCTCGATCAGGTCGAGCTGCGTCTCGAGGTAGTCGATGTGGTGCTCCTCGTCCTCGAGGATGTCCTCGAAGATGTTGGCCGAGGTGACGTCGCCGATCGAGCGCATGTAGGCGATGCCCTCACGGAGGCGCGTCACGGCCTCCTGCTCGACCAGCATGTCGCACCGGAACATCTCCGGTACGTTCTCGCCGATCCGGAGCGAGAAGAGCTTCTGGTAGTTCGGCAGGCCGTCCAGGAACAGGATCCGGTCGGTGAGCCGCTCCGCGTGCTTCATCTCGTCGATCGACTCGGACCTGGTGTGCGCCGCGAGCGTGGTGTAGCCCCAGTTCTCCTGCATCTTCGCGTGCAGGAAGTACTGGTTGATCGCGGTCAGCTCACCCGTGAGCTGGTCGTTGAGGAACTCGAGGACCCTCGCGTCGCCTTGCATGGGGGACATCCTCCGTTTGGCTGTGGAGGGCTCACCCTAACTCCGATGAGCGGGCTTTTCCCATTCGGACGCAGGACGCGCCGACCGCTGGGCCCCCTCGGGACCGCGGTCGGAAGGTACGCCTGACCTCAGGAAGCCTGCGCTAACGACCCCTCGCTGTCGTGGAGGAGCCCGCGGATCCGCTCGACGCAGGACCCGCAGCCGGTGCCGGCCCCGCAGGCGTCGGCGACGTCGAACTCGTCGCACGCACCGGCGTTGATGACCGTCCGGATCTCGGACTCGCGAACGCGCGTGCAGATGCAGACGAACACGAGCTCACCTCCGGATCGGCCTGGTTAGGCTTGGCTCAGTAAGGGTTACCTATCGTCGGACTGGAATCAAGTGGTTGCCGGGATTCGCTCCCGGGATTTCGCGCACAAAGGGACGCCACCCGACGGTGGCGTCCCTTTGGCGGCGTATCAGGCCGCGGGTGCAGCGGTGAGCGTTTTGCCGAGGGCCGGCGGCAGGGTGTGGACCGCGTTCGCGAGCTCCTCGAGGTCGGTGCCGTGCAGGGCCTGGGGGCCGTCGCACTTGGCGGTCTCGGGGTGCGGGTGGACGTCGATCAGCAGCCCCTCGGCGCCGACGCCGATCGCCGCCTTGGCCAGCGGAACCACCAGCTCACGCCGCCCGGCCGCGTGCGAGGGGTCGATCAGGATCGGCAGGTGCGACAGCTGGTGCACCATCGGCACCGCCGACACGTCGAGCATGTTGCGGAGCGCCGGCTCGAACGACCGCACCCCCCGCTCGCACAGGACGATGTCGAGGTTGCCGCGCTGGGCGATGTACTCGGCCGCCATCAGCCATTCCTCGTAGGTCGCGGTCAGCCCGCGCTTGAGCAGCACCGGCTTGCCGACCGACCCGACGGCCTGCAGCAGCGCGAAGTTCTGCATGTTCCGGGTGCCGACCTGCAGCATGTCCGCGTACTCGGCGACGACGTCGATGTCGGCCGGGTCGACGATCTCGGTCACCACCGGCAGGCCGGTCTCGGTGCGGACGTCGGCCAGGATCTTCAGCCCGTCGACGCCGAGCCCCTGGAACGCGTAGGGCGACGTCCGCGGCTTGTACGCACCGCCACGCATCAGCGCGGCACCGGCCCGCTTGGCCATCAGGGCGGCCTCGAGCGTCTGCTCCGGCGTCTCCACGGCACACGGACCGGCGATCAGCGTCACGCTGTCGGGGCCGATCGGGACGCCACGGACGTTGACGGTCGACGTCCGGAGATGGTTCTCCCGGCTGACCAGTTTGTACGGCGAGGTGATCCGGACGACCTCGGCGACGCCGGGCAGTCCTTCCACCTCGAGGGAGGCCAGCACCGGCTCGCCGGCGACCACGCCGACGATCGTGCGGGTGACTCCGCGGGAGACGAACGCGGAACCTCCGGCCTCCTCGACCGTCGAGACGACGGTCTGCAGAGCGCTGTCGGGAGCGTCGGGACTCATGACGATGACCATGGAAATTTTCTCCTAGAAATGCGACGAGCCCCGGGCCTGGGGCCCGGGGCTGTCGGAAGGTTCAGCGGCTGTGGCGCTAGAGCAGCGCGGCTGGCCGCCGGGGGACGCCCGGGCGGTAGCCATACCAAAAGTTGCGCTGCAGCATGTGAGGAAGCGTAACCGATGCGAAACGTGATGCGGTGTCGGGTGGCCGTCAGATCAGGCTGCGAAGCCGGGCGATATCGGCGGCATGGCCGGCTCCGTCGTCTTCGGACGGAGTCTCGACGAGAATCGGGACGCCCGCGGCGGCCGGGTGCGTGAACAGCGCGCGGAAGCCGTCGAGCCCGATCGTGCCCTCGCCCAGCGTCGTGTGACGGTCCCGGAGCGACCCCACTGGATCCCGCGAGTCGTTCGCGTGCACGAGCGCGAGCCGGTCGGGCCCCACCGTGTCCACGAGCGTGTCGAGCACCTTCGCCAGACCGCCGGGCTCCGACAGGTCGTGTCCGGCGGCGTGCGCGTGGCAGGTGTCGAGGCAGACCCGCAGCCGTGGGTGGGCGTCGACCGACGCGAAGTACTCCGCGAGGTCTTCGACCAGGGACGCCAGCGCGAACCCGCCCCCGGCGGTCGGTTCGACCAGCAGATCCGGGTCGTCCGGTGTCAGCTCGTCGAGCAGCGGGAGCAGGTGCTCGCGCAGCTGCCCGTAGGCCTGCTCACGGCGCTCGGTGGCCAGCGACGACCCGGCGTGGAACACGACGCCCCGGGCACCGATCGCCCGGCCGCGGGCGACCGCGTGACGCAGCGACGCGGCCGACTTCCCGACCGTGGCCTCGGCCGCCGACCCCAGGTTCACCAGGAGCGTGGCGTGGACGAACACCGCGATGTCGTTCTCGGCGGCCCAGGCGGCGAACCGCTCGTCCTGCGCGGGCACACCGGCGGAGGGCGCCCAGCCGCGCGGGTTCGAGACGAACACCTGCACGGTGTTCGCCCCGATCCGCTCCGCGTAGGGAATCGCACGTTTCGCCAGCCCGCCCGACGCGGGGACGTGAGCGCCCAGCATCAGCCCGTGAACAGCGTCACCTCGGTGCCGGCGGCGACCAGGTTGCCGGGGGACGGGAACTGGAACAGCACCCTGGCGTCGTCGTCGTCGCGGCCGCCGCGCCGCTTCACCCGGAGGCCCGCCTCCTGGAGCTGCTGCTTCGCGTCGTCGAACTGCTGGCCGCTGACGTCCGGGATCTCCACTTGCGACTGCCCCTGGGCGACGGTGAGCTTCACCGTGACGTCGCCCGACACCTGCCCGGGCGGCGGATCCTGCTTCAGGACCTTGCCGGCCTTGTTCGGGTCGGAGTTCGTGTCGTCGGTCGTGATCTGCTTTTCCAGCCCGAGCTGCTCGATGATCCCCTCGGCCTCCTCGCGGGACTTGCCCGTGAGGTCGGGCAGCGTGATGCCCTTGCCGCGGCTGATCACGATCGTGACCGGGCTGCCCCGCCGCGCCTTGTTGCCGAGCGGCGGCGACGTCGAGATCAGCTTGTTCGAGTCGACGTTGTCGTTGAACTCGAACTTGGCTGCCGGCTTGAACCCGAGATCGGTCAGTGTCTTCTCGGCCGTGGCCCGGCTCTTGCCCTTGAGGCTGGTCGGGATCTGGACGACGTCCGGGCCCCTGGAGACCGTGATCGTGACCGTGCCGCCCTTGCGGATCCGCCCGCCGGGGCCGGGCGACTGCTTGAAGACGCGGCCGGTCAGCGCCTTGTCGTCGAAGTCTTGCTTGATCACGATGTCGAGCCCGGCGGTGTTCGCCTGGGTGGTGGCGTCGGCCTGGTTGAGCTCGAGCAG
The DNA here is from genome assembly GCF_044454545.1 of Cryptosporangium sp. NPDC051539. Lineage (NCBI taxonomy): Bacteria > Bacillati > Actinomycetota > Actinomycetes > Cryptosporangiales > Cryptosporangiaceae > Cryptosporangium > Cryptosporangium sp. NPDC051539. Next base: position 169,591 of record NZ_JBITDV010000008.1, on the reverse strand, counting down.
CTGCGGCGTGTCGGTGTAACGGCCGACGCCGAGATACCAGCCGGTGCTCGCCGCGATCAGCGCCAGTACCACCGCGACCGCGATGATCACGAGCTTGCGCTGATGCCGCGTGATCCGGCCCAGCGGGCCGGGAAGGCCGGCCGGATATCCGCCCGCCCGGTGACCACCGCCGGGAGGAGGCGGCATCATGCCGCCGGGCATCATCGCGGTGCCGCGCATGTCGCCGTGGCGCGGGACGACGTGGGTGTGCTGGCCGGGCGCCTGCGGCACCGGCACCGCCGCCGACGCGGTGAACGTGCTGGTCGGCGGCCCGCTCTGCGGCAGCGGCCCGCCGGACACGCTGCGGGTCGTGCGGCCTTCGAGCTCGTCGCGGACCACGCGCAGCTCGTCGAGGAACGCCCCGGCGTCGGCCGGGCGGGCGTTCGGGTCACGGCGGGTGGCGCGGACCGACAGCTCGTCGAGCGAGGGCGGCACCATCGGGGTGCGCGTCGACGGCGCCGGCACGTCCGCGTGGACGTGCTGGAAAGCGATGTTCACCGAGGAGTCGCCGCCGTAGGGCACCGAGCCGGTGAGCATCTCGAAGAGCATGATGCCGGCGGAGTACACGTCACTGCGGGTACTGGCCTGGCCGTAGGTGATCTGCTCGGGTGAGACATACGCCACGGTGCCCATGACGACGCCGCGCGTCGACGTGGGACCGACCGACGCGACTGCCCTGGCCAGACCGAAGTCGGCGACCTTCACCGCGCGGCCGTCGTTGCCGATCAGCACGTTCTCGGGCTTCACGTCCCGGTGGATCATGCCGTGGCGGTGTGCGGCGGCGAGCGCGTCGAGCACCGGATCGATGATCGCGAGCGCCTCGGCCGCGGGCAGCCGACCGCGTGCGACGAGCAGCTCACGCAGCGTGCGGCCCTGGACCTGCTCCATCACGAGGAACGCGAGACCCTCGTGAACGCCCTGGTCGTAGACCGCGACGACGTGCGGGTGGCTCAGCGCGGCGGCGGAACGCGCCTCCTGGATGAAGCGGTGCACGAAGGCCGGGTCGGCCGCGTAGCCCGGATGCATGATCTTGACCGCGACGGTCCGTTCCAGACGTTCGTCCATCGCGTCGTACACGGTCGCCATGCCACCGCGCGCGATCCGCCCCCGAATTCGGTAGCGGCCTTCGAGCACGGCACCCACCATGGGGTCGGCCAGCGTCCTGTCCACGGGCATCAGTGTACGGAGAGAGAGTCAACGAGACAGGCGACCCCGCGCAGATCCATGCTTCGGCACACGCATCTGGGCCCAAAACGGTTCGCTGGGGGACCGTGTTCGTTCCCGAACCGAGATCTCGTGGGATCGTTGGCGCGTGGAACCCAGCAAAACAGATGTCGGCCCCACCGAGTGGCTGACCGTCCCCGAAGCCGCGGAACGACTCGACGTCCGCGTCACGCGCGTGCACCAGATGGTGAAGAACGGTGCGCTCCTCGCCGTCCGCCGGGACGGTGTGGTGCGGCTGCCCGCCGACCTGGTGCCCGATCTCCGGTCCGAGGCGGGCCAGAACTCGAACCTGGCCCGGCACCTGGCCGGTGTGCTCACGGTTCTGCACGACGCCGGGTACTCGCCCGAAGAAGCGTTGACCTGGTTCTACACTCCGGACTCGACGCTGCCCGAGGGTACGGCCGCGGCTGCGCTGCGTGAGCGGCCGACCGAGATCAAGCGCCGCGCCCAGGCCCTGGGTTTCTGAGTGCGGGACGTCTGAGTGCGGCACCTGAGTTATCTGGCCGTGCTCGTGTTCATCGTGATCGGCTCCGGCTGGCTCGAGGTGTTCCTGCGGGTACGGGTGTACCGGCGCTGGAAGCGCCTGCTGCTCGCGCTGGCGCCGGCCGCGGCGGTCTTCGTGCTCTGGGACGTGCTGGCGATCAGGGCCGGGCACTGGACGTTCGACGAGAAGCAGATGACCGGGCTCCGGCTCGGCCCGCTGCCGCTGGAGGAGCTGTTGTTCTTCCTGGTCGTGCCGATCGCGGCGATCCTGGCGTTCGAGGCCGTCCGCAAGGTCACCGGCTGGCGGGCCGGTGACGAGGAATGAGTTACACGCAGGCGGCCGTGCTCGGCGTGGTCGTCGCGCTCGTCATCGACCTGTTCGTCTACCGGACCCGGCTGGTCACCCGCCGGGTCTGGTGGGTTTCCTACGCGATCGTGGTGTTTTTCCAGCTGCTCACGAACGGCTTCCTCACCGGGCGCACGATCGTCCGGTACAACCCGGACGAAATCATCGGCAACGGCGGGCCGCGGCTGTTCGGCGACGGCCGGATCATCTACGCGCCGGTCGAAGACCTGCTGTTCGGGTTCGCGCTCGTGCTGTTCGCGGTCTCCACCTGGGTCAGGCTCGGGCGCGGACGGCGCGCACCAGAGCGGGCAGCGCCACCCGGGCGCGGCGGGCGTTACTGACCGCGACCCGCCGGTCCAGCACCTGGTAGTCGGCCTGCTCGACGGCGTCCAGGATGCCGCCGTAGAGCAGGAACGCGGTCTTCATGCACTCCTGGCTCTCCGGAGCGAGCAGCCGGAAGCCCGGCCAGGCGGCCCGGTAGATCTCCCGGCAGCGCGCGACCTCGTACGCCAGCAGCCGCCGGATCGGCCCGTCGACCACCCCGCGCGCGAGCCGATCCCGATCGACGCCGAACAGCGCCAGGTCTTCCATCGGCAGGTAGATCCGGCCCCGGCGCAGATCCTCGCCGACGTCCCGGACGAAGTTCGCGAGCTGGAACGCGACGCCGAGGTCGTGGGCGTACGGCTCGACGATCGAGCGCGGCACGCCGGGGTGCTCGAGGATCGGCACCATCTCCAGGCCGATCACCGCCGCCGACCCGTAGACGTACGTCATCAGGTCGTCGTAGGTCGCGTACTCGGTGACCGTGAGGTCCATCCGCATCGAGACCAGGAACGCCTCGATGAGCGCCACGTCGACGTCCCAGCGCACGACGGTGTCGACCAGCGCCCGGGTGATCGGGTGGTCTGATTCGCCGCGTTTGAGGTCGCCGAGCACGGAAACCGCGAATTCGTCGAGCTCCGCGGCCTTCTCGTCGTCGGTCAGCGTCGAGGACAGGTCGTCGACGATCTCGTCGGCGTACCGGGCGAACCCGTACAGCGCCTGGACGTACGGCCGCTTCGCCGGGGGCAGCAGCAGCGTCGCCAAGTGATAGGTCTTCCCGTGCTCGGCGAGCAGCCGGCGGCAGGCCGCATAGGACGCACGCAGCTCCGGGCCGGTGATGCCGGCCGCGTCCAATTCACGCGTGCTCATCGAGGACTTCCCTTCGGCGGCGGACGAATCGGACAGCCCAGTACACCGCTCCCGCGGTGAGGAGCAGGTCGAAGATCGTGCCCGGCACCGACGTCGCCCGGGCGACGTTGTACCCGTCGGGCAGCACGAAGAACGAGAGGACGCCGCTGAGCACCGCCATCGCCGTCGCGATGCGCGAACCGGCCGCGGCGGCCAGCGGAGCCAGCGCCCACAGCAGGTACCAGGGGTGGAACGACTCGCCCAGCACCGCGAGGACGAACAGGGCGGCCGCGCAGGCACCGGCGACCCGCTGCGCCGGTGCGGTCCGGACACGCCACCAGAGCACGACCAGCACCACGGCGGTGAGCAGCGTCCCGAGCGCACGGGCGACGGCGAGGACGGCGTCGTCGGCCGACGTGAACCAGCCGGCCGCCAGCCCCCAGCCGGTCGGGATCGACGTCCACTGCACGCTGACGCCGTTGGTGACCGCGAGCGCGTGCACCCAGCCCAGACCCAGCCCGGCCAGCGCGCTCACCAGCCCGAACACGGCCACCGCGACGACGCTGACCAGCGTTGCGGCCCGGATCAGCCGGTTCCACGACCCCGCACCCCAGGCCGGTGCGGCCGCGACCAGCACGACGACGAACGGCAGCGCGACGACGGCCGAGACCTTCACCGCGGCCGCGAGCCCGACCAGCGCTCCCGCTGCCGCCGCGATACCGAGCACCCGGCGGACCGGGCCGGTCGCGAGCGTCGCGACCCAGAACGCGGCGGCCAGGAACGGCAGCATGATCGCCTCGTTGTGCCCACCGGCCACCAGGTGTGCGAGCAGCAGCGGGTTCGCGATGACCAGCCACTGGGCCCGGGCCGGATCGCCCCCGAAAGCGACCGCCGTCCGCGGAACGATCAGTGCCAGCGCGATCAGGCCGACGACCGCCAGCAGGCGCAGCGCGAGCAGCGCGACGATCAGGTTGTCTCCGGAGACGCCCGCGACCCGGCTGGCCAGGTACAGGTAGAGCGGCCCGTACGGCGCCGGCGTGCTGACCCAGGTCGACGAGACCGACGTCACCCAGTCGGCACCGAGGCCGGACGGGATCTCCGACGGGCCGAACCGGTACGGGTCGAGGCCGCGCGCGAGCACGAGGCCCTGAGCGGCGTACGAGTACAGGTCGCGGCTGAACATCGGCGGGCCGAACATCAGCGGCAGGGCCCAGAGCGCGGCCGTCCGGGTCACCGCGCCCGGCGAGGACGCGGTGCGCAGCCGCCACCACGCGTAGACGAGCAGCGCCATGCCGATCGCGGCGAGCGTGATGCACACCGGCGGCCCGGAGCCGTGCCGCAGATCGCGCAGCACCGGGGCGTCCCAGAGCGGATCGGGGCGCGGCAGCACACCGGCGCCGAGACCACCGATCGCGACCAGTACCGACCCGGCGAAGCCCAGCCACCGGACGGACCGGCCGTGTCCTGGGAGGAGGACGGCCGGAGCGACGGAGGGTGACTGCACGACCGCCATGGTCTCAGCCCTGGCGACCGGTGATGCGCTCAGCCGCCAGACGTCCGGAGACCAGCACCATCGGCACCCCGACGCCCGGCTGCGTCCCGGATCCGGTGAAGACGACGTTCTCCAGCCCCGGTGCAAGGTTCGACGGGCGGAACGGCCCGGTCTGGCGGAACGTGTGCGCGGCCGCGAACGGCGCGCCCATCGCCAGGCCGCCGGCTTGCCAGTCGGCCGGGGTGACGATCCGCTCGACCTCGAGGCCGTCGCCGAAGCCGACGTAACCCCGGGCCTCCAGCACCGCGACGAGCTCGTCCCGGTAGCGCGGCCCGATCACCGACCAGTCGATCGGTGCGCCCGCGTGCGGGGTCGGCGCCAGCACGTAGTACGTCTGCTTCCCGTCCGGGGCCAGCGACGGATCGGTCCGGGTGGGGTTGCAGACCAGGAGCGACGGGTCGCTCATCAGCTCCTGCCGGTCGATCAGCTCGGTGAACGTCCGCTTCCAGTGGCGTCCGAAGTGGATGTTGTGGTGTGCGGTCTTCGTGTATCGGGCGGTGGACCCGCCGTGCAACAGGAAGCACGACGGCGAGTACCGGAGGTTCTTCAGCCGCCGCGGCGCTGCGGACGGCGGGAGCAGGTCGCGGTAGGCGACCGGCAGGTCCGGATTGAGGACGACGACGTCCGCATCGAGGTGGTCCCCGTCGCTCGTCCGGACGCCGACCGCGCGGCCGTTCCGGATCTCGACCTGCGTGACGGTCGTGCCGTACCGGAGGCGGGCGCCGTGCTTCTCGGCCGCACCGGCCAGCGCGGCCGGCACCGCGTGGATGCCGCCACGGGGGAAGAACACCCCGGCGACCGAGTCCATGTACGCGATCACCGCGTAGATCGCGAGGGCCTGGAACGGCGAGACGCCCGCGTACATCGCCTGGAAGCTGAAGACGCGCTGGGTGCGCGGATCCTTGAGGTACTGGCCGACCTTGGGCGCGAGCCGGCGGAACCCCCCGAGCGCGAGCAGCCGGGCGATGCCGGGGCCGACCAGGTCGAGCGGTGAGTCCAGGTTCCGGTCGATGAACTCGTCCATCTCCAGGCGGTAGAGCTCGGAGACGAACCCGACGAACTTCCGGTACCCGTCGGCCTCGCGCGGCCCGCACACCGAGGCGATCTCCGCGGCCATCCGCTCGAGGTCGGGGTGGACGTCGAGCTGCGAGCCGTCCGGGTAGAACGCGCGGTAGAGCGGGCTGACCGGCTCGAGCGTGAGCCAGTCGTCCATCCGTTCACCGACCGCGCCGAACGCGTCCTCGATGAGGTTCGGCATCGTGAGCACGGTCGGGCCGGTGTCGAACTGGTAGCCGTCGACGCTCATCCGGCCGGCGCGGCCGCCCGGCACCGGCTCGCGCTCGACGATCGTCACCTGCCTGCCCGCTCCGAGCAGTCTCAGCGCGCAGGACAGCCCGGCCAGGCCGGCTCCGACAACGACGACATGATCCGTGGGACCGGTAACCGTGCGCACGTCGAAACCGTATGGCACCCGCCGGTGATCGGCATTTCGAGTTACGTACGGGCGGCGCGGGCCGCGGCGAGCGGGTTGGTGCCGGTCACCGCGAGCAGGAACCAGGCCGTGGTGCCGACGTGCCGGTACGGGTAGTAGCCGCTGTCACCGATGCCGGTGTGCAGCGGGCTGGTCGCCGCGACGAGGCCCTCACCGTCGGCGAGCGGCTTGTCGCCGGCCTTCTCGCCTGCGCCGAGTTTGCTCTGCAACTCGGCCAGCGTGTTCAGCCGCCGGTGTGCCGCCTCCAGGTCGCCGGGACGGCCCCGGGCCATCAGCGCGGCCGCGAACTGGGCGGTGCCCTGCAGCCAGACCGCGTCCGGGTCGGGTGCGGGCAGGCCGGGCTCGATGGGGTCGTCCGGGTCGACGAGACCGCTGCGGTCGGAGCACGTCACACCGGTCACCGTGACTCCGACCGGCAGTGCGCTGTGCACCCGATCGGCCGTGTCGGTGACCGTGAGCTCGGCGACCAGGTAGTCCAGCGCGCCCGGGTCGGCGGGACGCGTGCCGCCGGCCAGGCCGAGCACCGCGGACGTCTGGCTCTCGGTCGTGACCGGGAAGCGGGCGGCGACCACGCCGTCGTCCGAGCCGGACGCGTAGAAGCCGCCGTCGGCCTGCCACATCCGGTGCACGAACGCGGCCGCTTTCGTGCGGCGCTCCAGCCAGATCTCGTCGCCGGTCATCGTCGCGAGCTGGCCGAAGAACGCGGCCACCACCGCGTTGTGGGACGTGTCGGTGCGGGTCAGCGTGGTACCGGCCCGGTCGACGCCGGCCCGGTAGCCGCCGAGGGCCTGGTTCGTGCCGCAGGTGCTCGCCACCCAGTTGCCGAGGCGGACGGCGGCGGTGAGGAACGCCGGGTTCAGGCCGCGGCGGGCCAGTGCGACGAGCGCGAGCCCGGCCCAGGCCTGGTCGCCGGTGTAGCTCGCGCTGTGGTCGAAGACGTTGCCGGAGTTCACCATGCCGTCCGGCTGCACGAAGCCGTTCGCCTGCACGACGCCGTTCCGGTCGTACGGGCCGACCGTGTACGACTGGCGCAGGCGGCCGTCGCGGTAGGCGGGGTCGTGGTCCTGGGCGTACCGGAGGGATTCGCCGAGGACGCGGGCCCGCTCGACCGACGCCGGGGATCCCTCGGCGAGGTACGCCAGCACGGCGACGGCGGCGTCGGAGAGGTAGGCGGTGCCGTACAGGCCGACCTCGTCGGCGTACGACTGCGGCAGCCGGAGCGTCCCGTAGGCGGGGTAGTGGACGTCCATCGCCGCGTTGAGGAACCGGTACCCGGCTCGCACCGCCGGGTGGTGGGTGATCTGCGCCACCCCCGCCGCGAGCCGACCGGCCGGGAAGGCAGCGCCGACCGTGCCGGGTGCGGTGGCCGCGGCGGGCTCGGCCGCGAGGCCCAGCCCGGCGGCGCCGAGCAGGGCGGCTCCGCCCGCCAGCACACCCCGTCGGCTGATTGGGATCCGTGCCACTGGTGCCGCCCCCGTGCTCGTGCGCGCCGAAACAGCGCGGCCTGAGCTCATTCCCCACCCTCACGGTTGCAGACCACGCCGACACGCCGGATCGATACCGAAGTGTGCGGATTCGTTAGGCCTTTCGTGCGGTCGCGGCACCCGCCAGTGCGGTGAGGGCGTCGGTGGATTCGGCGTCCAGCCGGGCCGCCGCCAGCGCGTCGAGCGCCCGGGCGGTGAGCGCCCTGATCCGTTCCTCGGTGCGTTCGAGCGCGCCGGTCTCCACCAGCACTTCGCGCAACCGGTCGACGCCGTCGTCGGTGAGGCCGGGATCGCCCAGGTGGCGGTCGAGCACGGTCTCCTGAGCGGGCGTGGCGCGCTCGGCCGCGTAGGCGAGCAGCAGCGTGCGCTTGCCCTCGCGGAGGTCGTCACCGGCGGGCTTCCCGGTCTCGGCCGGGTCGCCGAACACCCCGAGGACGTCGTCGCGCAGCTGGAACGCCTCACCGATCGGCAGCCCGTAGCGGCTGAGCGAGTCGGTCAGCTCCGGCCCGCCCCCGGCCAGCGCGGCCCCGAGATGCAGCGGGCGCTCGACCGTGTACTTCGCGGCCTTGTACCGCACGACCCGGACGGCCCGGTCGACCGAGTGCCCGCCCTGCGCCTGCGCCAGCACGTCGAGGTACTGGCCGGCCATGATCTCGGTCCGCATCTCGTCCCAGATCGGGCGGGCGCGTTCGAGCGCGTCGGCCGGCATACCCGACCGGTCGAGCATCTCGTCGGCCCAGATCAGGCAGACGTCGCCGAGCAGGATCGCGGCCGCGGTGCCGAACCGGGCGGCGCTGCCGGTGTACTTCTCGGCCAGGTGCAACGCCTCGAACTGCTTGTGCACGGCCGGCTTGCCGCGCCGGGTGTCGGAACCGTCCATCACGTCGTCGTGGATCAGCGCGCACGCCTGGACCAGCTCCAGCGCGCCGGCCGCGCGGACCAGCGCGTCCGAGCCCGGGTTGCCGGTGGCCCGGTAGCCCCAATAGGCGAACGCCGGGCGCAGCCGTTTGCCCCCGTCGAGGAAATCGGCCAGCGCGTCGGCGACCGGACCGAGTTCCGGACCGACCAGCGCGAGCCGGCCCCGGCGGCGGTGCAGGTGGGCGCGCAGGGCCGCGCTCACGCGGGTCCGCAGGTCGTCCCGGTCGAGCGGCGTCACGGACACGCGGTTCCCCTTCTTCGACGGTTGCTGGTGAAGGTAGCCGGTCGCCTCGACCGGTTCGGCGTCCGTCGGCCGGTTCACCGAGCGCGCTCGTCTCCGAGCACGCTGTTCACCGAGCACGCCGGGCGATGGCAGGGCGCCGTGTGGTCGAGGGCTAGAGTTTTCCTCCATGGCAACCGGTGTCTCCGTTCGACGGACCTCCGTGGGTGACCTCGTCCGCGACGACGCACCGACGTTCTCGTTCGAGTTCTTCCCACCGAAGACCGACGCGGGCGAGCGTCAGCTCTGGCAGGCGATCCGCGAACTCGAGGCTCTGCAGCCCTCGTTCGTGTCGATCACGTACGGCGCCGGCGGGTCGAGCCGAGACCGCACGGTGGCGATCACCGAGCGGATCGCGTCCGAGACCACGCTGCTGCCGATGGCGCACCTCACCGCGGTCAACCACTCGGTGGCCGAGCTGCGCAACGTCATCGGGCACTACGCCGCGGTCGGTGTCCACGACGTGATGGCGCTGCGCGGAGACCCGCCGGGTGACCCGCGGGCCGAGTGGGTCGCGCACCCGGAGGGCTTCGAGTACACGTCCGAGCTGGTGAAGCTGGTGCGCAACTCCGGTGAGTTCTGCGTCGGCGTGGCCGCGTTCCCGGAGAAGCACCCGCGGTCGCCCGACTTCGAATCCGACGTGCGGTTCTTCGTCGAGAAGTGCCGTGCGGGCGCCGACTTCGCGATCACCCAGTTCTTCTTCAACTGGGAAGACTGGGCCCGCCTGCGTGACGCGACCGTCGCCGCCGGGTCCGACGTGCCGATCGTGCCGGGCGTGATGCCGGTGACGAACGTGTCGCAGATCGAGCGGATGGCGGTTCTGTCCGGCGCGGAGTTCCCGTCGGCGCTCGCCGACCGGTTGCGCGGCGTGGCGGACGACCCGAACGCGGTGCGCGAGATCGGCGTCGAGGTCGCGACCGCGCTGTCGGCGCGGCTGCTGGCCGAGGGCGCGCCCGGCATCCACTTCATCACGCTGAACCGGAGCGCCGCGACCCGCGAGGTGTGGGCCAACCTGGCCCCGGCGAAGGTGGCGGCGCGGGCCTAAGCGGGTCCGATCAGGCCGGCCACGATCCGGGCCGACAGCGTCACCAGGGGCAGCCCTCCTCCCGGATGGGACGAGCCCCCGACCAGGAACAGGCCCGGGACGACGCTGCGGTTCGCGGGGCGGAGGAACGCGGCCCTCGCGCCGTTGCTCGACGTGCCGTAGATCGCGCCGCCGATCGCGTGGGTCTTCGCCTCCAGGTCGGCGGGGGTGACGATCTCGCGGAACAGGACGCGGTCGCGTACGTCGTGACCGCGCTCGGCCAGCCGCTGCAGCAGGTCGTCGGCGTACCGGTCGGCCAGGCCGGGGGTGCGCCAGTCGACCGCGCCGCGACCGACGCCATGGCGGGCGGCGTTCACCAGCAGGAACACTGCTTCGTGACCGTCCGGGCGCACACCTGGGTCGTCGGGCACCGACAGGTAGAGCGTCGGGTCCGGCACCGGACGCCCCGGGTCTCCGAAGACGTGGTCGAACTCGGCGTCGTACGCGCCCGGCGGAAACAGCACGTTGTGGTGCGCCAGCCCGGGCGTCGTTCCTCGCAGGGCCAGGAGCAGCACGAACCCGGACAGCGAGGGGGTGGTCCGGCGCAATGACCGCAACGACGACGGCACCGCGATCAGGTCGCGGTAGACGTGGGCCGCGTCGGCGTTGGCCACGACGACGTCCGCGGGCAGGCGTCCGCCGTCGGCCAGGAGCACGCCGGTGGCCCCGCGGGCGTCGGCGGTGATGCGGGTGACCTCGGTCGAGAGCCGCACCTTCACCCCGTGCTCACCGCACCGGGCGAGCAGGGCGTCGGCCAGCGTCCGGAGGCCGCCCCTCAGGTACCAGCCCCCGTAGGCCAGCTCGGCGTAGGGCACCGACGCCAGCGCGGCCGGCGCTTTCCGCGGGTCCGAGCCGGTGTAGGTCGCGTACCGCTCGACGAACTGCTGGAGCCGGGGATCCTTCAGGTACGACCGCGCCAGCCCGCGCAGCGTCCGGCCCGGCGCGATCGTCGCCAGATCGGTCAGGCGGGTCGAATAGCGGGCCAGCGTGCGGGGGCCGTCCAGCGCCGAGGCCAGGAACGGCTCGTAGGTCGCGTGCCAGATCCGCTCGGCCCGCTTCCAGAACGCGGCCCAGTCGCTGCCTGCGCCCCGGCCGAACGCGTCGTCGATCCGGCGCCGGAACTCGAACGGGTCGGCGCACGACTCCAGCGTGGTGCCGTCGCCGAACCGGTAGCGCGCGATCGGGTCGAGCGGGACGAGGTCGAGGACCGTCCCGATCGGGTCACCGGTCTCCCGGAACAGGTCCTCGAACACCTGCGGCATCGTGACCAGGCTCGGCCCGGTGTCGAACCGGAACCCGCCGCGCTCCCGGAGCCCGAGTTTCCCGCCGACGTCCGGCGCCCGCTCGCACACCGTGACCCGGTGACCGGACGCCGCCAGGCGCGCCGCCGCCGCGAGGCCTCCCACCCCCGCCCCGATCACCACGATCTCAGCCACCGAACCTGCCTCCCGGGTCGCCGATCGGGCGCCCCTTCCAGCGGAGGGACCCCCGTCGGCGCAGAATCACCGACCGGATCACCAGATACCCGAACGCGGTGATCGAAACCGGGTGCGCCAGGGCGTCCGGCCAGGCGCGGCCGCCGCTGGCCCGGGCCGCCACCACCCGGCCGGCCACGCCGGCGGCGTAACCGAGCAGGCCGATCCGGCTGCCCCGGAGTGCGGCGGCGGCGGGCAGGACGTACAGGAACCCGAGACCGGCCACGGTGGCCGCGGCTCCGGCCGGGGACCCGAACGCGGCCCAGAGCGACTTGCCGTAGCCGTCACGCAATTCGTCCCAGGACTCGTACATCCGGCACTCGGCGATCGCCGACCCGTCGGTGACCACGCCCCGCCCGCCGGCTCGCTTCACGGCCCGGAGCAACGCGATGTCTTCCAGTACGTCGCCGCGGACCGCCGCGTGCCCACCGGCCGCCCGGTAGCAGGCCCGCCTGACCACCAGGAACTGCCCGTTGGCCGCGGTCAGCGACGGCTTCGGGGAACGCTCGGCGAGCCCGAGCGGCAGCGTGGTCAGCCACGACCACTGCAGCAACGGCTGGACGAGCCGCTCCGCCGCGGTGCCGGTGACCTGCCGGGGGTACGGCGAGATCAGGTCGAGCCCGGACTCGTCCAGCACCGCGAGCGCGGATGCCAGGGCGTCCGGCTCCAGCACGACGTCCGCGTCGACGAAGACCAGCACCTCGGAATCCGGCGCGGCCGCCTCGGCGAGTTGGGCGCACGCGTGCGGCTTCCCCAGCCAGCCGGCCGGCAGCGGCGCGCCGGTGAGTAGCCGGACCCGTCCGCCGCCGATCGCGTGGACCCGCTCCGCGGTCCGGTCGGTGCTCCCGTCGTCCAGCACCAGCACTTCGTAGTTCGGGACGCCCCGCTGAGCGAGCAGTGCCTCCAGACACCGCTCGACCCGCTGCTCTTCGTCGCGCACCGGCAGCAGCACGGACACCCGCACCGCCGCCGGTGGCACGGTGACGGGCGGCTGGCGCAGCCGCCGGGCGTTGACAACGCTGTGCACGGTCAGCGCCGCGGCGCCCAGCGAGGCCGCGAGCACGAGCTTCCTCACGGCGAGCTCACCAACGCACCGGCCCGGGCCTCCCGGAACAGCGTCACCGCGAGTGGCACGGCGACGGTGCCCATCGCCAGCGCGCCCCAGGCCGCCGAGGCGGGCAGGCCGAAGAACGCCGCGTGGGCCAGTACCGAGGACGCGTAGGTCCACAGATAGAAGACCAGCATCGGCGTGCCGGGCTCGGCGTCCGGATCGACGCGGAGAAGCCGCAGCGCGGCAAACATGACCACCGCGACCAGCACCCAGCCGACGTAGTTCGTGAGCGGGATCCCGGGCACGCCCGGGAGCGCGACCCCGGACGAGGACCAGGACCAGTGCCCGGCGTCGACCATCTGCGGGTCGAGGAACACGTCCCAGGACGCGAGCGCCCAGCCCGCGACCGCAACGCGCCACCAGCCCGCCACCAGCCGGCCGGCGACGAGCCAGGCGGGCCACGCCATCATCGTCCAGGCCAGCGGGATCACCCACGGGACCCCGAGGACCTTCGGACCGAGCGTCCCCGCGTAGGAGTACTCCCCGAACGGGAAGCCGGACGCGGTGCCGAGCGCCTCGACGAGCAAGCCGCCCCCGGCGGTGACCAGGACGACCGCGGCAGCGGTCCGCGCGCCCCGGGTCGCCGCCGCGTGCGTGACCGCCGCCGCGAACCCGAGCACCACGGTCACCACCGTGACGCCGTTCCGTGCTGAGCCGCCTACCAGCGGATACCCGATCTGAGCCAGGATGGTCAGCCCGACCAGGACGGCCGGTAGGCGGCGCACGTTCAAGACGTCGGGTTGTCGAGCGGGAGGCCCCGGCCGAGTACGGCGAACGGCCGATCGTCTCCCGGGAACACCACGTTGCGCAGCACGTCGAGGAACCCGAGCCGCCGGTAGAGCTTCCAGGCCCGCGACTCCCCACCCTCCGGAGTGGAGAGCGCGGTCGTCCGGCGAGTCACCCCGTCGACCAGCAGGCGGATCTGCTGCTCGCCGATGCCCTGCCCCTGGGCGCCCGGAGCCACGTGCAGCTCGACGACCTCGAAGCAGTCCGACAGCCAGGCCCGGTAACCGGCCGGGTCCAACCGCGACCGGACGTGCTCGTGCCACCACTGACCCGGCTCACCGCGGTATCCGTACCCGAAGCCCACGACCCGGCCTTCGGCGTCGTAGGTGCCGACGGCCCGGAACTCGGGGCGGCGGGTATGCGCGACCAGTATTCCGCGCCGGCCCTCGACCAGCCCCGGCGAGTAGTTCATCGCCGAGCCGTACACGCCGAGCACCTCGTCGAGGTGGTTGACCACATCGCGCGAAGACCAGCGAATCGGTGTCAAAGGAGTCACCTCAGCGGATCTCTGCCGTCCAGCGAGCCGTCCGCTCGCACCACGCCGAAACGGGCGAAGAGTTCCTCGGCGTACCACCCGGTCTCCTTCGTTCTGCGGATCGCCGCGCTGTGCGCGGCTCCCTGGTAGGCGAACGCGCGAAGGTCCTCCGCCGTTCGCCAGACGCTCAGCGTCCCCTGCCACCCGGCCGGAGCCTCACCGACGCCGAATGCGGCCAGCAGGCCGCCGTTGTTGCGGTACTCCGACAACGCGGACGCCACGGGCGGCACCGCCCGCCAGAACGTGACCGCCTTCCGGGCCGAGATACGGGCCCGGGTGAGCGACGCGACCGGACCGTCCCACCGGCGCGGTGACGGCGCGCCGAACGGTTCCCGCCCGCCCCAGCGGCCGTGCGAGGCCAGCGGCGTCAGCTCGACCCGCCAGCGTTCCTCGGCCAGGCGGTTCCAGCCGCGGACGGTGGGGGCTTTTTCGAACTCCGTGGCGTCGTCCTCGCTGCCCCAGGACGCGAGCAGCGCCCAGCGGTGCAGGTCGGCGTCGCGGATCGCGAATGTGCTGCCGCGGCCGGTGCCGAGCAGCCGGGCGAACCGCAGCCCGCGCACTTTCCGTAGCCGCGCGCGGTCGGTGGCCATCCGGGTCAGCGCGGTCGGCACCCGCCGGCCGGGCACGCGCCAGACGTGCACGGTGACCACCGCGGGGACCCGTACCGGAGTGCGCGGGGTCACCGACCCGGACTCCGGCGCGACTGGCATGGGTCAAGCCTAGAGGTGACGAGTGTGAACGGCAGCGGGAGGCGGGCTCAGGTTTCTCTCAGGCAACTTCGGCCGCAACGCCCCCGGTGATGCGGAGCAGTTCGTCGTAAGTCGTGGGGAACACCGCGTGCGGGACACCGCCGGCCGCCCACACGGTCTCGTACCGGGCGAGTGCCACGTCGACCAGCGTGCGGAGCCGGTTCGGGTGGCCCACCGGTGCGACGCCGCCGATCGCCTGGCCGGTCACGTCCCGGACGAAGTCGGGCGTGGCGCGGCGGACGGTCGCGACCTCGCAGAGCGCGGCGATCATCGTCGTGTCGACCCGGTGCTCGCCGGACGCCAGCACCAGCAGCGGGACGCCGTCCGCGTCGAACACCAGCGAGTTCGCGATCTGCCCGACGGTGACGCCGAGCGCCTCGGCCGCCGCGGCCGCGGTGCGGGCCTCGCCCGGCAGGATCCGGACGCGGTTCCTCGACCCGAACGCCGTGAGGACGTCGTTCACGGCGGTGACGTTCGGGTGTGCGGCAGGGGAGACGTCGGAGGTCATGCGCTATCTGAGCACACACCGAGTAGAACTGCTCTGCGCTACCCGGCTTCGAGACGCGACCGTGAAGACATGACTGCTTCTCCGATGCTGTCGCCCTCGGTGCTCGCGGCCCGGACCCCGGCCTCGCGAGATCGGTACCTCGACCTGTTGCGGGTCGGGTCGATCGGCGTGGTGGTGCTGGGGCACTGGCTGATGCTGACGCTGTCGGTGGAAAACGGGCGGCTGCGGGCCGGCAACGTCCTCGCGGACCTGCCCGCCGCCCAACTGCTGACCTGGGTGTTCCAGGTGATGCCGCTGTTCTTCCTGGTCGGCGGCGCCGCGCACGCGGCCGCGCTGACGTCGTCACGGCGGCGCGGCGGGACGTACCCGGAGTTCGTCGCGGCCCGGTTGCGGCGGTTGCTGGCGCCCACGGCGGTGTTCCTCGGGGTGTGGGCCTCCCTGGCGGCGGTGACCGAGCTGGCCGGGCTGCAGTCCGGGGATTCGGCGTCGGCGGAGCTGTTCCGGGCCGCGACCCGGACCGTGGTGCAGCCGCTCTGGTTCCTCGGGGTGTATCTCGGGGTGGTCGGGCTGGCCCCGTTGATGTGGGCGGCCCACCGGCGCTGGGGGGTGTGGGTGCCGGTCGCGCTGGTGGCCGCGGCCGGAGCGGTGGACGCGGTCCGGTTGCTGGGCGGGGTGCCGTCCGTGGGAGCGGTGAACGTCGCGCTGGTGTGGCTGGCGGCGCACCAGGTCGGGTTCCTGTACGCGGACGGCCGGCTGACCCGGCGGGCCGGGTGGTGGCTGGCCGGCGGCGGGCTGGTCTCGGTGGTGCTGCTGACGTGGGTGTCCGGCTGGTACCCGGTGTCGATGGTCGGGCTGCCCGGAGCGCCGGTGTCGAACATGAACCCGCCGACGCTGGCGCTGGTGGCCCACGGGGCGTGGCTGACGGGTCTGGTCGTGCTGGGGCGCGGGCCGGTGACCCGGTGGCTCGGCCGGCGCCGGGTGTGGACGGCGGTCGTGGCGGCCAACGGGGTCGTGATGACGGTCTTCCTCTGGCACCTGACCGCGTTGTTCGTGGTGGCCGGGGTGGTGGTGGCCGGGTTGCCGGTGCCCGCGCCCGGTGGCGCGGTCTGGTGGGCCACCCGGCCGGTGTGGGTGGCCGTGCTCGCCGCCGTGCTGGTGCCGCTGGTGCTGGCGGCTCGTCGCTTCGAGCGTCCGGCCGTTCGTCCGGAGGCTCCGGCGGCGGCCGGGCGGCCTCGGCGGCGGGGCGGGCCGTTGGACGGGGTGGCGTCCGGGGCGGGGGTCGCGGCGGCGACGGTGGGCCTGCTGATCGTCGCGGTGACCGGGCTGAACGGGTTGCTGGCCGAGCGGGTGGCGCACCTGGTGGTGGTGCCGGTCACGGCGTGGATCGGGTTGGTGGCGCTGGGGCTGGGCTGGGCGCTGGTGCGGGCGGCCGTCCGCAGGTGAACCGGGTTTCCCCGGCCGCCGGAGGTGAACCGGTTTCCCCGGCGCCGGAGGCCCGGTGACGGGTCGCACGCGGAACCGCCGCACCGCGGTGGGAGGCGATGCGGCGGTTCGGGCCCGTCCGGGGGAGGGAGGGCCCTCCGTGCGCTCGTGCCAGTGGAGTGGCGCGCACGGGGATGGGGGTCGGACTCAGGTGGAGCTGCTGTTCAAGGTGGCGGTGGCGGTGGAGCTCTGGCCACCCCGGGTGTAGGTGATCCTCACCGACTCGCCCGGGTTGTGGGAGCGGACCGCGGCGACCAGGCCGTCGGTGTCGGTGACCCGGCGGTCGCCGATCGCGGTGACGACGTCCCCGGCCTTCAGACCGGCTTTGTCGGCGCCGGATCCGTTCGTCACCTGGGCGATCTGCGCGCCGGTGCCGTTCTGGGTGTCCTGGGCGCTGACGCCGAGCGTCGCGTGCTCCGCGGTGCCGTCCTGGATCAGCTGCTTCGCGACGTTCAGCGCGGTGTCGGCCGGGATCGCGAACCCGACGCCGATGTTGCCGGACTGCGAATCCTGCCCGCGGTTGCCGGAACTGCCGGACACCGTCGCGATCGCCGAGTTGATGCCGATCACCCGGCCGTTCAGGTCGACGAGGGCCCCGCCGGAGTTACCCGGGTTGATCGCGGCGTCGGTCTGGACCGCGTCGAGGACCGTGTTCTGGTCGGCGGACGACCCGGTGCGGACCGGGCGGTTGAGCGCGCTGACGATGCCCTCGGTGACGGTGTTCGAGAGGCCGAGCGGCGCGCCGATCGCGAGCACGGTCTGGCCGGTCTTCACGGTGGAGGACCGGGCGAACGTCGCCGGAGTGATCCCGGCGGCGTTGCCCAGCTTGATCACCGCGATGTCGGAGGACGGGTCGCGGCCGACGATCGTGGCCGTGCGGCTCTCGCCGCTGGGCAGGACGACCGTGATCGTGCCGCCGTTCGCGGCCTCCTCGACGACGTGGTTGTTCGTGAGGATGTGGCCCTGGGAATCGAGCACCACGCCCGAGCCGGTGCCGGAGCCGGCGCTCGCGGTGACCTCGATCGTGACGACGCTCTTGAGCGCGGTGGTGGCGGCGGCTTCGACGGTGCCGGTCTGGCTGGTCGCGGTCGTCGCGGTGCCGGTCTCCTGGTTGATCGTCACGCCGGTGCCGCTGTTGTGGTCGCTGACCGCGACTCCCACCGCGGCCCCCGCGCCTCCCGCGACCAGCGCCAGGACGAGCGCGCCCCCGGCGATCGCCACCGCGACCGGGCCCCGTCGCCGAGCCGGCGGCGTCATCGTGCCGAGCGGCGAAGTGGCGTAGGGGCCCCCGGGTCCGGCGCCACCGGTCGTCCAGGCGGGGAACGGCCCGGTCTGGTGCGGCCCGGTCTGGTGCGCGCCGGTGAGGTGCGGCGGCGCCGAGTGCGGCGCGGCCTGGTGCGGGACGCCCGCGGAGGGCGCGCCCTCGTTCCCGGCCGGGAACGAGGCAGTGGGGTGGGGCCCGGCCTGGGCCGGGGTGGGGGAGGCGGCCGGGGCCGCCCACGGGGAGGACGCGTCCGAGGGGCGCGGATCCCCGTGCGGGTGCTGAGTGTCGGAGGGGGGCGTCAGCGGAGCGCCGGCCTGGTCACCGCCGGTGCTGGCTGCGGGGGAGCGGTGCGATTCGTCCATGTCCTGAACGGTCGCTCGCGAAACTGTGAGCTTCCTGTGCCGGTGCTGAGTGCTCTGTGTGGGTATTTGTGCAGGTCGGCCGCTACACCATGCTTACAAGTGAATGCCGCACTCGGTCTTCTCCGACCCCGACCAGCGCCCGGCCCGCTGGTCTTCGCCGACCGCCACCGGCCGCGTGCAGGGCGCGCACCCGATCGACGCGAACCCCCGGTCGACCAGCGGGTTCAGAATCACGTTCCGCTCCGCCACGAACCGGTCGACGTCGTCCTGCGTCCAGCAGGCCAGCGGGTTCACCTTGATCTTGTTCCGGCGCGAATCGATGCCCACCACCGGCGTGTGACGGCGCGCGAACGACTCGTCCCGGCGCAGCCCCGACCCCCACGCCGAGTACGGCGCCAGCCCGCGGTCGAGCGGCTCGACCTTGCGCATCGCGCAGCACGAGTCGGAGTCACGCGCGTACAGGCTCTGCCCGTACGTGATGTTCTGCTGCGCGACGGTCAGCTCCGGCTTCACGGTCACGACCGTGACGTCGAGCTCGGCGGCGACCCGGTCGCGCGTCTGCAGTGTCTCGGGGAAGTGGTAGCCGGTGTCGAGGAACACCACGTCGACGCCGGGCACGGCCTCCGCCGCGAGCGTCGCGAGGACGGCGTCCCCCATGGAAGAAGTGAGGCAGAACCGGTCGCCGAACGTCTCCCCGGCCCAGCGGAGGACCTCGACGGGGTGTGCGCCCTCGAGCGCGGCGGCCGCTTCGTCGGCGAGCGCGCGCAGCGCGGAAGTATCAGAGAATCCGGCATCCGGTCGAGCCAGCATGTCGGTCATGACGTCACCTCCTGGTCTAATTCGGCCGCCTGAGGACGGCTCAGACCGATGTACTTCAGCGTCCAGACCCGCAGGCAGGCTCCACAGCGCCATTGACCGTGGTGCTCACCGTCGGGACGGATGTCTTCCTCGCCGCAGTAGGGGCAGTAGAAGGGGGCGGCCCGCTCGCTCACAGGAGCCAGGCTTCCTCGGCCCGGGCGACGTAGCCGGCGAAGCGCTCGCCCGGCTCCCGGCGCTCCAGGTAGCCGCGCAGGATCCGCTCGACGTAGTCGGGCATCCCGTCGGCGGTGACCTTCAGGCCACGGAACTTGCGGCCGAACGCGGCATCGGCGCCGAAATGCCCGCCGAGGTGCACCTGGAAGCCCTCGACGGTGTTGCCGTGGTCGTCGCGGACCATCGAACCTTTGAAGCCGACGTCGGCGGTCTGGAACCGGGCGCACGAGTTCGGGCAGCCGTTGACGTTGATCGTGATCGGCTCGTCGAAGTCGGGCAGGCGCTTCTCCAGCTCGCGGTAGAGCACGTCGGCGCGGGCCTTGGTCTCGACGATCGCCAGCTTGCAGAACTCGAGCCCGGTACAGGCCATCGTCCCGCGGCGGAACGCGCTCGGATTCACCAGCAGGTCGTGCGTCGCGAGCTCGTCGGTCACCTCGGCGACGTCGGACCGCGCGACGCCGAGCAGCACGAGCTTCTGCTGCGCGGTGGCCGCGACGCGTCCGTCGCCGAGCCGGTCGGACAGGTCGGCGACCGCGGTGAGGATCGTGCCGGACAGCCGGCCGGCCCGCGGGGCGAACCCGAGCGCGAACGTGCCGTTGCGCATCGGCGTGAGGCCGACGTGGTCGCGCTGGTCCTGGATCGGCTTCGCCGGTGCCGGGCCGTCGGGCAGCTTCTCTTTCAGGTACTCGGTCTCGAGCACCTCGCGGAACTTCTCCGGGCCCCAGTCGGCCAGCAGGAACTTCAGGCGCGCGTGGTTGCGCGACCGGCGGTACCCGTAGTCGCGGAAGATGCTGACGACGCCGACCCAGGCGGCGTCCACCTGGTCGGGGCGGACGAAGACGCCGAGACGCTCGGCGAACCGGGGGTTGGTGGAGAGGCCACCGCCGACCCAGAGGTCGAAACCGGGCTCGCCGTCGGGACCGACGACGCCGACGAACCCGACGTCGTTGATCTCGTGGTTGGTGCAGTGCTCGGCGCAGCCGGAGATCGAGCTCTTGAACTTGCGCGGGAGGTTCGAGAACGCCGGGTCGCCGATGTAGCGGTCGACGACGTTCCGCAGCGCCTCGGTCGCGTCGAGGACGTCGGTCTCGAGTTCGCCGGCGAGCGGGCAGCCGAGGATGACCCGCGGCGTGTCGCCGCAGGCCTCGGTGGTGGAGAGGCCGACCCCCTCGAGGCGGCGCCAGATCTCCGGCACGTCCTCGATCGCGATCCAGTGCAGCTGGATGTTCTGCCGGTCGGTGACGTCGGCCACGTCGCGGCCGAACTCGGTCGCGATACCGGCGATGACCCGCAACTGCTCGGACGTCATCCGGCCGCCGTCGATGCGGACGCGCAGCATGAAGTAGCGGTCGTCGAGCTCCTCCGGCTCCAGCACGGCGGTCTTGCCGCCGGGGATGCCGGGCGCGCGCTGCGTGTAGAGGCCGTACCAGCGCATCCGGCCGCGCAGGTCCTGCGGATCGATCGAGTCGAACCCGCGGTGCGCGTAGATGTTCTCGATGCGGTCCCGGACCGACAGACCGTCGGAATCCTTCTTGAACTGCTCGTTCTTGTTCAGCGGCTCGCGATAGCCGAGAGCCCACTGGCCTTGCCCACGCGGACGACCAGGCATTTAGGGACTACCTCACAGGTGTCGGACCGCGGAGCACACACCGGCAGACCGGGGGCTTCAGGGGGAGAAAGCGGTCGGAAGACGGACGAGGGACGGGCGGTCAGGCCTGACAGGCCGCCGAGATCACCCGCTGCAGGTCAACATGCAGGCGGGCGACCAGGAGGGTGCCTCGCGTCGTCACACCACAGAGCATCGCACAGCGATTCGACACTAGCCAGATGCTGGGAATCTGTGCTCACCTACTGGAATAGTAGGCATTCGGTTACCGGTTGGCGGCGCAGTTTTGCTGTGTCATCATCGGCAACCATGACCGGCCGTTCCCGCCCCGCCTCGGCGCTGCTGACCACGCGTCGGCACGTCGACTTCCTGCGCGTCTCCAGCGCAGCGTGTCTTCCGGGCTGAGCGCGGGTTCCGGCATTTCTCGGCTCGCGTAGACGGTTTTCCCCGGCTTGTCGATTGAGCAGGCGTTTCGCCCTGCGCACCAAGTCGTGTCCCCGTCGCAGAGCTTCGGGCGAGACAATACCTATGTCCCATACATAGATAAATGTCCCCGGACTCCCTCCCCGAGGTCAGGAGCAACGCGCGATGCCGATCGCATCGACTCACCCCTCCGGCGCCCCCGCCGGTAGCACGGAGAGTGGCCCCTCCGCCACGCCCACTGTGGCGGATCCCACACCGGGCGCCACCGTCTGGTTCACGGGTCTCCCGAGCGCCGGTAAGACCACCACCGCGAACGCGGTCGGCGAGCGGCTCCGCGCCGCCGGTTACCGGGTCGAGGTGCTCGACGGGGACGCGGTCCGGGAACACCTGTCGGCCGGTCTCGGGTTCAGCCGGGAAGACCGGGACACGAACGTGGCCCGGATCGGCTTCGTCGCCGAACTGCTCGCCCGCAACGGCGTGCTGGTGCTGGCGGCGGTCATCTCGCCGTTCGCGTCCGCCCGGGACGAGGTCCGCGCCCGGCACCGGGCGAGCGGCACAGCGTTCCTCGAAGTCCACGTCGCCACGCCGGTCGAGGTCTGCTCGGTCCGTGACGTGAAAGGCCTCTACGCGCGGCAGCGCGCCGGGGAGATCTCCGGTCTGACCGGCGTCGACGACGTCTACGAGGCGCCGGCCTCACCCGAGCTCGTGCTCCGCACCGAATCGTCCGCCCTCGATGCGTCCGTGGACGCGGTGCTTGCCGCGTTGTCCGAAAGGGGCCTGCTGTGACCACCCTCTCCGACCTCGATCTCCAGCACCTGGAAGACGCTCGGGATGCCGCGCTGACCGCGCTGGAGGACGAGTCGATCCACATCCTGCGCGAGGTGGTCGGCAGCTTCGAGCGGCCGGTTCTGCTCTTCTCCGGGGGCAAGGACTCGATCGTCATGCTCCGGCTGGCCGAGAAGGCGTTCTCTCCCGGCCGGATCCCGTTCCCGGTGATGCACGTCGACACCGGCCACAACTTCCCCGAGGTCATCGAGTTCCGCGACCGCCGGGCCGCTGAGCTGGGGCTCGACCTGGTCGTCGCCTCGGTGCAGGACGCGATCGACCGCGGCCGGGTCGTCGAGCGCCCGGGCGGAACCCGCAACCCGCTGCAGACCGTCCCGCTGCTGGACGCGATCACCGAGAACAAGTTCGACGCGGTGCTCGGTGGCGCCCGGCGCGACGAGGAGAAGGCCCGGGCCAAGGAGCGGGTGTTCTCGATCCGCGACGAGTTCGGCCAGTGGGACCCGCGCAACCAGCGCCCCGAGCTCTGGGACCTCTACAACGGGCGGATCGCACCGGGCGAGCACGTCCGGATCTTCCCGCTGTCGAACTGGACCGAGCTCGACATCTGGCGGTACATCGCCCGGGACGGCATCGAGGTGCCGGGCATCTACTACGCGCACGAGCGCGAGGTGTTCGACCGGGACGGCATGGTGCTCGCGGTGACGCCGTTCACCCCGCCGCGGCCCGGCGAGGAGGTCCGCGTCGAGACTGTCCGATACCGGACGGTCGGCGACGCGACCTGCACCGGCGCCGTGCGCTCGACCGCCGCCACGGTCGAGGACGTGATCGCCGAGACCGCGACCAGCCGGCTCACCGAGCGGGGTGCGACCCGCGCCGACGACCGCGCCAGCGAGGCCGCCATGGAAGACCGCAAGCGCGAGGGATACTTCTAAAAATGTCTGATCTGTTGCGAGTCGCCACCGCCGGGTCGGTGGACGACGGCAAAAGCACGCTGATCGGACGCCTGCTCCACGATTCGAAGAACGTCTTCGCCGACCAATTCGACGCCGTGGAAGCGGCGTCGAAGCGGCGCGGGCTGGACGCCGCCGACCTGGCGCTGCTCACCGACGGTCTGCGCGCCGAGCGGGAGCAGGGCATCACGATCGACGTGGCGTACCGCTACTTCGCCACGCCCCGCCGGACCTTCGTGCTGGCCGACACCCCGGGGCACGTCCAGTACACCCGCAACATGGTGACCGGCGCGTCCACCGCCGACGTCGCGGTCGTGCTCGTCGACGCCCGGCACGGCCTGGTCGAACAGTCGCACCGGCACGCCGCGGTGGCCGCGCTGCTCGGCGTCGGGCATGTCGTGCTGGCCGTCAACAAGATGGATCTGGTCGGGTTCTCCGAGGAGGTCTACGACCGGATCGTCGCGGACTTCGACGTGCTCGCGGCCGAACTCGGCCTCAGGTCCGTCACCGCGATCCCGGTCTCGGCCCTGCACGGCGACAACGTCGTCGAGCCGTCGGCCAAATTCGGCTGGTACGCGGGCCAGACGCTGCTCGATCACCTGGAGACGGTCCCGGTCCCGCCACGCGGTGGTGCGGTGGGAGCGCGGCTGCCGGTCCAGCTCGTGATCCGGCCCCGGTCGGCCGAGCACCCGGACTACCGCGCGTACGCCGGCCGGATCGCCGCCGGGACGCTCCGGGTCGGGGACGAGATCGTCGTGCTGCCGTCCGGCCGCCGGTCGACGGTGGCCGGTATCGACACGCACGACGGTTCGCTCGACGCGGCCTCGACCGGACGCTCGGTCTCGGTCCGGCTCACCGACGACGTCGACGTGTCGCGAGGTGACCTGATCGCCGCGGCGCCGGACGCCCCCGAGCCGGTGAAGCAGCTGACCGGACGGGTCTGCATCCTGGCCGAGCGTCAGGTGCGGGCCGGCGACCGGTTCCGGCTGCGGGCCGGTACCCGCGAGGTGCGGGCGATCGTCGGTGCGGTCGCCGACCGGCTCGACGTCACCACGCTCAAGCGGGAAGACACCGACGCGCTGGTCCTCAACGACATCGGGGACGTGACGCTGCGGCTCGCCGAGCCGGTCGCGGTCGACCCGTACGCGCTGTCCCGGGGCACCGGCTCGTTCCTGCTGATCGACGAATCCACCGGCGCGACCGTGGCCGCCGGAATGGTCGAGCAGCCGGCGGCCGTATGACCGCTCTCCCGCTGCTCGGGCGTGACCCGGTGCTGCTGGCGGTCGCGCACGGGACGTCGTACGCGCCGGGCATCGCGACGCTGCAGGCGCTGCTGGAGCGGGTGCGGGTGCTGGCGCCCGCGCTCCGGGCCGAGCTGGCGTTCGTCGACCACGAGTCGCCGTCGGTGCGGGGAGCGTTGAACCGCTTCGCCGCGGGCGGGCTCGCGGTGGCGACGCTGCCGCTGCTGCTGACCGCGGCCTCGCACAGCAAGGGCGACATCGCGGGGGCGGTCCGGATCGTGCGGGACGCACAACCCGGCTTCGACGTCCGCTACGGCCGCCCGCTCGGGCCGGATCCGCTGCTGCTCTCGGCGCTGGCCGATCGGGTGGCGTCGGCGGGTGCCGACCCGTCGACCGCGCTGGTGCTGGCGGCCGCGGGCGCCGCCGACCCGGACGCCAACGCCGAGATCTGGCGGACCGCCCGGCTGTTCTGGGAGTACCGCGGCGGAGGCGCCCCGGTCGAGGTGGCGTACGCCGGTGCGACCCGGCCGTCGGTGGCCGAGGCCGTCGACCGGCTGCACCGCCTGGGCCACGACGACGTCCTGGTCGTGCCGTACTTCCTGGCGCCGGGGAGGCTGCCGGCCGCGGTGGCGCGGGACGCGCTGGCCGCGGGTGCCCGGGCCGCCGACGTGCTGGGCGCGCACGACGCGGTCGCCCGGCTGGTACTGGCCCGGTACACCGAGGCGGTGGGCGGCAGCGTGCTGATGAACTGCGATACCTGCCAGTACCGGTCGCCGTGGCCGGGGCGGGAGCAGAAGGTGGGACAGGTCCAGCGACCCCACACCCATCCCGCCGACGTGTCGGCGGGATGACGTCCGGAGTGTTCCGGTGCCACACCCGGCGCCCTGCAGCCTGACCTAACCTGGAGGGCATGCGAGCTCCCCTGGTCCCCGGCCGGCAATCCCCTCGGCGTGAGGTTCCGGCGTCCATTCCGCGTCCGGAATACGTCGGGAAACCCGCGCCGCGCCGCTGGACCGGCTCGGACGTGCAGACGCCGGAGACGATCGAGAAGATGCGGGTCGCCTCGCGGATCGCGGCCCAGGCCCTGCAGTACGGCGGCAAGCACGTCGAGCCGGGGGTGACGACCGACGAGATCGACCGGGTCGTCCACGAGTTCATCGTCGAGCACGACGCCTACCCGTCGACGCTGGGCTACCGGGGTTTCACGAAGTCGTGCTGCACCTCGCTGAACGAGGTGATCTGCCACGGCATCCCGGACAGCACGGTGATCGAGGACGGCGACATCGTCAACATCGACGTCACCGCGTTCATCGGTGGGGTGCACGGCGACTGCAACGCGACGTTCCTCGCCGGGGACGTGTCGGAGGAGGCCCGGCTGCTCGTGGAGCGGACCGAGGAGGCCACCCGGCGGGCGATCAACGCGGTGAAGCCGGGGCGGCAGCTGAACGTGGTCGGGCGGGTCATCGAGTCGTACGCGCGGCGGTTCGGGTACGGCGTGGTGCGTGACTTCACCGGTCACGGCATCGGCGAGACGTTCCACTCCGGACTGCACGTGCCCCACTTCGACGACCCGGACCTCGACGTCCTGATCGTCCCCGGCATGACGTTCACGATCGAGCCGATGATCACTCTCGGCACCTACACCTGGGACATGTGGCCCGACCGCTGGACGGTCGTCACCAAGGACCGCAAGTGGACCGCCCAGTTCGAGCACACGTTGGTCGTCACCGACACCGGCGCCGAAATCCTCACCCTCCCTTAGGTGCACGGCCCGCCGAGGGCGACGCTGACAGCCGCGCCACTCGACTTGGGTATGACCAATACGCGGCGTCGAGTGGCGCGGATGTCAGCGCCACCCTCGACGGGCTCCAGCTCAGGGCCAATGCGCCTGCGGCGTTTTAGAGGCGGGCTGCTCGGGCTGCGGCAGGGGTGCCGGCGGGGGGTTCGTGGAGGAGGACGTCGACGCCGGATTCGCCGTGGCGTTCGGCGTCCAGGCCGGCCTTGTGGGCTACTCGGATCACGTCTCGTGGGGTCCGGACGTTGGCGCCCGTGGTGGCGAGGGCTCGGGCGAGTAGGCCCTTGGCGTGTTTGTTGAAGTGGCTCACCACCGAGCGGCTGCCGTCCGGGGCGACGTAGAGGACCCGGACCGTCACCGCGCCCCGCACCGGCGCCAGCTGCACGTACGCGCCCGACCGCAGATCCACGACCAGGCCGGGGAACTCCTCGAGCACCGGCGCGAGCACCGGCTTCCACAGCGCGGACAGCGTCCCCAGGCCGGGCAGCCGTGCGCCCGCCGAGAGCCGGTACGCCGGAATCGGGTCACTGCCCCGGACCGCGCCGAAGAGCGCCGAGGAGATCACCACCCGGTCGGCCGCCCGCTTGCGCATGGCCGGAGTGAGCCCGGCCGGGTCAAACGCGTCGTACAGCACACCGGTGTAGCGGAACAGCGCCGGGCTCGTCGGCGCTGTAGGCAGTGCGGCGTTGAGGTCGAGCTGATCGCGCTGGCCGGCCGAGAGCCCGAGCGCCTTCAGCGCGGGTTCGGCGTCGCCCGCCGACAGCTCGCCCAGAGCCGCCGTCAACGTCCGGCGGACCGGGTGCAGTGCCGGGAACGCCAGCGTGTCGAGCTCGAGCGCCGGCCCGTCGCCACCCGGCCGCTTCGTCTCCGACGGAGGCAGCAGCAGGGTGAGGGGAGCCTTCTCCCGGGCGGCGTTCGGCATGCGGCGAGACTGACACACAGGCCCGGATCAGGGGGACGGAGGGCGGCGATGAACGAGCACCCGAGCGAGGGCGACGAGGAACTTCTCCCGGTTCCGCACCACTCGGACGTGACCGGGGGCTGGCTGCGTGCCGCGGTGTTCGGCGCGATGGACGGTCTGGTCACCAACATCTCACTGATCGCGGGCGTCGGCGGCGGGGGAGTCGACCGGCACGCGATCGTGCTGACCGGCGTCGCCGGGCTGGTGGCGGGCGCGGTGTCGATGGCGCTCGGCGAGTACACCTCGGTCCGCACGCAGAACGAGCAGCTGGACGCCGAGGTCAACCTGGAGCGGCGCGAACTCCGGGTGCACGCGGAGTCCGAGGAGCGCGAGCTGGTCGCGTCCCTGCAGCGGGCCGGTCTGTCGCCGGGCGTGTCCCGGCAGATCGCCGACGAGGCCGCCGCCGATCCCGACCTGCAACTGCGGCTGCACGCGCTGACCGAACTGGGCGTCGTCCCGGAGGGCAAGCCCTCGCCGTGGATGGCCGCGGTCTCGTCGTTCGTGTGCTTCGCGGTCGGTGCGCTGGTTCCGCTGATCTCGTTCCTGCTCGGCTCGGACGAGCTCTGGCTCGCGCTGGCGATCGGCGGTGCCGGGCTGTTCGCGGCCGGTGCGATCGCGACCCACGCGACCAGCGGCCGCTGGTGGACCGGTGGACTACGTCAACTCGTGCTCGGGGCGGCGGCCGCCGCCATCACCTACGCGGTGGGAAGCCTGATCGGGGCCGGCGTCTCCTGAGGGAGGCGAGGCGCGCGCCGCGCGCCACCGATCCAGGGGCGGGCGTACCTGCGGTGGTTCGCCGGGCGGCGTGATCACCAGAGGTCAGCGAGCGAGGCGTCGGTCGGCCGACCGCGTTTTTCGAGCTCAGCCGCTTGCCGGCGGGTCCGGTCGCCGAGCTCGACCAGGTCGAGGCCGACGACCCCGGTCCGGCGGGCCGCGTCCGTGCTGCTGCGGAAGTAGGTGCGGGTCAGCAACCCCTCGGTCACCGCGGCCGCGATCCGGGCCTCGGCCAGCAGGAGCAGGGCGCTGTCCTCGTCGTGCCACTGACCGGCCTGCACCGCGCGAGCCAGCAGCGACTCGGCGCCGCACCAGGCGTCCCGGGCCAGCGAGCCGAACTCCCGCGGCGTGGCCTCGGCCAGCCGGGCCAGGTGCGCGTCGCGGACGGTGGCGAGCCAGTCGCTGTCGTCGTCGAGCGGGCGCACGTGCAGGAGCCGGTCGGCGCGCAGCGGCCAGAGCGTCGTCAGCGTCCGGGCCCGGGTGAGCAGGTCCTCCGAGGACACGACCTCGACCGAGACGAGATGGCCCTCGACCCGGCGCCGGAGCGGCACCGGCCCGGTACCCGCCCGGTAGGTCACCACCAGGAGCTCGACGTCGGCGCCGTCCCGGTCGTCGGAACGGGCGAGGAAGCCGGTCGCGCCGATCGCGAGGACCTCGGCGGGCCGGCGACGGCGGATCCGGCGCGCGAGTTCGGACGCCAGGCCTTCGGGGTCGGTCACGGGCACATCCTGCCGTGCCTGTCGCACGGTCGTCTCGCGGACCGCTACTCTCCGGTGTCCTGGAGTATCGCCCTGCACGCGAAAAGTGAGCCGGTTTCAGGTTCTGCTTGAGTTTCCGACCGATTGTCCCCAATATATGGGGACGAAGACGACCCTTTGGCTGTCGGCCGAGCCGACATGTGCGAATCGAGCCGCGTGGAGTCCACCACCGAAGGGACCGCCGAGGCGATCGCGCCCGCGGCGCACGTCGGTTACCGCGCGGTCCTGCGGCATCCGGTCGCGGGGCGGCTGGTGGCGGTCAAGGCGGTCTCCGAGGTCGGCGACTTCGTCGGGCTGGCCGCGCTGCTGCTGCTCGGGTACCAGCAGACCGGATCGCTGCTCGGAGCGGCCGCCGTCTACACCGCCCGGGCGCTGCCCGCGATCCTGGTCGCGACGCTGCTCGGCGGCTGGCTCGACGTGCTGCCCCGGCGGGCGACGCTCGTCGTGCTGGCGATCGTCGGGGCGGGCGCGCTGGCCCTGCCCGCGCTGTTGCCGGCCGCGTCCACCGCGCTGATCGCGTCGGCGGTCCTCGGCGCCGCCCGGGCCGCGTACGTCGCGCTCACCACCGCGGTGGTGGCGGAAGCGGTGGAGCAACCGGTCCAGCTCCCGTACTTCGGCGCGGCCGCGCTGATCAACATGCTCGCGCAGGTCGGTGGCATCGCGGTCGGCTCCGGGCTGACCGTCGCGCTCGGCCCGCGGGTCGCGCTGCTGGTCGATCTCGTCTCGTTCCTGGTCGCGGCGGCCATGCTGGCCACGCTGCCGGGCGAGGAGCGGCGCGAGCGGCGGGACCGGCTGCCACCCGGCGCCGGGTTCGTGCTGATCTGGCGGCAGCCGACGATGCGCGTGTTGGCGCTGCTCACCTGGGCGACGCTGATCTGCAGCGTGCTGCCGGAGACCGTCGCGACGAACGCGCCGAACGGATGGATCCCGGCCGCGATGGCGTCGTCGGCGCTGGGCGGTGCGGTGTTCGCCGGAGTGATGGGGCGCCTGAGGTTCCTGGAGCGGCCGCTCAACCAGACCCGGACCGCTGCGCTGCTCGGCGCCGGGTTGCTGGCCGGTGCGGTGGTGCTGTTCACCGGGGCCCACCCGCTGCTGCTGGTGACCGCGAACGTGGTGATCGGTGCGGCGACCGGCTGGACGGTCGGCGCGCAGGCGACGTTCGCACGGTTGTCGCCGCCGGGCCGGATGGGACAGATCGAGGCGACGATGATCGCGTCCAACCTGTTCCTGGAGGGCGTCGGCGTGCTGGTGCTCACCGGGATCGCGGTGGCGGCCGGGTCGGACGGTGCGGCGTATCTGGTGGGTGGCGTGCTGGTGCTCGTCGCCGCGCTCGCGGCCGAGCGTCCGCTGCGGACGATCGGGTAATTCGGTCGCAGGCACGTGCGACGCTGACGGCATGGTAAAGGCGGTTCTGTTCGACTGGGGCGGCACGCTCACGCCCTGGCACACGATCGACGCGAAGGCGCTCTGGATGCTCGTCGCCGACGAGTGCCAGGTCGGCGAAGAGCTCATCGACGCGCTGCTCGCGGCCGAGAACGCGGCCTGGGTCCGCTCTCGCGACGAGCACCTCTCGGCCACGATGACCGACATCTGCGCCGCCGCCGGTGTCGCGCTCACGGCCGACCTGCTCGCCGCCCACGAGCGGCACTGGGAGCCGCACACGTACACCGACCCCGAGGCGTCCGAGATGCTCACCGCGCTGCGTGAGCGGGGTCTGAAGGTCGGGCTGCTGTCCAACACGCTGTGGAGCCGCGAGCACCACGAGCGCATCCTCGCCCGCGACGGCGTGCTCGAGAAGTTCGACGGCGCGGTCTACACCAGCGAGATCCCGTGGACGAAGCCGCACCCGGAGGCGTTCCGGGCCGCGATGGACGCGGTCGGGGTCGACGACCCGTCCGAGTGCGTCTACGTGGGCGACCGGCTGTTCGACGACGTCTACGGCGCCCAGGCAGCCGGGATGAGGGCGGTGCACGTGCCGCACAGCGCGGTGCCGGCGCACCAGGTCGGTCACACGGTAGGCAAGCCCGACGCCGTGATCCAGAGGCTCTCCGACCTAGTCCCGGTGATCGACGACTGGCGCGGCTGAGCACCCGAGTTCCGACCCGAAGCCCGCCGAGAGCAGAGGTGACTGACCTGGAGCCCGCTGAGAGCGGGGGTGGCGTCCGCTCGGTGTTCTGACCTGGAGCCCGCTGAGAGCGTCGGTGACAGTCGAGCGCGCCGACGCCGAGACATCAGGATTCCCGTCTCAAGGAGGCGCGCTCGCCTGTCATCCGTCGCTCTCAGCGGGCCGCCCACTAAGAGCCAGGCCAGGGGAGGGTGGGGGGCTTGCCGGGGCTGGCGAGCGCGCGCCACTGGGCGCCGCGGACGGCGGCGTCGGTCAGGGCGTCCAGGGCCACGGTGCGGGCGTCGCCGGTCAGCGCGCCGAGCGTCGAGCGCCAGACCGCGGCGCTGCGCGTCTCGATCTCGACGGCCAGGGCCAGCGCACCGGCGCGGTCGGTCACCGGCTTCGGCAGCGTGTAGGCG
The DNA here is from genome assembly GCF_044454545.1 of Cryptosporangium sp. NPDC051539. Classification (NCBI taxonomy): domain Bacteria; kingdom Bacillati; phylum Actinomycetota; class Actinomycetes; order Cryptosporangiales; family Cryptosporangiaceae; genus Cryptosporangium; species Cryptosporangium sp. NPDC051539. The sequence goes on along the minus strand of NZ_JBITDV010000008.1, from coordinate 138,398 downwards.
GGCGCAGCCGGTGACGGCGTCGCCTCCTCGGCCGTGATCAGGTCGGCGGTGGCGTCCCGCTGCCGCCGGTGGGCGAGGTCGGCGTCGCGGGCGCGGACGAGTTCGTCGTCGTCGAGCTGCGCCCCGATGACCCCGTAGGCGTAGATCGCGGCGTTCTCGGCCGCGAGCGCGATCTGCAGCCGGTCGCTCGTGCCGCTCACGCGAGCGCCACCGCGTGGGACGCCTCCGCGGCGCTGATGCAGCCGAGCACGGTCACCCGCTCGGCCGGGCCGGCCGCGTCCCCGGTGCCCGGGGCCGCGGCCAGGCAGGCCATGCGCGAGCGGGCGGTCGCGGTCTTCTCGGCCTTGCGCAGGGCGACCAGCGCGGCGTCCGGGTCCGGGCTGACCGCGGGTGCGGACGCGGGCGCGCTCGGGCCCGGCACCGGCGGGGTGGCCCGTGCCAGCGCACCGCGGCGCCGGGCGTCCAGCAGTTCGAGCAGCGCGTCGCGATGGGCGCGGTGGGCGTCGCGGAGCGGGCCGAGGCGGTCGGCCAGGTCCGCGTGGGCGGTCAGCGTCGCCTGGTAGAGGTCGAGCAGCGTCTGCTTCTGCGTCACCAGCGCCTCCAGCGGGTCGGCCGCGATCGCCGGCACGGCCGGACCGGGGTCGACGATGTCGCATCCGGCCAGCGCGCCGGTCGCCAGCAGCCCTCCGAGCAGCACGCTGCGTCTCGAGACCGGGACGGCCCGTACCGACGGGGACCCGGGGCGGAGGTGGCGCGCGACGTGGGGCACGCCCGACAGTTTCCCAGTCCGCCCGGCGCGTGCCGGATGGAGGGCCGTTCGTGGCGAACCGTTAGGCTGTGGCGAGTCAGTCGGCGCGAACTTGCCGCGTGCCAACAACTGCACAGTGACCACCGTTCGGAGGTGTCGGATGCCAGCACCGCAGGCGATGCGCTCCCGGATCGTCGCGTTGGTCGAACCCGTGGTCAACGCGGCCGGTTACGACCTCGAGGAAGTCTCGGTCAACCAGGCCGGCCGTCGGATGGTGGTACGGGTGGTGGTGGACGCGGACGGCGGCGTCACGCTGGACGACATCGCCGAGGTCTCCCGCGCCGTCTCCGCCGCCCTCGACGCGACCGACGACGCTTTCGGGGCCGGCCCGTACACGCTCGAGGTGACTTCCCCCGGTGTCGACCGGCCGCTGACCGAGCCGCGGCACTGGCGGCGCAACGTCGGCCGCCTGGTGAAGGTGAACATCGGCGGGCGCAGCCTGACCGCCCGCATCACCGCGGTCGACGACGCAGGTGTGCACTTCACCGACGACAAGGGCGAGCAGACGGCGACGTTCGCCGAGGTCGGCCCGGGCAAGGTGCAGGTGGAGTTCGCCCGGCCCACCACGAAAGACACCGACGAGCAAGAAGGAGGAGACCAGTGAACATCGATATCGCAGCCCTGCGCGCGGTCGAGCGGGAGCGTGAGATCTCCTTCGACACGATCATCGAAGCGATCGAGACCGCGCTCCTGACCGCGTACAAGCACACCGGTCACGCGCACCCCGACGCCCGCGTCGAGGTGAACCGGAAGACCGGGGCGGCCACCGTGTGGGCGGCCGAGCGCGACGAGGACGGCACGGTCCTGCGCGAGTTCGACGACACCCCGGACGACTTCGGCCGGATCGCGACGATGACCGCCAAGCAGGTGATCTTGCAGCGGCTGCGCGACGCCCAGGACGAGATGACGTTCGGCGAGTTCGCCAGCCGCGAAGGCGAGGTCGTGGCCGGTGTCATCCAGGCGCACGAGTCCCGCTCCGAGCGGGGCATCGTCTCGGTCAGCCTGGGCAAGATCGAGGCGACGCTGCCCCCGGCCGAGCAGGTGCCGGGTGAGAGCTACCAGCACGGCGCCCGGATCAAGGCGCTCGTCGTCCACGTGGCGAAGGGCATGCGCGGCCCGCAGGTGACGCTCTCGCGCACGCACCCGAACCTGGTGCGGAAGCTGTTCGCGCTGGAGGTGCCGGAGATCGCCGACGGCACGGTCGAGATCGCCGCGGTGGCGCGCGAGGCCGGGCACCGCTCGAAGATCGCGGTGCGCGCCACGGTTCCCGGCGTCAACCCGAAGGGCGCCTGCATCGGGCCGCTCGGGGCCCGCGTCCGGGCCGTGATGAGCGAGCTGCACGGCGAGAAGATCGACATCGTCGACTGGGCCGACGACCCGGCCCGGTTCGTGGGCAACGCCCTCTCGCCGGCGCAGGTGAAGGCCGTCGACGTCGTCGATCTGGAGAACAGATCGGCGCGGGTCACCGTGCCCGACTTCCAGCTCTCGCTCGCGATCGGCAAGGAAGGGCAGAACGCCCGCCTCGCCGCCCGGCTCACCGGATGGCGGATCGACATCCACAGCGACGCCGAAGGTTCGTCACCGGCAGTGACCAGTGGGCCCGACGAGGCCACTGAGTCAAGCGTGGGGGAACCGGACGCTTCGGTCCCCGGCAGCGCGGGGTAGACTGGCCTGTGGTTCGCCGCACTAGCCCGGCGCCATCCCCGCATGACCGCTTCCCAACGCGGACCTGCGTGGGATGTCGACAGCGAGCGGCAGCCACCGAGCTGTTGCGCGTCGTCGCGGTCGAGCGTGGGGATACCCGCGTCACCGTCCCCGATCCGGCGCGTCGGCTGCCGGGAAGGGGCGCTTGGCTGCATCCCGACCCAGCGTGTTTCGTACTTGCGGAGAAGCGTCGCGCCTTCGGGCGTGCACTTCGGGTCCCCGGCGTCCTCGACGCCGAGGCGGTCCGCGAGTATGTGGCAAGAACCGAAGGGCTGAGCAACCCGCTCGGACCCACGGACGAAAAGTAGGTCTCCCGGTATGAGCGTGCGATGAAGTCTCTGCGATGAGCAAGCTTCGTGAGTAACTAGAAGGTCGAGCGGGTTGTGCCGCCCGGCCTCGGAAGAGGAGAGCAGTGGCAGGCAAGGCCCGCGTACACGAACTCGCCAAGGAACTGGGCATCCCCAGCAAAGATGTGCTGAACAAGCTCAAAGAGCTCGGGGAGTTCGTGAAGTCCGCGTCGTCCACGATCGAGGCGCCGGTGGCGCGTCGGTTGCGAGAGGCGTACACGTCGCCGTCCTCCGGCGGTAGTAATGGCGGAGGACGCAAGCCGGGTCCCCCGAGTGGACCCCGGCCGCCCCGAACCGTTCCGTCCCCGGCGTCGATGGCCCGCCCGCAGGGCACGGCCAGCGCCCAGGACATCGAAGTCAAGGCCGAGCAGGCCCGTGCGGCCGAGCTCCAGGCGCAGCAGCAGGCGCAGGCCGCGGCCGCGCGTGCGGCGGCGGCCACCGGACGGCCCACCCCGGGCCCCCGGCCCGGTCCGCGTCCGGCTCCGGCGGCTCCGGCCGCCGCTGAAGCTCCGGCACCCGCACCGACGCAGCAGCCGAGCCCGGTTCAGCCGTCGCAGCGTCCGGCTCCCGGCGGCCCCCGTCCGGGTGGTGCCGGTCAGCAGCGGTCCGCGCCGCGTCCGGGCAACAACCCGTTCGGCGTCGGCCCCGGCACGCCCACCCAGCCGTCCCCGCGTCCCGGCCCCCGGCCGGCTGCGGCGGCGGGCCCGGGTGGTCAGGCTCCGGCCGGCCCGGGTCAGTCCGGCCCGCGTCCCGGCGCCGGCGGCCCGCGTCCCGGTCCGCGGCCCAGCCCGCAGCAGGGTGGCGACCGTCCCGGTGGCGGGCGTCCGGGTCCTGGTGGCCCGCGTCCCGGCCCCGGTGGTCCCCGTCCCGAGCGTTCCGACCGCGGCCCCGGTGGCCCGCGTCCGGGTGGCTCGTCCGGCGGTGGGCCCGGTGGCCCGCGTCCGAACCCCGGCATGATGCCGCCGCGGCCGAACCCGGGCATGATGCCCGGTCGTCCGTCCGGCCCCGGCCGTGGTGGTCCCGGCGGTCCTGGTGGACGTCCGGGTGGTCCCGGTGGTGGCGGCGCCGGTCGTCCCGGCGGTGGCGGCGGCGGTGGATTCCGCGGCGGTCCCGGCGGTGGCGGTGGCGGCGCTGGTCGTCCCGGCGGCGGTGGCGGCGGTTTCCGTCCCGGCGGCGGTGGCGGTGGCGGTGGCACCGGTACCGGTGCACCCGGTGGCGGTTTCCGTCCCGGTGGCGGTGGCGGCGGTGGCCGTCCCGGTGGTGGCGGTCGTGGTCGCGGCGGTGCCGCGGGTGCGTTCGGCCGTCCCGGTGGACGCGGTCCCGTTCGTGGACGGAAGTCGAAGAAGCAGAGGCGTCAGGAGTTCGACAACCTCTCCGCGCCGACGATGGGCTCCGGTGCCCCGCGCGGCAGCGGCGAGGTCATCCGGCTCCCGCGGGGCGCGTCGCTCTCCGACTTCGCCGACCGGATCAACGCGAACCCCGGTTCGCTGGTCCAGGAGGCGTTCGGTCTCGGCGAGATGGTGACCGCGACCCAGTCGTGCACCGACGAGACGCTGCAGCTGCTCGGTGTCCACCTCGGATACGACGTGCAGATCGTCAGCCCCGAGGACGAGGACCGTGCGCTGCTGGCCCGGTTCGACATCGACCTCGACCAGGAGTACGACGACGAGCGGCTGGTCACGCGGCCGCCGGTGGTCACGGTCATGGGCCACGTCGACCACGGTAAGACGAAGCTGCTGGACGCCATCCGGCACACGAAGGTGGCCGAGGGCGAAGCCGGCGGCATCACGCAGCACATCGGTGCCTACCAGGTCGACGCGCACGTCAACGGCGAAGACCGGTCGATCACGTTCATCGACACCCCGGGTCACGAGGCGTTCACCGCCATGCGTGCTCGTGGTGCGAAGTCGACGGACATCGCGATCCTCGTGGTCGCGGCCGACGACGGCGTGAAGCCGCAGACGATCGAGGCGCTCAACCACGCCCAGGCGGCCGAGGTGCCGATCGTGGTCGCGGTGAACAAGATCGACAAGGAAGGCGCCAACCCGGCGAAGGTGCGGCAGCAGCTCACCGAATACGGGCTGGTCGCCGAGGAGTACGGCGGCGACACGATGTTCGTCGACATCTCGGCGAAGTCCCGGATCAACATCGACGGTCTGCTCGAGGCGGTCTGCCTCACCGCGGACGCGTCGCTGGACCTCCGGGCGCCGGTCGACGTGCCGGCCCAGGGTGTCGCGATCGAGGGTCACCTCGACCGTGGCCGCGGCCCGATCGCGACCGTCCTGGTCCAGCGGGGCACGCTCCGCGTCGGCGACTCGATCGTCGCCGGTGAGGCCCACGGCCGCGTCCGGGCGATGCTCGACGACAGCGGTTCGCAGGTCGCCGAGGCGGGTCCGTCCAGTGCGGTGCAGGTGCTCGGCTTCACCGCCGTGCCCGGCGCCGGCGACACCTTCCTGGAGGTGGCGGAAGACCGGGTGGCCCGGCAGATCGCCGAACAGCGGCAGGCGCGCGAGCGCAATGCCCAGCTGGCGGCGACCCGTGGGCGTCCGACGCTGGAGACGCTGCTGGAGCGGATGAAGGAGGGCGAGAAGACCCAGCTCAACCTCATCCTCAAGGGCGACGGTTCCGGTGCGGTCGAGGCTCTCGAAGACGCGCTGGCCAAGCTCGACATCGCCGACGAGGTCTCGCTGCGGATCATCGACCGCGGTGTCGGTGCGATCACCGAGACCAACGTCATGCTGGCGTCGGCCTCCGACGCGGTCATCATCGGCTTCAACGTCCGGCCCCAGGGCAAGGCGAGCGAGCTGGCCGACCGCGAAGGCGTCGACATCCGGTACTACTCGGTCATCTACGCGGCGATCGAAGACATCGAGAATGCCCTCAAGGGCATGCTCAAGCCGGAGTTCGAAGAGGTTCAGCTGGGTACCGCCGAGATCCGCGAGATCTTCCGGTCCAGCAAGTTCGGCAACATCGCCGGTGTGCTCGTGCGCAGCGGTGAGATCCGCCGTAACTCCAAGGCCCGGGTCATCCGGGACGGAGCCGTGGTGGCCGACAACCTCCAGATCCACTCGCTCAAGAGGTTCAAGGACGACGCCACCGAGGTCCGCGAGGGCTACGAGGCCGGTATCGGTCTCGGGTCGTACAACGACATCAAGATCGACGACGTCATCGAGACCTTCGAGATGCGGGAGAAGCCCCGGTCGTGAGTTGAGGCAGGCGGGGGGGGGGGGGGCGGGGGCCGCCCCCCCCCCCCCCCCGCCTGCTATCGGGAGGAAGCTTGTTCACCGGCACGTTGGAGTTCGACGTCGTGCTGCCCGCAGACAGCCGCAACCTGAAGGCCAAGCGGGGGTACGTCCGCCCCGTGGTCGCCGCGCTCCGGCGGCTCGAGGTGTCCGCGGCCGAGGTCGGTCTGCAAGACCTGCACGGCCGGGCGGCTATCGGCGTCGCCGCGGTCGCCGGCGACCCGCACCACGTCGGTGAGGTACTGGACGCGTGCGAGCGGCTCGTCGCCGGGCGTCCCGAGTTGGAACTGCTGTCGGTCCGGCGTCGCCTGCACGGCGACGACGACTGAGACACCACCCCCTGCGTACTGGCCGGGCCGCTGCGCCCGGTGAGGAGTGAGAAACCATGGTTGACGCAGCACGGGCGAGGAAGCTCGCCGTCCGGATCCGCGAGATCGTCGCGGAGACGCTCCGGACCCAGGTGAAGGACCCCCGGCTGGGCATGGTGACGGTGACCGACGCGAAGGTCACCGCCGACCTGCACGACGCGACCGTCTACTACACCGTCTACGGCGACGAGACCGAGCGGGCCGCCACCGCCGAAGCGCTGGAGAGCGCACGCGGTGTGCTGCGCAGCGCGGTCGGCAGGCAGACCGGCGTCCGGTTCACGCCGACGCTCGCGTTCAGCCTGGACGTGGTTCCCGACACCGCCAAGCACATCGACGAGCTGCTCGAGGTGGCCAAGCGCGCGGACGCCGAGGTCCAGCGGAAGGCCGCCGGGGCGTCGTACGCGGGCGAGGCCGACCCGTACCGGCACGAGGACGAGGAGGAGCCGGAGGACGCTCCGGCCGAGACCCCGTCGGCGGAGAGCAACCGGTGACTCAGTCGGTACTCCCGTCCGCTCATCGTCAGCGAGAAGCATCCGACGTCCGCCCGGTGTACGGTCCGGACGTGCACGGAAGCCGTAGTCCGGCGGAAGGGTCCGCTCCGACGGCAGCGCCGGCGGGCGGCCCCGGCGAACCCGCGATCTCCGAGCAGGCCTGGTCCGACGCTCTGTCGCTGTTCCGCAAGTACGGCGACGGCGAGGGCGGCATCGTGCTGGCCTGCCACATCAACCCCGACGGGGACGCGCTGGGCAGCATGCTGGCGACCGGTCTGGGCTTGCGTCAGCTCGGTATCCCGGTGCAGGCCTCGTTCAGCAACCCGTTCCGGCTGGCCCAGTCGCTGACCGCGATCGCCGGTCGCGAACTGCTGGTGCCGCCGGAGGAGGTCAATGCCCGGCCCGACCTGTTCGTCACGTTCGACACCGGTAGCGTCGACCGCCTCGGCGACCTGGCTCCGCTGGTCGCGTCGGCCGGTGAGGTGATCGTCGTCGACCACCACGTCACCAACGCCGGGTTCGGCACCCGCAACCTGATCGATCCGAAGGCCGCGGCGACCGCCGTCGTCGTCGACGACCTGCTGCGGCGGCTCGGTGTCACGGTCGACGCCGAGATCGCCGAGTGCCTCTACGTCGGGCTTTCCACCGACACGGCGTCGTTCCGCGGCGCGGCCACGACGCCCTCCACGCACGAGCTCGCGGCCCGGCTGCTGGCGACCGGGATCAAACCCGACGAGATCAGCCGCCGGCTCTACGACGCCCGCCCGATGCGCTCGCTGCACTTGCTGGCCGACGTCCTCGCCCGGGTGACGCTGGACCCGGCCGCGGCCGGTGGCGGTGGCCTGAGCTGGACGTACGTGACTCAGGACGACTTGGCCCGGCACGGTCTCGGGATGGAGTGGGTCGAGGGCGTCGTCGACATGCTCCGCGGCGCCGAAGAGAGCACGATCGCGCTGGTCGCGAAGCAGATCGGCCCGGATCAGTGGTCGGTTTCGCTGCGGTCGCGGGGTCCGATCGACGTCGGCGCGCTGTGCGTGCGGCTCGGCGGGGGAGGGCACCGGATCTCCGCCGGTTTCACCGGCCACGGTCCGCTGGAGGGGGTCGTCGCCCAGGTGGTGGCGGCGCTGGCTCCCGACCCGGTCCCGGTGACCCGCTGAACGCGGTGACCAGCGGGCTGGTCGTCGTCGACAAGCCGTCCGGCCTGACCTCGCACGACGTCGTCGCCCGCGCGCGGCGGATCTTCCGCACCCGCAAGATCGGGCACGCCGGGACGCTCGACCCGATGGCGACCGGCGTCCTCGTGCTCGGCGTCGAACGCGCGACGAAGCTGCTCGGCCATCTCACGCTGACCGAGAAGACGTACGTCGCCACGATCCGCCTCGGGTACGCCACGGTGACCGACGACGCCGAAGGCGCCCGTCTGGACGGCGCTTCCGCTTCCGGCGTTCATCCCGACGACGTCCGGGCCGGCCTGAAAGACCTGACCGGGACGCTCGACCAGGTGCCGTCCGCGGTCTCGGCGGTCAAGGTCGCCGGACGCCGGGCCTACGACCGGGTGCGTTCCGGCGAGGAGGTCGAGCTGGCCGCCCGCCAGGTGACCGTCTCGCGCTTCGACCTGCTGGCCGACCGGCGCCCCGAACCCGACCTGCTCGACCTCGACGTGATCGTCGAGTGCTCGTCCGGTACCTACGTCCGGGCGCTCGCGCGCGACCTCGGCCGGGCCCTGGGCACCGGCGGGCACCTGACCGCGCTCCGCCGCACCCGCGTCGGCCCGTTCCCGATCTCCGCGGCCCGGACGCTCGAGCAACTCGCCGAAGAAGAGGATCCGGTCACACTCGATCTGGACGCGGCGGTGGCCACCGCGTTCCCGCGCCGGGACGTCGACGAGGCCGCGGCGACCGTGCTGGGCCACGGCGGACGGCTCCCGGCAACCGGCGTGACCGGCGTTTACGGCGTGTTCGGACCGGACGGCAAGGTGATCGCGCTGGTCCGCGAGCAGGACGGCGCGGCCCGGTCCGAGGTGGTGCTCCGCCCGTCCGGGTGAGCGCAGGCCGTTCCTACCGACGAACTAGGCTGGCACTCGATATCCGGTCGAGGGAAGGCAGGCGGGCGTGCTGCGGTGGCGCGGGCTGGCGGAAAGCGCGCCGGACTGGAACCGGACCGTTGTGACGATCGGCGTCTTCGACGGCGTCCACCGAGGTCATCGGGCCCTGATCGAGGCGACGGTTCGTGAGGCGGCGGCACTCCTACCGGTGCCCCGGCCGTCCGGCGGTGAGCCGCCTGCGGCTCCGCCGGTCGTGGTGGTGACGTTCGATCCGCACCCGGAGGCCGTGCTCCATCCGGAGAAGGCGCCCGACCGGCTGACCACGCTCGACCACCGCGCGGTGCTGATCGAGGGCCTGGCCGCCGACGGTCTGGTCGTCGACGGGCTGTGCACGCTGCCGTTCACCCCCGAGCTGGCCGGGCTGGCTCCGGAGCAGTTCGTCCGCACGGTGATCGTCGAGCACCTGCGGGCGGCGGCGGTCGTCGTCGGAGAGGGCTTCCGGTTCGGGCACCGTGCCGAGGGCGACATCGACCTGCTCCGGGCGCTCGGGGCCGAGTTCGGCTTCACCGTGCGCGCGGTGCCGCTGCTCACCGACGCCGAGGGTGTCGTCTCGAGCAGCCGGATCCGGGCCGAGGTGGAGGTCGGCGATGTCGACCGGGCCGCCGCCGCGCTCGGCCGCCCGCACCGCGTCGAGGGCGTCGTGGTCCGTGGTGACCAGCGCGGACGTGAGCTCGGCTTCCCGACCGCGAACCTCTCGTCGCCGGCCTTCACCTCGGTGCCGGCCGACGGCGTGTACGCCGGTTGGCTGATCCGTGACCCGGCCCGCAAGGCCGGCGACGCCGAGACACCGCTGCCCGCGGCGATCAGCATCGGCACGAATCCGACGTTCGCCGGTGAGCGCGCCCGCCGGGTCGAGGCGTTCATCCTCGACTTCGACGAAGACATCTACGACGAGGCGGTGGCGGTCGACTTCGCGGTCAACCTCCGTCCGACGATCGCGTTCTCGTCCGTCGACGCGCTGATCACCCAGATGGACGCCGACGTCGCCCGGGTGCGAGACCTCCTGCTGGGTGGCTAGCCACGGTTTGCGGGGCGCGTGCCGGCGCGACGCGGCCGCGGGCAGATTCGTCGTTAAACACCCGGGCTGGTAGCGTGGACTTGACGCCGGGTGTATCCGGCGGTGTGCACGCTGCCTCCGTGACAACGACCGGGGGCCACACCGAACAGATTCAGGAGAGTCAGTGGCGCTCGCCGCAGACGTGAAGAAGCAGATCATCGCCGAGTACTCGACGGTGGAGAACGACACCGGCTCCCCGGAGGTCCAGGTTGCGCTGCTTTCCCGGCGCATCAACGACCTGACCGAGCACATGAAGGCCCACAAGCACGACCACCACAGCCGTCGTGGTCTGCTGCTGCTGGTCGGCCGTCGCCGCCGGCTGCTGAACTACCTGGCCAAGACCGAAATCGGTCGCTACCGGACGCTCATCGAGCGCCTCGGCCTGCGCCGCTGACGTCGGCACGGGGAGCGACCCACCGGGGTCGCTCCCCGAATTCGTACTAGGAGTACCGGACGAGTCGCGGATTCCCGCGCGTGCCGGCCGGTCCTCGGTAGTACCCACTTGTGACCTCGGGTCACAAGTCGGTTCGATCGAAGACCGGCACAGATGATGCCGCTCGGGTCCTCCGTATCGCCTGGTACACAAACCAGGAGGATCCAACTACATGTCAGAACACACCGTGACCGAGGTCGTCGCGACCATCGACAACGGCAACCACCCGTCGCGCGAGATCCGGTTCAGCACCGGTCGGTTCGCCCGCCAGGCCGCCGGTTCGGTCACCGCTCAGCTCGGTGACACGCTCGTGCTGTCGGCCACCACGGCGTCCAAGAGCCCGAAGGAGCACTTCGACTTCTTCCCGCTCACGGTCGACGTCGAGGAGCGGATGTACGCCGCGGGCCGCATCCCGGGCTCGTTCTTCCGGCGCGAGGGCCGTCCCAGCGAGGACGCCATCCTCACCTGCCGTCTGATCGACCGTCCGCTGCGCCCGACGTTCGTCAAGGGCCTGCGCAACGAGGTCCAGGTCGTCGTGACGGTCATGTCGCTCGACCCCGACACGCTCTACGACGTTGTCGCGATCAACGCCGCGTCGCTCTCCACCCAGCTCGCCGGCCTGCCGTTCAACGGCCCGATCGGCGCCACCCGGATGGCGTACGTCGGCGGCGACTGGATCGCGTTCCCGACGCACACCGAGCTCGCCACCGCGACCTTCGACATGGTCGTCGCCGGCCGGGTCACCGAGGCGGGCGAGGTCGCGATCATGATGGTCGAGGCCGAGGCCACCGCCGACACGGTCGCGCTGATCGCGGGCGGCGCTCCGGCGCCCACCGAAGACGTGGTCGCCGCCGGTCTGGAGGCCGCCAAGCCGGCCATCCGCAGCCTGGTCGAGGCGCAGGCCGAGGTGGCCGCCAAGGCCGCGAAGCCGACCGGCGAGTTCCCGGTCTTCCTCGACTACCAGGACGACGTCTTCGAGGCCGTCTCCGACGCGGTCGGCACCGAGCTGGACGCCGCGCTGCGGATCGCCCCGAAGCAGGAGCGCGAGACCGAGCTCGACCGGGTCAAGAGCCTGGCCGTCGAGCGGGTCGGCGCGAAGTTCGAGGGTCGCGAGAAGGAGATCGGCGGCGCGCTCAAGGCGCTCACCAAGAAGCTGATCCGCCAGCGCGTCCTGCGTGACAAGGTCCGCATCGACGGTCGTGGCCTCACCGACATCCGGACGCTCTCGGCCGAGGTCGAGATCCTGCCGCGGGTGCACGGCTCGGCGCTGTTCGAGCGCGGCGAGACGCAGATCCTCGGCGTCACGACGCTGAACATGCTCCGGATGGAGCAGCAGCTCGACACGCTCGCGCCCGAGACGCGCAAGCGGTACATGCACAACTACAACTTCCCGCCGTACTCGACCGGTGAGACCGGCCGGGTGGGCTCGCCGAAGCGCCGCGAGATCGGTCACGGCGCGCTGGCCGAGCGGGCGCTGGTGCCGGTGCTGCCCTCGCGCGAGGAGTTCCCCTACGCGATCCGGCAGGTCTCCGAGGCGCTGGGCTCGAACGGCTCGACGTCGATGGGCTCGGTCTGCGCCTCGACGATGTCGCTGCTCAACGCCGGTGTGCCGCTGAAGGCGCCGGTCGCGGGCATCGCGATGGGCCTGATCAGCGACACGGTCGACGGGAAGACCGAGTACGTCGCGCTGACCGACATCCTCGGTGCCGAAGACGCCTACGGCGACATGGACTTCAAGGTCGCCGGCACCAAGGAGTTCGTCACCGCGCTGCAGCTCGACACCAAGCTCGACGGCATCCCGTCCGAGGTGCTCGCGGGCGCGCTCACCCAGGCCAAGGACGCCCGGCTGACCATCCTCGAGGTGATGGCCGAGGCGATCGACGGTCCGGACGAGATGAGCCCGTTCGCGCCGCGCGTCACCACGGTGACGATCCCGGTCGACAAGATCGGCGCGGTCATCGGCCCCAAGGGCCAGATGATCAACTCGATCCAGGACGACACCGGCGCCGACATCACGATCGAGGACGACGGCACGATCTACGTCGGTGCGTCCGACGGTCCGTCGGCCCAGGCCGCGGTCGACCGCATCAACGCGATCGCGAACCCGACGATGCCGAAGATCGGCGAGCGTTACCTCGGCACGGTCGTCAAGACCGCCGCGTTCGGGGCGTTCGTCTCGCTGGTCCCGGGCAAGGACGGCCTGGTCCACATCTCGAAGCTCGGCAACGGGAAGCGGATCGGCAAGGTGGAAGACGTCGTCAAGGTCGGCGACAAGATCCAGGTCGAGATCACCGACATCGACGCCCGCGGCAAGATCAGCCTCGTGCCGGTGAAGGACGAGGCGGCCGCCGCGGCTGCTCCGGCCGCCGAGGCCGCACCGGCTGAGACGCCTGCGTGACGTCTGGCTCCCGCGAAGAACGGTACGGCGGCACCGTCCGCCGTACCGTTCTGCCGAACGGCCTCCGGGTCGTGACCGAGGCGCTGCCGGCAGTGCGCAGCGTCTCGTTCGGCGTCTGGGTGGGCATCGGCAGCCGGGACGAGACGCCCCGGCTGGCCGGTGCCTCGCACTTTCTCGAGCACCTGCTGTTCAAGGGCACCCGCCGGCGGAGTGCCTGGGACATCTCGGCCGAGATCGAGGCCGTGGGCGGCGACACCAACGCGTTCACCGCGAAGGAATACACCTGCTATTACGCGCGGGTGCTCGACCGCGATCTTCCGCTGGCCGTGGACGTCGTCTGCGACATGCTCACGTCGTCCCAGGTGACGTCGTCCGACCTGGAGGTCGAGCGGCAGGTGATCCTGGAAGAGATCGCGATGCACGACGACGAGCCCGGTGACGTCGTCCACGATCTGTTCACGACCGGCCTCTACGGAGACCACCCGCTCGGGCGGCCGGTGATCGGCACGACCGAGTCGATCACCGCGATGAAACGCGACCAGGTGGCCGGCTTCTACCGGCGTCGCTACACGCCGCCGCAACTCGTCGTGTCCGCGGCCGGAAACCTCGATCACGACGAGGTCGTCCGGCTGGTGTCGGCGGCGTTCGCCGGCGGCCCCGACGCGGAGCCGAGCGCGCCCCGGCGGGGCCCGGCGGTGCGTCCCGAGCGGCCGGCGCTGGCCGTGCGGGCGAAGGAGACCGAGCAGGCGCACCTGGTGCTCGGTGTCCCGGCGCTGGACCGGCACGACGAGCGGCGGTTCGCGCTCGGCGTCCTCGACCAGGCTCTCGGCGGTGGCATGAGCAGCCGGTTGTTCCAGGAGATCCGCGAGCAGCGGGGCCTGGCCTACTCGGTCTACTCCTACGACACCCAGTACGCCGACGCCGGACTGTTCGCGGTCTACGCCGGGTGCACCCCGGCGCGGGCGCACGACGTCCTCGAGTTGATGCGGATCGAACTCGACCGCGTGGCCGCGGCCGGTCTCACCGACGAGGAGGTCAGCCGGGGCAAGGGCATGCTGCGCGGCGCGACCGTGCTCGGCCTGGAGGACACCGGCTCCCGGATGAGCCGGATCGGCAAGGCCGAACTGGTCTACGGCGACATCCTCTCGATCGACGACGTGCTCGCCCGCATCGACGCGGTCACCCCGGACGACATCCGGGCGCTGTCCGCCGAGTTGTTCCGCGGTCCGCTCTCGCTCGGCGTCGTCGGGCCGTTCGCCGAGAGCGACTTCGAGGGGTTCGACCTGCGCGGCGGTTCCACCGGGCCCGCGTGGGCCGCACGACGGGTCACCAGTTCTCCGGAGGGACGGGCGTAGACGTGGGAGCGACACGGGTCGGCGTGATCGGTGCGCAGGGACGGATGGGTGCCGAGACGGTGCGCGCGGTCGGCGCCGCCTCCGATCTGGAGCTGGTGGCTTCGATCGGATCCTCGGACCCGCTCGACGCGCTCGCCGAGGCCGGCGCTCAGGTCGTGGTCGAGTTCACCCGGCCCGACGTCGTGATGCACAACGTCCAGTGGTGCGTCGAGCGTGGTCTGCACGTGGTGACCGGCACGACCGGGTTCACGCCCGACCGCCTCGAGACGCTGCGCGGCCTGCTGGCGTCCGCCCCGGGGGTGGGGGTGGCGGTGGTGCCGAACTTCGCGCTCGGCGCGGTGTTGATGATGCGGTTCGCGGAGACCGCGGCCCGCTACTTCGAGTCGGTCGAGATCGTCGAGATGCACCACCCGCAGAAGGTCGACGCGCCGAGCGGAACGGCTCGGCTGACCGCGGAGCGGATCGCCGCGGCGCGCGCGGCGGCGGGCCTCGGCCCGGTGCCGGACGCGACGACGGACCAGATCGCCGGTGCACGCGGGGCGTCGATCGACGGGATCCCGGTGCACTCGGTCCGGGCCCGCGGGCTGGTCGCGCACCAGGAGGTGCTGTTCGGCGCGGCGGGGGAGACGCTGACCGTCCGCCACGACTCGTTCGACCGGGCGTCGTTCATGCCCGGCGTGCTGCTCGCGGTGCGGGGCGTGGTCGACCGGCCGGGGCTGACGGTCGGGCTCGATCCGTTCCTCGACACGTGAGGATCAAACTGACCGTGGCCGTACTGGTCGCGGTGCTGGCGGTGTACCTGCTGCTGGCGATCGACCGCGCGATCGTCCTGGTGCGTACCGGAGACCTGGTGCTGGTCGGGCTCGGCGCGGCGATGTTCGCGCTGCCGGTGCTGGGCGGGTGGCTGGTCTGGCTCGAGATCCGGTTCGGACGCGACGCGCAGCGGCTGGCCGACGAACTCGCGGCCGAGGGCGGTCTGCCGGTCGACGACCTGCCCCGCCGTCCGTCCGGCCGCCCGGTGCGGGAGGCCGCGGACGAGCGGTTCCAGGAGCGCAGGACCGAAGTGGAGGCCGACCCGGAGGACTGGCGTCGCTGGTTCCGGCTCAGCCTCGCCTACGACGACGCCGGTGACCGTCGCCGGGCCCGCTCGGCGCTCCGGAAGGCGATTGCGCTGCACGGCACGGGTGGAGTGACGTCCGGGGATGCGCGTACCGGGCAGAATCGGTAGGGAACCGGTCACAGTGTTCGGGCGTTGACCGGGGAACAGACGCCAGCGAGACCGACCAGGAGGTTCCTGCGGTGACCATGATCTGTCCGAAGTGCCAGGCACCGATGCGACAGTACGAACGGGCCGGCGTCACGATCGATCAGTGCAGTGAGTGCCGGGGGATCTTCCTCGACCGGGGTGAGCTCGAGCGGCTCGTCGACGCGGAAGACAAGTACGGTCGCGGTGGGCAGCAGTCGCATCAGGCTCCGCCGACGCCGGGGTACCCGTCGCACGGCGCCGCGCCGCAGTACCCGTCGCACGGTGCTCCGGGGTATCCGCCGGCGGCGCCCGGCTACGGCCAGCCCGCGTACGGCCAGCCCGCTTACCCGACGAGCCACGGATCGCCCGGCTCCCACGGGTCTTACGGCGCGTACGGCCATCACGGCCACCGGCGTCACCGGGGGCACCGCCGCAAGAAGTCCCTGTTCGACGACCTGTTCGGGTGAGCGTGCTCGGGCCTGGTGCCCGGGCCTTGGTTCAGCTCTGGTCGAGTTCGGTGACCAGGCGGAGTTCGGGGACGTCGACGCCGTTCATGTCGAGGACCCGGCCTACGCCGTCGGGGGCCCAGCCGGTGGATTCCAGCAACGAGCGGGTGGCCTGATCGGCGTCGAGTGACCAGATCACGGCGCGGGTGAACCCGTCGGCCCGACCGACATCGGCCACGGCAGCGAGCAAGCGGCTGCCGTGGCCGCGTCGTCCCCAGCGGGGTTCGACCAGTAGCGCGCTGACGACGAGTGTGGTGGCGTCCCAGTCGGCCGGGTCTTCGGGGGCGGGCGGGGTCGGCGGGTTATCGGGGGTGGCCGGGGTGGGGGTTTCTTCGGAGGCGTAGCCGGGACCGACCAGGTCCTCGCCGGTGGCCGGGCCGGTCGCGGCGAACCCGACCGTGGTGTCGCCCTCGTAGGCGACCAGCACGTGGTGCCGTGGGGTCGGCGGCTCGAGGATGGCCGACCGCCACTGCGCCGCCACCTCGTCCTCGTCCAGCGCGTCGAGTACGGCGACCGGAACGACCTGCGCATACGCGGTGCGCCAAGTGGTGAGCTGGACCCGTGCGACGGCAACGGCATCGTCCGGCTTCGCCGGTCGGACAAACGCATCGACCATGGCGCGCAGCCTACGGGCGGCCGGTTCTGTCGGAGGGGGCGGGCAGACTGGGCGACGTGGAGAGAACGCCGGAAAGCCTGTCCGCGGCCGACGCACGCCGGGCCGCGCTGGCCGCGCAGGGCTTCGCCGATCCGCCCCCGGCCGGTGTGCCCGGGGGCCGGGCCGTGCGCCGGGTGCTCGATCGGGTGGGGCTGTTCCAGATCGACTCGGTGAACGTCCTCGTCCGCTCGCACTACCTACCGCTCTTCAGCCGCCTCGGCGCCTACCCGCCCGAGCAGCTCGAGAAGCTCGCCTACCGGCAGCCCCGCCGCGTCTTCGAGTACTGGGCGCACGAGGCCTCGCTGCTCCCGGTCGAGGTCCAGCCGCTACTGCGCTGGCGGATGGAAGACGCGCACGAGAAAGCCTGGGGCGGCATGCGGCGCATCGCCGCCGAGAACCCCGGGCTCGTCGCCAAGGTGAAGTCGACGCTCGAGGAACGCGGGCCGATGACGGCGGGGCAGCTCGAGGCCGAGAACGGGCCGCGAGCGCCGCGATCGGGCCCGTGGTGGGATTGGCGGGAGAGCAAGCTCGCGCTGGAGTACCTGTTCTGGGCCGGCGAGGTCAGCACCGTCGACCGGCGGAACTTCGAGCGCCGCTACGACGTCACCGAGCGCGTCCTGCCGCCCGACGTCCTCGCCACTCCGACGCCCGACCGGCCGACCGCGTTCCGCGAGCTGATCCGTCTCTCGGCCCGCTGCCTGGGCGTGGCGACCGAGCCCGATCTGCGCGACTACTACCGGCTCAAACCCCACCAGTCCAAGCCCGCCGTCGCCGAGCTGGTCGAGGAGGGCGCGCTGATCCCGGTCCAGGTCGAGGGCTGGCGTGACGTCGCCTACCTGGCCGCCGGCGCGCGCATCCCGCGCCGCGTGGGGGCGACGGCGCTGCTCTCGCCGTTCGACTCGCTGGTGTGGTTCCGGCCGCGGACCGAGCGGATGTTCGGTTTCCGGTACCGGCTGGAGATCTACACGCCCGCGGCCCAGCGGGTGCACGGCTACTACGTCCTGCCGTTCCTGTTCCGCGGTCAGCTCGTCGGCCGGGTAGACCTCAAAGCCGACCGCGCGGCCGGCGTCCTCCGCGTCCAGGGCGCCTTCGGCGAGCCCGTCGTCCGCCCCGGACCTCTCGCGCCGCCCGGCGAGGCTCCAGCCGGTCGGAGCGCCTCGACCTCGGGCGCGGCCGCCCGCCGCAGGCAGTTCGCCGCCGACGCCGCGGACGCACTGGCCGGAGAGCTACGAGCGCTGGCGGAATGGCTCGGTCTCGACGCGGTGGAGGTAGTCCAGAACGGCGATCTGGCCGCTCCGCTCACGTCAGCCCTACTGGCTCCCTGATCGGCTCCCCCACGGTGAGCGCGGGGGGCTGGGTGGGGAGGGCCGGGCGCGTCGGCCGGGCCGAGCGCGTCGGCCGGGCCGAGCGCGTCGGCCGGGCCGGGCCGGGGTGGGCCGGCTGGGGTGGGCCGGGCCGCGTGAGCCCGGGCCGCGCGTGAGCCGGGCTGCGTAGGCCGGGGCTGGCCGGGCCGCGTGGGCCGCGTGGGCCGGGCCGGGGTGGGCCGGGAGGCGGCCTGTTTAGCCTGGTCCCGGGGTGTCGCGTGGCACCCGCGGGGGCTGCGCGTCGGTCACTTCGCGCCGGCTCCTGCGGCTTCCTGAGGCGGGCCTCCAGATCGGGTTCCCGCGGTCGGGCGCCCGCAGCGTCGGACTGCTCGCCGTACCCGACCGCTGGCCGTGCCGGGCCGCTGACCGCATGGAGCAGCCGGTCGCCCGCCGCTTGCGCCGGGCTGAGCCGCGCCGGGCTGAGCCGCGCCGGGCCGGGTCGGCTGCCCTTGTTGTCCGGAGGGCGACGACGGCCGGTCGGGTCTCGCGGGCCGCGTGTATCGTCGCGTCAGAGCGATCGGAGGAGAACGGATGCTCGAGCAGGCTGGAGCGCCCGGGCCGCTGGCAGCGGCCGGTGGACCCGTCCCACACCCCGAGAGCGGCACCCACGAGCACGACCAGACTTGGTCGTACGTGCCGGCGAACCGCTTCGAGCGGATCATCCACGCCGCCTGGACCAGGCCTTCGTGGCTCGCGCCGCTGGCGGTCCTCGGGTGCGTCGGCGCCGCCTGCACGTACGTGCTGCAGAACGACCCGACCGACAGTCAGCTGGATCCGCTCGGCCCGTGCGCGTTCAAGCTGCTCACCGGGCTCGACTGCCCGGGCTGCGGCGGCACCCGCATGGTCTGGTACCTGCTGCACGGCAACATCGCGCAGGCCGCACGATTCCACATCGTCGCGCTGGTGGCGGTTCCGATCCTCGCCTGGGCCTACATCGTCTGGACGGCGAAGCGGGTCGCCGGCATCACGCTGCCGAGCAAGCGCATCCCGCTGATCGCGGTCTTCGGATACCTCCTTTTCTGGGTGGTTTTCGCCGTGTTGCGCAACCTCCCGTGGGCCCCATTCGACTGGTTCTTCGTATCCTGACCTGCGCACCCCGCCCCAAAACGCAGCAAGGAGACCCCCTGTGGCCGAGATCGTGCCCCTGTCTGTCCGCGCGATCGCCTGGACGCACTTCGAACCGCCGGCCGACGTCCCCTGGGAGACCGACGCCGACGGCGGGGAAGCACTCGCGGAATTCGCGGGCCGCGCGTGCTACCAGTCCTGGAGCAAGCCCAATCCGGCCACCGCGACGAACGCCGGGTACCTGCGCCACATCCTCGACGTGGGCCATCTCTCGGTGCTCGAGCACGGCAGCGTCACGTTCTACCTCACCGGCGTCTCCCGGTCGCTCACCCACGAGCTGATCCGTCACCGGCACTTCTCGTACTCGCAGCTCTCCCAGCGCTACGTCCCCGAGCGCGACGCGGCCATGGTCGAGCCCGACATCATCAAGAACGACCCCGAGCTGCACGAGGCGTTCGCCCAGGCCGCCGAGGCCAGTGTCGCGGCCTACACGACGCTGCTCGAGGGCCTCGAGAAGAAGTTCGCCGAGGAAGGCGCCACCAACCGCACGCTGGCCCGCAAGCAGGCCCGCCAGGCCGCCCGGGCCGTGCTCCCGAACGCCACCGAGACCCGGATCGTCGTCACCGGCAATTACCGCGCCTGGCGGCACTTCATCGCGATGCGGGCCACCGAGCACGCCGACGTCGAGATCCGCGCGCTCGCCGTGGCGTGTCTGCGCGAACTGCAGCGGATCGCCGCGAACGCGTTTGCCGACTTCACGATCGACGCTCTCCCTGACGGCACAGAAGTTGCAACCAGCCCACTGGTCACGGAGGGCTGAGTCCCCCGACGCAGTACGGCCGCCGGGACGGTAGCGTGAGCAGCATGAGCGCCGATCCACGGCGGCCGTTCGGCCGCGTTCTCACCGCCATGGTCACGCCGTTCGCGGCGGACGGGTCGCTCGATCTGAAAGGCGCCCAGAAGGTCGCCGAGCACCTGGTCGACGTGGGCGGCAACGACGGCCTGATCGTCAACGGCACCACCGGCGAGGCCCCGACGATGACCGACGCCGAGAAGGAATCGGTGCTCCGGGCCGTCATCGAGGCCGTCGGTGATCGCGCGACGATCGTGGCCGGGGCCGGCAACAACGACACCCACCACTCGATCGAGCTCGTCCGCACGGCCGAGAAGGCCGGGGCGGATGGCGTCCTCATCGTTTCTCCGTACTACAACAAGCCGCCGCAGGCGGGTCTGGTCCGGCACGTCCGGACGCTCGCGGACGCGAGTGACCTGCCGGTGATGCTGTACGACATCCCGCACCGCACCGGGGTCGCGTTCGCGACCGAGACGCTGATCGAGCTCGCGCAGCACCCGCGCGTGGTGGCGGTGAAGGACGCGAAGGGCGACCTGGCCGCGAGCGCCGAGGTGCTGGCCGGGTCCGACCTCGCGTACTACAGCGGCGACGACGTCCTCACGCTGCCGCTGCTGTCGATCGGCGCGGTCGGCGTCGTGAGCGTCACCGGTCATCTGGTGGCCCGCCGCATCCGCGAGATGATCGACGCGTTCGAGCGCGGCGACGTCGCGACCGCCACGGCGTTGCACCACGCGATGCTGCCGGTCGACGTCGGGGTGTTCCGCACCCAGGCCGCGATTCTGACGAAGGCCGCCTACAACATCCTCGGCCTGCCCGGCGGATCGGTTCGATCGCCGCTGGTAGACGCCACCCCTGAGCAAATCGAAACACTCCGGGCCGACCTCGCCCGTGGCGGTGTCGAGCTCGGCAAGGAGGCTGCATGACCACCCCACCGTCCGCGTCCGCCGCGGAGCTGGGCCCGCCACCACCGCTACCGGCGGGAGGGTTGCGCGTACTGCCGCTCGGCGGTCTCGGCGCGATCGGCCGGAACATGACGGTGTTCGAGTCCGACGGGCGGCTGCTCGTCGTCGACTGCGGTGTGCTGTTCCCGGAGGCCGATCAGCCCGGCGTCGACCTGATCCTGCCCGACTTCACGCCGATCGCCGACCGGCTGAACGACATCGAGGCGATCGTCCTCACGCACGGGCACGAAGACCACATCGGTGGTGTTCCGTATCTCCTGCGGCTCAAGCCCGACATCCCGCTGGTCGGTTCGCGGTTCACGCTGGCGCTGATCGAGGCGAAGCTGCGTGAGCACCGCATCGAGCCGTACAGCCTGACCGTCCGTGAAGGCCAGGCCGAGCAGCTCGGCCCGTTCGGCTGCGAGTTCTTCGCGGTCAACCACTCGATTCCGGACGCGCTCGCGGTCGCGATCCGCACGCAGGCCGGCACGGTGCTGCACACTGGTGACTTCAAGATGGACCAGCTGCCGCTCGACGGCCGGCTCACCGACCTCGGCGGCTTCTTCCGCCTCGGCCGGGAGGGCGTCGACCTGCTGCTGTCCGACTCGACGAACGCCGAGGTGCCGGGCTTCGTGACGTCGGAGCGGGAAATCGGGCCGGTGCTCGACGACCTGTTCCGGGCCGCGACCAAGCGCATCATCGTGGCGAGCTTCGCGTCGCACGTGCATCGCGTCCAGCAGGTGCTGGACGCCGCCCAGGCGCACGGCCGGAAGGTCGCGTTCGTCGGACGCTCGATGGTCCGCAACATGGGCGTCGCGCGCGACCTCAAGTTGCTCCGCATCCCCGAGGGGCTGGTCGTGTCGCTCGACGACGCGTCCAACCTGCCGCCGACCCAGGTCGTCTTCATGTCGACCGGGTCCCAGGGCGAACCGATGAGCGCCCTGGGCCGCATGGCCTCCCGCGACCACCGGCACATCACGATCGAACCCGGCGATACGATCATCCTGGCGTCTTCGCTGGTTCCCGGTAACGAGAGTGCGGTCTACCGGGTCATCAACGGGCTCGCCCGCTGGGGAGCCAACGTCATCCACAAGGAGATCGCGAAGGTCCACGTCTCCGGGCATGCGCCGGCCGGTGAGCTGTTGTACCTGCTCAACGCGGTCAAGCCGCGCAACTTCATGCCGGTGCACGGCGAGTGGCGGCACCTGCAGGCGCACGCCCGGCTCGGAGCCAAGACCGGCGTGCCGGCCAACCGCATCGTGCTCTGCGCTGACGGGGACGTCGTCGACCTGGTCGACGGCGTCGCGAAGATCACCGGGCACGTCGACAACCACTACGTCTACGTGGACGGCCTGGCGGTCGGCGACGTCGGCGAGGCCGCGCTGACCGAGCGGCGGATCCTCGGCGACGAGGGCTTCATCGCGGTGACGGTGGTGGTCGACGAGGCGACCGGCAAGGTGGTCGGTGGCCCGTTCGTCGCGGCCCGCGGCTTCGCCGACGACCCGTCGTCGTTCGACCCGGTGCTTCCGCTGATCGAGCAGGCGCTGGACGCCGCCGCGGCCGATGGGGTCATCGAACCGCGGCAGCTCCAGCAGACCGTGCGGCGAACCGTGGGGCGCTGGGTGTCCGACACCTATCGGCGCCGCCCGATGATCGTGCCAACGGTCCTCGAGGTCTGAGAACCGCTAGTAGCGGCGGCCCTTCAACCGGTTGGAAAGCTTACGGAGCTTCTGCTGGTTGGAGGGCTTTGCCATCTCCCGCTGGGCCTGAGCGATCAGGCGTTGTCCCTTCGGGGTCCGGGCAAACGCGCGGAGACGGTTCATGATGGACGCCATCGCTGTCCTTTCCTGGTGGCAGAGTCTTCCGGGTGGCGAGCATTCCTCTCCCAGGGAACAACGGTCGTACAACCAGTAATCGTTCCGGGCGCGGCGCGGCAGCCCGAGGGACGAGTGTCGGCACGATACGGTTGTTACATGCCTGGTGGTGGTTCTCGTGTGTCCGGAAGCAGGAACGGGCCCGCGAAGAAGGCTGCTCCGCGCAAGGCCACCGCGGCCAAGGCCGCCGGATCGAAGGCCACCCCCCGCAAAGCCGGCGCCAAAGCCACCAAGCGCGCCCCCGCTCGCAAGGCTCCTCCGTCCCGCGTTCCCGGCCCGACCCAGGTGTTCGTCAACGCCTGGCTGCTCCTGGCCCGTGGCGTCGGGGGTGGCGTCCGCGCGGCCGGGCGTCAGGCCTCGAGCGCGCGAGACTTGCCGCCCGAGCACCGGCGCGACGGTGCCGGTCTGCTGGTCCTGGCACTCGGGATCGTCGCGGCCGCCGCGCTCTGGTTCGACGCGGGTGGCCCCACCGGTGAACTGACCCGGATGGCCGTCCGCTGGCTGTTCGGCTCCCTCGCCGTCGCGCTCCCGGTCCTGTTCGGAGCGGCCGCCGTCCGGATGATGCGGACGCCTGCCGACCCGGAACACCGGGGCCGCATGCTCGTCGGATGGTCGGCGCTCATCCTCGGTTTACTGGGCCTGTTCCACCTCGGAGCCGGTGACGCGAAGAACCCCGACACCTGGACGCACGCCGGGGGAGTGATCGGGCGGTTCGCGGCCGGTCCACTGGTCGCCGCGGTCACCGCCTGGGTGGCGATCCCGATCCTGGTCCTGGTCGTCCTGTTCGGAGTCCTGGTCGTGACCGCGACGCCGATCGCGGCGATCCCGGCGCGGCTCGACCAGCTCTGGGGCCTCACCCAGGGCCGGGTTCGCGTGCTGCCGGAGGAGGACGACGAGGACGCCGGGCTCGACGTCGTCGACGACGCGATCGCCGCGGCGCCGAGGCCACGCCGGCGCCGCCGGACGCCCGAGGGCATCACGCCCGACAACGGCCCGGCCGGCGACCCCGAGGAGACCGGCGCGATCCGGCGCTCCGGGCCCGAGAGCGTTCCGGCCGCCGGCGTACCCGGCCCGCGGCCCGGCGTGCGACGCGCGTCGCCGTCCGACATCCCGGCCACGCCGCCGAAGCCCGCGCCCGAGCACACGCCGGCACCGACCCGTGCCGAGCAGCTCGCGCTCACCGCGACCGAGGGCGACTACAAGCTGCCGCCGCCCAACCTGCTCGCGTCCGGCCCGCCGGCGAAGACCCGCAGCCGCGCGAACGACACCGTGATCGCCGCGTTGACCGGCGTCTTCGAACAGTTCGACGTGGACGCCGCGGTCACCGGCTTCACCCGCGGGCCGACCGTGACGCGGTACGAGATCGAGCTCGGCCCGGCGGTCAAGGTCGAGCGGATCACGCAGCTGTCCCGCAACATCGCCTACGCGGTGAAGTCGCCCGACGTCCGGATCATCAGCCCGATCCCGGGCAAGTCCGCGGTCGGCGTCGAGATCCCGAACACCGACCGCGAGAACGTGTCGCTCGGCGACGTCCTGCGGTCGCACGCCGCGACGTCCGACGAGCACCCGATGCTGGCGGCGCTCGGCAAGGACATCGAGGGTGGCTTCGTCGTCGCGAACCTCGCGAAGATGCCGCACATCCTGGTCGCCGGCGCGACCGGCGCCGGGAAGAGCTCGTGCATCAACACGCTGCTCGTGTCGATCCTGAGCCGCGCCACGCCGGACGAGGTGCGGCTGGTGCTCATCGACCCCAAGCGAGTCGAGCTGACGCTCTACGAGGGCATCCCGCACCTGGTGACGCCGATCATCACGAACGCGAAGAAGGCCGCGGACGCCCTGCAGTGGGTCGTGCGCGAAATGGACATGCGCTACGAGGACCTGGCCGCCTCGGGTGTCCGGCACATCGACGACTTCAACAAGAAGGTGAAGAACGGCGGGATCGTCGCTCCTCCGGGAAGCGAGCGGGTCTACCGTCCGTACCCGTACCTGCTGGTGATCGTCGACGAGCTGGCCGACCTGATGATGGTGGCGCCGCGCGACGTCGAAGACGCCGTCGTCCGCATCACGCAGTTGGCGCGGGCGGCAGGCATCCACCTGGTGCTGGCCACCCAGCGCCCGTCGGTGGACGTGGTGACGGGCCTGATCAAGGCCAACGTGCCGTCGCGGCTGGCGTTCTCGACCTCGAGCCTGGCCGACTCCCGGGTCATCATCGACCAGCCGGGCGCGGAGAAGCTCGTCGGGCGCGGTGACGGGCTGTTCCTCCCGATGGGGGCGAGCAAGCCGATCCGCATCCAGGGCGCCTGGGTGAGCGAGTCCGAGATCGCCGCCGTCGTCAAGTTCTGCAAGGAGCAGCGCGATCCCGAGTTCCGTGAGGACGTCACCGCGCCGACCGTGGCGAAGAAGGACATCGACGAAGACATCGGCGACGACCTCGAGCTGCTGTGCCAGGCGGTGGAGCTGGTCGTGACGACCCAGTTCGGGTCGACGTCGATGCTCCAGCGCAAGCTGCGGGTCGGGTTCGCCAAGGCCGGGCGGCTGATGGACCTGATGGAGTCGCGCGGTGTCGTGGGTCCTTCCGAGGGTTCGAAGGCCCGCGACGTCCTGGTGAAAACCGACGAGCTCGATTCGGTGATCACGATCCTGCGCGGCGGCAGCGTCCCGGACGAGTAGAGCCGGTCAGGGGGTCCGGTGAGCCGCCATCGCGGCGGCTCGCGCACCGGCCTCCCGCGGGGTGAGGACCTCGCCGCCGACCACCACGGCGTCGAACGCGTCCAGTGGGATGCGCTCGAAGAGCGGGGAGCCGAGCGTCTCGAAGACGTCCGGCGGCACCAGCCGGTCTGGCGTCGTGACGATGACGGTGGGCAGGCGCCCGGCCAGTTCCCGGGTGCCGACGATGTTGAGGATCTCGGTCGGCCCGACCGCGTCCGCCCCGGCGAGCCCGGTCTGCCCGTCGAGCGTGACGGCCGCGGACGACCCGATCTCCGCCGCACCGACGCGCGCCAGCAGCCGCTTGGTGATTCCGCTGCTCGGGGCGGCCAGGAACCCGCCGGTGCGGCCGGAGAGCAGCTCGTAGGCCGTGTTCACGGCGGCTTCCGCGTCGTGCTCCAGCTGCGCCGCGAAGCGCGGCAGCTCCACCCGCGGGTCGCCCGACCGCAGCCGCCGCTCGAGGTGCCAGAGGCTCGCGTACCCGGAGAGTTCGCGCCGCAGAAAACGCATGCTCTGCGTTACGAGTTCTGATTGATCCGCGATTTCTTCGAGTTCGGAAATGGCGCGCAAAGTGACTCCGGTACATCCGACGCCGCGAACGGACGTCAGTGCGACGAGCTTTGCGGGGATATTTTGCTCGGTCACCGCATGCGACCTTTCGAATCGGTATCTCGTTACCGGAGAACTAAGCTACCGTGGAGGGGTAGCGGCACTTCATCCGCGGTCGAATACAGCCGATGCTGCCCGAATGTGTGGACGCATCGCTGCGGTATGACTCCCCGGTGCAACCTGCGTCCGCGCGCTGTACTGGGACGATGACACCGGGCACGTCGAGCGACCGCCGAGCGGTCTGGAGGGGACGGTGCCTGCGCCGGACCAATTTGTCCGCCCGGCGAAGCCGGAAATCATTCAACTGGACACCGCTGCAATTCCCCGGCCGGTGGACGCCCGATTAGCTCACTCGGCGGTCAAGCGTCAGCTCTATTCGGTCGACACGTATTTTCGCGACTCCTGGGAAGACCTTTTCCGGATTGCCGGTAACGATGCATTCGGTATCGCCGACCGGCACGCATTTGCGCTGCTCAAACCCGATGCCGTGGTGCGCCGGAAACTGTCGGCGGCATTGGAGTGGCTGTCCGTGCGGGGATGGCGGGTGGTTTATGCCCAGCGGTTCCGCGTCAACCGGTGGGCGGTGCGCGCGTTCTGGCAGTACCAGTGGAACACCGCGACCCGTGACCGGCGGGAGATGGCCGATCTCTACATGTCCGCGACCGACTCGCTCGTGCTCCTCCTGCGGGCGCCGGACCCCTCCCGGTCGCCGGCCGAGACCGCCTGTTCGGCGCTGACCAGGGTCAAGGGCTCGTCGGACCCGGCCCGCTGCCGCCCCGGCCAGCTCCGCTACGTCCTCGGTACGCTCAACCAGCAGCTCAACCTCGTCCACAGCGCCGACGAACCCGCGGATCTGGTCCGCGAGATCGGGATCTGCTGCACCGCGGCCGAACGCGCCGCGCTCTACCGTGCCCTCCACCGCGACGACCGGGCCGACGACCGCGCCGCGGAGCTCGCCGTCGGGCTGGAGTCCGAGCAGGAGCGCGTCGACCTCACGCTGGCGGGCACGGTCGCCCGCATCCGCGGCCGGTTGACGCACCCCACCCGCCTCGAAGCGCTCCTCGGCGACGCACTCGACGGCCGGACCGGCAACTGGCGGGAGATCGTCGCGCTCGCCGATCGGTCCGGCCTCCCGCTCACCGGCTGGGAGCGGGTCGTGCTCGGCACCTCGCTGCTGGTGCCCACGCTCCCGCACGTCGTCCCGCTCGTCCCGGACGCCTCCGTCAGTAGTGCCACCCCACCCCGGTACCCCGGTAGTCCGCCACCGGAATGAGCCGTTCGCCCGGTTCCAGCAGATGCGAGTACAGAAGGCCGTCGAGGTGGTCGATCTCGTGTGCCACCAGACGCCCGACGCTGCCGCCGAACGTGCTCCGTTCCAGCGTGCCGTCTTCGCGCTGGTGCTCGACCGTGAGCGCGAGCGGACGCCGCACCCGTCCCCGGACGTCGAAGAAGCTCAGGCAGCCCTCGTAGCGCGGGACGTCGAGCGTCGCGGACTGGTCGACGACCCGCGGGTTCACCAGCGTGATCGCCTCGTCGGAACCGGCCGGGAACACGATCGCGGCCCGCCGCGGTACACCGATCTGCGGAGCGGCGAGCCCCATGCCCTTACTGAACGTATGGACGAGACGGATCCGCCGGACCGCGTCCCGGAGCTGATTCATGGTTTCCGTCGCGAGCGCGGCGTCGAACGGGAACACGAATCCGTCGGCTGCGCACTGCAGACCGGGGTCGTCCTCCACCTGTGCGATCCCCAGCGCACGCATGTCCGCACTGGACGCGGAGCGAGCGGGGCCAACAGGCGTGAACGTTGTGACGGAAGTTGCTAGAGAGGCCACGGAAGCGCAGATTAGCGCTTCGACCCCGATTCCCGCTGACACCCCACCGGGGCGATACCGCCCCGGAACCGCCTTACCGGCGGGAATACTCATCCATTCTCACGCCGATGGGGCATCTGAGCGATTGCCTCCGCCCAGGTGTCGAATCACTCTGGGGTGTGTCGCACTTGCCGGGAAGTGAGGAAAGCCCACAGGATGACGTCGC
This sequence comes from Cryptosporangium sp. NPDC051539, assembly GCF_044454545.1. Lineage (NCBI taxonomy): Bacteria > Bacillati > Actinomycetota > Actinomycetes > Cryptosporangiales > Cryptosporangiaceae > Cryptosporangium > Cryptosporangium sp. NPDC051539. The sequence continues at coordinate 110,232 of NZ_JBITDV010000008.1, read as the reverse complement.
GTTACGGGCCGTGTTGTTCGATATGGACGGCACCCTGGTCGCGAGCGACGACGTGTGGGACCAGGCCATGGCCGAATTGGCCGCCACCCACGGCGGTCAGTTACCGCCGGAGTTCTTCGTCCGCAGTGTCGGGTTGGCCACAGCCGAGGCGATGCTGATCGCCCACGAAGTGCTCGGCCTCCCGGACGACCATCTCGACCGTAACCTCGCCTGGCTCCAGGAGCGGGCGCTCACCCTTCTCGCCGAAGAGCCGCCGCCCTGGTTCGACGGGGCCCGCGAACTCGTCCGGACCGTCCGGGCCGCGGGTCTGCTCACCGGCCTGGTGACGTCGTCCGGGCGTGAGCACGTCGAGGCCGCGATCGCGGCCACCGACCGCGGCCGCTTCGACGTGATCGTCTGCGGCGACGACGTGGTGACCCCCAAGCCCAGCCCCGAGCCGTACCTGCGTGCCGCCCGCCTGCTGGGCGTCGACCCGGGGGCGTGCGCGGTGGTGGAGGACTCGGCGATCGGCGTCGCCAGCGCGGTGGCGGCCGGGTGCCGGGTCGTCGTCGTGGCACCCGTCACCAACGCCTGCCTCAACGCCGACGGGATCGGAGCGGTCGACCTGGACCTTCTCCGGTCACTGCACCACGGCCGGCCGTCTCCGGTTCAGGGCTGATCTCCGTACCGCTGAGCGCCCACCGTGGTCACTCCGGTCGGTGGGCTCGGTCCGGTCCGGACGGTCGACCGCCCGTCCGGACCGCGGCTCGGGCTCGGCCCGGGTCTGGAACTGCCAGAGCAGGCGGTAGCGAGCGTTCAGCTGGGGCTGCGGCACCTCCCAGAGCCACTCGACCTCACCTTCGGACGAGTGGCTCACCCGGGGGTTCGCGGCCAGCGGAGCACCGTCGGCGGTCATCGACGTCTCGGTGCCCCAGACCCGCGGCTCCAGGTGCGCCGGGAACCGCAGCCGCACCGAGAGATACCGGGTGGGCAGCCGGATCGCGCGCTGGAACCAGTGCCCCCAGGTGCCCTCGGCGACCGTGTAGGAGTACTCGATCCAGGTCCGCTCGCCCGGGTAGAGCGGGAACTCGTAGTCGCCGTTGCGGAACTGGAGCCAGACCTGCTTCACCGTCGGCTGGTCCTGCGCGACTCGCCAGTCCATCGGCTCGCCGTCGCAGGTCGCCTGCAGGTCGATCGTGTCCCAGTCGAGCGCGGACTCGGAGTCGTCGTCGCTGGAGATCTTGATCCAGTACAGCGTGACCGGCTTGCTGCCCACGTTGTGCAGGTGACGGCGGATCGTCATGACGTAGTTGCGCCCGTCGAACCGCATGGACGCCTCTTCGCGCTCGACCACCAGGTCGGAGTGCGGGTCGGCCGCGGTGGCCGACGTCGGCGCGGCCGGGCCGGTGGCGGCCTCGTGCCGTGAGCGGTCGTATTCACGCCAGAGCAGCCACAGCCGGCCGCCCGAGCCGAGGACGTCGTCCGCACGGCGGGCGAAGTCTTCCGTCGGTCGATGCCGGCCACTCTCGATGTGGCTGACGTACGACGGGTCGAACGACATCCGGCGCGCGAGGGCCTTCTTCGATAAGCCGGCCTCGACACGACGGCGCGTCAACTCCTTGCGAAACGCGTCCATCGTCGCTGTCACCTGCGTCACCGGGGTAGTCGTGACGTTCTGGTCCATGTGCGCACCTCACTGAGTGCGTGGACATACTCCACACACTGTAAGCCGTAGGAGCGTCACCCGGCGTTGTGTACGCGGACCTCGCCCGTTTTGTGGGCATTCAACCGTGAATCTGCACGCGGCTTCTGTCACGGTAGATGCACATCGGTTCCCCCCGCTACGTGTCCGGCTCCCTCGGTCCGGTAAGGAAAGCTCCGGAGTGCCGGTAGGCTCGCCGCATGCCTCGGAATGCCGGCGACCGACGGGTCGCCCTCGTCACGCTGGGCTGCGCTCGCAACGAGGTCGACTCCGAAGAGCTCGCCGGCCGGTTGGCCGGTGACGGCTGGGAACTGGTCGACGCCTCGGACGCGGACGTCGTCCTCGTCAATACCTGTGGGTTCGTCGAGCAAGCCAAGAAAGACTCGGTCGACACACTGCTCGCGGCCTCCGGCAGCGGCGCGAAAGTCGTCGCCGCCGGATGCATGGCCGAGCGGTACGGCAACGAGCTCGCCACCGCGCTGCCCGAAGCCGACGCCGTGCTGGGCTTCGACGACTACACGAACATCTCCGACCGGCTCAACCGGGTGCTGGCGGGCGAGGAGCTGGCCGCGCACACCCCGCGCGACCGGCGTACGCTGCTGCCGATCACGCCGGTGGAGCGGTCCGCCTCGAAAACCGCGATCCCCGGCCACGCCGACCTCCCGGAGGGCATGGCTCCCGCGTCCGGCCCGCGCGTTCTGCGGCGGCGCCTGGAGGGCGGCCCGGTGGCGCCGCTCAAGCTGGCCAGTGGCTGCGACCGGCGCTGCGCGTTCTGCGCGATCCCGTCGTTCCGCGGTGCGTTCGTCTCCCGGCGCCCCACCGAGATCGTCGAGGAGGCACGCTGGCTGGCCTCGCAGGGCGTCCGCGAGGTGGTACTGGTCAGCGAGAACTCGTCCTCGTACGGCAAAGACCTGGGTGATCCCCGGCTGCTGGAGGCGCTGTTGCCCGAGCTCGCCGCGATTCCCGGCCTCGTCCGCGTCCGGGTCTCGTACCTGCAGCCGGCCGAGACCCGGCCGTCGCTGGTGAAGGTCATCGCCGAGACGCCCGGCGTCGCCGCGTACTTCGACCTCTCGTTCCAGCACTCCAGCGAGCCGGTGTTGCGCCGGATGCGCCGGTTCGGCTCGACCGAGCGCTTCCTGGAACTGCTCGCCACCGCGCGCGAGCTCGCCCCGGAAGCCGGGGTCCGGTCGAACTTCATCGTCGGGTTCCCGGGCGAGACGAAGGCTGACGTCGCCGAGCTCACCCGGTTCCTCACCGAGGGCCGTCTCGACGCCGTCGGCGTCTTCGGCTACTCCGACGAAGACGGCACCGAGGCCGCCACACTGCCCGACAAGATCCGGCGCGACACGGTCACCCGCCGTTTCGACCGGATCTCCCGGCTGGCCGAGGAGCTCACCGCGCAGCGCGCGGAGGAGCGCGTCGGCACGCTCGTCGAGGTTCTGGTGGAGTCGGTCGACGAGGACGGTTCGGCCGAGGGCCGCGGCGAGCACCAGGCGCCCGAGGTCGACGGTTCGGTCACGCTCCGCGGCGACTGCCCGGTGCTGGGCCGTCTCGCCGTGGGCGACCTCGTGCGGGCCCGGGTGACCGGCAGTCTGGGTGTCGATCTGGACGCCGAGGTGCTCGGCGTCATCGACCGCGTGGGCGTCGATCAGGCCCGATCTGCCTTCGGAGCCGAGTTCGACGTCCGGGAGCCCACCGCCGTCGGCACCGGCGGATGAGCGACGTGGCGACCGGCGCGACGCCGTCCGGAGCCGCGCCGAAGCGGCAGGCGCCGCTGCTGAACATCGCGAACGTCCTCACCGCGGTGCGCATCGCCCTCGTCCCGGTGTTCGTCGCCGCGTTGATCGTCTCGGACGGGACGCACCAGGGCTGGCTGCTCGCGACCGCGGCATTGTTCCTGATCGCGTCGATCACCGACTACTGGGACGGCTGGATCGCCCGGGCCCGTGACCTCGTCACGCCGTTCGGCGCGATCGCCGACCCGATCGCCGACAAGGCGCTCACCGGGGCGGCGTTGATCGGGCTCTCCGCGTACGACCTGCTCCCGTGGTGGGTCACGGTCATCATCCTGGTCCGCGAGTGGGGCATCACCGCGCTGCGGTTCGGGGTGCTCCGGCACGGCGTGATCCCGGCCAGCCGCGGCGGAAAGCTCAAGACGCTGCTGCAGGTGATCGCCATCATCTGGTACCTGTGCCCGATCACCGGCCCGATCGACTGGATCGGCGCGATCCTGATGGGCGCCGCGTTCGTTCTCACGGTCGTGACCGGCGCCGACTACGTCGTCCAGGCGGTGGCGCTGCGACGCAAGGGCCGCGCCGCCGGCGAGCCCGCCGAGTGACCCACGCACCGGTCCCGCCGACCGAGCCGACCGCGGCCGGTGTCCTCGCGGCGCTTCGTGCCCGCGGCGAGACCCTCGCGACCGCCGAGTCGCTCACCGGTGGCCTGCTCGCCGCGCACCTCGTCGACGTTCCCGGCGCTTCCCGGGTGTTCCGTGGCGGCCTGGTGCCGTACGCGACCGACCTGAAGGCGGCGCTGGTCGGCGTCGATCCGGACCTCCTCGACCGGCTGGGGCCGGTGGCGGCCGAGGTCGCCGCCGCGCTGGCCGCGGGCACGGCGCAGCGGTGCGGGGCCGACTGGGGGATCGGCACCACCGGCGTGGCCGGGCCCGACCCGCAGGACGGCAAGCCGGCCGGCACCGTCTTCGTCGGCGTGGCCGGCCCGGCCGGGCCACCGGCGGTGCGGGCGCTGCACCTGGCCGGCGACCGTCCGGCGATCCGCGCGGCCACCGTCTCCGCGGCGCTCGCGCTTCTGGCCGAACGGCTCGACGGGAAGCCGTAGGAGCGTCCGGACGTTACCGACGCTGATGGCTGATGCAGACGGAACCCCACTCCTAGCCGACGCACGAGTAAACGGCGACCGGTTACGCCCTCGGCAAACGCGGACGCCCCGACGGCCCGTCACCGTGCCTCACGCTGGCCGCTCGGAGTACGGTGAGCCCATGCCTGATCCCTGGCAGCTGCGCGAGAGGGGTGCCTGATGGTCCTGCTGCGCCGGATCCTCGGCGACACGCTGCGATCGCAGCGGCTCGCCCAGCGACGCACTCTTCGTGAGGTCTCCTCGGCTGCGAAAGTCAGCCTCGGGTACCTCTCCGAGGTCGAACGCGGCCAGAAGGAGGCCTCCTCCGAGCTGCTGTCGTCGATCTGCGACGCGCTCGGGGTGCCGCTCTCCGAGGTGCTGCGCGACGTGAGCGACACGCTCGAGGTCGCCGAGACCACGCCTGCCGCCAGCGCGAGCGTTCTCAACGCGGTCGAGCCGGTCGCGGCCCTCACCGGCGCAGCCGTCGGTGGCGACGGCGCCGAGCTCGAGGTCGTCGGCACCGGTCCCAGCCGCCTCGAGGTCCACCTCGACCACGGCCACCACCTCGACAGCCACCTCGACGCGCGCACCCGGCACCGGGTCGTCGCAGCCGCGTGAGCGGCCCCATCCCGGGTGGCCCCATCCCGGGTGGCTCGGTTTCCGGTGGCCCGAGTCGGCCCGACGAGGGCTCCCGGGAGCTGCTGCGCGGCACTCGGGTCCGGGCCGGCAACGCGATGGGGCGCACCCGGGCGTCCCTGCTCGACGCGGCCGTCCGGCTGATCGCCGACCGCGGCACCCGGCGGACGTCGATGACCGATATCGCCCAGGCCGCCGGCATCGCCAAGGGCACGCTCTACAACCATTTCCGGAACAAGGACGAGGTTTTCGCCGCGCTGGTCGAAGCCGAGGTCGTCCTGATCGCGGACGAGTGCCGCGGCCTGCCGCTGGAAGACGCCCTCGCGGTGGCCGCCATCCGGCTCGACACGCACCCGGCGTTGCGTCGGGTTGCCGACGATGACCCGGCCGCACTCGCCGCCCTGGTAGGGGCACACCCGGACGCGCCGGGCCGGCGGGCCGCCCACGCCGCCGCCGCCGACGCGCTGTCGGCGAGCGGCCGCGACCCGCGCGGCGCCGAACTGGTCGTCCGGTGGCTGGCCAGCCATCTCGCCTGGCCCGACCCGGACGACTCCGAGGCGAGCGCCAGACTGCTCTCCGCGGTCCTTCCGCTACGAACCCTGGCTACGGTCTGACCCTGACGCCTACCCTGAGGTTGACCCTGAGCCTGGTCGCGGTCAGGTGACGATGGTGCGCAAGCCTGAGACGATAGGGGAAACGCACCGCATGTCGAGGGTCGAGCACGACTGGTGAACCGGCCGGCTCTGCCGCGGCCGGCTCCGGCCTGGTCGCACGCGCCACAGGGAGTTGAGGACACCGATGGCCAACCCGATCATCAAGGCCTGGAAGTACTTCATGGCATCGCTCGGCGCCACGGTTGACGCGCACGCGGATCCCAAGGTGCAGATCGAGCAGGCGATCGATGACGCCAAGAACCAGCATCGCGCGCTCGTCGAGCAGGCCGCGAACGTCATCGGCAACCAGCGCCAGCTCGAGCTCAAGCTCTCCCGCCAGATGACGCAGGTGGAGAAGCTGCAGAGCTCGGCCAGGCAGGCGCTGGTACTCGCCGACAAGGCGCGCGCCGAGGGCAACGAGCAGCAGGCCGCGCAGTACGAGAGCACCGCGACGGCGTTCGCGACCCAGCTGGTCGCCGCCGAGCAGTCGCTGGAAGACCTCAAGACGCTGCACGACCAGGCCCTCTCCGCCGCTCAGCAGGCGAAGCAGGCCGTCGACAGCAACGCGATGCTCCTCCAGCAGCGCCTGGCCGAGCGGGCCCAGCTGCTCAATCAGCTCGAGCAGGCGAAGATGCAGGAGCGGGTCGCCGACTCGCTGCAGGGCATGTCGCAGCTCACCGCCTCCGGCAACGTCCCCAGCCTCGACGAGGTGCGGGAGAAGATCGAGAGCCGGTACGCGACCGCGATGGGCCGCTCCGAGCTGGCCCAGAACTCGGTCGAGGGCCGGATGCTCGAGGTCCAGAAGTCCGCGCTCGACATGGCCGGCGCCTCCCGGCTCGACCAGATCCGGGCCAGCATGGCCGGTGGTCAGCTCGGGCAGGGCCAGCAGGCGCCCGCCGTCGGCCCGGCCGCCACGACGACGCCGCCCGCGGCCGTGTCCAACGGGTCGCTGCCGCTCGCGGAGCAGCGTCTCAAGGAGCTGCGGGACGCCGATGCGGCCTCCGGCCCGCGGCCGCCGGCGTAGGCCATGATCGGATCCCGAGGGCCGGACGCTCGGGCGCTGCACCTCCGCGCCCTGCGGAAGGCCAAGACCAAGGCCCGCACCTGGACCGTCTGGGCCGCCACGCTGGGCGGCTCGGCGCTGGTGGCGGTGCCCTACGCCGGCCTGGGCCTGCCCGACATCTTCTGGGCGGGCGCGGCCGGTGGGGCCACCGCGATGGCGATTCTGCGCAAGCGCGACCACCGCGAGCTGGCGGCGGCACCGGTGCCGGAACCGGAGCGGCGGCGTGAGCTGACGATCGGGCAGCGGCTGACCCCGCTGCTCGGTCCGCGGATCGGCGCGCTGATCGACTTCCCGCACCGGGTGGTGCTCCCGGCGACGTCCCCGGCGTTCGACGCCGCCCGGCGGCTGAACGAGGCCGCGCGGATCCTGCCGGAGATGCTCGACCGGCTCGGACCGTACCGGGGAGACCTTCCGGCCGAGGCCGACGCCGCCTACGCGACGCTGAAAGACCTCGGCAGCCGGCTCTCACTGATCGAGCGGACGCTGCCGTCCGCCACGCCGGAGGCCCGCCCGCAGATCCTGGCGGCACGGGACGAACTCGTCTCCCGGTTCGTCGAGGGCGTCGACGCGTACGAGTCGCTGACGATCGCGGCGGCCGAGTGTGTCGCCGCCGTGGCCCGCGGCGGCGAAGACAGCTTCTCCACCCGTCTCACCGAAGCCGCCGACCGCCTCGCCGGTATGTCGTACGGGCTCAACACCGTCCACGACACCAACCGCGAGCGCGGCGTCCAGCACTGACGACGGCGTCAGGCCGGCCCCTTCGGCGGGTCGGGCAGGGGCTGGCACGCCGGGCACCAGAAGACGGTTCGTTCGGCGTCGGTGCCTTCGGCGCCGGAGCCGAGCGGACCGGACCGGATGCGGGTGCCGCACCGCAGACACGGGCGTCCGCGGCGCCCGTAGGCGTACCGCTCCTGCCCGCGGAGGAGCGAACCGGTGGTCGACTGCTCGACCCGCGCGCGGTTCGCGAACAGCAAGCGGTGCGCCGTGTTCACCATCGCGGGCAGGTCCGCGACGTCGCCGGCCGGGGTTTCCGGGTGGACGCCCCGGAGGAACAGCACCTCGGCCCGGTAGAGGTTGCCGATCCCGGCCAGATTGCGCTGGTCGAGCAGGGCCAGGCCGATCGGCCGCCGCGGGGTGGCCCGTAGCCGCCGGACCGCCTCCTCGGGGTCCCAGTCGGGCCCGAGCAGATCCGGCCCGAGGTGCCCGACCAGCGACGACTCGTCGTCGGTCGAGATCACTTCCAGGTCGTGCAGCCGGGAGCCGACCGCGACCACCTCGTCGGTGGTGAGCACGACCCGCACCTGGTGACCCGGGCTGCGCCAGCGCTGACCGGGCCGGTAGATCCACCAGTTGCCGTCCATCTTCAGGTGGCTGTGCAGCGTGATCCCACCGGTGACGCGGATCAGCAGGTGCTTTCCCCGGGGCACGGCCTCGGTCACCGTGCGTCCGGACAGGTCCACCAGCGCGAGACGCGGGTGCCGCAGGTCGGACTTGACGATCCGTTGGCCGGCGAGAGCAGCGTGCAACCGGGCCGCGGTCCGGAAGACCACATCTCCCTCGGGCATACTCCTATTTTGACAGCACTCCGGCGGGGCGGCCGGGTCAGCGACAGCGAACGGAGAGCCGAGGTCGATGCCGACCGAGCCTGGTTTCCGGTACCGCCGCTCCGCGGTCACCGAAGCACGTCACGGCCAGGACCGCGTGGTCGCGGTCCGTCGCAAGCCGCGGCGGAAGATGATCGGCGTGCTGATCGTGATCCTGCTCCTCGTCCCGGCCGGCCTGCTCGCGGCGAAATCGCTCTACGGCACGATGAGCGGCTCGGTCGTCGACCCGGAGGTCGCGGCGGAGTCGTCCGGTCCGACCGCGCCCCCGCTCGACCCGAACAATCCGTTCGACGGCACGCCCGCCGACGAGTACCTCCCGCCCGAGCAGGGCATCCAGATGCCGACCGCGACGAAGACCGGGTCCTGGGCGGCCAAGGACGTCGGAACCGTGCTGGAGAAGACCAGGGCGGTGCTGATCGCGGCCCGCACCGACCCGGCCGTGCTCGGCGGTGACTCGTCCGATTACGTGAAGACGCTCGCGCCGAACGTCCAATCGCAGGTGAAGAAGGCGATCGTCAGCGGCACCGACACGCTCGGCTACGTCACGAACCTGGGCGCCGGGTACACGCTGGCCAAGCCGATCCGGGCCACCGGGTCGCTGACCGTCACGTCCGGCTCGCTGAAGCAGCTGATCGTGCGAGCGGACGTGGTCTGGATCTATCCGCTCGCCGGCCCGATGCCCGAGCAGTCCACCGGCGCCGGGGTCCGGCTGGTCGTGCTGCACACGGTGGAGAGCTACGAGTGGTTCCCGTCCAAGGGCTTCGCCGACGAGGACCAGGGCGCGCGGCCGGGTGAAGGCGAGCGGGCGGTGTTCAACGCCGACTGCCCGAAGTACCTCAAGGGTGCGCTGGCGCTGCCGGCCACGGCCGTGCAGGACCCGGTGAAGGGCAACGAGAAGGTGTTCGTCGTGACGACGCCCCTGACGTCCTTTCCCGCCGGCTGCTAGCACGGGCCGACCAGCTACTAGCACGGGCCGACCGGGAGGTCCCGCGCACGCGAGCGGCTGAGGTTCGCGCTGTACCAGGGCTCGTGGTCGGGCAGGTCGTAGAGCAGCGGCCCGAGCGCGCAGGCCCGCCTCGGTTCGGGTAGGCGATCCAGTGCGGGGATCGCGTCCGCCGAGAGACCGGACAGGTAGCCGACGTCGATGCGTCCGGTGCGCTCGTAGCGGGTCACGTTGTGATCGGCGATGAACCCGTCGGGGTTGAGCGCGGCCAGGCCGAGCAGGGTGAGCGCGCCGGTCGCGAGCACGGCGCGGGGGAGCCAGCGGGCCTCCAGCCGGAGGCCGGCGACGGCGATCAGCCCGAACACGACCCCGAGCCCCAGCTCGACGGCCTGGACCAGCACCCGGAGCCGGGTGAACCCGTACGCGTCCTCGTACAGCCACATCCGCCGCAGCGCGGACGCCACCACGAGCGCGCTGAGCAGGCACAACAGACCGAGGAGCGTACGCAGCGCGATCCGGTCCCCGCGGGTCGCCCGCCCGGCGATCCGCACCACGACCGCGATCACCAGCAACGTCAGCGCGGTGACCGCGAGCAACTGCCAGAACCCTTGCCGTGCGTAGTCGGCGTAGGTCAGGCCCGCCGTCCGCCTCACGTAGCGGTCCCCGTCCGCCAGAACCACGAGTTGGACGCCGACGAAGCCGGCGAAGAGCAGGTTCAGGGCGGTGAGCGGGATCGCCCATTCGAGGCGCGGACGGGTCGGGCGGGTCGTCGGGGCGAGCGCGTCGAAGTCCGGGGCCTGGTGGGCCAGCGTGGCGGCGAGCAGCGCGACACCGGCGGCGAACGCGAACAGGACCACGCGGCCGACGCCGGGCCCGGGTTCCGGGCGCGGGAGCAGGTTTCCGACGAGCTCGGCGAAGACCGGGTCGGCCCCGGCGAACAGTGCACCGAAGATCGTCAGCAGGGTGAGCGAGACCGCGGCGACGAGCAGCGCGCGGACGACCGGGAAGCGCCGCCGTTTGAGGCGGCTCGTGCCGCGGACGGTCCAGGTGAACGTGCGCAGCGGCGCGGTGAGCGGGGAGAGCGCGCCGAGCCCGAGGCCGGTCCAGGTGCGTCCGGCCGTCACCGAAAGGATGCCGGTGAGTACCGCGCCCAGGAGGCAGAGACCGACCAGCCAACCGGCCGACCGGATCGCGGCGACGCTGGTCAGCGCGAGCGTGAGCGCGGCGAAGGCGACCTGGCGGTGGCGCAGGGTGTGCGGGCGGGTGGCGAGGGCGGCGCCGAGCACCGCGGTGGCCGCGAGCACGATCCCGAGGCCGAGCCGGTCGGTGACGAGCGTGGCGGCGCCGATGCCGCCGGCGGCCACGGCCGCCAGGAGCACCCGGGGAGGCGCGCCGTCGCGGGTGAGCGGCCACACCTCCGGAGACCAGACCGGCTGCGGTGCGGGCCAGCTCGATCCGGACGCCCACGCCGGCTGTCCGGGCGCGGCCGGGGGCCGCGCGGCCGGGGCCGGGGCCGGGGGCCGGGCGGTGGTCGCGGTGGTGCCGGTGAGCGCGGTGCGCGGCGCGGGCGGCCGGGTAGCGGCGGACGTGTCGCCGGCGGGCGAGGCGAAGCCGCCACTCGCGGTCGCGGACTTTCCGGGCTCGGCCGCCTGGGCGGCCTGGTCTTCGGCGGGGTCCTTCTCGGGCACGACGCTCCTCGGGAGGGTTCACGGACAGGGCGGCAGGGCCGGATGGCGGTTTCGGCCACGCGGCGGGTTGCTACGGGGGTCAGGCGGGCAGCGTCACCTGGATGCGGCAGCCGGGTGCGGCGTCGGCGACCGAGATCGTGCCGCCGTGCAGCTCGACCGCCCAGCGGGCGATCGCCAGGCCGAGACCGGTGCCGCCGTCCCGGGCGACCCCCGGGGTCGAGCCGCGGCTGAACCGGTCGAACACCCGGGTGCGCTCCTCCGGCGGTATACCGGGACCCTCGTCGGTCACCTCGAGCAGCAGCCCGGGCCGTCCGCCGCCGAGCGCGGGCAGCCCGCGGGCCCGCACCAGCACCTGCCCTCCCGGCGGGCTGTGCCGGGCTGCGTTGTCCAGCAGATTGGCCACCACCTGGTGCAGCCGGGCCTCGTCCGCGTTCGCCTGCAGATCCCAGGGCAGGACGTCGACCTCGAGACGCACGTCCGTGCCCACGGCGGCGGCCTCGACGGCGGCGGTGAGGAACGGTCCGAGCTTCACCGGGCTGCGCCGCAGCGGCGCCACCCCGGCATCCAGGCGGGAAAGGTCGAGCAGCTCGGTGACCAGCCTCGACAACCGCTCGGTCTGCCCGAGCGCGGCCCGCAGCGTGACCGGATCCGGCTCGGCGAGCCCGTCGACCAGATTCTCCAGCACCGCCTGCAGCGCGGTGATCGGCGTCCGGAGCTCGTGCGAGACGTTCGCGATCAGCTCGCGCCGCTGCCGGTCGGCGGTCTCCAGGTCCTCGGCCATCCGGTTGAACGCCCGGGCCAGGTCGCCGACCTCGTCGCGGGACGACGTCGAGACCCGCTGGCTGTAGTCACCGCGGCTCATCGTGCGGGCCGCCGCGGTCATCGCCCGGATCGGCGCGGTGGTGCCGTGGGCCAGCAACTGGGACGTGATCAGCGCGACGGCCAATGCGGTGATCGTGGTCCACGGCGGTAGCCATCCGATGCTCAGCACGAACACCGCGAACCCGGCGGCGCCCGAGCCGACCAGCAGGATCGCGAGCTTGAGCTTGATCGACCGGATCCGCCCGAGCGGCTCCGGGAGCCGCCGCAGCGGGGTGGCGACGGTCTGCCAGAGGTGGCGGATCACCGGTTCGGCTCCCAGGCGTAGCCGATCCCGTGGACGGTCCGGATCCGATCGCCGCCGAGCTTGCGCCGCAGCGCCTTGATGTGGCTGTCGACGGCCCGGCTCCCGGCGCCGTCGGTCCAGCCCCACACCGTGGCCAGCAACCGCTCCCGGGGCAGCACCGCCCGGGGCCGGGAGGCCAGACACACCAGCAGTTCGAACTCCGTGCGGGTCAGATGCACTTCCTCGCGGCCGACCCAGACCCGCCGCTCGGTCAGGCTGACCTCGACGTCGTCGATCGTGATGCGTTCGTCCGCGGGCGAGTTCAGCTCGGCGGCCCGGTCGGTGCGCCGCAACAGTACGTGGGCCCGGGCGACCAGCTCACGCATGCTGAACGGCTTGGTCAGGTAGTCGTCCGCCCCGACGGCCAGCCCGACCAGCAGGTCGGTCTCGGCGTCCCGGGCGGTGAGCATCAGCACCGGCACGGCGCGGATCGCCTGCACCCGGCGGCAGACCTCGAGCCCGTCGTATCCGGGCAGCATGATGTCGAGGACGATCAGGTCGTGCGGGTTCGCGGTGAACGCCGCTACCGCGGCGGGCCCGGTGCCGGCCAGTTCCACCGCGAACCCTTCGGCCCGCAGCCGGGTCGCGATCGACTCGGCGATCGTCCGCTCGTCCTCGACCACGAGGACCCGCCGCTCGCTCATGGGCCTCACCGTAGGACCAGGTGGTGGCGGCGGGGCGCGGACGTTGTGGAGATCCGGTGGAGGTTACGCGTCCCGGCGCAGGAGGACGGTGGCGCCGACGCCCAGGAGCGCGGTCACCCAGAGCGCGAGGACGACGGCTCCGGCGGACGGACTCAGCAGGTGGATCGGCCCGTCGTCGCGGCCCTGCGTGTAGAGCGCCTGCGCCGCCGCGAGCGGGAGGTACCGCAGCGTCCGGTCCTCCAACGACTGCGACATCGTGGCCGGCAGCAGGGCCGGGATGATCAGGAACACCGCGACGAACACGGTGATCGCGGCCGCGCTGTGCCGCAGCGCCGTGCCGATCCCGAGCCCGATCAGCGCCGCCGCGACCGGGTAGACGGCGGCCCCGAGGACCGGCCGCACGGCATCGCCCAGCGACACCCCGTCGTCGCCCAGGAACGCCTGCGCGACGAGGAAACTCGCCACGCTGACGACGAGCGTGATCGGTGTCAGCAGCGCCACCAGCAGCAGCCCTTTGCCCGCGAGCACCCGCCACCGGCGCGGCACCGCGGTCAGCGTCGCCCGGATCGTGCGGGCGCCGTACTCACTGGTGACCTGCAGCACGCCGAAGACCCCGAGGATCAGCGCCAGCAGGTCGACGCCGAGATACGTCACGTCGACGGCCTGCGCCCGGCTCGCTGTCTCCTCCCCGGCCCGGATCGCGCCCTCGTACCCGTAGCCGAACGCTCCGGCCAGCGCGATCGTGAGCGCACCGGCCAGCGCCAGCGTGACCCAGTTCGATCGCAACGATCGCGTCTTGATCCACTCGGACTTCATGCGTACTCCACCGCTTCCCTGGTCAGGTTCATGTAGGCCTCTTCGAGCGAGGCCCGGTGCGGGGTCAGTTCGTGCAGAGCGAGCGACTCGCGGTTCGCGATCTCTCCGATCTCGGCGGCGGTGAGCCCGCGGACGGTGGCCGTCCCGGGATCGTCCGCGGTCACGGTGGCGCCGTTCCGGACCAGCGCGTCCCGCAGCGGGGTCGCGTCCGGCGAGCGGACCAGCACGGTGCCGACCTGCACCCGGTCGATCAGGTCCTCCAGGCCGGTGTCCGCGAGCAGACGTCCGCGTCCGATGATCAGCAGGTGGTCGGCGGTGACCGCCATCTCGCTCATCAGGTGGCTGGACACGAGCACGGTCCGGCCCTCCTGGGCCAGATCCCGGAGCAGGGTGCGGATCCAGAGGACGCCGTCCGGGTCGAGGCCGTTGACCGGCTCGTCGAGGATGACGACGCCGGGGTCGCCGAGCAGCGCGGCGGCGATCCCCAGCCGCTGGGACATTCCCAGCGAGTAGCCGCCCGCGCGCCGTTTCGCGGCCCCGGCCATCCCGACCAGCTCCAGGACCTCGGTGATCCGGCTGCGCGGGATGCCGTGGGTGGCGGCGAGGAACTCCAGGTGGGCGTGACCGCTGCGGCCCTTGTGGAGCGGCGCGGCGTCCAGGACGGCGCCGACCGCGCGGAGTGGTGCGTCCAGGGCGGCGTACGGCTTGCCGTCCACCGCCGCGGATCCGGAGGTGGGACGGTCGAGGCCGACGATCATCCGCATCGTGGTGGATTTGCCGGCGCCGTTCGGGCCGAGGAATCCGGTGACGCGGCCCGGTTTCACCGTGAACGTGAGTCCGTCCACCGCGACCGTGCCGCCGTAGCGTTTGGTCAGTGCGTCGAGTTCGATCATGGGTCCAGTCGACGCTTTCCGGGCCGGGGTGCGGCAGACCGCAACGTCGCGGCCGGCCCCGACGAACGTCGTCGCCCGCGGGTGCACCCGCGACTTTCGTCGGTTCCAGTCGGGCGCGGCCGAGCCGTACCGTTTCCGGTGTGAACCGGCCTTCCCCCCACGTGCGCGCGCTCGCGTACGACCTGGCCGCAGTCGGCCTGGCGATGGTCGTGGCGGTGCTGCTGATGCGGTGGTCGCCGTCGCCGTTGCGCCCGCTCGGCGGCGTCGTGCTGCTGCTTCAGTGCGCGCTCGCGCTGGGGCTGCTGGTGAGGCGGCGGGCACCGGTCGCGGTCGGGTGGCTCGTGGTCGCCGCCACGGCGGCGCTGGCGGTCGGTGAGGCGGTGGCACCCCGGTCACTGGTGTCAGTCGATCCGGCCGGGGACGGCTACCCGTGGCTCCCGGCCGCGGCACCGTTCGCGGCCTACGCGGCCACCGCCTACGGCTTCCGGCGCGGGCTGGCCCCGGCCGGAGTGCTGGCGGTGCTGGCGACGCACTTCTGGGCGCTGCCGGAGGATTCGCCGTGGCTGCTGCAGGGCCTGGTCTTCGCGGGCGGGCCGCCGCTCGTCGGCCTCTACGTCGGCGCCCGCAGGCGGCTGGTGGCGTCCCTGGTCGAGCGCACCGAGCGGGCCGAGCGGGAGCGTCACCTGCTGGCCGAGCAGGCCAGGGCCGAGGAGCGGTCCCGGCTGGCCGCCGAGATGCACGACCTGGTCACGCACCGGGTGAGCCTGATGGTGCTCCAGGCCGGAGCCCTACGGGTCACCGCCGGCTCCGGCGCGACGCGGGCGGCCGCGGACGAGATCCGGGCCACCGGGAGCCAGGCGCTGACCGAGCTCCGCGAGGTGATCGGGTTGTTACGAGGGCCCGCCGAGGCGGGCGCGGGATCAGTGAAGGCGGGCGTGACGTCCGCACCGGCCGGGGCGTTGTCGGTGCTCGGGGAGGCGGCACCGGGGAGTCTGGCCGCCTTGGTGGGAGAGTCGGGCGTACCCGCAACGCTCGTCGAGGACGGGGACGCGGCCGGGGTGCCGGCCGTGGTCGGGCGGACGGCCTACCGGCTGGTCCAGGAGGCGCTCACGAACGTCCGCAAGCACGCGCCGGGCGCGGACGCCACCGTGACGCTCAGCTACCGGCCGGACGGCGTCCGGGTCCGCGTCCGCAACGGGCCGCCGGTGTCGGCGCCCGACGCGGCGCTCACCGGCACCGGCTCGGGCACCGGGCTGCTCGGCCTGCGGGAGCGCGTGGAACTGCTCGACGGCGACCTGACCGCCGGGCCCGCCGCCGACGGTGGGTTCGTGCTCGAAGCCCGGTTACCGGCGTGATCCGGATCCTGGTGGTCGACGACGAGCCGATGGTGTGCGCGCACCTGCGGACGATCCTCGACTCGGCTCCCGATCTCGAGGTCGTCGAGCAGGCCCACGACGGTGCCGCCGCGGTCGAGGCGGTGATCCGGCACCGGCCGGACGTCGTGCTGATGGACCTGCGGATGCCCGGAGTGGACGGTCTGGCGGCGATCGAACGCCTCGGGCGGCTGCCGTCGCCGCCGGTGATCGTGGTGCTGACCACGTTCGACACCGACCACTACGTGACGCGGGCCCTGCGCGCCGGTGCAGCCGGCTTCCTGGTCAAGTCGACGCCGCCGGAAGACCTGATCGGGCTGGTGCGGGTCGCCGCCGACGGCCACACCGTGCTGTCGCCGGTCGCGACCCAGCGGCTGCTGGACGGCGCGGGCACCCGCGAGCGCGCCCGGGCGGTGCTCGAGGGCCTGACCGAGCGCGAAACGCAGGTTCTGGCGTGTCTGGGCAGCGGGATGTCGAACGCCCAGATCGGCGCCCACCTGTTCCTGGCCGAAGCGACTGTGAAGGGCTACGTCTCCCGGCTGATGCTCAAACTCGGCTGCGCCAACCGGACGCAGGCCGGCCTGCTGGCCCAGCAGCTCGGGTGCACGGCCCGCCCAGAGCGACGCTGACAGGCGAGCGCGATTTGCTTGTACGCGGCGGTCTCGCGCTCGACTGCCGGCGCCGCTCTGGGCGGGCTCCAGGTCAGAGCCTGCGCCTTTCGGCGTGCCTCAGGCGCGGAGGCGGAGTCCTCGGGGGGTCGGGCGGAAACCGGCGGCTTCCAGGGCTTCGGCCAGCGGGCTGCCGCCGACGTGGGTGCCGTCGGCGCGCTCGACCGCCATGCTGCCGAGCCAACCGGCCCGGACCGCGTCGCCGAGGGCACTGGCGGCCAGGGCCAGCACCGCCGGGTCGTCGTGGTAGGACAGCAGCGTCTTCCCGCCTCGCTCGACGTAGAGCACGAGTGCGCCGTCGACCAGCACGACGACCGCGCCGGCCTTCCGCCCCGCCTGGTGCCCGCGCCCGCGGCCCTTGGCCGCGAGCCCGTCCGCCGCCCGGCCCGCCACCGCGCTGCCGGTCGTGGTGCCGGCCGGGACGCCGGGTGCGGCGCCGGTCGGGGCGTCGAGGTCGGTGCCGTCGTCGGCCGCGGCGCCTCGGCCGGGCCACCCGAGCGCCGCGCCGTACGGGTTCGCCGGGTCGGTCGCGGCCAGCACCACGGCCTGCGGCGCCCGCTCGTCGGCGTCGAGTTCGGCCGCGACCGCCCGCAACCGCTCCACCGCGCCGGGCTCGGCGAACTGCGCCCCGCCCAGCCCTTCGACGAAGTAGCCGCGCCGCACCCGCCCGGTGTCTTCGGCCGCACCGAGCACCCGGTACAGCCCACCGAACCCGCCGGGCAGCCGCTCGGGCCCCACGGTGCCGCGCACGACGACCCCGTAGCGGTCGAGCATGACCTCCGCCGCCGCGTGCGTCCGCCGCGTCGGATCCAGCTCGCGTTCTCCCACCAGCGACCACCGCCCGGCCATGCTCGGCGGCCCCGTCCGGCTCGGCATCGTCGGACGGGCCGGGCGCACCCCACCGGTCAGCCCGCTGAGGCCGCCGCGCCCCGGGCGGCGCAGGCGTGACGCCGGGGCCGCGCGCCGCACCGGGTGGCGGGTCTTGCCACCGGTCTGCAGCGCCCGCAGCGGCGCCAGCGTGTCGTTCGTGACCAGGCCGGCCCACACCAGATCCCACACCGCCCCGGCCAGCTCCGCGTCGTCCGTCGTTCCGGCCGCGGCGCCCACCGCGTCGGACAGGTTCCGGAAGAACAGCGCGCGCCCGCCGTCGAGCGCCTTGAGCACCGACTCGTGCAACGGTGTCGCGCTGTACTCGGCGGGCGGCGGAAGCAGCAGCGGAGCCGCGTCCGCGTACGCGAGCGTCACCCACCCGTCGTTGCCCGGCAACGACCCGGCACCGCTCCAGACCACTTCACCGGCCGCGCACAGCTCGTCGAGCAACGCCGGCGAGTAGCCGGGCACCCGCGACGCCAGCACGAGCTGCTCCAGCGCCGACGCCGGTACCGCGAGCCCCTGCAACTGCTCGACCGCCCGCAGCACCGCGTCGGCGGCGGCGAGCCGGGGCCCGGCCGGACGCTTGCCCCGGGGAGCCTCCCGGGCCGCACTCACCTGCTGCCAGCGGGCCAGGAACGTCGCGTAGGCCTCGGCCCCGACCGGCTCGACCTCCTTGCGGAGCGCGGCCAGCGACCGGCGGCGCAGCGTCCGCAGCACCTCGGCATCGCACCATTCGGTACCGGCGCCGTCCGGCCGGAACTCGCCCGACGTCACCCGTCGCGACGCCGAAAGCCGTTGCAGGGCCCCGTGCACGACCGCGACGCCCAGCCCGAAGCGCTCGGCGCACTCAGCCGCCCGGAACGGGCCGTGCGTCCGGGCGTACCGGCTGACCAGGTCGCCGAGCGGGTCGCGCACCGGCTCGGTGAACGCCTCGGGTACGCCCACCGGCAACGCGACGCCGAGCGCGTCCCGCACCCGGCCGGCGTCTTCGATCGCGAGCCAGCGTTCCTCGCCCGCGATGCGCACCCGGATGACCCGCCGGGCCGCTTCCAGTTCGGCGAGCCACTCGGCGGTGCCACCCCGTTCGAGCGCCTCGGCGGTCGTCAGCCCGCCCAGGACGCGGAGCAGGTCGGCGGTGGAATCGAGGTCGTACGCATGCCGCTCGTCGGTGAGCCGCTGCAGCTGACGCTCGGTCTCGGTGATGACCGCCGGATCGAGCAGTTCGCGCAGCTCCGCCCGCCCGAGCAGCTCCGAGAGCAGCGACGAGTCGAGCGCGAGCGCCTGCGCGCGGCGCTCGGCCAGCGGAGCGTCCCCCTCGTAGAGGAAGGCCCCGACGTACCCGAACAGGAGCGAACGGGCGAACGGCGAGGGAGCCGGGGTCTCGACCTCGACCACCCGCAACGTCCGCGACTGCAGGTCACGGGTGAGCCCGACGAGCCCGGGGACGTCGAACACGTCCTGCAGACACTCCCGCATCGTTTCCAGGACGATCGGGAACGACCCGAACTCGGACGCGACGCCGAGCAGCTGAGCGGCGCGCTGACGCTGCTGCCACAGCGGCGTGCGCCGCCCGGGGTTCCGGCGGGGCAGCAGCAGCGCCCTGGCCGCGCACTCGCGGAACCGGGCCGCGAACAGCGCCGACCCGCCGACCTCGTCGGTGACCAGCGGCTCGATCTCGTCCGGCTCGAACAGCGCGAGCTCGGCCGTCGGCGTCGCCAGATCACCGGTGACGTCGGGCAGCCGGAGCACGATGCCGTCGTCGGAGTGCAGCGCCTGGACGTCGAGCCCGGTGCGTTCGCGCAGCCGGGCCGCGATCGCCAGCGCCCACGGGCCGTTGACCGGCGTCCCGAACAGCGAGTGCACGACGACCCGCCAGTCTCCGAGCTCGTCGCGGAACCGCTCGACGAGGATCGTCCGGTCGTCGGGGAGCCGCCCGGTCGCCGCCCGCTGCTCGTCGAGGTACGCGAACAGGTTCGTGACCGCCCGCTCGTCCAGCCCGGCGGCCGCCGCACGGGCGGACCGGGCTTCTTCGTCGAGGCCGGAGAGCTCACGGAGGAACCCGCCGATCGCGCGGCCCAGCTCGACCGGCCGGCCCGCGGTGTCGCCCTTCCAGAACGGCATCCGCGCCGGCTGGCCCGGCGCGGGCGTGACCAGCACCCGGTCGTGCGTGATCTCCTCGATCCGCCAGGACGTCGAGCCGAGCAGGAACACGTCGCCGACGCGGGACTCGTAGACCATCTCCTCGTCGAGCTCACCGACCCGGCGCCCGGGCTCACCCGGCTGCCCGACGATGAACACGCCGAACAGGCCGCGGTCGGGGATCGTGCCGCCGCTGGTGACGACGAGCCGGTGCGCGCCGGGCCGGGCGGTGAGCACGCCGGTCACGCGGTCCCACACCAGGCGCGGACGCAGCTCGGCGAAGTCGTCGGACGGATAGCGCCCGGCCAGCATGTCGAGCACCGACTCCAGCGCGGAGTCGGGCAGCTCGGCGTAGGGCGCGGCCCGGCGGACCAGCGCCACCAGGTCTTCCACCGTCCAGGGCTCCATCGAGACCATCGCGACGACCTGCTGGGCCAGCACGTCGAGCGGGTTGCGCGGGTAGCGCATCGACTCGATGCTGCCCGAGGCCATCCGTTCGGCGACGACCGCGCACGAGACCAGGTCGCCCCGGTGCTTCGGGAACACGACGCCCCGGGACGCGGCCCCGACCTGGTGCCCGGCCCGCCCGATGCGCTGGAGCCCGGACGCGACCGACGGCGGCGCCTCGACCTGGACGACGAGGTCGACCGCGCCCATGTCGATGCCGAGCTCGAGGCTCGACGTGGCCACGACGGCGGGCAGCCGCCCGGCCTTCAGGTCTTCCTCGATGTCTCGCCGTTCCTCCCGGGACACCGACCCGTGGTGCGCCCGGGCCACGAGGGGCGCCGCACCGGCCGCCGCACCGGCCTGAGCCATCACCTCGGCCGGCGCCCGCGCGGCCCGGTCGCCCCCGCCCGGCCCACCGGACACCTCGTCGGCCCGCTCTTCCGCGAGCTCGTTCAGATGCGCGCACAGTCGTTCGGCCAGCCGCCGCGAGTTCGCGAACACGATCGTCGACCGGTGCGCCCCCACCAGATCGAGCACTCGCTCCTCCACCGCGGGCCAGATCGAGTTGCGCCGCGGTGCCCCGAGCGCGTTCCCGTCTACCTCACCGGACGGCTCGCCGAGCTGCGACATGTCGTCGACCGGCACCTCGACCGTGAGCTCGACCTGCTTCGACGAGGGCGGCTGGACGATCGTCACCGGCCGGGCGCCGCCCAGGAACCGGGCGACCTCTTCCACCGGACGCACGGTCGCCGACAGCCCCACCCGCTGGGCCGGCGTTTCGAGCAACTCGTCGAGCCGCTCCAGGCACAGCGCCAGGTGCGCGCCGCGCTTGGTGCCGCACACCGCGTGCACCTCGTCGACGATCACCGTCTCGACGCCCTTCAGCGCCTCTCGCGCCTGTGACGTGAGCAGCAGGAACAGCGACTCGGGCGTAGTGATCAGGATGTCGGACGGGGCCCGGGTGAACGCCCGCCGGTCGACCGCCGGAGTGTCGCCGGTACGCATCGCGACCGTGATGTCGGGCGGCGTCTGACCCAGCCGCTGGGCCGCCTGCCGGATGCCCGCCAGCGGCGCACGCAGGTTGCGCTCGACGTCTGCCGCGAGTGCTTTGAGGGGGCTGACGTAGAGCACCCGGCAACGGCGGGCCGGATCGGCCGACAGGCCCTCACGACTCAGCCGGTCGAGCGCGGAGAGGAAGGCGGCGAGCGTCTTGCCGGACCCGGTCGGTGCGACGACCAGCACGTCTTCGCGCCGGGCGATGGCCGACCAGGCCCCGAGCTGCGCCGCGGTCGCGTCTGCGAACGCGGACCGGAACCACGCACGAGCCGGTTCGCCGAACGCCTCGACCGGGTCGGCACCCGGGAACGCCCAACGCGATTCTTCGCCTCTACCTACCACGCCACCATCGTGCCTCGACCCACCGACAGAAACGGAAAGGCGAACCGATCAAGATCCACCCTGGGGTCGACGCACACGAGTTCAACTCACCGTTACGGTCTTAACACGCTGAGCGTTCGAACGGCGGGGGGTCGGTCGGACGGAAGCGTGAAAACCGGGCGAAAGGGCGGTACGGAGTGTTATCCACCGCGCGTGTCTTGAGCCGGACCCACCTCCGGCTCAGGTGACGCCTACCTGATTGGCCCGGCCGGATTGAAACCCGGCAGGGTGACCTGCCGGGAACGGACCGGTTCGACCGGCCCGTACACGGCACGAGGAAACCACCGCGGGGACGCGGTGATCGGTCGGCAACTGCTGACGGTGCGTACGCCGCCCTGATTCAGGGCCGCGCGGTGAGATCGGTGAGCTGGTCGGATGGGGGTCCGGCTGGTACGACGGCGCTGATCGGACCGGGAGCATCGCTCCGGCTGCTCCATCCTCCCGCGGAGAGGGGACGCAGGGGGACCGGACGCCGGGCTCTGCCGCCTTCGGGCGGCAGGGGTCAGTGGGAAGCACGGCCGTCCAGCGGCTGGGCGGCGGAATCGAGGGGGTTCCGTCGTCCAGCCGCGCCATAAAGCAATAGGGAGCAGCCGCCGGCTGGTGTGTGGGGCACACGACCGACGGAAGGGCGCTCCCCGAGGGCGGTGGCACCAGGGAAACTCCCGTCTCCCGGTGCCGCCGCCCTTACGCGTGCAGCCGCGCCCGCAACCGGTCCCGGTTCGCCGGCCACTCCTCGCTGGTCATTCCGTAGACCACCGTGTCGCGCCAGGATCCGTCCCGGCGGCGCTTGTCCCGCCGCAGCACGCCCTCGCGGACCGCGCCGAGCCGCTCGATCGCGGCCTGCGACCGGAGGTTCCGGTTGTCGGTGTGCCAGGTGACCCGTTCGGCACCGAGCGTGCCGAACGCGTGGTCCAGCAGCAGCAGCTTCGACTCGGTGTTGACGCCGCTGCGCCACCACGGCCGGCCCAGGAACGTGTAGCCGATCGCCAGCGACGGCCGCTCCGGCGCGATGTCGTAGTAGGAGGTACTGCCGATCGCCTGCCCGGTGCGCACGTCGATCTGCGCGAACGGCACCCGGATCCCGCGCTGCGCGTCGGCCCGCGCGACCTCCACCAGCCTCGTCATCGCCTCGACCGTCGAGGGCACCGGGTGCGGGAGGTGTTCGTACACTTCCGGCTCACCGGCGTTCGCGACCAGGTCGTCGATGTGCTCCCGCCCCAGCGGCTCGAGGCGCACGAGCGTCCCCCGCAGGGTGGGAGGCCGGTACCAGGGCGTACGCGGGCCGGACCCGCGGGCGTAGGTCTTGAGGTAGGCCGGGACCGGCCGTTCGCCGAGGTCGGCGGAGGCGACCGGCGCGTCGGCGACGGTCCGCAGCGGGAGGAACCCGGCCCAGTGGGGGAGCGTGTCGTCTCCGGGCTCCTCGTCGACGACCGCGCCGGGGACGAGCCGGTCGCCGATCTTGGCCGAGGCCTCGTCGAGGCCGATCGCGAGCACCGCGGTCGCGGCCAGTTCCTTTTGGCTCGGCGGACGGCAGTCGGCGGCCCGGCCCGGGGCAGTGTGGTCGAGCAGCGCGTCGAGCACCTTGGCCTTCTCGGCCGGGTCGGTGACCGTGCGGGCCAGGCCGTGCACCACCACCGACCGGTAGTCGACCGAGTGGTTGAAACCGGACCGTGCGAACACCAGCCCGTCGAGCAGTGTGACCGTCACGCAGACCGGCGCCGGGGCCTCCCGCAGCGGGCGGCTGCCGGTGGATCCGTGCACGTAGAGCGTGTCGCCGACCCGGACGTGCAGCGTCGGGATCACCCTCGGTGCTCCGTCGATGACGATCCCGAGGTGCGCGACCAGCCCTTCGTCGAGGATCGCGTCGATCGTCGGACGGTCGTAGCGGGCCCGGTCGGCGTAGCGGGTGGGAACGATCCTGCTCGTCATGCTGGCCTCTTTGTTCTGGTACAAAGTTAGGTTTGTGTCGACACAATATCGGATCACCGGCTCCGGAGCTTCTGAGATTGCCGCCGCGGTCGAGCGGGGGATCCGCGACGGGGTGCTGGCTCCCGGTGGTGCGCTCCCGCCGGTGCGACGGCTGGCCGCCGACCTGGGACTCGCTGTGGCGACGGTGGCGGCCGCCTACGCCGACCTGCGCCGGCGCGGCCTGGTGGAGACCGGAGGACGGCGAGGGACCCGCGTCCGCCCGCGTCCGGCGACCGCACCGCTCCGCACGGATTCCCTGACCATTCCTCCCGGTGCGCTCGACCTCTCCTCCGGAGAACCGGACCTGACCCTGCTCCCGCCCCTGGGACCGGTGCTGACGCGCCTCGACCCGCCCTCCGTCGGCTATGCGGACGATGCGGTGCTGCCGTCCGTGCGCAGGCTCGCCGCGGGCCGGCTGGCTGCCGACGGAGTGCCGACCGAGGCCCTGACGCTGTGCGCCGGGGCGGCCGACGCGATCGAGCGGTGCCTGGCGACCCGCGTCCGTCCGGGGGATCGGGTCGCGGTCGAGTCGCCGGCCTGGGGGAACCTGCTCGATCTGCTGGCCGTGCTGGGCGTCGAGCTGGTCGGCATGGAGGTCGACGACTTCGGCCCGTTGCCGTCGGCGGTCGAGGCGGCGCTGGACCGCGGGGTGAGCGCGATGATCGTGACCAGCCGGGCCCACAACCCGACCGGCGCGTCGGTGAGCCCGGAGCGGGCGGCCACGTTGCGGGCGCTGCTGGCCGGGCGCGACCTGATGGTGATCGAGGACGACCACGCGGCCGAGCTGGCCGGGGTGCCGCTGGCGCCGCTCGCCGGGTGCGTGGCGTCCTGGGCGCACGTCCGGTCGTTGAGCAAGCCCTACGGGCCCGACCTGCGGTGCGCGCTGCTCGCCGGTGATCCGGTGACCGTCGCGCGGGTCGACGGCCGCCGCCGGCTGGGGCCGGGCTGGGTCAGTGGGCTGACCCAGCGGGTGGTGGCCTCGCTCTGGCAGAGCACCGAAGTGGACGCTCTGGTGGCGCGCGCCGCGGTGTCGTACGACGCCCGGCGAGGGGCGCTGCTGGGGGCGTTGCGGGAGCGGGGGGTGGACGCTCGGGGCCGGACCGGCCTCAACGTGTGGGTTCCGGTGGCCGACGAGACCGCGGCGGTGACCGTACTGAGGGACGCCGGGATCGTCGTGATGCCGGGGTCCCGGTATCGGGTACCGGGGGTTGCCCGCGCCGGCGGCGGATCGTCGTCGACGGCGGGACCGGCGATCCGGGTGACGACGAGCACGCTGCCGGTCGAGGACGCGGCGGGCGTCGCGACCGCCGTGGCGGCCGCCGCGGCCACCCACCAACCCGCCCCGCGCGCGTGAGGCTCTCGGCCTGCGTGCGGCCGGGGCGGGTGCGCGAAGGGAGCAGGTAGCCTGGCCGCCGTGCGTCTCACCGAATTCTGGCAACGGATGGACTCCGCCTTCGGGCGTGGCTACTCCCGGTCGATCGCGACCGACCAGGTCCTCTCGACGCTCGGCGGCCGGACCGTGGAGCAGGCCCTGGCCCAGGGCGAGGACGCCAAAGCGGTCTGGCGTGCGGTGCACGCCGCCTTCGAGCTCCCCGCTACGCAGCGTTGATCTTTCCGACACGCCTGGGAGCGGTGTTGCGCGATCGAACATAAGTTCGGTTAACATGGCCACACGCGCATCGTGGTCGACGTCCGAACCGGGGTATCCACAGATCCGAGTCGGATCAGAAAACTGTCGGACCCAGGCTCTAGCGTCAGCCGCGATGAAAACTTCCCGACGACTTCCCAAGGCGGCAGCCATGCCAGCAGCACCTGACCGCGACAAGGCGCTCGAGGTAGCACTCGCCCAGATCGACAAGCAGTTCGGCAAGGGCTCGATCATGCGCCTCGGCGACGACGATCGCCCGCCGATCTCGTCGATCCCCAGCGGCTCGATCGCCCTCGACGTGGCGCTCGGCATCGGCGGTCTGCCGCGCGGTCGTGTAGTCGAGATCTACGGGCCGGAGTCCTCCGGTAAGACCACCGTCGCCCTGCACGCGGTCGCGAACGCGCAGGCCGCCGGCGGTATCGCCGCGTTCATCGACGCCGAGCACGCGCTCGACCCGGTGTACGCCAAGGCCCTCGGCGTCGACACCGACGCGCTCCTGGTGTCCCAGCCCGACACCGGTGAGCAGGCGCTCGAGATCGCCGACATGCTGGTCCGCTCCGGCGCCATCGACATCGTCGTGATCGACTCGGTGGCCGCGCTCGTGCCCCGCGCCGAGATCGAGGGCGAGATGGGTGACAGCCACGTCGGCCTCCAGGCCCGGCTGATGAGCCAGGCGCTGCGGAAGATGACCGGCGCGCTGAGCAACTCCGGCACGACCGCGATCTTCATCAACCAGCTGCGCGAGAAGATCGGCGTCATGTTCGGCTCGCCCGAGACCACGACCGGTGGCAAGGCGCTGAAGTTCTACGCCTCGGTCCGGCTCGACGTCCGGCGCATCGAGACGCTCAAGGACGGTTCCGACGCGGTCGGCAACCGCACCCGCGTCAAGGTCGTCAAGAACAAGGTCGCGCCGCCGTTCAAGCAGGCCGAGTTCGACATCGTCTACGGCCAGGGCATCAGCCGCGAGGGCTCGCTCATCGACGTGGGCGTCGAGCAGGCGCTGATCCGGAAGTCCGGAGCCTGGTACACGTACGAGGGTGACCAGCTCGGTCAGGGCAAGGAAAACGTCCGCAAGTTCCTGGTCGACAACCCCGATCTCGCCGACGAGATCGAGAAGAAGATCAAGGAGAAGCTCGGCATCGGCGCCATCCCCGCCGTAGACGTCAACGGCGTCGCGCCGGCCCCGGTCGACTTCTGACCCCGGCTGACGGGGCGCCGAACACCCCACCTCACGCCGAGCGCCCGTCGGCCGCGCCCGGCGCCGGCCCCGATGGTGGGGCTGGTGGCTTCGGCGGTGTGGTCGGTGGGTTCGGTGGTGGGGCTAGTGGCTCCGGTGGTGGGGCTAGTGGCTCCGGTGGTGGGGCTAGTGGCTCCGGTGGTGGGGCTGGTGGCTCCGGTGGTGGGGCTGGTGGCTTCGGCGGTGTGGTCGGTGGGTTCGGTGGTGGGGCCGGCAGGCCTCGGTGGTTGGCTGGCGTATCTGATCCGGTGCCCGACGGCGATGGCCCGGTCGGCTGTTCTGCGCGGTTGGCTGGCGGGCCTGGGTGGTTGGCCGGCGGATCCGATGCGGGGTTCGCCTGCCCGAGCGGCGGGTCTGCTGCGGGGCCGGGGTGTTTGGCCGGCGGCTCCGGGCGTGCGGTCGGCAGCGTCGGTGGCGGTTCTGAGCGGGTGGCCGGTGGGGCGGTCGTTCTGGTAACGGTCGTCCGGGGTCGCTTCCCATCTCTTTTGGATCGAATCCGCGGTCCGGGGCGTTGGCTGATCGGCCCGGTGCTGAGTCCGAGCGTGTCGCTGGAGTCTTCCGAGCAGGGCCTGAGCGCGCCGTCGCGCCCGGTGCTGAGCCCGAGCGTTTCCCCGGCGCGTCGAGTGACGGGGTCCAAGCGTGTTGCCGGCGCGTCCGGGCGGCTGCCCGACGCTGATCCTTGTGCCGTTGGATGAGGCGCCTGGTGCTGAGTCGGATCGTTTCTCTGGTGCGTTCGGCGCGGTGTCTGTGGATGTCGCTGGCGCGCCGCGCTGAGCCTGTGCAGTTGGCCGGGGCGTGCGGTGCCGAGTCCGAGCGTTTCGGCGGCACACTCGACGTCGAGCCCGGGACCGTCGCCGTCGCGTCCGGCGACGGTTTGAGCGATTGGTCGGAGCGTCCGATGCTGAGCCCGAGGGGGTCGTCTGCGTGTCCGGTGTAGATCCCGACCAGGTCGCCGTCGCGCCCAGCGTGGAGCGCGGGCAGCTCTCCGCCCCACCCGATGCGGCACCGGAGCGCGTCGCCGGCGCGCGTGGCGCTGGGCCCGTGCCCGCGGCCAGTGATGCGGAAACCGGGCCGGATGCCGGACGCGCGGCCGGTGAGGGCGCGGCTAACACGCGCGCTGGTGCCGCAGACCGGGCGGCGTTGGCTCGGGCGGTGTTGGAGGAGGCAGAGCGCGTCGCGCGGTCGCGGACCGCATCCGGCGGTGCGGCTGCCGCTGAGGCGAGCGGCGCACGCACCCGGCGGCGCTCGAACGGCGATCCGGCGAGCCGCACCGACGCTCGGCGCTCCGGGGATTCGGAGGGCGCTGGGCGTTCCGAGGGCTCTGGGCGTTCCGAGGGGCCTGGGCGTTCCGAGGGCCCTGCGCGTTCTGGGGGCTCCGGGCGTTCCGACGGCTCCGGGCGTTTTGAGGGCTCCGGGTATTCCAGCCGTCCCGCAGGCTCTGGGCGTCCTGACGGCTCTGGGGGTTCTGAGGGTTCTGCGCATACCGAGGGCTCTGGGCGTTCCGGGCGTGGTGGGGCGTGGCGCTCGGGGCGCAGCGACTCGGAGGAGTCCGACCGTCCCTCTCGTCGGGGGCGAGGGCGTGGGCGCGGCGTGTCGGGGAGTGGGAATCGGGAGCGCAGCGGGGAATCCGAAGCGGCTTCCGGGTGGACGGACGGTGACGACCTCGACAGTGCCGGGGTCTCCGGGACCGACGACGACTCGGGCTCGGTCGCCGATCCGGAACAGGCGGCCCGGACGATCTGCCTGCGGCTCCTCACGACCCGTCCCCGCACCCGCACCGAACTCGCGACCGCGCTGGCCAAGCGCGACATCCCGGCCGAGGCCGCCGACGCCGTGCTCGACCGCTTCAGCGAGGTCGGCCTCATCGACGACGTCGCGTTCGCCCGGGCGTGGGTCGAGACCCGGCATCGGGGCCGGGGCCTCGGGCGGAGCGTGCTAGCCGGTGAGCTGCGCAAAAAGGGCGTCGATCGCGAGATCGTCCAGGACGCCCTCGACCAGATCGAGCCCGGCGACGACCTCGACGCCGCCCGTCGACTGGTCGAGAAGAAACTCGCTGCGACCCGCGGCCAGCCCGCCGACAAACGTGCACGCCGGCTCGTCGGCCTGCTCGCCCGCCGGGGCCACCCGGCCGGAGTCGCGTATCGGGTGGTGCGGGAGGCCCTCGCCGCAGAGGGGGCGGACCCCGACCTGGCCGGCGTCCCCGACCCGACGCTCACCGACGACTAGTCGCTGACCTGCGGTTCGATCGTCGGCCGGGGCGTCCGGATGGTTACTATCCGTGTCCGGGCATTGACCTCGGGTCGAACGTGAGCCTCGGATCCGTTCCTTGACCGGTCGGTAACCTCCACATAGCCTCACGGGTACTGAGATCGAGCCTGTGTACGTGACATCTGCTGATACGCACCCGCAATACCTATAGCTCCGCGTAGCGCGCCTTTGTGTGGATAGTCCGTCGGTGCCTGCCGCCTTCGCGGGCGGTATGTGCGGTCGGCGTCGGTGGCGACGACGTGGTGCGCTCCCGTCGCGTGCGGGCTCCTGTCGCTTGCTGGGCTTCTCTCGCGTGCCTCGGCACGAGTACGGCCCGGCTTCCGGACGACTCTGTTCCGTGGCGCCGCGTGCCGGGGACGAGGAGGAGCCATGGGCTTGCCGGGAGCCGCGCTGGTCGGTCTCGTCGTGGTCGTCCTGCTGGTAGCGCTCATGGTCGCCGTGGTGACGGCGTTCGTGGTGCTCCGTCTCCTGGTGCCGAAACTCCGGCTCTCGGAAGCCTCACCGCCGGCCCTGGCCGACCTTGGACGGCATAGCGCGCGCCCGAGCCCGGGCTCCGCGCCCGCCCCGCCTGCGCAACGAGCACTCACCACCGTCCCCGCGACGACCCGTGACGCCGGATCACCCGAAGCCACCGCCGCCATGCCAACGCTCACCGCACACTCGCCCGCCGTTGCCTCGCCCGCCGTTGCCTCGTCCGGCAGTGCTTCGGCCGCTAGTTCCTCGCCCGGCGGTGGTTCGTCTGGTGGGGCTCGCGCGGCTACTTCCCCGCTCGGGGGTGGCTTGGCCGGCGACGAGGGGGTCGGCCGCGTCCCGCCCGGCGCGGAAGCCGACGAAGGCGCCCGTGGCGTGGACTCGATCGGCGGTGCCTCGCCCGGCTCCTCGCCCGGCTCCTCGCCCGCTGCGGGCGCCGGTATTCAAGCAGACGGCGGCCTTGCGAGCGCGGATTCGACCACACCCGACGGCGGTTCCGGGCCGGCGTCCGGACCTGGAGTGAGCGGAAACCGGACCGCGGCGCCCGCCGTGCACGTGGTGGTGCCTCGGCAGGCCGCGGACGCGTTCGATCCGCAGGGGACGGAGACGGCTCGGAGCCAGGCCGACCGGGTGGTCGAGGCCGCGCAGGAGGAAGCGACCGAGATCGTCGCGCGGGCCCGGCGCCGGGCCGAGCGCGAGGCCGAAGACCTCCTCGCGGACGCCCGTCGCGCCGCGGAGCGGGAGGTGGCGAGCCTGCGCGCCGAGGTCACCGCGCGCCGCGACGAAGCCCAGCGCCGGGAGACGCGGGTGACCGAGCGCGAGGAGCGCGCGACCCGGTCGGAGGGACGCCTGGCCGAGCGCGAGACCGAACTCACGGCGCTCGCCGACGACCTGGCGACCCAGCAGGAGTCTCTGGTCGGCAAGGCCGACGAACACCGCGTCGAACTCGAACGGATCGCCGGACTCTCCGCCGACTCCGCGAAGACCCAGCTCATCAAGGAAGTCGAGACCCAGGCCAAACGGGAAGCCGCGATCCTGGTCCGCGACATCGAGGCCGAGGCCCGCGCGAAGGGCGAGGAACGCGCCAAGCGTATCGTGGTCGACGCGATCCAGCGGGTGGCCAGCGAACAGACCGCCGAATCCGTCGTCAGTGTGCTGCACCTTCCCGGCGACGACATGAAGGGGCGGATCATCGGTCGCGAAGGCCGGAACATCCGCACGTTCGAATCGGTCACCGGTGTCAACCTGATCATCGACGACACCCCGGAAGCGGTTCTGCTCTCCTGCTTCGACCCGGTCCGCCGCGAAGTCGGCCGCCTGACGCTCGAGAAACTCGTGCTCGACGGCCGGATCCACCCGCAACGGATCGAAGAGGTCTACGAGCGGGCCCGCGAGCAGGTCGAGGAGCTCTGCGTGCGGGCCGGCGAGGACGCGCTGGTCCAGGTCGGGATCGCCGACATGCACCCGGAACTGATCGCGACGCTCGGCCGGCTCCGGTACCGCACCAGCTACGGCCAGAACGTGCTGAAGCACCTGATCGAGACCGCGCACATCGCGTCGCACATGGCCGCGGAATTGAGAATCGACGTCGAGCTGGTCAAACGGTCGGCGTTCTTGCACGACATCGGCAAGGCGCTGACCCACGAGGTCGAGGGCAGCCACGCGCTGATCGGCGCCGACCTGGCCCGCCGCTACGGCGAGCGGGACGAGGTCGTGCACGCGATCGAGGCGCACCACGACGAGGTGGCACCGCGGACGCTCGAGGCCGTGCTGACGCAGGCGTCCGACTCCTGTTCCGGGGGACGCCCGGGCGCGCGGCGGGAGAGCCTCGAGACGTACGTGAAGCGCCTGGAGCGGATCGAGGAGATCGCGTCCGCGATGCCGGGTGTCGAGAAGGTCTTCGCCATGCAGGCCGGTCGCGAGGTGCGGGTGATGGTCGCGCCCGAGCAGATCGACGACCTGGCCGCCCAGATCCTGGCGCGGGACGTCGCCAAACAGATCGAGGACGAGCTGACCTACCCGGGCCAGATCCGCATCACCGTGGTCCGAGAATCCCGAGCCACGGGAATCGCCCACTAGCCCCGCGGAACCCCGCCGACCCGCTAAAGCGCACCGGGGCCGGCGCCGATGTCCTGCACCGGGGCCATCGGGGGAGCGGACGTACGGGCCCGTCCCATGCGGCGCTCCAGCCACGTGGCGAACCACGACAGCAGCAGGCACGTCGTCACGTAGATCGCGCCACCCACGATCACCAGCGGGATCAGCGGATACTCGAACTGGGGCGCGGTCGCCAGCTGCTTGAGCTGCTTGAGCAGTTCGTCGTAGGTGACCAGGAACCCGAGCGCGGTGTCCTTCAGCAGCACGACGAGCTGGCTGATGATCGCCGGCAGCATCGCCCGCACCGCCTGCGGGATCAGCACCGACATCATGACCTGGGTCTTCCGCAGGCCGAGCGCGTACGCGGCCTCCGACTGCCCGCGCGGAACGGACGCGACGCCCGCCCGGAACAACTCCGCGAACACCGAGCCGTTGTAGAGCGTCAGGCCCAGCACCACGGCCCAGAGCGGCGAGACCTTCAAGCCCAGCGACGGCGTCCCGTAGTAGAACAGGAACATCAGCAGCACCAGCGGGACGGCCCGGAAGAACTCGACGACCCAGAACGACGGCAGGCTGAGCCAGCGGTGGTCCGACAGACGAGCCGCCGCCAGCCCGATACCCAGCGCCAGGGCGAGCACCGCGGCGATCCCGGCTGCTTTCAGCGTGTTCAGGAAACCGTTGAGGATCGTGATCTGCGGCTGCTTGTACTCGAAGATCTCCCACTTCTTGGCCGAGAACTGCCCGGTCTCGTTGAAGCGGTAGAGCACGTACGCGAGCAGCGCGAGGATCACGGCCGAGCCGACGACCCCGATCAGCAGGTTCCGCCGCTGAGCGGCCGGCCCCGGAATGTCGAACAGGACAGCGGTGGTCGGGGTCTTCGTGCGCCGACGGCGGACAGCAACAGTCATCGGGCCACGCTCCAGCGACGCTCGAGGTTGCGCTGCGCGGCGGAGAGCGGCAGCACCAGGATCAGGAACCCGACGACGACCCAGAGCAGGCCGCCCAGCGCCGGATAGCCCAGCTCGGAGAGGTTGGCCCGGATCGAACCGGCCTCGGCGACGCTGAACCCGGCCGCGATCGTCGTGTTCTTCAGCAGCGCGATCAGGATGCTGGCCAGCGGGGGAACGACCGCCCGGAACGCCTGCGGCAGGATCACGTAGCGCAGCGTCTGGGTGAACGTCAGCCCGACCGCCCGGGCCGCCTCGGCCTGCCCGGCCGGCACCGTGTTGATGCCCGCGCGAACCGCCTCGCAGATGAACGCCGACGTGTACGCGGTGAGGGCGATCACCGCGAAGACCGTGAACGAGAAGTTGATCTCGAGGTAGGGGAACCCGAACGCGACGAAGAAGAACACCAGCGTCAGCGGGGTGTTGCGCACCAGGTTCACGTACCCGGCACCGAACCACCGCAGTGCGGGCACCGGCGAGACCCGGAACGCTCCGAGCACCGTGCCGACGATCAACGCCATCAGCCCGGACAGGACGAACAGCACGATCGTGTTCCAGAATGCCTTGCCGAACAGCGACCAGTTGTCGGTCAGCGTAGGCACGAAGTCACTCATCGGGCTCCCGGTTCACATGCGGCGGGGGCCGCCCCGGGGAAGGGCGGCCCCACGAACAACGACCGTCAGTACCGCTCGAGCGCCGGCGGCGTCGACTTGGATCCCGACTTACCGAGAGTGGCGTCGTAGATGCTCTGCCACTCGCCGTCCTTCTCGGACGCCTCGATGATGTCGTTGATCTTGCCGCGCAGCGCGCTGTCGTCCTTGTTCAGACCGACGCCGTACTTCTCCTCGGAGAACGGCTTGCCGACGACCTTCAGCTTGTCGGGCTGCTGGGCGGCGTAACCCTTGAGGATCGCGTCGTCCGTGGTCACCGCGTCGACCTGCTTGTTGATCAGACCGTCGACGCACTGCGAGTACTTCTCGAACTCGACCGTCTTCGCGTCCTTGTGCTCGTCCTTGATCCGCTGGATCGAGGTCGAACCGGTGGCCGAGCAGACCGTCTTGCCCTTCAGGGCGTCCGGACCGGTGATCGTCGAGTCGTCCGAGCGGACCAGCAGGTCCTGACCGGCCAGGTAGTACGGACCGGCGAACGAGATCTGCGCCTTGCGCTTGTCGGTGATCGAGTACGTACCGACGTAGTAGTCGATGTCACCGTTGACGATCGCCTGCTCGCGGTTCGCCGACGGGATCGCCTTGAACTGGATCTTGTCTTCGCTGTAACCGAGCTTGGCGGCGATCATCTTCGCGATCGAGATGTCGAAACCCGAGTACTTGTTGGTCGTCGGGTCCTTGTAGCCGAGGTTCGGCTGGTCTTCCTTGACGCCGATGATCACCGAGCCGCGGCTCTTGATCGCGTCGAACGTCTTCGAGCCGGAGACCGCGACCGCGCTCTCCACCGACGACGAGGGCTCGTCCGAGCCGCTGTCGCCTTCCTTGCCACAGCCGGTCAGTGCAAGTGCACCGGTAATCGCCAGTACGGCGAAGAGCCGGAGTTTCATGGGTTTTCTCCTGGGGATCCGTCGGATGGGGTCGGCGGGTCGGACAGGGTGCAGGTCAGAACAATCAGTGCGTCAGGATCTTCGAGAGGAAGTCCTTGGCCCGATCGGACGTCGGCTTGGTGAAGAACGTGTCCGGGTCCGCGGCCTCGACGATCTGCCCGTCGGCCATGAACACCACCCGGTCGGCCGCACGACGGGCGAAGCCCATCTCGTGCGTGACGACGACCATCGTCATGCCGTCCCGGGCCAGCGACGTCATGACGTCGAGGACCTCGTTCACCATTTCCGGGTCGAGCGCCGAGGTCGGCTCGTCGAAGAGCATCACCTTCGGACGCATCGCGAGCGCCCGGGCGATCGCGACCCGCTGCTGCTGCCCGCCGGACAGCTGCGCGGGGTACTTGTCGGCCTGACTGGCGATGCCGACGCGCTCCAACAGTTCCAACGCGTGTTTCCGCGCGGCGTCCGGAGACTCTTTGCGCACCTTCGTCGGCCCGAGCGTGACGTTCTGGACGATCGTCTTGTGCGCGAAGAGATTGAACGACTGGAACACCATGCCGACGTCCGAACGCAGCCGCGCCAGCGCCTTGCCCTCCGCGGGCAGCGGCACGCCGTCGATCCGGATCTCGCCGTCCTCGATCGGCTCGAGCCGGTTGATCGTCCGGCAGAGCGTCGATTTCCCGGACCCGGACGGCCCGACGACCACCACGACCTCGCCCCGGCCGATGTTCAGGTTGATGTCGCGCAGGACGTGCAAGTCGCCGAAGAACTTGTTCACGCCCTCGACTGCAACGAGCGGGGTGTCGGTCGGCTGATCCGGCATCGGGCTCCTCGGTCGGGACAAGTGCGGCCTGTGGTAGTCCCGAACACTATCGAGCGATTCCCGGTAGTTCCGATGCCGAGCGATCACGGACAAGTAACGAGCGCCGACATACCCGTAGGCTGTGAGCTGTTATGAGCACCCCCGTCGAACAGGCAGCGCGTACCTACTCGGTGCGCACCTTCGGCTGCCAGATGAACGTGCACGACTCCGAGCGCCTGTCCGGTCTGCTGGAGGCGTCCGGCTACCGGCCCGCCGAGGCCGGTACCGATCCGGACGTCGTCGTGCTGAACACGTGTGCCGTGCGCGAGAACGCGGACAACAAGCTGTACGGCAACCTCGGCCACCTCGCGTCGGTCAAGCGCCGCCACGACGGCATGCAGATCGCGGTCGGCGGCTGTCTCGCGCAGAAAGACCGCGGGACGATCGTCGAGAAGGCGCCCTGGGTCGACGTCGTGTTCGGCACCCACAACATCGGTTCGCTGCCGGTGCTGCTCGAGCGGGCCCGGCACAACCAGACGGCCCAGGTCGAGATCAAGGAAGCGCTGGAGACGTTCCCGTCGGCTCTGCCGGCCCGGCGCGATTCGGCGTATTCCGGCTGGGTCTCGATCTCGGTCGGTTGCAACAACACGTGCACGTTCTGCATCGTGCCGTCGCTGCGCGGCAAGGAGACCGACCGCCCGCCGGCCGACGTCCTCGACGAGGTTCGCGCGCTGGTCGGCGAGGGCGTACTCGAGGTGACGCTGCTCGGCCAGAACGTGAACTCCTACGGCGCCGAGTTCGGCGACCGCTCCGCGTTCGCGAACCTGCTCCGCGCCTGCGGCGAGATCGACGGTCTCGAACGCGTCCGATTCACGTCCCCGCATCCGCGGGACTTCACCGACGACGTCATCGCCGCGATGGCCGAGACGCCGAACGTCTGCCACCAGCTGCACATGCCACTGCAATCCGGGTCGGACGCGATGCTCAAGGCGATGCGCCGGTCCTACCGCTCCGACAAGTACCTGGGCATCCTCGACCGGGTGCGCGCCGCGATGCCGGAGGCGGCGATCACGACCGACATCATCGTCGGCTTCCCGGGCGAGACCGAGGACGACTTCCGCGCGACGCTCGACGTGGTGGCCACCGCCCGGTTCTCGCAGGCGTTCACGTTCCAGTACTCGCCGCGTCCGGGCACCCCGGCCGCGACGATGCCCGACCAGCTGCCCAAGACGGTCGTGCAGGAGCGGTACGAGCGGCTGATCGCGCTCCAGGAAGACATCTCCTGGAACGAGAACAAGACGGTCGTCGGCCGGGAGGTCGAACTGCTGGTCGCGACCGGTGAGGGCCGCAAGGACTCGGGCACCGGGCGGATGAGCGGCCGGGCCCGCGACGGGCGGCTGGTGCACTTCGCCGGTGACCCGTCGGTGATCCGCCCCGGAGACGTCGTCACGACGACCGTCACCTACGCGGCGCCGCACCACCTCGTCGCCGACGCCCCGATCCGCGAACACCGCCGCACCCGCGCCGGTGACAACGCCGAGGCCGGCCGCCGGCCGAAGACCAACGGTGTCGGTCTCGGGATGCCCACCCTGGGCCCGCCGGTGGTGGCGGCCGCCGCACCCGCCTGCGGCGCGTAGCGATGCGCGTCCTTCTGGTCGAGGACGACGACCGGGTGGCCGGCGCGCTGTCGGTCAACCTCACCCGCCAACGTATGGACGTCGACCGCGTCGGCACCGCACAGCGGGCACTGGAACGGTTACGCACCGGTGCCGGTCACGACGTCATCCTGCTCGACCTGGGGTTACCCGACCTCGACGGGCTGGCGCTGTGCAAACGGATCCGCGAGCTGTGCGACGTGCCGGTGATCATGGTGACCGCGCGCACCGACATGGCCACCCGGCTGCACGGTCTGCACGTCGGCGCCGACGACTACGTCACGAAGCCGTTCGACCCCCGCGAGCTGGTCGCCCGGATCCACGCCGTGACCCGCCGGGCCGCCCGCCCGGCGCCGGTCTCTCCGGTGTCGCCGGCTGAGGGACCGGACGGCTCGGTGCCCGAACCCCGGGCCGACGGCGGAATCGCCGGCCCGGGTGGCGTCCGCATCGATGTCGAACGGTGGGAAGTGACCGTCGACGGGGAACCGGTCGCGCTGACGCGCAAGGAGTTCAACCTGCTGGCGATGCTGGCGCGGCAGCCCGGGATCGTGTTCACGCGGTCGCGGATCCTGGCCGAGGTGTGGGATTCGGCCTGGGTCGGCAACCAGCGGACGCTCGAGGTGCACGTGGCCGCGGTCCGGGCGAAGCTCGGCGTGGCCGGCGTGATCGAGACCGTCCGCGGCGTCGGCTACCGCTTCCCGGCCGGATGACGCCGTGCGCGCCCGGCTGTTCGCCCTGCTCCTGACGCTGATCGCGCTGGTCGTCGTCTCGCTGCTGACGCCGCTGGCGACCAACTACGCGACGAACGCGCAGCGCCAGGTGTACATCGACCGGCTGCAGGACACGAACCGGTTCGCGCTGCTGCTGCGCGACGGGGCCGGCAGCTCGGAGCTCTCCGGGCTGCGCGACGAGATCGACCGTTACTACCAGGTCTACGGCATCCCGACGGTCGTGCTCGACGCCCACCGCCAGGTACTGGTCAGCTCCGCGGCCGTCGACATCGACGACGCGACGGTGAGCGATCGGATCGACACCGCGCTGTCCGGGCGCAGCACCGAGGAGATGGCGATCTGGCCTTGGCAGCACCATCCGCTGGTCGTGGCGGTGCCGTTCCTGGCCGGGGAGGGCGCCGGGGTCGCCGGGGTGGTCGTGACGGTGTCGCCGACCGGCGAGCTGCGCACCCGGGTCGGGACGGTCTGGCTGGTGCTGGCCGCGTTGAGCCTGGGCGCGATCGCGCTGTTCGTCGCGGTCGCGGACGCGCTCGCGACCTGGATCCTGCGCCCGGTGAAGAACCTGGACGCGGCCGCGCACGCGATCATCTCCGGCGACCTGGAGTCGAGAGCGCCGGACGCGACCGGTCCACCCGAACTGAGACGCCTGGCGCGGTCGTTCAACGAGATGGCCGCGACCGTCAGCGGCGCGCTCGACCAGCAGCGGGCGTTCGTCGCCGAGGCGTCGCACCAGATGCGCAACCCGCTGACCGCGCTGCTGCTGCGGGTCGGGAACCTCGCCGACGTGGTGGCCGACGAGCACGCCGGGACGATGCCGAACCCGGCGAAGGCCGAGTACGACGAGGCCGTCCGCGAAGGCCAGCGGCTGCAGCGGGTGCTGGAGGAATTGCTCGCGCTGGCCCGGGCCGAGCGGCACCTCGGTGCGGTGCGGCGAGTGGACGTGGGCCGCGTGCTCGACGAGCGGCTGTCGGCCTGGCGGGTCCGGGCCGATCTGCGCGGACAGCTGCTGGTCCGGTCCGGGGTGGCGTCGGCGGATGCGGTGGTCGATCCGGAGTCGCTCAGCCGGGCCCTCGACGAGCTGCTCGACAACGCGAGCCGCTACGCGGGTGACGACGGGGTGATCGTGGCCGCGGTGCGCGCCGGGGCCGGGTCGCCGGGCGTCGTCCGGCTGACGATCTCCGACGACGGCGACGGGCTGCCGATGACCGAGCTCGACAAGGTCGCCGGGCGGTTCTGGCGCAGCCCTTCGCATGCCAACGTGCCCGGCACCGGGCTCGGACTGTCGATCGTCACGTCGCTGCTCCAGACGTTCGGGGCGCGTCTGGAGGTGACGACGGGGCCGCAGGGCGGGCTGGCGGTCACCTGCGTGCTGCCCGCACCGGCGGTGGCGCCGACACCGCCGCCGGAAGAGCCGCAGTCGTCCAAGGACGGAGCCCCGGAGCCGAGCATTCAGGGTTTGACCGAGCGGTAGTAACGCATCGCACCCGGGTGCAACGGAATCGACGCGGTGCTGATCGCCGACCGCACGTCGAGCACCCGGCCGCTGGGCACCACCTCGGCGATCCGGGTCCGGTGGGCGAACAGCGCGCCGGTCAGCCGGAAGACGAGATCCTCGCTCAGCTTCGTGCTCGCGAGCAGGTAGCTCGGCACCGCCGCGGTACGGGTGTCGGGCACACCGGTGTACGTGCCGGCCGGCACCGTCGCCGACTGGTAGAACGAGCCGTACTGACGGTGCAGCGTGTCCACGTACCGGTCGAGCGGCAGCAGCCGGACCGGTACCGTGCTGGCCAGCGCGGCGACGGCGGCCGTCGGGAGGCCACCGACCCAGACGAACGCGTCCAGGTCGCCGCTGGCGAGCAGTTTCGCGGACTGGCTGACGCCGTACCCGCGCCGCCGGATGTCGGTCTCGTCGTTCATGTTCGCGGCGGCCAGCAGGCGCTTCGCGGTGATCTCCACCGACGAGCCGTTCGAGCCGACCGACACCCGCTTACCGCGCAGGTCCGACAGCGACCGGATCGTCGAGTCGCTGCGCACGAAGACCTGGACGTACTCGTCGTACACCCGGGCGATCGCGCGGATCCGCCCGGGCGAGCCCGCCTGCTCCTCGAGCGCCGGGACCCGGAACGCGGTGTCGGCGGAGATGAACGCGAGGTCGGCGCGGCCGTTCGCCATCTTGGACAGGTTGTCGACCGAGCCGCTGCTGTTCTCGACCGACACCTTCAGCCCGGGCATCTCGCCCTCGAGGATCTCCTGCAGCACCAGGCCGTACGCCTCGTAGACGCCGCCGACGCCGCCGGTGCTGATCACGATCCCGCCCGCGGGATAGGCGACCGAATCACACACCGGCGCACGGCAGCCACGTAAAGCGACCAGCCCGACCGCCGCGATGGCGAGTGCCACCACGGTGACCAGCAGGACCCAGCGCCGACGCCGGGTCATTGCGGGCATCAGCCGGTTTGCTCGGCGAGGTTGAGGAACTGACGCTTGGAGTCCAGGGCCTTCTGTGCCTCGGCGATCCGGCGCTGGTCACCCTGCGTCTTGGCCCGCTCGAGCTGCTTCTCGGCCTTGGCGACCTGCTCCCGCATCTGGGCGAGCAGCGGGTTGCTCTCGACGCTGCCGCGGCGCCACTCGGCGTCGGCGGCGACCCGGACCCGCTCCTCGACCGCACGCAGCCGCCGGTCGAGGTGCGCGACCGCCTCCCGCGGCACCCGGCCGATGTCGTCCCAGCGCGCCTGGACGTCACGCATGGCGGCCTGGGCGGACCTGAGATCGGTGCCCGGGTCGATGCGTTCGGCCTCGGCCAGCAACGCCTCTTTCGCCGTCTGGTTGCCCTTGAGCTCGGCGTCACGCTCGGAGAACGTGGCCGAGCGGCGCGCGAAGAACGTGTCCTGAGCGGCCCGGAACCGCTTCCAGAGCTGCTCCTCGGCGTCCCGGGGGGCGCGGCCGGCGGCTTTCCAGT
Source organism: Cryptosporangium sp. NPDC051539 (assembly GCF_044454545.1). Taxonomy (NCBI): domain Bacteria; kingdom Bacillati; phylum Actinomycetota; class Actinomycetes; order Cryptosporangiales; family Cryptosporangiaceae; genus Cryptosporangium; species Cryptosporangium sp. NPDC051539. Next base: position 70,318 of record NZ_JBITDV010000008.1, on the reverse strand, counting down.
CCGACATGAGCTGCTTGAGCCGGTTCGCGGTCGACTGCCAGTCGGTCGACTCGGCCAGCTCCTCGGCTTCGGTGACCAGCTGCTCCTTGATGCCCTGGACCTGCTTGCGCTGCTGGTCGAGCCCGGCGAAGTGGCTACCGCGGCGGCGGCTGAACCCGTCGCGGGCCGCGGCGTAGCGACGCCAGAGCTCGGTGTCGGTCTTGCGGTCGACGCCGCGGATCGTCTTCCACTCGGTGAGGATGTCGCGCAGGCGGTCGCCGGCGACCTTCCACTGGTTGGAGTTGTTCGCGATGTCTTCGGCCTCGGCCACCAGCGTCTGCTTGCGGGCGGTGGCCTCCTCGCGGGCGCGGGCCTTGGCGACCTTCTGCTCGTCGGCCTTGGCGGCGGACGCGTCGATCAGCGTGTTGAGGCGGGCGGCGAGCGCGTCGAGGTCGCCGATGACCGCGGCCGACGCGAGCGACTCGCGGAGGCGGGCGGCGGACGACTTGGTGTGGGACGCGTCGCTCATGCCGCCGGAGAGGCGGGCTTCGAGGAGTTCGACCTCGGTGACCAGGTCGTCGTAGCGGCGCTGGTAGTGCTGGATGCCCTCGTCGGGGGTGCCGGCCTGCCAGGAGCCGACGGAGCGGGCGCCGCCGGAGGTCTTGACGTACACGGTGCCCTCGGCGTCGATCCAGCCAAATTCGACGGCGGTGGCGCCCTCGCCGGGCTCGATCTGCTCGAGCACGCTCCCCGCGGCGGGCGCGTCCACGGTGGCCGGGGCGCTGGCCGGTTTGGCGGCGTCGGCGGCGTTGGCGGCAGCGGCCGGGGTGGCGGCGGCGGGCTCCGCGGCGGGCGGGCTCGGAACCGGAGCGGGCGGCGGGGTCGGGACGTGGTGCGCGACGGCGGCGACCTGTGCCGGCGACGGCACCGCGACCGGAGGCGCCGGAACCGGCGCGTCCTCGGCCGGTGCATCCGCCACCGCGGCGGGCACCACGTCCGCTGCGGCGGGCACCTCGTCCGCTGCGGCGGGCACCTCGTCCGCTGCGGCCGGGCCGGCGTCCGCAGCGGCCGCGGCGTGCGAGGGCACCGCGGTGGGGCTCGCGTCTGCGGCGGGTGCTGCGTCAGAGGGTGAGGCCGCGTCGGCGGTGGGGGCCGTTTCTCCGGCAGCTGCGGCCACGGGGGCGGCGGCCACGGGGGCGGTGGCCTCGGGGGCTGCGGACACGACGAGGACCGGGGCGGGGGTCGTTTCGGCGGCGGGGACCGGGACCGGCGTCGGCTCCGCAGCCGCGTCGGCGGTCGGAGCCGCCGCGGGGTCGGCGGCCGGGGTTGCGTCCGGGCCCTCGGCGGCACGAGCCTCATCCACAGCGGGGGCCTCGGGAGGCGCCGACTCCCCAGGCGTCGCCGCAGGCGGTGTTGCCGCGGTGCTGTCGCTGCCGGAAGTGTCCATGACCATCCTCGTTCCCGTTCCGGTGGCAGGTATATTCACCACCGCATCTGGTGCGCCACCCTAGTGATCCGGTCAGTGCCGTCGGTATACGGTCACCGGCCGGGTCCCGGGCTGCCTGACGAGCATTGTCACAGGTTCTGGCGAACTACTCCGCACCGATGCGGGCATCCGTTGCCTAATCGCTCCCTGACCCGCGTGCGAACTGGGCATTTCACGTTGTGTCGGGTTCCCGCCTCACTGCGCTCCCGCGCCTGGACGCCCCCACTCGGACGACGGTTACCCTTCCGGGGTGTTGCTCGCCGCCGCGGTCTGTCCGCATCCGCCCCTGCTCGTCCCCGCGCTCACCGGCGCGTCCGGCGGTCCGCCGACCGGACCGGCGGCGGACGCCGCCACGGCCGCCGCCGAGCTGCGAGCAACCTGCCTGGGCGCCGTTCGCGACCTCCTCGCCGCGGGCCGGTCCGCCGGTACCGATCTGGACGTCGTGGTGGTGGGCACCGGCCCGACGCCGGGCAGCGCGGCACCGGACGCGGTCGGCTCGCTCGCCGGGTACGGCGCCGATCTGACGCTGGGACTCGCCCGGGTGACCGGCGAGGCCCCGGCCGCCGTTCCGACGCTGCCGCTCTCGGTCACGATCGGGATCTGGCTCCTGCGCGAGGCCGGTCACGACGGGCCGGTGCGCGCCCGGGTAGTGACCCAGCACGCGACTCCGGCCGAGTGCGCCGACCTGGGTTCCCGGCTGGCGGCGTTCCCGGCCCCGACCGTGCTGCTGGTGATGGGCGACGGTTCGGCCAGCCGCGACGAGAAGGCCCCGGGCTCGCTCGACCCGCGGGCGCTGCCGTTCGACGCCGCCGCCGCTGAGGCGCTGGCCTCGGTCGACACCGCCGCGCTGGCCGCGCTCGACCCGGACCTCGCCCACGACCTGCTCGCGCCCGGCCGGGCACCCTGGCAGATCCTGGCCGGTGCGGTCGAGGCCGACGGGCGTGACTGGAAAGGCGAACTGCGCTCCGCCGACGCCCCCTACGGCGTCGGCTACCTGGTCGCGTTCTGGTCGCCCACGTGAATCCCCAGGTCGCGTCGCCCTCGGATGCGTCGCCCTCGGATGCGTCGCCCTCGGGTGTGGGGGGCGCGCCGGGCGGCCCGCCGGTGCTGGCCGTCGTCGGGCCCACCGCCACCGGGAAGTCCGGCCTCGGCGTCGCCCTCGCCCAGGCGCTCGGTGGCGAGGTGATCAACGCCGACTCGATGCAGCTCTACCGGGGCATGGACATCGGCACGGCCAAGCTGACGCCCGCCGAGCGCGAGGGCGTCCCGCACCACCTGCTCGACCTCTGGCCGGTCACCGAAACGGCCTCGGTCGCGGAGTACCAGCGCCGGGCCCGCCCGCTGATCGACGGCCTGCGCGCCGCCGGGCGGGTGCCGATCCTGGTCGGCGGCTCCGGCCTCTACGTCGACGCGGTGCTGGACCGGATGGAGTTCCCCGGCACCGACCCCGACGTGCGGGCCGCGCTGGAGGCCGAGCTCGCGGCGAGCGGTCCGGCGCCCCTGTACGCCCGGCTGACCGACGCCGACCCGGCGGCCGCGGCCGCGATCCTGCCCAGCAACTCGCGGCGGATCGTCCGCGCGCTGGAAGTGATCGCGCTGACCGGTTCGTTCACCGCCGAGCTACCACGTGAACCCGAGCCGTACTACGACGCCGTCCGGATCGGCCTGGACCGTCCGGTATACCAACTCGACGCCCGGGTGGAACAGCGCGTCGACGTGATGTGGGCGGCGGGGCTGGTCGACGAGGTCCGCGCGCTGGAGGCCGAGGGGCTGCGCGAGGGCCGGACGGCGTCCCGCGCGCTCGGATACGCCCAGGTGCTCCGGATGCTGGACGGCGACCTGGATGAAACCGGGGCGATCACGGCGACGCAGGCCGCCACGCGCCGATTCGTCCGGCGCCAGCGGTCCTGGTTCCGCCGTGACGAGCGCGTACGGTGGCTCGACGCGAGCGACGAAACGCGCGTACGGGACGAGGCGATCGCTCTCGTGCCACGGGAGTCACATTCACTCACTACGGAACCACGGGGAATAGCGGGACAGCCCTCGTAGGATCTAGTGGTGTGAGCGACTCTCCACCCCGATCCGGACGCACCCACCACGGGCCCGTGCCGTTCGCCAAGGGCCACGGCACGGAGAACGACTTCGTGATCGTGCCCGATCCGGACGGTCTCCTGGACATCTCGCCCCAGCTGGTGCGCGCACTCTGCGACCGCCGGGCCGGGATCGGGGCCGACGGGCTGCTGCGCGTCGTCCGGACGAGCCGGATTCCCGACGGGCTGGGGCTCGACGGCGAGTGGTTCATGGACTACCGCAACGGCGACGGTTCGATCGCCGAGATGTGCGGCAACGGCAGCCGGGTGTTCGCCCGGTACCTGGTCGAAGCCGGGCTCGCCCGGCCGGGGACGATGCGGATCGCGACCCGGGCGGGCACGAAGCTCGTCGTGGTGCCCGACGAGCACAGCGACATCACGGTCGACATGGGGCCCGCGGTGTTCGGCACCGAGGCCGTCGTCGAGGTCGGCGGGCGCCCGCTCGCCGGGATCGCGGTCTCGATGGGCAACCCGCACCTGGTGTGCGGCACGGTGTTGCCGGTGGCCGACATCGACCTGTCGTCCGCACCCGAGTTCGACCACGAGTCGTTTCCGACCGGCGTCAACGTCGAGGTCGTGAACGTGCTGGCCGGAGACCCGCGGGCAACGCCGGGCGTCCCGGCGCCGGAGGGGTACGACCTGGCCGTGCGGATGCGCGTGTACGAGCGTGGCTCGGGGGAGACCCGGTCCTGCGGCACCGGCGCGTGCGCGGTCGCCGCGGTCGCGCTGCGGTCGGCGGGCCGGTCCACCGGCCGGGTGGCGGTCGACGTGCCCGGTGGGCGGGTCTCGGTCACCGTGACCACCGCGACGACGCTGCTCGAGGGCCCGGCCGTGCTGGTCGGGGCCGGGCGGCTCGCGCCCGAGTGGGTCGCCGAGATCACCGGCGGCGGCATCCCCGCGACGCCGCCCAGCATGGTCGTCCAGGCCGAGCAGGGACGTCCGGTCGACGACGACGTGCCCAGCGGCCCGGGCCGCCACGGAGCCACCGCCCCGCGCTACGCGCCGGCCGACCCCGCCGACGTGCCCTCCGCCGCTGATCGCAGCCGTCCGGCGCCCGGCGCGGCCCGGCCCACCTCCGGGCCGCCGTCCACCGCTCCGCGCCCGGCCCCCGCGCCCCCGGCCGCTGAGCCGCGATTCACACCTGAGCCTCCCACCTCCACCCCGCCGCCGCACCAGCCCCACCCGGCCCCCGCGGCCGGCCCACACCCGAGCGGGCCTCCGGCGTCCGGGCCGCGCCCGACGTCTGCGCCTCCGGCGGTCGGCCCGCGACCCACTTCCGGGCCTCCTGCGGCTGGGCCGCGCCCGAGCGCTTCTCCTGCGGCTGGGCCGCGCCCGAGCGCGCTTACGGCGTCCCAGCCGAGCCCGAGCGGGCCTCCGGCGTCCGGGCCGCGACCCAATACCGCGCCACCCGCGGCCGGCCCGCGGCCGAGCGGGGCTTCGGCGGCTGGGCCGCACCCGGGCTCGGTGTCTCCGGGGGCGCCGCGGCCGGGGTCTGGGCCTTCGGCGGGTGCGCCGTGGGCGGCTCCCGCGCCTCCGAGCGGTGCGGAGCGGGCCGCCGCTCCGCGAGCCGCCGCCGCGGAGTGGCTCGCTTCCACGCGCCCGGGCGCTACCGAACGGCTGATCTCCCTGCCCCCGCCCGCTGCACCTCCGGGGGCCGCCGAGCGGCTGATTTCCGCGCCCCCGGGCGCGACGGAACGCGCTCCGGAGCGCGCCGGCGAACGCACCCCGGCGGACGCCGCCGACGGACGACCGGCCGCCGACGAACGGCCGGATCCCCGCCCGAAAGACCGGGCCGCGCACCTGCGTGCGGTCGCGGACGAGGCCGCGCACCGGGCCGTGCAGCAGGCCGCGACGGTCGGGCCGCGCGCGTGAGCCTCGACGCGGACCGGCTCAAGGAAGTCGCGGCCCTCGCCGGAACCGTGCTCGACGAGGTCACGCCGTACTTCGTCAGCGAGATCGGCGCCAAGGAAGAGGTCGTGAAGGGCGTCGGCGATTGGGCCACCGCGGCCGACCTCGCGCTGGAACGGCAGATCACCTCGGCACTGGTCGAGCGCACCGGACTGCCGGTGCACGGCGAGGAGTTCGGCGGCCCCGACCTGCACACCGGCGTCACCTGGGTACTCGACCCGATCGACGGCACCGCCAACTACACCGCGCGGATCCCGCTCACCGGCATCAGCCTGGGGCTCCTGCAGGACGGCCTCCCGGTCGCCGGGCTGATCCGGCTGCCGCTGCTCGGCGAGTCGTACGAGGCGATCGCCGGTGGTCCGCTGATCCGCAACGGCGAGGCGATGCCGACGCTGGAGCCCGGCCGGGTCGAGGACGTCACGATCACGCTCGGCAACGTCGCCCCCAAGGGCACGCACGGCGGCCCGACCCCGCGCTACCCGTTCCGGTACCGGATGGCGCTGGCGAACGCGATCGCGCACACCGCGATGCGGGTCCGGATGTTCGGTTCCTCGGCGGTGGAGCTGGCCTGGGCCTCGTCGGGGGCGATCGGCGCGACGCTCAACTTCGGCAACCACGCCTGGGACAACGCGGCCGGTGCGCTGCTGGTCGAGCAGGCCGGCGGGGTGCTCCGCGACCTCGACGGCGACCCGTGGAGCCTGCGCAGCCACTCGATCATGGTGGGGCGGCCGGGTGTCGTGGAGGAGCTCACCGATCTGATCGCCGCGCTCGGAGATCCGGCCTCCTTCGCGTAGGGGCTTGTGCTCGCGGCCCGGCGGGTCGACCGTGGAGGCATGGAGATCTGGACGATCGAGGTTCTCGACGGTCAGTTCTCGGCGGACGTGTGGTCCGCGTCGCACCGCGAGCACCTGGACGAGGCGGCGGTAACCCACGGGGCCAAGGACTGGCGATGGGTACGGCGGAGCTGGGGGCTCATTCTCGAGCTCGAGTTCGCCGACGAGGCGGACTGGTGGCGCTTCCGGGCCACGTCCGCCGTGCAGGCCGCGCTGGACGCGGTTCCCGACCCGGTGAACGGGCTGTTCGTCTACAGCGGCCCGGGCGGGAGCAGCGGTGTCCGCGCCCCGCGCCGGCCCCGCCCGATCCCGGCCGCCGGCGCCGCGGAGATCCCGCTGCCGGTCCAGCCGCCCCTCCGCGCCGCGCCCGAGCCGACGTTGCGCCCGCCGGCGAACGCGCTGGCGTGACGCCGCACGATCCGTAACGGCAAACGGCTGCATCGGCGGAAGCCCATACACCCATTCGCCGTCGCCGCGACCCCGCCCCGGGCCGCGACCCCGTGCCGAGCCGCGACCCCGTGCCGTGCCGGGCGGAACCCGTGCCGGGCGGAACCCCGTGCCGGGCGGAGCCCAACGCCGGGCGGAGCCCCGCGCAGGGCGCAACCACGCGCCGGGCGTGAGCCGGTGCGCGCGGCGGCTCGGGGGCGGCCACAGGCGGAGGCGAGGAGCGCGTCGCGCGCGGTCACCGCAGGCGCGGGCGCACCTGCGGTGGTTCGCCGGGCGGCGTGAAGATCAGGCAGTTGTCCTGCGGGCGGCCTCGGTGACGGCGGCGGCGACCGCCGGAGCGACCGACGGGTCGAAGACGCTCGGGACGATGACGCTGGGGTTGACCTTGTCGGCACCGACGACGTTGGCGATCGCCTCGGCGGCGGCCAGCGCCATCGGCAGCGTGAACTCGCGCGCCTGCGCGTCGAGCAGGCCCCGGAAGACGCCCGGGAACGCGAGGACGTTGTTGATCTGGTTCGGCTCGTCCGAACGGCCGGTCGCCACGACGGCGGCGTGCTCGCGGGCCTCGCGGGGGTCGACCTCCGGGTCGGGGTTCGCGAGCGCGAACACGATCGACCGGTCGGCCATCGTCGCGATGTCGTCGCCGGTCAGCAGGTTCGGCGCGGAGACGCCGATGAACACGTCGGACCCGCGCAGCGCACCCGCGAGCGAGCCCGAGAAGCCGTCCTTGTTGGTGTGCTCGGCCAGCCACTGCATGCTCGGGTTCAGGCCCTGCGACCCGCGGTGCAGCGCACCCTCGCGGTCGCAGGCGACGATGTCGCCGACGCCTTCCGCGAGCAGCAGCTTCATGATCGCGGTGCCGGCCGCACCGGCTCCGGACACGGCGATCCGGACGTCCTTGAGCTCCTTGCCGACGACGCGCAGCGCGTTGGTCAGCGCGGCGAGCACGACGATCGCGGTGCCGTGCTGGTCGTCGTGGAAGACCGGGATGTCGAGCTCGTCGCGCAGCCGGGTCTCGATCTCGAAGCAGCGTGGCGCGGCGATGTCCTCGAGGTTGATGCCGCCGTACACCGGCGCCAGCGCCCGGACGATCGAGACGATCTCGTCGGTGTCTTGCGTGTCGAGGCAGACCGGCCACGCGTCGACCCCGGCGAAGCGCTTGAACAGCGCGGCCTTGCCCTCCATCACCGGCAGCGCCGCGGCCGGGCCGAGGTTGCCCAGGCCCAGCACGGCGGACCCATCGGTGACGACCGCGACGGTGTTGCGCTTGATCGTCAGGCGCCTGGCGTCGTCCGGGTTCTCGGCGATCGCCCGGCAGACGCGGGCGACACCGGGCGTGTAGGCGCGGGAGAGCTCGTCGCGGGTGCGCAGGTTGACCTTCGGGGTGACCTCGATCTTGCCGCCGAGGTGCAGCAGGAACGTGCGGTCGGAGACCTTCCGGACCTCGACCTCGTCGAGCGAGCGGAGCGAGGAGACGACCGCGTCGGCGTGCGGGCCGTCGGCGGTGTCGCAGGTCAGGTCGACGAGCACCCGGTCGGCGTCGGAGTCGACGACGTCCAGTGCCGTGACCACGCCGCCGGCCGTGCCGACCGCGGTGGTGAGCCGTCCGACGCCGGTGGGGTCGGCGGGAGCGGCGATCCGGATGGTGATCGAGAAACCGGCACTGGGCATCGGGGTGGACACGGGATTTCCTCCGGTCTGGCCGGCCGTTGCGGGGCCGACGCGATGGGCGCTAGCAAATGACGCCGCGCGAGTCGTCGGAATCCTTCCAGAGTCCGCATGGCGGGATGAAATCTGGGGAATCCCTCGTGCCGCAGCGCCGTTTCAACGGTAGTCCTGGTGCTATTCCGGATGACCGTGCGCCGCTACCCGTGTCACGATGCCTGCACGGACTTTCCCCACGAAAGGACCCGCACTGACTACTGACGGAGTTGACCTGCCGATGAATCCGACCCCGTCCACGGCCGGTCGTCGAGCCGGTTCGCTCGGCGACAGCACGATTCGGCTCTCGCCCGACGATCTCGACGAGTTCGACGGCGAGCAGTTCGAGCGGGAGGAACGGCAGGCGCTGCGTCGCGTCGCGGGCCTGTCCACCGAGCTCGCGGACGTCACCGAGGTCGAGTACCGCCAGCTGCGGCTGGAGCGGGTCGTCCTGGTCGGTGTCTGGACCGAAGGCACCGTCGAAGACGCCGAGAACTCCCTCACCGAGCTGGCGGCGCTGGCCGAGACGGCCGGTTCCGAGGTGCTCGAGGGTCTGATGCAGCGCCGTGACCGGCCCGACCCGTCGACCTACATCGGTTCGGGCAAGGCGGCCGAGCTGCGAGAGGTCGTCCTGGCCTCGGGCGCGGACACCGTGATCTGCGACGGCGAGCTCTCACCGGCGCAGCTCAACGCGCTGGAGAAGGTCGTCAAGGTCAAGGTGATCGACCGGACCGCGCTGATCCTCGACATCTTCGCCCAGCACGCGCACACCCGCGAGGGTCGCGCGCAGGTCTCGCTGGCCCAGATGGAGTACATGCTGCCCCGCCTGCGCGGCTGGGGTGAGTCGATGTCCCGTCAGGCCGGTGGCGCCGGTGGTGGTGCCGGTGGCGGCGTGGGCACCCGTGGTCCCGGTGAGACCAAGATCGAGACCGACCGGCGTCGTATCCGCGAGCGGATGGCGAAGCTGCGGCGCGAGATCAAGGACATGAAGACCGCCCGCGACACCAAGCGCTCGTCCCGGCGGCGGAACTCGGTGCCCAGCGTGGCGATCGCCGGTTACACCAACGCGGGGAAGTCGAGCCTGCTCAATCGGCTCACCGGCGCCGGCGTGCTGGTGGAGAACGCGCTGTTCGCGACGCTCGACCCGACCACCCGGCGTACGTCCGCGGCCGACGGCCGGGAGTACACGCTGACCGACACGGTCGGGTTCGTGCGGCACCTGCCGCACCAGCTGGTCGAGGCGTTCCGGTCCACGCTCGAAGAGGTCGCGGACGCCGACCTGCTCGTGCACGTCGTCGACGGCTCGCACCCGGATCCGCTCTCCCAGGTGAACGCGGTCCGCGAGGTGCTCGCCGACATCGAGGCCGGGCAGGTGCCGGAGCTGCTGGTGATCAACAAGGCGGACGCCGCGTCGGCCGAGCAGCTACTGCAGCTGCGACAGGCGCTACCGGGCGCTCTGGTGGTCTCCGCGCATACCGGTCTCGGGGTCGACACCCTGCGTGACGCCATCGAAGACCGGTTGCCGCGGCCGGCGCTGGAGCTACATGTGCGGTTGCCCTACGACCAGGGCGGGCTGGTGTCGCGCGTGCACGCGGAGGGCGAGGTGCTCTCCAGCCGGCACGCGTCCGACGGCACCGAGCTCCACGTGCGGGTACACCCCGGGCTGGCCGCGCTGCTCCAGCCGTACGCGGGTACTACTCAGCAGGCCTGACCGGACTATTTCGGGTCCTCCGGACGGTTGAGCGGGTGAACAACCGGTGACACGCCTCTCGCTGTTACCGTCCGGAGTCTCACGCAACGCCGCCGATTGGTGTCCACCGGTCTGCAAGACTGGGGGCGTGACTCGGTGTGGACGGATCTTCGTAGCCCTTCTGCTCGGGGCGGCCTTCGGGCTGCTGCCGGGCGGTACGGCTGCCTTGGCCGCGCCGGCGACCGTTTGCACGGTGAACGACAACCGGCTGCCGGAGATCAGCGGCTTGGTGGCGGTCGACGACGGCTATGCGGTCATCACTGACAGTGACGACTCGGTCCAGCAGGTCGAGATCTACCTGCTGGACGCCAAATGCCAGGTGACGAAGAAACTCACCTCGGCCGTGGACCCGTTCGACCCCGAGGATCTGGCCCGGACGTCGGACGGCTCGTACTGGGTGGCTGACATCGGTGACAGCGATTCGGCGCCCGAGCGCGCGACGATCGCGGTGCACCTGTTCCCGCCGTCCGGTACGCCGACGATCCAGCGGATGCGGTACCCGGACGGCGCGAAGAACGCCGAGGCGCTGATCGTCCAGAACAACAACATCCCGGTGATCGTCACGAAGTCGGCTTCCGGCGTCGCGAAGGTCTACAAGGCCAGCAAGGCGATCAGCGGCCCGTCGAAGTCGGCCGACCAGGCGGTTCCGCTGACGCTGGCCGGCACCGTGACGCTCGGCGGGGTCGAGGCCGTGACCGGTGGTGCGCTGTCGCCCGACGGCAAGCGCGTCGCGCTGCGGACGTACTCCGCGATCTACGAGTGGACCGTCACCGGCGGCGACGTGGCGAAGTCGCTGACCAGCGGGAAGCCGAAGAAGACGCTGCTGACCGGCCAGAAGGGCCAGCTCGGCGAAGCGGTGGCGTACACCCCGGACGGGACGTCGTTCCTGACCGTTCCGGAAGGCACCAAGGAAAATCCGTCGTCGACGATCCAGAAGTGGCCGATCGCCAACGCGGTCAAGGCGGCTCCGGCGGCCAAGGACGGCGGCGGCTCCGACTCGGACTCCGGCGGCGGTCTGCTGAGCGGCATCAGCTTCTCGCAGCTCACCACGATCGTCGCGATCGTCGGCCTGATCGGTCTCGCGCTACTGGTGGCCGGCATCGTGGGCATCGTCCGGTTCCGGCAGCGGGCGCAGTCGCCCTCGTCCGGCGGCGGCTCGCGGGTTCCGCCGGGGGCCAACCGGGTCGGCAACGGTCCGGGCCCGGGCTTCGCGGAGATCGACGCGATGGGTCCGGCCGACTCGACGATGAACCTGCCTCGGGTGACCGGGTCGGTGTACGGCGCTTCGCGCGGGGGCGCGGCCGTGCCCCCGGCGCCCCGCGGTGCGGCACGGCCGCCGTCACCGGTCGGTGCGGCCTCCGGGCCGAACTCGCCGGTCGGCTGGTCGGCCGATCGGGGACCCGAGGGCGGGTTCCGATCGGAGGGCCCGGTTTCGGGTGCCGCCCCGGTGTCGGGGCCCGCGGTCGGTGGTGCGGCGATCGGTGGTGCTCCGGTGAGCGGAGCCGCCCCGGTGTCCGGGCCCGCGGGACGCGGGACGGTCTACGGCGGTGGCGGTGGCGGGTACGACGCCGAGTCGACCGGCGGGCGGGGACGACGGCCGGGCGCCTACGACCCCGAGACGACGGGCGGGCGTGGCCGAGGGCCGGGTGGGCCGGGTGGGCCGCCGCCCGGGAACGTACCGGCGCGCGGGTACGACCCCGAGACGACCGGCGGTGGCCGGGTCCGGCGACCCGGTGGGCCGCCCCGGAACGGTGATCCGGAGACGACCGGTGGCGGACGGGTGCGTCCGCCGGGAGACCGGATGCGACCGCCTCCTCCTCCCGCGGACCGCCCGGTGGACCGCTCGGCTCCGACGCGGGCACGACGGCCCGGTCCGCCGCCTCCGCCGCCCGGGACGACGTACGGCAGCAGCCGTGATCCCGAAGACTCCCGCGGTGGCCGGCGCGACACCGATGGACGCGGCTGGGACAGTCGCACCGGTGGACGTCCCCCGCGCGACGACCGTGATCCGGACTGGGAATCGACCGGGGGCCGTGGCGGCCGTGACCCGGAGTCCACCGGTAGCGGACGGGCCCGTCCGCCGGTCGACCGGATGCGCCCTCCGCCACCCCCGGGCGAGCGGCGAGGCTACCGGGACGACGACGGAAACCCTCCGCCGCCACCCGGAGGCCGGCGTCCGCCCCCGCCTCCCGCGCGCTAGCGAAGACGCCTCCGCGCTAGCGAAAACGGCGCCGCCCCGCTCGAACCGAGCGGGGCGGCGCCGTTTCGGCGTCGGTGATCAGAGGCGACGCAGCACCGTGACGACCCGCCCCAGGATCGTGGCCTCGTCGCCGGGGATCGGCTCGTAGGCCGCGTTGTGCGGCACCAGCCAGACCTGACCGTCACGTCGGCGCAAGCGCTTCACGGTGGCCTCGCCGTCGAGCATCGCGGCCACGATCTCGCCGCTGTCGGCGTCGGGCTGCTGGCGGACGACGACCCAGTCTCCGTCGCAGATCGCGGCCTCGATCATCGAGTCACCCACGACCCGCAGCAGGAACAGGTTGCCGTCACCGACGATCTCGCGGGGGAGCGGGAACACGTCTTCCACGGCCTGCTCGGCCAGGATCGGCCCACCGGCGGCGATGCGCCCCAGAACCGGCACGTGCACCGGAGCCGGACGCCCGTCGGCCTCGGCCGCCTCCGTCGCGCCGACCGCGCTGACGCCGCCACCGATACCGACCACCGTGTCGCGCCCGTTGCCGTTGGCCGGCGTCCGGATGTCGACCGCGCGTGGGCGGTTGGGGTCGCGGCGCAGCAGGCCTTTCTCTTGCAGCGCCTGGAGCTGGTAAGCCACGCTCGACGGCGACGTGAGCCCGACGGCCTCGCCGATCTCGCGGACGCTCGGCGGGTAGCCGCGCTTCTCGACCGAGTCGCGAATGACCTCGAGAATTCGGCGCTGGCGCGGGCTCAGCGGGGTGCCGGCCGTCGTCGTGCTGCGGCGCCCGCGGCGGCGAGGGGCGTTCTTCTCCGCGCCGAGGGCTCCGTCGGAGACGGCCTCGACCCGGTCGGTGCCCGCGGCCTCGGCGACAGGTGTGCCACCGGCCCCATCCGTCGCGCTACCGCCATGTCGACGTTCCGTCACGGTGTCCTCCTCGTCTCACGGCACCACCGCCGTCACCTCGCCCGTTGACCGTAACCACTGTGGACGAGGATTTCAAACAAACGTACGACGTCGGTGTGTCGGGTGGTGTTGGTGGGGAAGGCCCGCGCAGCCGAGGAGGTGCTGCTCGAACGTGTGATCCGAACATACGGTCGAAATAATTGCGCGCGCAAGCCTGGTATCGGTGGGGCGGTCGTGATAAAAGTTCGTACACGCGTTCGTCGAACTTTCGTACGCCTCTCCTTCCGGGGGTTCGTGTGGTCACGCTCAAGCTGGTGCCGGTCGCGGTCGAGTCCGGGCTCGAGCGCGTCGATCCGTTCGAGCAAGCCGTCCAGGTCGGCGCCGGGCGGGTACGGCGTCTTCGCGCGGTGCCGCCGGCGCCGCGCACGCCCGGTCAGCGTCTGCCCGGTGAGCGTCTGCCCCGGCAGCGGGGGGCGGAGTGTTCGGGTGCCGGTTCGCGGCCGCGGGCGTCCCGCGCGCCGCGGGCCGCCGCCCCTCGTCCGCCGTCGGCCGCCGTGGCCGGGGAGGTTGCCAGAAGGGTCGCCGGGCCAGCGCCGCGGGTGCGGCTCACCCGGCGGGGCCGGGCGCTCCTGCGCACGGTGGTGCTGCTCGCGCTGGCCATCGCCGCGCTGGCCATCGCGGTGTCGACGAGGGCGGACGACGTCACCCCGGTCTCGTCGCGCAGCATGGTCGTCACCGAGCACGACACGCTCTGGACGATCGCCGAAGAGACCGCGCCCGGCCGCCCCCGGAGCGAGACGATGGACGAGATCCGGCAGCTCAACCACATGCCCGACGCCACGGTCCACGTGGGCCAGCGCCTGCTGCTCCCGGCCTCCCGTTAGGCTGGCACCCCGGCGCCCAGGCCGCGCCGGGACGGAGCGCGCATGGATGCCGGACGACGAGAACCGGGCCGGCCGAACCGCGCCCGCCGCGTCGCGCTGATCTACGTGGGGCAACCGGAGAGCGAAGTCCGCCCGGTGATGAGCCCGCCGATCGGCCCGCAGCTTCTGGGCACGCTGCTGCTGCAGCACGGCGCCGACGTCGCGTTGTTCGACTCCCGCCTGCAGCCCGCGGGCCGGTTACTCGCCGCGGTCGACGACTTCGACCCGCACCTGATCGGGTTCAGCTACCTCTCGCCGAACGCCGCCGAGGCGGTGGAGCTGGCCAGGGCGGTCCGGCGTCCCGGCCGGGCGGTGGTGGCCGGGGGTGTCCACGCCAGCATCCACACCGAGGCCACGCTGGCCACTGGCGTGTTCGACACGGTGGTCCGCCGTGAGGGCGAGTCGGCGATCCTCGACCTGTACGACCGGGTCGTCGCCGGTGAGCCGCTGCCGCCGATCGTGGAGGGCACGGCCTGGCCCGACGTCGACACGCTGCCGCCCTACGCCGACTTCGACTGCTACCGGGAGGTGTACGCGCAAGACGGCTACCGGCCCGTCTACCTCCAGCTCGGGCGCGGCTGCCCGATGCGGTGCACGTTCTGCGAACTGCCGAACCGGTCGGTCTTCGAGCCGCCCCGGCGCCGGTTCCGCACGGTCGACACGGTGATGGCCGAGGTGCACGAGTACGTCCGCCGCTGGGGCGTCGACTTCGTGACGATCGCCGATCCGATCGCCACGCTCAACCTTCCGCTGCTCACGGGCGTCGTCCGGCGCATGGACGCCGAGCTGCCGGACGTCGGACTGATGTTCAACGGGCACGTCAACCGGTTCAGCGCGGCCCTGGCCGAGGTGCTGGGCGAAGCCCAGGCCGGTCGGACCCGCGATGGACAGCGGATCACGGTGTGGTTCGGGTTCGAGAGCGGGTCCCAGCGGCTGCTGGAGTTCATGCGCAAGCGCACGTCGGTGGCCGACGGGGTGGCGGTCGCCCGGCTCTGCCGGGACCACGACGTGCAGGTGGGCGCGAACCTCCTTCTCGGCGTCCCGACCGAGACGGCCCAGGACTACGCGGCCCACCACGCGTTCATGGACGAGATCGAACCGACGTTTCCGAACCCGAACATCCTCAACCCGCTGCCGGGCACCGAGATGTACGACTACTGCGCGTCCCGGGGGCTGCTGCGCGACCCGGCCGACTACTCGATCTGGCGCGACACCGACATCGCCGCACGGGGTGAGGGGCCGGTGCTCGGCATCGACTACGAGCGCGTGCTCGCGACGTACCGGCACTACCGCGAGGAACCGACGCCCGAGTCCGAATCGCGCTACCGGTCGTGGGCGGCGGACGACGAGACCACAACAGGTTGTGGATAACTCGGCTCTGCGCACCACTCTGTGTCGTCGGTGATCCACGGGTTGTAGAAGTTGTCCGTGTTCTGGGATTTACCGGCGGGTCGGCTTGCAGTCGTGGGGTTGCAGGCCTACTGTCGCCACTAGATCTAGTGCTTACGGGCGTGTAACTCACCTACCGGTTGAGTCGGGGAGGAGGAAGTGCGGTGAAGTGTCCTTACTGCCAGCACCCCGACTCCCGAGTGGTCGACTCGCGTGAGGCCGAGGACGGAAAAGTCACCCGGCGGCGGCGTTCTTGCACCCAGTGCTCCCGGCGCTTCACCACGGTGGAGGAGCCGGTGCTGGCGGTCGTGAAGCGCAGCGGCGTCAGTGAGCCGTTCAGCCGGGAGAAGGTCGTCTCCGGCGTCCGGAAGGCTTGTCAGGGCCGCCCGGTCGACGCGGATGCGCTCGCGGTGCTGGCGCAGAAGGTCGAAGAGGCGATCCGGTCGCGGGGCGCGGCCGAGGTTCCCTCGCACGAGGTGGGCCTCGCGATCCTCGGGCCGTTGCGCGAGCTCGACGAGGTGGCTTACATCCGGTTCGCGAGCGTTTACAGGTCGTTCGCATCGTTGGAAGACTTCGAGGCGGAGATCGCGTCGCTCCGCCGCCACGGGCCCGGTGGGTCCGGAGCGCCCGGCGAGTCCGGAGCCCGGCCGGTCGCGAACGTCACCGCGTCTCCACCGCTGCCCCACGGCGGCAAGGGAGACGAGGGCGGCGGCCGGGACGACCGCGGCGGCGAGCCGGCCGAACTCGTGGACGCGCATTCCACCAGCCCCTAGCGGCCGCACAGACGGTCCGGCGACGAGGCCGGGCGGGCAGTACACACCAACACACACTTACGGCGGTTCGGCTCGGGGCGGATCCGAAACGCCGGGGGCGCAGCCTTGTGGGCGCGTCCGGAAGTAAATCCAAACACACGGCAGTACGGCGGGCGCGCCGTCAGCGTGCGCTTCGCCATGCCCACACACCGTGGGCCTAGGGCTTTGAACACGGGCGAGATCACGAGGGACAGGGGACGCCGATGACCGAGACGGTTGGCTCGTCAACAGGGAGTGGGGCCGCGCCGGCTCCGCGAGCGCGGAAGACCGCGGCCAAGCCTGTTGGCGGAAAAGGCCTGACTGTCGAGCGGGTGTACACCACGGCGGGCGTTCATCCGTACGACGAGGTGACCTGGGAGCGCCGCGACGTCGTCATGACGAACTGGCGCGACGGCAAGGTCAACTTCGAGCAGCGCGGCGTCGAGTTCCCCGACTTCTGGTCGCTGAACTCCACGAACATCGTCACGACCCGGTACTTCCGGGGTGCGCTCGGGACCCCGCAGCGCGAGAACAGCCTGCGGCACCTGATCGACCGGGTCGTCCGGGTGTACCGCGCGGCCGGCATCGAGCACGGCTACTTCGCGTCGCCGGAAGACGCCGAGATCTTCGAGCACGAGCTCGCCTGGATGCTGTTGCACCAGGTGTTCAGCTTCAACTCGCCGGTCTGGTTCAACGTCGGCACGGCTGCGCCGCAGCAGGTTTCGGCGTGCTTCATCCTGTCGGTCGACGACGAGATGGACTCGATCCTGAACTGGTACCGCGAGGAAGGCCTGATCTTCAAGGGCGGCTCCGGTGCCGGCCTGAACCTCTCCCGCATCCGTTCCTCGAAGGAGCTGCTGGCCAGCGGTGGTACCGCGTCCGGCCCGGTCAGCTTCATGCGTGGCGCCGACGCCAGCGCCGGGACGATCAAGTCCGGTGGTGCCACCCGCCGGGCCGCGAAGATGGTCGTGCTCGACGTCGACCACCCCGACATCGAGGAGTTCGTCGAGACCAAGGCGCGCGAGGAAGACAAGATCCGCGCGCTGCGGGACGCCGGGTTCGACATGGACCTGGGCGGCAAGGACATCAACAGCGTCCAGTACCAGAACGCGAACAACTCCGTCCGCGTCTCGGACGAGTTCATGCAGGCGGTCGAGGACGGCAGCGAGTTCCACCTGCGCGCCCGCCTGGACGGCTCGGTGATCGACACCGTCGACGCCCAGGGCCTGTTCCGCAAGATCGCCAAGGCGGCCTGGGAGTGCGCCGACCCGGGCATCCAGTACGACGGCACGATCAACGACTGGCACACCACGCCGGAGTCGGGCCGCATCACCGCGTCCAACCCGTGCTCGGAGTACATGCACCTCGACAACTCGTCCTGCAACCTCGCCTCGCTGAACCTGATGCGGTTCCTCCGTCCGGACGGCACGTTCGACGGTCCGACGTTCGTGAAGGCCGTCGAGCTGGTCATCACCGCGATGGACATCTCGATCTGCTTCGCCGACTTCCCGACCGAGCCGATCGCCGACACCACCCGGAAGTTCCGCCAGCTGGGTATCGGCTACGCGAACATCGGCGCGCTGCTGATGGCGACCGCGCACGCCTACGACTCCGACGGCGGCCGTTCGCTGGCCGGGGCGATCACCTCGCTGATGACCGGCACCGCGTACCGTCGCTCGGCCGAGCTGGCCGGCGTCGTCGGCGCGTACGAGGGATATGCGCGCAACGAAGAGGGCCACAAGCGCGTCATGCGCAAGCACGCGGCGGCCAACGACGCCGTGCGTCCGGTCGGTGCGGACGCCGCGCGCGTCCTCGAGCTGGCGACCGCCGAGTGGCAGAGCGGCCTGCGGATCGGCGAGAAGAACGGCTGGCGCAACGCGCAGGCCTCGGTGCTGGCCCCCACCGGCACGATCGGTCTGATGATGGACTGCGACACCACCGGCATCGAGCCCGACCTGGCCCTGGTCAAGTTCAAGAAGCTCGACGGCGGCGGCTCGATGCAGATCGTCAACCAGACGGTCCCGCAGGCCCTGCGGACGCTCGGCTACCAGAACGAGCAGATCGAGGCGATCGTCGAGCACATCGCGCAGAACGGTCACGTCGTGGACGCCCCCGGCCTGCGCCGCGAGCACTACGAGGTGTTCGACTGCGCGATGGGCGAGCGGTCGATCCGCCCGATGGGCCACGTCCGCATGATGGCCGCGGTGCAGCCGTTCATCTCCGGCGCGATCTCGAAGACCGTCAACTTGCCCGAGTCGGCGACGATCGAAGACATCGAGAAGGTCTACGCCGAGGGCTGGCGGCTGGGCCTGAAGGCTCTGGCGGTCTACCGGGACAACTGCAAGGTCGGCCAGCCGCTGTCGGTGGGTGGCAAGAAGGCGGACGCGGCCCGGGCGTCCGCTGCGGCTGCTCCCGAGCCGGTCATCGAGTACCGGCCGGTGCGCAAGCGGCTGCCGAAGACGCGGCCGAGCACCACCACGTCGTTCTCGGTCGCCGGCGCGGAGGGTTACCTCACCGCGTCGACCTACCCGGACGACGGTGTCGGCGAGGTCTTCCTCAAGCTCGGCAAGCAGGGCTCGACGCTGGCCGGAATCATGGATGCGTTCTCGGTCGCGGTGTCGGTCGCGCTGCAGTACGGCGTCCCGCTGGAGACGTACGTCGAGAAGTTCCGCAACATGCGGTTCGAGCCGGCCGGCATGACCGACGACCCCGACCTCCGGATCGCGAGCTCGGTGATCGACTACATCTTCCGGCGGCTGGCGCTCGACCACCTGCCCCGGGAGACCCGCGCCGAGATGGGCATCCTGACGAACTCCGAGCGGGCGGCCGAACTCGACGGTGCGCCGAGCGACGACGTGGACATCGCCGGCATGGCGGTGTCGGCACCGGTGTCCTCCGCTCCTTCCCAGGAGCCGAAGGCAGCGGCACCGCGAGACCTGAGCTCGGCGCACTCGTCGACCGAGCTGCTGGAGCTGGTGCAGGGCACGGCGGCGGACGCTCCGCTCTGCCTGACCTGCGGCACGAAGATGCGGCCGGCCGGTTCGTGCTTCGTGTGCGAGGGCTGCGGCAGCACGTCCGGCTGCAGCTGACGTCGTGACGCCGTAGGGCCTCGGGGGTTTCCCCGGGGCCCTACGGCGTGTCTGGTGGGGTTCACAGGGTTCGCGGCAACACTGGCCCCATGCCGCTCACGTACGTGTCCCACCAGGTGCCGGCGTTCGCCGCGAAACTCGTCGCCGCGCAGTGGTTCGACGGGACCGCGCTCGCGCTGGGCTCGATGTCGCCGGACTGGCCGTTCGCGCTGGCCGGGACGCGGTGGCAGGTGAACGCGCACAGCACCGCGGGCGTCGTATTGCTCTGCGTGCCGGTCACCACGGCGGCGGCGCTCGCGGTCCGGAGCCTGGCGCCGGTCGCGGCCGCCTACCTGCCGGAGTTCCCGGGGCTGCCGCTGCGGCGGCTGGCCCTGCTCGACTACCGGCAGCCGCCGTTGGCGATGACGGTGCTGAGTGCGCTGGCCGGGGCCTGGAGCCACGTCGCCTGGGATTCGTTCACCCACGATGGACGCTGGGGCGCACGGCGGCTGCGGTGGCTCGCGTCGACGCACCACGTGAACGGGCATCCGATCAGTGGCGCGATGCTGGCACAGCACGGGAGCACGGTGGTGGGTGGCGTCGTCGGGCTGGTGCTGCTGTCGCGGGTGCTGCGTGAGCTGCCGGTCTGGGCCGAGGCGAAGCCGGTGGGTTGGTCGCGTGTCGAGCCGGCGGGGGTCGAGGAGTCCGGCGCGGGCGTCGAGGGCGCTGGCGTCGGGGCGGCCGGCGTCGAGGGGGCCGGTGCTGGGGCGGGGGGCTCGGCGCAGCCGGGCTTGGTCGCTGGTTGGGCGCAGGAGGGTTGGGCGCAGGCGGGGTGGGCGGCCGGTGGGCCGGCGGATGGGCCGATTCCGGGGCGAACGGAGTTCTGGGCCGCGGTCGCGGTGGGTACCGCGACGGGTGCGGTCTGGGGCAGCCGCGGCGGCTGGGACGGACGGTTCAACATCGCGGTCCTCGTGATCCGGACCAGCATCGGAACCGCTGCGGGAGCGGTCGTCGGCGCACTACGGGCCCGCCGTAAGCTGCGGACGCCAACCAGCGCGTGACCGTCGGGTGAGGACCGGACGGCGGCCGGGTACTGGCTGTCGTGGAGGTGCCCGGTGAAGAAGAAGCTCGTAGTCGTGAGTATGGCGCTGGCGGCCGTGCTGGCCGGTGCCGGATGTGACGGAATCGAATTCGTCGACCCGGCCGCGTCGGCGACCGGAACCCCGGCGGCCCAGGTCCCGGCCGACCCGGGCAGCGTGGCCAAGCCGTCGAAATCCTCGATCGCGCAGGCGCGCAAGACGTTGAGCGGGATGACGATCAAGACGATCCCGGGCAAGGACCCCAGCTACGAGCGGGACAAGTTCGGCGACGCCTGGAGCGACGCCGCGAAGGGCGTCACGTTCGCCGGTAACGGCTGCGACACCCGCAACGACATCCTGCGGCGGGACGCGGTCAAGGGCACGGTGCGGACGAAGAACGGCACCGAGGGTTGCAAGGTGATCGCCGGTACCTGGGTCTCCCCGTACAACGGCGTGAAGTACACGTCGACGAAGAAGGTCCAGATCGACCACATCGTCCCGCTGGCGCGGGCGTGGGCCTCGGGCGCGAAGCGGTGGTCGGCCGCGCGGCGGCTGGCGTTCGCGAACGACCCCGACAACCTGGTGGCGGTGGACGGTTCGTCGAACCAGTCCAAGAGTGACAAGGGGCCGTCGGTGTGGCGGCCGGCGAAGGCGTTTCAGTGCGTGTACGCGGTCCGGTACATCCGCTCGGCGACGAAGTACCAACTGCCGATCACCAGCGCGGACAAGTCGGCGCTGAGCTCGATGCTCAGCGACTGCCCGAAGTAGGCCGGCCGGGTCAGCGAGGCTGGCCGGCCGGGCCACCGAAGTAGGCGGCCGGGCCACCGAGGTGGGTCGGCCGGGTCAGCGAGGCGGGCCGGCCGGCCTCGGTCAGCTTTCCGCGGCCAGGACCAAGGGGTAGACGGCGTCGGCGCCGGCACGGCGCAACGTCCTCGCCGCGACCGTCAGCGTCCATCCGGTATTGACTCGGTCGTCGACCAGCAGCACGGTCCTTCCCTGCACCGCCGACGGATCGGACAGCACGTACCGATCGGCCACCGCCCGCAACCGCTGCGCCGAGTTCATTGCCCCTTCGCCGGTGCCGGCGCCACCGACGATCCGGAACGACGTCAGCATTGGGATCACCGCGTACCGCGAGAGACCGTTCGCGATGTGCGCGACCAGCGTCGGATGCGTCAACGAGCCGAAGTGGACGATCCCGTCCGGGACGCCGGAACCGAACTTCCACGCGTCCAGCACCTGCACCAGCGCGTGCCGCAGCGGCACCGGCAACTCGCCGTCCGGCGTCCCGGGCGCGAACAGCTCCCGGAGCTGGTTACCCCAGCCCAGGTCGGTGAGGCGTGCGATCGCCCGTCCCGGCTCCGCCTGCTCGCCGGCCGCGATCTTGCCCTTCAGCTCGACCCCGATCGCGGCCATCCCGGTCGGCCACATCCGTCGCGTCTCCACCGGTATACCGGGACGGCTGAGCCGATCCGTCGCCGCTTCCAGGCTGGCCGCGTCGGTCGCGGACGACAACGCGAGCCCGCCGCAGTTGTCGCACCGGCCGCAGGGCTGGGCCTCCACGTCGTCCAGCGCCCGCCGGAGGTACACCATCCGGCAGTCGGACGTCGTCAGGTAGTCGAGCATCGCCTGCTGCTCGATGCGTCGCGTCGCGCTGACCCGCTCGTACCGCTCGGCGTCGTAGCTCCACGACTGGCCGGTCGCCGTCCAGCCCCCGCGCACCCGGCGCACCGCGCCGTCGACGTCGAGGACCTTGAGCATCATCTCCAGCCGCGTCCGGCGCAACGGGACGTAGGTCTCGAGCACCGCGGTCGACATCGGGCCGTCGTGGTCGGACAGCACCCGCAGTGTTTCGCGCACCTCGTGCTCGGGCGGGAACGCCAGCGAGCCGAAATACTCCCAGACGTCGCGGTCCTCCCGGCCCGGCAGCAGGACGACGGTGGCGCGCGACGTTCCTCGGCCGGCGCGTCCGACCTGCTGGTAGTACGCGATCGGCGACGGCGGCGCACCGAGGTTGATCACCCAGCCGAGGTCGGGCTTGTCGAAGCCCATGCCCAGCGCCGACGTGGCGACCAGCGCCTTCACCCGGTTGTTCAGCAGGTCGTCTTCGGCCGCCAGCCGCTCGGTCTGCTCGGTCTGGCCCGAGTACGCCGAGACGACGTAGTTCCGGGAACGCAGGTAGTCGGCCACGTCCTGGGTCGCGGCGACCGTGAGGCAGTAGATGATGCCGGAGCCCTCGAGCTCACCCAGGTGGTCACCGAGCCAGGCCAGCCGGGCCGCCTGATTCGGCAGCGCGACGACGCCCAGGTGCAGCGACGACCGGTCGAGGCTGCCACGCAGCACGAGCACGTCGTCGAGCGTCCGGGACCCGGTGATCGACAGTTGCTCGGCGACGTCACGCGTCACCCGCTCGTTGGCCGTCGCGGTCGTCGCGAGCACCGGTATACCGGCCGGGAGGTCGGCGAGCATCGTCCGGATCCGCCGGTAGTCGGGCCGGAAGTCGTGTCCCCAGTCGGAGATGCAGTGGGCCTCGTCGATCACCAGAAGCCCGGCGCTGGCCGCCAGTTCGGGCAGCACCTCGTCACGGAACTCGGGATTGTTGAGCCGCTCCGGCGAGACCAGCAGGACGTCGACCTCACCCGCCCCGATCGAGCCGTAGATGCGCTTCCAGTCGTCGGAGTTCGTCGAGTTGACGGTGGTCGCCCGCACGCCCGCCCGTGCCGCCGCGGAGATCTGGTTGCGCATCAGCGCGAGCAACGGCGACACGATGACGGTCGGCCCACCCCCCGCGGCCCGGAGCAGGGCCGTGGCGACGAAGTAGACCGCCGATTTACCCCACCCGGTGCGCTGGACCACCAGTGCCCGGCGCCGATCGGCCACCAGGGCCTCGATCGCGGTCCACTGATCGTCCCGGAGCCGGGCGGCGGGATCGCCGACGAGCTCGCGGAGATGGTGCTCGGCGCGCTCGCGGAGCGCGGCGCGGTCGCTGTGCGCGGCGCGGTCGCTGTGCGCGGCGCGGTCGCTGTGCGCGGCGCGGTCGCTGTGCGGGATCGCCTCGTCCGAGGCAGACATGTCGTCCCCCGTGTCAGTCGGAATTCGGTCCGGTCGAGTTCGTGGTCCGGTCGTCGCGGATGTAGACGAGGAGGTCGCCGGTCTCGAGCTGACGCGTCTCGGGGTCGGCCAGCTGCACCACGCGCCCCCGCCGGACCACCGCGATGACGACCTCGTCGAGCGTCCGCGGTGATTTGCCCACCTCGTCGCGGACGACCGAGCGACAGGCGAAGGCCATGCCGTGCCCGGGCGTGAGCAGGTCTTCCACGACGTCGATCACCGGCGGGTCGGTCGTCGCCAGGCCGAGCAGCCGCCCGGCCGTCGCGGAGGACACCACGACCTGGTGCGCGCCGCTCTGCCGCAGCAGCGGGGCGTTCTCCGCCTCCCGCGCGGTCGTGACGATCCGGACCTGGCCGTTCGTCAGCTGCCGGGCGGTGAGCGTGGTCAGCACCGCGGCGTCGTCGGCGTCGGGGGCCACGATGATCGCGGTCGCCCGTTCGACGTGTGCCTGGGACAGCACCGCCGAGCGTCCGGACGAGCCCTCGACCACCGCCAGACCGGCGTTCACCGCGTGCTGGGCGACGCGGTGGTCGCGTTCGACCACCACGATCTTCTCCCGCGGCACGCCGTTCTCCAGCAGCGCGTCGACCGCGCTGCGGCCCTTGGTGCCGTACCCGCACACCACGTAGTGGTCTTTCACCGTCTGCCTCCACCGCTCCCGCCGGAACTGCCCGCGGTACTGCTCGGTCAGGACCTCGAGCGTGGTGCCGACCAAGATGATCAGGAACAACACCCGCGCCGGAGTGATGAAAATTACGTTCACCAGCCGGGCCGAGGGCGAGGCCGGTGCGATGTCGCCGTAACCGGTCGTCGACAGCGTCACCACCGAGTAGTACGCCGCATCGAGCAGGCTCAGCGGGCTGCCGGTGTTGTCGTGGTAACCGTCGCGGTCGATGTACACCATCGCCACCGTGACGCCGACCAGCGCAAACGCGGCGAACAGCCGCAGACCGAGTGCACGCAGCGGCGAGGACCGCTTCTGCGGTAGCCAGACCGTTGCCCTCGGCAGCGCGGTCGGAGGAGCGGGACGCGTCACGATCTGCAGACGGTAGCGGCAACAGGCGTTCGCGGCAGCGGGGACTCGCCTGCCTGTGGACAGCGGCACCCGGCGCTGACCCCGGCAATGACGAAGGCCGCCCCGCGGAACGGAGCGGCCTTCGGGTACGCCGACCCGCCGGGTCGCCTCTCGGCGGAAGGTCGCTCGCAGCGACTTAGTTGGGACCGGGGGCCTGGATCGAGCCGACGCACTGAGGTCATTTTACAGGGCCGGATGTGAATCCTGTCGACGCTGGATCGTGCAGAGGCGCCGCGTGTTCCCCTCGCTCTGCTTACGCTGGAGTGGTCCCATCCCTTGCGTCCAGGAGGTCGCCTTCGTGTCAGAACCTCCCCGTCATACCCGTCCGATCCTCGCCGCCGACCTCGAGCGTCTGATCGAGGGTTCGGTCGCAGGCGAGCCCTCGGCCCGGCTGGAGCTGGCGCACGCCACCGCCGCGGCGCTGGTTTCGGTCGGGCGCGACGCGGCAGGCGATCCGACCGACCGCTTCGTCCGCCTCGCCGACACCGTCGGGTTGGACACGCTCGCCGACCTGTGGCGCGGCGCTCCGGCCGACTCGCTGCCCGGCGCGCTCTGGGCGCTCTACCTGCTCCAGACCTGGTGCACCGAGAACGGCACCGAAGTCGCCCGTCTGTATCGCACCGGCCGTTCGCTCGCGCCGGTCGACGAGGTCGTGGCCGGCGTCCGCGACGACGCCGACCCGGACGCGATCGCCGCGGTGGCGGATTCCGTGCTCAGCGGGCTCTACGACGGCGATCTCGGGGTCGCGCTGGAGCGGGGTGCCGCGTTCTTCCGGGTCGTTGCGGCGGGGCGGCTGTTCCTCGCGGCCGAGGGCCCCGACGGTGATGCCGAACGCGATCGGTCCGGCCGCAACCGCGCCTGCGCCGAGGGCCTGACCCGGGCCGCCGCGGCCTGGCGCGCCGGTACCTTGCGCTAGCGGGCGTCTGCCGTCGTCCACAGGGCGGCGGGTTGTCCCCAGCGGGAGGCCGAGCACCCCCGTCGGAGTGGTGACTTCCCGCATGCTCCGGTGCCATGAACTCCCTCTCGTCCCCGCCCGGCCAGCCGGTGGTGCAGCTCCGCACTCCGCCGGAGATCGTCCGCGCGGTCCCGCAGCTCCTCGGATTCCATCCGGCGGCGAGCGTCGTCCTGCTCGGTCTGGCCGGCCCGCACCTCCGGTTGCGGATGACGATGCGCATCGACTTGCCCGAGGCCGGCCTCGAGCGGCCCGCGGCCGAACATCTCGCCGGTCGGCTGGCCGCCGAGAACATCTCGGCGTGCGTCGCGGTCCTGTTCACCGCCCCGCCCCCGGACGCCCGCCCGACGCCGGCCTTTCCGCGGTCTGCGGCCTTTCCGGGGTCTGTGGACGTTGCGGGGTCTGCGGGCGCCGTGGGGCCGGCGGGTAGCGCGGGCGCGGGCGCCCTCGGAGCGGCGGGCGCCGCGTCGGTGCCATCGGCATCCGAGCCGGTGCGAGTCGCAGGGGAGGGGCGCACCTACCTGCCCGGGGCCCCCATGGCGTTCGCCGTGCGGGCGGCGCTGCACGACACCGGGCTCGAGGTGCGGGAGCTGCTCCGGGCCGAGGCCGGCCGCTGGTGGTCGTACACCTGCGAAAACCCCTGCTGCCCGCCCGACGGACTGCCGCTCGGGTCGGGGCCGACGTCACTGCTGGAGGTGCTCCGGGTCGCGGCCGGGCGTCCGGTGTTCAGCGACCGGTCGGCGATGGTCGGATCGGTCGACCGAGAGCCCGGCGAGCCCAGCAAGGGCTTGGAAGCGGCCCTCAGCGCGCGCGAGGACGCACTGGCGGGCGAAGCCCAGGCCGCCCAGGCCGCCCGAGACCTGGCCGCGATCCAGGGCCGCCTGACCCGCGACGCCGCCCGCCCCGACGGCTCCGCCCGCCCCGAGGCCTCCGAGGCCTCCGGGGGCTCCGCCCGCTCCGCGGGCTTGGGCGGCGCCGGCGGCCCGGCCGCCGGGCTCGACGGCTCGGCGAGGGATGACGGGTCTGAGGGCCCCGAGGAGCTCGGGCGGTACGACGACCGGATGGTTGCGCTGGCCGCGGTGGCGTTGCGGAACCTCGCGGTCCGGGACGCGTCGTTCGCCTGGACCGGCGGCCCGCTCGCCGATGCTGCGGCCGCGCTCTGGCGCGCGCTGGTCCGCCGGGTCCCGCCGCCGTACGCGGCCGCGCCCGCGACGCTGCTCGCGGTGAGCGCGTACCGCCAGGGCGACGGTGCGCTGGCCGACGCGTACCTGCGGCGCGCGCTTGCCGACGATCCCGACTACCGGATGGCCGACCTGGTCCTCACCAGCCTCGAAAACGGCTTCCGGCCTTCCGACGTCGAGTCGGCCCTGGGTCTGAGCAGTCCCCACGCCGGGACACCTGCCCCGGCTGTGCACGACGCCGACGCCGACGGCCGAGAGTCGGGCACGGTGCCGAAATCCACCGGCGGTAACGCCTCCCCGCGCCGGGCGGGTGGTGCCGATGCGCGATGATGGCGGCCGAACTGTCCGCGCCTCAGGAGGCGCCGCCGAACTGTCCGCGCCGCAGAAGGCGCAGAAGCCGGAGGAGCCGGAGATGCGTCCCCCCACCCGCCTGCTCGGCGTCGCGCTCGCGCTCGGGGGCCTGGTCGCCACCGCGGCCTGCACCGGGGACGACGCCGACCCGTCGTCCGACAAGAAGACCGCGGTGGCCGCGCCGACGGTCGGCACGACGGCCTCGGCATCGCCGTCGGCGTCGCCCTCGCCGTCCGCGATCCCGACCAGCGTCCCGCCGGCTGCTTCGGCCGGCGGGATCTGCAAGTCGATCACGTTCAGCGAGGTGCGGACGTATCTCGGGCTGACGTTCCAGGCCTCGGCCGCGAGCGGCAAGGAGGGCGGTGTCCGCACGTGTGTGCTGATGACGCTCGACGAGGCCCTGCCCGATCTCACGTTCGTCGCGACGCCGCTGGAGGGCGAGGTCTCCGAGGACGACTACGAGAAGGACTTCGTCCCCGACAAGGCCGACGACCAGGGCGGCCTCGGCCGGGCGGCGTACAAGCGGGTGATCGCGCCGAGCGGCACGAACGGCCCGGCCGCCGAGGTCGGCTGGCTCGGCGACGAGACCGCGTACACGCTCACGCTCACCACCCCCCAGGCCACCGGCACCGCGGGTGCTACCGCCTACCTCTCCAAACTCGCGGGCCTGGGCCCCAAACTCATCGCCGGCTAACGCCGAGCCCGCCGCAGTCCGCGCCGCGCCGACCGCGCCGATCCGCGCCGCGCTGACCCGCGCCGCGCTGACCCGCGCCGCGCCGATCCGCGCCGCGCTGACCCGCGCCGCGCCGATCCGCGCCGCGCTGACCCGCGCCGCGCTGACCCGCGCCGCGCTGACCCGCGCCGCGCCGATCCGCGCCGCGCTGACCCGCGCCGATCCGCGCCGCGCTGACCCGCGCCGCGCTGCCGAGCGCCCCGCGGCGCAGGGTCGCGAGGCGTCCCACCCCCGGAAGCGAAGCACGCCCCGGGCGGGGCCGCAGGGACGTCGCCTCGGCGAGGCCGAGCGAGGGCCGCGTCGTGCAGCGCGGCGATCCCGCGACGCCAGGCGTAGGCCGGGCCGCGCGTCGTGCGCCGCTCCCGCGACACCAAGCGAGGACGGGGCGCGTAGGTGGCGCCTCCGCGAGGCTAAGCGGGAGTCGGGTGGCGCGGCGCCCCCGCGACGCCAGACGAGCGCAGGGCCGTGAGGAGGTCGCCTCCGCGACGCTGTAGGGACGTCGCCTCCGCGACGCTGTAGGGACGTCGCCTCCGCGACGCTGAGCGGGGGTAGGGCCGGGCGGCGCGGCGACCCCGGGACGCCAGGCGAGAGCCGGCCATGTCGCTTCTGCGAGGCCGGGCGAGGGCCGAGCCGCGCGGCGCGGCGCTCCCGCGACGCCACGCGTGGGCCGGGCCGCGTCGCCCGGCGACACCGCGACGCCGAACGAGGGCAGCGCCGTGGGAGACCTCGCCTCCGCGACGCCACACGGGCCCGAGTTGGGTGGCGTGTCGCTCCCGCGACGCGAGGCGAGGGGCAGGTCGCGAGGGCGTCGGCTCCACGACGCTTAGCGAGGGCAGGGCTGTGGGGGCGTCGCTCCCGCGACGCCGAGCGTGGGCCGGGCATGGGAGACGTCCCCTCCGCGAACGCCGAGCGCGAAGGCCCGGGCCGGGTGGCGCGGCGGCCCTCCGACGCCAACTGCCCCACGGCGGGCCGCGGCATGCGCCGCCGCACAGCACCCCGTCGGCGGCTCCGCGGTCCTCAGCGTCGCCCCGGTGACGCGGGGTGCCCGGTGACGCGAGGTGCCCGGTGACGCGAGGTGCCCGGTGACGCGAGGTGCCCAGCAACGCGAGGTGCCCAGCAACGCGAGGTGCCCAGCAACGCGAAGCGCCCCGCGGCCGGGCCGCGGGGCGCTTCGTCGACTCGGAACGCTCAGCCCGCGGTCACGAACACCAAGTTGGCCAGCGACCGCGGAATCTTCACGGTCGTGTCGCCGTGAGTCAGCGTCACCTCGCGGTCACTGCGATCCACCATCACCGAAACCCCCGGCTCCACGCCCGCCGAGTGCAGGTCGTGGATCAGGTCCGTGTCGGTCTGCAACTGCTCCGAGATGCGCTGGATCACGACCTCGTCGCCGGTCGGCGTCACCGCGAGCGTGACCTCGCGGCCCGGCCGGACGTCTCCGTCGATCACGTCGGTGTCGAGCTCGGCCAGCCCCGGGATGCGGTTGCCGTACGGCGAGACCCGCGGACGCCCCAGCAACTGGTAGACCTTGCGCTCGACCTCGGCGCTCATCACGTGCTCCCAGCGGCAGGCCTCGGCGTGCGCGGCCTCGTACTCGAGCCCGATCACGTTCACCAGCAACAGCTCGGCGAGCCGGTGCTTGCGCATCACCGACACGGCGCGGTGCCGGCCGACGTCGGTCAGCTCCAGGTGCCGGTCGCCCTGAACGGTGAGCAGCCCGTCGCGCTCCATCCGCGCCACGGTCTGGCTCACCGTCGGACCGCTCTGGTGCAGGCGTTCCGCGATCCGGGCGCGCAGCGGGGTGATGCCTTCTTCCTCGAGTTCGAGGATCGTGCGCAGGTACATCTCCGTGGTGTCGATCAGGTCACTCACGTCGCCGCCTCGCTTCATTCACCGCTGCCTACGGGTTCGCACGGGGAGCACGCTCGCCACTGGCAAGAGTCGTTCAGCCAGAAGGCTCGCATCTTGCCGGTCGTGCCCCAGCCCATGGCGCGGACCGCCTTCTGGCGGCAAGCATACCCCCTCCCGCCATAATCTTGAACGACTCAAGAATAAGCCGAATCCAGGTCTACCAGCCCAGATCTCGAGCAGCCGGTACGACCGGGAGCCGCGCGTGATGAGATGGAACGGTGACGACGCAGACACAGGAATCCGAGATCACCGCGGAGACGTCGGCCGCTCCGGTGACGGTGGTCTGGGACCCGGCGGTGACGACGTACAACTTCGGCGATCACCCGCTCGATCCGGTCCGCGTGGAGCTCACGATGGCCCTCGCCCGCGACCTCGGCGTCCTCGATCGCCCGAACGTCTCCGTGGTGAAAGCCGAACCGGCCAGCCGGGAAACGCTGCGCCTCGTCCACCAGGAGGCCTACCTCCTCGCGGTGCAGGCCGCGCCGCGCGACCCGTTCTTCCGCGGCTGGGGCCTGAACACCAGCGACAACCCGCTGTTCGAGGGCATGCACGAGGCCGCGTCGCTGATCACCGGCATGAGCGTCCGGGCCGCCGAGGCGGTGATGAGCGGCGAGGCGCTGCACGCGGTGAACGTCGCCGGCGGGCTGCACCACGCGATGCCCGACCGGGCCAGCGGCTTCTGCGTCTACAACGACCCGGCGATCGCGATCGCCCGCATGCTCGAACTCGGGGCCGAGCGGGTCGCGTACGTCGACATCGACGTCCACCACGGCGACGGGGTCCAGGCCGTGTTCTGGAACGACCCGCGGGTGCTGACGGTGAGCCTGCACGAGTCGCCGGTCTCGCTGTTCCCTGGCACCGGTTTCCCGACCGAGGTCGGCGGGCCGAACGCCGAGGGCGGCGCGGTCAACGTCGCGCTCCCGGCGGGCACCGGAGACGCCGGGTGGCTCCGCGCGTTCCACGCGGTCGTGCCGTCCGTACTCCGCGCCTTCCGTCCGCAGGTCCTGGTCAGCCAGTGCGGCTGCGACTCGCACTACCGCGACCCGCTCGCGAACCTCGCGCTCTCGGTCGAGGGCCAGCGCGCGGCCCAGCTCGAGATGCGCAGGCTCGCGCACGAGCTCACCGGCGGCCGCTGGGTCGTGTTCGGCGGTGGCGGGTACGGCCTGGTCGACGTCGTCCCGCGCACCTGGTCGCACCTGCTGGCGACCGCGACCGGCGCGCCGGTCACCCCGTCGCACGCCACCCCCAACACCTGGCGCGAGTTCGCCGCGTCCAAGCGTCCGGCGGCTCGCATCCCGACCGTCATGGGTGACGGCACCGATGCGTCCTACCAGCCCTGGGAACCGGGGCGGGCCGATCCGGTCGACCGGGCCATCCTGGCCACGCGACGCGCGGTGTTCCCGCTGCACGGCCTCGACCCCGATGACCCGCGCGACTGAGACACTCAGCCATGCCTGACGACCCGACCGCCGCCGGCCCGCCCGACCCCCGCGCGGCCGCCGACCCGGCAACCCGGGCCACCCCAGACCCGGCAAGCCGGGCCACCCCCGATTCCCGCGCCACCCCAGACCCGGCAAGCCGGGCCACCCCGGACTCCCGGGCCACTCCCGAACCCAAGCCCTACCCCGAGCACCGCCAGGCCGACGTCGTCCTCTCCGACGGCGGCACCGTCCACGTGCGTCCGATCCGCCCGGAAGACGCCGACGGAATCGTCGCGCTGCACTCGCGCTTCTCCGACCGCACCCGGTACCTGCGCTACTTCTCGCCCTACCCGCGGATCCCGGCCCGCGACCTGAAGCGCTTCACCGAAGTCGACCACGCCGGCCGCGAGGCCCTGGTGGCCGTCCTCGGCAACGACCTGATCGCGGTCGGGCGGTACGAGCAACTCGACGACCCCGACACCGCCGAGGTCGCGTTCGTCGTCGAAGACGCCCACCAGGGCCGCGGGATCGCCAGCGTGATGCTCGAGCACCTCGCCGAGGCCGCCCGCGAGGAGGGCATCACCCGGTTCGTCGCCGAGATCCTGCCGCAGAACGGCGCGATGATCCGCGTCTTCACCGACGCCGGTTACGACGTCGACCGCAGCTTCGCCGACGGCGTCGTCCACCTGACGTTCGACACCCGCGAGACGCCCGCCGTCCTGGGCGTCCTCCACGACCGCGAGCAACGCACCGAGGCCCGCTCCATCAGGAGGCTCCTGAACCCGGCCACCATCGCGGTGATCGGCGTGAGCAAGCACCGGGGCGGCATGGGCCGCGCGGTCTACGACAACATCCGCAACGCGGGCTTCACCGGCGAACTGCACCGCGTCAATCCGAACGACGAAACCGCCTTCCGCAGCGTCCAGGACATTTCCGGCCCGGTCGACCTCGCGCTCATCGTGGTTCCGGCAGCACAGGTCCAGGCGACCGTCGAAGAGTGCGCCCGCAAACAAGTCGCCGGTCTGGTCATCTTCTCCGCCGGCTTCGCCGAGATCGGCGAGGACCGGGCCCAGGCCCACCTCGTCGAGGTCGCCCGCATCAACGGTATGCGCGTGGTCGGCCCGAACTGTTTCGGGATCGCGAACACGGATCCGGCGGTGTCCCTCAACGCGACGCTCTCGCCGAGCGTCCCCGGCCGCGGCCGGGTCGGGTTCTTCACCCAGTCCGGAGCGCTCGGCATCGCGCTGCTCGCTGAGGTGGAGCGCCGCGGCCTCGGCCTGTCGACGTTCGCGAGCGCAGGCAACCGCGCCGACGTGTCCGGCAACGACCTGCTCCAGTACTGGCGCGACGACCCGGCGACCGACGTCGTCATGATGTACCTGGAGACCTTCGGCAACCCGCGCAAGTTCACCCGGCTCGCGCGCGAGCTGGCCCGGCGCAAGCCGGTCGTCGTCCTCAAGAGCCGGGGCGTGACGCCCGGCCTCACCGGCGGGCCCGGCGAGCGCGGCCTGCAGGCCCTCTACCGGGCGTCCGGCGTCATCCGCGCCGAGGCGCTGGGGGAGATGTTCAACATCGGCCAGCTGCTGGCCTACCAGCCGCTGCCGACCGGCCGCCGGACGGCGGTGATCGGCAACTCGGCGGTGCTGGTCGCGCTCGCGACCGACGCCTGCGAGGCCAACCGCCTCGAGGTCCCGGTCGAGTGGCGCGTCGACGTCGGTCCCGAGGTCACCCCCGACGAGCTCCGGACCGCGCTGAGGGCGGCCGTCGAGGAGCAGGCCATCGACGCGGTCCTCGTCGTCTTCGTCCCCGCGCTCGCGGTGCCGGAGTCCGCCTACGCGGACGTCCTCCGGGAGATCGGCGCCGACGCCCGCGTCCCGGTCATCGCCTCGTTCCTCGCCGCGAACGGCATGCCCGAACGTCTCCGCCGCCTGGTGCCGGCCGCCTCGGTCCCCGCCGTCCCTTCCGCCCCGGAGCCTTTTTCTGACGCGACGCAAGGCGCCACCGCAACAGACGCACCACCGCCCGAACCGGAAATCGGCACCGACCCCGATCGCACGGTCCTGCTACCCAGCCCGGAATTCGTGATCGCCCGCGGCTCGGTGCCCTCCTACGCCACCCCGGAAGCCGCCGCCCGCACGCTCGGCAAGGTCGCCACCTACGCCGAGTGGCGGGGCACCCCGGCCGGGCAGCTGCCTTCCCTCCCGGACACCGACCCCGGCCGCGCCCGGACGTTCGTCGGCCGCACGCTCGACCGGCACCCGGACGGCGTGGACCTGGAGGACGCGGACGCCGCCGACCTGCTCGCGGCCTACGGCATCACGGTCTGGACGAGCCGCCGGGTCGTCGGCGTGGAAGCGGTCGTCGAAGCCGCGGACGAGCTGGGCTACCCGGTCGCGGTGAAGGCCGCCGACGAGACGCTGCGCCACCGCGCCGACCTGGGTACGGTACGGCTCGACGTCGACTCGCCCCGGGATGCGCGGGCGGCCTACCACGGCATCGCGGCGGCCTCCGGTGACCCGAACCCGGCCGTGCTGGTGCAACCGATGGCCCGTGGCGGCGTCGTGTGCGTCGCCGAGGTCGTGCAGGACCCGGCGTTCGGCCCGGTGGTCGGGTTCGGGCTCGGCGGCATCGCGACCGAGCTGATCGGCGACCGGGCCTGGCGGGCCGCCCCGCTCACCGACTCCGACGCCGCCGACCTGCTGCGCGAGCCGCTGGCCGCCCCGATGCTGTTCGGCTACCGGGGCGCCCGGCCCGTGGACGCCGGAGCCGTGGAAGACCTGCTCCTCCGGGTCGGCGCGCTGGCCGACGAGATCCCGGCGCTGAGGGCTCTGACGCTCAACCCGGTACTGGCGTCCCCCGAGGGCGTCACGGTGCTGCACGCGACCGTGCGGATGGAACGTCCCTCCCGCCGGCTCGACGAAGGTGCCCGCCGCCTGCGCTGACGCCCCTGGGTGGCCACCGTCCGGCGGTGGTGGGGCGGCACGCGTAGAAAAAAGAAGCGGCCGGACCCGGGGAGGGTCCGGCCGCGTACGGCGAGGTGCGGTCAGCTGACGTAGGCGCGCAGCGGCTCGGCCCGCAGGGGGTCGCGGAGCTTGGCCATCGTGCCCTTCTCGATCTGACGGATCCGTTCGCGCGAGAGGCCGAAGTCGCGGCCGATCTCGTCCAGCGTGCGCTGGCGGCCGTCGTCCAGGCCGAACCGCAGCCGGATGACCTCGCGCTCGCGCTCCGACAGCGTGGCCAGCACCTTGTTGACCTCGGCCTTGAGCAGCGCGTACGAGACGTTGTCGGCCGGGCTCAGCGGGTCGGAGTCGGCGATGAAGTCGCCGAGCTGGCTCTCGCCGTCGTCACCGACGGTCTGGTCCAGGCTGACCGGCTCGCGGTCGTAGCCGAGCAGCTCCACCACCCGGAACGGCTCGATCCCCAGCTCGGTGGCGAGCTCGGCCGGAGAGGGCTCGCGCCCCAGCTGGATCGAGAGGTCGCGCCGGGCCCGGACCAGCCGGTTGATCTGCTCCACCAGGTGGACGGGGAGGCGGATCGTGCGGGACTGGTCGGCCATCGCCCGGGTGATCGCCTGCCGGATCCACCAGGTCGCGTAGGTCGAGAACTTGAAGCCCTTGGTGTAGTCGAACTTCTCGACCGCACGGATCAGGCCCAGGTTGCCCTCCTGGATCAGGTCCAGCAGCGACATGCCCCGCCCGGTGTAGCGCTTGGCGACGCTGACCACCAGCCGCAGGTTGGCCTCGAGCAGGTGGTTCTTGGCCGCGACCCCGTCGCGGGACACCTCGGCCAGGTCGCGGCGGTCGTCGTCGGTCATCGGGCGGGCCGGATCGGCGAGCGCCTGGCCGGCGAACAGCCCGGCCTCGATGCGCTTGGCCAGGTCGACCTCTTCGACCGCGGTCAGCAGCTTGGTCTTGCCGATCCCGTTCAGGTAGGCCCGCACCAGGTCGGCCGAGACGCCTCGGCCCGAGTCCTCGGAACGGGTGCCCCGGGTGCGCCGGGGCGCCTCGGGTTCGTCTTCGGTCCCGTCGATGCGGGAGCGGACGGTGGTGGGCTCGACGCCGTCGTCGAGGTCGTCACCGCTACGGCGGGCGTCGGCGTTGTCTGCGTCGACATCCCCGGGTACGAGGTACACGTCGAACGCTTCCTCGATCATGAGCGGAACGGACACCCGGCTCGCCTCCTCGTGGCGCGGGAGGTGGACTCTCCCGCGTACCGTCTGTCGTGGAAATGAGGTTCGCGCTCGCGCCGTTAAGCCGTCGTGAGGCCGATGTGAGATCGGTGTGAGGTGCGCGCCGCCGCAGGCCAGGGCAACCCTGGTGACCTGCTGCTACACCCGTTAACGCCGTCGGGGTCGTCCGGTCGGCGGTTACTGTCGGCTACCCGACACCGGTCCACGGAACTTTGCCCGTCCGTATTGATCCGGTCTAAGCGGGTCAGAGCGGCGGCTCCCTCGATCGGACCATTGGCCGCCCGCTTTCTACGTTCCGTAGACTGGGGGCCAGCCCCTCGCGGTGGAAGGAGACCCCCATGGCCCGATTGGGCGAGCTGGAGCGTGCGGTGATGGAGGTCCTCTGGTCCGCGGACGCTCCGAGAACCGCGCGTGAAGTCGCTGACTCGCTGGCGAACCGTGAACTGGCCAAGACCACGGTGCTGACCGTGCTGTCGCGCCTGGAGTCGAAGGGCCGGGTCGAGCGGTGCCGCGACCGGTGGGCGCACACCTACACCCCGACCGCGACGCGCGAGGACTACATCGCCGAGCTGATGGACGAAGCGCTCGGTGACGCCGCCGACCGCACCGCGGCGCTGGTCCGGTTCGCCGGTCGGGTGAGCCCGGAGGAGGCCGAAGCCCTCTCCGGTGCCCTCGATCAGGCCCTGCGCCGGGCGGGCAAGGCCTCGGCCTAGGCCCGCGTCGTGCTCCCCACGGTTGCGGGTCTCGGCGTGGTCGCCGTGCTGTTGATCGGGCCGGTGCCGGCCGTGCTGTCCCGGGCGCACTGGGTGCAGCGCGAGCCGCGTGCGGTCCTCGTGCTCTGGCAGGCGCTCGGCCTGGCCGCCGGCCTGGCCGCGGGTGGCGCGGTGCTGGCCGCCGCGCTGGCGCCGCTGGCCGGTTCGCTGCCCCGTGCGCTCGCCGCGTACGTCCGGGCCGGTGCGCTGACCGGCGGTCTCGACGTCCTGCACCTGTTCCTGCTCGGTGCGGCGGTCGGTCTGTTCGGCTGGCTGCTCGCGATGACCGGGGTGTCGTCGTGGCGGGCCGGCCGGATGCGCTCGCGTCAGCGTGAGCTGGTCGATCTCGTCAGCACTCCCTGGCCCAACCGGGTCAGCCCGGCTCGGGCCACCGGCGCGGGCGCCCGGTTGATCGAGCACCCGGCCGCGGCGGCCTACTGCCTGCCCGGGCCGAGCTCCCGGGTCGTCATCACGACCGGTGCGCTGTCCCTTCTCGAACCCGACGAACTGGACGCGGTGCTGGCGCACGAACACGCGCATCTGGCCGAGCGCCACGACCTGCTGCTGTTGCCGTTCGCGGCCTGGTCGGAGGCGCTGTTCGGGCTGGCCGGCACGCAGCGGACGCGACTGGCGGTGGCCCAGCTCGTCGAGATGCTCGCCGACGACCGGGCCTGCCTCGGGCGCGACCGGAACGTGCTGGCGGCCGCGCTGGCTCGGGTCGGGGTGGCCGGGGCGACCGGGGTGGCACCGACCGGCTCGCTGGCGTCGACCGAGCTCGCGCTGTTGCCGCGGGTGCAGCGTCTGCTGGCGCCTCCGGCCCCGTCGCTGTCGCTGCGGACGTTGTCTTACGCGGCCGCGGTGGTGGTCGTCACCGCCCCGTTCTGGGCGTTCGTGCTACCACTGGTCGTCGCTTAGCACGTAGCGATCGTGACCGTCGTGGTCGCGGTCTGCGCGGCGCCGTCGGGCGGGGTCAGCTTGGCGGTGATCGTCCACTTCGTGTTGCAGCGGGGCGCCGCCGCGAGGGCGGCCCAGGCGTACTGACCGCTGCCCAGGTCCGCGTACTGGGTCTCCTTCTTCAGGACGTACGACCCCGACCAGGTGAGCGCCGAGTCCAGCAGCGCTTCGTCGAAGCCGGACGGGACCGCGACCGAGAGCGTCACCTCGGCCTGGTCGGCGCCGGAGGCGTTCACGGTGCCACCGGGGCCGGTGATCCGCAGCGTCCCGAAACCGGCGAACGGGTTGGCGGTCCGGGCCGGCGTGCTCGGGGAGACCGAGCCCGCGACTGTACCCGCGACCGGGCGGATCGACGGCGACCGGGCCGGGACCCGGGAGGTCCTGGCGACCGGAACCTCGAGGTCGTCCTTCGGCGTGGACCTCGGCGTCGGCGAGGCCGACCGCCGGACCGGGGCGGCATGCGCACCGGCCGGTGCGGCGATCGGCGAGGGCTTCGCACTCATCGGATCGGTGCGGTCGGCAGCCGCGAGTTTCTCGGTCACGCCGGTCGGCCGGCGGTACGAGTTCAGGGCAACCGCCCCGGCCGTACTGAGCACCAGCACCGCCACCACGACCGTCACGGTGGCCGCGCCGGCGAACCGCCGCTGCGGCCCCCGGGGCCTCGCGGGCTCGGGCGCGGGCTCCGGCCCGGGTTCCGGTTCCGGCTCCAGGAGCGTTCCGGTGGCGCCGTCGATCACCGCGTGCGTGCCGGTATCGACGCGGATCACGTCGGTGCCGGTGTCTTCGATCGCGCGCAGCGCCCGTTCCATCCGGTCGAGGATCACGTCGTTCAGGCCGGTGGGCACTGCGGTGAGCGGCAGCAGGGCGGCGAGCGCGGGCAGCGGCCAGCGCTCGTAGGCCGCCGCGCACCTCGTGCAGGCCGGCGTTTTGCCCCGCCCGGAGAGGTGCGCGTGCACCTTCTTCCGCGCCGCCGCGTCCGGTTCCTTGGCCGAGTACCGCAGCGTGTCCCGCAGTTCCGGGCAGTCGTCCAGCGACCGTGCGGCCAGGACGTCGGCCACCACGTGCTCGCGGATCGCGTCGAGCCGCTTCGCGATCGCGTCCGGCTTCTCGGCGTCGACCGCGGCCGCGATCGACCGCCCGGTCAGCCCGGCCCCGGCCGAGACCGCGAACAGGATCCGGTCGGGCCCGCTCAGGTCGCCGGCCGCGCGCCAGGCGACCAGCCGCAGTTCCCGGGGGTCCGGCGCGGCCGGCGGCTGCTCGCCCTTCCGGCGCAGCCAACGCTTCTTGCCCAGTTCCTGCTCGACCTCGAGGCACGCGTCATGGATCAGCCGGATCATCGCCGGGCGTAACTCCCGGGCCCCGGCCAGCCGCGTCCGCACCGACACCTCGAACACCCGCGCGGTGGCCTCCTGCGCGGCGTCCGGGTCACGAAGAGCGTTCAGGCAGGTGGAGTACGTCCAGCCGTGGGTCTCCTCGAACAGGTCGGCCAGCGCCTCTTCGTCACCGCGCTGCACCGCAGTCACTAGCGCCACGTCGTCCATGGACCGCACGGTAAACGCAATCCGGTGGCAACAGAAGCCAGGGGTACCAGCTATGGCCGAATCGACGACCCAGGCCTTAACGGGGCTTCGTTCCGTCCTTAAGCGCCCTTAAATCTCGAGAAGGATGGTCTGCGGCCCGACGTTGACCGACGCGACGAGCATGTGCGCCCGGAATCGTCCTGTTTCGACCTTCGCGCCGCGCTCGCGAAGTGCGGCCACGACCGCGTCGACGAGGGGCTCGGCCTGCTCGGCCGGAGCCGCCGCCTGCCACGACGGACGCCGACCCTTCCGGGTGTCGGCGTAGAGCGTGAACTGGCTGACGACGAGCAGCGGCGCCCCGACGTCCGACGCCGACCGCTCGCCGTCCAGGATCCGCAGCTCGTGAACCTTGCGGGCGAGCAGCGCGGCCTCGGCGTCGGTATCGGTGCGGGCCACGCCGACGAGCACGAGCAGCCCGTCGGAGATCTCCCCGACGACCTCGTCGCCGACCGTGACCGACGCCGACAACACGGTCTGGATGACGGCCCTCATGCCGGCAGCAGCATTCCGCGCTCGACCATCTGCCCCACCAGCGGGATCGCGACCGTGGCGAGCGCGATCGGCTCGGCCTCGTACGCGGCCGCGAGCACCGCGAGCTGGTCGCCCAGCGTCACGCTGCCGTCGCAACCACCGACCAGGGCCACCGTCACCGGGTCGATCTCCTGGGCCCAGCGCCAGCCGCTCTCCATCGCCAGGATCTGGGTGTCGACGTCCCAGCCGTCCTCACCCATCGACGCGTGCTGCCGCAGCCGCAGCGACGGCGCGGTGACGAACTTCGTCGCCAGCAGGTCCGCGCCCCGGACGAAGGAGACGCGCTCGAACCAGGCCGCGACCTCCGGGCCGAGCACCGCGTCGTGCTCCTGCATCGCCTCCTCGACCCGCACGATCGGCTGGTCCGACCCGGACGCGTGGACGCTGATCAGCCCGAAGCCGACCGCGTCGATGCGGTTCTCGGCGAACCAGTCGAGCCACTCGTCGGTCCGGCGCGCGGCGGCCTCGCTGGTCAGTTCGCCGGCGTCGCGGAGCCAGAGCGCCACGTAGCCGGCCGGGTCGAGCGCCTCCCGCTGCACCGCGTGGGCGTCCAGCCCGGTGGCCGACAGCCAGGCTCCGACCCGCTCCTCCCAGGGCACACCCTCGACGTGTAGCCAGTTGGCCAGCAGCTGCCCGTACCCGCCCGGGTTCAGCAGGTCCGGCAGCGCGGCGACGAGTTCGGCGCAGATGCCGTCGCCCTCGCGTCCGGAATCGCGGTAGACCATGCGGTCGGCCTCCGACCGGCGTGGGCCGACGACGAACGGCGGGTTGCTCACCACCAGGTCGAACCGGCGACCTGCAACCGGTGCCGCCAGATCGCCGCGGAGCGCCTCCCAGGAGAAGCCGTTGAGTGCCGCGTTGGTCACCGCGAACCGCACCGCACGCTCGGAGAGATCCGTCACAGTGACGGCCTCGACGTGCCGGGAGAGGTGCAGGGCCTGGACCCCGCAACCGGTCCCCAGATCCAGGGCACTCCGGACATCCGGCCGGACCGTCGACTGCGCCAGCGTCACCGACGCACCCCCGATCCCGAGCACGTGGTCGCTGCGGACCGGACCGGGCCGGACGTCCGAACCGAGATCGGACAGTACCCACCAGTCACCGTCGTCGTCGCCGTAAGGCGAGAGGTCGATCGCGGCTCTCACCTCGTCTCCTACCTTCTCGACGAGCCCGGTGGAGATCGCTCCGGCCAGGCCGAACGCGCCGAACGCGGCCTCGGCGGCCTTCTCGGAGACGGTTCCGCCGGTCGGAAACAGATCGATCAAGGTGCCCCGCGGGTCGTTGTCGCCGCGGTCACGGATCGTGTGCCGCACCGCGAGGAACTCGCCCCGGCCGAGCGCCCCGCCCGCGGTCTCGCCGAGGTAGTCGGCGACCCCCTGAGGGGTGAATTCCGCGTTCCGCAAAGCGGTACGCAGCGCGTCGATCTGGTCGGGAGCGAGCAACGGGTCGGTCACCCGGCCATCCTCTCCCTCCGCCGAGTCTCCTGCGCCCCCGGGGGAGCGGAGGGGGCCCGGCGTGGCACGCTGGTCCCATGGTGACGCTGCGGCTGAGCCAGGACGTCGATGCCGACGCGTTCCTGGCCGACGACCCGCTGGCCTTGCTGGTCGGCATGCTTCTCGACCAGCAGTTCCCGATGGAGCGCGCGTTCGGCGCGCCCTGGTTGCTGGCCACCCGGATGGGCGTCTCGCGGTTGGACGCGGCGGCGATCGCCGCCTTCGACCAGGAGGAGTTCGCCGCGCTGTTCGCGACGCCTCCCGCCCTGCACCGCTACCCCCAGTCGATGGCCGGCCGCGTGCAGTCGCTCGCGTCCACGCTGCTGGACGCCTACGACGGCGACACCGCCCGGCTGTGGACGACGGCGGTCAGCGGAGCCGAGCTGCTGACGCGGGTGCGGGCGCTGCCGGGCTTCGGTGAGCAGAAGGCCCGCATCTTCGTGGCGCTGCTCGGCAAGCAGTTCGGCGTGCGGCCCGAGGGCTGGCGCGAGGCCGCGGGCGCGTACGGCGAGGACGGGTCGAGGAGATCGGTCGCCGACGTGACCGGCCCGGAGACCCTGCAGGCGGTCCGGGAGTTCAAGAAGGCGGCGAAAGCCAAGGCGAAGGAGGCTGCTCGATGAGCTGTGCCGACCCGAAGCTCTGGCCGCTGGCCGGGCTGCGCGTCCGTGCCGGGAACATCGAGCTGCGCCCGCCGACCGACGAGGATCTGCCCGCACTGGCGGCGCTGGTCCCGGTCGAGGCCGGGCACGACCCGTCGCTGCCGATCAGCGGTGTGACGACTCCGGCCGAGGTCGCCGCTCAGGCCGTGCTGCGTCACATCTGGCGGTCGCGGGCCGAGCTGGCGCCGACGCAGTGGCGCATCTGCCTGGCCGCGTACGTCGACGGCGTGCTGGTCGGCCAGCAAGACCTGATGGCCGACGATTTCCCGCGCCGCCGGATCGTCGAGACGTCGTCCTGGCTCGGAGCCGAGCACCGGCGTCAGGGGCACGGGAAGGCGATGCGGGCGCTCGCGCTGCACCTCGCGTTCGTGGGCTTCGGCGCCACCGCCGTGGAGAGCCAGTCGGCCGAGGGCAACGACGCGGCGCTGGGCGTCACCCGGTCGCTGGGTTACAGCCCCTGCGGTGACACCTACGAGGTGCACGACGGGGCGGTCACGCACATGCTCTGGTCCCGGCTGACCCGGGAGCGCTGGGCCTTGCACAAGCAGGGCTACGGCCTGGCCCAGGTCGAGTGCGAAGGCGTGGACGCCGGCCGCCGCCTGATCGGGTTGCCGCCGGTCGAGCCGAGCCCGGTGAACAACGGCCAGCGTCCGGCGAAGGGTGTTCAGCCCGCTCCGGCCTGACTCGCGTGGCGCACAGCGGTGCGCGGTGCAACGATGGAGGGAACGGCGAGCAAACGAAGCGGGTGTATTCGCGTGTCCACACGGCGACCGCGGGTCGAGGTGATCACCGAGGCCGAACAGAGCCCGGCCGACCAGCTCCGCCGGCGCCAGTACCAGTACTTCGGCCTGATGATGCTGCGGGTCCTGTGCCTGATCCTGGCGGCGGTCCTGGTCAGCCTCGACGTGCCGTACGCGCTGGCCTGGGTGGTGATCCTGACGGTCGGGATGTGCCTGTTCCCGTGGATGGCGGTGATGATCGCCAACGATCGTCCGCCGCTCGAAGAGAACAGGTTCCGCAACCGCTTCCGCCGCGTCCCCGCCGGTGCCCGCGCACTCGGCCACCCGTCCGAGGAACCCCCGTCGACCCCGGAACTCCCCACCCGGGAGTTACCGCCGTCGTCGGCGCGCGTGATCAACCACGACGACTGAGGTGTCAGGGCCTCGCGCCCGGCAGGCCGACGGCCAGCGTGCCCGCGCGGGCTCCGGCGGCCAGTGCGCCCGCCGGCCCGGCGCCGCTCAGCCACGCCGCCAGCAGGCCGGCCGCGAACGCGTCGCCGGCTCCGGTCGTGTCGACGACCCGGCGGGCGGGCTCGGCGGCGACCCAGGCGGCACCGTTCTCGCCGCGCCACCACGCCCCGCCGGCGCCGTCCTTGACCACCGCGGTGCGCACCACGGTCGCCAGCCGGGCCGCGGACACCGACGGATCCGCCAGCCCGGTGAGCACCGCCGCCTCGGCCGCGTTGGCCAGCAGCAGATCGATACCGGCGATCCAGCCCAGGAACCGCTCCGCTCCGACCGCCTCGAGCGGTGCGGCTGACGCCGCGTCCACCGAGACCGTGATGCCACGCCTGCCCGCGGTCTCCAGCGCGGCCAGCCCGGCCTTGCGCGACCCGGCGTCCAGGAGCGCGTAGCCGGAGAGGTGCAGGTGCCGGACGTCCGGGCGTTCGACGGCCGCGATGACGTCGGCGGCGTCGAGCCGGTCGGCGGCGGCCCGGTCGGGGAACATCGTCCGCTCGCCGTCGCCGTCGACCAGCACCGCGATCGACGCGGTGGGCAGCTCGGTGTCGATCGCGACCGCGGGCTCCACGCCGGCGGCGACCAGCTCGGCGATCCGGTCGCGGCCCGGGGCGTCGTCGCCGACCCGGGCGGCCAGCGTCACCGGTACCCCGGCCCTGGCGAGCCAGGCCGCGGTGTTCGCGGCCGCGCCGCCACCCGAGTAGCGGATCTGCGCCGGCCGGTCCGAGCCGACCGCCGGTGGCCCCTCGGTGCGGATCACGATGTCGGTCGCCAGGTCACCGACGACCATCACCCGCCCCGCGCCGGTACTCACGACGGGTCAGCTACCGGACCGGCGCGAAATCATGCGAGGACCGTACGGGACCCGGCGAAGGCCACTGCGATCCGCCCGGCGAGTTCGGCGTTGCGCAGGATGATCCGGGTGTTCACGGTCAGGCTCTCGCCGTGCGTCGCCGAGTGGAAGTGCGCGAGCAGGTACGGCGTCACGTCCTTGCCGGTGACGTGCTCGCGTTCGAGCCCGGCGAGGC
The DNA here is from genome assembly GCF_044454545.1 of Cryptosporangium sp. NPDC051539. NCBI lineage: Bacteria > Bacillati > Actinomycetota > Actinomycetes > Cryptosporangiales > Cryptosporangiaceae > Cryptosporangium > Cryptosporangium sp. NPDC051539. The sequence goes on along the minus strand of NZ_JBITDV010000008.1, from coordinate 26,615 downwards.
CCTCGGCCAGCACACGGTCGTGCAGCGCCGGGTCGAGCTGCTCGTCGACCGGCAGCGGGTTCGCCACCACGACCGCGCCCGACCCCAGCTTGAGTTCGCGGGCCGCGCGCAGCACGTCGGCGATCTCCTCCGGGTTCTCCGCGCGCCACCCGATCGGGTAGCCGGAGTCGGAGAGGTAGAAGCCCGGGAACCGGTCGGTCCGGTACCCGAGGACGGTCACGCCCGAGGACTCGAGCCGCTCCAGCGTCGCCGGTACGTCCAGGATCGATTTGACGCCCGCGCAGACCACCGCGATCGGCGTCCGGGACAGTGCGCCGAGGTCGGCCGACTCGTCGAACGTCGTCGACGCGGCGCGGTGGACGCCGCCGAGGCCGCCGGTCGCGAACACCGCGATACCGGCCGCGGCCGCGATCGCCGCCGTGCTGGCGACGGTCGTCGCGCCGTCCAGCCCCTTGGCCGCCACCACCGGCAGGTCGCGGACGCTGGCCTTGGCCACGCCGTCGGTCAGCGCCAGGTGCTCGAGCTGCCCGGCGTCGAGGCCGACCCAGATCTCCCCGCCGAGCACGCCGACCGTGGCCGGTACCGCGCCCGCGGCCCGGACCGTACGCTCGATCTCGCCGCCGACCTCCAGGTTCATCGGACGCGGCAGCCCGTGCGACAGGATCGTGCTCTCCAGTGCGACGACCGGCGCGCCGGTGCCCAACGCCTCGGCGACATCGGCACCGAGACGGATCCGGTAACGCCCGAGCGGCGGTTCGATCTCCACGCGAACACCGTACTTCCCGCTGATAACTGCCCGCGTGCGCGGGAGACCGGGCGGTCATGCGGCAGAATGGGGTGCGTTCCGTCGACTGCATGGAGAGGAAGCGCTGTGGGAGCCACCGAGACGCTGGAGCGGCCAGAGACTCGTGAGCGCGAGACCGACAATGGCCCCGAGGTCTTCCACTACGTGAAGAAGAACAAGATCGCCGAGAGCGCGGTGATGGGCAACATGGTCCAGGCGCTGTGCGGCGAGGTCTTCCCGGTGACGAAGTCCCCGAAGCCGAACTCTCCGGTCTGCCCCGCTTGCAAGGAGATCTACGAGTCCCTGCCCAGGGGCGGAGACAAGTAGGCGAGACCCACTGGGGCCGGCTCGGCGACCATGCCGAGCGGCCCGTCAGCGGTGCTGGACGGTTTCTCGTGATCCGCGCGGTCGTCGGCCTCGTGTTCGAGTTCGGTGCGGTCGTCCATCAGCTCGCTCTCGTCCGGCGGACGCTCGCCCCGGACCGCGCCGGCCAGCTTGCGACCGGCCCGCGCGAGCCGGTGCAGGTGCCGCGGACGCGAGCCCGCCGGGTACAGCTGCTCGAGCGTGCCGTTGAGCTCGGCACCGAGCAGCACCGCGAACGCCAGCACGTAGAAGTACAGCAGCGCGACGATCGGCGCGGCCAGCGTCGCGAACAACAGGATCTGGCCGCCGACCCGGCCGATGTAGAGCCGCAGCACCCACGACAGGCCGACGAACAGCAGCAGCGACAGCGCGGCACCGGGCAGCGCCCGCCGCCAGCGCAGTCGCGTCGGCGTCGCGTAGTGGAAGAAGGCCGAGAGCGCGGCGAACACGATCGCCGCGGTCAGCGGCCAGTAAGCCAGCCGGATGGTCGATTCGGCGGCCGAGTGCCAGCCGTCCGGCAGCCGGGCGACGAGGAAGTCGGGCCCGAGGATCACGAGCGGCACCGCGACCGTGGCGGTCGCCAGCGTGCACACGTAGAGCCAGAGGGCCAGCAACCGGCTCTTCACCGCGCCGCGCAGCTCCCGCTGCCCGTAGGCGATCGAGACCGTGTTGACGAACGTCGCGGTCGACGACGACCCGGCCCAGAGCGCCAGCACGATGCTGATCGTGGCCACGCCGCCGCGTCCGTGCCGCAGCAGCTCGCCGACGATCGGCGTCACGACGTCCTGCTGGACGGACGGGCTGACCAGCCTGGCGGTGAGCCGCAGCGCGTGGGCCTCGGTGCGGTTGATCAGGTCGGTGCCGGTCCAGCGTCCGGCGTACCCCAGCACGCCCAGCACCGCGAGCATCAGCGGCGGAACCGAGAGCAGCTGCCAGAACGCGGCTTCGGCCGACAGGCCGAGGATGCGGTCACCCCAGGCCTTCGCGAGCGTCGCCCGGGCCAGCCGCAGCGTCGTCACGACCGGACGGAGCGTAGCCGCCACCGGCCCGAACGCCGGCCCCAGCACCCGGTGCGCGACGCGGGACGCCACGGCGCGGAGCCGCGCGGCGCGTCCGGCGGGAAGTGTGACCATCTCAACCGTTCACGCTACGGGGTGAACGGGTCCGCGTCGCGTCGGGACCCGTCTCGATGTCCTCGGGTAGGCTCGGCGTCAGCCCTCGCGCCGCGAACAGCCGCCCGGGGGCGCACTGGTGTTCGGCTACCTGGCGTGGAGGTTGTGGTTTGACGGCCAACCCAGTGGACGCCTCGGCCGGCACGGTCGGGGGAGCGGCTCCGCCGCTGCGTACCTGGCAGCGCAAGGCACTCGTGGAGTATCTCCGCAGGTCACCTGAGGACTTTCTCGCGGTCGCGACCCCGGGCGCTGGTAAGACGACGTTCGCACTCCGTATCGCGGCCGAGTTGCTCGCCGACCGGACCGTCAGTCAGATCACGGTCGTCGCTCCGACCGAGCACCTGAAGACCCAGTGGGCGCAGGCGGCGGCCCGGGTCGGCATCCAGCTCGACCCGACGTTCTCGTCGAGCGGCATCACCTCGTCGGACTTCCACGGCATCGTCGTGACGTACGCCCAGGTCGGGCTGTACCCGGCGATCCACCGGCGCCGCTGCACGGCCCGCTCCACGCTGGTGATCCTGGACGAGATCCACCACGCCGGTGACTCCCGGACGTGGGGAGAGGGCGTACGGGAGGCGTTCGCGCCCGCGACCCGCCGCCTGGCCCTGACCGGAACGCCGTTCCGTTCGGACGCCAACCCGATCCCGTTCGTCCAGTACGAGCGCGACCGCAACGGGCTGACCCGCTCCCGCTCGGACTCCAGCTACGGCTACGCGGACGCCTTGCGCGACAACGTCGTCCGGCCGGTGCTGTTCCTGGCCTACTCGGGCGAGGCCCGATGGCGTACCAGCGCGGGCGAGGAGCTCTCCGCCCGCCTGGGAGAGCCGCTGACGTCCGAACAGACCGCGCAGGCCTGGCGGACGGCGCTCGACCCGCGTGGCGACTGGATGCCGCAGGTGCTTCGAGCCGCCGACGCCCGGCTCACGGTCGTCCGGCAGCACGGGATGGCTGACGCCGGTGGGCTCGTCATCGCGACCGACCACGCCTCGGCCAAGGCCTACGCCGAGTTGCTCCGGAAGGTCACCGGGAAGGCGCCGGTCGTCGTGCTGTCCGACGACGGCACGGCGAGCGCCAAGATCGCCGCGTTCGGGGCGTCCGACGACCGCTGGATGGTGGCGGTCCGGATGGTGTCCGAGGGTGTCGACATCCCGCGGCTCGCGGTGGGCGTCTACGCGACCAGCGCCAGCACCCCGCTCTACTTCGCTCAGGCGATCGGGCGGTTCGTCCGCGCCCGCCGTCTGGGGGAGACCGCGACGATCTTCGTGCCGAGCGTCCCGGTGCTGCTGGGGCTGGCCGGTGAGATGGAGGTCGAGCGTGATCACGTGCTCGACCGTCCGCACCGGGAGAAGCTGCTCGACGACGACCTGGTCGCGGCCGCGAACAAGCAGGAGGACGAAGACACCGACGACAAGCCGAAGTTCACCGCGCTCTCCGCGTCCGCGCATCTGGACCAGGTGATCTACGACGGCGCGTCGTTCGGTACCGGGGCCGCGCCCGGCACGGCCGAGGAGGAGGAGTACCTCGGGCTACCCGGGCTGCTGACGTCGGATCAGATCTCGACGCTGCTGTCGAAGCGTCAGGCCGACCAGGTGGCGGCGCAGAAGAGGGCCGCGGCCGACCGGAAGGCGGCCGGCGGTCCGGCGGTGCCGGAGCCCGTGGCCGTACCGACGTCGAGCTTCGCGCGGCGGCAGATGCTGCGCAAGCAGCTCAACACGCTGGTCGCGGCGCAGCACCACCGCACGAACCGTCCGCACGGCCAGATCCACGCCGAACTCCGCCGCCTCTGCGGCGGCCCCCCCAGCGCCCAAGCCACCATCGAGCAGCTGGAAGAACGAATCGCCACCATCCAGACCTGGTCTTAGGTGGGCGGCCCGCTGAGAACGACGCTGACAGCCGCGCCACACGACTTGAGTACGACGTGTACGCGGCGTCGTGTGGCGCGGATGTCAGCGCCGCCCTCGGCGGGCTCCAGGTTCGAGCAACGACAACGCCCCCCGGCCTAGGCCGGGGGGCGTTAGTCGACTTGGTTGGACTTAGTCCTCTGCACGGAGAATGCTTACCGCGACCTTTTCGAGGTCTTTGGCGTACTTCTGTCCGTGATGTCCGCAGAAGACGAGGTCGCCGCCGCCGGGCAGAACTGCCCGGACCTTGGCTGCCGCACCGCACCGGTCACAACGCTCGCCAGCTGACGGCGCCTCGGTCGGCGGCGGGGTCAGGGTCGGGGTCATTGGCCTCCTCCTCTGCTCTCACCGTGCTGTTCGATGTTCTTACCGCTCACACATCGTCCAACACATCAGTGTGCTGAGACGTTCCTGATCCACCGGCATGTTCCATGTCACACAGCGAGTGACCAGGTGTCTCGGGCCCGCCGCGCACGATGACCGGCGGTCCCACCACCAGAGTGCCACGCGAATCGGTTCTGCGGAGATCGGATCTCGGACAGACATCCTGGCCCGGCGAAACACTTCCCGTACATGCGGGATTTATGCCGCAAAACACCCCGGTTGGCCCCGTTTCGACACGCGCCGGTCACCAAGTTGGAACACGCCGACAGGGCCCGTTCAGGCCCTCGCAGGGTGGTTTCCCCGTCGTTCATCGCCCGGTTCCCCGGCCGGAAAGCGGTCGGGACGGCACCCGCCCGGGCGCCGTCCCGTCACGCACAGTAACGGATAAGTGACTCAGTCGAGGTAGTCCCGAAGAACCTGCGACCGCGACGGGTGGCGCAGCTTCGACATCGTCTTCGACTCGATCTGGCGGATCCGCTCCCGGGTCACGCCGTAGACCTGACCGATCTCGTCCAGCGTCCGCGGCTGGCCGTCGGCCAGGCCGAATCGCAGACGGACGACGCCGGCCTCGCGCTCGGACAGCGTCTGCAGCACCGACTGGAGCTGGTCCTGCAGCAGCGTGAAGCTGACCGCGTCGACCGCCACCACGGCTTCGGAGTCTTCGATGAAGTCACCGAGCTGGCTGTCGCCCTCGTCGCCGATCGTCTGGTCGAGCGAGATCGGCTCCCGGGCGTACTGCTGGATCTCCAGCACCTTCTCGGGGGTGATGTCCATTTCCTTGGCGAGCTCTTCCGGCGTGGGCTCGCGACCCAGGTCCTGCAGCAGCTCACGCTGTATGCGGCCGAGCTTGTTGATGACCTCGACCATGTGCACCGGGATACGGATCGTCCGCGCCTGGTCGGCCATCGCGCGGGTGATCGCCTGCCGGATCCACCACGTGGCGTACGTCGAGAACTTGTAGCCCTTGGTGTAGTCGAACTTCTCGACCGCGCGGATCAGACCCAGGTTGCCTTCCTGGATCAGGTCGAGGAACGCCATGCCGCGGCCGGTGTAGCGCTTGGCCAGCGACACCACCAGACGGAGGTTCGCCTCGAGCAGGTGGTTCTTGGCGCGCTCGCCGTCGCGGATGATCCAGTTCAGGTCGCGGCGAAGCTGGTGCTGCATCTTCTCGCCGCGGTCTTCGCCCTGGCGCATGCGCTCGGCGGCGTAGAGACCGGCCTCGATCCGTTTGGCGAGGTCGACCTCCTCCTCCGCGTTGAGCAGCGCGACCTTGCCGATCTGCTTGAGGTAGGCCCGGACGGAGTCGGCGGACGCGGTGAGCTCGGCGTCTTTGCGCGCCTGCTTCAGCGCCTCCGACTCCTCCTCTTCCTCGTCGAACGCGAACTCCTCTTCCTCGCCGTCGGCGGCGACCACGGCCTCGCCGTCGGCGGGGCCGTCAGTCGCCGGGCCGGTGGCGGGGGCGCCGTCGGCGGGCTTGCCACCGGCGGCGGGCCCGGCGCCCGGAGCGGCCTTCTTGGCCGCCGTGCGCTTCACCGGGCCACGAGTTGCGGGCGCCTCGGCCGGAGCGGCAGCGACCGCCTCAGCGGGCGCACCAGCGGCCGGAGGGCCGGGGCGGCGGGTCGTCTTGGCGGTCGTCGCCTTCGACGCCGGCGTCGTCGCCGCACGAGCGGCGGCCACCCGGCGGCGGGTGGGACGCGGATCGGCGGAGCCGTCGACCACGACGGTGACACCCGCCATCGACAGGCCCTGCAGGATCTTCTTTCCCTGAGCGGGTGAAACCCCCGCCCCACCGAGCACCCGCGCCACCTCGTTGGAGGTGAGAGAGGCGGTATCACCCGCCCGCGCTGTCAGCGTGTCGACGAGGGAACGGACGATGTCGGCCCGCGGAGGGGTGCGGTCGGCGTCTGTCACGAAGTGACCTTCCACGTGTCGGTGCGGCGGGGCACACACCTCACCGGTCAAGGGACTGACCGGGGGGCTGATCTCCAGGAGCGTCCTCCGGGGCGATTGCTTCCCGGTGGTGGCAACGAATTGTACCGCCGGGTTGCGGGAGTCGGTTCCCACCGTCGGTCCATACCGTTCCGTCCGGTTGGTGGGGGCCGCCCGGCCTAGCGGGGCTTCGCGCCGTCGTGGACTGTACGTCGGGTTCCGGTGTTCTGGCCACGACCGCCACGGGGCAAGATTCGCCGTGACCAGCAGGGAACGATTCAGCGATCGATTCAGCTAGGAGTTGTGACCGCAAATGGCGACAACGGGTTCACCCGAATTGCTGAGTCTCGCAATCGATCTGGTGCGGCGCGCGGCCACCCTGGTCGGGGATTCGCGATCCGCGGCCGTGACGTCGATCGAGACCAAATCGACGCCGACGGACCCGGTCACCGAGGCCGATCGGGCCGCGGAACGGCTCGTGGTGCAGGGACTGGCCGCGGCGCGGCCGGGAGATCTCGTGCTGGGAGAGGAAGGTGGCTTCCGCCCGGTGGGTGACGAAGCCGGGGCGGACGCCGTGCGCTGGCTGCTCGACCCGATCGACGGCACGGTCAACTTCGTGTACGGGATACCGGCGTACGCGGTGTCGCTGGCGGCCGAGGTGGACGGCGTCGTGGTCGCCGGCGTGGTGCGCAACGTCGTGACCGGTGAGGAGTGGACGGCCGTCCGGGGTGGCGGGGCCTGGCGGGACGGGCAGCGTCTGCGGGGATCGGGCGTGACCGAGCTGAGCCGGGCACTCGTCGGCACCGGCTTCGGGTACGCGGCCGAGCGGCGTCAGCGCCAGGCCGAGGTGCTGCTGCGGGTGCTGCCCCGGATCCGCGACATCCGGCGGATCGGGTCGGCCGCCCTGGACCTGTGCGCGGCCGCCGAGGGACGGCTGGACGCGTTCTACGAGCAGGGCCTGAACCCGTGGGACAGCGCGGCGGGCGGCCTGGTGGCGGAGGAGGCGGGGCTACTCGTCACCGGGCTGCGCGGCGCACCGGCGGGCACCGACATGACGCTGGTGGCCCCGTCCACCATCCACCAGGAGTTGCACGACCTGCTCGTGTCGCAGGACTAACAGGCCACCGGGGTCGCGGTGGGCTGCGGCGGTTCGAGGTTGGCCAGCGCGGCCGGCACGTCCTTCTCCGCGGTGAGCTCCTTGTAGGCGATGCCGAGCACGACGTCGACCGAGTTGTCTTCCCGGGCGTCGTCGACGATGACGCTGCCCAGGACCGTCGCCTGGAGGAGCTGGGCGGCACCGGCGCCGGTCGGGCCGTAGCGGATCTGCGCGGTCTGGGTGACGGGCTCGTTCTGCGGGTCGTTGCCGACCGCGATCACCTGGAATCCGCGCTTCTTCAGCTCCTTCTGGACGGTCGTCGCCAGCCCGGTCTCGTCGGTGCCGTTGTAGACGCGGACCCGAACCTGTTTGGGGTTGGGAATCTTCGTCTGCACGGTGTTGCACCCGGCCGCCGTCGTCCCGGTCTGGTCGTCGGTGACGATCGCCCACACCACCGTGATGACGGCGACGAGCGCCAGAACACCGATTACCGTCAGCGCCCTGACACGCGCCAGGCTCACCGCCCCACCACCCCGGTCGTCATGGGGCCAGACTGTAGCGTCCCGGGTCATCCCGGGTAATCACCTGGCAACGGGGTCGTGACCAGCAGCACCCGGGCGGGCCCCCGACCGGCCCGGCGAGGGGCTCAGGCGCCACCGGCCAGAGGCCGGCGGCCGCCGCGGGGACCCGCCCGCCACCGCGCCCGGGAGGCCGCCCTGGTCCGGGTCAGGTAGCGCTCGGCCAGCCAGTCGGCGTCGGTGCCCGGCTCGCCCGCCGCGCAACCCGGCGTGTCCAGCAGGACGCCACCGCCCGGGAGCAACACCAGCCCGGACCCGGATCCGGTGCCGGCCAGAGCGTCCACCAGAGCGGTTTTGCCGGAACCCGGAGGACCGACGACCGCCGCGGTCGTGGCGACCGGGAGGAGCCGCCGCAGGCGCGGCAGACCGGCCTCGCCGGGGTGGCCGGGGACCGTGCTGACGCCGACGACCGGGGTGCCCGGGCAGTTCTCGGCGAGCACTGCGAGATCGGCGAGCACCGAACGCAGGACGGCACCGTCGGGCGCGAGGTCGACCTGGCTGAGCACCAGCACCGGGTCCGCGCCGCTCGCGGCGGCGAGCGCGAGCATCCGCTCGACCGGCTCGGGAGTCAGATCGGGGGAGAATGCGAGCACCACCAGCACCACGTCCGGATTGGCGGCGAGTACCTCCCCGCGGACGTCGTCCGGGCCGCGGCCCCGGCGGACCGCGGACGCCCGTGGCAGCACCGCGATCAGGTCGTCACCGGCCAGCACCGCCCAATCGCCCACCACCGGAAATAGCTCGCGAGCAGGCACGGCGAGCACCGGACCGGCAGCGGTGAGACAGCGACAACCAGAGCTGTCGACCGCTGCGACGCGGGCCGGCACAGGAGTCGCCCCGGGCCACATCCGGTACGTCGGTTCGCCGTATCCGCGTACGGTCCGCGTCCCGCCTGGTGAACGACCCGGTCGGGTGCCCCCGATTTCGTCGATCCATTGGGTAAGGTGCCCATCCGCGACCCGGGAATCCGGCGTCGTGGGGGATCTGCCAGTTGCCGTAGCCATCCGGTACCGTGCGTCCCATTCGTCCGACCAGCCGAGGCGGCGGAGCCGAGCTCGGCTTCGCCGTGGTGCAGGGAAGACGGGCATCGGTGTCACCTCGATCACATCGGGAACACATCCGGTGGGCTGTGCGTATTAGGGGCGCTGGAAACGGTAAGGTTCCGCGCTCGCCGGGTCGAACGGGTTTCCTACCTGGCCGGGGAGCCTGGCCGTTGACGGCGCGATCCGGGCTGTCAAACCGAAAGAAAGAAGAGGACCACGATGGCCACCGACTACGACGCGCCACGTCGAACCGAGGAATCGGAGATCGGCGAGGACAGCCTCGAGGAGCTGAAGGCACGCCGGACCGATTCGCAGTCCGGCAGTGTGGACGTCGACGAGGCTGAGGTTGCCGAGGGCTTCGAACTGCCGGGCGCAGATCTGTCCGGCGAAGAGCTCACGGTCAAGGTTCTGCCGATGCAGAACGACGAGTTCCGCTGTTCGCAGTGCTTCCTCGTCCACCACCGCAGCCAGCTGGCCGAAGAGAAGAACGGCCAGTACGTCTGCACCGAATGTGCGGCCTGAGCCCCCGGAGGGCCGCAGAGAACTGGCAACGGCCGGGGCACCCGGGGGTAGGCCCCCGGCCGTTCGGGGTAGAGCAAGGGCGGTGCCAGTGGCGCGGGTATCCGACAATCGTCGGTACCGCGCCGGCACTTACCCCGCTAGCCCCGAGGGATCGCCGCCATGACGACACCGCACGAACCCACCGCTCCTACTGACACCGACCCGGCGCAGTCCGTCGAGACCGACGCGGACTCGTCCGGAACGCTCACTCCGGAGAACCCCGTCTCGCCCGAGACCGCCGATGCGCTGGCCGGGCTGGCCAATTCGGATCTCGAGCCCGCCGATCGCCGGAAGCTGCTCGGCCGCGCGGTCACCGGCCTCGGCAAAGGGGCCGGACGCGCGTTCCGCGGCCCCCGTGCCGCCGCCAACTGGGCCGCCGATCTCGTCATCGCCGCTGCGCCCCACCTCGCGATTCGCGACCTGGACACGCTGCGCCGCCACTTCGACGGCAAGACGGGCGAGGATCTGGCCGACGCGCTGATCCGTAACGCCTCCCGCACCACGGCCGGCCTCGGTGCCGCCGGTGGCAGCGTCGCCGCGGTCGAGTGGACCGCGCCGCCGGCCCTGTTGTCCGCGCCGGTGCTGATCACGGTCGAGACGGCCGCGGTCGTGGCGGTCGAGGTCAAACTGATCGCCGAGCTGCACGAGGTCTACGGACTCCCGGTCGGCGGATCGGCGAGCGAGCGCGGCAGCGCGCTGCTCGGAGCCTGGGCCCGCCGCCGCGGAGTCACGCTGCTCCAGGCCGGACGCGGATTCAGCACCGTGCTCGGCGCCGGTCTGCGCAAGGAGTTGCGCGATCGGCTGCTGCGCCGGATGGGACGCAATCTGACGACGCTCGGCCCGCTGCTCACCGGGGCGGCGATCGGTGCCGAGCTGAACCGGCGCGCCACCCGCAAGCTGGGCGACGAGGTACGCGAAGACCTGCGGAAACAGCAGCGAAAGGCGCTGCGTTAGGGCTCTTCCGGCGCCGGGAGCGGCAGGTCGAGGGCCTGCAGCAACTGCTCCGGGCGACGGGACGAGACGATCCAGTACGGCGTGGGGTCGTCCGGGTCGTCCAGATAGACCCGGACGGTGCCCCGCACCCAGGGCCGGTGGACGACGAACGCGACCGGGTCGAGTTCCGGGCCGAGCGCTTCGCGGCGCTCGTCGGCGTTCAGCGACTCGGCCGCGAGCAGGAACCGGCGCGGGATGTGGGCGTCGTCGACGCGGAGTTCGTCGTCGCCGACCGCGAGCGTGATCCGGCTCAGCGCCGCGACCGAGACCAGCGCCAACGGCACCAGTACGACGTACGGCAGCCAGGCCCGCACGCCCGGCTGCCCGAGGTGGATCTCGGCCGCGAGCAACACCGCGAGCGCGAGCGCGCCGACCCAGCCCCACCACGGCACCGTCCACCGTTCCCGGTGCGTGGCGGTCTCGACGGCCGGTCGGGTAGGCATAGCGCCAGCCTAGAGCCGGGGATGGGTATCGTCCCGGACGGCCCTGTCCATACGTGAACGGAACCGGATGACCGTCGAAGTACTCGTACAACTCCTCGACCCGGATCTGCCCCCGCCGGCGTACTCGCACCCGGGTGACGCCGGGGCCGACCTGGTGACCGCCGAGGACGTCACGCTGGCTCCCGGACAGCGCGCTCTCGTCGCGACCGGTGTGGCGATTGCGCTCCCCGAGGGCTACGCCGGTTTCGTGCACCCGCGGTCGGGCCTGGCCGCGCGGTTCGGGGTTTCGATCGTGAATGCACCCGGTACCGTCGATGCTGGATACCGGGGCGAAATCAAGGTGAACCTCATCAACCTCGATCCCACCGAGACCGTGACACTCGCGCGCGGCGACCGGATCGCCCAGCTCGTCGTGCAGCGCGTCGAGCGGGCCGAATTCCGGGTGGCGCCCGCGCTGCCGGAATCGGTCCGGGGGGCGGGTGGCCACGGTTCGACCGGGGGGCACCGCGCCCTGGTCCCCGCAGGAGAGGAGTAACGGGTGTTTCGACGTCGGCGTGGCCGGCACGCGGCGGACGGCCGGGAAGAGGAGCTCGAGGCCGGCGGCCTCGAGACCGAGCCGGGCATCGGTCCGTGGGATGCCGAGTCCGTACCCTCTGACGACGTACAGCGCGTCGATCTGGGCGCTTTGCGGGTCCCGACGCTCCAGGACGTGGAGCTGCGGGTCGAGGCCAACCAGCAGGGCCAGGTCGCCTCGGTCGTACTGACCGACGGGGCCAGCGCGCTCGAGCTGGCGGCGTTCGCGGCACCGCGCACCGAGGGCATCTGGGACGAGGTGCGGGACGAGCTCGAGGCCGGCATCCGCGCCGAGGGCGGTGTCGTCGAGCACGAGCACGGCGAGTTCGGCCCGGAACTGCGCGCGATGGTGAAGGTGCCGGATGGCAGCAAGCAGCTGTTGCGGTTCGTGGGGGTGGACGGGCCGCGGTGGTTCCTGCGGGCCACGTTCACCGGTGCGGCGGCGGCCGATCCGGCTGCCGGGCCGCAGCTGATGGAGTCGGTGCGCCAGGTGGTCGTGGTTCGCGGTGACGACGCGATGCCGGTGCGCGATCCGCTGCCGCTGCAGTTGCCGCGGGACGTCGTCGAGCAGGCGGCGAGCCAGCAGGACTGAGTTTCTCCGAGGCCCGGCCCGCGTTCGAGCGGGCCGGGCCTCGTCGTGCCGCCGCCCGGACGCGCACTCGCCCCGCCCGCCGTGCCGTGCGCGCGGCGGGACGGCGTGCCGGAGGATGCGTGGCCGGGCGGGCGTGCGGGTGGAGGATCTCGGGGGACGACGGTGGGCACCACGGCTACGGGCGGACGGAGGCGAGATGGCACGGGGCACGTTGCGGATCTACCTCGGCGCGGCGCCCGGCGTCGGCAAGACGTTCCGGATGCTCGAGGAGGGCCGCCGGCGGGCCGCGCGCGGAGCCGACGTCGTCGTCGGGTTCGTCGAGACGCACGGCCGGGCCGAGACCGCCGCGCAGGTCCGGGACCTCGAGATCGTCCCGCGCTCGCGCGTCACCTACCGCGAGGCCGAGTTCGAGGAGATGGACCTCGACGCGGTGCTGGCCCGGCGCCCGGAGATCGCGCTGGTCGACGAGCTCGCTCACACGAACGTCCCGGGCAGCCGCCACGCCAAGCGCTGGCAGGACGTCGAAGCTCTGCTCGACGCCGGCGTCGAGGTCGTCTCCACCGTCAACATCCAGCACCTGGAGTCGGTGAACGACGTCGTCCGGACGATCACCGGCGTCCCGCAGCGCGAGACGGTCCCGGACGCCGTGGTCCGGGCCGCCGACCAGGTCGAGCTGGTCGACATGGCCCCGGAGGCGCTCCGCCGCCGGATGGCCCACGGCAACATCTACCGAGCCGACAAGATCGACGCCGCGCTCGGCAACTACTTCCGGATCGGCAACCTGACCGCGCTGCGCGAGCTCGCGCTGCTCTGGACGGCCGACAAGGTCGACGAGGCCCTCCGCCGGTACCGCGACGAGCACGACATCCAGGGCGTCTGGGAGGCCCGCGAACGGGTCGTCGTCGCGGTCACCGGTGGTCCCGAGGGCGACACGCTGATCCGCCGCGCGGCCCGGATCGCCGCGCGCAGCCAGAGCGGCGACCTGCTCGCCGTCCACATCTCGCGCGGCGACGGCCTGACCGGCGCCGACCCGGCCCGGGTCGAGCGGCAGCGCGAGCTGACCGAGTCGCTCGGCGGCACGTTCCATGCGGTGGTCGGCGACGACGTCCCGGCCGCGCTGCTCGACTTCGCCCGCGGGGCCAACGCGACCCAGCTGGTGCTCGGCACCAGCCGCCGTCCGCGCTGGCAGCGGGCGCTGTCGGAGGGAATCGGCTCGCGAGTGACCGCGAGATCCGGCCCGATCGACGTCCACATGGTGACGCACGCGGAGGCGGCCGGGCAGCGACGGCTGCGCTTGCCGCAGCTGACCGGCGGCCTGACCGCCCGGCGGCGGATCTACGGGTTCGTGCTGGCGGTGATCGGCCTGCCGGTCCTCACGTTGGTGCTCGAGGCGGTCCAGGGTCAGCTCGACCTCTCCAGCGAGCTGCTGCTGTTCCTCGGTTTCGTGGTGGCGGTCGCGCTGGTCGGCGGCGGCTACCCGGCGGTGTTCGCGGCCGCGGCCGGCACGGTGCTGGTCAACTTCTTCTTCACCCCACCGGTCCGGACGTTCGCGATCGCCGAATTCGACAACCTCGTCGCGCTGAGCGTGTTCGTGCTGGTCGCGCTGTCGGTCGCGGGGGTCGTCGACGTGTCCGCGCGACGGCGCCGGGAGGCGTCCAGGGCGCAGGCCGAGGCCGAGATGCTCTCCGCGCTCAGCCGCGGGGTCCTGGCCGGCGGCCGGGCGCTGCCGGCGCTGCTGACGCAGGTCAGGGACGCGTTCGGGCAGGACGCGGTGACGCTGCTGGAGCGCACCGACGGGCGCTGGACGGTGATCGACAGCGTGGGGACGCCGTCCGAGACCGGGGACGTCGACGTACCGGTCGACGAGACACTGCACCTGGTGCTGCGGGGCCGCCGGTTGGCGGCGTCCGACCGGCGGGTGCTGGCCGCGTTCGCCGCCCAGGCCGCGATCGCGCTCCGGCAGGCCCGGCTGAGCGTCCGGGCCGCCGAGGCGGCGGAGCTGGCCGAGGGCAACCGGATGCGGACCGCCCTGCTCGCCGCGGTCAGCCACGACCTGCGGACGCCGCTCGCGTCGATCAAGGCCGCGATCTCGGCGCTGCGCATGGACACCGTGGAGCTCGATCCCGACGACGTCGACGAGTTGCACGCGACGATCGACGAGTCCTCCGACCAGCTCGTCGCGCTGATCGACAACCTGCTCGACATGAGCCGCCTGCAGACCGGGGCCGTCGACCCGCTGCGCCGCGAGATCACGCTGGACGAGGTGGTGCCGCGGGCGGTCGCCGACGCGGGCGTCCCGGGGATCGGCATCGAGGTCCCGGAAACGCTGCCGCCGGTGCTCGCCGACCCGGGCCTGCTGGAGCGGGCGGTGGCGAACCTGGTGAGCAACGCGGTGCGGCACGGTGCCGGTGCGCCGGTGGTCGTCCGGGCCAGCACGCTCGGCGACCGCGTCGAGGTGCGGGTGGTCGACACCGGGCCGGGCATCCCGGAGGAGGACCGCGACCGGGTCTTCGGCCCGTTCCAGCGGCTCGGCGACCGGCCGGCCGGGAACGGGGTCGGCCTCGGGCTGGCGGTCGCTCGCGGGTTCGTCGAGGCGATGGGCGGGACGCTGGAGCCGGAGGACACCCCTGGCGGAGGGCTGACGATGGTGGTCTCGCTCCCGGTCGGGAAGCCGTCACCGGAGGTGGACGAGTGACCCGCGTCCTGGTGGTCGACGACGAACCGCAACTGCTGCGCGCGCTGCGGATCACGCTGCGGGCCCGCGGCTACGACGTCGAGGTCGCGGCCACCGGGAAGGCCGCGCTGGAGGCGGCGGCCTCCAAGCGTCCCGAGCTGATCGTGCTCGACCTCGGCCTGCCCGATCTGGACGGGATCGAGGTCATCGAAGGGCTGCGGCCGTGGTTCACCGGCCCGATCGTGGTGCTCTCGGCCCGGCAGGACAGCGACGACAAGGTGCTGGCGCTGGACGCCGGCGCCGACGACTACGTGACGAAGCCGTTCGGCATGGACGAGTTGCTGGCGCGGCTCCGGGCGGCGCTGCGGCGGGCCGCCCCGGCCCCGGACGCGGTCGTCGTCACCACCGGCGCGTTCACCGTCGACCTCGCCGCGAAGCGGGTCACGGCCGGTGGCGCCGACGTACGGCTGACACCGACCGAGTGGGGGATGCTCGAGGTCCTGGTCCGTAACCCGGGGCGGCTGGTGCCGCGCAAGCAGTTGCTCCGCGAGGTCTGGGGCCCCGCTTACGGTGACGAGAGCAACTACCTGCGCGTGTACATCGCCCAGCTGCGCCGCAAGCTGGAGCCCGACCCGTCCCACCCCCGCTACCTCATCACCGAGGCCGGCATGGGCTACCGCTTCGAACCCTGACGACGGCCGGTCACCCGCGCCGAGCCGCCGAAAGGGCCGGACCTAGTTGGCTCGCTGCATCAGCGGACGCGGATGAAGAGGACGTTGTAGTTGGAGTCGGTCCGCCGGTTGCGGACGTAGACGCCGTCACCGCTGTTGTCGTTGCCCTCGACGTGGGTGTTGCCCTCGACGGTGGTGAACGACGAACCACTGACGCTCCGGACGATGCCGATGTGCTCCTGGCCGCCGGTGTAGTTGTTGTTGCCGTCCCAGTCGAACGCCACGATGTCGCCCGGCGCCGGGCTCGTCGTCACCGAGAGACCGTGCTGGCCGGCCCGGGCCGCCTTGACCCAGTTGTAGACGTAGCTGTGCCGGAAGTCCGTGGCGCCGGTCTGCTGGGCGACCCAGCTGACGAACACCGCGCACCACGCGTACCCGCTGGTCGAGATCGAGAGCCCGACCGACTGGCCGTACGAGTTCGCCCGCGCGCTGCCCTCGCGGACGCCGGCGTCCGCCTCGGCCTGGGCGACCCGCAGCATCGCCGAGTACCCGCCACCCGGCGGGGGCGAGGACGGCGGCGTCACGACCCCGTAGAGCGCGGCCTTCGTGTTCGGGCCCACCCGGCCGTCGACCGAGAGGCCCGCGTCGGACTGGAAGCGGCGCACGGCCGAGTCGGTGAGCCCGCCGAAGTCACCGTCGACGGCCAGTGCGGCGCCGTGGTGGTTGAGCAGGCTCTGCAGCTCGGTGACGCAGCCGCTCTTCTGGCCCTTGACGATGTCGGTCGGGCAGGACGACGAGTTCAGGTTGATCGGCGACGGGACACCGGACGTGCCGGCGTAGAGCGCGGCCTTGGTCTGCGCTCCGACCTCACCGTCCACACCGATGCCGGCCGACGACTGGAACGCCCGGACGGCGGCCGCGGTGTTCGGTCCGAACTCGCCGTCGACCGAGACGCTCTGGCCCTTGCCGTTCAGCAGCGACTGCAGCGTCGAGACGCACAGCCCCGACTGTCCCTGCACGATGTTGGACGGGCACGCGGACGACCGGAGATCCACCCCGAGGCCCTGCGACGGACCTTCGTCCAAGTTGTACAGCGCGGCCTTGGTCTGCGGACCGACCCGGCCGTCGACCCCGAGGCCGTTGGCCGACTGGAAGCTGCGGACCGCGCTCTCGGTCGCCGGACCGAAGTCGCCGTCGACCTCGACCCGGAACCCGTAGTGCCGCAGCAGGTTCTGCAGTTCGACGACGCAACCGCTGTTCTGGCCCCGGACCACGTCGGCCGGGCAGCTCGCCGAGCGCAGATCGACCGGGGCCGGGTACAGGCCGCTGAAGATGTAGAGCTTGTCCTTGGTGATCGGACCGACCCGGCCGTCGACGCCGATCGCCGCCGACGCCTGGAACTGCTTGACCGCGGCCAGCGTTCCGCCGCCGAAGTTGCCGTCGACCGAGATGTTCGCGCCGTGTGCGTTGAGCAGGTTCTGCAGCTCGGTGACGCAGCCGCTGGTCTGTCCCTGGACGATGTCGGTGGGGCACGAGCTCGACAGCAGGTTGATCGCGGCCGGTGCGGCCGCCTGCGCCGGCGAGGCGCTGAGCACGCCGGCGACCAGCGCCGCCGCGAGCAGGAGGGCCCGAACCATCCGGGCCGCTCGAGTGGTTAACACGTCGCTCTCTCCTTGACTGAGTTCCCCCGTGAACGGCGCTCAGTGTGCGGAGAAGATCGCTTTCGGTGGCCGGGATCGGCGTCCCACGCTGTCCCATCCCATCCCAGAAGTCTCACCGGCGCCGGGCTGCCGGGGATGTGACACAGTTGGCGGTTGTCGCGGAGGAATAGGGACGTACCCTGATCAGGACGGCGCGGTACCGGGTATGACCGGAGAACGCAAACGCGTTAAACGGCATAGCCGCGCCGATTCGTCACTGAGGTGCCCACCATGACTGACACGCTGCCGCGGACCCACGAAGAGACCGGGCTGAAACGGTTGCTCCGCCGGTTCACAGCCTCCGACCGCGAACTCGACGCCGAAGACCTCCAGCAGGTCAGCGCGCGTTCCGGGGCGGAAAAGGTCTGTGATTGCCCGCGGGGCCGCCTCACCACGGTCACCGGCCGGTTGACGTCCGTCCGGTACACCCCACGTACCAATCAGCCGACGCTCGAGGCCGAGCTGTTCGACGGCAGCGGCTCGGTGACGATCGTGTTCCTCGGCCGGCGCCGGATCGCCGGGATCGAGCCCGGCCGGTCGCTCACGGTCGAGGGCCGACTCGCGCTGCGGGATGGACGTAAAGTGATCTTCAACCCCGCCTACACGCTGGAGCCGACCACACCGTGACCGACCACCGCGCCCGGCCGTCCGGCGACCGCACCGAATCCGCCGGAACCGGGCAGCGGCAGTCCGAGGACGAGACGCTCGAGCAGGCGGTCTACGGCGACGACCACCCGTCGAACCGGGTCGCGGACATCATCGCCGAAGAGGCCGCCGAGCTGGTCGCCGATGTGCCGCCGGGCGACCCGGCCGGTTATGGCCGCCACGCGGCCCCGCCGGCCGAGACGGCCCCGGGCCGTGCGGTTCCCGCCCACGGTGGTTCGCCGCGTCGCGTAAAGATCACCCCGCCGGAGGCGCCGGACGAGGTGCGGGCCGACGACGACGAGCAACCACTCTCGATCGCGGATCAGGTCCGCGATCAGCTCGGAGGAATCCGGGGGCTGGTCGAGAGCAGCCTGCCGGTCCTCGTCTTCGTCCTCGTCAACATGGCGACGTCGCTGAAGCCGGCGTTGTGGGCGGCGGTCGGATCCGCCGCGCTGATCGCGGGGTACCGGCTGCTCAAGCGCGATTCCGTGCGGCACGCGCTCAACGGGCTGTTCGCGGTGGGGATCGCGGCGCTCATCGCCGCCCGTACCGGCCAGGCGGAAGACTTCTACCTGCTGAACATCGCCCGCAACTCCGGCGGGGCCCTGGTGTGCGCCGGGTCCGTGCTGATCCGGCGGCCGGTGATCGGGTACGCGTGGCGTTTCATCGCCGAGATCCCGGCCGAGTGGCGCGATCGGCGGCCGATCGTGCGGGCGTTCAACCTGATCACGCTGGTCTGGGCGTTGATGTTCGCGATCCGGGCCGCGGTGCAGATCTACCTCTGGCTGCAGCACAACGCGGACGCGCTGGGCTGGGCCTCGCTGGCGATGGGCTGGCCGATGTTCGGGGCCTGCCTGCTGTTCACGGTCTGGTACGGCCGCCGCGCGATCGCCGCCGAGGCCGACGAGCCGGTGTCAGTTCGGCGTTGAGCCGTCGCCGCTGACGACCGCGTGCACGCGGTCTTCGGCGTCCGGCGGGCAGAGGAACATCAGCTCGTCGCCGGACTCCAGCGGGTCGTCCGGCGTCGGTACCAGCACCCGCGCGCCGCGGAGGATCGCGACCAGCGCCACGTCGGACGGGATCGGCACCTCCCGCAGCGGACGCCCGACGTAGGGGGCGTCCGGCGCGAGCGTGATCTCGACCAGGTTGGCCTGGCCCTGCCGGAACGACATCAGCCGGACCAGGTCGCCGACCGTGACCGCCTCCTCGACCAGTGCCGCCATCAGCCGTGGCTTGCTGACCGAGACGTCAACGCCCCACTGGTCGTTGAACAGCCACTCGTTCTCGGCCCGGTTCACCCGCGCCACCACCCGGCCGACCGCGAACTCGGTCTTGGCCAGCAGCGAGACGACCAGGTTGACCTTGTCGTCCCCGGTCGCGGCGACGACCACGTCACACCCGGCCACCCCGGCCTCGTCCAGCGACGCGAGCTCGCAGGCGTCGGCGAGCACCCATTCGGCCTCGGGGACGAGGTGGCTGCGCATCTGCCGGGGGTCGCGGTCGATCAGCAGCACGTGGTGGCCGTTCTCGACCAGCTCGTTGGCGACCGAGCGTCCGACGTTGCCCGCCCCTGCGATCGCGACGCGCATCAGTGCTCCTTGGACTCGGCCGGAGCGGTGCCGGCGATCTCGCTGACCTTCTCGGTCTGGCCCTCGGGCACCAGCAGGAAGATCCGGTCGCCCTCCTGGATGACGGTCGACCGGCTGCAGAGGTGCCCGACCCCGAACCGGGTCAGGTACGCGACCCGGAAGCCGGTCGCCTCCTCCAGCGCGGAGATCTTCCGGGTGAGCCAGCCCGGGTGCAGCGGCGGCTCGATCATGACGACCGAGCCGGACGGGTCCCGCCAGCTCTCGGTCGAGCTCTCCGGGAGCAGCGACCGCAGCACCTGGTCGGACGTCCAGCGGACGGTGGCGACGGTCGGGATGCCGAGACGCTCGTAGACGGCCGCGCGGCGGGGGTCGTAGATGCGGGCGACGACCCGCTGGACGCCGAACGTCTCGCGGGCCAGCCGCGCAGAGATGATGTTCGAGTTGTCGCCGCTGCTCACCGCGGCGAACGCGTCGGCCCGCTCGATGCCGGCCTCCTCGAGCGTGGGCCGTTCGAAGCCGACGCCGGTGACCGTGGAACCGGAGAAGCCGGGGCCGAGGCGGCGGAACGCGTCGGGGTTCTGGTCGATGACCGCCACCGTGTGCCCGCGCTTCTCCAGGCTCTGCGCGAGCGTGGAGCCCACCCGGCCGCAGCCCATGATGACTATGTGCACCTCGGGGAGTCCTTCCGAGCCAGTACGGGCCGACTGGGCTGGACGCTACACGGGTGTATCGGGTACCGCGTACGGATGGGGTGCCCGACCCGTTCGCCCGGGCGGGACGGACGTACGCTAGCGCGGTGCCGTCCCCGACGTCCGTGTTCAAGCGCCTCGTCATCGGACGGGCGCTCCGGAGCGACAAGCTCGCCGAGACCCTGCTGCCGAAGCGCGTCGCGCTTCCGGTGTTCGCGTCCGACGCACTCTCGTCGGTCGCCTACGCACCCGCGGAGATCTTCGCGACGCTGAGCGCGGCGGGCCTGGCCACCTACCACCTCTCGCCGTGGATCGGCCTGGCCGTGGTCGTCGTTCTGCTGACGGTCGTCGCGTCCTACCGGCAGAACGTCCACGCCTACCCGTCCGGCGGCGGTGACTACGAGGTCGCCAACACCAACCTCGGGCCCGGGTTCGGGCTGGTCGTCGCGAGCGCGCTGCTCGTCGACTACGTGCTGACGGTGGCCGTGTCGGTGGCCTCCGGCGTCGACAACCTGGCGTCCGCGGTACCGGCGCTCGACGGCCACCAGGAGCTGATCGCGGTCTTGGTGGTCGCGGTCCTGACGTCGCTGAACCTGCGCGGGGTCCGGGAATCCGGGGTGGCGTTCGCGATCCCCACCTATGGGTTCATGATCGCGATCTTCGGGATGGTCGGCTGGGGCCTGCTCAAGATCTTCGTGCTCGACGACACGGTCCGGGCCGAGAGCGCCGGTTTCCAGTTCCACGGCGAGGAGACGGTGGCCGGCATCGGGCTGGTCTTCCTGCTCGCCCGGGCGTTCTCGTCCGGATGCGCGGCGCTGACCGGCGTGGAGGCGATCTCCAACGGCGTACCGGCGTTCCGGAAGCCGAAGAGCAAGAACGCGGCGACGACGCTGCTCCTGCTCGGGCTGATCTCGGTCGCGATGATGCTCTGCATGATCTGGCTGGCCCGGCTGACCGGCCTCCAGTACGTGGACAACCCGGCGACCCAGCTGGGCGGCGCGCCCGCCGGGTACGTGCAGAAGACCGTCGTCGCACAGCTCGCCGACGCGATCTTCGCGGGCTTCACGCCCGGCTTCTACTTCGTCACGTTCATGACCGCGCTGATCCTGGTGCTCGCCGCGAACACCGCGTTCAACGGATTCCCGGTGCTCGGCTCGATCCTGGCCCAGGACCGGTACCTCCCGCGTCAGCTGCACACCCGCGGCGACCGGCTGGCGTTCAGCAACGGCATCCTGTTCCTCGCGGTCGCGGCCGGGATCCTGCTGGTCGCGTTCAAGGCCGATCCCAGCGCGCTGATCCACCTCTACATCGTCGGCGTCTTCGTCTCTTTCACGCTGAGCCAGACCGGGATGGTGCGGCACTGGAACCGGCTGCTCCGGGTCGAACGGGATCCGGCCGTCCGGCGGCGGATGCGGCGGTCCCAGGCGATCAACGGGTTCGGCCTGGTGATGACCGGCACCGTGCTGATCATCGTGCTGGCCACGAAGTTCACCCAGGGCGCGTGGATCGCGATCGCCGCGATGGGCTTCATCTACCTGCTGATGCTGGCGATCCGGAAGCACTACACCCGGGTGGCCGAGGAACTGCGGCCGACCGACGAGAGGCCGATCCTGCCGTCGCGCAACCACGCGGTGGTACTCGTCTCGACGCTCCACCAGCCGACGTTGCGGGCACTGGCCTACGCGAAGGCGACCCGGCCGGACACGCTCACCGCGGTGACGGTCAACGTGGACGACGCGTCGACCCGCGCGTTGCAGGAAGAATGGGACCGGCGCGGCATCCAGCTGCCGCTGACCGTGGTCGAGTCGCCGTTCCGGGAGATCACCCGGCCGATCCTGGACTTCGTGCACGGCCTGCGGACGGATTCGCCCCGGGACGTCGTCACGGTGTTCATCCCGGAGTACGTCGTCGGTCATTGGTGGGAGCACCTGTTGCACAACCAGAGCGCGTTGCGGCTCAAGGGCCGGTTGTTGTTCGAGCCCGGGGTGATGGTGACGAGCGTGCCCTGGCAGTTGCTGTCGACCGCGAAGCGCGATCCGGATCGGGCCGATCGGGTGGTGGGGCCGGGTGCGGTGCGCCGCGGTCTGCACACCGAGCGATCGGTTCCGGCGGAGACGCCGGCCTCCCGGGAACCGGAGTCGTCTTCCTCGTGACCTCGTGGATCGGTACTGAGTTCGAGCTGGACGTCGAGGCGGTCGCGCACGGCGGGCACTGCGTGGGGCGGCACGACGGCCGGGTGGTGTTCGTGCGGCACGCCCTGCCGGGCGAACGGGTCGTGGCCCGGGTGACCGAAGACCGGGGTGGGTCGTTCTGCCGGGCCGACGCGGTGTCGGTGCTGCGTTCGTCCGACTCCCGGGTCGAACCGCCGTGCCCGTACGCGCATCCGGGCGGGTGCGGCGGGTGCGATCTGCAGCACGCGGCTCCGTCCGCGCAGCGCTCGTTGAAGGCCGACGTCGTGCGGGAGCAGCTGACCCGGCTCGGGGGGCTGTCGTCGGCGCGGGTCGCGTCGATCTTCGCCGGCGTGGAGGAACTGCCCGGCGGGTCGCTGGGGTGGCGGACCCGGGTGCGGTTCGCGGTCGACGCGTCCGGGCGGGCGGGGCTGCATCCGCACCGGTCGCGGGAGGTTCTCCCGATCGAGAGCTGCCCGATCGCCGACCCGCGGATCGACGCGCTCGGTGTGACCCACCTGGGCTGGCCGGGACTCGGCAGCGTCGAGGCCGTGGCGTCGGCCGCCGGGGACGAGGCCGTCGTCCTCGAGGCCGGCGACACCGAGGCTTCCGGCGCCCGCGGCGGCGGGCCCGGACGACACCCCGGCCGCGGCCGGGGTGGGGCGCGAGGCGCCGGGCGGGGACGCGGCCCGCGGCGGGGATCCGGACGTCCGGCCGCGCCGGCGGTCGTCGTGGACCTGCCGGAGGAGCTTTCCGAGTCGGTCGCCGTCGTGAAGGCCGGTGCGGACTCGGTCCGGGGGCACCGGCGGGTGCGCGAGATCGCGGCCGGCCGGCGCTGGTACGTGCGCGCCGACGGGTTCTGGCAGGTGCACCCCGCGGCCCCGGATGCGCTGGTCAGCGCGGTCACCGAAGCGCTGGCGCCGGAGCCGGGGGAGTCCGTGCTCGACCTCTACGCGGGCGCCGGGCTCTTCGCCGGGGTACTCGCGGACGCGGTCGGGCCCACCGGCCGGGTCGTCGCGGTCGAATCCGATCGCGATGCCTGCGACGACGCCCGCCGGAACTTGCGCGACACGTCCTGGGCCTCGGTGGTGACCGCCCGCGTCGACCACGCGCTGGCACACGGGCTCAGTGAGCCGGCCGACCTCGTCGTGCTCGACCCGCCGCGTTCCGGCGCCGGTGCCGCGGTCGTCCGCGCGGTCGCGTCCCGGGCCCCGCGAGCGATCGCGTACGTCGCGTGCGACCCGGCCGCGTTCGCCCGTGACGTCGCCACGTTCGCCGAAGAGGGCTACACGCTGCAGCACCTGCGAGCCTTCGACGCGTTCCCGATGACCCACCACGTGGAGTGCGTGGGGACGCTGGTCACCGGCTAGGCGAGGGCTCCCGCAGCACCAGGGCGACCGCTCCGAGCGCCTCGGCCCGGCCGCCGAGCGTTCCCTGCACCACGTCGACCGCCTCGACCGCGCTCGGCACCGCCGACCGCCCGAGCGCGTGGCGCAGCGGATCGAGCAGTACTTGCCCGGTGGCCGCCAGTTCGCCCCCCACGACCACCCGGTCGGGGTTGATCAGGTTCACCAGCCCGCCCAGCGCCACGCCGATCGACGATCCGGCGTCCGCCACCAGCCGCCGGCACGGCGCGTCACCCTGGGCGATCAGCTGGACGACGTCGGCCAGGGAACGGATCTCGGGCCGGCCGCGGCCGAGGATCGCCACCAGAGCCGCACCACCGGCGACGAGCTCGAGACAGCCGCGGTTGCCGCAGCGGCAGACGTCGCCGGCCGCGTCGAGGCTCAGGTGGCCGATCTCTCCGGCGGTGCCGGAGATCCCGCGGAACAACCGGCCGTCGATCACCAGACCGCCACCGATGCCGGTACCGAGCTTCAGATAGACCAGCGCGTTGCTCCCCCGGCCGGCGCCCCAAGTGTGCTCGGAGAGCGCTCCCAGATTGGCGTCGTTCTCGACGTGCACCGGTAGCCCGAGCCGCCCGCCGAGCTCCAGCGACGGCGCGAGACCCGCCCACGCAGGCAGAATGTTCGACGCGCCGAGGAGCCCGGTGCCGCTGACGACCGGTGCGGGCAGCCCCAGCCCGACGCCGATGACGTCGGCCAGCGTGTGCCCGGATTGTTCGACCGCGGCCACGACCAGCGCGGCCGCCCGATCGAGCATGACCGAGGCGGTGTGCTCCTCGTCCGGTGCCAGGCGTTCGCCGCGCTCGGCGATGACGGTGTGGGCCAGGTCGGCCACGGCGACGTTCACGTGCCGCCGTCCGATGTCCACACCGGCCACGACGCCGGCGCCCGGAGCCAGCTGCACGACAGCGGCGGGACGTCCACCGGCCGGCCCGGCGGGCGCGGTTCCACCGGGTTCCACGACCAGTCCGAGGTCGGCGAGGTCACTGAGAGTAGTGGAGACCGTGGCTCTGGAGAGTCCCGTCGCGGAGGCCAGATCTGCGCGAGTACTCGGTCCCATCGCCCGCAGGGCATCGGCCAAGCGGCGCTGATTACCGCCGAGGTCGGTGACACCTGACTCCTGGTCAGTCATGCGGGCATATTCCGGTGTGTCGCCAGTTCTGTCAACTGACGTCAAAACTGAATGCTCAGGCGTCCCAAGGAGTGCACTCTTCGAGGCTTTCGTCGGCTTTACCGATACAGTGAAGTGTCGTGTCCATGACGAAACCAAACCGTTATGGGTGTTGGTTGACAGAACCAAGGCCCGCGACGAGTCTCCTGGTCACCGGCCGAGTGCGCTGGTGCAAGGTTTCCCATTGGGAGGTTTGGTGTTCACTCTGCGTCGCGGCGTCGCTGTTGCCGCTGCTGTGCTGCTGGCGCTCAGCGCGGCAGCCTGCGAGAGCTCGGATTCCGGTTCCGGCTCCGGCAGCAGCAGCGACACCGCCAAGATCGCCCTGCTGCTCCCGGAGTCCCAGACGACCCGGTACGAGCAGTTCGACAAGCCGCTGTTCGAGGCCAAGGTCAAGTCGCTCTGCTCGACCTGCAAGGTGGTGTACAACAACGCCAACCAGCAGACCGACACGCAGCAGCAGCAGGCCGAGGCCGCGCTGAACGACGGCGCGAAGGTCCTGGTCCTCGACCCGGTCGACGGTCAGGCGGCCGCGAGCATCGTCACCACCGCGGCGGCCAAGAAGGTCCCGGTCATCTCCTACGACCGGCTGGTGACCGGCGCGGACGTCGACTACTACATCTCGTTCGACAACGAGAAGGTCGGCGCGCTGCAGGCGACCTCGCTGGTGGAGAAGCTCAAGAAGGACGGCAAGACCAGCGGCAACATCGTCGAGATCAACGGCTCGCCGACCGACAACAACGCGAAGCTCTTCAACAAGGGCGCCGAGTCGGTGCTGAAGACCTCCGGCTTCACCACGCAGCCGAGCACGCCGTACTTCACCCAGGAGTGGAAGCCGGAGAACGCCCAGACGTTCATGGACGGCCAGATCTCCAAGCTGGGTAAGACCGGCTTCGTCGGCGTCTACGCGGCCAACGACGGCACCGCCGGTGGCGCGATCGCCGCGATGAAGGCCGCGGGCGTCACCCCGATCCCGCCGGTCACCGGTCAGGACGCCGAGCTCGCCGCGATCCAGCGGATCGTCGCCGGCGACCAGTACATGACCGTCTACAAGGCGATCAAGCCGGAGGCCGAGAAGGCCGCCGAGATCGCGGTCGCCCTGGCCCAGGGCAAGGACGTCACCGGCGCCGACGCGACGGTGAACAACGGCAAGAAGGACGTCCCGTCGATCCTGCTGACCCCGGTCGCGGTCACCAAGGAGAACATCAAGACGACGGTCGTCGCGGACAACTTCTACACCGTGGCGCAGATCTGCACCGCCGACTACCAGGCGGCGTGCAAGACGGCCGGCCTGCAGTGACGGCCGACCTTTCCTGAACGTGCGGGGGGGGGGGGGGGCGGCCCCGGGGGGGCGGGCCCCCCCCCCCCCCCCCCCCCCCCCCCCCCCCCCACCCCCCCCCCCACCCCACCCCCCCCCACCCCCCCCCCCCCCCCCCAACCCCCCCCCCCCCCCCCCCCCCCCCCCCCCCCCCCCCCCCCCCCCCCCCCCCCCC
>NZ_JBITDV010000007.1:447845-522503 GCF_044454545.1 Cryptosporangium sp. NPDC051539 | reverse complement strand
ACTCTCCTTCCTCCTTCCCCAACCCCACTAGTAACCCCTCCCTGCGTTTTTTTTTTTTTCTGTGCTGGCTGGGTTCTTGTGGGGGCGCCACCCCCCCCCCCCCCCCCGGGCCGCCCACTAAGCGGTTTCGGTGATGGGACGGTCGACCCAGCTCATCATGTCGCGGAGCTTCTTGCCGGTGACCTCGATCGGGTCGGCGGCGTTCTCCTCGCGGAGCTTGTTGAAGTTCGGACGCCCGGCGTCGTCCTCGGCGATCCAGTTGCGGGCGAACGTCCCGTCCTGGATCTCGGTGAGCACCTGCTTCATGGCCTTCTTCGTCTCCGCGGTGACGACCCGCGGACCGGAGACGTAGCCGCCGTACTCGGCGGTGTCGCTGACCGAGTAGTTCATCCGCGCGATGCCGCCCTCGTACATGAGGTCGACGATCAGCTTCAGCTCGTGCAGGCACTCGAAGTACGCGATCTCCGGCTGGTAGCCGGCCTGGGTCAGCGTCTCGAAACCGGCTTTGACCAGCTCTTCCACACCACCGCAGAGGACGGTCTGCTCACCGAACAGGTCGGTCTCCGTCTCCTCCTTGAACGTGGTCTTGATCGCGCCGGCGCGGGTGCCGCCGATGCCCTTGGCGTAGCTCAGCGCGAGCGCCTGCGCGTTACCCGTGGCGTCCTGCTCGACCGCGATCAGCACCGGCACACCCTTGCCGTCCACGTACTGGCGACGCACGAGGTGACCCGGGCCCTTCGGGGCGATCAGCGCGACGTCGACGCCGGCCGGCGGCTTGATCAGGTCGTACCGGATGTTGAGGCCGTGCCCGAACAGCAGGGCGTCACCCTCGTTGAGGTTCGGCGCGATGTCGTTCGCGTAGATCGTGCGCTGCGCGGTGTCGGGCGCGAGCACCATGATCACGTCCGCCTCGGCGCTGGCCTCGGCCGGCGTGACGACACGCAGACCGGCCTCCTCCGCCTTCGGACGGCTCTTGGAGCCCTCCGGCAGTCCGACGCGGACGTCGACGCCGGAGTCACGCAGGCTCAGCGCGTGGGCGTGACCCTGGCTGCCGTAACCGAGCACGGCGACCTTGCGGCCCTGGATGATCGACAGGTCCGCGTCGTCGTCGTAGAAGAGCTCGGCGCGGAGGTTTTCAGAGGCCATGACGGGTAGTTCGTCCTTCCTAGTGGTGACGTAGCGCCGATCAGGCGCTGCGCTCGACGCTACGCAATGCAACCGAGGGTGCTGCGATCGACCGGGGACCCCGGCCGATCGCGACCATGCCGGACTGCACCAGTTCCTTGATTCCGTACGGCTCGAGCACCCGGACGAGCGCCTCGAGCTTCTCGGCGGTTCCGGTCGCCTCGACCGTCACCGAGTCCGTCGACACGTCCACGACGTGGGCCCGGAACAGCTCGACGGTTTCGAGCACGTGCGAGCGAGTCTGCGGGTCGGTGCGGACCTTCACCAGCATCAACTCGCGCTGGACCGACACCGACGGGTCGAGCTCGACGATCTTGATCACGTTCACGAGCTTGTTGAGCTGCTTGGTGACCTGCTCGAGAGCCAGCCCCTCGACGGTGACGACCACGGTCATCCGCGAGATGTCCGGGTGCTCGGTCGGGCCGACCGCGAGCGAGTGGATGTTGAACCCGCGCCGGCTGAACAGCCCCGACGCCCGGGCGAGGACACCCGGCTTGTTCTCGACCAGAACCGAGAGCGTGTGTTTCGTGCTCATTGTGATGCCTTCCTCAGGTCTGGTCCTCGCCCCAGACGGGGCGGACGTCGCGAGCGGCCAGGATGTCGTCGTTGCTGGTACCGGCCGCGACCATCGGCCAGACCATCGCGTCCTTGCCGACCACGAAGTCGATCACGACCGGCTGGTCGTTGATCTCCATCGCCTTTTCGATCGTCGCGTCGACGTCGGCAGCGGTCTCACAGCGCAGCCCGACACAACCCAGCGCGTCGGCCAGCTTGACGAAGTCGGGCACGCGCTGCTTGTGGGTCTTCAGGTCGCTGTTGGAGTAGCGCTGGTTGTAGAACAGCGTCTGCCACTGCCGGATCATCCCCAGGTTGCCGTTGTTGATGATCGCGACCTTGATCGGGATGCCCTCCAGGGCGCAGGTGGTCAGTTCCTGATTGGTCATCTGGAAGCAACCGTCGCCGTCGATCGCCCACACGGTGGTGTCGGGCCGGCCGACCTTGGCGCCCATGGCGGCGGGGACGGCGTATCCCATCGTCCCGGCGCCGCCGGAGTTCAGCCAGGTGTACGGGTTCTCGTACGAGATGAACTGGCTGGCCCACATCTGGTGCTGGCCCACGCCCGCGGCGAAGATCGTCTCCGGTCCGGAGATCTTCCCCAGCCGCTCGATGACGTACTGGGGTGCCAGCGTGCCATCGGGGTGTTCGTCGTAGCCCAGCGGATACGTCTCTCGGGTCTTGTTCAGCAGCGCCCACCAGGGCTCCAGGTCGGCCTTGTGGCCGGCCTGCGCCTCGGCCTGCAATGCGACGACCAGCTCGGCGATCACCTCGCGGGCGTCACCGACGATCGGCACGTCCGCGGTGCGGTTCTTGCTGATCTCGGCCGGGTCGATGTCGGCGTGGACGATCGTCGCGTGCGGAGCGAAGCTGTCGAGGTTGCCGGTGACCCGGTCGTCGAACCGGGCGCCCAGCGCGACGATCAGGTCGGCCTTCTGCAGCGCCTGGACCGCGGCGACGGTTCCGTGCATCCCCGGCATGCCGAGGTTCTGGCGGTGGCTGTCGGGGAACGCGCCGCGGGCCATCAGCGTCGTGACGACCGGCGCACCGGACAGCTCGGCCAGTACCTTCAGCTCCGCCGACGCCCGGGCCTTCAGCACGCCGCCGCCCACGTAGAGCACCGGACGCTTCGAGCCGGTCAGCAGCCGGGCGGCCTCGCGGACCTGCTTGCCGTGCGGGTGGACGGTCGGCCGGTAGCCCGGCAGGCTCAGCTGCGGCGGCCAGCTGAACCGCGTCTGCGCCTGCTGGACGTCCTTCGGCAGGTCGACCAGCACCGGGCCGGGGCGGCCGGTGGAGGCGAGGTGGAATGCCTCCGCGATGACCTGCGGGATCTCGTCCGGGTGCTTGACCAGGAAGTTGTGCTTGGTGATCGGCAGCGTGATGCCGCAGATGTCGGCTTCCTGGAACGCGTCGGTGCCGATCATCGGGGTGCTCACCTGGCCGGTGATCGCGACCAGGGGCACCGAGTCCATGTACGCGTCGGCGATCGGGGTCACGAGGTTCGTGGCGCCCGGGCCGGACGTCGCCATGCAGACGCCGACCTTGCCGGTGGCCTGCGCGTATCCCTCGGCGGCGTGGCCGGCGCCCTGCTCGTGGCGGACCAGGATGTGTCGCACACCCGGCGCGTCGTAGAGCGGGTCGTACGTGGGGAGGATCGTGCCGCCCGGGATACCGAAGACCACCTCGGCGCCGACCGCTTCCAGCGAGCGGACGAGCGACTGGGCCCCCGTGACCGATTCGTGAGCCGGCGGGGTGGCTGGTGCGTTCATGGCATGCCTCTTCGTGTAGCGGTGACGCGGGTCCAAGTTCTCGGGCAACAAAAAACCCCTCGTGCCGCTGGCACGGGGGGTGAGCGCGTCGACGTGGTGCGGGTGTCGACGCGCTAGCTGAGTACGAGAATCAGGGTGGATCGCACGTTCGACACGCTATGCCGCTTCCCACCGCCCGTCAAACCCATCCCACTCCGTGGTCCCCGCGTCGTGCCGCGGGGCCCGCTGCCCGGCTTGGCGGCCCCGCGTCGGTCACTCGTAGCGGAAGCGGCATCCAACGATGCGAACGTCCTCCTCGACGAACTTGTAGACGAGCCGGTGCTCAAGCGTGATCCGGCGCGCCCAGTACCCCTGGTAGTCGTACCTCAGCGGTTCCGGCTTGCCGATGCCCTCGTTACCGTTGCGGACGATGTCCTGCAGTAAAAGGTTGATCCGCTTGACGACGTTCCGGTCCTCGGCCTGCCACCAGACGTAGTCATCCCAGGCTCGCGAGCTCCATATCAGCTTCACTCGATGATGTCCCGGACGACGCCGCCGCCATTCTCGAGTTCGTCGATCGAGGCGATCAAGCGGCGAGCATTGGCGGGGCTGCGGAACAGGTAGAGCGTTTCCTTCATGGACTCGTACTCGTCCCGGGGGACGGTCGCCCTCCCTTTCAACATATGCACTCGTACACTTGAGTGCAAGTTGAGAAAAGAGGGCCGCCCCACCCGGGGCGGCCCTCTTGAGGAGATCGGCGTCAGCTGCAGACCGCTCCGGTGGCGGCGCTGCCGACGAGCTTGGCGTACTTCGACAGGACGCCGGTCTCGTACGTCGGCGGCAGCGGCTTCCAGGCCGAGCGGCGGGCCTCGAGCTCGGCGTCGTCCACCAGCAGGTCGAGCGTCTGGGCGTTCAGATCCAGCCGGATCCGGTCGCCCTCCTGCACCAGCGCGATCGGCCCACCGTGGGCGGCCTCCGGCGCGACGTGCCCGATGCACGGCCCGGTCGTCCCACCGGAGAACCGGCCGTCGGTGAGCAGCAGCACGTCCTTGCCCAGGCCGGCGCCCTTGATCGCCCCGGTCACCGCGAGCATCTCGCGCATACCCGGGCCGCCCTTCGGGCCCTCGTTGCGGATCACGATCACGTCGCCCTTGTTCAGGGTGTTGTGCGTGACCGCGTCCATCGCGCCCTGCTCGCCGTCGAACACCCGCGCGGTGCCCTCGAACACCTCGTACTCGATGCCGGCCGACTTGAGCACGGCCCCGTCCGGCGCGAGCGACCCGCGCAGCACGGTGATGCCTCCGACCGGGTGGATCGGGTTGCTCATCGCGTGGATGATCTTGCCGTCCGGGTCCGGCGGCGCGATGTCGGCGAGGTTCTCGGCCAGCGTCTTGCCGGTCACGGTCAGGCAGTCGCCGTGCAGCAGGCCGGCGTCGAGCAGGGCCTTCATAACGACCGGGACGCCGCCGATCTCGTCGACGTCGGTCATCACGTACTGGCCGAACGGCTTCACGTCGGCCAGGTGCGGGGTGCGCTTGCCGATGCGGTTGAAGTCTTCGAGCGTGATGTCCACGCGGGCCTCGTGCGCGATCGCCATCAGGTGCAGCACCGCGTTGGTCGAACCGCCGAGTGCCTGGACCAGCGTGATCGCGTTCTCGAACGCCTCCCTGGTCATGATCTGCCGAGCGGTGATCCCGTGCTTGATCAGGTTGATCACGGCTTCGCCGGACTTCACCGCGTACGCGTCCCGGCGACGGTCGGGCGCCGGCGGCGCGGCCGAACCCGGCAGCGACATCCCCAGCGCCTCGGCGGCCGACGCCATCGTGTTCGCGGTGTACATCCCGCCGCAGGCGCCCTCGCCCGGGCAGATCGCGCGCTCGACCCGGTCGACCTCGTCCCGGGTGATGAGGCCCCGCGCGCAGGCGCCGACGGCCTCGAACGCGTCGATGACCGTGACCGTGCGGCCGTCGAGCTTGCCCGGCAGCGTCGACCCCGCGTACAGGAACACCGACGCGAGATCGAGCCGCGCCGCGGCCATCAGCATGCCGGGCAGCGACTTGTCGCAGCCGGCCAGCAGCACGCTGCCGTCGAGCCGCTCGGCCTGCATGACGACCTCGACCGAGTCGGCGATGACCTCACGACTGACCAGCGAGTAGTGCATGCCGACGTGGCCCATCGAGATGCCGTCGGACACCGAGATCGTGCCGAACTCCATCGGGAAGCCGTCGGCGGCGCGCACGCCCTCCTTGGCCGCCTTCGCCAGCCGGTCCAGCGACAGGTTGCAAGGGGTGATCTCGTTCCACGACGAGGCGACGCCGATCTGCGGCTTGGCGAAGTCTTCGTCCTTCATGCCGACCGCGCGGAGCATGCCGCGAGCGGCGGCCTTCTCCAGCCCGTCGGTCACGTCGGTGCTGCGTGGTTTCAGTGGGTGGGTCATTCGGATTCCTCGGCAGGGGGCCTTCCGGAGAAGGCGCGGGTGGGCGGCCGGGCGGCCGCTGCGGGGGAGCGTCCCGAGGCCGGTGCCGCGGTGGCGGCAGCAACACCCGTCGGCCCGGGGCGGGAAGGCGGCGCGGTGCTCCGAGCCTACGCCGCCGCGCGGGTACGCGACCTGCGACACTGGGACGCGTGACCACCCACTCCCCCGCGCGCCCGGTACGCGTCCGCTTCCGGCAGAGCTTCGCGACGGTCGCCGCGGTCCTCGTCTTCGCGATCGGTGCGTTCACCATCGCCGGGCAGGCGTGGGTGTACGCCCCGGTCATGCTGATCCCGCTCGCCGCGCTCTGCTGGACGGTCCGCACCGGCGTCGACGTCGACGACGCGCACCTCACGATCCGGGGCGCGTTCGGCACCCGCCGGATTCCGTGGAGCGACGTCGAGGGCTTCGTTTCGGTCCGCGGCCGGGTGTCGGCCCAGCTCACCGAGGCCGCCGGAGGCGGTCTGATCCGCCTGCCCGCGGTGACCCCGTCGACGCTGCCCCGGTTGATGGAGGGCATCAAGCTCGCGCGGGGCACGACGGACGCACAGTAGTTCGTGCCCGAGGCGTGACCCACGACGCTGGGGCCCCCGGTTAGGCTCGGTTGCATGCCCGGGCCTACACGCAAGCTGGTCGCACTCTCGGCGGCGGTGATCCTTGCGCTGGCCGGTTGTTCGTTCGGCGCGCCCGACGAGACCGACACGGGCCAGTCACCGAACCTGCCGACCCCGAGTGCGTCCCCGACGACGCCCGGCGGCGGGTCGGACGAGGACGACGGCGTCGGCGTCCAGGTGCTGGTGAAAAACCTGCAGGTGCCGTGGGGCCTGTCGTTCCTGCCCGACGGGAACGCGCTGGTCACCGAACGCGACACCCGGCGCATCCTGCAGGTGACGCCAGGCGGCCGGTCGACGCCGGTGCAAACGATCACCGAGGCCTACTCCGGCGGCGAGGGCGGCCTGCTCGGCCTCGTGGTGTCGCCGAAGTACGCGACCGACAAGACGGTGTTCATCTACTACACGACCCGCACCGACAACCGCATCGCGTCGCTGGTGCTGGGCCAGCGTCCGGTGCCGATCGTCACCGGGATCCCGGTCTCCGGCATCCACAACGGCGGCCGGCTCGCGTTCGGTCCCGACGGGTACCTGTACGCGGGCACCGGCGACGCCTCGCAGCGCGGCCGTTCGCAGGACATCACGAGCCTCGGCGGCAAGATCCTGCGGATGACGACGGCCGGCAAGCCGGCGCCGGGCAACCCCTATCCCAATTCGCTGGTCTGGTCCCGCGGGCACCGCAACGTCCAGGGGCTGGCCTGGGATTCGAAGAAGCGCCTGTACGCGACCGAGTTCGGCCAGAACCGGTGGGACGAGGTCAATCTGATCACCAAGGGCGGCAACTACGGCTGGCCCACGGTGGAGGGCAAGAGCACCGATTCGCGGTTCACGAGCCCGCTGGTGGCCTGGCCCACCGACGAGGCCTCGCCCAGCGGAGCGGCCATCGTCGGGTCGAACCTGCTGGTCGCGGCGTTGAAGGGCCAGCGTCTCTGGGTCGTGCCGCTGAACGCCGACACCGGGAAGGTCCAGGGCCAGCCGCGGCCGCTGCTCCAGGACCGGTACGGGCGCCTGCGGACCGTGGTGTCCGCACCGGACGGATCGGTGTGGGTCACCACGTCCAACCGGGACGGCCGGGGCAGTCCGAGCGTGGACGACGACCGCATCCTGAGGATCATCCCGCCCGGCGCCAGCGGTGTGGACGTCCTGTAGACACGAGACGTTAGCGGACCGACTACTTCGGTAAAGAGATTGATTCGTGGGCTCTGACTCGATTCCGACCGCTGGTGACTCCGCCGACGACGCGACCGGCACGGCCGCGGAACCGTCCGCAGCCGCCGACGGCAATGCAGGGCACGCGTCCAAAAAAGTTGAGGCGGAAAGCGAGCCGCCTGCGCACGGCAGGCACCGTTTGCGACGGCTGGTTCCACCGCGATGGGTACGCACGAGCGTGGCGGTCTTTCTGGTCGCGCTCGTCGGAGCGACGGTGGGGATGCAGCTCGGCGGGCGCGCCGAAGTCGAGATCGGGCCGTTCCAGATGCAGTTGACGGCGCAGCCGTCGCTGCACGGCGGGTCGCAACTGCGGATCCCGCCGCTGGGCGCGATCTCGATCCAGGATCACGCCGGTCCGATCCGGCTGGTGGCGCGGGTCGACGGGCTGAACGAATCGGAGACCCGCGAGCTGATCGCGGACCCCGCGCGCATCGAGGAGGCCACCGACCTCACGACCGGCGACGTGAAGTCCGCGGTCACGACGCTCGCGCTGCGGGCGGGCGGCGCGGGCCTGCTCGGCGCGCTGCTGCTCGGCGCGATCGCGTTCCGGGACGTCCGGCGGACGCTGCTGACCGGTGGAGTCGCGCTGGCCCTGCTCGGCGGAAGCGGTGGGATCGCCGCGGCGACGCTGAACCCGGCCAGCCTGAGCCAGCCCCGCTACGAGGGCCTGCTGACTAACGTCCCGGCGCTGATCGGTGACGCCCGCTCGATCTACGACAACTACGGGCACTACCAGAGTCAGCTCGTCGGGATCCTCACGAACATGAGCAAGGTCTACGAGGCCGTCTCCAGCTTGCCCACCTACCAGCCCGATCCACGCACCATCCGGGTGATGCACGTCAGCGACCTGCACAACAACCCGACGTCCTGGCGGGTGATCAGCACGATCGGCAACCAGTTCCAGGTCAACGCGGTGTTCGACACCGGCGACCTGACCGACTGGGGCAGCGCGGCCGAGGCCAACCTGTACGCGTCGAACATCACCGCGCTGAAGGTGCCCTACGTCTTCATCCGCGGTAACCACGACTCGGAAGACGTGGCCAGGGCGGTCGCGGCGAACAAGAACGCGGTCGTGCTCGACGACCAGGTGCGCGAGGTCGCGGGCCTGATCGTCGCGGGCGTCGGCAGCAGCCGGTTCACTCCCGACAAGACCACCGGCGACGACAACGCGGGCAAACGGGTCGAGGCGGAGGCCGGTGACGAGCTCTCACAGACCGTGCTGCGCTACAACCGCGAGAACGACAAGTCGGTCGACGTCATGATGGTGCACGAGCCGGCCGCGGCCGATCCGCTGAAGGACCGCGGTCCGCTGATCCTCGCCGGGCACACCCACGAGCGGAAGGTCGAGGCGCTCGACAAGGACACGCTGCTGATGATCGAGGGGTCGACCGGGGCCGCCGGCCTGCGCGGGCTGCAGGGCGACACGCCGAAGTCGTTCGAGATGACCGTGCTGTACTTCGCGCAGGACGGGACCCTGAAGGCCTACGACGAGATCACGGTGAGCGGGTCGGGGCAGTCACAGGTGGAGCTGCGCCGGGTGATCATCGGCGAGTCGAACGGCGCTTTCCCGTCCGCGACCGTGAGCGCGACCCCGAGCGGCACGGTCACGACGTCGACCTCGCCCACCCCGGCGAACACCCAGCCGGTCATCCCGTCCCCCACGCCTACTTCGTCGCCGACACCGACGCCGACGCCGACCGGCTGAGTGCCGCGGCGCGGCCGGGAGCTGCTCGCCGAGCGGGGTCGGGCGGGTTCCCGTCCGCATCGGCGCGAAGTGGCCCGGCGCCCGGCGTCCGGGCGGCGCTAGCGTGTGACGACGTGGACCTCGACAGCGTGCGGAAACAGTTCACCGCGGACCCCGGCTTCTTCAACACCGCGAGCCTCGGCGCGCCCCCGCGCGTCACGGTGGACGCCGTGCGCGAGGCGGTCGACGCCTGGTCGTACGGGCGGGCGACGGCCGGTGACTTCGACGTCTCGGTGGTCGGCGCCCGGGAGGCGTTCGCCCGTCTCTGCGGGGTACCGGCGTCGGCCGTGGCCGCGGGTTCGACCGTGTCGCCGCTGGTCGGGCTGATCGCGGCGGCCGTGCCGGACGGCGCCGAGGTGCTGGTCGCCGACGACGACTTCACGTCGCTGCTGTTCCCGTTCGCGGCCCAGGCGCACCGGGGCGTCACGCTGCGATCGGTGCCGCTGGCGGCGGTCCCCTCGTCGGTCCGGGAAACGACGTCGCTGGTCGCGGTGAGCGCGGTGCAGTCCGCCGACGGGACGCTCGTCGATCTGCCCGCGCTGCGCGACGCGGTCACCGCCACCGGAACCCAGCTGCTCCTCGACACCACGCAGTCGACCGGCTGGCTCCCGCTCGACGTCGCCTGGGTCGACTACGTCGTGTGCGGCGCCTACAAGTGGTTGCTGTCACCGCGCGGCACCGCGTTCCTGATCGTGCGTCCCGACCGGCTCGACTCGCTCACCCCGCACGCGGCGAACTGGTACGCCGGTGCCGACATCTGGGCGTCGATCTACGGCCTCCCGCTGCGCCTCGCGCCGGACGCCCGCCGTTTCGACACCTCGCCCGCCTGGTTCTCGTGGGTGGGAACGGCCGCGTCGCTGCGACTTCTCGCCGATCTCGATCCGGACGAGATACACGCGCACGATCTCGCGATGGCGAACCGTCTCCGGGCGGGCCTAGGGCTTCCCTCCGGCGACTCGGCGATCGTCGCGGTGCCGATGGACACGGACGGGCAGGAGCGGCTGAAGTCGGCCGGCGTGCGTACCGCCGTCCGCGCCGGCGCCGTGCGCTTCTCGTGCCACCTCTACACCACGCCCGAAGACGTCGACCTGGCTCTGGCCGCCCTGCGCGCTTAACGCAAAATTCGTGACCTGGAGCGCGCTGAGGGCGACGCTCTCGCCCGCGCCCGACGACGTCGCGTATTGGTCATGCTCACGTCGTCGGGCGCGGCCGGGAGCGTCGTTCTCAGCCTGCCGCCAGCTTCTCCAGGATCAGCTCGCGGACCGTCTTGGCGTCGGCCTGGCCCTTGGTGGCCTTCATGACCGCGCCCACCAGGGCGCCGGCGGCCGCGACCTTGCCGCTGCGGATCTTCTCGGCGACATCCGGGTTCGCCGCGATCGCCTCGTCGACCGCGGCGCCGAGCGCCCCGGTGTCGCTCACGACCTCCAGGCCGCGCGCGGCGACGACCTGCTCCGGCGTCCCCTCACCGGCCAGCACGCCATCAAGCACCTGACGGGCCAGCTTGTCGTTGATCCGCCCCGCGTCGACCAGCGCCTGCACGCCCGCGACCTGCTGCGGTGTGATCGGCAGCGCGTCGAGCTCGGTGCCGGTCTCGTTGGCCCGGCGGGCCAGCTCGCCCATCCACCACTTCCGGGCCGCTTCCGGGGTCGTTCCGGCGTCGATCGTGGCCTGGATGGGTTCGACGGCGCCGGCGTTGACCACCGAGGCCCAGTCGTGGTCGTTCAGGCCCCAGGCCTGCTGGATCCTTTTCCGGCGCTCGGCCGGGGGCTCGGGCAGCGTCTTCTTGAGCTCTTCGACCCAGGCGACGTCCGGCGCCAGCGGCACCAGGTCGGGCTCGGGGAAGTACCGGTAGTCGGTCGCTTCTTCCTTGCTGCGCCCGGGCGTCGTCTCGCCGGTGTCTTCGTGGAAGTGCCGGGTCTCCTGCTTGATCTTGCCGCCCGCGTCGAGCAGACCGGCCTGCCGGATCATCTCCGACCGCACCGCCCGCTCGACCGACCGCAGCGAGTTGACGTTCTTCGTCTCGGTGCGGGTGCCCCAGGGCTCTCCGGGCCGGTTCAGCGACGTGTTGACGTCGCACCGCATGGAGCCCTGCTCCATCCGGACGTCGGAGACGTCGAGGCCGCGGATGACGTCCCGCAGCGCGGTCACGTAGGCCCGAGCGACCTCCGGGGCCCTGCTGCCCGTGCCGGTCACCGGCTTCGTCACGATCTCGACGAGCGGGATGCCGGCCCGGTTGAAGTCGACGAGCGAGTGCGTCGCGCCCTGGATCCGACCGGTCGCGCCCCCGACGTGCAGCGACTTACCGGTGTCTTCCTCCATGTGGACGCGCTCGATCTCCACCCGGATCGTCTCGCCGTCGATCTCGACGTCGAGGTAGCCGTCGACGCAGATCGGCTCGTCGTACTGGCTGATCTGGTAGTTCTTCGGCATGTCGGGGTAGAAGTAGTTCTTCCGTGCGAACCGGCACCAGGTCGCGATCGAGCAGTTCAGCGCCAGCCCGATGCGGATCGTCGCCTCGACCGCCGCCGCGTTCACGACCGGCAGCGAGCCCGGCAGGCCCAGGCACACCGGGCAGACCTGGGTGTTCGGCTCGGCGCCGAACACGGTCGCGCAGCCACAGAACATCTTCGTGTTGGTGCCGAGCTCGACGTGCGTCTCGAGCCCGATGACGGGCTCGTACCGCGCCGTCACCTCGTCGAAGCTCACCGCGGTGACCGTCATCGAATAATCCTCAGCTCTCGTAGCACTTCAGTCGTCTCAGTGCGCCATCGGTCGAAGGACGGCAGGCGCTCTAGTTGGTCGATCGAGATCTCCTCTGCGAGACGGCTGAGGTATCCCTCGGGATCCGTCTTCCGGCGCCGACGACTAGTGCCCGCGAAAAGAGACGCCAGCGTCCGCTTCGGGTCGCTCAATCGTTCGGGAGTACCGAGATGTTCGTGCTCGAAGATTTCCACCAGAGGAATCTGCCGCGGAGCGACGACTTCGAGCGCGGCTAGATCGGCCACCGCCCACGCCTCCATCTCGCGCACCGGAACGACCGGCACCAAGGGCCGGTCGGGGCCGTCCGCATGCCACCTCTCACACAGTGGCACCCAGTACTTCTCCGTCTCCCGCCCCCGGTTCGCCGATCCATCAAAATGGTAGAAGAACAACGTCGCCCCGTCCGCTGCTTCGTGCGCCGCAGCGCATACCCCATCGACGAGCGAACCGTAGATCGGCAACGATACGACCGCGGCGACGTCCACGTCGATTGTGGTGCACAGACGGACCAGAGCCCGCTCGAGGATCCGCGGCAGGAAGTAATCGTCCGTGACGCCTTCCCGGAACAGGAATGTGCTGACCGATCGCATCTAAGCCCCCATGAGGGACTGCGCCTCCGCGGGCGAAATTCCCGTCAAAAGGCTGCGCTCGGTCCGGCTGACCACCGCACCCACATGGTCGGCGGAGAGAGGCCGATCCGTCGACGTCACGATTCGACGCGCTCTCGTGACCCTGCTCGGAGCAGTGCTGTCGCTCTCAACCCGACTGACCCAATCGAAGACCACCGTATCCGACGACCGGTTCATCAGCAGGACCAGCGGGGAGTGACTGGTCAACAGCAACTGCATCAGCGGCGCACCAGTGTCTTCCGCAGCAGGATCGGTCACCAGTTCACGGGCAATATCGATGAAGTCACGAAGTCGCTGCGGATGGATGCCGTTCTCCGGTTCTTCGAAACAGAGCACAGAACCGTTGAGCGGGTCGTAGAGCGCTGCCAGTACCGCGAGAATCCGCAGCGTTCCCTCCGAAGCCAACCGTGCGCTTATCTCACCGTCATCACGGGTTCGGAGCCAGAACTCCCAAACTTCAGTGGCCGCGTTCTGTCGTAGCGCCAGGCCGGTGACCCCACGAATCAGGCGAGCCAGATCTGCAACCAGATCTGAAAGGAGCGCCCCCTCGTCCACCGCCTCTATCCGACGGAGGACCGCAGGCAGGTTCGCCCCGGCCTCCGTCAAGCCCTCCGACCTTGCGACCGGCCGTCCCGGACTGCGCAGGGCAACCGGATCCAGGCGCAGCGTCCGCCAACCCTCGATCTCACGCCGAAGCGCATACAAAATCGGATAGTCCGTCGCGGTGGTAATGCTCGACAAGACGGTGGATTCGGCAGAAAGGGCTGATACCTCACGAGCCCTACCCCTACGCGAGAGACGAAACACTCGTGTTCCATCCGCGCGGTCGCCGGTCGAGAGCAGTCGCTGAGGTTTCGCCGGGTAATGCAGGTGTCGAGCATCGAAGCTTTTCGTCGACCGGATCCGACGCACCCACTCGTCGTCCGAGCGTCGAATCACCTCGGCGGACTCGTGCGCGACGTACGCCACGGGACCGACGCCGAATTTCTCATGCGGCACTTTACTGAGATTGAGTCCCTGCCTGATCTCGAGCTCGTATCGCACTCGAGTGTGATCTACGGCGATTTCCCCTTCAAACGGATCGTCCACGGTCGGACGCAGCAACACTTCGACGGCGAAGCGCATGGTACGGGCGGAAGTGCCGTCGCCGCGGAACCGGAACAGTTCACTGAACTGACCACGCTCTCCGGACAAAGCTTCGGCGAGCGTACCGGTGACCGCGCCTCGGAGAAGTTGTAGCGCATCGAAGAAGTTCGACTTGCCGCTCGCGTTCTGGCCCAAGATCACGGTAAACGGATTCAAGTCCAACGCGAAGTTCGCGAAGGACTTGAATCCGTCGATCTCGATTCGGGTCAGCACCTAGGACCTACTACAGCACCGGAGCCTGGGCGATCAGCGGACCACCGAGCGTGGCCTCGATCGCGGCGGCGACCCGGTAACACCGGTCGTCGGCCAGCGCCGGAGCCATGATCTGCAGCCCCACCGGCAGGCCTTCCGTGCCGTCGGAGGCCGATGCCAGGCCTGCGGGTACCGAGATCGCCGGCAGCCCGGCCAGCGAGGCCGGCAGCGTGCACAGGTCGGCGGCGTACATCGCCATCGGGTCGTCGACCCGCTCGCCCAGCTTGAACGCGGTGGTCGGCGTCGGCGGGCTGACCAGCACGTCGCACGTCTCGAACGCGGCCGCGAAGTCGCGGCTGATCAGCGTGCGGACCTTCTGCGCCTGGCCGTAGTACGCGTCGTAGTAACCGGAGCTCAGCGCGTACGTGCCCAGGATGATCCGGCGCTTGACCTCGGCCCCGAACCCGGCTTCGCGGGTGAGCGCCATGACCTCTTCGAGGTCGCGGACGCCGTCGTCGCCGACCCGCAGGCCGTACCGGACCGCGTCGAACCGCGCCAGGTTGGACGACGCCTCGCTGGGAGCGATCAGGTAGTAGGCGGCCAGCGCGTACCCGAAGTGCGGGCAGGAGACCTCGACGACCTTCGCGCCCATCTCCTCGAGCTTCGCGTAGGCGTTCCGGGCCGCGGCTTCGACGCCGGGCTCGTACCCCTCGCCGCCGAGCTCCTTCACCACGCCGACGGTCAGCCCGGCCAGGTCGCCGCGCGCGCCCTCCCTGGCCGCCGCCACCACCGGCGGTACCGGCACGTCGAGGCTGGTGGAGTCCATCGGGTCGTGCCCGCCGATGACCTCGTGCAGCAGCGCGGCGTCGAGCACCGTGCGGCCGAACGGACCGGCCTGGTCGAGCGAGGACGAGAACGCGATCAGCCCGTACCGGGAGACGCCACCGTACGTCGGCTTGTGCCCCACGATGCCGGTCACCGCGGCCGGCTGCCGGATCGAGCCACCGGTGTCGGTGCCGATCGCGAGCGGCGCCTCGAAGGCCGCCACCGCGGCGCTGGACCCGCCGGAGGACCCGCCGGGCGTCCGGTCGAGGGCCCACGGGTTGTGGCTCGGCCCGAACGCGGAGTTCTCGGTGGACGAACCCATCGCGAACTCGTCCATGTTGGCCTTGCCGAGGATCACGATTCCGGCCTCGCGCATCTTGCGCGTGATCGTCGCGTCGTACGGCGGGATCCAGCCTTCGAGGATCTTCGATCCCGAGGTCGTCTGCAGGCCGCGGGTCACCACGACGTCCTTCAACGCCAGGGGGACGCCGGCCAGCGGGCCGAGCGGTTCGCCGTTGGCCCTCTTGTCGTCGACGGCTTCGGCCGCCGCGGTCGCGCCGTCTTCGTCGGTGACCAGGAACGCGTGGACGTCACCGTCGACGGCACGGATGCGGTCGAGATGGGCGCGGGTCACCTCCACCGCCGAGACGTCGCCTGAGGCGATTTTCGTGGCGAGGTCGGCCGCCGAGAGGCGGGTGAGTTCCTCGGACATACTCACTCTCCCTCGGTCAGGATGCGCGGGACGCGGAACCGGCCGTCCTCGGCCGCCGGGGCGGCGAGGAGCACCATTTCCCGGTCGATCGACGGCTGGACCACATCGGCCCGGAGCACGTTCGTGAGCGGCACCGCGTGGCTGGTCGGCGGAATGTCGTCGGCGGCGACCTCGCCCACCCGAGCGACCGAGCCGAGGATCACGTCGAGCTGACCGGCGAACATGTCCAGTTCGTCGTCGCTGACCTTGAGCCGGGCAAGCCGTGCGAGGTGCGCGACCTCCTCGCGGGAGATGGCGGGCATGCGAATGCTTCCCCTCGTCATGAGCAATTCTCGCTGCATCCTACGGCGCGGGCCCGGGAGGCTCACACCGAGTAACACGCGCCACGCGGCGGGAGGGCTGCCGGTTACCTGCGTGTAATGAGTTAGCCGGTCAGAGGCGGTGGCCGGTCAACGGCGGGGCCGGTCAACGGCGGTCGCCGGCGGCGTCGGTGAGCGCCGGGACGATCGGGACCGTGCCCTCGACGAGCTCGAGCGTCAGCCCGGCGGTGAACGGCCGGCGCAGCGCCGCGAGCAGGACCTCGGCGACGTCGTCGCGCGGGATGTTGCCACGCTCCACTTCGACGTCGAGCGCGACCCGCCCAGTGCCCGGCTCGTCGGTGAGGCGGCCCGGACGGATGATCGTCCAGGCCAGTGCGCTCCGGGAGCGCAGATCGTCGTCAGCGGCCTTCTTCGCCCGCGAGTAAGCGGCGTAGACGGCGTCCGTTCCGGCCGGCGGTTCCTTGTCGGCGCCGATCGCGGAGACCATCACGTACCGGTCCACCCCGGTGGCCTCGGCCGCGTCGGCGAGCAGCGCGGCCGCGCGCCGGTCGACGGTGTCCTTGCGGGCGGCGCCGCTCCCCGGCCCGGCGCCCGCCGCGAACACGACGGCGTCCGCGCCCCGGACGATCGCGGCGACCTCGTCCACCGAGGCCTTCTCCAGGTCGAGGACCACCGCCTCGGCACCGGCCGCCTCGACGTCGGCGACGTGGTCGGGATTCCGGATGATCCCGACCGGCTGGTCTCCGTCGCCGCTCAGCAACTTGGCCAGCCGAAGCGCGATCTGCCCGTGCCCACCCGCAATCACAACCCGCATGTCTTCAACCTAGCTCGCCGCCCCTGCGCCCCGGCCGGCCGACTCGGGGCGAACCCACGGCGCTGCCTCCGTTGCGCCGCCCGGGTTCCAGACCCGCCGCCGGCCTACCGCCCGCGGCGAGGGCCGACGCGCTGCCGCGCAGAGCGAGGCCCGACACGCTGCCGCGTGGGGCCAGGGCTGACGCGCTGCGCACAGAGCGAGGCCCGACACGCTGCCGCGCGGGGCCAGG
The DNA here is from genome assembly GCF_044454545.1 of Cryptosporangium sp. NPDC051539. NCBI lineage: Bacteria > Bacillati > Actinomycetota > Actinomycetes > Cryptosporangiales > Cryptosporangiaceae > Cryptosporangium > Cryptosporangium sp. NPDC051539. The sequence continues at coordinate 505,351 of NZ_JBITDV010000007.1, read as the reverse complement.
ACCAACACGCTGCCCCGCGGGGCCAGGACCGACACGCTGCCCCGCGGGGCCAGGACCGACACGCTGCCCCGCGGGGCCAGGACCGACACGCTGCCCCGCGGGGCCAGGGCCGACACGCTGCCGCACAGAGCGAAGAGCCGACGCGCGCAGCGTCGGCGCATCCTGCTCAGCGTGGACCAGGTATCAGTCCCGCAAACCGCACCCTGCTCAGGCGTCGCACCGCTGGCGCAGGTCGCGCGGCGCGGAGTGGGTTGCTTGCGGAGGCTCGGCGGGGCCGGATCGCGGTTGCGGCGTGGGCGGGCGGTGGGCGCGCTGTGGCGGGCGGTGGGCGCGGGGCAAATGGCTGGCGGGGGGTGGCAGGCTGGAGGGTATGCCCGGGCCATTGAAAGTTCGCGGCTCGGTCATCATTCCGGAGGCCGAGCTCTACTGGCGGTTCTCCCGGTCCAGCGGACCCGGCGGGCAGTCGGTGAACACCGCGGACTCGCGGGTCGAGCTGTCGTGGGACCTGGAATCCTCCTCCGCGCTGGGTGCGGCGATGAAGGACCGCGCTCGCGAGCGGCTGGCCGGGCGCCTCGTCGACGGGGTGGTGACGGTCGCGGCGTCCGAGCATCGGTCGCAGTACCGCAACCGGCTGGCGGCCGAGGAACGGCTGGCGGCGCTGCTGAACGAGGCGATCGCGCCGCCGCCGCGGGCGCGGCGTGCTACCCGGCCCAGTCGGGGTTCGGTCGAGCGTCGCTTGAGCGAAAAGGCCCGGCGCTCGCAGACGAAGCGCATGCGCCGCAATACCGACGATTGACGCGGACGTCTCGGACAGCGGGGGCCGCAGAGAAAGTGACCGCGCGGCAGAACATCGTGCCCGGACCCCTCCCCGGCTGAGGCCCGGCCCACTACCAGCCCGGCCCACCGCCAGCACGCGACCGCCGGCCGGGCCACCGCCAGCTCGGCGGCCCACCACCGGCCCGGTCTGTTCGGCTCGCTGAGGGCTGGGTGCGTCGCTGTGCTGATCAGTCGCGACCCGGCGTGGGCGGGCGACGCTGATCGGCTGAGCGGGCCGGCGATTGCCGCCCGAGCCGCATGACGATCAGCGCGGCGACGGCGGCCGGCGTCCAGAGGTGGCCGAACAGCTGTCCGAGGTGGACAGCGGCCCGGAAGGCCTCAGCCAGTACTAGGAAGACGTCGGACGTGGAGGCCACCCACGCGTAGACCGCGAGCACCGCGCTCAGCGCCAGACACGTCACCGCCGCCGAGACCCCGGCAGCCCGCCGACCCCGTAGATCCGTCATACCCGAACCCTGCCGGTACGCCACTCCCCGCACAGTGGAGCCCGACGCCCAACCCGGGGTAGAGCTACCCCTACCCGGGGCCCCCGCCCGGAGCGTCTGCCGCACCGCACGCCTTCGGCTCACCCACAGCCGACACGCCCACGCCCGGCACGCCAGCCTGCCCAGCACGCCCGCCCGCCCAGCACGCCCGCCCGCCCAGCACGCCCGCCCACCTGCCTGCCTGCCTGCCTGCCTGCCCAGTACGCCAGCACGCCCACAGCCGATACGCCCGCAGCCAGCACGCCCCCGGCCGACTCACTCACAGCCGTCACGCCCAAGGGCCTCGCCCTACTCGGCCAGCCCGCCCCACTCGGCCAGCCCGCCCTGCCCGGCCCTACTCGGCCGGCTCGCCTACTCGGCCCGCTCGGCCGGCTCAGCCGACTCCGCAGCCGCGGCATCCTCAGCGGCGTCCTCGGACGCGTCCGGGTCTCCGATCGCGGCGACCTCGCGCGCGGCATCCGGCCCGTCGGCCAAAAGCACCTTGAACCCGGCCTCGTCGAGCACCGGAACCTTCAGCTGCACCGCCTTGTCGTACTTCGACCCCGGCGCCTCCCCCACCACGACGAACCCCGTCTTCTTGGAGACCGAACCCGACACCTTGCCGCCGCGATTCTGGATCTCTTCCTTCGCCGAGTCGCGGCTGAAATCCTCCAGCGACCCGGTCACCACCACGCTGACGCCCTCGAGTGGACGCGGTCCCTCGTCGACGGCCTCCTCCTCGAGCCGTACGCCCGCCGCGCGCCACTTCTCGACGATCGCCCGGTGCCAGTCGACCTCGAACCATTCGTGCACCGCGGTCGCGATCGTCGGGCCGACGCCCTCGGCCCCGACCAGTTCCTCGGACGAGGCCGACGCAATCCGGTCGATCGAGCGGAACGACCGGGCCAGCGCCTGCGCCGCGGTCGGCCCCACGTGCCGGATCGACAACGCGACCAGCACCCGCCAGAGCGGCCGCTCCTTCGCCGCCGCGATCTCGGCGAAGAACCGCTCGGTGTTCTTCGTCGGCACCGACGGCACCTTCGGCGTGCCCTTCGTGTAGAAGAACGGCACGAGCTCCTCGTCGCCGGTCTTCTTGTTCACCCGCTTGATGGCCACTTCGGCGAGGTCGTCCGGGGTGAGCGCGAACAGATCGCCCTCGTCTTCCAGGGGCGCTTTCGCCGGGGCGTCCGGATGGGTCAGCGCGATCGCGGCCTCGTACCCGAGCGCCTCGATGTCGAGCGCCGACCGGCTGGCCAGGAAGAAGATCCGCTCCCGCAGCTGGGCCGGGCACGACCGCGCGTTCGGGCACCGGATGTCGACGTCGGCTTCCTTCATCGGACGCAACTCGGTGCCGCACTCGGGGCAATGCGTCGGCATGACGAACTCGCGCTCGCTGCCGTCGCGCAGGTCGACGACCGGGCCGACGATCTCGGGGATCACGTCACCGGCCTTGCGCAGCACGACGGTGTCGCCGATCAGCACGCCCTTGCGCCTGACCTCGTTGGCGTTGTGCAACGTCGCCATCTCGACCGTGGACCCGGACACCAGCACCGGCTCCATCACGCCGTACGGGGTGACCCGCCCGGTGCGCCCGACGTTGACCCGGATGTCGAGCAGCTTGGTGTTGACCTCTTCCGGCGGGTACTTGAACGCGATCGCCCAGCGCGGCGCCCGGGACGTCGAGCCGAGCCGCCGCTGGGCCGTGACCTCGTCGATCTTGACGACGACGCCGTCGATCTCGTGCTCGACCGAGTGCCGGTTCTCGCCGAAGTCGGTGATGTACGCCCGCACCTCGTCGAGCGTGTCGACGACCCGGTAGTGCGCCGAGGTCGGCAGGCCCCAGGCCTTGAGCCGCTCGTACGCCTCGGACTGCCGGGTCAGCGCGAAGCCCTCACGGGCGCCGATGCCGTGCACGAGCATGCGCAGCGGCCGCGACGCGGTGACCCGCGGATCCTTCTGGCGCAGCGAACCGGCGGCTGCGTTGCGGGGGTTCGCGAACGGGGCCTTGCCCGCCTCGACCAGCGACGCGTTCAGGTCGCCGAACGCCTCGACCGGGAAGAACACCTCGCCCCGGACCTCGACCAGCGCCGGGATGTCGTGCCCGCCGTCGTCGGACAGCACGTTCGGGATGTCGGCGATCGTCCGGATGTTCAGTGTGACGTCTTCGCCGGTGACGCCGTTGCCGCGGGTCAGCGCCCGGGTCAGGCGTCCGTTCTCGTAGAGCAGGTTGATCGCGAGCCCGTCGATCTTCAGTTCGCAGAGGTAGTGGACGTCGTCCCCGACCTCGCGGTGGACCCGCTCGGCCCATTCGCCGACCTCTTCGTCGCTGAACGCGTTGTCGAGGCTGAGCATGCGCTCGAGGTGGTCGACCGCGGTGAAGTCGGTCGAGAACGTGCCGCCGACCCGCTGCGTCGGCGACTCGGGCGTCCGCAGGCCGGGGTGCGCCTCCTCGATCGCCTCGAGCTCGCGCATCATCCGGTCGTACTCGGCGTCGGCGATCGTCGGCGCGTCCGAGACGTAGTACGCGAACTGGGCCCCGAGGATCTCTTCGGCCAGCTCGTCGTGCTGCTTGCGAACCTCGGGCGGTGCCGCTGACTCGTCCACGTTCATGCCTCCGGATCCTTGACGAGGGTGCGCCCGGCCGCCCGGATCTGCGCCAGCACCGCTCGCGCACGATCGTCGGTAGCGCCCGCCAGCCCACAGGCCGGCGTGGTCACCACCTGACGCGCCAGAGTGGCCGGGTCGAAACCCAGGCGCTGCCACAACGTCCGCACGGGCATCACGCTAATCCCCGGGTCCGACAATTCCCGGGCCTTCGCCCGCTGGTCAGGGGTATTGCCGACCGGAGGTGCCACCGCGGGCACCACCCCGGCGAACAGCCCCAGCCCGGCGTCCAGTTCCTCGCCCAGCGCGTCGGTCGCGCGGGTGCTCCACCGGTCGGGCGGACCCCACAGCGTCAGGTCGGCCGACACCGCGACCGCACCGGCCCGCCGGAACACTCCCCACGGCACGTCCGGTGCGCAGCAATGGAACACCACCGGCACACCGACCTTCTCCACCAGCGTGGCCAGCATCGACTCGACCGTCGACTCCTCCGGGCGACGCACGGTGCCGTACCCACTGGGCGTGCGGATCCGCCCGGCCAGCACGGCCGGGAGCGAGGGCTCGTCCAGCTGCACGAGCAGCGACGCCCCCGGCACCCGCCTGCCCACTTCGGCCAGGTGTGCCACCAGCCCGCCCAGCAGCGACGACGCCAGGTCTCGGACCGCGCCCGGGTCCGACACCGCCTTCGACCCGTTGTGCAGCTCGATCGACGCGGCCAGCGTCCACACGCCCGCGGCCTGGACCTTCAGCGGCCCGGAGTACCCCTCGGCGTGCTCGGTCAACGCGTCCAGATCGCGTTCCATCAGGTCGAGCGCGCGACGCAGGTCGCGGCCCGGCCGGTCGACCAGCCGCCACCCCGACGGCTGCAGGTCGACCGGCAGCTCCACCAGGAACGACGCACCCCGGCCGACCAGATCGGAGCCGGGACCGCGCCCCGGCAGCTCGGGCAGGTGCGGCAGATCCGGCAGCTCGCCGAGCACCGTGCGCACAGCCTCGATCACGTCGGTGCCGGGCATCGACCCGACACCCGTCGCCGATCCTTCAGACCAGGGATAATCCACAGCCCAGAACCTTACGGCCCGCTGTGCGGCCGGTCCCCACCTCCACGAGTCAGGCGACGACACCCCGCAAATACTCGACCGCCCTTCCCAGTGCGGCCGACGCCACCACCTCGAGGTCCGGCTGAACGCCGCTGCCCTCCCAGTTGTCACCGGTCCGCGGGCTGACCGCGCGCCCGACCGGAATCGTCGCCTCCAGATGCTCGTGCACCGGGTAGCCCTGCCGGGGATTCGCACCGCCCCTGGTCACCTCGCCGACGATCGTCGCCCGCTTCAGCTCCTGCAGATCGAACGCCAGCTCCTCAGCGCCGGAGAACGTCGTCCCGCTGGTCAGCGCCGCGACCGGCCGGGCCGTCCCGAACCGCGGCCCGTCGACGTAGGCGTGCGTCCAGTACTGCTGGATCCTGTCGTCGGCCCGGTAGTACACCCCGTTCAGGTACAGCGGCTCCTCGTCGAACAGGTAGCTGCACAGCAGCGCGACCGTGTTCGGGTCTCCCCCACGGCAGTGCCGCACGTCGACGATCAGCGCCGATGCCCCGTCGACCAGCGTCATCGCGGCCGCGATCGCCGGCCCCGACAGCGACGGCGGGAACAGCAGCGGCGACACGTCGACGTACCCGATGTTGCCGTCGAGCCGCTCCACCCGGCCGATCCCGCCGCCCGACCGCCGCGCCCAGTCGGTGTGCGCCGCCAGGTCGGCGGCCGGGTCGCCCAGGTTCTCGTGCAGCGGCTCCTCGCTGTAGAGCAGCCGTAAATGCAAGTCGCCGTTGACCGACCGGAGGTCGTCGGTGACGAGCGCCGCCAGCTGTTCCGGCTCCACCCCGTCCGGATACCGCGCGGCGCTCAGCACCGCACCGATCTGCTGTCCGACGTCCGGAAAAACGTAGTGATCGGCGAGGAGTTCGACGACCTGCTGCACCACTGCGGAGACCTCGTTCTGTCGCATGAGGAGCAGTGAAGCAGCGCGTTTGACAAAGCGTCAAGAGACCTTGACGCTTTAGCCATGGACGAGCACCTGGAGATCTCCGACGCCGCGCAGTACCGGGCGCTGGGGCACCCGCTGCGGCATCGGCTGCTGTTCGCGCTGGGGCAGCAACCGGCCACGACCAGCCAGCTCGCCAAGGCGCTCGACCAGCGCAAAGGCAACATCGCCCACCATCTCGGAGTACTCCACCAGGCCGGGCTGGTGCGGATCGTCGAGTCGCGGCAGGTGCGCGGAGGCACCGAGCACTACTACCTGCGGGCGGCGCGGCGGCTCACGTTCAGCAGTCCGGAGGCGGCGCCGGTCATCGTGCGCGCGGTGGCCGACGAACTCACGACCGGCGAGGAGGTGGGTGGGCGGATCCGCAACGTACGGCTGACCGCGGCCCAGGCCGAGACGGCGGCCGCGGCGCTCGAGCGGATCGTCGACGAGCTCGCCGACGCGGGTGACGACGCCGACCGGTACGGGGTGCTGGTCACGCTGTACAAACCGCAGCAGACCGACGCGCGGTGAGCGCCGGCCCGCTGCGGGTCGGCGGGATCAGCTGCTCAGGTCGTAGACCGTCGTGCTGCCGACCGTGGTGGCGGTGTAGTTGGCCTCCACCCAGGTGGTGATCCGGCTCAGGACGCTGTTGCCGCCGTTCTGGCCGCCGCCTTGACCGCCGGCGACGAAGTAGCCGATCTTGCCCGCCTTCACCAGGGCCTGGAACCGGGCCAGGGTGGTGGACTCGTCGCTACCGCTCCAGCCTCCGATCGACATGACCGCTTTCCCGGTCGAGAGCTCCAGCGAGGCCGCGGACTGCGAGGTCCCGACGGCCGCGGCCCAGGTCGCGTCGGACTTCTCCAGCAGAGCGGTCAGCTCCGCGCCGGCCGCGGTCCCACCCGGACTCCCCGCCGTCGATCCGGACGCCATTGATCCGGACGCCGTGGAGCCGGCCGAAGTCGAGCCCCCAGACATCGAGCCCCCAGACATCGAGCCCGCCGAAGTCGAGCCGGAGGAACTGCTGCCGGTGCCGCCCCGCCCGATCGGCGGCGTCCCGCCCCGATCGCCGCCCCCGGTGCCGCCGGAACCGCTGCCGGGACCGCCGCCGGGACCGCTGCCGCCCATGGTGGCGGTCGCGGCCGGGCCCGCAGTAGGAGTGCTGCCGCCATGGGCGGTGGCCGCCGTCTCGACCGCGTACGCACCGCTGCCCGCGAGCCCGGTCAGCACCCCGGCGATCAGCGCGACCGCCGCCAGCTTCTTCCACCGGCCACCGGCCAGCAGCCCCACCACCGCGGCCGCCGCACCGATCACGACGACGTACCGCAGCGGCGCGTACCACTCCGGCGTGCGGTCGAGCAGCACGTAGCTCCAGGCACCGGTAGCCGCCACCATCGACGCCAGCACCGCCCGGGCCGCGAACCGGCTCCGCTCGCGCCACAGCAGCATCCCGCTGATCGCGAGCACCGCCACCACCGACGGCGCCAGCGCCACCGTGTAGTACTCGTGCACCGTGCCCTCCATGAACGAGAGCACCAGCCCGGTGACCACCATCCAGCCACCCCACAGCACCAGCCCGGCGCGCGTCCGGTCGGTCCGCGGCCGCCGCGCCGTCAGCACCAGCCCGGCGACCAGCCCGATCAGCGCCGCCGGCAGCAGCCACGAGACCTGCCCACCGATGTTCTCGTTGAACAGCCGGAACAATCCCGCCGTCCCGCTGAAACCACCGCCACCGCCGTTGCCCTCGCCGCCGGTGAGCCGGCTCACGCCGTTGTAGCCGAGCGCCAGCTCCAGCGCACTGTTGCCTTCCGACCCCCCGACGTACGGACGCGACGAGGCCGGCCACAGCTCGACCAGCGCGATCCACCAGCCCGCCGAGACCACCAGCGCGAGGCCGGCGAGCAGCAACTGCCCGATCCGGCGCCGCAGCCGCGGCTCACCCGCGATGAGGTAGACCAGCGCGAACGCCGGGAGCACGAGGAACGCCTGCAGCATTTTCGTCAGGAAGCCGAACCCGAGCGCGGACCCGGCCAGCAGCAGCCACCCGGTGCGTCCGCTAGCGACCGCCCGGGTGACGAAGTAGGCGCCGGCCACCAGCAACAGCGTCAGCAGAGCGTCCGGATTGTTGAACCGGAACATGAGAACGGCGACCGGCGTGAGCGCGAGCGCCGCTCCGGCGAAGAGGCCGGCCACGTGGCCGAACCACCGCTTGACGGCGGCGTACAGCAGCCCGACGGCGGCGACGCCCATCAGGGCCTGGGGCGCGAGCATGCTCCACGAGCCGAAGCCGAAGATCCGGCCGGACAGGCCCATCACCCACAGCGCGGCGGGCGGCTTGTCGACCGTGATGTAGTTCGCGCTGTCGAGCGAGCCGAACAGCAGCGCCTTCCAGCTCCGGGTCGCGGCCTGGACGGCGGCGGCGTAGAACTCGTTCGCGTAGCCGGAGGCCGAGAGGTTCCAGAGGTAGAGCGCGGCGGTACCGAGGAGCAACACGAACAACGACGGACGGTGCCAACCGGGCTGGTCGGCCGGTCCGCGCACGAACCGCCGCATCCGGCCCGCGGGTTTCGCCCGGTGGGTTCCGAGCGCGGATTCGCGACCGTCGAGATCGGGTCGGTACAGGGTCCGAGTTCCGGTCATGGGGCGGTTCCGGGGATCGTCATGGTTCGACGATCGGCAACCGCCCTGTTGTCATCCCGTGAACCCGCTGAGAGCCTTCTGAGAAGCCGAATCGATCGTGGCCGAGCCGATCACCACGTCGCCGTCGTACAGAACCACGGCCTGACCAGGCGCGATACCGCGGGCGTTCGCATGCAGGCGGACGACCAGGCGGTCGCCGCCGGGCGACGCGGTGGCCGGGAACACCTGGCCGTGCGCACGCAGCTGGGCGAGGCACTCGAACGGCTCGGTGCGGGCCGCGTTCGTCCAGACCGGGCGCACGCCGACGACCTCGTCGACGTCGAGCGCCTCGGCCGGGCCGACGCGGACCGTCTTCTCGACCGGCGAGATGTCGAGGACGTACCGGGGCTTGCCGTCGGGCGCGGGACGGCCGAGCTTGAGGCCGCGGCGCTGGCCGACCGTGTAGGCGTAGGCGCCCTCGTGGCTGCCGAGCACCTCGCCGGTCGCGGCGTCGACGATGTCGCCCGGGGCCTCGCCGAGCGTCTTGCGCAGGAAGCCGGCCGTGTCGCCGTCGGGAATGAAGCAGATGTCGTGCGAGTCGGGCTTCTCCGCGACCCCGAGGCCCCGTTCCGCGGCCTCGATCCGGACCTGTGCCTTCGTCGAGTCGCCGAGCGGGAACATCGCGTGGGCGAGCTGGTCGGGACGCAAGACCGCGAGGACGTAGGACTGGTCTTTGCCCTCGTCGACGCTGCGGCGCAACCGGGGCCCCGGCTCCAGGCGGGCGTGGTGGCCGGTGACCACCGCGTCGAAACCGAGCGCGAGTGCACGGTCGAGTACCGCCTCGAACTTGATCTTCTCGTTGCAGCGCAGGCACGGGTTCGGCGTGCGTCCGGCCGCGTACTCCGCGACGAAGTCGTCGACGACGTCCCGGCCGAACTCGTCGGCCATCGCCCAGACGTAGAACGGGATGCCGATGACGTCGGCGGCGCGGGCGGCGTCACGCGAGTCTTCGACCGTGCAGCAGCCGCGCGCACCGAGGCGGTGCTGCTGCGGAGAGGGCGAGAGGGCCAGGTGGACGCCGGTCACCTCGTGGCCGGCGTCTTTCGCGCGGGCAGCCGCCACTGCGGAGTCGACCCCGCCGGACATCGCCGCCAGCACACGCATCGTATGGATCCTTCCCGGTTTGCCGTCGGTACGAGCGTACCGGGCCCTCCGAGGGCGTTCCCGCCACCGGAGGGCGCCGGGGTCAGCTCACTCCGGACGGACCGACCGGGGACGGATGTCGTTGATCAGGCCGTACCCGATCGCGTCCGCGGCGGTGAGGAAGCGACCGCGGCGGAAGTCGTCTGCGATCTGATCGAGACTTTTACCGGTGAGCTCGGCCACGCGGGCGTGGAACGAGTCGACGAGTTGCTTGTTGGCCGCGGCCTCACCGGCGAGCTCGCCGGCCGTGCCGGTGATGTTCGGTATCGACGGCTCCGACAGCCGGAAGCGCGCGTGCGGGTGCGCGTACCGTTCCGCGACCGCGGTGAGCAGCGCGATACTGCCACCGCCGAGCTCACCGACCACCAGCGCGTGCACCGGCACCACCAGCGCGTCGAGCGTGTCGACGACCGTCCAGACCGCGGAGAGGTCGGCGTGGCCGCTGTTGAGCCGCAGCGTGACCGGGCGGCTGGTACGCGAGTCGAGCAACAGCAGGCGGGACACGACCCGGTTCGCCGCGTCGGCGTCGATCGGGCCGTTGATCTGGACGATCCGCTGGTCGAGGAGGCGGTCTTCCCAGAGTTCGCGGACGTCCTCCACCGGCGGCTGGGGCGGCGGGGCGGGCGGCCAGAACGGCTGGGGCCGGGAAGGCTGCGGCGGGTCGGGCGGGGGCTGCCAGCCCGGCGGACGCCACTCGGGTTGCGTCGGCTCGCCGGGCCAGGGACGCCCGGGGTGCATCGGACGCTCGGGGCGCTCGGGAGGGAACCAGGTTGCGGAAGACATTCGCATCACCACCGTCGATCGTTCGGAGTTCGCGGGTTCGGCGAGTCGCCGGCCGCGGGCGAGGTCGGGTTCGGAAGGTGCGCCGCGGCCGGGGCGACGTCCGGGGTAGCGCGGAAGCCCGGCGCGACGGCCGGGAACAGACGCACGGCCGGGTCGTACGGCCGAGCCGCCGGTCGTACCGGGTCGAATCGGAGCGAGACGTCGAGGTGGCCGCCGAGCGCCTCGGCATAACGCTCGAGCGTCGACATCCGCGGGTCGACGTCGCCCGCCTCGAGCCGGGCGACCGACGACTGGGACGTGCCCATGCGGGCCGCGAGCTCGGTCTGCGAGAGCCCGGCGGCGCGCCGATGGTCGGCCAGCGCACCAGCGGTCTCCCGCCGACGCCGCAGCGCCGCTTCTCGCATCCCCGGCATCCGGGGCAGATCGTCGTCCATATCAAGAACGGTATCTCTAATAAGAGATACCGGCACTCAGCCGACAGCGAACCTCGAGGAACTTCAGGCTTTGCGAACAGCCCCCGCCCGGCGGGCCCGCTCGACGACACCGGCGATCTCCGCCGCCAGCGCGTCCACGTCTGCCTCGGTCGACGTGTGACCGAGCGAGAACCGCAGCGACCCGCGAGCCCGCTCGACACCCGACCCCATGGCCACCAGCACGTGGCTCGGCTGCGCCACGCCGGCCGAGCACGCCGACCCGGTCGAGCACTCGATACCGCGCGCGTCGAGCAGCATCAGCAGCGCGTCGCCCTCGCAGCCGGGGAACGAGAAGTGCGCGTTGCCCGGCAGCCGCGACGAGCCCGGGCCTCCGTTGAGCACGGCGTCCGGCACCTCGTCGAGCAGCCGCGAAACCAGCGAATCGCGCAGCGCCGACACCCGGACGGCATACGACTCCTGCGCCTTCACCACGGTCTCGACCGCCACCGCGAACGCGACGATCGCCGGAGTGTCGAGCGTCCCGGACCGGACGTCACGCTCCTGGCCACCGCCGTGCAGCAGCGGCACGCACGCCACGTCCCGCCCGAGCAGCAGCGCGCCCACGCCGAGCGGCCCGCCGACCTTGTGCCCGGTGAGCGTCAGCGCATCCACCCCGGACGCGGCGAAGCCGACCGGCACCTGCCCGACGGCCTGCACGGCGTCGGTGTGGAACGGGACGCCGGCGGCCCGGGCGATCGCGGCCAGTTCGGCCACCGGCTGCACGGTGCCGACTTCGTTGTTCGCCCACATCACGGTGGCCAGCGCGACCGCGTCCCCGTGCCGTTCGAGAGCCTCGGTCAACGTCGACGGGGCCACCCTCCCGGACGCGTCGACCGGGAGCAGTTCGACGGTCGCGCCCTCGTGGTCGCGCAACCAGTCGACCGCGTCGAGCACCGCGTGGTGCTCGACCGCAGAGGCCAGTACGACCGTGCGACGCGGATCCGCGTCGCGCCGGGCCCAGAAAATGCCCTTGACGGCCAGGTTGTCGCTCTCGGTGCCGCCACCGGTGAACAGCACCTCGGACGGTCTGGCCCCCAGCGCGGCGGCGAGCCGCTCGCGTGCTTCTTCCACGGCCCGCCGGGCTCGGCGCCCGGCAGCGTGCAGGGACGAGGGATTGCCGACGACGCCGAGTGCACCGGTCAGCGCGGCAACCGCCTCCGGCAGCATCGGCGTGGTCGCCGCATGATCGAGGTACGCCATGGCGCCTTTCAGACTATCCGGCGCCGACGCTCGTCCGTTGCCGAAGCCGGCGCCGGAGCCGGGGCGCGACGAGGATGCCGACGATCGCGACGCCCGCCATCACCAGGTTGCTCGACGCGATCGCGGTCGGCAGCCCGAACGCACCCGCGGTGGCAGCGGCCACCACGACCCCGCCGAAGCCGATCGTCAGCGAGCTGAGCAGCGCGTCCGAGATCTGCATCGCGGCGCTGTTGCGGCCGCGGTCGCCGTCGGTGGAGAACTCGAGCAGCAACACCGAGAGCGACGGCATGATCAGGCCCATGCCGAGACCGCCGACGACCCAGGTCGGGTACGCGGCCCAGGCCGAGCCCGGCACCCACGCGACGACCGCCATCAGCGCGCACGCGACCGCGACGCAACCCATCCCGGTGCCGACGACGAGCGAGCGCGGCACCGACGGGTACCGCCCCTGGATCCAGGAAGCGCTCGACCAGCCGAGCGCACCGATCGTCAGCGGCAGACCGGCGGCGGCGGGGCTCCAGCCGTGGATCGAGCCCAGCGTGAGCGGGACGAGCGTCTCGACGGCGAAGAACGAGCCCGCGGCCAGCCCTCGGATCACGACGACGGCCGGCAACCCGGGACGGGAGGACGCGGTGCCGACCGGAAGCAACGACCGGATCGCGACGACCACGGCGCCGAGGCCCACCACCGCGAGCGGGATCGCGAACAGATCGAGCCGATCACCCGCCACCTGCAGCATGATGACGCCGGCTCCGGCCAGCAGCGCGAACGGCCAGCGCGAGCCGGTGCCACCACGGTAGGTGGTGGAGGCCGTCTTCTCCTTCGCCCCTGCCGCGGGCAGTCTGAGCAGCCCGGGGACGATCAGTACCGCCCCGACCACGACCAGCGGCACCAGGCCGAGGAACACCAGCCGCCAGTGCGCATGCTCGGCGAGCGTGCCGGCGACCACCGGGCCGATCAGCGACGGCATCACCCACCCGATCGCGGTGAGCCCGAACACCCGCGGGTGCAGCTCCCGCGGGTACCCCGCGCCGATCAGCACGTACATGACGACGATCAGCACGCCGCCGCCGAGCCCCTGCACCAGCCGCCCGGCGATCAGCTGGGCCATCGTCGTCGCGGTACCGGCGATGATCAGCCCGGCGCCGAACGTCACCAGCCCGGCGATCGTCGGTTTCACCGGACCGAGCCGGTCGGACACCTCGCCGGCCAGCACCATGCCGAGCAGGTTCGCGATCATGAACGCGGAGAACGGCCAGGCGTAGAACGCCATGCCGTGCAGCGACTGGACGACGATCGGCATGGCGGTCGCGACCGACATTGCTTCGAACGCCACAATCGTGACGATCAGTAAGATACCGACCGTGGTAGACCGCAGACCCTTGCCGAAGACAGTGGGTAAGGGAGGCGCAGCGGCGGTCGTCGTCACCCTGTGAACGTTACGACGTCGATACGACGAATTTTCCAGACTGTTCCCACCATCACGAACGGCCGGGCCCCCTTGCAGGGGAACCCGGCCGTGTGCGCAAAAAAATCAGCCCTTGCGCTTGCGTACCTCTTCGGCGGCTTGCGGAGCGACCGCGAACAGGTCGCCCACCACACCGAAGTCGGCGAGCTCGAAGATCGGCGCCTCGGCGTCCTTGTTGACCGCGACGATCGTCTTCGAGGTCTGCATACCGGCCCGGTGCTGGATCGCCCCGGAGATGCCCAGCGCCACGTAGAGCTGCGGCGACACGGTCTTGCCGGTCTGCCCGACCTGGAACTGGTGCGGGTAGAAGCCCGAGTCGACCGCGGCCCGGGACGCACCCACGGCCGCGCCGAGCGAGTCGGCCAGGTCTTCGACGACCTTGAAGTTGTCGGCCGAACCGACACCCCGGCCACCGGACACGACGATGTTCGCGTCGGTCAGCTCCGGACGCGAGCCGCTCGACTCCACGACCCGGTCCAGGATCTTCGCCTTGGTCGCGGACTCGTCCAGCGAGACCGGCACCTCGACGAGCTCACCGGCGCCGGCCGACGGCGACGCGTCGACCGCACCGCCCTTCAGGACGTAGATCGGCGTGCCCGCGGTGACCTTCGACTTCACGATCCACTGCCCGGCGAAGATCGCCTGGGTGGCGGTGTCGCCCTCGAGGCCGACCACGTCGTAGAGCAGGCCGGACTCGAGCTTGACGGCCAGCCGGCCGGCGATCTCCTTGCCCTCGGCGGTGGCCGCGATCAGGATCGCCGCGGGCGACGCGTCACCCGCGATCGACGCCAGCACCGCGGCCTTCGGCGCCACCAGGTACGACAGAACGTCGTCGGACTCGGCCGCGTAGATCTTGGCCGCGCCGAACTCCTTCAGCGTGTCGGCGTAGCCCGCGGCCGTACCCGGCGTGCCGACGACCACGGCGGACGGCTCGCCGATCGCCCGGGCCGCGGTGAGCAGCTCGGTCGTGATCTTCTTGACTGCACCGTCGACGTGCTCGACGAGAACCAGCACTTCAGCCATGGGTGTGATCCTCCTCAGACGATCTTCTCGGTGGCCAGGTACGCGACCAGTTTCGCGCCGGCGTCGCCTTCGTCGGTGACCTTCTCGCCGGCCGCGCGGGGCGGGCGCGGGTTGGCGTCCACGACCGCGGACGTCGCCGCACCCGCACCCACCTGGGACGCGTCCACGCCCAGGTCGGCCAGGGACAACGTGTCGACCGGCTTCTTCTTCGCGGCCATGATGCCCTTGAACGACGGGTACCGCGGCTCGTTGATCGTGTCCCAGACGCTCACGATCGCCGGGGTCTGCGCCTCGACGACCTGGTACCCGTCCTCCAGCTGACGCTCGATCGTGAGCGTGCTGCCGTCGACGGTGAGCTTGCGGGCGCCGGTGAGGCCGGCGACACCGAGACGCTCGGCCAGCATCGCGGCCATCGCGGCGGCGCGCCCGTCGGTCGATTCGGCGCCGGAGATGACCAGGTCCCACTCGAGGCTCTCGAGGGCCTTGGCCAGCACCTTGGAGGTGGCCAGGGCGTCCGACCCGTGCAGTGCGGGGTCGTTGACGTGGACCGCGCCGTCCGGGCCCATCGACAGGGCCTTGCGGATCGACTCGGTGGCCTTGTCGGGCCCCATCGTCAGCACGGTGACCGTTCCGCCGACCGCTTCCTTGACCTTCAGGGCCTCTTCGATCGCGTATTCGTCCATCTCGTTGATCACGAGGTTGGCCGAGTCACGTTCAACGGTCTTGTCGTCTGCGCGGAGTGACCGTTCGGTACCGGAGTCCGGAACCTGCTTGACCAGTACGACGATGTTCATGGGTCTGTTCAGACCTCCCGCTCAGATCGTCCACGGCTCGTGCTACGCACGGCGAGTAATACAGTCACGATTGATGTTACCCGTCGGTAGCATGGCGACACACCTGCTGTTAACACACGGGCTTGTTAGCCATATCACCACGTCTGCGGGCCGAAGTCAGCGTGTCCCCGCTCACGCCGCAGCCCGAACACCCGGTGCACTACAGTGCGCGCGGTGGGAATCGCAGCGGACAACTACCGGTCCCGACGGCACGAGGCCGCCTACCTCGCCACCCGCCCCTGGATCCGCGGCGCGACCGTGGTCGAGGCCGGTGCGGGTGAGGGCTTCGGCGCCGACATCCTCTCCCGGGTCGCCCGCCGGGTCGTCGCCGTCGATCCCGACGCTGCGGCC
Organism: Cryptosporangium sp. NPDC051539; assembly: GCF_044454545.1. NCBI lineage: Bacteria > Bacillati > Actinomycetota > Actinomycetes > Cryptosporangiales > Cryptosporangiaceae > Cryptosporangium > Cryptosporangium sp. NPDC051539. Next base: position 489,474 of record NZ_JBITDV010000007.1, on the reverse strand, counting down.
TGCGAATACGCCGCCAAGGCCTACCCGGCGCTCACCGTCGCCAGAGCATCACTGACCGCCCTGCCGTTCGCGGATCACCGCGCCGACGCGGTCGTGCACCTGGCGGCCGTCCCGCAGCCGGCCTTCGTCGCCGAGGCCGCGCGGATCCTCCGGCCCGTCGGCGTGCTGATCGTGAGCACCGCCACTACCGAACTCTCCGCCGCCGGTCTCACCGAGGCGCTGGCACCCCACTTCCGGGTCGACCGCCTGTACGGCGTCCACCCCCGCCGCCGGCTCCGTCGCCCGGGCGCTCCGGTGACCCACCGCGACTTCCACTTCGGCGAGGAAGCCCCCGACACCGGCCTGGACCTCTTCGCCCTCGCGATCCGCCGGTGATCGACTAGCGTGCGCGGGTGGAATCTCGACTGCGCGCGTTGGCTGATCTGGATGTCGCGGGGACCCGCGAAGGCTGTGGGCGACACGAGTACGACGGCGTGCTGCAAGACCTCTCGCCGGACGGCGTCCGCAGAGGTCTGAGCAGGCTGGGGAACGGTCCCGCCTACCCCGGCCCCCACGACGAAGCGCACGTCGCCGCGTTCGAGCGGCGGGCCCTGGTCGCCTACGGCGACCTCCGTCTGCACCGCCGCAACCCCCTGCCGCACCTCTCCAACCTCGACCTGGCCGGCTACGACCGCGAGTACGCGCCGGCCGCGGAGCGGGCCGAGGCCCGCGCCCGGCACCTCCTCGGCTGGCCGGACGCGGTCGACGCCGCGATCGAGGCGTTGGACGCCGTGCCGGCGGCGGTCGCCGAGGCGAGCCTGGGCAGCGCGACCGGGCTCGCGGCCGGCCTCGACCCGGAACGGGACGCCACGGCCCTCGCGGCCCAGCAACGGCTGGTCGAACACCTGCGCACGACCGCCGCCACCAGCGAGGCCCCGGTCGAACTCGGCGCCGACGGACTGACCGCACTGCTGTCCAGCGCCGAGGCGATGCCGGTGGATCTGACCGAACTCGCCGCCGACGGGCAGACCGAGCTCGCCCGCCTCCGCGCACTGCTCGACGACGCGTGCGAACGCATCGCCCCCGGGCAGCCGACCGCCGCCACGGTGAAAGAGCTGCTCGCCGACCACCCCGACCTCGACGGCGTGATCAGCGAGGCCCAGGTCGTCACCCACGAGGTGATCGCGTGGAGCAACGCCAGCGGTCTGTTCCCGGACACCGACGGCGAGTGCCTCGTCGGCCCGGCGCCCGAGTCCCGGCAGTGGGCGATGGCGATGATGGACTGGGCCGCGCCGTACGAGCACGACGCGCCGTCCTGGTACCACGTCACGCCGCCCGACCCGGTCTGGCCGCCGGAGGAGCAGGCCGAATGGCTGTCGGTCTTCAACCGCGCGAGCCTCCCGGCGATCACCGTCCACGAGGTCGCGCCCGGCCACTACACCCACGGCCGGGCGCTGCGCCGCCTCGACTCCGACGTCCGGCGGCTGCTGCTCTCGGACGCGTTCGTCGAGGGCTGGGCGCACTACGTCGAGGAGCTCGCTCTCGAGGAGGGGTTCCGGGCCGGTGAGCCGCGGTTCGCGGCCGGGGTCGCGCTCGAGGCGCTGGTGCGGGTCGTCCGGCTGATCTGCGCGATCGGCCTGCACACCGGCGAATTGACCGTGCCCGGCGCCACCGCGCTCTTCACCGAGCAGGCGTTCCTGTCCGGACCGGCGGCGCTCTCCGAGGCCCGCCGGGGCACGTTCGACCCGACCTACGGCCGGTACACCTGGGGCAAGCTCGTCCTGCGACGCCTCCGCGCCCGGACCGGTGCCGGCCCGCGGGACTTCCACGAGGCGCTGCTGGCGCTCGGCGCGCCCCCACTCGGCCTCGCCCTGTCGGCCATGCAAGGGTTCTGACCAGCACGAACAATAATTCGAAAAAAAGTTCGGCGGACGTGTCGATTCCCGCGGACGTGATTCGGCGTACCGGGTGAAGCAGCACTACCACCGAACGAGGAGCCACCCATGGGATACATCAAGGCCGGTCTGTTCATCGCCGTCGACGGCGTCATCGAAGCGCCGGAGACCTGGCACTCCCCGTACTTCGACGACGAGATGGGCACCGCGCTGGGTGGCCTGATGGACAACGACGCCACGCTGCTCGGCCGGAACACCTACGACGGATTCGCCGAGTTCTGGCCCAAGGCCGACCCCGAAGACCCGATGACCGCGCAGATGAACGGCTCGAAGAAGTACGTCGTCTCGAACACGCTCACCGAAGCGACGTGGGAGAACACCACCGTGATCAGCGGCGACGTGGCGGCACAGCTGCGCGAGCTGAAGAAAGACACCCGGCTCGGCGTGACCGGCAGCGCCGGGCTGGTGCAGTGGCTGGTCGAGAACGGGCTGCTCGACGAGCTGCACCTGCTGATCCACCCGATCGTCGTCGGGCACGGCCGGAAGCTGTTCACCGACGGTCCGACGGTCCGGCTGGCGCTGCTCTCGTCGGCCACGTTCGGCACCGGTGTGGTGCACGCCGTCTACGGCCCGGCCGAGTAAGGAGACCTCCGATGCGTTACATGCTGATGCACTACCAGACCCAGGCCGACGAAGACGGTGTCAAGCCGTCGCCGGAAAAGTTGGCCGAGATCGGCGAGTACGTCCAGGGGCTGGCGATGTCCGGCGTGCTGCTGGCCGGCGAGGGCGTCTCGTCCAGCCGCAACGGTGCCCGCCTGGAGTTCGAGAACGGCGACGTCCGGGTGATCGACGGGCCGTTCGCCGAGGCCAAGGAATTGATCGGCGGCTTCGCGATCCTCGAGGTCGACTCGCTGGCCGAGGCCGTGGAGCACGCCCGCAAGTTCGCCCTGCTCATCGACGTCGAGCGGATCGACATCCGCAAGGTCAACGAGTCCGAAGACCTGCAATGACCGAGGACCGGATCGATGTCCTGTGGCGGGTCGAATCGCCACGGGTCATCGCCCGGTTGATGCGCCTGGTCGGTGACCTCGACACCGCCGAGGAACTGGCCGCGGACGTCTTCGTCGCCGCGATCGAGAAATGGCGGCTCGAGGGCGTCCCGGCCAACCCGGCGGCGTGGCTGATGACGACCGCGCGGTTCCTCGCGGTCGACCGGATCCGCCGCCGCGACACCCAGCGCGGCAAGTACCGGCTGGTGGCCGCGTCGGAGCCGGTCTCCGTCGAGCACGATTCCGGCGGCGACCTGGCCGAGGACCTGCTCGGGCTGATCTTCATGGCCTGCCACCCGATCCTGTCGCCGGACGCGCGTTCCGCGCTCACGCTCAAGCTGGTCTGCGGCTTGAGTACCGAGGACGTCGCCCGCGCGTTCCTCACCCCGGCCCCGACGATCGCGCAACGCATCGTCAGGGCCAAGAAGACGCTCGCCGCGGCCACGGTGCGGTTCGAGCTCCCGGACGACCGCAAACCGCGTCTGGACGCCGTCCGCGAGGTCATCTACCTGGTGTTCAACGAGGGTTACTCGGCCACCAGCGGAGACCGGTGGATCCGTGGCGACCTGTGCGCGGAGGCACTGCGGCTGGGGCGCATGCTGGCCGCGCTCACGCCGAACGACACCGAGACGCTCGGCCTGCTCGCCCTGATCGAGATCCAGGCCTCGCGCCTGGGCGCCAGGGAGACCCCGGACGGTACGCCGATCCTGCTCAACGACCAGGACCGCACCCGCTGGGACCGGCTGCTCATCCAGCGCGGCCTGGCCACCATTAACCGGATCGAACAGCTCCGCGGAACCGTGGGGCCGTACGCGCTGCAGGCGGCGATCGCGGCTTGTCACGCCCGCGCCGCCACCCCGGAAGACACCGACTGGGAGCGGATCACCGCGCTCTACGACGGCCTGGCCCGGATCAGCCCGTCGCCGGTCGTCGAGCTCAACCGGGCGGTCGCGACCGCCCGGGCGTTCGGGCCGGCGGCAGGTCTGGAGATCCTCGCACCGCTGTTCAGCCGTCTCGCCGAGTACCACCTGCTGTACGCCGTGGCCGGGGATCTGCACTGCCGGGCCGGCGACCACGAACACGCCCGCGAGCACTTCCTCACGGCCGCCTCGATCACGCGCAACAGCGCCGACCGCACGACGATGCAGGCCCGGGCCGCGGTCTGCGCCGCCGGGCACGGGACCGCCGGGCACGGGACCGCCGGGCACGGGACCGCCGGGCACGGGACCGCCGGGAACGGCTAGCCGACGTTGACGATCATCGAGTCGTCGTAGACCTCGTACCCGTTGGGCCCGCGCCGCTTCGACACGTACATCGCCACGTCCGCGCGGCGCAGCAGCGCTCTGCCGTCCACCGCGCCGGGCGCGGCGAGCGCGATCCCGATGCTGCACCCGACGTGGTCCGGGCCGTCGCCGAGCGGCTGGGCGGTCGAGATCCCGGTGAGGATCAGCCGGGCGATCGCCTCCACCTGTTCGCACCCTGCCACACCGCTGCAGAGGACCACGAACTCGTCGCCGCCGATCCGCCCGACGACGTCCCGGTCCCGGCAGGTGCTGCGCAGCACGCCGCTCACCAGCCGCAGTTTGTCGTCACCGGCCTCGTGCCCGTAGACGTCGTTCACCTGCTTGAACCCGTCGAGATCGAGGAACATCAGGCCGACCGGGTAGCCGCCCTCGGCCGCGTCGTCGAGTGCCTGCTCCATCGCGAGCTTGAACGCCGAGTTGTTGAGCAGGCCGGTGAGCTCGTCGTGCGTCGCCGCGTGGAAGATCCGTTCCTGCGCGGTCCGGCGGTCGTCGATGTCGCGGTGGTGGCCCACGAGCGCCCGCACGCCGGGATGCGCGAGCAGGTTTCTGACCACGAACTCGTGCCATCGCCAGACGCCGTCGGCGCGCCGGATGCGCAGCTCAATCGCGTGCTCGACGTCGGGGTCGGCGTGGATGCGCGCGTGGAACGCCGCGGCGGCCGCCCGGTCGTCGGGATGCAGGTACCTCCACAGGCCCTCGCCGAGCAGGTTCTCCGGCCGATGGCCGGTGATCCGTTCCGCCGTCGAGCTGACGTAGACGACCCGCCCGTCGACGTCGGTGAGCGTGATGACGTCGGCGCCGTCCTGCAGCACGGCCTGGAACCGCTCCTCGCTGGCGCGGAGCGCGGCTTCGGCCACCTCCCGCCTGCGGACCGTCTCACCGAGCACGGCGCTGGTGCTGACGACCCCGAACCCGATCAGCACCGCGACGCCGTGCACCTCGGGTTCCGGCAGGTAGGAGAAGAGCCCCCGGGTGACCGCGACCTGGCCGATCACCAGCGACACCGCGCTGCAGACCGCCAGCGGACGCCACGCCCGCGAGCCGTCCCGCTGGACGAACCGGGAGAACACGTTCAGATGGGCGACGGCCAGCATCGCGCCCCACCCGATCGCGTAGATGAGCGTCGTACTGATCGCGATCCGCAGCGCGACGCGGAGCCGGAGCCGCCTGCCGCGGCCGCCGGCCAGCCGGTTCTGAACCGCCGGTTGCTGCAGCACCGCGTCCGCGGCCAGCAGCACGACGAACACCCAGAACGGAGAGGGCCCGGCCAGGCCGAAGAGCCGCAGTACGACCAGGACGACGAGCACGACGATCTGCTCGGGCGCGTTCCGGAGAAAACGCACCGGGTCAACCGGCCACGGCGGGTACCGAATCGGCGTGGATCTCGAACCCGTTCCGGCGCCTGCGCTTCGACGTGTACATGGCGAGGTCCGCGCGGCGGAGCATGCCCCTGGCATCCACCACGCCGGGCTCGGACAGCGCGATACCGATGCTGCACCCTACCCGGGGAGACCCGTCGTCAGGGGGCTGCGCCGCGTCGATGCCCTCGATGATCGACGCCGCGATCGACGCCGCCTGCGCGGTGCCGGCGACGCCGTTCAGCGCGGCGACGAACTCGTCACCGCCGATCCGGCCGAGCACGTCGCGCTCCCGGCAGCACCGGCGCAGCACGTCACCGACCAGGCGGAGCATCTCGTCACCGGCATCGTGCCCGCGATCGTCGTTGACCTGCTTGAACCCGTCCAGATCGAGGAACAGGACGCCGATCGGGTAGCCGCCGTTCGCACCGTGGACGAGCGCCTCCTCCAGTGCCACCACGAACGCCGACGCGTTCAGCAGCCCGGTGAGCGCGTCGTGGGTCGCCGCGTAGGCGATGCGGTCCTGCACGCTCCGGCGGTCGTGCACGTCCCGCTGATGGCTGACGAGCGCGTGGACCCCGGGGTGGTCGAGCAGGTTGCGGACGACGACCTCGTGCCACCGCCACTCCCCGTCGGCGCGCCGGATCCGGATCTCGGCGACGTGCTCGGTATCGGGCTGCTCGTGCGTCCGTGCGGTGAGGTCGAGCGCGATCGTCCGGTCCTCCGGATGGATGAGCTTCCAGAGTCCGTCGGACAACAGCGCCTCGGAATCGTGCCCGGTGACCCGTTTGGCGTTCGGGCTGACGTAACGCAGCGTGCCGTCGCGGTCGGCGAACGCCACCATGTCGGTGCCGTCCTGGACGACCGACCGGAACCGCTCCTCGCTCTCCCGCAGCGCGGTCTCGCCGTCCTCCCGCGCCCGCACCGCGGCGCCGAAGAACCGGCAAGCGAGCACGGTTCCGGCCGCCACCAGCACGGCCACCCCGTGCACCTGCGGCTGCGGGAGGTAGCAGTAGACCCCGGCCGCGATCGCCACCTGGCCCAGCGCGATCGTCGCGGCGCTGCACAACGCAGCCGGACGCCAGGACCGGGAACCGGATTGGGCGGTGAATTCGGAGAGCAGGATCAGGTGGGTCACGGCCAGCACCGGGCCCCAGCCGGTCGCGTAGATCGTCGCGGTGTTGATCACGTACCGCATCGCGACCCGCGGCCAGAGCCGCCGGTTGAGGTCGCCGCCGGTCAGCGCTCGGTGGAGCATCGGATCGTGGGCCGTCGAACCCAGGACGACGAGGATCGCGAACACCCACAGCGGGGTGGTCCCGACCAGGCCGAGTTTCCTGAGCAGGACGATCAGGAACATGACGACGACGCCGACCATCACCGTGTGGGCCAGCGCCTTTACCCGACGCAACCACGGCACGACTCCTCAATCGGCCGGAGATCGCCCGACTGAAGTCAATCCGTCGTGACGAGCCTTCGCCGGGCGGTGAGGAAGTCCCGCTCGGCCGGGTTGTCGGCCAGCGCGATCGCCGACTCGTAGGCCTGAGCGGCGTCCCGGTCGCGGCCGAGGCGTCGGAGCAGGTCGGCCCGGGTCGCGTGCCACGCGTGGTACGGCACCAGGTCGAGCGCGTCGACCGCGGTCAGCGCGACCGCCGGGCCCTCGACCTCGGCCAGCGCGACGGCCCGGTTGAGCGCGACGACCGGTGACGGCGCCACCGTCATCAGCTGGTCGTAGAGCGCCAGGACCTGCCGCCAGTCGGTGGCCGGCCCGTCGGTGTGCACGGCGTTGACCGCGGCCAGGATCTGGTAATAGCCCGGACGCCGGATCCGGAGGCACTCCCGGACCAGGTCGTGGCCCTCGTCGATCAACGGCCGGATCCACCGGTTCCGGTCCTGCTCGGCCAGCGGCACCAGGGTGGTTCCCTCGAACCGCGCCGGACGACGTGCGTCGGTCAGCAGCATCAGGGCCAGCAGGCCGGTCGTCTCGGGTTCGTCCGGCAGCAGCTGCCGCAGCAGCCGGGCCAGCCGGATCGCCTCCGCGCAGAGCTCGTCCCTCAGCGGGACGTCACCCGTGGTGGCGAAGTACCCCTGGTTGAACACCAGGTAGACGACGGCCATCGCCGAGTTCACCCGGGACGGCAGGTCGCTGGCGAACGGCACCCCGAACGGGATGCGGGCCGCCTTGATCTTCCGCTTCGCCCGGGTGAGACGTTGCGCCATCGTCGTTTCGGGGACGAGGAACGCGTCGGCGATCTCGGCCATCGACAGTCCGACGACCAGCCGCAGCGTCAGCGCGACCCGGGATTCGACGGCGAGGGCCGGGTGGCAGCACATGAAGATGAGCCGCAACCGGTCGTCGTCCACCGCACCGAGCGGATCGGAGTCGGGTGGGGTGAGCATGGCCGCCTCCTTCTGGCGGGCGTCGCGCGTCGACTCGCGCCGGATCCGGTCGATGGCCCGGTTGCCCGCCGTGGTGACGAGCCAGCCGCCCGGGTTCGGCGGCAGCCCGTCGCGCCGCCAGGACTGCACGGCGATGACGAGCGCTTCGCTCGCCGCCTCCTCGGCGATGTCGACGTCGGAGAAGCGCCGGACGAGCGTCGCGACCACCCGCCCGTACTCCGCGCGTACGACGGCCTCGACCTCCTCGTCCGACGCGGCGCCCACCGGCGTCAGACCTCGCCCTGGAACGGACGGACCTCGACCTTGTTTTCGCAGGCCTTCGAGCCCTTGGCCGCCCAGCGCAGCGCCTCGTCCAGGTTCTCGGCGGTGATCACCCAGAACCCGCCGATGTGTTCCTTGGTCTCGGCGAACGGGCCGTCGGAGAGCACCATCTCGGCGCCGGTGTTGTCGACGGTCGTCGCGGTGTCGTGCGGCATCAGGCCACCCGCGAACACCCACGCTCCGGCGTCCATGACCTCCTGGTTGAACGCGTTGACGGCGGCGAACTGGGCTTGCATCGTCTCCGGGTCGACCTCGGGGTATGCGCCGACGTGCCAGACCGAGAGCAGGTACTGCTGAGCCATGACGTTTCTCCTGTCGGAGTCGGGAATCAGTTGATCGTGAAGTCGCCGGCGGCGAACGGTACCGGCTCGAGCGTCAGCAGCGAGACCCCCGTGGAGGTGGTCTCCGCGCTGACCGTACGGAAGCCGGTAGCGGGCGCTCCGGGTGAGAACAGGCGCTTCCCGTCGCCGACGGTCACCGGGAAGATCATCAGCCGGTAGACGTCGATCAAGCCGGCTTCGTGCAGGGTGCGGGCCAGCTGGGCGCAACCGTGGACCTGGAGCTCCTTGCCGGGCTGCTGCTTCAGCTCGCGGATCGCGGCCAGGAAGTCACCGCGGAGCACCGTGCTGTTCTCCCAGCTCGCCTCGGCGTCGGTGAGGGTGCTGGAGACGACGTACTTCGGGTACGTGTTGAGCCGACCGGCCACCGGGTCGGCGGGGTCGGTGACCAGCGGCCAGTGGGCCGCCATGATCTGGTACGTGAGCCGCCCGTACAGGAACGCTTCGGCCTGCTCGAAGTAGCGGCTGACGAACGCGCCACCGGCCTCGTCGAAGTGCGGCACGACCCAGCCGCCGCGCTCGAACCCGCCCGACGTGTCTTCCTTCGGGCCGCCCGGTCCCTGCATCACGCCGTCGAGCGTAAGAAAGATGTTGACGCTGAGCTTCATCGTTCGTCCTCCGGGTGTGGGTGCCTCTCACCCTCCCTACGAAGCCCGACCGCGTCCCACGACACCCCGCCCGAATTCTTTTTTCGATGCGCCGAAGGCGCGAGCGTATTGACCTGGAGCCCGCCCAGGGGGGCGCTGACAGCCGCGCCACACGACGCCGCGTGCTGGTGTCGCACTCAAGTCGTGTGGCGCGGCTGTCAGCGTCGCCCTGGGCGGGCCGCCCACCTAAGCGAGGTTGGAACTGCGGGGGTAGGCATCCGTCGGGTCGGTCAGGACGTTGACCAGGTAGGGGACGCCGGCTTCGAAGGCCCGGCGCAGGGCCGCACCGAGATCTCCGGGCTTCTCGACGGTCTCGCCGGCCCCGCCCAGCGCGCCGACCACGTCGTCGTACCGCAGCCCCGGCTGCAGATCCGCCGCCACGTCGTACCCGTACACCGCCTGCATCGGGTGCTTCTCCAGCCCCCAGATCCCGTTGTTGCCCACCACCATCACGACCGGCAGGTTCTGGCGCACCAGCGACTCGACGTCCATCAGCGAGAACCCGGCCGCCCCGTCGCCGAACAGCACGCAGATCTGCGCGGACGGCCGCGCCACCCGTGCCCCGATCGCGTACCCGGAGCCGGTGCCCAAGCACCCGTACGGCCCCGGGTCGAGCCAGCAACCCGGCGTGTACGAGTCGAGGTACCGCCCGCCGTACGACACGAAATCACCGCCGTCGCAGATCACCACCGCGTCCCGGTCGAGCACCTGCCGCAGTTCGCCGTAGATCCGCGCCGGCTTGATCGGGTCGGTGTCGGCCCGCAACACGTCGAGCTCGGCCGACCGGGCGGCGTCCTCGAGGTCGCGCAGCGACGCGATCCAGCCCTCGTGGTCGGCCCTCGGCCCGGTGTAGTTCGCGAACGCGGTCAGGATCGACGCCAGGTCGCCGACCGGCGCGGCGGCCGGGGTCACGTGACCGGCCTTCTGCGACGGCGAGTCGACGACGTGCACGACCGCCGCTTCCCCGAACGCACCGAAACCCAGCCGGAAGTCCAGCGGCGTACCGACGACCACCACCAGGTCGGCGGACTTGAACGCCTTGCCGCGGACCCGGGCGAACGCCAGCGGATGGTCGGCCGGGATGCACCCGCGGCCCTGCCCGTTGCTGAACACCGGCACCCGCAGTGCCTCGGCCGCCGCGACCAGTGCCTGCTCGGCGCTCCCCGCGTACACGTCCGACCCGGCGATCAGCACCGGCCGGTCCGCGCGCGCGATCAGCGCGGCGGCGGCGGCGACCTCCTCCGGGTCGGCCCCGGGGACCTCCGGCGCGGCCGGCGGCGTGATGACCGACTTCGCCCGGTCGAAGACCACGTCCATCGGCAGGTCGAGGAAGACCGGGCCCCGATGCGGCGCGAGCGCCAGATCGGCTGCCGCGCCGACGTCGGCGGCGATCGCGTTCACGTCGGTGACCGTCGCCGCGTGCTTGGTGATCGGCGCGAGCACCGGGACGTGATCGAACTCCTGCAGCGAGCCCGCGCCCCAGCGCATCTGCGGCGCCCGTCCGCCCAGCACGACCACCGGCGAGCCGTTGAACTTCGCCGACGTGACCGCGGAGACCCCGTTCGTGACGCCGGGCCCGGCGGTCAGCACCGCGAGCCCGGGCCGGCGGGTGAGCTTGGCGGTCGCCTCGGCGGCGAACACCGCGCTCTGCTCGTGCCGGACGTCGATCAGCGGGAAGCCGGTGGTGTGTGCGGCGTCGTAGAGCGGGAAAACGTGCCCGCCGGACAGCGTGAACATCGCCTCGACACCACGAGCCCGCAGCGCCGCCAGCGCGAGCTCACCCCCGTGCCCCTCCAACTCGGTCATAGCTCGGGCTCCTCCTCGTAGGGCGTTTCGCTACGCGCGACCCTACTCAGGGGTAACCGGGGTCAGCGGATCTTCTTCCAGAACGTCTCGGTTCCTACCGCGTCGGTGCTGCTCGTGTAGATCTCGCCGGAGACCGCCTTGCCCGGAAGGTCCCAGTAGACGTAGCGGCCGCCGTCCGACGTCGCGTGGCCGGTGATGTAGCTGCCCTGCCGGGTCTGCTGGTCGTCGGTCCAGAACGTGTCACCGTCGACGACCAGCGAGTCGTCGGAGAAGCCACCGCGCGCGGACTTCGCGTACGAGTCGCGATCGGAGAGCGTCTTGTAGCGGACGAAGTAGATCTCGTACGTGCCGGTGCCGGTGAACGTGCACTTCAGCGCCTCGGCCGCGTTGTTCGCCCCGGGGATCGTCGAGGTGATGACCTCGCACCGGTCGGCCTCCGCGGCCGCGCGGCGGGCGAAATCACGCAGGTCGGGGTCCTTGAACTGCGAGAGCAGCGGCGGATCGGACGGCGACGGGGACGCCGAGGCGGACGGCGTCGGGGCCGCGATCGTCGGACCGGGCTTCGGCGGGTCGTCACCGGAGATCGCCCAGATCCCGAGCGAGACGACGATGACCAGCAGGACGACGACACCCGCGACGATGCCGAGGATCAGACCGGTGTTGCTCTTCTTCGGCGGCGGCACCGGCGGGTAGCCGTACGCGGGCTGCGGCGGGTAGCCGGCCGCCTGGTACCCGGCGGCGGGATAACCGGACGTCGGCGCACCCGGGTAGCCAGAGGTCGGATACCCGGACGTCGGCGCCCCGGGGTACCCGGACGTCGGATATCCGGACGTCGGATACCCGGACACCGGTGCACCGGCCGGGTAGCCCGACGTGGGCTGCGCGGGGTACTGCTGCTGGTTGTAGTCGTACCCACCGGGAGCTAACGGACTGCCCGGAGGCGCCTGCTGGCCGGGCTGACCCGGCTGGATCGGCTGGCCCGTCGTGGGGTCGTACGCGGGCGGGTAGGCACCCGGCTGGGCATACGGGTCTCCGTAACCAGCACCGCTGGGGTCGTAGCCACCGGGCTGTTGCTGCTGCCCGTAGCCCTGCGGGTCCTGTGGGTACGTCATCCCGTTCTCCTCCACCGCGTCTACAGCGGCCGCGCGGACGCTTGGCGCCGCCAGGGTAGGCGACACCTGTGAATCCACCGCCCCGGGGTCGGGATTGCCAACTCGGTACCGGGGCGAAGTTGCTCACAAACGATGCTCCCTCAGTTCATTCCTGACCGCCCGTGGATACCCGGGAACAGTGAGTGTCACTATCTCGTCCCGCGACCGTCTCCGGCGCTGCCATGAGTTGGACCTCCTCCGCTTCTTAGCGGCGGCGGCCGTGGTGGCGTTCCACTGGATGTTCCGGTCGACCACCGGGACGACCCCGTTGGCGACCACCGGCTTCGAGGGCCAGGCCGCGCTGTTCCGGTACGGCTACCTCGGCGTCGACGTGTTCTTCGTCATCAGTGGGTTCGTGATCCTGCGCAGCGCCTGGGGCCGCTCCCCCGACACGTTCCTGCTCAACCGCGCCGGTCGGCTGTACCCGGCGTTCTGGGTCGCCTGCACCGTCACCGCGCTGGCCGTGACGCTCCTGCCGGGCGACCGGCTCTCGGTCTCGTTCGGCCAGTGGGCCGCCAATCTGACGATGGGCAGCGAGGCGTTCGGCGTCACCTATGTCGACGGCGTGTACTGGACGCTGCTGGTCGAGCTCGCGTTCTACGGGCTGGTGGCGCTGGGCACGATCGTCGGACTGACCGTGAACCGGGTGCTGGCCGGCGCCTCGGTGTGGCTCGGCATCTCGCTCGTCCACGCGGCCTGGTCGATGCCGGACGGGTGGGCCCGGGTGTTCGTCCCGGAGTGGACCCCGTACTTCACCGCCGGGGTCGGGTTCGCGCTGCTGGCGAAGGAAGGGCCGGGCGCGACGCTGAGCGCGCGGCAGCGGGTGGCGGCGCTCGCGGTGACCGTGGCGTCGTGCGGGTGGGCGCTGGTGCGCGGCATCTCGTTCGCGGACGCGCTGACCCGCAAGTACGGGCTGCCGTTCTCCGGCTGGGTCGTGGCCGGGGTGCTGCTGGCGACGTTCGCCGCGTTCGCGCTGCTGGTGAGCGGTGTGCGGGTGCCGGGCGCGGCGCGGGTCGCGTTCCTCGGCACGCTGACGTACCCGCTGTACCTGTTGCACGAGAACATCGGCTACACGCTGCTGACGATCGGCAACGTGCGGCTGGGGTTCAACCGCTGGTTCGTGCTGGCGTTCGCCGTCGCGGTGGTCGTCGCCCTGGCTTGGGCGCTCAACCACTACGTCGAGGAACCCGGCAGCAGGCGGATGGGCCGCCTCACCAAGACCCTGCAGGCGCGCAGCCGGCAGCACACACGCATCGCGCCACGCGCGACCCCCGCGACGCGGACGCATGACGCGGAGGCGCGCGTGCTCGCGGCCTACTCCGGCTTCACGCCGGTGTCGCGAGCGCTCTGAGGGCCGTCAGGCGCCCGTGAACTTCGCCTTGCCCGGGCCGTTGGCCAGGAACGACTCCATGCCGATCCGCTTGTCTTCTGTCGCGAACAGGCCCGCGAACAGCTGGCTCTCCAGCCGCAGACCGGTCTCCAGGTCGACGTCGAGCCCGCCGTCGATCGCGGCCTTCGCCGCCCGCAGCGCCCACGCCGGGCCGTTCGTGAACGTCGACGCCCACTCGACCGCCACGGTGTAGACGTCGTCGGCAGCGACGACCTTGTCGACCAGTCCGATCGCCAGCGCCTCGGCCGCGTCGACGAACCGACCGGAGTAGATCAGGTCCTTGGCCTTCGACGGCCCCACCAGCCGGGTGAGCCGCTGGGTGCCACCCGCGCCCGGGATGATGCCGAGCAGGATCTCCGGCTGGCCGAGCTTCGCGTTCTCGCCGCACACCCGGAAGTCGGCGGTCAGCGCCAGCTCGCAGCCGCCGCCGAGCGCGAACCCGGTCACCGCGGCGATCACCGGCTTCGGGATCCGCGCGACCGCGGTCAGCGACCCGGTCAGCGCCTCGGCCCGAGCCACCATCTGCGTGTAGTCGGTCTCGGCGAACTCCTTGATGTCGGCGCCGGCCGCGAACACCTTCGGACCGCCGTAGAGCACGACCGCCCGCACGTCGTTCCGCTCGGTGGCCTCCTGGGCCGCCGCCCTGAGCTCCTGCTGCACCTGGGTGTTGAGTGCGTTCATCTTCGGCCGGTCGAGCCGGATCGTGCCGACCCCTTCGGCCACCTCGAGCGTCACGAATTCGCCGGTCATCCGCCCCGACCACCCTTCTCCGGACGGGGAGCCGCCCGGCATCGATGCCGTTGGCGGCAGCCTACCGGCGGGTAGTTCGGCCGGGCTCACCGCGCGAGCGTGACCACCGACACCGTGCCCGACGACCGGTTGCTCACCCAGCCGGTGCGTCCGTCCGGCGACACCGCGACGACCCACGGGTCCTTGCCCACCGGCACGCTCGCGGTCTGCCGCAGCGTCTTCGTGTCGAGGACCGTGAGCACGTCGTCGCCGGTCGCCGCGAAATACGCGTACCTGCCGTCGGGGGAGAGCGCGACGCACCGCGGGTTGGCCCCCACCTTCACGTTCGTCACCGCACTGGTCTTGAGGTTGATGACCGAGGCGGTGCTGACCTCGTAGTTCGCGGTGAACGCCCGGCTGCCGTCGGGCAGCACGGCGACGCTGTGCGGGCTCTTGTCGACGGGGATCGTCTTGATGACCTTGGTCTGCGAGACGTCGATGACCGAGATCAGGTTCGACTCGTGGTCGGCGGCGTAGGCGCGCGTCCCGCCCGGGCCGAACGTGACCCAGTGCGGCTCCGGCGGGACCGCGAGCGACATCAGGATGCCCCGCTGGGCCGTGTCGATCACGGTGAGGACGCTGCGCTGGTGGTCGGGGACGTAGAGCAGCTTGCCGTCGGGTGACAGCGAGAGCGCGTACGGCTCGGACGGGTGGCCCTGGGCGACGTCGATCTGTTTGGCGACGCTGCGCCGGGTGGTGTCGACGACCGTCACGGTGTTGCCGGTGCCGTCGTCGTTGTGGGTGGACACGTAGAGCGTCTTGCCGTCTTCGGAGATCGCGAGGTATTGGGGCTGGTTGGGGATCTTGATCGTCGAGACCTGGCGAAGGTCTTCGGTGTCGACGATCGAGATCGTCCGGTCGTCGCTGTTGGCGACGTAGACCTCGTCGCCGGTCGGCGAGAACGCGATGCCCTGCGGGGACTTGCCGACCTGGACCGACGTCACCTCGGTCGGCTTCGCGAGCGTGGTGACGGCGGTGGAGGTGCCGACGGTGGGCGTCGGCGACGTGGACGGCGCCGCCACGGTGCCGGGGTCGGCGTCGTCCGGGCCGAACAGGATGAACGCGCCTCCGCCCAGCAGGATCACGAGCACGATCAGGCCGGCCAGCACCGCGGCGCGGCGGGGGATCGCGCTCGTCCGCGGAGGTACCGGGTCGGCCCGGTGGCTCAGCAGGGTCGGGGGCGAATCCCGTTCCGGCTCCGGCCGGCGGCGTCGCTCGGTCGGCGGCGCGATCCGCGGCGGCCGCGGCGGTGGCGGAGACGCGGGCTGCGCCAGCACCTCTGCGAGACTCGGCGCAGGCCCGCCGGTCTGCTCGACGTACGGCGCCGCAGCGGCGGCGGCGACCTCCGGAGGCACGGCGGCGGCCGGAGGCACGGCGGCCGCGGCCGCCGGAGGCACGGCGGCTGGGGGCGCGACCGCCGGGGGTGCGGCGGCTGGGGGTGTGGCGGCCGCTGGGGGTGGGGCCGGGTTCGGGCCCGTGGACACGGTGGCGGCCCCGCGTTTGAGCGTGGGACGGTCGTCGGCCGGCTCGCCCGCGAAGCGCTCGAGCACGCCCGGCGTCGGGCGCGCCTTACGGTCGGCCAGCCTCAGCGGCGTCTCCGACGTCAGACCGAACGCGTCACGCAGCTGACCGATCAGCGCGCTGCAGCTGTCGGGCCGCGCACCCGGCCGCTTGGCCATCGCCGACTGCAGCACCGAGTCGGCCGCCGGTGGCACGTCGGCCGCCGCCTCGGACAGCACCGGCGGCGGCGACGAGATGTGCGCCCACATCATCGCCACGTAGTCCTGCCGGTCGAACGGCGCCACCCCGCTCAGCACGTGGTAGAGCACGCACCCGAGCGAGTACACGTCCGCCCGGTGGTCCACCGGCTGGTTCGCGATCTGCTCCGGCGCGACGTAGGCGATCGTCCCGAGGAACTGGCCGGCGGTGGTCAGCCCGGTGACGTCGGCGGCGCGCTTCGTCAGCCCGAAGTCGGTCAGGTACACGTGCCGCTGCGCGAGGTTCATCCCGTACTGGTCGTCCGCGCCGGTGAGCAGCACGTTCCCCGGCTTCACGTCGCGGTGCACGAGCTGCCGCTCGTGGGCGGCGTCCAGTGCCGCCGCCACCGCCGAGAAGATCGTGATCGTCTCCGACGGCGTCAGGCGCCCGCGCCGCTTCAACACCCGGTCGAGGTCTTCGCCGTCCACATAGCGCATGACCGTGTAGAGCATTCCGTCGAACTCGCCGGCCTGGTAGATCGGCAGCACGTTCGGATGGTCGAGCGACGCGGCGAGCTCGCTCTCCCGGGTGAACCGGGCCCGGAAAGTCGAGTCCGACGCGAGCTCGGGCGCGATCAGCTTGAGTGCGACCGGCCGCCCGAGGCGATTGTCGACCGCCTTGTAGACAACGGCCATCCCTCCGCGGGCGACGAAAGACTCCACCGTGTACCCGGCGATGTCCTCGCCGACCTCGAGGAGCATCTGGTCATGACGGCCCACGGATGGCGCCCCAAACGAGCGACGACAATTTACCGTCCACTCTAGGCCCGGGATCAACAGGGCGAAATCAGAGGGCCCTCGCGCTGTACCTTCCGTCGCGCTGGTCGAGCCGCAACGGCAGGCCGAACGTGTTCGACAGCGTCTCCGCGGTCAGCGACTCGGCGACCGGCCCGGCCGCAGTCACCCGGCCCTGCCGCAGCAGCAGCGCGTGCGTGATGCCCGGGGGGATCTCCTCGACGTGGTGCGTGACCAGCACCAGCGCCGGCGAATAAGGGTCGCGGGCCAGCGTCGAGAGGCGACGGACCAGGTCTTCCCGTCCGCCCAGGTCGAGCCCGGCGGCCGGCTCGTCGAGCATCAGCACTTCCGGATCGGTCATCAGCGCCCGCGCGATCTGCACGCGCTTGCGCTCGCCCTCGCTGAGCGTCCCGTACAGCCGATCGGCCAGGTGCTCGACCCCGAACTGGGCCAGCAGCGCGGCGCCTCGCGTAGCGTCCAGACCGTCGTACTGCTCGTTGAAGCGGCCGACCACGGCGTACGCGGCCGTGACCACGACGTCCGCCACGGTTTCGCTGGACGGGATGCGTTCCGCGAGGGACGCGGACGACAGACCGATACGGGGCCGGAGCTCGAAGACGTCGACCTTGCCGAGCTGCTCGCCGAGAATCGCGACCCGGCCGCGGGTCGGGTGGAGCCGGGCCGCGGCGACCGAGAGCAGCGTGGTCTTGCCCGCGCCGTTCGGGCCGAGCACGACCCAGCGGTCTTCCGGAGCGACCTTCCAGTCGATCTCGTCGAGCAGGTCGTTGCCGCTGCGGGTGACCGTGACGCCGGCGAGGTCGAGCACCGCGTCCGGGTCCGGCTCCGGATACGTCCGGGGCGCCGGGGCGGCCGGCTCGGGCGCGCGCGGCGCGGATTTGGGCAGCGCCGCGTCGGGAACGACCGAAACGCCGGACGTCACCGAGAAGATCGGTGAAACGGACGCGGGGGGAACAGAGGCTCGACCGACGGCGCGGGCCGGCTCGGGACGGGAAGCGGCAGGCACATGCCCCATCCAACAGCACGAGGGCCAACCTCGGACGCCCTCCCCCGTCCCGACGCGCCGCGTGGTACTCAACAGAACCAGGCGCCCTGACACATCTTGGGAGGTCTAGTTACGTTTACCCGAGCAGCCCCCTAATCTGTGCACAACAGGCTGCTAGGGGGCGCTATGAGCACAGCGACGGCAGACCCGAACGGGCCGTGGCCGGGTAGTCCGTTCCCGCTCGGCGCGAACTGGGACGGCGACGGCGTGAACTTCACGCTGTGGAGCCCGCACGCGGTCGGCGTGGACCTGTGCCTGTTCGACGAGGCCGGGAACGAGCGCCGGCTGATGCTCAGCGAGAGCACGTACCACGTCTGGCACGGGTACGTGCCAGACATCGGGCCGGGACAGCGGTACGGCTTCCGGGTGCACGGCCCGTGGAGCCCGCAGGCCGGTCACCGCTTCAACCCGGCGAAGCTGCTGATGGACCCGTACGCGCGGGCGTACTCGGGGCACGTCGTCAACGGCCCGTCGTTGTACGGGCACAACGGGGACGCGTCCCGCGGCTGGCCGGACGGGCAGGACTCGGCGCCCGACACGCTGCGCTCGGTCGTGCTGGCCCGGACGATCGGCCTCTCGCACACCCGTCCGCGGGTGCCGTGGGAGGACACGGTCATCTACGAACTGCACGTCCGCGGCTTCACGATGCGCCACCCGGACGTGCCCGACCACCTGCGTGGCACGTACTCCGGCCTGGCCCACCCCGCGGTGATCGACCACCTGGTGAAGCTCGGGGTGACGTCGGTCGAGCTGCTGCCGGTGCACCACATGGTTCCGGAACCGTTCATCAGCGGACGCGGCCTGACGAACTACTGGGGCTACAACACGCTCGGCTACTTCGCGCCGGACTCCCGGTTCTCCTCCCGCGGCGACACCGGAGGCCAGGTCGAGGAGTTCCGCGACATGGTCGCCGCGCTGCACGCGGCCGGAATCGAGGTGATCCTCGACGTCGTCTACAACCACACCGCCGAGGGCGGTGCGGACGGTCCGACGCTGAGCTTCCGCGGGATCGACAACATCGGTTACTACCGGGTCGACTCCTCCGACGCCAGCCGCTACGTCGACTACACCGGCTGCGGCAACACGCTGGACGCCCGGCAGCCCGCGGTGCTGCAGATGCTGATGGACTCGCTGCGCTACTGGGCGCTGGACATGGGCGTCGACGGGTTCCGCTTCGACCTGGCGTCCGCGCTGGCCCGGTCGATGCACGACGTCGACCAGCTCTCGGCGTTCATGGCGGTCATCCACCAGGACCCGGTGGTCAACCAGCTCAAGCTGATCGCCGAGCCCTGGGACGTGGGCGCGGGCGGCTACCAGGTCGGCAACTTCCCGCCGCTCTGGACGGAGTGGAACGGCCGCTACCGGGACGCCGTGCGCGACCTGTGGCGCGGCGGCACCAGCGGCCTCGGCGAGCTGGGTTACCGGCTGTCCGGCTCGTCCGACCTCTACCAGGACGACGGCCGCCGCCCGTTCGCGTCGATCAACTTCATCACCGCGCACGACGGGTTCACGATGCGCGACCTGTTCACGTACAACCACAAACACAACGAGGCCAACCTCGAGCAGAACCGGGACGGCACCGACGACAACCGGTCCTGGAACTGCGGCGTCGAAGGCGAGACCGACGACGGCGCGGTGATCGCGCTGCGCAACCGGCAGATCCGCAACGCGCTGGCCACGCTCGTGCTGTCGGCCGGCGTCCCGATGCTCACCGCCGGGGACGAGATGCGCCGCACGCAGGGCGGCAACAACAACGCGTACTGCCAGGACAACGAGGTGTCCTGGATGGACTGGAAGCTCGATCCGGAGGCCGAGTCGCTGCTCGGGTTCACGTCCCGGCTGCTCGACCTGCGGGCGAAGGCGCCGGTCTTCCGGCAACGCTCGTTCTTCGTCGGCGCACCGGCCGACCTGGACAGCCCGGTCAGCGACCTCTCGTGGTTCCGGCCCGACGGCGGCCTGATGAGCCCGGACGACTGGAACCGCCACGACGCTCGCACGCTCGGCATGTTCCTCGACGGCGAGCAGATCCGGAACCGGACCCTGCGTGGTGAGCGGATCGTCGACGACTCGTACCTGCTGTGGATCCACGCCGCCGACGGCGACCTGGAGGTCCGGCTGCCCGGGCCGCCGTGGGCGCGGTGCTACCAGGTGGTGTTCGACACCGCCCGGCCCGATCTGCCGGACGGCAGCGAGACGCTGGACGGCGGCACGGCCCGCCCGCTGTCGGCGTGGTCCACCGTCCTGCTCCGCGCGGTGCGCTGACCCGATCGCGTACCACCGGCAGCCGACCGGCGGCGGACCGGCCGTGCCGCGGTCAGGTGCTGGCGGTGCCCAGGGCCACGCCGACGATGAAGATCAGGAACAGGATCCCGGCCCCGACGAGTAACCAGAGTGCGGCCGTCCGGCCGAAGATGCCGCGGTTCTGATCGGTGATCTCGCGGAAGCCGTCGGGGCTGTTGCCTGCCGGAGGCTCACGCAGGGCGACCCGCGGCGCGCCCCGGCCGAGCCCGCCCATGAAACCGCCGAGCCCGGACGGCGGCCCGGTGTCGACCGGCGCGCCGTCGACCCTGGTCTGATCCACCCGGGTGGCGTCGACCGGCGCGGCCGCCTCGGCCCGGGAGATCTGGTTGTACAGCTCGGACTGCCGCCGCCGCAGTTCGCGCAACTCCTGGGAGAGCGACCACAGGCCGCCGAACGCGTGCCAGGCCGCGATGCCGACGATCGGCAGCGCGACCACGGTCAGCGCGCTGAACAGCATGCCGACCCCGGACTCGCCGGACGCGAACGAGACCGCGGCCAGGCTCGCGACGACGATCAGACCGACGAACGCGAGCCCGAAACCGAGCAGGCCGAACACGTCGATCGCGGCCCGCATCCGCCGCCGGTGCTGCTGGATCTTCGAGTCGACGATGCGCAACTGGTCGTCGAGGATCCTCAGCTCGGGCTCGCCGCTCGGCCGGTCCGCCACGGGTTCCGAGGACTCCGTGGCGGACCGACCGGCACCACCTGCAAACGCCATGCTCGGATTATGGGCCAGAACCGGTTCAGGCGGTCGTGACTAGCCCGAGCTCGACCGGATCGGTCAGCAACTCGTGGTGCGGGAGGACCCGGACGGTATACCCGAACGGACCAGCCTGCTCCAGCGGAATATCGGCTTCGTACCGATAGGTGTCGCCGCCATTGCCCAGCGCACGCATGGGAACGGTGTTGATCTCGTGCAGCACGTCGTCGGAGTCCACAGTGCCGTAGCAGGCCTGCACGGCCACGGCTTCCGGCGCCAGCCCACCAAGATTGACCTCGGCCCGGATGTTGACGGTCGCGCCCAGCTCGGGCGTGTCGCCGATGCCGGACGACTCGACGTGCGCCACCTTGACGCCGGTCCAGTGCTCGGCGACGTTCGCACGCCACTCGGCCAGCTCGCGCGCGCCCGCGAAGTGATCCGCGAGCACCCGGGCCGAGCTGCGTGCGGCCGGCGCGTACAGCCGCTCGACGTACTCGGCCACCATCCGCGTCGCGGTGAGCTTCGGGCCGAGCGAGCTGAGCGTGTGCCGCACCATCTCCAGCCAGCGCGCCGGGGCGCCGTCTTCGCCGCGGTCGTAGAACAGCGTCCGGACGTGGGTGGTCAGCAGGTCGTAGAACGCCGCCGCCTCCAGGTCGTCGCGCCGGTCCGGGTCGAGGACGCCGTCGGCGGTGGGGATCGCCCACCCGTTCTCGCCGTCGTACATCTCGTCCCACCACCCGTCCCGGATGGACAGGTTCAGGCCGCCGTTGAGCGACGCCTTCATGCCGGACGTCCCGCAGGCCTCGAGCGGACGCAGCGGGTTGTTCAGCCAGACGTCGCAGCCCCAGTACAGGTACCGGGCCATGCCGATGTCGTAGTCGGGCAGGAACACGATCCGGTTGCGCACCGCCGGGTCGTCGGTGAACCGCACCATCTGCTGGATCAGCATCTTGCCGCCCTCGTCCGCCGGGTGGCTCTTGCCCGCGATGACGATCTGGAGCGGACGCTCGGGGTCCAGCAGCAGCGAGCGGAGACGGTCGGGGTCGCGCAGCATCAGCGTCAGGCGCTTGTACGAGGGCACCCGGCGGGCGAACCCGATCGTCAGCACGTCCGGATCGAACACCGAGTCGACCCAGCCGAGCTCGGCTTCGGTGTGCCCGCGGCGCAGTGACGACGCCCGCAACCGGCGGCGGATCTCGTCGACCAGCTTCGCGCGCAGTGCCCGGCGGGTCTCCCAGAGCTGCTTGTTCGGCGTCTGGCCGATCGCGGCCCAGAGGTCGTCGTCGATCCCGCCGGGGCCGAGTGCCGCGGTCTCCCGCGCGACCCAGGTCGGGGCGTGGACGCCGTTGGTCACCGAGGTGATCGGCACCTCGTTCGACTCGAAGCCCGGCCAGAGACCCTTGAACATGTCCCGGCTGACGATCCCGTGCAGCTTGCTGACGCCGTTGGCGCGCTGACCCAGCCGCAGGCCCATGTGGGCCATGTTGAACACACCCGGGTCGTCCTCGGCACCCAGCGCGAGCAGACGCTCGATCGGCACCCCCTGGACGCCCGACAGGATGCCCGCACCGAACACGTGCGCGATCAGGTCGCGGGAGAACCGGTCGATGCCGGCCGGCACCGGCGTGTGCGTGGTGAACACCGTCCCCGCGCGCACCGCGTGCAACGCCTGGTCGAACGTCAGTCCGGCGCCTTCGACGAGCTCGCGGATCCGCTCGACGCCGAGGAAGCCGGCGTGACCCTCGTTGGTGTGGAAGACCTCGGGCGCGGTCTCACCGGACAGCTCGGCGTACGCGCGCAGCGCCCGGACGCCACCGATGCCGAGCAGGATCTCCTGCAGCAGCCGGTGGTCGGCACCGCCGCCGTACAGGCGGTCGGTGACGGCGCGCTCGGTCGGCGCGTTGTCTTCGATGTCGGAGTCGAGCAGCAGCAGCGGGACCCGGCCGCACTGCGCCTTCCAGATGTGCGCGTGCAGCACCCGGTGCTCGGGCAGGTCGACCGAGATCCGCAGCGGCGCACCGTCGGCGCCGGTCAGGCGCTGCAACGGCAGGCCGTGCGGGTCCAGCGGCGGATAGTGCTCGGCCTGCCAGCCGTCCGCGGTGAGGGCCTGACTGAAGTATCCGGATCGATACAGCAGGCCCACCCCGACGATCGGGGCACCGAGGTCACTGGCTGCTTTGAGGTGGTCGCCGGCCAGGATCCCCAGACCGCCGGAGTACTGCGGCAACACTTCGGCGATGCCGAACTCCGGGGAGAAGTACGCGATCGACGCGGGCAGCGGCTTCCCGGCGTCTGCTCCGGCCTGGGCTTGCTCCTGGTACCAGCGGGGCTCGGTGAGGTAGCGCTTCAAATCCGCGTGCGTGGCATGGAGGCGGCCGAGGAAGTCCGGGTCGGCGGCGAGCGACTCCAGTCGCTGACCGGAGACCTCTCCCAGTAGCCGGACCGGATCCTGGCGCACCTGCTCCCAGACTCTGGGATCCACGGAAGCGAAAAGATCGACCGTGGGCGGGTTCCACGACCACCGCAAATTCATCACCAGCTCACCGAGCGGGGCCAGCGGTTCGGGCAGCTTGGCCCGCACGGTAAAACGACGTAGGGCTCTCACGGGCCGCACCCTACCGACGCTCGGGTCGGTTCCCGTGTCACGGGCGCGAACATTGCGTCCGTGTCCCGCAAGTATTTTCAGGTCCGGGCGGCTATACCTCTGCAGGGACTCCGGCGAACATGCTTGGGGGGCCCTGCGGACGGGGTGCGCCGCGAGCCCCCTGGACCGTCACCGCGACCGTCCCTCTGACTCGATACGGTAGGCCTTGATGACCGGACGCTTCGCGATCGAAGACATCACCCCCGTCGTGTCCGCTGGTTTGTATCCAGCACGCGCCGTCGTGGGTGAGCTCATGCCCGTCTCTGCCACGGTGTTCCGCGAGGGACACGATGCCGTCGGGGCGAATGTGGTGTGGACCGCGCCCGATGGGCGTCGAACACCGTTCACCCCGATGGTGAAAGGCGAGAACGACCGCTGGCACGCGTCCGTGGTGCCGGACGCCCCCGGGCGGTGGACGTTCGTCGTCGAGGCCTGGGGCGATCCGTTCGAGACCTGGCACCACGCGGTGGAGGTCAAGATCGCGGCCGGCCAGTCGGCGGTCGAACTCGCCAACGACCTGGAGACCGGCGCCCGGCTCCTCCTCAAGGCCGGCCGATTCGCCCCGCGCCAGCGCCGCGACGAGCTCTTCGAGGCCGCGGCGGCGCTCCGCGACACCACGAAACCGCTGGCCGAGCGGGTCGAGCCCGGGCTCGCGCTCTCTGCGGCGATGGCCGAGCGCCCGGTGCGTGACCTGGTGACCCGGTCCCCCGCGTTCAGCGTGTGGGTCGACCGCGAGCGCGCGCTGTACGGCTCCTGGTACGAGTTCTTCCCCCGCTCGGAGGGCGCCGTCGTCCCGGACGCGGGTTCGGACGCGGTCAGCCCGCCGGTGCACGGCACGTTCCGCACCGCGTCGCGTCGCCTGCCGGCCATCGCCGACATGAACTTCGACGTCGTCTACCTGCCGCCGATCCACCCGATCGGCCGGGTGAACCGCAAGGGCAAGAACAACACGCTCACCCCGACGCCCGACGACGTCGGTTCTCCGTGGGCCATCGGCGCCTCCGAGGGCGGACACGACTCGATCCACCCCCAACTGGGGACGTTCGACGACTTCGACGCGTTCGTGGCCCGCACCCGCGAGCTGGGCATGGAGGTCGCGCTCGACCTCGCGCTGCAGTGCGCGCCCGACCACCCCTGGGTCACCGAGCACCCGGAGTGGTTCACGACGCTGCCCGACGGCACGATCGCCTACGCCGAGAACCCGCCGAAGAAGTACCAGGACATCTATCCGCTGAACTTCGACAACGACCGGAACGGCATCTACGCGGAGATGCTCCGCGTGACGTTGCTCTGGGTCGAGCACGGCGTGAAGATCTTCCGGGTCGACAACCCGCACACCAAGCCGACCGACTTCTGGCACTGGCTGATCTGGGAGGTCAAGAAGGTCCACCCGGACGTGCTGTTCCTGGCCGAGGCGTTCACCCGGCCGGCGATGATGCAGCATCTGGCGAAGATCGGCTTCACCCAGTCGTACACGTACTTCACCTGGCGCACCGCCAAGTGGGAGATCGAGGAGTACGGCCGCGAGCTGGTCGAGAGCGGGCACTACATGCGCCCCAACTTCTTCGTGAATACGCCCGACATCCTGCACGCGTCGCTGCAGTACGGCGGTCCGGCGATGTTCGCGATCCGCGCGGTGCTGGCCAGCATGATGTCGCCGACCTGGGGCGTCTACTCCGGTTTCGAGCTCTACGAGCACGTCGCCGTGCGTCCGGGGTCGGAGGAATACCTGGATTCGGAGAAGTACCAGCTCCGTCCCCGGGACTGGAAGCAGGCCGAAGCGGAAGGGCGTACGCTGGCGCCGTTCCTGGGTCGGCTCAACGAGTTGCGCCGTGCTCATCCGGCGCTGCAGAGGCTCCGGAACCTCCGTTTCCACCACGTCGACAACGACGCGATTTTGTGTTTCTCCAAGCAGCTGGGCAACGACACGGTCCTCGTGGTGTGCACGCTCGACGCACACAACACCCACTGGGGCAACACCGCGCTCGACATGCCCGCGCTCGGGCTCGACTGGCATGACCGGTTCCGGGTAGTCGACGAGCTCACCGGGGCAAGCTTCGACTGGGGACAGCACAACGCCGTCCGACTCGACCCGTACCAGCAGGTCGCGCACGTTTTCACGATCCACAGCCAGACGTCCTGAGGGCGCCACATGACCATCTCACTGCCTCACCCGCCCAGACTCCGTGCTCACACTCTGGAGCGCGCCGTCGACGAAGCCGCGGCGCACCAGCACACGGCCGACGGGCATCTCGTCGAACCCCAGTCCGAAAGCTTCAAGCACGCGCGGCAGATGCCGCTCGATCCGGACTGGTTCAAGCGCGCGGTCTTCTACGAGGCCCTCGTACGGGCGTTCTACGACTCGTCCGGCGACGGCACCGGTGACCTCGACGGCCTCACCGCCAAACTGGACTACCTGGCCTGGCTCGGCATCGACTGCATCTGGCTGCCGCCGTTCTACGACTCACCGTTGCGCGACGGCGGCTACGACATCAGCGACTTCCGCGCGGTGCTGCCGGAGTTCGGCACGGTCGAGAACTTCGTGACGCTGCTGGACGAGGCACACAAGCGCGGCATCCGCGTCATCACCGACCTGGTCATGAACCACACGTCCGACCAGCACCTGTGGTTCCAGGAATCCCGGCGCGACCCGGAGGGTCCGTACGGCGACTTCTACGTCTGGAGCGACGACGACTCCAAGTACGCCGACGCCCGGATCATCTTCATCGACACCGAGTCGTCGAACTGGACGTACGACCCGGTGCGCGGGCAGTTCTACTGGCACCGGTTCTTCAGCCACCAGCCCGACCTGAACTTCGAGAACGAGGCCGTCCAGGAGGCCATGCTCGACGTCCTGCGGTTCTGGCTCGACCTCGGGATCGACGGTTTCCGGCTGGACGCGGTGCCCTACCTCTTCGAGGAAGAGGGCACGAACTGCGAGAACCTACCGCGCACCCACGAGTTCCTCAAGCGGTGCCGCAAGACGATCGAGGACGAGTACCCCGGCCGCGTGCTGCTCGCCGAGGCGAACCAGTGGCCGGCCGACGTCGTCGAGTACTTCGGTGACCCCTCGGTCGGCGGCGACGAGTGCCACATGGCGTTCCACTTCCCGCTGATGCCGCGCATCTTCATGGCGGTCCGCCGCCAGTCGCGGTTCCCGATCTCGGAGATCCTGGCTCAGACGCCAGACATCCCCGAGGGCGCGCAGTGGGGCATCTTCCTGCGCAACCACGACGAGCTCACGCTCGAGATGGTGACCGACGAAGAGCGCGACTACATGTACACGGAGTACGCCAAGGACCCGCGGATGCGCGCGAACGTCGGCATCCGGCGCCGGCTCGCTCCGCTGCTCGACAACGACCGCAACCAGATCGAGCTGTTCACCGCGATGCTGCTCTCGCTGCCCGGCTCGCCGGTGCTGTACTACGGCGACGAGATCGGGATGGGCGACAACATCTGGCTGGGTGACCGGGACGGCGTCCGCACCCCGATGCAGTGGACGCCCGACCGCAACGCGGGCTTCTCGGTCTGCGACCCGGGCCGGATCTACCTGCCGGTCATCATGGACCCGATCTACGGCTACCAGGTGACGAACGTCGAGGCCCAGCTCGGCGCCAGTGCGTCGCTGCTGCACTGGACGCGCCGGATGATCGAGATCCGGCAGCAGCACCCCGCGTTCCCACTCGGAACGTTCACCGACCTCGGCGGGTCAAACCCCACCGTTCTGGCCTACGTACGTGAGTACGTCACGCCAGAAGGGGAACACGACGTAGTGATATGCGTAAACAACCTGTCGCGGTTCCCCCAGCCGGTCGAGCTGGACCTCGGGCGGTTCCGCGGCTGCACGCCGGTGGAGCTCACCGGGCGGGTGCACTTCCCGCCCATCGGCGAGCTGCCTTACCTGCTCACGCTGCCCGGCCACGGCTTCTACTGGTTCCAGCTCACCCCGCACGAAGAGCGCGGCTAGGCGACGTGGTGAGTCCACCGAGCGCGCGGACAACCGGGAACCGCACGGGAGGTATCGGATGACAACGTTGGTCGCGCACGCCGAAGCCCTCACCGGCCTGCTCTCCTCGTGGCTGCCGAAACAACGGTGGTTCGGCGACAAGCAGAGCCACATCGACGACGTGTCGGTCGTGAAGGCCGACACCTGGTTCGACGACCTGACGGCCGGCGGCCCCCGCCTCGACCACGTGGTGGTCGGGGTCGCCTCCGGCGGGCGGGTGGAGCGGTACCAGCTGCTCGTCGGCCTGCGCCGAGACCTGCCCGAGCGGCTCGATCACGCCCGCATCGGCGACGTCGAGCCCGGCCTCACCGCCTACGACGCCGCCCACGACCTCGATCTGACCGGCGAGATCCGTGACCTGATCGCGGCCAACAAGGACGTCAGTGGTGTGCGGTTCCGGCACGAGCCGGGCGCCGAGATCGACACCGACCTGGCCAGCCGCCCGATCTCGGCCGAGCAGAGCAACACCTCGGTCGTGTTCGGCGACGAATACATCATGAAGCTGTTCCGCAAGCTCGACCGCGGCGTCAGCCCCGACCTCGAGCTGCACCGGGCGCTGCGCAGCGTCGGCAGCGAGCACATCGCCGAGCTGTACGGCGCGATCGAGGGCGAGCTGCAGGACGCCCCGGTCACCTATGGGCTGCTGCAGCGGTTCTTCGCGAACTGCGCCGACGGCTGGGCGATGGCCACGGCGTCGGTGCGCGACCTGATCAACGAGCCCGAGACCCCGATCACCGAGCTCGGTAGCGACTTCTCGACCGAGGCCTGCCGCCTCGGTCAGGCGGTCGCTGCGGTGCACCGCGACCTGGTCACGGCGCTGGGCACCGAGGTGGTGCCGGTCGACCGCCTGGACAGCGTCGTCGCCGGGATGAACGCCCGGCTCGACGCCGTGCTGCGCAGGGTCGGTGGGCTGGCACCGTTCGAGCCCGCCATCCGCCGGGTGTTCGCCCGCGTCGCCGACCACGGCGAGCCGGTCATCGTCCAGCGCATCCACGGCGACCTGCACCTGGGCCAGGTGCTGCGGACGCTCACCGGCTGGGTGCTGATCGACTTCGAGGGCGAGCCCGCCCGCCCGCTGCCCGAGCGGGTCGCGATGATGTCTCCGCTGCGTGACGTCGCCGGGATGCTCCGGTCGTTCGACTACGCCGCGCACCACCTGCTCGTCGGCAACGTGGAGGCGGAGGAGATCGACCCGTCGGTCGACGAGCGTGTCGTCGAGTGGGCCGACCGCAACCGGGCCGCGTTCATCGAGGGTTACTCCAAGGACGGCGTGACGCTCGCCGACCCGGAGGCCAACCCGGCGCTGCTCCGGGCTCTGGAGCTCGACAAGGCCGTGTACGAGGTGGCCTACGAGTACGACAACCGCCCGAGCTGGGTCGACATCCCCCTGCGCTCGATCGCCAGACTCGCGACCAGCTAGCGAAACCACCGGGAAACCGAGAGGTCATGACCATTCAGCCCGACATGTCAGTGAGCCGGATCGAGCTGGACCAGCTCATCCGCGGGGAACACCACAACCCCCACGGGATCCTCGGCGTCCACCGCCTCGAGAACGGCGGCTGGGTGGTGCGGACGCTGAGGCCGGACGCCGCAGCCGTCACGCTGCAGTCGGGGGACGAACGCCGGGAGATGACCCGGATCCACGACGGCGGAGTCTTCGCCGTCGACTTCGGCGAGCAGCCGCCGGACTACCGGCTCGAGGTCCGGTACGACCACGGCCCCGGCCACGGCGCGCACCTCGTCGACGACCCGTACCGCTGGCTGCCGACGCTCGGCGAGGTCGACCTGCACCTGATCGCCGAAGGACGCCACGAGCGCCTCTGGGACGTCCTGGGTGCCCATCTCCGCCACTACGGGACGCCCAGCGGCATGGTCTCCGGCGTCAGCTTCGCGGTGTGGGCCCCGAACGCCCGTGGTGTCCGGGTGACCGGTGACTTCACGTTCTGGGACGGCCGGGCGCTGCCGATGCGCTCGATGGGCTCCAGCGGCGTCTGGGAGCTGTTCGTCCCGGACGTGGGCGTGGGGGCCCGGTACAAGTTCCAGATCCTCGGCCCGGACGGGCACTGGCGGGAGAAGGCCGACCCGCTCGCCTACGCCACCGAGGTACCGCCGGCCACCGCCAGCGTCGTCACCGAGTCGTCGTTCGAGTGGACCGACGCCGAGTGGGTGGCCGAGCGCGACCAGGGCGGCTGGCACGCCAAGCCGGTCAGCGTCTACGAGGTGCACCTGGGCTCGTGGAAACAGGGGCTCTCGTACCGGCAGCTCGCCGACGAGCTGGTCGCGTACGTCACCGAGCTCGGCTTCACCCACGTCGAGTTCCTGCCGGTCGCCGAGCACCCGTTCGGCGGCTCGTGGGGCTACCAGGTCACCGGCTACTACGCTCCGACGTCGCGGTACGGCGTGCCGGACGACTTCCGTTACCTGGTCGACCGGCTGCACGCCGCCGGGGTCGGCGTCCTCGTCGACTGGGTGCCCGCCCACTTCCCCAAGGACGCGTTCGCGCTGGCCCGCTTCGACGGGACGCCGCTCTACGAGCCGGCCGACCCGCGCCGGGGCGAGCACCCCGACTGGGGCACGTACGTCTTCGACGTCGGCCGCAACGAGGTGCGCAACTTCCTGGTCGCCAACGCGCTCTACTGGCTCGAGGAGTTCCACGTCGACGGCCTCCGGGTCGACGCGGTGGCCTCGATGCTCTACCTGGACTACTCGCGCAAGGAGGGTGAGTGGCTGCCGAACGAGTACGGCGGCCGCGAGAACCTCGACTCGGTGAAGTTCCTCCAGGAGCTCAACGCCACCGTCTACCGGCACCACCCCGGCACGATGATGGTGGCGGAGGAGTCCACGTCGTGGCCGGGCGTGAGCCGTCCGACCCACGTCGGCGGTCTCGGCTTCGGTTTCAAGTGGAACATGGGCTGGATGCACGACACGCTCGACTACCTGAGCCGTGATCCGGTGCACCGCCAGTACCACCACCACCAGATGACGTTCTCGCTCGTCTACGCGTGGAGCGAGAACTTCGTCCTGCCGCTCTCGCACGACGAGGTCGTGCACGGCAAGGGCTCGCTCTACGGGAAGATGCCCGGCGACCGCTGGCGCAAACTGGCGCAACTGCGTGCGCTCTACGCCTACATGTGGGCGCACCCCGGCAAGCAGCTCCTGTTCATGGGCGGCGAGCTCGCGCAGGAAGGCGAGTGGTCGCAAGACCGCTCGCTGGACTGGTGGACGCTCGACAACCCCGACCACGCGGGCGTCCAGAAGCTCGTCGGTGACCTCAACCGGGTCTACCGGGAGAGCCCGGCGCTCTACACCCAGGACGTCGATCCGGCCGGGTTCTCGTGGATCGACGCGAACGACGCGTCGAGCAACGTGTTCTCGTTCCTGCGCCACGGCGCGGACGGGTCGGTGCTGGCCTGCATCGCGAACTTCGCCGGTCACCCGCACTACGACTACCGGGTCGGCCTGCCGCGGATCGGGACCTGGGACGAGGTCGTGAACACCGACGCCGACACCTACGGCGGCTCCGGGGTCGGCAACCTCGGCGCGGTCGTGGCCGAGGCGGCACCGTGGCACGGAGAGCCCGCGTCGGCGTCGGTGACGCTGCCGCCGATGGGCGTCATCTGGCTGCGCCCGTCGGCCTCCGCCGTCGAGCCGCCCGCCCCCGCGGTGTCGATCGAGACGATCGTGGTGCCCGCCCCGAAGAGCGGCGCGGCCGCCGAGAGCGGCCCGGGGGCCGCCGCCGGACGCGACCCGGGCAAGGACGACGTTCCCGGGGCTGACGTTCCCGGGGCTGACGATCCAGGCGCTGTTGTCCCCGGCGCGGACGCTTCTGGCCGTGGGCCGCGCACCGAGGAAGACTAGGTTCCGCACCTTCCCCACGAAAACTCAGGACGGAAAGTCACCTTTGTGAGCAGGACGCGAATTACCTCCGCACCGACTCTCCGGAGCCGGTTGCAGACATCCCCTACCTACACGGCATGATCACAGGCGATGGCACACGATCGGATCCACCACGGCTTCCAATGCCGTCACGTGAATATCGCCTTGCCCGAGGGACCGGGTCAGGACCGGATACCTGACCTGCTGAGGGCAGCCGCGGCGACCATCGAGGAGATGGAGACCGACGGCCCCATCGGCGTGATGGACGTGCTGCTGCACTACGACCTCGAGGCCGGCGCCAACCGTCCGCACGTGACGCTCTACTACTACTTCCCTGAGGAAGACGAAGAACTGCTCTGAGCGGCTGACAGAAGGGGTCCCTGGCATCGCCAGGGACCCCTTCTGCGGCAAGACCGCCCGAGCCGCCCTCAGCCGGTGTGGGCGGACGACGCCCGGACCACGGCCCGGATCTGACGCAGCACGACCGTGAGCGTCGCGAGATCGGACGGGGCGTCTTCGGCCAGCAGCCCGAGCGTCGTCAGGGCCCGGCTGATCGTGTCGGCGTTCGCGTCCGCCCAGCGGTCGACCCGCTCCTGAGCCGTCATCTCCCCCGGCACCCGGCGCAGCACCTCGCGGGTGAGGCTGTCGAGCGCGCTGTAGAGGTCGTAGCGCAGCGCGAGCCGGGCCAGCGCCTGCCAGCGGTCGGCCCGCGGGAGCGCCGAGATCCGGTCGAGCATCTCGTCCACCCGGAACCGCTCGGACAGCGTGTAGTACAACTTCGCCAGGTCGCGTCCGGACAGTTCGGTGTGGTGCGCGAGCTCCACGACGTCGAGCAGGCCGAACCCGTAGAGCGCGGCGGTGACCCGGTCGGCGAGATCGGCGGGCACACCCTCTTCTTCGAGGCTCCGCACGAACCCCCGGTACCGGTCGGCCTCCCGGCCGAGCATCAGGCTGCCCATCTCCGCGGTCAGCTCGTCCATTCCCGGCTTCAGCCGGGCGATCTCGGCCTCGACGTCGAGCGCTCCGCTACGGCTCTGCAGCAGCCAGCGGACACCACGGTCGAGCACCCGGCGGGCCTGCACCATCACCGCGGTCTGAGCACCGGCGGGCACCGAGACGTCGAGCTCGTCGGCGGCCGTCCACAGCTCGCCCAGCCCGCAGATCTCCCTGATCACGACGTACGCCCGGACGATGTCGGCCGGGGTCGCACCGGTCTCCTCCACCGCGCGGTACACGAACGAGATGCCGCCGTGGTTGACCACCTCGTTCACGACGGCGGTCGTGATGATCTCCCGCCGCAGCGGGTGGGTCTCGGCATACCGTGCATACCGGTCGCGCAGCGCGGTCGGGAAGTAGTCACGCAGGATCGGGCGGCACCACGGGTCGTCGGGCACCGTCCCGGCGAGGATGTCGTCGGCCAGCCCGATCTTGACGTAGGCCAGCAGCACCGAGAGCTCGGGCGAGGTGAGCGCTTCTCGCGTCGCGGCCGTCTCGTCGTCCGGCATGAACTCCAGTGCGCGGTCGAGACGGCCGGCCCGCTCCAGCTCGGACATCAGCCGCCGGTGGACGCCGAACAGGCGCGGGGCGAGGTGCCGGGCCAGCGACAGGGCCTCGTTCTGGTTGTAGTTGTCGGCCAGGACGAGCTCGGCGACCTCGTCGGTCATCTCGGCGAGGAGCGTGTTCCTCGCCTCGGTGTCGAGTTCGCCCTCGTGCACGGCCTGGTTGAGCAGGATCTTGATGTTGACCTCGTGGTCGGACGTGTCGACCCCGGCCGAGTTGTCGATCGCGTCGGTGTTGACGCGGCCGCCCGCCAGCGCGTATTCGATCCGGCCCTTCTGGGTCAGGCCGAGGTTGCCGCCCTCGCCAACGACCCGCGCACGCAGCTGCTTGCCGTTGACCCGCACCGCGTCGTTGGACTTGTCGCCGGCGTCGGCCTGCGTCTCGTCCGACGCCTTGACGTAGGTGCCGATGCCGCCGTTCCAGAGCAGGTCGACCGGGGCGAGCAGGATCGCCCGCATCAGTTCGGCCGGGCTCAGCCGGGTCGCGGTGTCGGGCAGCCCCAGCGCCGTCCGCATCTCCGGCGTCACGTCGATCGCCTTGGCCGACCGGGGGAACACTCCGCCGCCGGCCGAGATCAGGTCGGCGGAGTAGTCGGCCCAGCTCGACCGGGGCAGGTCGAACATCCGCCGCCGCTCGGCGAAGCCGGTCGCGGCATCCGGGGTCGGGTCGACGAAGATGTGCCGGTGGTCGAACGCGGCCACCAGACGGATGTGCTCGGAGAGCAGCATGCCGTTGCCGAAGACGTCACCGGACATGTCGCCGACGCCGACGACCGTGAAGTCCTCGGTCTGGGTGTCGAGCCCGAGCTCGAGGAAGTGCCGCTTCACCGACTCCCAGGCGCCCCGGGCGGTGATGCCCATGGCCTTGTGGTCGTACCCGACCGAGCCGCCGGACGCGAACGCGTCGCCGAGCCAGAAGCCGTACTCGGCGGCGACCTCGTTGGCGATGTCGGAGAACGTCGCGGTGCCCTTGTCGGCCGCCACGACCAGGTACGAGTCGTCCCCGTCGTGCCGGACGACGTCGACCGGCGGCACGACGGTCTGGCCGTCCTTCAGGTTGTCGGTGACGTCGAGGAGCCCCCGGATGAACGTCCGGTAGCAGTCGATGCCCTCGGCCATCAGCGCGTCGCGGTCGCCGGCCGGCGGCGGGTTCTTGACCACGAACCCGCCCTTGGAACCCACCGGCACGATCACGGTGTTCTTGACCATCTGCGCCTTGACCAGGCCGAGGATCTCGGTACGGAAGTCCTCGCGCCGGTCGGACCAGCGCAGGCCACCGCGGGCGACCGCGCCGAACCGCAGGTGGACGCCCTCGACCCGGGGCGAGTACACGAAGATCTCGAACTTCGGACGCGGCGCGGGCAGGTCGGGCACCGCGCGGGGGTCGATCTTCAGGCTCAGGTACGGCTTGTGCCGCCCGGTCTTGCCACGCTGGAAGTGGTTCGTGCGCAGCGTGGCGGTGATCAGCGTGAGGACGCTGCGCAGGATACGGTCGGCGTCCAGGCTCTGCACCGCGTCCAGCGCCTCGGTCAGGCTCACCAGCAGCGCGTCGCAAGCGGCGGCCCTGGCGTCGTCGTCACCCCGGAAGTGCGGGTCGAACCGCGACGTGAACAGATCGACGAGCATCCGGGCGATCTGCGGGTTCTCGGCCAGCACCCGCTCGACGTACTCCTGCGACCAGCGGCTGCCGGCCTGCCGGAGGTACTTCGCGTAGGCCCGGAGGACGACGACCTCGTCCCAGGCCAGCCCGGCCGAGACCACCAGCGCGTTGAACCCGTCGACCTCGCACTCGCCCCGCCAGCAGGCGGCGAACGCGTTCTCCATCGCCGAGTGCACCCGGCGGACGTCGACCGGGCCGGGCGCCGCCGCCGGACCGGACTCGGTCATCGCCCGCCCGATCGGCCCGCCGATCTGCGGCACGTCGCTGCCCGACCGGACGCGCAGCCCGAAGTCGTAGACCCAGGTCGGCTTGTCGTCGGTGCGCTGCACCCGGTACGGCCGCTCGTCCACCACCTCGACGCCGAGCGAGTGCAGCACCGGCAGCACGTCGGAGAGCGCCATCGCGTCACCGAGCCGGTAGACCGTGAACCGCAGGCCGCGGTCGGCGGTGCGGTAGAGGCTGACGCCGAGGTCGCCGTCTTCCTCGAGCACCTCGATCCGGGACAGGTCTTCGACCGCCTCGGCCGGCGAGTGTTCGGCCTGGTAAGCGGCGTTGAACGCGTTGCCGTACCGGCGCAGCAGCCGCCCGGCCTGCTCCTCGCCGATCTCCCGGCGGATCTCGGACGCGAACTCGTCGTCCCAGCTGCGGGTCGCGTCGGTCAGCCGCTGCTGCAGCGCGTCGACGTCGATCGGGCCGACCGAGGTGTTCGGGTCGGTGCGGACGACGAACTTCACCCGGGCGAGCACGGACTCGGTGACCCGGGTCGTGTAGTCGACGCCGACGCCGTGCAGTGCATCCATCAGGAGGTCTTGCATGCGAAGGCGGTTCTGGGTGGTGTACCGGTCGCGGGGCAGGTACACGACGCACGAGATGAAGCGCCCGTAGGCGTCCCGGCGGACGAACAGACGCAACCGGCGCCGCCCGCCCAGCCGCAGCACCGCCATCGTGGTCTCGAACAGCTCGCTGGTGGCGATCTGGAACAGCTCGTCGCGCGGGTACGTCTCGAGGATCTGCAGCAGGTCCTTGCCGGAGTGGCTGCTGCGCGAGAGTCCGGAGCGGGCCAGCACCTCGTCGACCTTGCGCGAGATGACCGGCAGCGCCCGGACGCTGTCCAGGTAGGCCGCGGACGAGAACAGCCCGAGGAAGCGCCGTTCACCGGTGACGTTGCCGTCGGCGTCGAACGTCTTGAAGCCCACGTAGTCGAGATAGGCCGGGCGGTGCACGGTCGAGCGGGAGTTGGCCTTGGTGATGATCAGCAGGCGCTTCGCGAGGACGTTGGCGCGGACCTCGTCGGGCATGTCGGCCAGCCGCCGGCCCCGGCTCGGGCCCTCGCGCAGGATGCCCAGCCCGGTGCCGGGTACGGCGACGAGAGCGCGGTCTTCGCCCTCGAGCGAGTACTCCCGGTAACCGAGGAACGTGAAGTGGTCGTCGGCGAGCCAGCGCAGCAGCTCCCGGGCGTCGGTCACGTCCTTGTCCGGTACCGGCAGCGCCTTGTGGGTCAGCCCGTCGGCGATCGTGAGCGCGCGGCCGCGCATCTCGTCCCAGTCGGTCACCGCGGCCCGGACGTCGTCCAGGACCCGGCCGAGGTCGGTCTTCAGCTGCTCCTCGGCGCCGCGGTTCGGCCGCCGGTCGATCTCGATGTGCATCCACGACTCGACGACCTCACCGGCCACCGGAGCGTCCGGGTCGCCCACCGGGCGCACCTCGGTCAGCACACCCGCTTCGTCGCGGACGACGACCATCTGCGGGTGGACGAGCAGGTGGACGCCGAGCTCGTGCCGGGCCAGCTCGGCGGTGACCGAGTCGACCAGGAACGGCATGTCGTCGGTGACCAGCTCGATCACCGTGTGCCCGCCGCACCAGCCGGTGTCGGTGGTCGGCGTCCGCACCTGCAGCTTGAGCTCGCCGCGGGCCCGTTCCTGGGCCAGCTCCCGGTGCGACACCGTCGCCGCGATCAGGTCGGCCGGCGACCGGTTCAGCAGCTCCTCGGCCCCCACGTACCGGTAGTAGACCGGCAACAGGGCCGCGACCATCGGGTCGTCGGTGGTCGCCGCGGACTTCGCGATCAGCGCGTCCTTGTGGGCTTCCACTTCGTCGACCGAGGCGAGGAGGTCGCTGGGGTCGCTGGGGTCGCTGGGGTCGAGGCCCAGCTGGGGGTCGACCAGTGCTTCCAGGCCTGGGTCGTCCGCCTGCCGGGCGGACAGCGCACGCCGCTCCATTTACGCTCCCTCGTCGCGACACTGCGAACCACACACGGGTGCCCTCGGACGGTGACGCCCGGTTACCCGTGGGTGTCAGCGGTCACCCTAACCCGTGGCAGCATCCGGTTCGGGTCCGCGGTGACCCGGCACCGCGTACGAAAAACCGGGGCCACGCGGGTTCGCGTGGCCCCGGATGAACGGGCTTTCTCAGAACAGTGCGCTGGTCAGGTCGCGGCGCGCCTTGGCGACCATGGGGTCGTCGGGAGGAGCGATCGCGAACAGATCGAGCAGATGGGTCCGTACCCTGTTGCGATCATCACCCGCCGTTCGGCGGATCAGCGCGATCAGACGCTGGAACGCCTGTTCGGCCAGCCCGGACACGAACTCGACGTCGGCGGCCTGCGTCTGGGCGTCGATGTCGGTCGGCGCCGCCTCGGCGGCGGCCAGCACCGCGCGACCGTCGGTCACGTTCTCCAGCCGGCGCATCAGGCCGATCTGGGCGATGCCGCTGGTCGCGTTCTGGTCGTTCGGCGTCTCGGCGAGCATCGCCCGGTAGGCGGCCTCCGCCCCGTCGAGGTCACCGGACTGCAGCTTGTCGTCCGCGTCGGTCAGGCGGGGGTCGGCAGGCAGCTCGGGGGCCTCCCCTCCGGCCGCCTGCAGGATCGCCGCCAGCCACTGGCGGAGGTTGGCCTCCGGCTGCACGCCGGCGAACGCGTCGACCGGCTGCCCGTTCGCGATCGCCATCACGAACGGAATGCTCTGGACGCGGAACGCCTGCGCCAGTCGCGGGTTGGCGTCGATGTCGATCTTGGCCAGGACGAACGCTCCGTCGGCCTCGATCGCGAGCTTCTCGAGCACCGGGGAGAGCTGTTTACAGGGCTGGCACCATTCGGCCCAGAAGTCGATCACGACCGGGGTCTGCAGCGAGCGCTGCAGGATCTCGGCCTGGAACGAGGCTTCGTCGACGTCGATGACGTAGGGCGAGTCGCTCGACGGCGGCGCGTCCGTTCCGGCTGCTCCTGCCGGTCCGCCACCGGCCGGCGCAGCCGCGGGCGGAGTGGAACGCAGTGCGGAAAGGTCGACGGCGCCGGCCAGCGAGGCGGCCGTCATGCGGGGATTCGGCTGTCGCATGTCCCTAGTCTTCCACTCCCGGAACGTCATTGCCGACGGTGTGCCTGCAGGTAGTCCCTCGACAGCTCGGCGAAGAGCGCGCGGGTGAGTCCGAGCGCCTCATCCCACGGCCGCGGATTGCCGAAAAGGTCGTCCAGCGACTCGACCACCGCGACCCGGCTCGGCCCCGCGTCGAACTGCTCGGCGCCGATCCTGACCTCCCGGAGGAACGCGTAGGTGTCGTCGAGGTCGAGGCTGATGCGCGACTCGGCCAGCAGGATCAGCGACCAGAAGTCATGGTCGGGGTGCAGTTGTTCCAAATACCAGAGCACGGACGCGTCGAGGTGGGCCGACCACCGGATCGACGGCTCGGGAGCCCGCGGGCCGCCCGAGCGGTGGACGAACTGACGGGTCGTCCGGTCGGCCCAGGCCGCGAGCTCGGCGTGCCTGCTCGTCGCATACGTCTGCACGCCTTCGATCCAACCGTCAGATCGCAACCGGCTCCAGTGGCTGCTCGGCTGCCTTCTTGACCGCCCAGCGTTCGAAGACCAGCGTCCCCAGCGGCGGGATCGACGCCAGCAGCCCGACGAACGTCGCCCGGGTGCTCCAGCCCGCGACCGGACGGGTCAGCAGTACCGAGACCACGTAGAGGATGAAGAGCGCGCCGTGGATCGGTCCGAAGATCTTGACCCCGATCTCGTTCTCGACGATCAGGTACTTGAAGACCATCCCGATCAGGAGCCCGGTCCAGGACAGGGCCTCGGCGAAGGCCGCGAGGCGGAACAGGCGGAACGTGGTGCTCGATGCCGTCGACATGACGACATAGCGTAGACGATCGAGTGGCGCGGCGGCCGCGCGGGCGACCGGGTCAGGCCGGGATGCGTGTGCTCGCGGCCGGACGGACCCGGAAAGCGCCGGGACCGATCCGTTCGGAGCGGGAGCGGATCGACGCCGAGAGTGCGAGCGGCCAGCGCGTCTCGGCCGACCACACGACGCCGGACAGCTCCGCATCGGTGAGATCGGCGTCGGCCAGCACGGCGCCGGTGAGCACGGCCGCGGTGAGGTCGGCGTTCCGGAGGTCGGCCCCGGTGAGCGTGGCCTGGTCGAGCACGACCCGGCGCAGCTTCGCGTCGGCCAGGCTCGCCTCGACCAGCGAGGCGTTCGACAGGTCGGCCCCCGGGAGCGTCGCGCCGTCGAAGCGTGCCCGGGCGGCGTCGGCACCGACGAGCTCGGCCAGACCGAGATCGGCCTCCCGCAGGTCGGCACCGGCCAGGTCGGCCGCCACCAGGTCGGCCCGCCGCAACTGGGCGCGGACCAGGTCGGCGTCGGCCAGGCGGGCGGAGCGCAGGTTGGCCGACCGCAGGTTCGCGCCGCGGAGCGCCGCACCCCTCAGGTCGGCCCGGGCCAGGCAGGTCTCCCGGAGGTCGACGCCGGTCAGCTCGGCCTTCTCGAGCTGCGCGTCGCGCAAGTCAGCGCCGCGCAGGTCGATGCCGTCGAGCCGGCCCGCGCGCAGATCGGCGTCGGACGGCAACAGGCGGACGTCGAGTGAGGTGCCGATTTCGAGAACGGCGGTGGCGACCTGCTGATCGACCCAGCCGTGCCGGGCCTCGGGGAAAGCCGCGTCGAACAGTTCGCGGCTCAGCTCGCGGAAGCTACCCCGCAGGTGCTCGGGAGGTGCCATCGCCGCCTCCTCAGTGGGAGCTCGTCAACGCGGGCTGCGGGCAGATCGGGCAGCGCCCGAGTCCGGCCATCTTGTTCAAGAGTAGCGCGGAAGCACGAACTGCTCGACGAATCGCGAGTTCTCCGGACACATTGGGTTTGACGACGTCGGTGTCGAGCACTCGGGCGACCACGATTTCCCAATGTTCCTGGGCGGTTCGTGGTCCATTGTGCAGTCCGACGAACGACGGGACGAACTCCGTCGGCACGCCCGGCCAGCCGGTGACCGGCGGCGGGAGCGCCACGAAGCTGCGGCGGTTGCCGTTGGACTGTTGCTCTCCGAGTTCCCAGAGCAACGGGATGAGCTCACTCATCGTCGAGTTCTCGCAGGATCTCGCGCAGATCGTCTTTGTTGATCTGGGGGAACGAGTCGGTCAGGGAGCGTGACCGGCGGGAGCCGATCGAGTCGCTCACCACGTAGCCGGCGACCGCACCGGCGACGCCGGGCATCACCAGCCAGCCGGCCACCGAGAGGAACCAGGCCAGGACCGGTGCCGACGTCTCGGCCGGTGACTCGATACCGAGGCTGACGTCGTACGCGTCCCGCCAGCCGACCACGAACCCGGTGACCACGTAGAGCACCACGAGCGCCGAGAGCACCGGCAGCCCGCGGAAGAATAACCAGTACCGCAGGTTGCGCTGGTGGCCCTGCGAGCGCCACCACCGGCGCAGCAGTTCCCGCCGTCGCTCGCGCGCGACGGCGGTCACCGCGGGGAAGTCCGCCGGCACGTCGGCCATGCACTGAACGCTAGTGGGTTTCGCGAGCGGATTCGCGCAACAAACGGTCGGCCGCCGAATAGGGGTCGAGTTCGCCGTCGAGGACCTGGTCGGCGAGCGAGTCGGGAGTGGAGCCACCGTGGAGGCCGCCGATCCGCGCGCGCAGTTCGGCGATCGCGATCGCCTCGACCTCCCGGGCGGCCCTGGCGCGGCGGCGGTCCCGGAGACCGCCGGTCTTCTCCAGCCATTCGCGGTGTGCGTCGATCGCCGCCAGCACGTCGTCGGCGCCCTCGCCCCGTGAGGCGATCGTTTTGACGATCGGCGGTCGCCAGCGGTCGTCCGGGTCGACGCCGTAGCGTCCGGCCAGCCCGAGCATGCCCTGCAGGTCGCGCACGGTCGTGTCCGCGCCGTCCCGGTCGGCCTTGTTGACGACGTACACGTCGGCGATCTCGAGGATGCCGGCCTTCGCGGCCTGGATCCCGTCGCCCATGCCCGGCGCGAGCAGCACGATCGTCGTGTCGGCGAGCGAGGCGATCTCGATCTCGGCCTGCCCGACGCCGACGGTCTCGACGAGGATCACGTCGCAGCCGGCGCCGTCCAGCACGCGGATCGCCTGCGGGGTCCCGAACGACAGCCCGCCGAGCTGCCCGCGGGAGGCGATCGAGCGGATGAACACCCCGGGATCGGTGGCGTGTTCCTCCATCCGGATCCGGTCGCCGAGCAGCGCTCCCCCGGAGAACGGCGAGGACGGGTCGACCGCCAGCACGCCGACCCGTCGCTCCCGGCGGCGCAGCGCCGAGACCAGCGCGTTCGTGCTGGTCGACTTCCCGACGCCGGGCGACCCGGTCAGCCCGACCACGTAGGCGCGCCCGGTGTGCGGAGCCAGTCCTGCCGCCACCTCCCGCAGCCCCGGGTGGCCGTCCTCGACCATGCTCACCAGCCGGGCCACCGCCCGCGCCGACCCACCCCGAGCTGCCTCGACCAGCGCCGGGACGTCCGCATCGCGCCGACTGGACCGCAAGCCGACCGTCCTCCGTCCGGAAAAGCCACTGGCTTTTGTACCTGCTACGGCGCCGGAGCCCGCTGAGGGCGAGTCTGACAGTCGAGCGGCCCGACGCCGAGACCTCGGCCTTGGTATCTCAAGGAAACGCGCT
>NZ_JBITDV010000007.1:0-447747 GCF_044454545.1 Cryptosporangium sp. NPDC051539 | reverse complement strand
CTCCCCTACCTCCGGAAGAGCCGCCAGGCAGAAGCCTTGGCCCTTGTACCTGCTACGGCGCCGGAGCCCGCTGAGGGCGAGTCTGACAGTCGAGCGGCCCGACGCCGAGACCTCGACCCCAGCCTCTCAAGGAAACGCGCTCCCCTACCTCCGGAAGAGCCGCCAGGCAGAAGCCTTGGCCCTTGTACCTGCTACGGCGCCGGAGCCCGCTGAGGGCGAGTCTGACAGTCGAGCGGGCCGACGCCGAGACCTTGGCCTTGGTGTCTCAAGGAGGCCCGCTCGCCTGTCAGGCTCGTCCTCAGCGGGCCGCCACCTTAACGAGGAGGGCGTCGCCTTGACCTCCGCCGCCACACAGGGCGGCTGCGCCGATGCCGCCGCCTCGGCGGGCCAGTT
Organism: Cryptosporangium sp. NPDC051539; assembly: GCF_044454545.1. Taxonomy (NCBI): domain Bacteria; kingdom Bacillati; phylum Actinomycetota; class Actinomycetes; order Cryptosporangiales; family Cryptosporangiaceae; genus Cryptosporangium; species Cryptosporangium sp. NPDC051539. Next base: position 447,354 of record NZ_JBITDV010000007.1, on the reverse strand, counting down.
CGAGGGCCAGGTGGAGCACGATCCGGGCACCGGACATCCCGATCGGGTGACCCAGCGCGATCGCTCCGCCGTTGACGTTGACCTTGTTCTCGATCTCCTCGGCCGACAGCCCGAGCGCCCGCGCCGAGTGGACGCCGACCGCGGCGAACGCCTCGTTGATCTCGATCAGGTCGAGGTCGGCGACGTCCAGGCCCTCCTTGCCGAGCGCGTGCTTGATCGCGTTCGCCGGCTGCGGCAGCAGCGAGTTGTCCGGGCCTGCGACGTTGCCGTGCGCCCCGATCTCGGCGATCCACGACAGCCCGAGTTCCTCGGCCTTGGCCTTGCTCATCACGACCACGGCCGCGGCCCCGTCGGAGATCTGCGACGACGAGCCGGCGGTGATCGTCCCGGCCTTGTCGAACGCCGGGCGCAGCTTCGCCAGGCCCTCGACCGTGGTGTCGGGCCGGATGCCCTCGTCGGCCGAGAACACGATCGGGTCGCCCTTGCGCTGCGGGATCGACACCGGCGCGATCTCGCCGTCGAACAGCCCGTTCTTGGCCGCGGTGGCCGCGCGCTGGTGGCTGCGGGCGCTGAACGCGTCCTGGTCCTCGCGGGACAGGCCGCTCCGGCCGACGAACGCCTCGGTCGAGGCGCCCATCGCGATGTGGTCGAACGAGTCGGTCAGGCCGTCGAACGCCATCGAGTCGAGTACCTCGATCGAGCCGTACTTGTACCCCGCGCGGGACTTCGGCAGCAGGTGCGGCGCGTTGGTCATCGACTCCATGCCACCGGCCACGACGATGTCGAACTCGCCGGCCCGGATCAGCTGGTCGGCCAGCGCGATCGTGTCGAGGCCGGAGAGACACACCTTGTTGACGGTCATCGCCGGGACCGACATCGGGATACCGGCCTTGACCGCAGCCGGACGGGCCGGGTTCTGCCCGGCACCGGCCTGCAGGACCTGACCCATCAGCACGTACTGCACCTGGTCGGCCGCGACACCGGCGCGCTCGAGCGCGGCCTTGATCGCGACGCCGCCGAGGTCGGCGGCGGAGAAGTCCTTCAGCGAGCCCTGAAGCCGCCCCATCGGGGTCCGCGCGCCAGCGACGATTACCGAAGTCATGGGGACGCCTCCGAAAGGTGGTTATTACGGGGATGTCACGTCACCATACCGATGGGTAGCTTGAACTGAGTCGTGAGAGAGGCCACAGCTTTTCGCAGGTCGCATGCGTACGTTCGCGGTCACGCTGAGAGGAGGCCACCGATGGCCATTCGCCGGATCGATCACGTCGGTATCGCCGTTCCCGACCTGGACGAAGCGCTCGCGTTCTACGAGAAGACGTTCGGCCTCGTCGCCGAGCACGAGGAAATCAACGAGGAGCAGGGCGTCCGCGAGGCGATGCTGGTCCCGGCCGACGGCGATCCCGGCACCGCCCGTCTGCAGTTGCTCGCGCCACTGCGTCCGGATTCCGCGATCGGCAAGTTCCTCGACCGCTCCGGACCGGGCCTTCAGCAACTGGCCTACACGGTCGACGACGTCGAGGAGACCAGCGCTGAACTGCGGGCCAAGGGTCTTCGCCTGCTTTACGACGCACCCCGTCGCGGCACCGCCGGATCGCGGATCAATTTCGTCCACCCGAAAGACGCCGGCGGCGTTCTGGTCGAGCTGGTGGAGCCGGGCCCCGGTCACTGACCAGCAGAGGAATAGGTCACAGCGCGGCCATCTGAATCGCTACTGGTAAGTAACATCTGCGCCTCCGACCCCCGTGATTTTGGAGGCGCCGACCCGTGAAGCAGATCCTCGAAGCGATCCTGTCTGACGAGCTTGACGCCGTAGCCGGATTAGAGGTCCCCGAGTCCTACCGCGGGGTCGTCGTCCGGAAAGAAGACGTGGACATGTTCGCGGGCCGGACGACCCGCGAGAAAGACCCGCGCGAGTCCCTGCACGTCCAGGACGTCGCGATGCCGGAGCTGGGCCCGGGCGAGGCGCTGGTCGCGGTGATGGCGTCCGCGGTCAACTACAACACGGTGTGGACGTCGATCTTCGAGCCGCTCTCGACGTTCGGATTCCTGGAGCGCTACGGGCGTCTCTCCCCGCTGACCAAACGGCACGACCTGCCCTACCACGTGGTCGGCTCCGACCTGGCCGGCGTCGTGTTGCGCACCGGGCCCGGCGTCAACCTGTGGAAACCCGGTGACGAGGTCGTCGCGCACTGTCTCTCGGTCGAGCTGGAGAGCTACGAAGGACACGACGACACGATGCTCGACCCGGAGCAGCGGATCTGGGGCTTCGAGACGAACTTCGGCGGCCTGGCCGAGGTGGCACTGGTGAAGTCCAACCAGCTGATGCCCAAGCCGTCGCACCTGACGTGGGAGGAAGCCGCGTCGCCGGGGCTGGTGAACTCGACCGCCTACCGGCAGCTGGTCAGCAAGAACGGTGCGGCGATGAAGCTCGGCGACACCGTTCTCATCTGGGGCGCCTCCGGTGGCCTCGGGTCCTACGCGACGCAGATGGTGCTGGCCTCGGGCGCGACGCCGGTCTGCGTGGTGTCCAGTCCCGACAAGGCGGAGATCGTCCGGTCGATGGGCGCGGATCTGGTGATCGACCGGAACGCGGAGGATTACCGGTTCTGGAAGGACGAGCACGAGCAGGACCCGCGGGAGTGGCGCCGGTTCGGTGCGAAGATCCGCGAACTCACCGGAGGTAAGGACCCCGACATCGTGTTCGAGCACCCGGGGCGCGAGACATTCGGCGCGTCCGTATTCGTTGCACGAAAAGGTGGAACGATCGTCACCTGCGCATCCACCTCCGGGTTTCTGCACCAGTTCGACAACCGTTATCTCTGGATGAACCTGAAACGGATTATCGGGTCGCATTTCGCCAACTACCGCGAGGCCTATCTGGCGAACGATCTGATTGCCTCCGGGAAGATTCATCCGACGCTCTCGAAGGTGTACCCGCTCGAGCAGACCGGGCAGGCGGCGTTCGACGTCCACCGGAACCTCCACCAGGGCAAGGTCGGCGTGCTCTGCCTCGCACCTGCGGAGGGCCTCGGGGTGCGGGACACGGAGAAGCGGGACCGCCACATCGACGCGATCAACCGGTTCCGCTCGCGCTGACCACCGGGGCCGGGGCGGACGCCGTGGGGGCCGTCCGCCCCGGCCCTTCGGACACATCGACGCACTGCGTCGTTTCCCGCTAACCGCGGACTGGGGCGTTCTGCCGAGTAGGGCATCAGCCGAACCGACGTACGGTGTGTCGCTTGGGATTTTGGTGTCGAATGTGAGAGAAGGTTCGCTAGATGCGACCCCTGGGGTCTGCGATAGTGGGCGGCATGCAGCCGACCCCCACCGAGAACAACCTCTCGTTCTTCGACTCTTCGAACACCGATCCGGGCTTCACCATCGCGCTGCGCGGGTACGACCGGCATCAGGTGAACGAGCACCTGCAACGACTCAACACGGAGCTGACCCAGCACCAGAGCTCCAAGGGTGAGGCCGAGCAGAAGCTCGCCGAGGCCCAGCACCGGGTCCGCGCCGTCGAGCAGCAGCTCACCGCGTTGCAGCAGCAGATGCGTAGCCAGCAGAAGCAGCTCCAGGAGAACTCGAAGCCGACGCTGAGCGGCCTCGGGACCCGGGTCGAGCAGTTACTGCGGCTGGCCGAAGAACAGGCCAACGAGCACCGCACCGAGGCCGAGAAGAAGGCCGAGGAGACGCTCTCCGCCGCCCGCCTCCAGGCTCGCGAGCTGACCGAGAAGGCCCGCGCCGAGGCGCAGTCGGTCAAGGTCGCCGCTGAGCGCGACGCCGCCGGCGTGCGCGAGGCCGCCGAGCGGGACGCGACCGAGATCCGCAACGAGGTCACCCGCGAGGTCGAGGGCAACCGCGCCACCGCCGACCGCGAGACCCGGCAGATGCGCACCACGGCCGACCACGAGGTCGCCGAGCTCAAGGCACGCGTGCACCGCGAGGTTGCTCAGCTGCAGGCCACGGCCGAGCGCGAGGCGACCCAGCTCCGGGCCGCGGCCAAGCAAGAGACCGAGCAGCTCCGCAACAAGGTGAAGGCCGAGACCGAGGGCCTCCGCACCACCGTGCGGCAAGAGACCGAGCAGCTGCGCGGCGAGGCCACCCGCGAGGCCGAGCAGAAGCGCGGCGAGGCGAGCCGCATCCTGGCCGAGGCGCGCGAGAAGCGCGACAACGACCTGCAGACGCTCGAGCTCCAGCTGGCCGAGGGCCGCGAGCGGGCCGAGCAGGAAGAGTCGCAGCGGCACGCCGCCGCGGTCGCCGAGACGCAGAAGCTGGTGGGCGAGGCCGAGCAGCGCGCCCGGGTCGCCGAGACCCGCGCCCGCGAGGTCGAGGCCCACACCGAGTCCCGGCGGAAGGCCGCCGAGGCGCAGGCCAAGGACATCGTCGAGAAGGCGCGTGCGCTCGCCGACAAGACGGTCAACGAGGCCCGTGCCGAGTCCGAGCGCCTGATGTCGGACGCCAAGGCCAACGCCGAGCACAACACCACGCAGGCCAAGCGCCAGGTTTCCGAGCTCACCTCCCAGCGGGACGCCATCACCACGCAGCTCGGGCAACTGCGCGAGATGCTGGCCGGCCTGGTGGGCGGCGGCGCGGCGGCCGCCACCGTGGCCAAGGCGGCCGAAGCCGCCAAGGTCGAGCCGGTGGAGGCACCGAGCGCGAACGGCCGCGGCTGATCGTTTCGAGTTGTATCGGTACCGGGCCCCGACGATGTGGCCGGGTGCTCGTGCGGGTGGCTGCACCCCGTCGAAGGTGTGGTGACCCGGTGGAAACACCGGGTCACCAAACGCTTTCCGACAGCTTCCGACAGAGGCGGCGGGAACGGCTCGGGCGTGGAACGATGTGGCGGTGGATCGCCGACGAGGCGATTCCCATCACCGGCGTTGACGGATGCCTGACCGCCGTTACGGGGGTCTGGCTCGGAGCGATGCGAGTATGACTGCATGTCGCAGGAGGACGGGCACGGCCTTCTCCCCGTGAGCGGCGGCGAACCTTCGCCGTCGTTCGAGGTGGTGCTGCGCGGATACGACCGACGTCAGGTCGAGGACGCGTTCGGCCGGTTGGAAAGCGAGCTGGGCGCCATCGCGGCTGACCGCGATGCCGCTTACGCGCGCTCCGACGCGTACGGCGCTCAGGTCGAGCGTCTGCACGCGGAGATCGACCGTCACCGGGGCGAGATCTACCACCTCCGCCAGCAGCTCGAGTACGCCGTCCGCAACCCGCACGCCGAAGTCAGCGCCCGCGTACAACAGATCCTCGATCTCGCCGAGGCGGAGGCGACCGAGCTCCGGTCGACGGCCCAGAACGAGCTGCTCGGGGCACGCAACACCGTCCAGCGCGCCGCCGCCGAGGCCGAGGCCGCCGCGCACCGCGTCCTCGACGACGCGGCCCAGGACGCCAGGGGCTTACTTCGCGACGCCGAAGAGGAGATGACCCGGCAGCGCGAAGAGGCCGAGCGCGAACTCGTCGAGCACCTGATCGGGCTGCGGGAAGAAATCGCCCGCGCGCAGGAGCTCATCGACGAGAACACCGCCGAGGCCCGCCGCCAGGCGGACGCGATCCTGCAGGAGGCCGAGGAGCGGGCCACCCAGATCCCGGCCGACGCGGAGACCTACGCCGAACAGGTGCGGGCCGACGCCGACGACTATTCCGAGACGATCCGGTCGAAAGCTGACGCCTATTCGGCGCAGGGCCGGTCCGAGGCCGATGCCTACGCGAGCCAGATCCACGCGGCGGCCGACGCGCGGCTGTCCGCCGCCATCAGCGACGCCGAGGAGCAGGCCGAGCAACTCGCCGCCGAGGCGCGGGAGCTCGCCGGCACGATCGAGGCCGAAGCCCGCGAGCGCGCCGCCGCGCTGATCGAGCAGGCCGAGAACCGGGTCGCCGAGGCCGAGCAGCGCAAGGCCGACGCCGCCGTCCAGGCCGCGAAGGTGGTCAAAGACGCCGACAACCACGCCGAGAGCGTCGCCCGCGAGGCCGACGACTACGCGAAGACCGCCCGGCTCAACGCCGACGAGTACGGCAAGGCCACCCGCAAGGAGGCCGACGACCACGCCGAGCGGGTCGCCCGGCTCGCCGACGACCACGAGAGCACGGTCCGGCTGGGCGCGGACGAGTACTCGCAGAGCACGCGCCGCGAAGCCGAGACCTACGCGACCAACACGCGGGCCGAGGCCGACTCGTACCAGGCGTCCACCTCGACGTCGGCCGACGAGTACGCGGAGACCACCCGCCGGCAGGCGGACGAGCACGTCGCGGCCGCGAACCGCAAGGCCGACGACCACGCCGAGCGGGTCGCGCGCGAGGCCGACGACTACTCGAGGGGCACCCGCCGCGAGGCCGACGAGGCCGCGCTGCGGACGACCGGTGAGGCCAACGCCGCGGCGGCCCGGGTCACCGCGGAGGCGGCCGCCGAAGCCACCCGGCTCACCGAGGAAGCCCAGCAGCGTGCGGACGAGCTCACCCAGGAGGCCGAGGCCCGCCGGCTCGCGCTGACGACGCAGGCGAGCGAGGAGGCCGCCCGCATCGTCGGCGACGCCGAGCGCACGGCGTCCGCGCACACCGCGCAGGCCGACGAGCAGGTCCAGGCGATGATCGACTCGGCCGAGCAGCAGGCCGCGCAGGTCACCCGCGTCGCCGACGCGACCGCCGAGTCCACCGTCGCCAAGGCGCAGGAGCGGGCCCGCACGATCATCTCGGTGGCCGAAGACCGGGGCCGCGACCTGGTCACCGGCGCCGAGCGGCGCTCCAAGGAGATGGTGGCGGACGCCGAGCGGCGCGCCGCCGCGGTCCGCAGCGCCGCCGAAGAGAAGGCGGCCGCACTGGTCTCCGGCGCCGAGGAGCGGGCCAGGGCCTTGGCGGCCGAGGCCGAGCAGCGCGCCGACGAGGTCGTCACCGAGGCGCACGAGCAGGCCGCCCAGGCGGCCGCCGACGCCGCCGAGGCGACCGCGGACGTGTTCCGCCGCGCCCGCGAGGCCGAGGACGCCGCGGCCCAGGCCGTGGCCGACGCCGACGAGGCCGCCGCCGAGACGATCGCGCAGTCCGAGGCGACGGCGGCCGAGCTGGTCCGGACGGCGCAAGAGAAGGCCAACGACCTGCGCGGCCAGGCCAAGGAACTGATCAAGAACGCCGAGGACGACCGGGAAGAGGCGGCGTCCGCACTCCGCGAGGCGCAGGAGAAGCTCAACGCCGCCGAGCAGGAGGCCTCGACGACGGTCGCCGGCGCCAAGATGGTGGCGCGCCTGCGGGCGAACGAGCTCACCGAGGCGGCCGAGAAGAAGGCCGGCGAGACGATCGCCGCGGCCGAGGCGATCGCGAACGAGACCATGAAGGTCGCGGACGACCACGCCGAGCGGGTGGCGCGGGAGTCCGAGGACTACTCGAACACCACGCGCCAGGAGGCCGACGAGCACAGCACCACCGTGCGGCGTTCGGCCGACACCTACGCGGCGACGACCCGCCGGGACGCCGACAACCACGCGCGCCGGGTGACGGCCGAGGCGTCGGCCCGGCAGGCGGCCGCGGAGAAGCGGGCGGTCGAGGTGACGGCGGCGGCCGAGGCGTCGTCGACCGAGATGGTGAGCAAGGCCGAGAAGAAGGCGTCGACGCTGCTGTCGGAGGCGACGCAGGTGGCGACGACGGCGACGGCCGAGGCCGACGAGTACGCGTCGCGGGTGCACGCCGAGGCCGAGGAGATGTCGCGGTCGGCGACCGAGGAAGCGGCGGCCCGGGCCGAGCGGATGATCACGAACGCGGTCGCCGAAGCGGAGCGCATCGCGGCGGACGCGAACTCGCGGGCCAAGAAGATCCTCGATGACGCCCGCACCAAGGGCGCGACGATGCAGCGGGACGCCGAGCTGCGGGCGCGCAACACGAAGGAGAAGGCGGGGCTGGAGTCGCACTCCACCACCCGAAAGGCGCGCGAGGAGGCGGAGAAGACCGTCGCCGGCGCGCGCAAGGAGGCGGAGCGGCTGCGCACCGAGGTCGCGGCGCTGATCGAGCGGCGCGAGCAGATCAACGGTGAGCTCAACCGGCTGCAGGACGCGCTGTCCGGGCTCGGCGGGGGGCTGCTGGCCGGTCTTTCCGCGATGGCACCGCCGCCCCCGGCCCTGCCCCCGGCTTCGGCTTCGGTTGAGGCGCCGCGGGGGGATGACGTGCGGGAGCAGGGTGAGCCGTCGGCGGCTTCCGAGGCGTCGAAGCCGGAAGCGCCGAGGGACACCTCTGCCGACGACGACACACCGTCCGAGCCCCAGAAGCCCGAGGCCGCGAAGCCCGAGGCCGCGAAGCCCGAGGCCCAGAAGGCCGAGGCCCAGAGGCCTGAGGCACGCGGGTCCGAGGCACGTGGGTCTGGGGCACGTGGGTCTGAGGCGCACGGGTCCGAGGCGCACCGGCCTGAGGCGCACGGGCCTGAGGCGCATGGGCCTGAGGGGTCGATGTCCGGGCCTGCGTCTAGCCGGACGCTCCGGACGGACCCCCCCACGCCGAACGGTGCCGCATCAGACGGCGCCGCGGCGAACGACGCTGCGTCGAACAGCAGCGCGTCAAACACCGCCGCGTCAAACGGCGCCGCATCCAACATCGGCGGCACCGGGTCAGGCCGCGGCGCGCCGAACAGCGGCGCGCCGAACAGGGCCGCCTCGGACAGCGGCGCGTCGGACAGCGGCGCGTCGGACAGCGGCGCGTCGGACAGCGGCGCGTCGGACAGGGCCGCCTCGAACAGCGCCGCACCTAACAGCGCCGCATCAGGCGGGACCGCATCAGGCGGGACCGCGTCAGACAGCGCCACGGCGAACGGGGGCGTCTCCAACAGCGGCGGCACCGCGCCGGACCGCGGTGCGGCAAACGGCGGTGCGTCGGACAGAGCCGCCTCAAACGGAGCCGCATCGAACGGAGCCGCATCAGGCGGGACCGCGCCAAGCGGCATCGCGCCAAGCGGCATCGCGCCAAGCGGCATCGCGCCAAGCGGCATCGCGCCAAGCGGCATCGCGTCCTACGGAGCCGGGCCGGGCGGGACCGCGTCGAACAGCGCCACGCTGAACGGGGCAGCCTCCAACAGCGGCGGCACCGCGCCGGACGGCGGCGCGTCAAACGGCGGCGCGTCGGACAGAGCCGCCTCGGACAGAGCCGCCTCGGACAGAGCCGCCTCGAACAGAGCCGCACCTAACAGCGCCGCATTGAACGGGGCCACCTCCGACAGCGGCAGCACCGCGCCGGACGGCGGCGCGGCAAACGGCGGTGCGTCGGACAGAGCCGCCTCAAACGGAGCCGCATCAAGCGGCATCGCGTCCTACGGAGCCGGGCCGGGCGGGGCCGCACCGAACGGGACCGGGTCGAACAGGGCCGCACCGAACGGGGCCGCGTCGAACGGGGCCGCACCGGCCAGCGGCGCGGTGAACGAGGCCGCGTCGAGCAGGGCCGGGGTCCGGATGTCGGCTGGGCCGGGCGGGAGCGACGAACCCGCTCCCCCGCGCCAAAGCCTGGGCGCCCGGCTGGCCGCCAGCCCGCACCCCACCAGCCCGCGACCCACCGACCACCGATCGGCCGACCCCCGGCCCGCCGCCCAATCAGCCGGCCCGCGCGCTGCCGACCAACCCCGTACCCCCGGCGCGCACTCCGCCCCCGCGCACCCGACCCCGGCGCACCCCACCCCAGCGCACCCCACCTCCGCGCACCCCACCCCTGCGCACAGTGCCTCCATGCACCCCGCTTCCGGGTACAACGCCCCCGCGCACCCCACCCCTGCGCACAGTGCCTCCATGCACCCCGCTTCTGAGTACAACGCCCCCTCGCACCCCGCTCCCGCCCAGCGCGCTGCCCCGCAACCCACCGCCGCGCGACCCGGCGGAACGCAACCCACCGCCGCGCGACCCGGCGGAACGCAACCCACCGCAACGCGACCCGGAGGAACGCAACCGACCGGAGCGCAACCCACCGCAACGCGAACCACCGGCGAGCAACCCACCGGCGCGCGCCCCGGAGGAACGCACCCCGGAGGAACGCACCCCGCCGGAGCGCAACCCACCGCAGCGCGACCCACCGGCCAGCAACCCGCCGGAACGCAACCCGCCACCTCTCAAGCCACCTCCCCCCACGGAGGCGGGTCCGAGAGCGGGGTGGCTCCGCAAACGCCGGCTGCTCCCTCGTCCGGATCGGAAGCAGTGGCAGGAAACGGCCGGGCGGCCGACGACGCAGACCGCTCGGGGCGGCAGCGGACGACCCGCTCGCTGGGCCTGCTCGACGACGAGCGTGCAACGGTCGGCGTCGGACCGACCCTCGACCTCACCTGGCGCGCCGACCGCCGCGACGACCGACGGGACGACCGTCGGGACGGCAAACCCGCTTAGACGCCTGCCCGCTCAGACGCCTGCCCGCTCAGACGCCTGCCCGCTCAGACGCCTGCCCGCTCAGACGCCTGCCCGCTCAGACGCGGGCCAGCAGCGTACGGACCGCGCCGTCGAACGCGGTCGGGTCCTCGATCGCGGTCAGGTGGCCGGCATGCGGGATCTCGACCACCTGCGCGTCCGGCAACGCGGAAGCCAACGCCGACACGTCGGCGTCGGTGATCAGCGCGTCCTCCTCGCCCGAGATGATCAGCGCCGGAACGTTCGCTCCCCGCAGCACCTCGAACGAGTCGGCCCGCGACGCCATCGCGTACTGCGCCCACGCGGCCGCACCCACCGGCGCGGCCAGGATCGCCGCCCGCGCCGCCTCCGCGACCGCGGGCTTCGTCGTCTGCGTCGTCTTGCCCAGCAGGTTGCCGAACATGTTCTCGATCAGCGGCTCCGCCGACCGGGTGTGCTCCAGCGCGTGTGCGATCCCGATCCGGTTCGCCGCCGCCTTCTCGTTGTCGGCCGACGCCTTCGTGTTCGCGAGCACCAGCCCGAGCACCCGCTCCGGATACCGCCGCAGGAATGCCATCGTGACGTACCCACCCATCGAGCAGCCCCCGAGCACGACCTTCTCGAGCTTCAAATCGTCGAGCAGCAGCGCCAGGTCGTCCGCCAGGACGTCCATCGAGGGCTCTTCGTCGCCGAGCGGGGAATCGCCCCAGCCGCGCTGGTCGGGCGTGATCAGCCGGCACGTGTCGGCCAGCAGCCAGTGCTGGGTGGCCCACATCGCCGAAGAGAGCGGGAACGCGTGGAGCAGCACCAACGGCGTGCCGTGCCCGCTCTCCTGGTAGGTCAGCTCGACCGTCACGGTTCCCCCTGGTTAGTCCTGCGGCTCCGGTCGCGGCACGTCCGCGAACGCAGCCACGGTCCGGTCTGCGTACTGGCTGGCATCTCCAGTTTCCATGGGTCCGTCCCATTCGCGTGGGAGCGGCACCACGTCGGTTGACACGGTTCGCGCGACGATTTCGTCGAGTACCCGCTCCGCATAGCCCACCCAGAGGTGCTTCGCACCGGCCACGGGGACGATTTCTGCCTGGGTGAGCGGTTCGAACTTGACCCGGGCCTCGTCCGGGCGCAGGAAGTCGTCGAACTCGGGTACGAGGGCCGTCACCGGCTTCCCGGACTCCGCCCAGACGCGGAGGTGCTCCGGGCGGCTGAAGCGCAGCGGGGGCGAGAGCAGGATCGCGCCGACGATGCCCGGATCGCACCCGTACATCAGCGCGAGGTCGGTGCCGAACGACCAGCCGACGATCCACGGGTTCGGGAGCTCCTCGAACTCCGCGTACTCGATGGCGGCCGCGACGTCGAAACGCTCGTCGACGGCCGAGGAGAACGTTCCCTCGCTCGTCCCCCGCTCCGACGTCGTCCCCCGCGTGTTGAACCGGAGCACGGCGACGCCGGCCAGCGCGGGGAGGCGCTGAGCGGCCTTGCGGAAGAGATGGCTGTCCATCATGCCGCCGTGGGTCGGCAGCGGGTGCAGGCAGACCAGCGTCGCCGCCGGCGGCCGGCCCACCGGGAGGGCCAGCTCCCCGACGAGCGTCAGCCCGTCCGCCGTCTGCAACGTGATGTCCCGGCGCTCGGCCGGCAGAACAGAGTTAGCGCTGATACGGGCCACCCGTCGATCCTCCCACCAGCCACCCCGAGCGCCGGACGCCTGTCAGCGTCGTCCTGAGCGGGCCGCCCGCGCCCAGCACGGCGAGTGCCAGTGCCTCCGGTCGTCGGGGCCGGCCTGGCCGGCCCAGGCTCCCGACTCCGGCCAGACGACCACGTGCGCGGTACCAGGACGGACCTCTTGCTGGCAACCCGGGCACCGGTACGTCTTCCCGGCCGACGAACCGGCCAGCTGACGCACGACCCACCCGTCCTCGACCGTGTCGACGACGGGTACGTAGGGCTCGCGAGGACCGGGGTCGGTCTCCCGCCCCCGGCGCCGCTGATGGTTGTGCCGTCCCACGCTTACACAGCGTGCCGCATCGCTGAATCGTTCCCGCCACCCGGGTAAGTCACTTCCGCGCGTAGTCCCGGAACCCACGCTTCGTCTTGCGTCCCAGATACCCCGCCGCGACCAGGTGCGACAGCAGCGGCGACGGGGAGAACCCGGGCTCGTGGAACTCCGCGTGCAACTCCTTCTGGATCGCCAGCGACACGTCCAGCCCCACGACGTCCAGCAACGCGAACGGCCCCATCGGATACCCGAACCCGAGCGTCATCGCGGTGTCGATCTCGTCCGCGTCCGCGTAGTGCGCGTCCAGCATCGCGACCGCGTCGTTCAGGTACGGGAACAGCAGCGCGTTCACGATGAACCCGGACCGGTCCCGGCAATCGACCGGATGCTTCTTCAGCACACGGGTCACCGCGTGCGCGGTCGCCAGCACGTCCGGAGCGGTCGACACCGTCGAGACGATCTCGACCAGTTTCATCACCGGCGCCGGGTTGAAGAAATGCAGTCCGACGACGTCCTGCGGACGCTTCGTCGCGGTCGCGCACTCGATCACCGGCAGGCTCGACGTCGTCGTCGCCAGCACCGCGCCCGGTTTGCAGACCGCGTCCAGCGTCGCGAACAGTTCGCGCTTCACCGTGAGGTCCTCGACGATCGCTTCGACGACCAGGTCGACGTCGGCCAGGTCGTCGTAGGTCGCGCTGCCGGTCACCCGCGCCAGGACCTCTTCGCTGGACGCGAGCTTGCCCTTGACGACCGCCCGCTCGAGCGATTTCGTCAGCGCGGCCAGCACCGCGTCGCTCTTCGCGGCGCTCCGGGTCACGAACGTGACCGGGTACCCGGCCTTGGCGAACACCTCGATGATGCCGGTCGCCATCGTCCCCGACCCGACCACGCCGACCTTCCGCACGGTCCGCACGAGGTCGGCGTCCACCGCGCCCGCGGACGGATCCGGCGCCACCGAGCCGTCCACATAGGTATAGAAGCCGCGCCCGGCCTTCACTCCGAGCAGACCACCGGCGATCATCTGCTTGAGCAGCGGCGACGGCGCGTGCCGCCGGTCGCCGCTGTGCGCGTGCAACGCGGTCAGCACGTCGAACGTCGTGTCGAGCCCGATCCGGTCGACGACGGCCAGCGGCCCGGACGGCAGTCCGCAGCCGTACCGCATCGCCGCGTCGACGTCGTCGCGGGTCGCGTAACCGGACTCCACGAACGACACCGCCTGGTTCAGATACCCGAACAGCAGCGACGACGTGATCAGCCCCGGCCGGTCCCCGACGACCAGCGGTTGCCGCCCCAGCCGACCGGCGAGGAGGTCGAGCACGTCGTCGACGACGTCGGGGTCGGTGAACACCGTCCGCACGACCTCGACGAACGTGTCCCCGACGACGTGCAGCCCCAGGACCCGGCGCGGGTGCTCGACCGCCACCGCCAGTTCCGTCACCGACAGCGCCGACGCCGTCGTCGCCAGCACCGCGTCCGGCCGGAGTGTCGCCGACAACTCCCCGAGCACTCGCTGCTTGAGCTCGAGCCGCTCGGGCACGGCCTCGATCACGAGGCCGGCGTCCGCGACCGCGTCCACCGAGGCCGACACCGGAACGGAAACCCGTGCCCGGGCGGCCGCGTCCGTGTCCACCCCCACTACGTCGAAGCCGGCGCGGGAGAGAACCTCCGCGAGTTCCGCTCCCAGCGTTCCCAGACCGATGATTCCGATGCGCGTGAAGTCCCTGGACACGGTCGCCCCTCTCCTAGCTGGCCGTGGATGCCGAGGAGCCTGACATACCGATCAGTAACCTGGGCCGAACCATGGCCCGCATCACACCGCTTACGGGGGCTTGCCCCCATCTGAACCGAGTCACCTGGGTTACTCGCGAGTCAAGTTCGGCCCACCGGCGCGACGCAAGCGTCCTAGACTCGCGGCCAACCACTCCCTCCGCAGGAGGTCCCGATGACCGTGACCGACCAGACCTCTACCGAACGTCCCGGCACTCCGGCGTTCGTCGACGGGTTCCTCGTCTCGTCGAGCCCGGTCACCGGCGAGGAGGTCGGCCGCGTCCCGGTCAGCGACGCCGCCGGCGTCGGCACGGCGGTCGAAGCGGCCCGGGCGGCCGCGGTCTGGTGGGCCGGCCTCGGCTACGCCGGACGCCGGGCCCGGCTGCTGCGGTGGCGGGCGACGATCACCCAGCGCCTGGACGAGATCACCGACCTGATGCACCGCGAGAACGGCAAACCGACCGACGACGCGATGCTCGAGCTCCTTCTGGTCGTCCACCACATCGACTGGGCCGCGAAGAAGGCGTCGAAAGTGCTGGGGCCGCGGCGGGTGGCGTCCGGGATGCTCGCGTCGAACATCGCGGCCACGCTCGAGTACGCGCCGCTGGGTGTCATCGGCGTGATCGGGCCGTGGAACTACCCGGCGTTCACGCCGATGGGCTCGATCGCGTACGCGCTGGCCGCGGGCAACGCGGTGGTGTTCAAGCCGAGCGAGTACACCCCGCTGGTCGGTCAGTGGCTGGTCGACACGTTCGCCGAGATCGTCCCCGAGCACCCGGTGCTGACCAGCGTCCACGGCGGCGGCGAGACCGGTGCGGCGCTGACGACGGCCGGTGTCGACAAGATCGCGTTCACCGGGTCGACGGCGACCGGCAAGAAGATCATGGCCGCCGCCGCGGCCACCCTGACGCCGGTGCTGATCGAGTGCGGCGGCAAGGATCCGCTGCTGGTCGACGCCGACGCCGATCTGGACGCCGCGGCCGACGCCGCCGTCTGGGGCGGCATGTCGAACGGCGGGCAGACCTGCATCGGCATCGAGCGGGTGTACGTCCACGAGGCCGTGTACGAGCCGTTCCTGGCCAAGCTCACCGCCGTCGCCCAGAGCGTCACGCCCGGCGAGGCCGCCGACGCCCACTACGGCCCGGCCACGATGCCGTCGCAGCTCGACGTGATCCGACGGCACGTCGACGACGCGCTCGCCCGCGGCGGTAAGGCCGTCGTCGGCGGCGCCGAATCGGTGAGCGGGCCGTTCGTCAGCCCGGTAGTGCTCACCGACGTCCCGGAAGACGCCGCGGCCGTCCAGGAGGAGACGTTCGGGCCCACGCTCACCGTGAGCAAGGTCAAAGACATGGACGAGGCCGTCGAGCGCGCCAACGGCACGCCCTACGGCCTCGGCGCCGCGGTGTTCTCGAAGCGTCGCGGGGTCGAGCTCGCCCGTCGGATCCGGTCCGGGATGACCGCGGTCAACTCGGTCGTCTCGTTCGCGGGCGTCGCGTCGCTGCCGTTCGGCGGCGTCGGCGACTCCGGTTTCGGCCGCATCCACGGCGAGGACGGCCTGCGCGAGTTCGCCCGCCCGAAGGCGATCGCCCGCCAGCGCTTCGGCCTCCCGATGGCGATCTACAGCTTCACCCGCACCGACAAGACCAACGCGCTCCTGACGCGCACGATGCGCTCCCTCTACGGACGAGGAGCGCGCTCGCGCTGACGCGCACGGCACGCTGCTGTCACAGGGCGGCGCGCTCGGCCGTCAGCGTGGTCCGCACCGGGCCGTGCACCACGGCGGCGGCGGCCAGGAGGCGCGCCCAGGTGCGGTAACCCAGCGGCGACGGGTGGAAGCGGTCGATCGCGAAGAACTGGGCCGTGTCCACCGGTAGCGGCCCGGTCAGCAAGTGGCACAACCCCGGCTCCGACGCGCAGAGCCGGGCCAGCTGCCGGTCGAGCAGCCGCGCGTACCCGCCGATCGACCAGCGGAACACGCGCGGCAGCGACCCGAACCGGTGCACCGGCGGAATGCTCACCAGCAGCACCGGCACCGGCCGGCCGATCCGCGCTCGCAGAGCGTCCACCAGAACCGAAACGTCGGCCCGCCAGGCAGACGGGCGCCGGAAGCGCAACGCATCGTTCGTGCCCGCGGACAGCACCACCAGGTCGGCGTCGACCGACCCGGCCGCGCCCACCAACGCCGTGATCCCGCGGACCGTGTCGCCGCTCCGGGCCAGGACCTCCCAGGCCACCGGTCGCCCGGTGCGCTCGGCGAGCGCGGCCGAGAACTGGCCGGCCAGCGCTTCGCCGTGGTGGCCGGCACCAACGCCGGCCACCGAGGAGTCCCCGACGAACAGCACCGACAGCGGCGGCCCGTCCCCGCCGGTCAGCCCGGAAACCGGGCCGGCCGCATCCGGGAGATGCGGGATCCGGCGCGAGATCGCGGCGTGCACACGACCGACCGGTTGTGTCATCGGGGCTCCTCCTGGCGTTCACCGTCCGTTCAGCGAGCGGAAGTGTGCCAGACGAAGATGAACTAGCCCACGACGTCGATGATCCAGGCGGTGGCGAACGCCGCCTCGCGCCACGCGTCGTACCGCCCGCTCGGCCCGGAGTGCCCGGCGCCCATCTCGGTCCGCAGCAGCACGTTCTCGGCTCCCACCGCTCGCAGGCGAGCCACCCACTTCGCCGGCTCGTGGTAGAGCACCCGGGTGTCGTTCAGGCCCGCGAGCGCCAGGATCGCCGGGTAGGGACGCTCCTCGACGTTGTCGTACGGCGCGTAGGCGCGGATGTACGCGTACGCCTCCGGGTCGTGCAGCGGGTCGCCCCACTCCTCCCACTCGGTGACCGTGAGCGGCAGCGACGGATCGAGGATCGACGTGAGTGCGTCCACGAACGGCACGTCGGCGACGATCGCCCGGAACGACTCCGGAGCCAGGTTCGCGATCGCGCCCATCAGCAGCCCACCGGCGCTGCCGCCGCGCGCGACCAACCGTGGCACCGACGTCCACCCGCTCTCGACGACCGCGTGCGCGGCCGCGACGAAGTCGGTGAACGTGTTCATCTTGTGCATCAGCTTGCCGTCGTCGTACCAGTGTCGCCCCAGTTCACCGCCACCGCGGACGTGCGCGACCACGAACACGAAGCCGCGGTCGAGCAGCGAGAGCCTGGCCACCGAGAACCACGGATCCATGCTGATCTCGTACGCGCCGTAGCCGTAGAGCAGGCACGGCGCCGTGCCGTCGCGCGGCGTGTCCTTCCTGGCCACGATCGAGAGCGGCACCTTCGTGCCGTCGGGCGCCGTCGCCCACTCGCGGAACTGCTGGTACTGCTCCGGGTCGTACCCGCCGAGCACCGGCTGCTGCTTCCGCAGCGTCAGCTCGCCGGTCTCCAGGTCGCAGTCGAACACCGAGTCCGGCGTCACCAGGCTCGTGTAGTGCAGCCGGAACTGGGTCGTGCGGTAGTCGGGGTTCCCGGCCGGCTCGACCGTGTAGACCGCCTCCGGGAACGACAGGTCGCGGGGCGACTCGCCGTCGCCGAGGACCCGCAGTCCGGTCAGTCCGTCCTTGCGCAGGTGGACGACGACGTGGCCGGCGAACGCGTCCACGTCGGAGAGGCGCACCGCGGGGTCGTGCGGGATCAGCGGCGTCCAGTCGGCCGGGTCGTCGATCGGGGCGGTCGCCAGCTCGAAGTTCTCGGCGTTGTCGTTGTGCAGGATCAGGAAGCGCTCGGGCCGGGCGCCCGCGGCGGCCTGGTGATCCACCGAGTACTCGACGCCGTCACGGCGCGCGGCGATCAGCCGCAGCTCGTCCCGGGGTGCCCCGGCCGAGAGAACGTGCACCTCGCTGGTGGTCTTGCTACTCGTCTGGACGACGACGTACGCCTCGCTGCGGGACGACCCGACGCCGACCCAGAACCGCTCGTCGGACTCGGAGAAGATCACCGTGTCCTGGTCGGCGGGCGTGCCGACGGTGTGCCGCCACACCTTGTCGGGACGCCAGGCGTCGTCGACCGTGAGGTAGAAGAGCTCGGTGCCGTCGGAGGACCAGGCGGTGCCGTAGGACGTGTTCGGCACCTCGTCGGCGAGGTCTTCGCCGGTGCTCAGATCCTTGACCCGGAGCGTGAAGCGCTCGTCACCGGCGAAGTCGGTGGAGTACGCGAGCAGGCGGTCGTCGGGGCTGACGTCGAACGTGCCGAGCGACAGGAACGCCTTGTCGCCGGCGACCGCGTTCTCGTCGAGCAGGATCACCTCGCCGGGGAGGGACGCGCCGTCCTTCGTGTCGGGCGGGGCGATCTGGCCGGGGTCGGCGGCCAGGCGGCAGTGGATGCCGTACTGCTTGCCCTCTTCGGTACGGGAGAAGTACCACCAGTCGCCCTTGCGGCTGGGCACCGAGAGGTCGGTCTCCTGCGTGCGGCGCTTGATCTCGTCGAACAGCGTCTCGCGGAGGCCTTCCAGGTGCGCGGTGGCCTCCGCGGTATACGCGTTCTCGGCGTTGAGGTACGGCAGCGTGTCTGGGTCGTCCTTGTCGGCCAGCCAGGCGTACTCGTCCGAGACGTCGTCGCCGTGGAAGCTACGGACGAACGGAACCTTCTTGGCGACCGGAGCAGCACTCATACCGGGAAACTTAGCGTGGGGAATGCGGCCGGGTGCGGGCGGTTGAAATCGACATGGACGCTGTCTCTGTGCTGGATTTTGTCGGGATTCCGTACGGCGGTACCGCACACGACGCGATCGAGGCGAGTGTCTCGCTGGCGCAGACCGTGGAGCGTCTGGGGTACCGGCGGATCTGGTTCTCCGAGCACCACAACTCGCCCACGCTCGCCTGCACCGCCCCCGAGCTCCTGATCGCCCGGATCGGGGCGGCGACCTCGACGCTCCGGGTCGGAGCGGGCGGCATCATGCTGCCGAACCACGCCCCGCTCAAGGTGGCGGAGATGTTCCGGACGCTGGAGGCGATGTTCCCGGGCCGGATCGACCTGGGTCTGGGGCGCGCGCCGGGCACCGACGGGCTCACCGCGTTGGCGCTGCGGGGCTCCGAGGAGAAGGTGATGGGGAACGACTTTCCGCAGCTCATGGGTGAGCTGCTGGCGTTCCTGACCGACGGGTTCCCGGCCGACCACCCGTTCGCGCGGGTCCAGGCGACACCGGTCGTGCCATCCTTGCCCGACTTGTGGGTGCTGGGTTCCAGCGACTACGGCGCCCGGTTCGCGGCCGTGAACGGGCTGGCGGCGAGCTTCGCGCACCAGATCAACCCGGAGATCGCCGGCCCCGTGCTGCGGGCGTACCGGCGCGACTTCCGTCCGTCGGAGTTCCTGGCGGAGCCCCGCAGCAGCGTCTCGACGATCGCGTTCGCGACCACGGACCCGGCCGACGCCGACGAGTTCGCCGCGTTCTGGACGCTGAACATGGCCAAGCTGCGCTCCGGCCGACCGTCCCCGACGTCGCCGGAAGAGGTCAAGGAGTTCGCCGCCTCCCCGTCGTTCCCGGCCGCGCGCGAGGCGATGGCCGACCGCCTCACGGTCGGCGCCCCCGATGTCGTGGCGCGGGGCCTTCAAGCCTTGGTCGACGCCACCGAGGCCGACGAACTCATCATCGCCACCCCGGCCCCGGACTACGCCGCCCGGCTGCGCTCGTACGAACTGCTGGCGGAGCTCCTGGTCGAGGTTTGATCGCGGCGCCGATTCATGGTTCGGCGCCTCCGCGCGCCCGGATTCCCGCGCCGTACCGCGGACGACGGACTGCACGGAGCGCGCGATCGACGGCACTTCTCCCGGTCAGGTCGACCTACGAGGGAGAGCACATGTCGGGACCGGTGCGCCAAGACGACACGGACGCGAAGCGCCCGACAGTGGACGATGCCATCGTGGTGGGCAACGCCGTACTAGCCGGCCTGTCGGCGACGTATCTCGCGACAGAGTCGCTGGTCATCACCATGATCACGGCGGCAGCATCCGTCGGGACCGCGATCGCGTTCGCGTGTGCTTGCCGAAATCGCGCCGAGGCTTGCACGGAACCGAGCGCTATCGACACTTAGGGTCATGAAGGTTTTACAGGATAGTGCGCTGGAGGGGTGCACACCGTCCTGGTGCTACGCGCGGGAAGACCATTGCAGCGATCAAACGTCCGAGGGGGTCCGGACGTGCGGATGGCAGCCCGAGGCAAGCGCCACGCACGACGCATGTCCACCCCTCACAGGAAGGCGAAGCCTTCGATGTCTACCTCCCCCGAGCATGCCGCCGACCAGCAGAACACCCACTTCGACGAGTACTTCCGCAGCAACTACGTCCGCCTCGTCCGATGGCTGATCTTCTCCGGCGCGACCGGCGTGGAGGCGCACGACGCCATCCAGTCGGCGATGGAGGCAGCATTCCGCCACTGGCCGAGGATCAGTACGCCGGACCCCTACGTCCGCAAGGTCGCGATGCGGTACTTCCTCCGCGAACGCGCACGAGCCGCACGCGAGAAGCCAACCGAGCGAACCGCTGCCGAACCCGTGGCGACGACACACTTCGAGTACCGCGCCGAAGTTCAAGAGGTACGAGCCGCCCTGGCGAGCCTGCCGCCGGCGCAACGCTTCGTCGTAGCGCTGAGCATGGACGGCTACACCCCGAAGGAGATCTCGCAGCTTCTCGAGAAGCCATCCTCAACCGTCAGGTCTCACCTCCGGTTCGCCCGACGTGCACTCCGGAGCAAGCTGATACGCGGCCACGGACAGGCCACACGAGAGGAGGTCCACGATGGGCCCTGAAGGCGACAACGCCCTGGACGGCGTACTGGCCCGGGCGGCCGCAGCCGCCGACGATGCTCTGACGCGACAACTGGACACCGACCAAAAGCTGCGGGACTTCTATATCGCCCTGGGCAACGCAGAACGCCGAGAAGACGCCAGACAACAATCATGAGCGGCAGGCCCCGCCGCGGGCCTGCCGTCAGAATCCCCGGACCGCAACAGCCGACGGGCCGGCCGTCTCCCCGAAACTCGGACCAAAGTCGGAACCCCGCTCCGCGGCCATGGGCACTGGATCCTGACGGTGGCATTCAATCGGGACGGCACCGTGCTCGCCAGCGGCGGCTTCGACGGCACCGTCAGGCTCTGGGAATTGGCCAGGCACGGCTTGCTCTGCTCTCCGCTCGACGGCAACGAC
Source organism: Cryptosporangium sp. NPDC051539 (assembly GCF_044454545.1). Classification (NCBI taxonomy): domain Bacteria; kingdom Bacillati; phylum Actinomycetota; class Actinomycetes; order Cryptosporangiales; family Cryptosporangiaceae; genus Cryptosporangium; species Cryptosporangium sp. NPDC051539. Next base: position 426,126 of record NZ_JBITDV010000007.1, on the reverse strand, counting down.
GGAAGCGTCAATTCGGTCGCGTTCAATCCGGCCGGCACTCTGCTGGCTTTCGGCACTGTCGGCTCCACCGTGCAATGGTGGGATCCCACGACCGGCGAGCGGATCCGGTCCTCGCCCACCGGCCATCGGAGCAGCGTCAACGCGGTGGCGTTTCGCCCTGACGGCTCACTGCTCGCCTCCGCCGGCGAGGACGGGACGGTGTTGCTGTGGGATCCGGCGACCGGTGAACAGGTCTGCGCTCCGCTGAGAGGCCACGACGACCTGGTCCAAGCGGCCCGAACGGTGACATTCAGCCCCGACGGGACCCTCCTGGCCACCGGCGGCGACGATGGGGTCGCCCGACTGTGGGAGCTCGGGTAGCCCCGTTGAGGTGACGCGACGGGAAGGCAGCCCCTTGCCACCGACTGCTGATCAACGGGCTGGGGACGGACTCGGCGCGCGACCGTTCCCGGGTCTGATGCCGACCATGACGTTCCCGACCAGCATTCCGACGAAGTCGTCGTCCAACGGCCCCGACCCGGTGAGGAGTCTGTACATGCAGGCTCCCCACAATTGGTCGGATACGACTTCGAGATCGACGTCGATGCGGATCTGCCGTCTTTCCTGGGCATCGCGAAGAGCACGGATGCCGATCGACCGTCGTGGCTCGAGGTAAATGCGGCGGAAGGCAGCGGCCATCTCCGGATCGGTCTGGGCCGCGCCGAGCAACTCGGCCGTGACCTTTCCTGCGGTCGTATTCCGCAGCAGCCCGACGAAGGTTTTCAAGTGCACCACGATGTCGGCTTCGATGTCGCCGGTATCAGGCATGCCCAGAACGGGGTCGACACTCGCGGCGTAAGCCTCCAGCGCCAGGACACCTTTCGTGGCCCACCACTTGTAGATCGTCACTTTGCTGGCACCGGAGAGCGCGGCCACGCCCTCCATCGTGAAGCCCGCCATGCCCTCGCGTCGCAGGAGTTCGTCGGCGGCGGCCAGAATCCGCGCGCGGACTTGCTGGGACGGCCGTCGGCCCCGGCCTGGCCGAGGGGTGACCTCGGGAGGTTGCCCACCCACATACGCAGCCTACAAGCCGGCGCTCGATGGACGATCACGACGGGGCGAGTTACTGTACGGAGCGTTCATATAATGCCGTCCGGAAGAGGGGTGCAGGACCGTGACTGATTTCGGGGCCGCGCTGTTACCAGGCCGGGTCTTCGCTTCCGGTTCGGAGCCCTACGAGCGCGCAACGACTCCTCGTAATGCGCGTTCGGTACAGCGCCCGCTAGCCGTGGTGCGGGCTCATCACCCGGACGACGTCACCGTCTGCGTGCGGGCCGCGGCAGACGCAGGCGTGAAGGTCGCGGTGCAGGCCACCGGCCACGGTGCGGCCGTCGACATCACGTCGGACCAGGTGCTGCTCGATCTCTCCGCGCTCGACAACGTCGAGGTCGACGCTCAGGCCCGGGTGGTCCGTGCCGGGCCGGGCGCCACATTCGCGAAGATCAACGCCGCCGCGTTTCGACACGGCCTGCTCGCGCCAGGCGGTACCGCGGGTGACGTCGGTGTGGCCGGATACACGGCACTCGGGGGCGTCGGCTGGATGACGCGTCCCCACGGGCTGGCCAGCGCCTCACTGCTGTCCGTCGACGTGATCGACGCCACCGGTCGCCGGCTCCACGCCGACGACACGCACCACGACGAAGTGTTGTGGGGTTGGCGCGGAGGGGGCGGCGTCGGCATCGCGACCCAACTCGAGCTCCGCCTGTTCCCCGCGAACGATCTTCATGCCGGCCTGATGCTCTGGAGTGCAGATCACGCCGAGGCGATCATCCCGGCCTGGGGTCGGGCGCTCCCCGACCTCGACCCCTCGCTGACCAGCGCACTCGGAATTCTGAAAGCCCCGGACGCTCCGTTCGTCCCGGAGCATCTGCGGGGAAAGCCGGTCGTGCACCTGTCCGCCGCCACGATCGGCGGGGAGGCCGCCATGCAGACGCTGCGCCATGCGCTGGCATCGCTACCGGATCCCTCGCTCGATACGCTCGGCGCCTGCGACGACAAGCGACTGACGACCATCCACCTCGATCCGCCCGTACCGGTTCCTGCCTTGGGGACCGGACGATGGCTCCGCGCCGAGGCCGGCGAGCATGCGCTCACGATTCTCGCCGAGGCTGAGATCTCTCCTGACTCGCCTCTCGTCAAAGTGGAACTGCGCCACGTGACCGCTCCCCCGTCGGACATTTCAGGAGCGTTGACGTCCTGCCCCGGAGACTTGACACTGCACGCACTTGGTCCGGCCAAGGACGATACGACCACCGGACCTGTCGAAGCGGCGCTCACCCGAGTGCTCGCCACCACCAAACCCGTGGACGCCGGCCAGAGCGTGGCGTCGTTCTGCGACGGGCGGGTCCAGGTTCCCGAGGCCTATCCGCCCGTCGTCGCAGCTCGTCTCGATACCGTCCGTCGAACCCTTGATCCCGAGGGACTGATCTCGCCTTCTCGCCACCTGAAATAGCGACTGGCTTGATGAAGGTGCCTGTCAGTGCGTCTCCTGCCGAGTGAGCCTGCGGCGGGCGAGGTCGACTGGGGCCTCCGCCTGGCCGGGCGTCAGGGACCGGGCGTCAGGGACCGGGCATCAGGGACCGGCGGCAGAGGGTGGCCAGGCCGGGGTGCACCGGCCACGGGACCTCGGCGCGGGCGCCGTCGGCATCCGGGAACAGGTCGCGGACGCCTTCGGACGCCTGTGGGAACGGCCCCCGTGCGCGCGGCCGGATGACAGCGCGAACTCCGGCGAAGCTTCGCACCGTGACGGCGCCCACCCGACGGGCCCCGCACGGTGTCGGGCGGCGCGGAGCACCTGAGCCCCACCTTCGAGCGCGTCCGGAGCGCACCCGCGGCCAAGGGCGTCCGAGACGTCACCTCCGGAGCGGTCCCGCTAGTGGTCTGACCGGCCACTCTCGACTGGACGTTCGTGCACGACGACAAATCGTTCCTACCACCGGCGACCGTAGGAACGATTTGTCGTCGATCAACGCTCTCCGCGTCGGAATTGCGGATGTTCGGAGGGGTGGTCCCCGGTCGATCAGCGGTGTTGGGCGCCGTCCGTCTCAGCTGGGGGGCGCGCTCCCTCCTGGCGCGACGGCGGTGTTGTCGCGCGGTGCTGCCGGGGCGAGCAGCGCCGGCTCGTCGGCGTTGGCCGCGGCCCGGTCGGCTGCGCTCGACAGGGGCCTCACTCGATCGGCGCGGGGGCGTGCGGGAGCGCGTCGCTCTGGGCGAGGTCGTGATTGATCCACAGTTGAGCGCCCTCGTCGCGGCAAAGGGCGTCGATGCGTTCCATCGAGCGGAGGCTGGCGGCGTGGTCGGCGTTGAAGGTGGGCACTCGCCGCTGCTCGAAGTTCTCAGCGAAATGGGCGACGTCGCCGCTGAGAATCACCGGCCCGGTTCGGGGCAGCCGGACCAGCAGCGACTGATGCCCTGGGGTATGGCCGGGCGTCGAGAGGACGGTGACTGAGCCGTCGCCAAAGATGTCGCGATCGCCGTCCAAGAGCACCGTCTGGTTGTGCAGCATCGTCTCGTAGAGACGCGGGAGGAAGCCGTAGGCGCCGGGGTCGGGGCCGAACATCGCCTCGTATTCCGGACGCTGCACGTACCAGACGGCGCCCGAGAAGAGCCGGCTGTTCCCGACGTGGTCGAAGTGCGCGTGCGAAAACGCCACGTCGGTGACCCTGGCGGGGTCGACGCCGAGTTCGGCGAACTGGGAGACGAGCGAGCGTCGCTTGACGCCGCGAACGTCGTGGGCGACGACCTCGCCCCCGGGACTGTCGATCAGCGCGTCGTCCACGCCGGAGTCCCACACGAGTAGGTCGCCGCCATGCACGATCAGGTAGGCGTTGTCGCTGAAGACGCGTGACTCCCGGACCCCGACGCCGGGCGACCACGGGGAAATGTCCCGGACGTGGGCCTGACCGCCGTCCAAAACGTAGATCCGGTCGACGGTCGAAGGCCGCGGCGGGGCCGCGTCCGGCTCAAGCGTCATGCGTGGGGGACGTCGGTGGTGAAGGCCAGCTCGCGGCCGGCTTCGACGTCGTTGGTGAGCGACTCGATCCGGGCCTTGGCCAGGCCATAAGAGTCCGAACCGAGCAGCTGGTGCATCGGCGCCTTGCCTGACACGGCGACGCCGATGATGGCGGTGGCCGCCTTGACCGGGTCTCCGAGCTGCGTGCCGGGCATCGCCAGGTGCGTCTTGGTCATCTCCCGGATGGCGTCGTAGCCGTCCACCGTGCTGGACGGCAGACCCAGAGAGGAGCCACGCAGGAAATCGGTCCGGGTGTACCCGGGCTCGACCAGCGTGACGTTCACCGCGAAACCGGCGACCTCCGCGGCCAGCGACTCGGTCAGTCCCTCCAGGGCGTACTTACCGGCGCAGTAGAGACCCCAGCCCGGAAACGCGGTCAGCCCGAGGATCGAGGAAATGTTGATGATGTGGCCGCTTCGCCGGGCCCGCATCGCGGGCAGTGCCGAGCGCAGCACGTTCCAGACTCCGAAGATCTGAACGTCGAACATCTGCCGGGCCTCGGCGTCGGTGACCTCTTCGACCGCGCCGAGGAAGCCGTAGCCGGCGTTGTTGACCACCACGTCGATCGCGCCGAACCGCTCCCTGGCCGCCTCGACCGCCCCGGCGACTGCGGCCTCGTCGACCAGGTCCACCTCGAGTGGCAGCAGCCGGGACCGGTCCGCCGAACCCAGGGCCGTCTCGAGGCGCTCGAGCGAGCGAGTGGTGGCCACGACGTTGTCGCCGCGCCGCAGCAGCTGGGCAATCAGCTCCAGGCCGAGGCCGCGGGACGTGCCGGTGACGAACCACGTGGCCGGGCCGGTGGCGGGATAAGACATCGGGATCTCCTCAAACATTCCGTTGACGGATCCAGCCTGCGGCGCGGGCTCCGGCCCTCACACCCCTCAGCTGGCCCAGCCGTACCAGGGAACGACCTGCCCACCCGGCCCCTTGGAGCAGGCGTTCCACGGCGCGATCATGGGAACATGGCGGCGAACGCAAACCTGGGCGAGTTCCTGCGCGCGTGCCGAGCCGGCACGGCGCCGGAGACCGTCGGGATCACGCGGCCGGCGTCGGCAACCGATCGGCGGGTCAGCGGCCTGCGCCGTGAAGAGGTCGCCCAGCTCGCCGGCGTCAGCGCCGACTACTACACCCGTCTGGAGCAGGGTCGGCACAGCACGCCCTCCGAGGCGGTGGTCGACGCGCTGGCCTGCGTCTTCCAACTCGAGGCCGCCGGCCGTGCTCACCTCGCCGACCTGGCCCGTCCCGCCCGGCGCCGCATCGGGAAACTGCCGGCCCAGCGGGTCCGGCCGGCGATGCTGCAGATGATCGCCTCGATGACCGAACACCCCGCCCTCATCCTCGGCCGCCGCACCGACGTCCTGGCCGCCAACCCGCTGGCCCGGGCGCTGCTCACCGACTGGACGAAACTCCCGCCCCGGCATCGCAACTACGCTCGATGGATATTCCTCGACCCGGACGCCCGCGAAGCCTTCCTCGACTGGCGCACCGTCGCGGCCGAGGTTGTCGGCACGCTCCGCTTCTACGCCGGCCGGGCTCCCGACGACCCGCAGCTCAACGAACTCGTCGGGGAGCTGACCATCAAAAGTCCCGAATTCCGGACCGGGTGGAACGACCACCGGGTGCACGAGCGAACCCACGGCACCAAGCGGATGACGCATCCCGCCGTCGGGCCCATCACCGTCAAGTACGAGGCCCTGACGCTGCCCGGCGACGAGGATCAGACCCTGTTCCTCTACACCACCGATCCCGGTAGCCCCTCATACGACAATCTGCGCCTACTTGCGGTCTGGGCCACCCGGCAGCACGATGCCGCGCCCGCGCCGCGTCACTAGCCTGGTCGCTTCGTGAGGGAATGGTCCCCGCCGCCACCTTCGACGTGACCTCCGCGTTCGATCCCTCCTCCTAGCCGGCGGGCCATCAGCCGACCAGGGTCATCGCACGGAACCGGTTGAGGAGGGGTCTGTCACCGATGACCTGGACGCCGGTCACGTCGGGGTCGGCCGCGTCCCACAAGACCGAACCGAGGTCGTCCGGATCGCCCTCGAGCACCAGGTCCGGTGCGGCCGCCGCGCCCCACCCGACCTCGATGCCGCCCTGGGCGACCCGCGCAGCAGCGGGACCGCCCGGGAGACGGAACTCGACGGTCAGCTCCAGGTCGGTATCTCGGTGCCCCTCGAAGACGACGTCGAACGCCAGGAGAAACGCATCGTCGGTGAGCCCGAGATGGTCCGGCGGCAGGTCGGCCGTCGCTCCCCACCGCCCCAGTTCACGCAGCACCGGGCGCAACGCCAGGCCGCGCTGCGATAGCGCGTAGACGTCGACGTTGGCCGGTGCTCCCAGCGATCGGCGCACCACGATCCCGTGGTCGGTCAGTTCGCGCAGCCGCTTGGCGACCATGTCCGGCCCCGCCGCTCGCAGCCCGTCCGTAAGCGCTCCGAACCGCTTCGGACCCAGCATCAACTCGCGCACGATCAACAGCGCCCAGCGGTCGCCGACCAGATCGAGCGCCCGGGCGACGGCGCACGCGTCGCTGTAGGTCTTCAAGCCGACTCCAGCGTTAGTTGGTTTTTCCAAGTGTAAGGTCGGCAAAACCAGATACCGAGGAGACATCATGACGTTGGTGGTCAGCACGCTTGTCTCGCTCGACGGAGTGGTCGAGAGCCCGTGGCAATGGGCGATGTTCGACGACGCGGCCCGGGAGCACTCGCTGGACCAGCTAGCCGCCTACGACGCGTTCCTGCTCGGCCGCCGCACCTTCGACGACCTCTCCCGAAGCTGGGCTCCACTGTCGGGCGACCCTTACATCGACGCGATCAATTTGATGCCGAAGCGGATAGTCACCCATCACCCCGAAGACCTGGGTTGGAACTCCACCGCGCTGACGGGTGACCCGATCGAGGCGATCGCAGCCTTGAAGGAGGCCGGCGTCCGGCTGATCAAGTACGGGGTCAGCGACTTGGACACCGACCTGATCCGGGGCCGCTTGGTCGACCGTTACGACTTCATCTACAGCCCCATCGCGGTAGGCGCCGGCCGCAGGTTGTTCGAGAACGTCGACACCACCGGTATGAGGCTGTTGTTGACCGACTCGCTGAACTTCCCCAACGGCGCGGTAAAACTCCAGTACGAGACGACTTATACCGGCTGACCCGTCCGGCCGTGACGTGTTGCGCTGACCGGCGGCTCCCAGACCATCGCCATGGAGCGTTAATTCCTACGGGGATGCTCCGCCGTAACGCGATGACGCTGGACATCCCTTGCTCCACGCGACCGGCTAGTACGAATCGACACCGCAGGGACCCGGCTGGTGCCGCACTCGGCCACGTCCGACCATCGGCACCGGACGTGAACGTCATGGCCGACCCCACCCCGGGACACGCGCCGGGCCCACCTCAGCTTCCTCGACGAGGACAAGGCATCCCTTCATCGGCGACCGCCTCGGCCTGATCGACGGCCCGCTCGCCCGCACGATTCGACACCGACATCCAACTCACCGAACAAATTCTCCAGCGCGGACCCCTGGAGACCACTTGACACCCCGCCCGAGCCAAGGCAGCCGACAATTCGCCCGGCCGAACGCCGAACGCCGAACGCCGAACGCCGAACGCCGAACGCCGAACGCCGAACGCGGGAAGAGGGAGTGTTGTGAACCGAACGTTCGCGGCGTCATCCCGACGATCGAATCGGCGCGCGTCCAGCGAGAAGGTAGTCCCAGGACGGGGACACACCCCGCCGAACAACCTCAGGAGGCTGGACGACATGAGCGGCTGCTACGACTACGACTACTCGTACGACTGCAACGACAACTCGTACGACTACGACTGCCGCCCCCGTCGCCGCCACCACCGCAAGCACTACAACGACTGCTGGGACTACAACTACTGCAACTGAACCACCCAGCACCCCCGGCCCGGAACGCGAAACCCGCGCTCCGGGCCGCACCACGTCCAGGCCAAGAGACCCGCTCTGAACTCTGCGCGCCGGAGCAGCGTGTTGAACTGCCGCGGCGGTCCGGAGTATCCGGCCTACAGCCATGTCACCGTGAACGACCGTCAAGGCATTGGTTCGACTCGCCAATCGAGCGCCACTAGCTTCCGCTGGAGCGCATCCGGGAATTCGACGAAGCCGACTGGCCGCAGGTGTGGACGGCAGGATCGTCGGTTCGGCGAAGATGGGGCCGAACCGGCCAGGGCCTGGCTCCCATGTCTCGACGGCACGTTTCATGGTGGCCGCGGAGGCGCGCGGTCGCGGGGTCGGCGCGCGGTTATGCCGCTTCGCGCTGGACTGGGCCGAAGACGAGGGCACGGTCCCAAGGGCCTTCGCTCATCCCACACTGGGCCGCGCCGGCCTGCCTCTGATGTACCGCGAGTTCTGAGAAGTCGCCAGGTCCAGCCACCCGTTCACTAGGGCGGCGCACACCGGCCCCCTGCCGGTGACGCGCCTTGAGGTCGTGCACGCAGTGCCGCCGGGTGGCTAGTTGGCGGACGAGTAGATGTTGAGGAGATTCCCGTCGGGATCGCGGAGAAGCATCGAGCGGTTGCCCCACGGCTGGCTGGTCGGCTCCTGAACCCAGTCGGTGACGTGGCCGGCAAGTCGCGCACGCACGGCATCTAGGTCCTCGACCTGGAACTCCAGGATCGCCGAACGGTTGGCCCGGGCCGAAGCCGCCCCGTTGTTGTAGCGGTTGACCCCCGAGGTAGTCACCAGCGCCAGGACCGCCCCGTCGGCGCGCATCTCGACGTAGTCCTCACCACCGAAGGGAGTCACCGGTTCAGTGGAGAGGAGGACGCGGTAGAACGCCGTGAGCGCGGCGAGATCATCAGTCACCAGCCGTACCGATGCAAGCTTCATCTGGACTCTCCTGCGGACGCGGATGGTCACTTCGCTACGCTACAGTAGCGTAGCGAAATAGCAAAAGGGAGATCGGAGTTCGCTGATGGCCCCCGACAGCCGCGTGCAGAAATCCAAAGCGGCGGTACTCGCGCAGACCTATGAACTGCTGACGGAGGGCGGCATCGGCGGCGTCAGCATCGAGGAAGTGTCCCGCCGCTCGGGAGTGGCAAAAACCACGATCTACCGGCACTGGCCGTCCAAGGTCGCGCTCCTGCTCGAAGCCTGCTCGACCATCGGCGCCCCACCGGAGACGCCCGACACCGGAAGCCTCGCGGGAGACCTCACCGACCTGGCCGAACGGCTGGCCGAGCAACTACGTACCGCCCGCTGGGCCACCGTCCTGCCCTCGATCATCGACGCCGCCGAACGAGACCCCGACCTAGCCAGCCTGCACACAACCCTCCACGCCGAAATCATGAAACCGTTCACCACGGTCACCGAACGCGCCCAGGCCCGAGGTGAACTCGCAGCGGACCGGGAGCCGGCCGACCTCGTCGCCGCGATCGCCGCGCCCCTCTTCTACCGCCGCTGGTTCTCCCGCGAATCCCTCGACGATGCGGCGATCCACGACATCGTCCGTGACGCACTCACCCAGGCCACGACATAGAGACGGCCGGGACCCGTCCAGCCGCCGACCGGAATCACGGTCAGCGGCATGATCGGATGTCGGCTGATCGTTGCCGACGCGCAGAGCAGCCGGTGGCCGGTTCGCCGACCCGGGTCTCACCCAACGTCGGCAGCCGGACGCGGAGGCCTTCCGAGGGACGCCCGCCGTCAGTCAGCTCGGAGTTACCGCCGGTCGCTGGACCATGCCCGGCGGAGCTTGGACGTCGACCGGCGTACCGAAATCGTCGAGCCGGATCACGACGTTGGTCGGCAAAATACGGGCAGGCTGATGGGCGTTCCGTACCGGTTCAGAGACTTGATAGCTCACCTTCACGATCCGGCGGGTCGCGACGTCGATCTCCACGGTCCCGGCCGTTGTCCGGGAATCCGTGTGGGAAATGTTCTGGTAGCTGAACCGGTACGTGTCGAGGGCGCGTCCTCCTTCGCCGGTGCGGCCGGTGTAGGTGACCTTCCCGGCCTGCCGCAACTCCGCCAGAAGCTCCCGCGGGCTGGCGGAGACCCCTAGCCCCGCAGTCTGGGGTGACTTCCCGAACATCCAGCAGGCCTGGCTGGGGAACCAATGACCTGGCGTAATCACTTCATAGCAGTCCTTGCCGATCTGCCGTTTTTCACTCACCAAGCCTTTTGGACCGATCGGCTGCGACCGGAGATACCCGCGGTCGTGCACAGGGTCGTACTTGCCCTGCTCCGCCGGGATCTTTACCACGGGGTCTGCGGGATCGTCGCCGACGGTCATCTCGACGCTGAGGTGGAAGCTGGTGCGCGCGGTCGTCTGCGCGGCGAGTGCAAGCGGCACTGGACGGAGACCGTCGGACATCGGCCTGGACGCGACCGTAAGAGTCGCGACCAGGCCGGCGACCGCTGTGGTCACCAAGGCCGCGCGGGCGTGTCGGCCGCGCCGCGCGCGGTGGCCGCGGCGCAACAAGCCTGCGACCGGAGCCACCCCGGCCGCATCCGCGTCAGCCAGATCGTGCAACGCGTCTGACAGCGCCTTCTCGCCAATCATCGTAGGAACACCTTTCTCGGCGGCTCGTGTGCGTCCAGCAGTTCGCGGAGCCGGCGCAGCGCCCGCGCGTTCTGACTCTTGACGGTGCCAACGGTGCAGCCCATGGCGGCGGCCGTTTCCCGTTCGGTCAGGTCCTCGTAGTAGCGCAGCACCACGACGGCACGTTGCCGGGCGGGCAGCTGGAGCAGGGCCCGGCGGAGGTCCTCGCGGTACTCGTCGCCCGTCGTTTCCGGTTGCGTCTGATCTGGCGGCGTCTCGACCAGGTACTCGCGGCGCCGGCCCCGCCACCAGCTGATGTTCGCGTTGACCAGGATCCGGCGCAGATACGGATGAGGATCTCCCTTGACCGCGGCGCCGGCCCATCGCACGTAGAGCCGGACCAGACAGTCCTGCAGCAATTCCTCGCCGCGATGGCGGTCACCGCTCAGCAGCCGAGCCAGCCGCAGGTACCGCTCCCAGTTCGCCTCGACGAACGCCACGTACTCGGCATCCCGCGCCATCCACCCGCCTCATCGCCGTCGCCTGCTCCTCCTCCCTACACGCCGCACCACAGGCAATGGTTGTCAATCCGGCGCAGAGAGAACTCGAGAGTCAACGACCAGGCCCGCTGCGCGCCGCGCGCGTCCACAATCAGCGAACGACCGATCTCGACGAACGTCCGCTATCGGCAGATGCGGACCTTTACGCGCGGAACTACCCGGCGGACGCCATCACCATGAGCGACAAACAACCCAGGCAGCGCCTTCTCGACACCGCCCGGCTAGAACAACTTTCCGTCCGAGTCGTCGATCCCCCGCAAAGCGTCGTAATTCAAAACAACACAGCGAATACCGCGATCCAGGGCTAGTACGGACGCCTGGGGCTTGATCTGCTGGGCGGCGAACACCCCGCTCACCGGCGCCAGCAGTGGGTCGCGGTTGAGCAGCTCGAGGTACCGCGTGAGCTGCTCGACACCATCGATCTCGCCGCGCCGCTTGATCTCGACCGCGACGGTCCCGCCGGCTGCGTCCCGGCACAGGATGTCGACCGGCCCGATCGCGGTCGGGTACTCCCGCCGGACCAGCGTGTAGCCCTCGCCGAGCGTCGTGATGTGCTCGGCCAGCAGCCGCTGCAGATCGGCCTCGACGCCGTCCTTCACCAGCCCGGGGTCGACCCCCAGCTCGTGCGAGGAGTCGTGCAGCACCTCGTCGATCGTGATCCGCAGTTCCTCGCCCGCCTTGTTGACGACCGTCCAGACGCCAGGCTGTTCCTCGAGCCGGCACGGCGGGCTCATCCAGTTCAGCGGCTTGTAGGCCCGGTCGTCGGCGTGGATCGACACCGACCCGTCGGCCTTGACCAGCAGCAACCGCGTCGCGGGAGGCAGGTGGGCGGTGAGCCGACCGATGTAGTCGACGGAGCAACGGGCAATGACCAGGCGCACGGCGAGACACGCTAGTCCTTGTCGACCGCCCGGGCACAGCCGCCAGGCCGCCCGGCCACAGCCGCCCGGCCACAGCCGCCGGGCCCGCCCGGGCGCGCCCGCGCGCCCCACTCAGGACGCGGCGAGTCGGGAGGCGGACATCACTGCAGGCAGCAACCCCGCCAGCGCTACGGTCATGTCCGTGAGCGCACCAACCAGTAGATTCGTCAGTCACGTCTTCGGAACCTGGGCCGACCCGCTGGAGGTGCACGCCACCGGCGTCGCACTGCGCGACAAGACCCCGATCACCACGCACTCCCGCTACGGCCGCCGCCACGACCGGCCCGACCCGGTCGAGTTCGTCGAGCGCACGAACGAGGGCCGGGACGACCGCCTGATCGCGCTGCGCGTCGGGCGGATGGTCGCGTCCCCGTTCGCGTTCCTCCGCGGCAGCGCCGGCCTGATGGCCGCCGACCTGGCCCCGACTCCCACGTCCGGCATCACCGCCTGGATCTGCGGTGACGCGCACGCGTCCAACTTCGGCCTGTACGCCTCTCCCGAGCGTCGGCTGGTGATGGACGTCAACGACTTCGACGAGACCGTCGTCGGACCCTGGGAGTGGGATCTCAAGCGTCTGGCGGCCAGCCTGGTGGTGGCCGGCCGCGAGGCCGGCGTCGGCGAAGACCGGGCCCGGGAGGCCGCCTCCGACGCGGCCCGCACCTACCGCGCCGCTCTGCGCGAGCTCTCCCAACTACCTATCTTGGACGCGTTCTACCTGACCACCGACGAGAAGACGATCGATCATTTCGACGTCGATCAGCTCGGCGAGGTGTTCAAGCGGATCGGTAAGAAGGCCCGGAAGAACACCAGCCGTCGCGTCGTCGAGAAGTTCGCCGAGAAGGCCGAGACCGCCCAGTGGCGGTTCGTCGACGCCCCGCCGATCCTGACGCACGTCAGCCCGGCGGTCGAGCAGTCGGTGCTGGACGGGCTCGAGGAGTACGCGGACGGCTGCCTCGACGACGAGCTCAAGGCGCTGCTCCAGCGGTACTCGGTGGCCGACATCGCGCACCGGGTCGTCGGGCTGGGCAGCGTCGGCAGGCGCAGCTACATCGTCCTGCTGCACGGCAACGGCGAGGACGCGCTCGTCCTGCAGGTGAAGGAGGCCGGTCCGTCCGCACTGGCGCCGTACGTGGCCGCGACGCCGTACGCCCACAACGGCGAGCGGATCGTCCGCGGGCAACGCTGGATGCAGACGGTCAGCGACATCCTGCTCGGCTGGACGACGGTCGACGGCCGGCCGTTCCTGGTCCGGCAGTTCCGTGACATGAAGGGCAGCATCGACCCGGTGCTGCTCAAGCCGAACCAGCTCGACGACTACGCCCGCGTGGTCGGGGCCGTGCTGGCGCGGTCGCACGCGCAATCGGCCGATCCGCGGCTGCTGAGCGGCTACGTGGACGGTCCGCTGGGCGCCGGCGACGGCGAGCCGTTCGACGACGCGGTCGCGTCGTTCGCGGTCGCTTACGCCGATCAGACCGAAGCCGACCACGACGCGCTGGCCGCCGCGGTGCGGCTCGGACGCCTCCCGGCGGAGATCGTACCGTCCGAGTGAGGGGCGCGGGCCGGGGCCGGTCGCGTCGACACCGGGACGCGGGCGTGCCACGCTCGTGCGCATGACGTCCGATCCGTTCCAGAGCCGAGTGCCTCCGCTGCCGATGCCCGGCCCGCCGGTGCCGCCGCCGGCACCCGCGCCGGTCCCGGTGCCCCCACCCGGTCCGGGGCCGTTCCCGGGTCCCGGGCCGGAGCCCTCGCCCGAGCCCGGACCGTCACCGCTCCCGCCCGACCCGGAGCCCCAGCCCAACCCCGAGCCGGTCCCGCCCCCGTCCTAGGTTCTGACCTGGAGCCCGTCCAGGACGACGCTGCCGATCGGGCGCGATGACGCCGCGTATAGCCTGAATACTCAAGTCGTCGCGCCCGCTCGGCAGCGTCGTTCTGGACGGGCCGTGCAACTGTGGAAGCGTGCTGGAATTCTTGACGGGTACTGGGCTCGCGGCCTCGTCCGGTCTCAACGCCTACATCCCGTTGCTGACGCTCGGGGTGCTCTCCCGCTTCACCGACACCGTCAGCCTGCCGGCCGGCTGGCAGTGGCTCGACAGCGGCTGGGCGCTGCTGGTCCTCGCGCTCCTGCTGGCCGTCGAGACGGTGGCCGACAAGGTGCCGGTCGTCGACTCGCTGAACGACGTCCTGCAGACGGTCGTGCGCCCCACCGCGGGCGGCCTGGCATTCGGCGCCACCGCCACGTCCGACGCGGTCACGGTCAGCGACCCGGGCAGCTTCGTCGCGCACGGCGCCTGGGTGCCGATCGCGGTCGGCGTCGTGCTGGCGCTCGTCGTCCACGCCGGAAAGGCCACTGCCCGCCCCGCGCTCAACGGGGCCAGCGCCGGTTTCGCCGCACCGGTGGTGAGCGTCCTGGAAGACGTCGCGAGCATCGGGCTCTCGCTGCTGGCGCTGCTCGCGCCGCTGCTCGTCGTCGTGGTGCTGGCCGCGATGGTGGCGGTCTTCGTCTGGGCGTTCCGGAAGATCCGCGCCCGGCGCCGCCGCAAGACCGCCCGGAATCTGGCCGCCCAGAGTGCCACTATTCGGACCGATACCTCGCTTAGGTAACATATTGGACAGCTCATTCCTCGAGGTGTAGCCGCCGCGGAATCGACGTGTCACGGTCAGCTGGCCGGGTACTGCGTGCCCGGTCAGAACCGGCAGGGGGGTCCGATGGAGATCGACATCGTCAGCGTGCCGTTCAGCGCATCCGGGCGCGCGGGGGGCGCCTCGGCCGCGCCGGCAGCCGTCCACGCCCAGGGCCTGGTCGGGCGCGTCCGTGCGGCCTTGCCGTCCGGCTGGACGCCGCACGAGCCCGAGCCGGTCGAGGTCGGCGATCGGTCGCTGACCCGCAACGTCGAAACCGGTCTGCTCAACGAGCTGGCTCTCGCCGCGATGATCGACGGCGTCGCCGACGCGGTCTCCGCGAGCCACGCCGAGGGCAACCTGCCGCTCCTGCTCGGGGGCGACAACCCGATCCTGCTCGGCGGTCTGGTCGCGACCGGGCACCGTCCCGAGGGGCCGACCGGGCTCTTCGTGCTGTCCGGGCGCGAGTGTGCGTGGCCGCCGGACAAGTCGCCGACCGGCGTCGCGTCCGACTGCACGCTCGGCCTGGCCCTGCTCGCGCAGACGAACGCCGTGCTCTCCAACGGACTGTCCCGGCGGCTGCCGCTGGTGCCACCGGGCGCCGTCGCGGTCCTGGGCACCCGAGACGGCGCCGAACTCGCCGCCGCGGGCATCCCGTCGCTCTCCGGCAGCATCCGGATCCGGTCCGGCGAAGACCTCGGGCTGGCCGGCCCGCACCCGGTGCCCGGTGCGGCGCTGGTCCGGCACGCGATCGAGGCGATCGAGCACATCCGGCGCACCGGCCAGCAGTGGTGGCTCCACGTCGACCTGAGCGTGCTCTCCGAGCAGGCCCTGCCGGCCACCGACCGGCCGCTGCCGGGCGGGCTGAACTGGGAGCAGCTCGCCGCGCTGACCAGAGCCGCGCTGGGGGCGCCCGGCCTGGTCGGATGGAGCGTCGCCGGCTACAACCCCGACTCCGACTACGAGCGGCGCAGCGCGGCCGCGCTCGCCGACTACCTGGTCGAGACGGTCAGCGCGCTTCCCCCGTCCGGCCGGGTCGCGTCCGCGAGCAACGGGATGCTCCGGGGCTCCGCACTGGACGCGCTGGCCGAACGATCCAACGACGAGGAGCCTCAGACCGTAGCGAGCCCGTGAACCTCCGCGATCACCGTCACGATCTCGTCCATGATCTCGTTGAGCCCGTAGTCCTTCGGCGTGAACACCCGCGCGACGCCCGCGGCTTTCAGCATCACCGCGTCGTCCGCCGGGATGATGCCGCCGACGATCACCGGGACGTCGTCCAGACCGGCCGCGCGGAGGCCGTCGATCACGGCCGGTACCGCCAGCGCGTGCGCGCCCGACAGAATCGACAGCCCGACCACGTGCACGTCCTCGGCGACCGCGGCCGCGACGATCTGCGCCGGGGTCAGGCGGATGCCCTGGTAGACGACCTCGAACCCGGCGTCCCGGGCTCGAACGGCGATCTGCTCGGCGCCGTTGGAGTGCCCGTCCAGGCCGGGCTTTCCGACGAGCATCCGCAGCCGCCCACCCAGTTCTTCGCCGGTACGCCGTACCCGCTCGCGCACCGCGCCCAGTGCCGACGCCGTCTCCGCGCCGGGGGTCGACGCGGCCGCCGCCGACACGCCGGTCGGCGCCCGGTACTCGCCGAACACGTCACGGAGCACGTCGGCCCACTCCCCCGTCGTGACGCCCGCCCGCACGCAGGCGATCGTCGGCTCCATCAGGTTCGTGCCATTCTTCGCCGCGTCGGCCAGCGCCGCCAGCGTGGCGTCCACCGCGGTTCGATCACGGTCGGCCTTCCAGGCCGCGAGCCGGTCGCGCGCCGTCTCCTCGACGTCGGGGTCGACGGTGAAGATCGCCTTCTCGGTACCGCCTCCCGCCGTCAGCGGGCTCGGCTCGGTCTCGGTGTACTCGTTGACGCCGACGATGATGTCTTCGCCTGCCTCCACCCGGGCCCGGCGCTCGGCCAGCGAGCGCACGAGTTCGCCCTTCATGTAGCCGGACTCGATCGCCGCGACCGCGCCGCCCCGGTCCTCTACCCGGGCGATCTCCGCCCGCGCACCGTCCATGATCGACGCGACCTTCACCTCGACGACCCGGGAGCCGTCGAACAGGTCCTCGTACTCCAGCAGGTCACTCTCGAACGCGAGCACCTGCTGCATGCGCAGCGCCCACTGCTGGTCCCAGGGCCGGGGCAGGCCGAGCGCCTCGTTCCAGGCCGGCAGCTGCACGGCCCGGGCCCGCGCGTTGCGCGAGAGCGTCACGCCGAGCATCTCCAGCACGATGCGTTGGACGTTGTTCTCCGGCTGGGCCTCGGTGAGGCCGAGCGAGTTCACCTGCACGCCGTACCGGAACCGCCGGTGCTTGGGATCTTCGACGCCGTACCGCGAAAGGGTGATCTCGTCCCAGAGCTGCGCGAACGCCCGCAGCTTGCACATCTCCTCGACGAACCGCATGCCGGCGTTCACGAAGAACGAGATGCGCGCGACGACGTCACCCATCCGCTCCGGCGGCACCTGGCCGGAGTCGCGGACCGCGTCGAGCACGGCGATCGCGGTGGACAGCGCGTACGCCACCTCCTGCACCGGCGTCGCACCGGCCTCCTGCAGGTGGTACGAGCAGATGTTGATCGGGTTCCACTTCGGCAGGTGGACGACCGTGTGGGCGATCGTGTCGGTGATCAGCCGCAGGCTCGGCGCCGGGGGAAACACGTAGGTGCCGCGGGACAGGTACTCCTTGATGATGTCGTTCTGGGTCGTGCCGGTGAGGTCGTCGAGGGCGGCGCCTTGCTCGATCGCGACGACCTCGTAGAGCGCGAGCAGCCACATCGCGGTCGCGTTGATCGTCATCGACGTGTTCATCCGGTCCAGCGGGATGCCGTCGAAGAGCGCCCGGGCGTCGCCGATGTGCGAGATCGGCACGCCGACCTTGCCCACCTCCCCGGCGGCCAGTTCGTGGTCGGGGTCGTAGCCGGTCTGCGTCGGTAGATCGAACGCGACCGACAGACCGGTCTGCCCTTTGGCCAGGTTGCGCCGGTACAGCGCGTTGGAGGCGGCCGCCGACGAGTGGCCGGCGTACGTCCGCATCACCCACGGGCGATCGCGCTCCGGCGAGGACGGGTACGGCATCAGGCACCTCCGACGTCGGTGCCGCGAATTCTACTGACGGGTAACCGATCCGCGGCGATGACGCACGCCACAAGCGGCCAGGTGAATCGGATCAGATGAACACCGCGGGCACCTCGTGGCGCAACACGCGGCTCAGGCCGGTCGCCCGCAGGAGCCGGGCCACCCGCAGCGGGACGTCCCGGAGCAGCAGTTCCCGCTGCGCTCCGGCGGCCCGGCGCTCCACCCCGAGCAGCATGCCGAGCCCGGTGGCGTCGACGGTCTGCACCGCACCCAGATCCAGGACGAGCGGGCCGGACCCGGAGCCGATGGCCTCGTCCAGACGACCACGCAACGCCCCCACCGTGGTCGCGTCGAGCCGGGAGCCGGCGGTGACGATCTGGTCCATCCGGAATCCCCTCCGCGAACAGCGTGTCAGCACGCATTATCACCTATTCACGACAATACGGGTGTACGTAACTGCAGCCTCTTGGCCGTCGTCAGCACGGCTCCCGGCTGGCACACTGGGGGCGTGACGGGTGTCGTGGCTCCAGTCGTCGCTCTCTTGGTGGTGGCGTTCCTGGCTTTGCTGTTGCGGTGGACGTACGGAACCCAGCGGGCCATCGGCCCGTCTCCGGACGGGAAGAGCACCGATTACGGTCTCCTCCACGAGGTCGCGGTCGCGCCCTCACGGGGCGAGGCAAACGCGCTGCGCGCCGTGTTGTCGGACGCCAACATCCGATCCACCACCGCCGATGCCGGGCGGGGTCGCGTCCGGGTACTCGTGTTCGCCGCTGATGTGGAGCAGGCCCGGGCCCTGGTCGGGCCCGGCACCTACTGAGACCGGCTCAGACGGTCGTGAACTCCTCGTCTTCGACCTTGATGCGCTCGATCGTCGCGCCCAGGCCACGCATCTGGCTGAGGAAGTCGGGGTAGCCCCGGTCGATGTGGAACGCGTCCGCCACCTCGGTGACGCCGTCCGCACGCAGACCCGCGATCACCAGCCCGACGCCGGCCCGGATGTCGGTGGCCTTCACCGGGGCACCCGACAGCCAGTGCTTCCCGCGGACGACCGCGTGGTGGCCGTCGGTGCGCACGTCGGCACCGAGGCGCAGCATCTCGTTGATGAACATGAACCGGGCGTCGAACACGTTCTCGGTCACCATCGACGGGCCGTCGGCCACCGCGCCCAGCGTGATCGCCATCGGCAGCATGTCGGTCGCGAAGCCGGGGTAGGGCAGCGTGACGATGTCGACGGCCTTCGGGCGCCGGTCCATCCGGACCCGGAAGCCCTCGTTGGGCTGCATCGGGTCGAGCAGATCGATGTGCGCACCGGCCTGGTTGAGCTTGTCGAGCGCGATCTCCAGATGCCGCGGCTCGCCCCGCCGGACCGTGATGTCGCCCTGGGTGATCGCCGCGGCGAACGCCCAGGTACCGGACACGATGCGGTCGGGCACCGTGCGGTGGGTGACCGGACGGAGTTCTTCGACACCCTCGATCTCGAGCGTCGACGTGCCCGCCCCGGAGATCTCGGCGCCCATCTCCTTGAGCATCGAGCAGATGTCGACGATGTCGGGCTCGCGGGCCGCGTTGTCGATCACCGTGGTGCCCTTGGCCAGGACGGCGGCCATCAGGATGTTCTCGGTCGCGCCGACGCTCGGGAAGTCGAGCCAGATGCGCGCGCCGTGCAGCCGGGACGCCCGGGCCACGACGAAGCCGTGCTCGCTGGTGATCTCGGCGCCCATCCGCTCGAGACCGGCGATGTGGTAATCGAGACCACGCGAACCGATCGCGTCACCACCCGGGTGCGGCACCCGCACCTCGCCCCGGCGGGCCAGCAACGGGCCCAGCACGTTGATCGACGCCCGCATCCGCCGGACCAGATTGTAGTCGGCCTCGGTACCGGGCACGGCGGGCACGTCGATCGTCAGCGTGTCGCCCTCGAGCGCCGCTTCGCAGCCGAGACGCCGGAGCACCTCGCTCATGATGGTGACGTCGAGAATGCGGGGAACGTTCGTCAGAACGGTCTGCCCCTCGACGAGCAGCGATGCCGCCATCAGCTTGAGGACGCTGTTCTTGGCGCCGCTGACCGTGACCTCACCGATAAGTGGGGTCCCACCTGTCACACGAAAAAGCTCCACCCGGCCATCGTACGGGTCCCGAGGGAGTGGTCCGTGTCATGTCCACAACGGTCCGACCGTCCGGAGGATGACCAGTGCCTATGCTCGGAGGATGGCCGTACACCTGACCCGCATCTATACGAAAACCGGCGATTCCGGTACGACCAACCTGGGCGACATGAGCCGGGTGCCGAAGACGCATCCCCGGATCGGGGCTTACGCCGACGTGAACGAATCCAACGCGGTGATCGGCGTCGCCCTGGCGCTGGGGCAGCTCTCCGGCGAGGTCGGCGACGTCCTCAAGGCAGTGCAGAACGATCTGTTCGACGTCGGAGCAGACCTGGCGACGCCGGTCGCCCAGACGCCGAAGTACCCGCCGCTGCGGGTGACCGAGGCGCAGGTCGAGCGCCTCGAAGGCTGGTGCGACGAGTTCAACGGACGGCTGCCCAAACTCGACAGCTTCATCCTCCCCGGCGGGACGCCCGGCGCGGCGCTGCTCCACCAGGCCACCACTGTCGTCCGGCGCGCCGAGCGCTCGACCTGGACGCTGCTGGAAGCCGAGCCGGAGACCACCCACGAGAAGCCGGCCAAGTACCTCAACCGGCTCTCCGACCTGCTGTTCATCCTGTCCCGGATCGCCAACCCCGGCGGCGACGTGCTCTGGCGTC
Source organism: Cryptosporangium sp. NPDC051539 (assembly GCF_044454545.1). NCBI lineage: Bacteria > Bacillati > Actinomycetota > Actinomycetes > Cryptosporangiales > Cryptosporangiaceae > Cryptosporangium > Cryptosporangium sp. NPDC051539. Next base: position 405,579 of record NZ_JBITDV010000007.1, on the reverse strand, counting down.
CCGGCGGGGCCACCGCGCCGTGACCTGGCGCCCTGGCCGGGCCGCCGAGTACAGCTAACGCGTGGGGAACGAGCCGGGCGCGGCGGATTCCAGCCACGAGAGAAACCCGGTCAGCGCGGAACCGCTCATCGCGAGTTCCACCGGGCCGGTTCGATCGGTGCACTCCAGCACCACCGAGCCGGTCAGCAACGCGAGCGTCTCCTGCTCGCTGGGGTCGCGGCGGCCGACCACGACGAGTTCGCGACGAGTCAGCACCCGCCGCGGCCACGGGCTGAAACTGAAGAGGCGGTACCACCGGAGCTGGTCACCGGCGAACCGCGCCAGCCCGAGCGCCCACCCACGGCCCATACGCGCCCGGTAGAGACGGACCGACAGCTCGACCGCGCCGCTCCTGGCGATGAGCAACCGGCGGACGAACAGCACCGCCAGCAAGACGAAGACCAACGCGAGTAGCAGAGCAACCGCTTCGAACACGGTGGCCATGGAACGCGCTCCCCGTACCTGCTCCGGGCCTCAGTACTGCCCGGCGCGAGAACCCTCGGGGGTACTCACGTTCTCCGCCAGTACCGAGACACCCTCGTTCGAGACCGACAGGAACCCGCCGTGAACGGTCCACCGGTGCTCGCCGTCGGCGCTGCGCACCAGCACCTCACCGGGATCGACGAGTTCGCCGAGCAGCGGTGTGTGCCCCGGCATGATCGCGAGTTCACCCTCGGTGGTGCGGGCGATCAGGATCGACGCCTCACCGGACCAGATCTGCTCCTCGACCGACACGACCTCGACGTGAAGCTCGGCCACCACTGCTCCTTAACGTTCGTGGGGGTGCGGGCCCCGGGCCGGAGCCCGGGACCCGCGGTGAAACAGCGAGTCTCACTCCTTGGCGAGCTCGGCCGCCTTCTTCTCCACGTCCTCGAGACCGCCGCACATGAAGAACGCCTGCTCCGGGAACTTGTCGAGCTCGCCGGCGGCAATCGCCTTGAAGGCCTCGATGGTGTCCTTGACCGGAACGGTCGAGCCCGGGATACCGGTGAACTGCTCGGCCGCGTAGGTGTTCTGCGACAGGAACCGCTCGATCCGGCGGGCCCGGCCGACGAGGAGCTTGTCCTCTTCGGAGAGCTCGTCGATACCGAGGATCGCGATGATGTCCTGGAGCTCCTTGTACCGCTGGAGGATCTCCTTGGTGCGGCTCGCGACCCGGTAGTGCTCCTCGCCGACGTAACGCGCGTCGAGGATCCGGGACGTCGAGTCCAGCGGGTCGATGGCCGGGTAGATGCCCTTGTCGGAGATCGCCCGTGACAGCGTGGTGGTCGCGTCGAGGTGCGCGAACACCGTGTGCGGCGCCGGGTCGGTGATGTCGTCCGCGGGGACGTAGATCGCCTGCATCGAGGTGATCGAGTGACCACGCGTCGACGTGATGCGCTCCTGCAGCTCGCCCATCTCGTCGGCCAGCGTCGGCTGGTAACCGACGGCCGACGGCATGCGTCCGAGCAGCGTCGACACCTCGGAACCGGCCTGCGTGAACCGGAAAATGTTGTCGACGAACAGCAGCACGTCCTGGTTCTGGACGTCGCGGAAGTACTCCGCCATCGTGAGCGCGGCCAGCGCGACCCGGAGACGGGTGCCCGGCGGCTCGTCCATCTGACCGAAGACCAGCGCGGTCTTCTCGAGCACGCCGCTCTCGTCCATCTCCAGGATGAGGTCGTTGCCCTCGCGGGTGCGCTCGCCGACACCGGCGAACACCGACACACCACCGAAGTTGTTGGCAACGCGGATGATCATCTCCTGGATGAGCACCGTCTTGCCCACACCGGCACCGCCGAAGAGGCCGATCTTTCCGCCTCGCACGTACGGGGTCAGCAGGTCGATCGCCTTCAGACCGGTCTCGAAGACCTCGGTCTTGCTCTCGAGCTGGTCGAACGGGGGCGGGTCGCGGTGGATGCCCCAGCGCTCGGTGACCTCGAGCGTCTCGCCCTCCTCGAGGTTGAGGCACTCGCCGAGGGCGTTGAACACCTTGCCCTTGGTGATGTCGCCGACCGGGACGGTGATCGCGTCGCCGGTGTCGATGACCTCGGCGCCGCGGACCAGGCCGTCGGTCGGCTGCATCGAGATCGTCCGGACCACGCTGTCACCCAGGTGCTGGGCGACCTCGAGGGTCAGCGTCTTCTCGATGCTCTCCGCGTCCACCTGGACCTTCAGAGCGTTGAACAGGTCGGGAATCGCGTTCTTGGGGAACTCGACGTCGACGACGGGGCCGCGCACGCTTACGACGCGGCCGCTGGCGGCCTCGGACTGCGTCCCGGCCGTGTTCTCAACAGTGGTGGCAGTCATCAGTCGTCACTTCCTGCAGCAGCGAGGGCGTTGGAGCCACCAACGATCTCGCTGATCTCCTGGGTGATCTGGGCCTGGCGTGCCGCGTTGGCTTCGCGGCTGAGGCTCTTGACGAGGTCGTCGGCGTTGTCGCTCGCCGACTTCATCGCCTGCCGGCGTGCTGCCGACTCCGAGGCCGCGGACTCCAGAAGAGCCGCGTAGATGCGGGTGTTGAGGTACTTCGGGAGCAGAGCCGACAGCAGCTGCTCGGGCTCCGGCTCGAACTCGTAGATCGGCCGGGGACCCTCGGGGTGTTCCTGTTCCGAGACGTCCATCGGCGCGAACCGGTGCGCGACCGGACGCTGGGTGATCATCGAAACCAGGTCGGTCGAGACCAGGTGCAGTTCGTCGACCCCCTGGACGCCGTCGAGACCCGGGCCGTCGAGCGTGTCGTCGGCACCGGCCACGAAGGTCTGCACGAGGAACTCGCCGACCTCCTTGGCGTCGTCGAAGTCGGGCGACTCGGAGAAGCCCGTCCACGACCGCTCGATGTCGCGGTTGCGGAAGCGGTAGTACGCGGCGCCCTTGCGGCCGATCACGTACAGCACCGGCTCCTGGCCCTCGGACCGGACCTGGGCCACGAGCTGCTCGGCCCGGCGGAGCACGTTCGCGTTGTACCCGCCGGCCAGGCCGCGGTCACTGGTGATGACCAGGATCCCGACCCGCTTGACGTGCTCACGAGCGGTCAGCAGCGGGTGATCGAGCTCCGAGGAGTTCGTCGCCAGCGCGGTCAGCACCCGGGTGATCTCGTCCTTGTAGGGACGGGACGCCTCGACCCGGGCGCGCGCCTTCGCGATCCGCGAGGTGGCGATGAGCTCCTGCGCCTTGGTGATCTTCTGGGTCTGCCGGACGGACTTGATCCGGCGACGCAGCACCCGAAGCGAGGCGGCCAAGGATCAGCCCTCCGAGTCGGTGTGCCGGGTGACGGTCTCGGACGAGTCCTCGTCCTTCGCCTCGATGACCTGGTCGCTGCTCGCGCCGACCTCGAACTGCTGCTTGAACTCACCGATCGCGTCGGTGAGCGAAGCGACGGTGTCGTCCTCGAGCTTGCCGGTGGTCTCGATGGTGCTGAGGATGTCGGCCTTGTTCCGCCGCATGAAGTCGAGGAACTCCGACTCGAAGCGGCTGATGTCGGCGACCGGGATCTCGTCGAGCTGACCGGTCGTGCCGGACCAGACCGAGACGACCTGCTCGTTCACCGGGTACGGCGTGTACTGCGGCTGCTTGAGCAGCTCGACCAGCCGGGCGCCACGCTCGAGCTGGTTCCGCGACGCGCGGTCGAGGTCGGAGCCGAACGCCGAGAACGCCTCGAGCTCGCGGTACTGGGCCAGGTCGAGGCGGAGACGGCCGGCGACCGACCGCATCGCGCGGACCTGCGCCGAGCCACCGACCCGGGAGACCGAGGTACCGACGTTGATCGCCGGACGCACACCCGAGTTGAACAGGTCGGTCTCGAGGAAGACCTGCCCGTCGGTGATCGAGATGACGTTCGTCGGGATGTAGGCCGAGATGTCGTTGGCCTTGGTCTCGATGATCGGGAGGCCGGTCATCGAACCGCCGCCGAGCGCGTCGGAGAGCTTCGCGCAACGCTCGAGGAGCCGCGAGTGCAGGTAGAAGACGTCACCCGGGTACGCCTCGCGGCCCGGCGGGCGGCGCAGCAGCAGCGACACCGCGCGGTAGGCCTCGGCCTGCTTGGTCAGGTCGTCGAAGACGATGAGGACGTGCTGGCCCTGGTACATCCAGTGCTGGCCGATGGCCGAACCGGTGTAGGGAGCGATGTACTTGAAGCCGGCCGGGTCGGACGCCGGAGCCGCGACGATCGTCGTGTACTCCATCGCGCCGGCCTCTTCGAGGGCGCCGCGCACCGAAGCGATCGTCGTACCCTTCTGGCCGACCGCGACGTAGATGCACTTGACCTGCTTCTTCGGGTCGCCGCTCTCCCAGTTGGCCTTCTGGTTGATGATCGTGTCGATCGCCACCGCGGTCTTGCCGGTCTGGCGGTCACCGATGATCAGCTGCCGCTGGCCCCGGCCGATCGCGGTCATCGCGTCGATGGCCTTGATGCCGGTCTGCAGCGGCTCCTTCACCGGCTGGCGCTGCACCACCGAGGGGGCCTGCAGCTCCAGGATCCGGCGCGACTCCGCCTGGATCTCGCCCTTGCCGTCGATCGGGTTGCCCAGCGGGTCGACGACCCGGCCGAGGAAGCCGTCGCCGACCGGAGCGGACAGGATCTGCCCGGTACGGCGGACCGTCTGGCCCTCCTCGATGCCCCCGAACTCGCCGAGGATGATGACACCGATCTCGCGCGGCTCGAGGTTGAGCGCGATACCGAGGGTGCCGTCCTCGAACTGCAGCAGCTCGTTGGTCAGCGTCGAGGGGAGGCCCTCGACGTGGGCGATGCCGTCGCCGGTATCGGCGACCACACCGACCTCCTCGCGGGAGACCTCGGGTGAATAGGAAGAGACGTAACGCTCGATCGCGCCGCGGATCTCCTCGGAGGAGATGGTCAGCTCGGCCATCTGATAGGTCCTCGATCTCGTCTTGTGGTCAGCAACTGCGCTGACCGAGCCAGCACATCAAGTAGTGGGGTGCTGCGGTGGGTCAGTTCGTGAGCGCGCCGCGCGCCTGTTCCAGCCGGCGGGCAACGCTCCCGTCGTACAGGTCGTCGCCGACCCGCACCGTCACCCCACCGAGCAGCGAAGGGTCGACCTCGACTTTCAAGGAGACCGTTCGCCCGTAGATGGCGGCGAGACGTGCGGCCAACCGCTCTTCCTGAGCAGGAGAGAGTGGTGCGGCCGCTACCACATACGCTATCTCGCGGTCACGGCGCGCGGCCGTCAGCTCGATCAGCCTCTGCAGTGAGCCGTCGAAAGACCGGCCGCCGAGCCCGTGGACGGCGGCGCCCACCAGGCGCACGGTCACCGGATCGGCCTGGTGTCCTTCGAGCAGCCCGGTCGCCAGCTCGGTGCGCTGAGCGACCGGCGCCGACGAGTCCGACAGCAGCCGCGAGAGCCGCGGTGTGCCCTCGACGATCCGTCCGAACCGGAACAGCTGATCCTCGACGTCGGACAGCGCGTCGCGGTCGGCCGCGTCGGCCAGTTCGGCGTCCACGGACAGCAGCTCGGCGGTGTTCACCAGGTCGTGCGCGCTGTTCCAGCGGGCCGAAACCGCGCTCTTGAGCACGTCCAGAGCACCGGCCCCGATCCGCGAGCCCACCAGCGCCTCGAGGAGACCGGTGCGGTTCTCCGTCGGTTTGCTGGAGTCGGCGAGCGCGCGTCGCAGCCCGGGCTCGCGCCCGAGCAGGTCGGCGACCGCCCGCAGGTCGGCGGCGAGCGCCGCGCGATCAGCACTGCCGGAGCCGACAGCGCTGATCGTCTCGGCGAACTGCGCCCGGACACCGGCCAGGGACTCCCGGCTAGCGCCCTGCATCAGCTCCGCCCTCCACTGCTGGTCGTGGTGTCGAGGTCGTCGAGGAAGCGCTCGACCGTCCCGGCCCGCCGGGCCTCGTCGGCCAGCGACTCACCGACGATGCGACCGGCCAGGTCGACCGCGATACGGCCGATGTCGGCCCGGATCTCGGTGACCAGGCGCTGACGCTCGGCGGCCAGCTGCTCTTCGCCGCGCTCGACGATGCGAGCGGACTGCTCCTGAGCCTCGGCGCGCATCTCCTCGACGATGCGAGCGCCCTCGGCGCGCGCCTCCTCGCGGATGCGGCCCGCTTCGGCCCGTGCGTCGGCCAGCTGCGCCCGGTACTGCTCGAGCGTCGCCTTGGCCTCGGCCTGGGCCTCTTCGGCCCGCCTGATCCCGCCTTCGATCGCTTCCGAACGCTCGGTGTAGGTCTTCTCGAACATCGGGTAGACGAACTTCGAGAGGAACCAGAACAGCAGAGCGAAAGCGACGAGTCCGACGATGAGCTCGGACGTGTGCGGGAGGAGCGGATTGACCTCGCCGTCCTCGGACGCGAGGAAGGTCGTCACGATCTCCGTCGTCGCAGACATGGTCGTCAGAGCGCGAACGCGAGACCGATACCGATGATGGCGAGCGCCTCAGCCAGGGCGAAGCCCAGGATCGCGATGCCCTGGAGCGTGCCGCGGGCCTCGGGCTGGCGTGCCACACCGGAGATGTAGGCGGCGAAGATCAGGCCGATACCGATACCCGGGCCAATGGCTGCCAGGCCGTAACCGACCATGTTCAGACTGCCGTCCATAACTGCGTTCCCTTCTCGATGGGTAATAGGCCGCCACTTCAGGTGGACCGCGGCGGCGGGGAGGTCAGATCAGTGCTCGGCTTCCATCGCGCCGGCGATGTACAACGCGGAGAGGAGCGCGAACACGTAAGCCTGCAGGATCTGGATGAAGCCTTCGAAGAAGGTCAGGACGATCCCGCCGAGGAACCCGATCGGGCTCAGGAACGGCAGTGCGCCGGTGCCCTCGGTGAGCATGTACTCGCCACCGAGGATGCAGAGCAGCAGCACCAGGTGGCCGGCGAACATGTTCATCGCGAGACGGAGGGCCAGCGTGAACGGCCGGATGATGAACGTGGAGAACAGTTCCAGCGGGGCCAGCAGGAAGTAGATCGGCCACGGGACGCCGGGCGGGAACATCATCGCTTTGAAATAGCCGACGAAGCCCTGCCTGCGGATGCCGACCCAGTTGTAGATGATCCAGCTGATGATCGCGAGGAACGCCGGAATGGCGATCTTCGACGATGCCGGGAACTGCAGCACCGGAATGATGCCGGAGATGTTCAGCGCCAGGATGAAGAAGAACAGCGTGACGATGTACGGCACGAATTTCTTGCCGTACTTGGTGCCGATCGAGTCGATCACGATGCTGTTGCGAACCAGCCCGTAGGCCGACTCACCGGCGAACTGCAGTTTGCCCGGAACCAGCTTCGGGTTACGGGCGGCGGCGTAGAAGAACGCCGCGACCACGATCGAGCCGAGTACGACGATCAGCATCGGCTTCGTGACGAACGTGCCCTCGCCGAAAAGCGGCGGGAACTCGAAGTCGCCGGGGCCCGGCGCTTCGAATCCGGGGCCGGCGGCAAGGAGCTGGGTGCTCACGGCTTCTCCTCCTCGGCGGTGGTGTCTGACGACGACGGCGGCCCTGACGGTCGCTGCTCGCGCTGTGCTCCCTCGGCGTTCTGCGAGGGGGACGATGCCGAGGCGCGGGGCAGATCAGGCTTGGCTGGGGCCATCGAAGATGATGACCCGGATTGCGGCCTACCGTACCGGATGTATGTCAGCCAGATTCCGAGCACCCCCCCGATGACGAATCCGACTCCGATGAGTGCGGGAATGTCCAGCCAACGCGCCGCCGCCCATCCGATCAGGCCCCAAAGCGTCACGCCGGAAATGAGATAGCTGACCACGGCCCAAGGGTCGACGTGAGGTACGTCGTCCTGCGTTGACCAGCGATTACGTGCATCTTCCGGCGCATCACTCTGTGCAGGTACGGGTGCGACCTTCGGTGACCGTTCTTCGTGATCGGCGGAGGCCGTCATCGGCTACTCCCTCCGGTCTGACTAGCGGACGGAATGCTCTCGTCGGAGCCCGTTTCCGTTTCACTGGAGTTCACTTTTCCGAGCCCGTCGAGATGCTTCCGGAGCGCTATCGCATTCCATACGAGCGCGCCCGAGATCACGACGAGTCCGAGCGCCCGGGCGTCCAACCACGGCTGGTCTTTGAGCGCGACGAGCGCGACCAGAAGGAGGACGACCCGGAACAGGTAGTTGATGCCGAGTACGAGATATGCGATGCCGGGGCCGAGCTGATTGTCGACGACGAAGGGGAGCCGACCGGCGATCAGGAAAAGCGTCACCAGTACCAACCCGACGGCAGCGCCGGCCAGCGATTCGGTGCCACCGAGGACAAGCGCCAGCACCAGCACGAAAACGGCAGCAACCGCCGCGATGAGCAGCGGTCGGGTCGTTCGGGGACCCCGGGACGGGGACGGCTCGGTGCGAGACATAGGGCGGCTCCGGTCGGCGCGGCGCACCAGTGCGCCGAGTTCGTCGGTCGGGGTCGTCAGGGCGGCGTTCAGCGGGCCAAATCGCGTAGCTGACTAGCTCGTGAAACGTATCACGAACGCTCGTACCGTGTTTTCGGGGGGTCCCCGGGCACGCCGGAGGACCGCTCTCGCGAGTGGCTCGGGCCACCGTACTCGCCCCGCGCTACTCGTGGGGGGACGGGCCCTTCACTCCGCGGTGAGGCGATCGGCCAGCACCGTGACCGCCTCGTCGATCTGATCGGCTACCGCGGTGAAGTACTCCGGCGCCCGCCCCCAGGGGTCGGGCACCTCGTCGGAATACCTGGCGGTACCGCTCGGGACGCCGCCGCGCAGATGGTCGGCCGCCGCGACCAGCGCGCGTCCACGGGCCGCGAGGTCCGTGGGCGGGGGCAGGCCGTCGTCGTCGGCCTGCGCGGCCAGCCGGGCGAACTCTCCGAGCACGAACGTTCTGGACGCCGCCGAGGGAACCAGTTCGGCCACGAACGACACCTGCTCGATCGTCGCGGTGAGCACGAGATCGGAGGCCAGCATCTCCTCGGTGAGCATCCGGGCCCGGAAGCCGGACGGGTCGCCACCGCGAGCCAGCACCTCGTCGGCCGATCGGCGGTGCATCGGCTCGCCCTCGTGCCATGCCCCGGTGCCGGCTCCGTGCACCTCGACCAGGTCGCTGTCGCCGAGCCGTTCGTCGAGGCGCAACCGCAGCAGCCGTTCGGCCATCGGCGACCGGCAGATGTTGCCCATGCAGACCATCAGGACGCTGAAGCGGTCGGTCATGCCTCGGTGACCACGGGGACGGCCGGCTCCTCGTCCGGGCCGCGGCCGTCCTTGTCGAGAGCAGCGGGCACGACGGCACGCAGCGCGGCCAGGTCGAGCGCACCCTGGCGGAGCACCCGCGGCACCTCGCCGGTCACGTCGACGATCGTCGAGGCCACCGGATCGCCGCAGGAACCGGCCTCCAGGTACACCTCGACGAGCCAGCCGAGCTGGTCGCGGGCCTCCTCGGCGGTGGTGGCGGCCCGCTGCCCGGACACGTTCGCGCTGGAGACCGCCATCGGGCCGGTGGCCTCCAGCACCTCGAGCGCGACCGGGTGCAGCGGCATCCGGACCGCGACCGTGCCGTCGGCGTCACCGAGATCCCAGGCCAGCGATGGCGCCTGTTCGACGACGATCGTCAGCGGACCGGGCCAGAACGCGTCGACCAGGTCGTGCACCGCCGGCGGCACGGCCATCACCAGGCCGTCGAGCGTCCGGCGGTTGCCGACCAGCACCGGTACCGGCATGTCCCGGCCCCGCTGCTTCGCGGTCAGCAGCGAGTCCACCGCGGTGGGGGTGAACGCGTCGGCGCCGATGCCGTAGACGGTGTCGGTGGGCATCACGATCAGATCGCCCCGGCGCACGGCGTCGACCGCCGCCGCGACACCCGCCGTCCGCTCGGCCGGGTCGGAGCACTGGAAAGTCCGGGTCACCCGGCCAGCTTACGGCGGCGCGCGGTCGTGTACCGGGGACGGTCGGCGAGGTCCCGGTGGTCGACCGCGTCCTCGAACGCGGCATGGCGCCGGACCAGCGCGGGAAGCGATTCCCCCTGGACGTCCGCGTGCTCGATGCCGATCACGCCACCCGGCTTCAGCAGCGCCGCGGCCCGGGTGAGGAGGCGGCGGACGACGTCCAGACCGTCCGGGCCGCCCCACAGCGCGGCGGCCGGGTCGTGGTCGGCGACCTCGGGGCTGACCGTCGAGCCGTCCGGCACGTACGGCGGGTTCGTCACGACGACGTCCACGGTCCCGTCCAGCGCGGCCAGGACGTCCGGTGCGGTCGCGTCGCCATGGACCAGCGTCACCGGTCGGTCGCCGGCCGCGGCCCGGCTCTCGGCGTTGCGGCGCGCCCAGGCCAGCGCCATCTCCTCGCGCTCGACGCCGTAGACCGTCGCGGCCGGACACTCGTTCGCGATCGCCAGCGCGATCGCACCCGAACCCGAGCACAGGTCGACGACGACCGGACCGTTCAGCCGGCTCGCTTCGGCGATCCCCCAGCCGGCCAGCAGTTCGGTCTCCGGCCGGGGCACGAACACACCGGGGCCGACCGCGAGCTCCAGATGCCGGAACCCCGCGACGCCGGTGAGGTGCTGCAACGGCACCCGGCGGGCGCGTTCGCCGACGAGTTCGTCGAACCGCGCGGCCCGGTCGCGGTCGAACCCGTCGGCCAGCAGCAACCGGCTCCGCGGGACGCCGAGCACGAACGCGGCGAGCTCCTCGGCGTCGAATCGCGGTGACGAGACGCCCGCTTCGGTGAGGCGGCGCACCGCGCGGGCAAGGGTCGGCGCGAGCGGAACGGTCTGCACCCGCAAACCCTACGCGCGCTCCACGGCCGCGGATTCGACCACCCAACTCCTCACCCGGGCCGGCATCGCGGTCCGGACGGCGTCCACGACCACGATCGTCAGGCAGAGCGGCACCGCGAGGACGCTCCACACCGTGCCGCCGAGGTGGTCGGGTACCGCGCTGAAGCAGAGCGCGGCGCCCAGCACGATCGCCCAGCTGCGGAACGCCGGCCCGGCCAGCGCGGCCAGCAGGACGCCGCCCCACACCGCGTACCAGGCGTGCATCACCGGCCCCGACACCGCCAGAGTGAGCAGCGCGGCCCCCACCAGCGCACCGGCCCGGCGCCAGCTCGGCTCGGCACCGGCCCGCCAGAGCAGGGCCGCGACCGCGATCGCCCCGGCCGCCGCGACCACCGAGCGGGCCAGCGCCAGCGCGTCGGTGAACGGCACCGAGGCGCCGGTGGCCAGGTAGATCAGTCCCCCGGCGATCGACGCGGGAGCCCAGTAGATCCGCACCAGGCCGGGTACGTCCATCGCGCCGATCCAGCCGAACCCGTCGGGGACCAGCAGCGCGCACCCGAGCGTCACCGCGCCGAGCGTGGCCACCGAACCCAGCATCCGGTGCACCGGCACCCGGTTGCGCACCAGGTGCGCGAGCAGGTACCCGGCCAGCAGGATGCCGGGGAGTTTGATCGAGAACGCGGTCGCGGCGGCCAGCGCGGCCACCGCGTACCAGCGGCGCCGCACGCACCAGATCGTGACCGCGGCCAGCACGGCGAGCAGCGCGTCCAGATGGGCGCCGCCGATCAGATGGATGATGACCAGCGGGTTCGCGGCCACCAGCGCCAGCGCCGGCGGACGCTCCTCGACCGGCGCCATCCGTACGACGAGCACCCCCATCACGACGACCGCCACGACGACGACCGCCCGTAACAGCAGCGCGGCCACCGATAAGTGGGCGGCCGAGAAGTACGCGACGAGCTCCAGCGTGCCGAGCATCAGTGGCCCGTAGGGCGCCGGGGTGTCACGCCAGACCGGGGACACCGCGTCGAGGATCGAGCCGGGGCCCAGCAGCGACGGACCGTACAGGTACGGGTTCAGGCCGGTGTGCACCATCGTGCCCTGCGCGAGGTACGACCAGACGTCCAGGCTGAGCACCGGCGGCGCGACCAGCATCGGCACCGACCACCAGAACGCGATCACCGCGACCGTGCGGACGTCGACCGCCGCGGCGCTCGCGAGCCGGTGCAACTGCAGGAAGACCAGGACGAGCGCGCTGAGCCCGAGGAGCGCCAGTACCGCCCACCCCACCGGGTGCTGGAGGTCCGGCCGCCAGAGGCCGAGCGGCCCGTCCGGCGGCATCGCGCCGCCCGCCGTCCCCGCTCTGGTGACGCCGAGGGCGACCGCCGCGGACGCCGCGACCCCACCCCACTTCACCCGGGGGACGACGTCCACCCGGGACAGGGCGGGCAGCTTCCGGACCGTCGGCGAATCCTCGGCAGGCACAGGAACACCCAGCCAGATTCCGACGCGAGAAGGACGGCGCGAGGGTGGCCGCGCGGTAAAGCGTTGAAGCCTTACCCGGCGGCCGCGAGGCGGGCCGCGTTGTCGGCGTCGACCAGCGCGTTCAGCACTCCGTCGAGGTCACCGTCGAGGACCTGGTCGAGGTTGTACGCCTTGTAGTTCACCCGGTGGTCGGAGATCCGGTTCTCCGGGAAGTTGTACGTCCGCACCCGCTCGGAACGGTCCACGGTCCGCACCTGCGAGCGGCGCGCGTCCGACGCCGCGGCGTCCGCGTCGGCACGGGCCGCGGCGAGCATCCGGGCGCGCAGGATCCGCAGCGCGGATTCCTTGTTCTGCAACTGGGACTTCTCGTTCTGGCACGAGACGACGATGCCGGTCGGCAGGTGCGTGATCCGGACCGCGGAGTCGGTCGTGTTGACGCTCTGCCCTCCCGGCCCCGAGGACCGGAAGACGTCGATCCGCAGGTCGTTGGGGTCGATCGTGACGTCGACCTCCTCGGCCTCCGGCAGCACGAGGACGCCCGCCGCCGACGTGTGGATGCGCCCGGCCGACTCGGTCACCGGAACCCGCTGGACGCGGTGGACGCCGCCCTCGTACTTGAGCCGCTCCCAGACGCCGCTCTCGGCGCCGGCCCGGCTCTTCACCGCGACCGACACGTCCTTGTATCCGCCCAGGTCGGAGCCGGTCGAGTCGATCACCTCGGTCTTCCAGCCCTCGCGCTCGGCATAGCGCAGGTACATCCGGAGCAGGTCACCGGCGAAGAGTGCGGATTCCTCGCCGCCCTCGCCTGCCTTGATCTCCAGAATGACGTCCTTGCTGTCGTCCGGGTCGCGCGGGAGCAGTTGCTCGCGGAGCCTCGCGTCCAGGGCCGGGATCCGCCCCGCCAGCTCGTCGGCCTCGGCCGCGAACGTCGGGTCGTCGGCCGCGAGCTCCCGCGCCGTCTCCAGGTCGCCTTGGACGGCGTCGATCTCCCGGACGGTGGCCACCACCGGACCGAGCTCGGCGTACCGCCGTCCGAGCTCGCGAGCCTTGCCCTGGTCGGCGTGGATCGCCGGGTCGGCCAGCTGCTGCTCCAGCGAGGCGTACTCGTCGAGCAGCGCCATCAGCCGGTCGGTACGGGTGTCGGTCATGAGGGCTCCGGTGGATCAAGGGCGGTAGGGCACGACGAACGACGGCGCCCGCCCACCCCCTTGGCAGGGGCGGACGGGCGCCGTCGGGACGCTACTTGTCGGACGTGCCGGCAGCCTGGCGCTTGCCGAAGCGACGCTCGAACCGAGCCACGCGGCCACCGGTGTCGAGGATCTTCTGCTTGCCCGTGTAGAACGGGTGGCACTGCGAGCAGACGTCGGCGTTGATCGTGCCGCCGGTCGCGGTGCTGCGCGTGGTGAACGTGCTCCCGCACGAGCAGACGACCTGCGTCTCGACGTACTGCGGGTGGATGTCGGGCTTCATGGTTCCTCTTCTCGAAGTGGTCGCCGGGTCGCCGGGCGCCCGGAGGAGCGCAGCGTGAACCGGAACCGATGAGGTCCAGTGTGTCAGACGGTTGAACTCAACGCCCAATCCCCCTATTCCCTGCGCCGCCGGCCGCGGAGCCAGGCGCGGAACCCGCCCGAGGCGACGTATTTCGTGCATTCGCACAACGAGCAGTCGGTGCCGCCCCGGTAATGGCGGTGCGCTCGCTGGGAGTGCCCGCACTCGCACTCGAATTCAGGCCGCCCGGCGCGCGTACGCCACCACCCAGTCGATCTGAAGGTCGACCTGCGGCGGGGTCGACGTGTCCGGGCAGTGCTGCCAGGCGTGGGCGCAGTACCAGGCCTGGCTCTGGATCGCGAGGGCCATCGGCTGGTCGGGCACCCGGGCGTCGTGGAGCGTCGCCCAAACCTGCCCGTCGAGCGTGTAGGCGAGCCGTCCGGGCGTCCACTCGACGCCCGCGGTGTGCCATTTCGTGAAGTCCTTGCTGGTAGAGCGCTCGACCTGGGAGCCGCCGATCGCGTGCAGCGTCGCGTAGAGGCGGTTGCGGCGGTCGCCGTTGTCCTCGGCGAAGTCGACCTCCGGCGGCCAGGAACCGTCGGCGGGCCAGAGCAGCATCGCGTACTGGATCCCCCGGCCGCGATCGGCGCGGAACCGCACCTCGTACTTGCCGTAGGTCTGGATGAGGCTGTGCTCGGTCGAGATCCCTCCGGTGGCCCAGCGCCGGCGCCCCGTGTCGTAGGCGCCCCGGATCGTGGCGACGCCGTCGTCCACCGTGACGTTCTTCCGGTCGAACCACCCGGCCGGGTCGCCGGCGGGCTGACCGTCGTACGCGAGCCAGCGGTCGGACAGCGCCGGACCGGAGAAATCGTCGCTCAGCACCCGCCGCCAGCCGGACAGGTCGCCGGTCGGCATGGCGGTCGAGCTGGACACGACTTCAGTGCCGCACCCGGCTGCCACCAGCGTCAACGCCAGCGCCATGCGCCCCCACCACATGCCCGGAACGTACCAAATGCCGGACCGGACACGCCGAAGGCCGACCTCCGGAGAGGCCGGCCTTCGAGACCGTGTCAGTCGTTGGAGACCGTCGTCTTCTGCACCTGCATCAGGAACTCGATGTTCGTCGGGCTCTTGCGCAGCCGGTCCAGCAGCATCTCGATCGCCTGCTGCGGCTCGAGCGCGTGCAGTACCCGGCGCAGCTTGTGCACGATGACCATCTCTTCCGGCGCCAGCAGGATCTCTTCCTTACGGGTGCTGGACGCGTCCACGTCCACCGCCGGGAAGACCCGCTTGTCGGCGATCTTGCGGTCGAGCTTGAGCTCGGCGTTACCCGTGCCCTTGAACTCCTCGAAGATCACCGTGTCCATCGTGGAACCGGTCTCGACCAGCGCGGTCGCCAGGATCGTCAGCGAGCCGCCGTTCTCGATGTTGCGCGCCGCGCCGAGGAACCGCTTCGGCGGGTAGAGCGCGGTCGAGTCGACACCACCGGACAGGATCCGGCCGGACGCCGGGGCCGCCAGGTTGTACGCGCGGCCCAGACGGGTGATCGAGTCGAGCAGCACGACGACGTCGTGGCCCAGCTCGACCAGGCGCTTGGCCCGCTCGATCGACAGCTCGGCGACCGTGGTGTGGTCGGACGGCGGGCGGTCGAACGTCGAGGCGATGACCTCACCCTTCACCGACCGCTGCATGTCGGTGACTTCTTCCGGACGCTCGTCCACCAGGACGACCATCAGGTAGCACTCGGGGTTGTTCTTCGCGACGGCGTTCGCGATCGCCTGGAGCACCATCGTCTTACCGGCCTTCGGCGGCGAGACGATCAGCGCGCGCTGACCCTTACCGATCGGCATGACCAGGTCGATGATGCGGGTGGTCATGATGTTCGGCTCGGTCTCCAGGCGGAGACGCTCCTGCGGGTAGAGCGGCGTGAGCTTGTGGAACTCGGGCCGCTTCCGCGCCTCTTCCGGCGGGAACCCGTTGACGGTGTCGAGCCGCACCAGCGCGTTGTACTTGTCACGCCGCTCGCCCTCACGGGGCTGGCGGACCGCACCGGTGACCGCGTCGCCGCGGCGCAGACCGTTCTTGCGCACCTGCGACATCGAGACGTAGACGTCGTTCGGGCCGGTCAAGTAGCCCGACGTCCGGACGAACGCGTAGTTGTCGAGGATGTCGACGATGCCCGCGACCGGGATCAGGACGTCGTCATCGGCCACCTGCGGCTGCTGCTCGTCGCCGCCGAAGCGCTCGGTGCGTCCGTCGCCACGGCCACGACGGTTGCGCTCGCGGAACCGGCCGCGACGCCGGCGGCTGCCGCTCTCGTCGTCGTCGTCGTCCTGGTCGTTCTGGTTCTGGTTCTGGTTCTGCGTGCCGCCGCGGTTCTGGTTGCGGTCGGTGCGGTCGTTGCGGTCGTTCTGACCGCGGTCGCTCGGGCTGCGGTCGCTCGGGCTGCGTTCGCCCTGGCTGCGTTCGCCCTGGCTGCGCTCGCCCTGACTGCGTTCGGTCTGCTGGTTGCGGTCGCGGTTCCGGTTGCGGTCGCCGCGCTCGCTCTGCGGACGATCGCCGGACTCCTCGCCGGAGCGTCCGCCCTGGCGGTCGCCCTCGGCGGCCGGACGACGGTCTCGCGAACGCTCGCGCGGCCGCTCACCGCCCTGGCTCTCGTCGCGGTCACCACGGTCACCGCGGTCACTGCGTTCGCGACGGGGGCGCTGCGGTGCCTCGTCGGTGGACGGGCTGTCACCGGGGGTCTCGGTGACGGGAGCCTCGGCCGGCGGGGCGGACGCCTCCGGTGCCGCGGCGGGCGCTGCGGCCTCGGCCGGTGCGGAGGCCTGCGCGGGGGCCGCTGCCTGCGGTTCCGCGGTGACGACGGACGCCTCGACCGCGGCGGGGGCACCGGCGGCACGGGTGGCGGCACGACGGCGGCGGGCCGGGCCGGCCGCGGCGACCGCGGGCTCGGCGTCGACCGGCAGCGTCGGCTGCTCGGCGGGAGCCTCGGTGGCCGGGGCGGCGGCAGAGCGCGGCGCCGGCACGGTGGCAGCCTTGTCGGCCGCCTTCACGGGCTCGGCGCCACCGGCCTGACGGGCCTGGATGGCGGCTACGAGCTCGCTCTTGCGCATCCGGCCGGTGCTCGGAATACCGAGCTCACCGGCGAGCTGCTGCAACTGCGGCAGCAGCATTCCGGACAACCCCCCGGCCCGGCGGCGAGGCTTGGCCGCCGGTGCGCTGGCCCCGGCAGTGCCGGATTCCGGCGCTGGGGTCAGGGTGCCCGCCGCCGCAGGAGCTTCCTGCGACTGGGGGGCGATTTCAGTGGTGTCGCTCAATGGGGGTCCTTCCCTGCGACGGGCGACGGCTGGTTCAGCCGCACGGCCGGGTATGGAGCACGGTCTCTCGACCGGTCTTGATCCACCCGTCGGCAGACGGGTCGATCGGGGACAACCGCCTAACCTCAAGAGGGGCCGAGGAAGAGCGCTCTCTGGCTCGACCTCAGCGCCGGTTGCGGTCAGGTACCGCCCCCGCTGCATCGGCTGGAGTTGCCGGCGGGAGCGTTCAGAAGACACTCGGCCCGGCGTGATCGCGCGCCCGAGGGCGGCTGTGCTGCCTAGCAGCGTAGACGCCCAGGTCTGCTCGCAGCAACACATCCCGCCACCGGCGTGTTCCCCTTCGGCGCCTGGACGGCGTCGAGGAGGAGAAGCGGGATGCGTCACACTCACATCACCGCTGGTCACGACCGGGTACTGAGGTCAGTGCTGGATTGCCACCGTGCCGACCGGTGAAACGTCGACCGCGGTTATCTCAAAGGTAGCCGAACCGGCAACCTTCGTCGCAATCGCCTCCACCCCTTCGATCGACGGGGCCGGTGCGAACGCGAGAACCGTGGGGCCCGCGCCGCTCACGACCGCGGCGATCCCCTCGGCGCGGAGCGCGTCGACCAGGTCGAGGCTCTGCGGCATCGAGGCGCGGCGATAGTTCTGGTGGAGCCAGTCGCGAGTGGCCGGCAGCAGCAGGTCTGGCTGCACGGTCAGGGCCCTGACCAGCAGCGCGGCCCGGCCGGCGTTCGCCGCGGCCTCGGCGTGCGGTACCTCGGCCGGCAGCAGGCTACGGCTGGCTGCGGTATACCCACGCGTTTGGGGGACGCAGATCACCGGGTGCAGTCCGGTCGCCGGTTCCATCCGGGTAGCGCGGGCGAGGCCCGTCACCTCGTCGGTCCAGGCGATCGTGACGCCGCCCAGCAGGCACGGCGCGACGTTGTCGGGGTGCCCCTCGATCTCGGCCGCGAGCGCGAGCGCGGCCGCGTCGTCGAGCCGCTCGGCACCACCGGAGACCAGACCGCGGGCCGCGACGATGCCGCCGACGACCGCGGCCGACGACGAGCCCAGACCGCGGGCCTGCGGGATCCGGTTGACGCAGTGCAGGCGCAGGCCGGGCGGCTGGCCACCGAGGCGGTCGAACGTCGCCCTGGCCGCCCGGACCAGCAGGTGCCGCTCGTCGGTCGGCAGCTCGCCGGCGCCCTGGCCGGCCAGGGAGACGTCCAAGCCGCCGCCGGTGACCGCCATCTCGATCTCGTCGAAGACGGTCAGCGCCGCGCCGAGTGCGTCGTACCCCGGACCGATGTTCGCCGTCGTCGCGGGCGGCCGGACGGTCACCGGCGCCTGCCGGAACACCGGCCGCGCGTCGGCGGCTGCGCTCACGCGAGGCCCAGCTCGGCCGCGGCGGTCGCCGCGTCGACCGGGATCGTGCGGGGCGCGGGGGCGCCGGAGATCGCCCAATCGGGATCCTTCAGGCCGTTGCCGGTCACCGTGCACACCACGCGCTGACCGCGAGCCAGCGTGCCCGCCTCGGAGGCGGCCAGCAGCCCGGCCACCGACGCGGCCGACGCCGGCTCGACGAACACCGCCTCCGAGCGCGCGAGCAGCCGGTACGCGGCGAGGATCTGCCGGTCGGTGACCGCCTCGATGGTGCCGCTCGACTCGTCACGCGCGGCGATGGCCTTCGTCCATGACGCAGGGTTACCGATCCGGATAGCGGTCGCGATCGTCGACGGCTCCCGGACGACCTGGCCGGACACCAGCGGCGCCGCACCGGCGGCCTGGAACCCGCGCATGACCGGACGCCTGGTGGCCCAGCCGTGCTCGGCCGCCTGCACGTACCCGCGCCAGTAGGCAGTGATGTTGCCGGCGTTGCCGACCGGCAGGAAGTGCGCGTCCGGGGCGTCGCCGAGCGCGTCGACGATCTCGAACGACGCGGTCTTCTGACCCTCCAGCCGGAACTCGTTGGTCGAGTTGACCAGGCTGACCGGGTACTCCAGCGCCAGCTTCGACGCGAGCTGCAGACAGTCGTCGAAGTTGCCGTCGACCTGCAACAACTTGGCGCCGTAGACGAGCGCCTGGGCCATCTTGCCGAGCGCGATCTTGCCCTGCGGGACGAGCACGGCGCAGACCACACCGGCCCGCGCCGCGTAGGCGGCCGCCGACGCCGACGTGTTTCCGGTCGACGCGCAGATCACGGCCTTGGCGCCACCCTCGACGGCTTTCGAGATCGCCATCGTCATGCCGCGGTCCTTGAACGAACCGGTCGGGTTGGCGCCCTCGATCTTCAGGTAGACGTCGCAACCGGTGCGGTCGGAGAGCATCGGCGCCGGGAAAAGCGGAGTACCGCCCTCACGCAACGTGATCACGGGGGTCTCCGGGCCCACCGGGAGGAACTCCCGGTACTCCTCGATGATGCCCCGCCAGGCCGGTCTCGACCCGCTTCTGGTGCTTCCGGCCGGGATCACTTCGACTCTCCCCCTTCGACCCGCATGACACTGACGACGTTCCGGACGATCGGCAGCTCGCGCAGCGCGTCCACGGTCGCGGCCAGCGCCGCGTCCGTGGCCGTGTGCGTCACGGCCACGAGCGTCGCGTCGTTGCCCCGCCCTTCCTGCCGAACCGTGGAGATGCTGACGTCCTGCCGGGCGAAGACCGCGGCCACCTCGGCCAGCACTCCCGCCTTGTCGGCGACGTCGAGCGAGATGTGATACCGCGTCCGCGCCTCGGCCATCGGCCGGATCCGCAGGTCGGCGTAGGGCGACTCGGGCGTCGCCCGGGCACCGGCCACGCGGTTGCGCGCCACCGCGACCAGGTCGCCGAGCACCGCGCTCGCGGTCGGCGCGCCGCCGGCACCCCGTCCGTAGAACATCAGCTGACCGGCCGCGTCGGCCTCGACGAACACCGCGTTGAACGCGTCCCCGACGCTCGCCAGCGGGTGGGTGCGCGGCAGCATCGCCGGGTGCACGCGGACGCTGACCGACTCGCGGCCGTCGGCGTCGGTGTGGCGCTCGGCGATGCACAGCAGCTTGACGGTGCAGCCCATCTCGCGCGCGCTGGCCACGTCGGCGGCGGTGACCTCGGTGATGCCCTCACGGTGCACGTCCGCGGCGGTGACCCGGGTGTGGAACGCGAGCGAGGCGAGGATCGCCGCCTTGGCCGCGGCGTCGAAGCCCTCGACGTCGGCGGTCGGGTCGGCCTCGGCGTAACCGAGCTCGGTGGCCTCGTCCAGGGCCTCGTTGAACCCCGCACCGGTGGAGTCCATGGAGGACAGGATGTAGTTCGTCGTCCCGTTCACGATTCCGGTCACGCGGGTGATCCGGTCGCCGTGCAGCGACTCCCGCAGCGGGCGGAGCAGCGGGATCGCCCCGGCCACCGCGGCCTCGTAGTAGAGGTCGGCGCCGCCGGCCGCGGCCGCGTCCTGGAGCGTCGCTCCGTCTTCGGCCAGCAGCGCCTTGTTGGCGCTGACCACGGACTTGCCGGCCTTCAGCGCGTCGACCAGCCAGCTGCGCGCCGGCTCGATGCCGCCGACGACCTCGACGACCAGGTCGATGTCGTCGCGCACCGCGAGCCCGTGCGCGTCGGTCGTCAGCAAGGCCGGGTCGACCCCGCGGTCACGGCCGCCGCGGCGCACCGCGATCCCGGCGATCCGCAGTTCGGCGCCGATGCGCGCGGTCAGATCGTCCGACTGGGAATCGATCAGCCGGACGACTTCGCGGCCGACCGTGCCGCAGCCCAGCAGGGCGACCCGGAGGGTCTTTTTCTCGGGGTCGGTCATCCGACGTCCAGCCGCATGAGGTCGTCCTCCGTCTCGCGCCGGACCAGGACCTTCGTGGCCCGGTCGGCCACCGCGACCACCGGCGGACGCGGCGTGTGGTTGTAGTTGCTGGCCATGCTCCGGCAGTAGGCGCCGGTCGCGGCGACCGCCAGCAGATCGCCGGGGACCGTGTCGGAGGGCAGCCAGACGTCCTTGACGACGACGTCGCCGCTCTCGCAGTGCCGCCCGACGACCCGGGCCAGCATCGGCGGGGCCTCACTGGCGCGCGATGCGAGGACGCAGGTGTACTCCGCGTCGTACAGGGCCGTGCGCAGGTTGTCGCTCATACCGCCGTCGATGCTGACGTAGGTCCGCGTGCCGGTTCCGGTGGCGACCGGCTTCACGGTGCCGACCTCGTACACCGTGACGCCGGCCGGGCCGACGATCGCCCGGCCGGGCTCGACCGCGATCCGCGGCACCGGCAGCCCAGCGGACGAGCACTCGGTCTCGACGATCCGGCGCAGCTCCTTGGCGACCGCGCCGATGTCGAGTGGCGTGTCGCCCTCGACGTACGCGATGCCCAGGCCGCCGCCGAGGTCGAGCTCGGGCAGCTCGAGGCCGTGCTCGTCGCGGATCTGCCGGAGCAGCCCGACCAGCCGGTGTGCGGACACCTCGAACCCGGACGTGTCGAAGATCTGCGATCCGATGTGGCTGTGCAGTCCGACGAGCCGGAGACTGGGCTGGCGCAGCACCCGCGCGACCGCCTCGGCCGCCTCGCCGCCGCTCAGCGAGAACCCGAACTTCTGGTCCTCGTGGGCGGTCGCGATGTACTCGTGGGTGTGCGCCTCGACGCCGACCGTGACCCGGACGAGGACGTCGATCGTCGTGTCCGCCTCCTGGGCGATCGCCGCCAGGCGGACGATCTCGACGTAGGAGTCGAGCACGACCCGGCCGACGTTGCTGTGTACGGCTCGGCGCAGTTCGGCGGTCGACTTGTTGTTGCCGTGCAGTGCGATCTTCCCGGCCGGGAAGCCGGCACTGAGCGCCGCGTTGAGCTCGCCTCCGGTACAGACGTCGAGGTGGAGGCCCTCCTCGTTCACCCAGCGGGCGACGCCCTTGCTCAGGAACGCCTTGCCCGCGTAGAACACGTCGCCGCCGCTGAACGCCTCGGCGTAGGCCTTCGCCCGCGACCGGAAATCACCCTCGTCGAGGACGATCGCCGGAGTGCCGTGCTCGGCCGCGAGGTCGCGCACGTCGACGCCCCCGAGGTGCAGGACGCCGTTCTCGCGGGTCGCGTTCGCGGGCCAGATCGCCGGGTCGAGCGCGTTGAGGTCTCCGGCCGGTGCGCTGAGGTGGGCGGCGGCCAGGACCTCGGCGTGCCGCGGACCGGCCGGATGCGCCCTCACATCCGCTCCGGAGCGGAGACGCCGAGCAGGCCCAGGCCGTTCGCGACGACCGTGCGGGTGGCCACGTTGAGCCAGAGCCGGGTGCGGTTGAGGTCGGTGATCTCCTCGTCTCCCTTCGGGATCACCCGGCACTCGTCGTACCAGCGGTGGTAGGTGGCGGCCAACGACTCGAGGTAGTGCGCGACCCGGTGCGGTTCCCGCAGCTCGGCCGCGCCGGCCACGACCCGGGGGAACTCAGCCAGCGCGCCGAGCAGCGCCGACTCGCGCTCGTGGGTGAGCAGCTCGGGCTTGAACGTGCTCTCGTCGAGCACGATGCCGACGTCCTTGGCGTTCCTGACCACGGCCGCCGTCCGCGCGGCCACGTACTGGACGTAGAACACCGGGCTGTCGTTGGTGCGGCGGGCCCAGAGGTCGAGATCGAGGTCGATCGTCTGGTTCACGCTGGAGCGGGCCAGCGCGTACCGGGACGCGTCGACGCCGATCGCGTCCACCAGTTCTTCCATCGTCACCACGTCGCCCGCACGCTTGGACATCCGGACCGGCTGACCGTCCTTGACCAGGTTGACCAGCTGGCCGATCAGCACCTGGATGTTGTAGTCCGGATCGTCGCCCGCGCAGGCGGCGAGCGCCCGCAGCCGCTGGACGTAGCCGGCGTGGTCGGCACCGAGCATGTAGATGCAGATCTCGAAGCCGCGACGACGCTTGTCGAGGTAGTACGCGGCGTCACCGGCGATGTACGCGGCGTCGCCATTGCTCTTGATGATCGGCCGGTCTTTGTCGTCGCCGTAGTCGGTCGTGCGCAGCCAGACCGCGCCGTCCTTCTCGAAGATGTGACCATGTTCACGCAGCGTGGCGACCGCCCGCTCGACGGCACCGGACTCGAACAGCGAGTTCTCGTGGAAGTACACGTCGAAGTCGACGCCGAAGTCGTGCAGGCTGCGCTTCACTTCCTCGAACATGAGGTCGACGCCGATCCGGCGAAACGCCTCCTGAGGATCCGGCGCGGTGAGCGCCCCGGGATCCTTCTGGAGCACCCGGGCCGCGATCTCGGGGATGTAGGCGCCCCCGTAGCCGTCGTCGGGGATCGGCTCGTTCCGGGCCGCGGCGAGGATCGACCGGGCGAACCGGTCGATCTGCGCGCCGTGGTCGTTGAAGTAGTACTCGCGGGTCACGTCCGCACCGGTCGCCTCGAGCAGGCGGGCCAGCGAGTCGCCGACCGCGGCCCAGCGGACCCCGCCGATATGCACCGGTCCGGTGGGGTTCGCGGAGACGAACTCGAGGTTGATGCGCTTTTTGTGCAGCGTGTCGGTGCGGCCGTAGGCGTCTTGTGCTTGCACGATCGTGCGGGCCAGCTCGCCCTGCGCGGCGGCGTCGAGCGTGATGTTGAGGAAGCCGGGGCCGGCCACGTCGGTGTTCTTGACGCCTTTTTCTTGCGTCAGCGCCTCGGCGAGCCACCCGGCGAGGTCGCGCGGTTTGACCCCGGCTCGCTTGGCCACCTGGAGCGCGACGTTGGTGGCGTAGTCACCGTGCTCCGGGTTGCGGGGTCGCTCCACCGTGACCGCGTCGGGCAGCAGCGCGGGATCGAGCCCGCGTTCGGTGAAGACAGCGCGCGCCGCGGTGAGGATCGCGGCCGAGAGGGCATCGGGAGTCACTACGTCATGCTATCGAGCGTCGCGGGGGTGCCCCGCCCGCTACCGTGTGGGGGCGAGCGTGCCCCGCGGGTGTCGCGCGCGGAACGAGGCGCCATCATAGATCGTTGTTCGATCGGGCCTCGGTCGCGAGTGTCGCTCCGCACGCACGGTCCGCACCCGAACGGTCTGCACCCGCCTCGGAGTTTTCGCCGTCCCGGCGAGCTCGCGCACGGAAGTCATGAAAGGTCCCATGCCCAACAGCACCCAGCGCAGGTCCGGTTCCGGTAAGCGGCCCGAGCGCAACACCGCCGGCACGTCGGCCTCCCCCGAGAACGTCGACGGCACCGCGGCCGAGGAATCCGCCGGGGCGACGGAGACCGATCAGACGGCCCCCGAGTCCGGCCCGCCCGCCGAGACGGTGACCGGAACGCCTGCGCCTGCGTCCGCTGAGACGGTGGCCGGAGGGACCGCGTCCGCTGGGACATCGTCCGCTGGGACATCGTCCGGCGGGACCTCGTCCGCTGAGACGGCGGGTGGGACTGTGTCCGCTGAGGGGCGGTCGGGCGCGGCCACGGCTGACGCGGCGAAGGCGGGCGCCGCCGACGGTGGTGCGGGTGAGTCCGGCGCCGGGGCGAGCGTGGCCGACGCGAGCGCGGCGGAGGCCGGCGCGGGTGCGGCGAAGCCGGGCGCGGGCGCGGCGAAGGCCGACGTGGCGGAGAGCGGTGCCGCAGAGGGCGCCGCGCCTGCGGCGGCCACCAAGGCGACCGGCGCGAAGACCACCGGCACCCGGGCGTCCAACGCCCGGGCCACCGGCGCGAAAACCACCGGCACCCGGGCCAAGACCACCGGGGCGCGCGCCGCCGGCGCAACGACCAGCGGTGCCCGCGCCGCCGGCGCGAAGACCACCGGCGCGAAGGCCACGGGCGCGAAGACCACCGGCGCGAAGGCGTCGCCGCGAGCCGCGGCGAAGACCGCCGCCGCCAAGGCGACCACCGCCAAGGCCGCCGCAGCGAAGGCCGCCGACAAGCTCGAAGCCGCGGTCGCCGCCGAAAAGGCCGCAGCCGACCAGACCGACAAGGCCGCACCGGCCAAGAGCACCAGCAAAGCCACCGGCTCCAAGACCGGACCGGGCCGCGGCGGATCGAGCTCCGGCGGCTCGGGCTCGGGCTCCGGCGGCTCGGGTTCCGGCGGCGGGAAGGGCCCCACCGGCCGAGGCCCGGCCAAGGGCACCGGCGGCCGGGGCGGCAGCGGACGCGGACGCCAGCCGGTCAAGGTCGTGAAGCCCGGCCTCCCCTGGGGCAACATCTTCCTCGGCGGCATCGTCGCGGTAGTCGCGCTCAGCATCATCGGCTACGGCGTCTGGTACTCGTGGGACGCCAGCAAGCCCTTCGGCGAGCGCCGTTCCCAGCAGGTCGACGGCATGCACAACTACCGCGCCGACGACCCGAAGTGGCTCACCCGGAACCACGTCACCGGCCTCGTGAAGTACCAGACCAGCCCTCCGGTCGGCGGTAACCACAACGGCGTCTGGGAGAACTGCAACGGCGACGTCTACGCCAAGCAGATCCCGAACGAGCACGCCGTCCACAGCCTCGAGCACGGCGCGGTCTGGATCACGTACAACCCGAACCTGCCCGCCGCGCAGGTCGAGGACCTGGCCAAGAAGGTCAAGGGCAAGGACTACATGCTCATGAGCCCGTACCCCGGGCTCGACAAGCCGATCTCGCTCCAGGCCTGGGGCTTCCAGCTCAAGGTCAACAGCGCGAGCGACAAGCGGATCGACGAGTTCATCAACCAGTTCCGCCTCAACGCGAGCGTGGAGTCCGGTGCGGTCTGCTCGAACGGCGTTACGGTGACCGGTACGACGCCACAGGAACAGGGCGACGCCGACATGAAGACCGGCGGCAGCTGACCAGGCCGGTAAGAGGGAGAGTCGGTAAGAGGGAGATCAGTGGCGCAGCGACCGAGGTTCGCGGACGCCCGGCGTCGGCTCGACGAACTCGACGCCGCAGCCGACGACACCGACGTGTCGTCGGCTGAGCCCCCGAACGACGAGGTGGACGAGGAGGAGCGCGCCGCCGCCGGCCGCGCGCCCTCCCGCCCCCGCGGGCGGGCGTCGCGCCGAACGCCCGCCGCCGACCTCGACGCGGACGACCTCGACGCGGACGACCGCGACGGAACCGCCGAAGGCCGCGCCGCGGACGAGGTCGACGCAGCCGAAGACCGCGGCACGGGCAAGCGCCACGGCTTCGCCGAAACCCGCGCCACGGACGAGGCTGACGCAGCCGATGACCGCGGCCAGGGCGAACACGACGGCCTCGCCGAGGACAGCGCCGCAGACGAGGCTTATGCAGCCGACAACGGCGGCCCGGACGAACACGATGGAGCCGGTGCCCACGGTGGCCCGGGTGAGCGCTTGTCCCCGGGTGACGGCGGCGGCCCAGGTGACGGCCCGGCCCAGGGCGACGGCCTGAACGGCAGCAGCGGGCCCGCGCCGCGGCGTCGGGCCGGACGGAAGACGCGGATCTTCCGTGCGGCAATGGCAGCGATCCTCGTGCTCGCCGTCGGCTTCGGCATCGGCGTCTGGGTAGGCAGCCCGCACCGCCCGGCCGACGACTCGGCCGACGCCGGCTTCACCCGCGACATGATGACCCATCACGCCCAGGCCGTAGCGATGGCGTCGCTGGAATACCGCGTCACCGACGACGCGCCGCTGCGGCAACTCTCGGTCGACATCACGCTGACCCAGCAGGCGCAGATCGGCATCATGATTGCGTGGCTCCGGAACTGGGACCTCAACCCCACCAGCACCCAGAGCCCCATGGCCTGGATGCCCGACGGCGGCCGCGCACTGATCGTCGACGGACGTATGCCCGGCATGGCCAGCGACGCTCAGCTCGAACAGCTTCGGACGTCCACCGGAACAGCCCGTGACCTGCTGTTCATCAAGCTGATGATCGCGCACCACCTGGGCGGCATCCACATGGCCGACGCTGCCCTGAAGCAAGCGAAGGACGACCAGGTGCTGTATCTCGCGCACCAGATCAAGGATTCGCAGCAGTCGGAGATCGAGGCGCTGCAGCAGGAACAGAAGAGGCTGACCGCCCAAAAATGACCGCTGGCCCACCCCCCTCCGACCCGTCGCCCCGGTCGCCCGACGGCCCAAGTCCCGACGCGGCCGCCAGCGACCCGCTCGCCCCCACGTCGCCAGAAGCCGAGTCGACCCACCCGGACCCGACGACCGCCCCGGACCCGACCGCCGCAGACTCAACCGACGCCGACGCGACGAAGGCCGCCTCACGCGACGCCGAGCCGCCGGATGTCGAGCCCGCCAACGTCGAGCCACGAGGCGCGGCCCCTGCCGACACGACCCCTGCCGACACGACCCCTGCCGACACGACCCCTGCCGACACGGCTCCCGCCGACGCGACCACTAGCGACGCGGCCCCGGCCGACGCAGGCAGTGCCAACGCCGCCCTGCCGGACGCTGCACCAACGGACACCACCTCGCCAGACACCTCGGCGCCCGGCACGGCCTCACCACGCCCGGACACGCCGCACCCCGACTCGCCAGGCGCGGCCCCCGCCGACGAGCCCCCGACCGACGCCGCAACCACCGCGGACACCAACGCCACACCCAACGCCGCCCTCGACGACAGCTCGACCGACGACAGCCCGCCTCACAGCAGCCCGCTGAACGCCCCACCGCAGCTGGCGAAACCCGACCTGGCACCCGCGGCCGTCCCCGCCGCAGACACGACGACGGCAGACGCAGATGCCGCAGACACAGACACCACCGCCGGTGACGCCGGCATCCCCGCTGCAGACACGATCGGCACGGACGCGGGTGAGGCCGACGCAGGGACCCCCGCCGCAAACGAAAGCGGCACGCTCGCGGGTGGCGTCGATGCAGGCGGCCCTGCCGCAGACGCGGCTGACGCGGACACCATCGGCGCGGGCGCGATTGGTACAGACGCGAATGCCGCAGACGCAGGCACCCCCGCCGCGGATGCAATCGGCGTAGACGCGGATGACGCAGGCACCCCCGCCGCGGACCGGATCGGCACAGTCGCGGATGACGCAGGCGCGGACGCTATCGGCGCGGATGCCCCTGGCGGGCCCGATCTTCCGCCGCCCCCGGCCTACCTCGCGTCCTCGGACGTCACCGACGAACCCGCCGTCGGAGCCACCGACGACAGCCCCAGTTTCCCGCCGGCGGGACCGTTCCCACCCCTGACGACCCAGCCGTCAGTGACCGGTTTCGCCCCGCCGTCCCCCGGCTACCCGCCCTCGGCTCCAGCCGCCCCCGGCTACGCCGCCCCGGCCTCGGCCTTCCCCACGCCCCCTCCGACCGGGTACCACGCTCCGGGGCCCGGATCTCCGGGCGCCGGACCCACCTCCCCGGGTGCCGGCCCAGCCGGATACACGGCCCCAAGCCCAGCGGGATACACCGGCCCCACCACCGGTTCCACCGGCCCCGGGACCGCCCCCGCCACCGGATACACCGCCCCAGGAGCTGCTCCCTCCGGATACCCAACCCCCGGATCCGGTCCCGCCCCAGGAACTGTCGCCGCCCCCGGAAACGGCGCCCCCGGAACCCGCGCCCCCGGAACCGGCGCCCCGGGCTACCACCCGACACCCGGATTCCCCGGCCCAGGGCTGCCCCACCCGCCCCAAGGCAGCGCCGCCGGCTACGCGACCCCGGCCGCCGCCTTCGCCGCGCCCGGCGCCCAGCCGCCGCCCAGTACCCAGCCGCCGCCCAGTACCCAGCCGCCGCCCAGTACCCAGCCGCCGCCCGGTACCCAGCCGCCGCCGACCGGCATCCAACCGCCGCACACCAGCACCCACCCGCCGTACACCGGCGCTCCGGGTGCTAACCCGCCCCCGGGAACCCCGGGCTACGGAACCCCTGGCTACCCGCACCCCCCGCAGGGCTGGAGCGCTCCCCCGTCCGAACAAGGCAACGGCAAGCTCATCGCCGGGATCGTCATCGGCATCGTCGTGCTCCTGCTCCTCTGCGGCGGCGCCGCCACCGCCGGGGTCCTCCTGCTCCGCAACGCCGGCCCGAGCAGCCCGTCGACCGACACCAACGCCGCGATCCCCGGCCTGATCAACTACCGGGAGACCCAGCCCGGCATCCTCACCCGCCAGCACGTCGGCACCACCCCGACCTACCCGGTCAAACCGCCGGTCGGCGGCAACCACGACTCGGTCTGGCAGACCTGCAACGGCGACGTCTACGCGTCCCCGATCGGCGACGCCCACGCCGTTCACAGCCTCGAACACGGCGCGGTCTGGATCACGTACCGCCCCGACCTCCCCGCCGATCAGCTGAAGTCCCTGATAGACAAGGTCTCCGGCCGCGACTACACGATGCTCAGCCCGTACCCCACGCTCGACCGGCCGATCTCCCTCCAAGCCTGGGGCTACCAGCTGAAACTCGACGACGCCGCCGACGATCGAATCGACGACTTCCTGAACGACTTCCGCATGTCGGCGTCCATCGAACCCGGCGCGCCCTGCAGCAACGGCACGACCGCCCCAGGCTGACCGCCGATGCACAACCCGCTCGGGGTGGCTGCTAAGGTTGAGCCGTTCCTGAGCCCCCGTAGCTCAGGGGATAGAGCACCGCCCTCCGGAGGCGGGGGCGCAGGTTCGAATCCTGCCGGGGGCACACAGCTTGATCTGCATAAACACAAGGCCGTGACCAGCTTGGACGCTGATCACGGCCTTAGTTGTTTGTCCGGCTATGTCCGGCACGCTGTGGCTGTCCCCGCCAAATCCGCGCCGGGGTCCGGCCTTCGTCACCCGGTCATGACAGGATCCGACGTCGAGGCCAGGAGCTGGAACAATACGTGGTCCTGCCAGTGCCCATCGATGTGCAGGTAGGACGGTGCGGTGCCCTACTCACTAAGCACTCGGTAGGAGCGACCACGTCGCCCGGACGGTAGCCCGGCCGGCTCGTCCGTCGGCCACGCCAAGGCGGCGACGCATGGGCGCTCGTCGGGATCACAGCTGGTCCGGTTCCCAGCGGCTCGGCCGTGATCGTCACTGCCACACGTCGGACGCGAGCCGCTGGGCGTGGGCCTGGGAGACGGACCCGTGACTCTGATCGCACTGGCGACCATCGCAGTGCTGGTCGGTGCCCTGGC
The DNA here is from genome assembly GCF_044454545.1 of Cryptosporangium sp. NPDC051539. Taxonomy (NCBI): domain Bacteria; kingdom Bacillati; phylum Actinomycetota; class Actinomycetes; order Cryptosporangiales; family Cryptosporangiaceae; genus Cryptosporangium; species Cryptosporangium sp. NPDC051539. Next base: position 375,642 of record NZ_JBITDV010000007.1, on the reverse strand, counting down.
CGTCAGCCGCGCAGACGGCCAGGGAACGCGGGCGGTTGAACCGTAAGGCGAGCAGGCCAACCGTCAAAAACTAGTTCAGCAGCATAATACTGAGTATGCTACCCAGCATGATACCGAGTTTGCTGCGGCCATGAGTATCCGTCACGCGCTTCTGGCGCTGTTGGAAGAGGGTCCGAAGTACGGCCTTCAGCTGCGCGAAGAGTTCGAGGCGCGCACGGGCGAGATCTGGCCACTCAACGTCGGCCAGGTCTACACGACGTTGCAGCGCCTGGAACGCGACGGCTTCGTCGAGTCCGACGACGAAGCTGCTCCCGGCCCGCAGAAAGGCTTCCGGATCACCGCCGAGGGCGCCGAGGAGTTGGCCGGATGGCTGCGCACTCCCCCCGATCTGGCCTCACCGCCACGCGACGAACTGGTCATCAAGGTCCTGATCGCCGCGAGGCTGCCGGGCGCCGACGTGCACGAGATCATCCAGTCGCACCGGCGGTACGTGGTCGAGCTCATGCAGCAGTGGACGCGAGTGAAAGAAGAAGAGGGAGAGCGGGACGTCGGCTTGGCCCTGATCGTCGACGCCGAGCTGTATCGGCTGGACTCGGTCGCGCGGTGGCTGGACACGGCGGACGGCCGGCTGAAACGGGCATCGCTCGATCCACCGGCACCGAGCACGACGATGCCGCGGGTCCGGCGCCGGACCGGGGTGCGCCGATGACCGCCGTGCTCGAGTTACGCGGAGTCTCCAAGACGTACCGGGACGGCGCCGAAGCGGTGTACGCCTTGCGGGAAGCCGACTTGACGGTTGAGCCGGGCCAGATGGTCGCGGTCATGGGACCCAGCGGCTCGGGCAAGAGCACCCTGCTCACGCTCGCGGGCGCATTGGAAACGCCGACCGGCGGTGAGGTGCTGGTAGCGGGCCGGCCGTTGTCGTCGATGTCCCGCGACGACCGGGCTCGCTTGCGCCGGCGAGTGATCGGATACGTCTTCCAGGACTTCAACCTGCTGCCCGGGCTCACCGCGGCGGAGAACGTGGCCCTTCCGCTCGAGCTCGACGGGTTGCCGGCGGGCAAGGCTCGCGCAGCCGGCTTGGACGCCTTGGCGCAATTGGGGCTGGCCGACCGGGCGTCGCGGTTCCCGGACCAGCTGTCCGGCGGTGAGCGGCAGCGCGTCGCGATCGCCCGGGCCGTCGTCGGGGAACGCCGTCTGGTGCTGGCCGACGAGCCGACGGGAGCTCTCGACTCGGCGACCGGCGAGTCGGTGATGCGGCTGATTCTCACTGCCTGCCGGGCCGGAGTGGGCGCGGTCGTCGTGACCCACGACGCGCAATTGGCCTCCTGGGCCGACCGGATCGTCTTCATTCGTGACGGCAGCATCGTCGACCGCACGACCCCGCGAACCGGTCCGGAATCGCTGCTGCCCGAGGAGACGGCTCGATGAGCCTCGCGGTCGAGGACCGGCCGCTGGTGCTCGGTACCGGGCACGGTGGTCTCGCCGCGCGGCGGGCAGTGGTGCGCTGGGCCTGGCGGCTGTTCCGTCGCGAGTGGCGCCAGCAGCTGCTGGTGCTGGCCCTGCTCCTGACCGCTGTCGCGGCGACGACCGTCGGTCTGGGCATCGGCGCCAACGCCACGTCGGAAGGCGCTATCTTCGGCCGCGCCAACTACCGATTGACGCTGGCCGGCGCCCCAGCGGCGAAAGATCTCGCCAAGCTGCGTCAGTCGTTCGGCACGATCGAGGTGATCGAGCACGGGAAGCGGATCCCGGCGCCCGGTTCTGCGAACGGTGTCGACCTGCGAGCACAGGATCCAGCCGGCCCGTTCGGCCGGACCACGCTGCGGCTGGTCTCCGGCCGGTGGCCGCGCGGCGCCGACGAAGTCGCCGTCACCGAACGGGTCGCGACGATCCTCGGCCTGCACGTCGGGAAAATCTGGCACCAGGACGGCATCACGCGCCAGGTGGTCGGACTGGTCGAGAATCCGCTGGACCTGCGTGATGCGTTCGCGCTCGCGGCACCCGGACACGTCGCCGCACCGGACCACGTCGACGTGTTGCTCCGCGCCTCGCGGGTGGACTTCTTCGCGAAGCCCCGGCCTTCGGACACAACGGTCCAGGAGCGCTCCGGCGACGACGCGACCACCGTCCCGGTTCTGCTGCTCGCGACGATCGGTCTGGTCTTCGTCGGCCTGCTGGCGGTGGCCGGCTTCACGGTGATGGCCCAGCGACGGCTCCGCGCGCTCGGCATGCTCGGCGCGATGGGCGCCGCTCCCCGGCACATCCGGCTGGTCCTGCTGGCCCACGGCGCCGTCACCGGCGGGGTCGGCGCGCTCGTCGGCGCGGCGATCGGCGTGGGCGGCTGGATCGTAGTGGCTCCACGGCTGGAGATACCGCTCGGTCATCGCATCAACCGGTTCGATCTGCCGTGGGCACCAATCGTGTTCGCCGTCCTGCTGGCGACCGTCACCGCTGTCGCCGCCGCCTGGTGGCCGGCTCGCGCGGTGGCGCGCAGCCCGATCGTCGCGGCCCTGTACGCGCGGCCGGCACCGCCCCGACCGGCCCGCCGATTCGCGGTGCTCGGCCTGGCCTTCCTGCTGGCCGGTCTGACCGCGCTGCTCCTCGCCGAGCAGAAAAAACCGCCGTTCATCATCGGTGGAACCGTGGCCACCGCGGTCGCGCTGCTCCTGCTCGCACCGATGGGCGTCGCCCTCATCGGGCGGCTGGCCGGTAGCGCGCCGCTGGCCGCGCGGCTGGCGATGCGTGACCTCGCGCGCTACCAGGCTCGCTCCAGCGCGGCGCTGGCCGCGATCACCCTGGCGGTCGGAATCGCCGCGGTGGTCGCGCTGGCTGCCGGCGTCACCGCAGCGAAAGCGGCCGCACCGACCGGCGGTAACCTGCCCGCCGATCAGCTCATCGTCCGGTTGTCCCTGGAATCCGCTTCCGGACCGGTTCCGGTCCTCACCCCCACCCAGACCGACGCCGCCCGGAAACAGGCCGACGCGATCGTCGACGAGCTGCACCCCACCTCGACGCTTCTGCTGACCGGCGCCGTCTTCCCGGATCAGCCACTCGAACGTGGTGGACGCTACCCCGCTGAGCTGGCCAAGCCGCACCGCTCCGGCAGCGAGGTCGAGTACAGCGGCCGCGACTCGATCCCGGTGTACGTCGCCACCCCCGAGGTCCTTGCGCACTACGGCCTCGACGCCGTGAACCCCGACGCCGACTTCCTCACGTCTCGGGCGAATCTCGCCGGATACGACCTGATCCCCGGCCGGCAGCGCGGCTGGCACCCGGTGGTGCAACACGCCAACCTGCCCAGCCACGACTCGCTGCCGACCGTACTCATCACCGCGCGCGGGATGAACGCGAACGGAATGCACCTGACGACCATTCCGGTGGGCTGGCTGGTGAAAACCAGGCATGCACTCACCCAGGCCCAGATCGACGCGGTGGAGCGAAAGGCGGCCGCCGCCGGACTGACCATCGAATCCCGCCCGACCGGCGCAGATCAGACACGGCTGGCCCGCGGCTTCACCGCGGCCGGCATCGCGCTGGCTCTCGGTGTGCTGGCGACGACCGTCGGACTGATCCGCAGCGAGACCGCCGGTGACCTTCGCACGCTCACCGCCACCGGCGCCCCGCGACGCACCCGACGCGCGATCACTGCGGCGACCGCTGCCGCGCTCGCCCTGTCGGGAGCAGTCCTCGGTACGGCCTGCGCCTACCTGGCGATGCTCGCCTGGTACCACCGCGAGATGCACTGGCTGGCCGACCCGCCGACGCTCGACCTCATCGCGATTCTGGCCGGCCTGCCCCTCATCGCCTACCTGGGAGGCCGGTTACTGGCCGGCAGGGAGCCACGCGTGCTCACCCGGCGCCCCGCGGATTGACCGTCGGTCGTCCACGGGAAGCTTCGAGGTGCTCGAGAGCCTGGTACCGGGGTACTACGGCGGCGCCGAAGATCGCACTGCGGTACCGCCTCCGGCCGGTCGGACGTCCCTAGCGTTCTGAGCATGATCGAAGCACGACAGCTGACCAAGAAATACGGGACGAAAACCGCCGTCGACGAGGTGACCTTCACGGTCCGGGCCGGGGCCGTGACCGGCTTCCTGGGGCCGAACGGAGCCGGCAAGTCCACGACGATGCGCCTGATCGTCGGACTCGACACCCCGACCGCCGGGTCGGTCACGGTGAACGGCAAGCCGTATGCGCAGCACGCGGCTCCGCTCCACGAAGTGGGTGCCCTGCTGGAGGCCCGCTCGATCCATCCGGGCCGGTCCGCGTACAACCACCTCAGAGCGCTCGCTCTCACCCACGGGATCTCCCGCGCGCGGGTGGACGAGGTGATCGAGCGCACCGGACTGCAGTCGGTGGCCCGCAAGCGCGCCGGGGCGTTCTCGCTGGGCATGGGCCAGCGCTTGGGCATCGCCGCCGCGTTGCTCGGTGATCCGCAGACCGTGATGCTCGACGAGCCGGTCAACGGCCTGGACCCGGAGGGGGTGCTCTGGATCCGCAACCTGCTCACCGAGCTGGCCGCCGAGGGCCGGACGGTCTTCGTCTCCTCCCACCTGATGAGCGAGATGGCGCTGGTCGCCGACCGGCTGATCGTCGTCGGCCGCGGGCGCGTCCTGGCCGACACCACCGTGCAGGAGCTGGTCCGCCAGATGGGCGGGGACACGGTGGTCGTCGCCAGCGCCGACCCGTCCCGGCTGCGCAGCGCGCTGGCCGCCCCCGGCGTCGAGGTCAGCGGGCAACCGGGCTCGGAGGAGCTGACCGTCACCGGGCTGGAGGCGCGCGCCATCGGACTCGCCGCCGCCGAGCACGGCATCGCGCTGTACGAGCTGCACAGCCGTGCGGTGTCGCTCGAGGAGGCCTTCATGGAGCTCACCAAGGACGCAGTCGAATACCACGCGACCACCCCGGCGAGGACGGCATGAGCACCGCTACCGACATCGCACCTCCCGCCGATGCGCCGGCCCGACCGGCCCGGCCGGCGACCAGGGTCACGATCGCGCGGGTGGCCCGCTCCGAGTGGGCCAAGCTCTGGTCGATCCGCTCCACCTGGATCACCCTGGCCGTCGGCGCGCTGTTCCTGGTCGCGCTCGGCACGATCGCCGCGCTGCGGTTCAAGTCGAACCTCGACTCCGGCAAGCCGCTCGACCCCGACTTCGCCGACGCCACCACCTACAGCCTCGCGACGTTCGGCGTGACGTTCGCGATGATCGCGTTCGGCGTTCTCGGGGTGCTGATCACCGCGGGCGAGTACTCGACCGGCATGATCCGGTCGACGATGGCCGCGGTGCCACGCCGCCTGCCGGTGCTGTGGTCGAAGGCCGTGGTCTACGGCGCGGTCGCGTTCGTCGTCGGCGTCGTCGGCACGTTCGTGGTGTTCCTGGTGTCGAGCGGGATCCTTTCCGGCACCCGCGTCGCGATGGGCCTGGGCGACAACGAGGTCGTCCGCGGCCTGGTCGGAGTGGGCGTCTACCTCGCGCTGGTCGGAGTCATCGGCGTCGCGCTGGGGACGCTACTGCGGTCGATCGCCGGTGGCATCTCGCTGCTGGTCGGTGTGTTCCTGCTACTGCCGGGGCTGATGTCGCTGCTTCCGCTGTCCTGGCGCACCGACCTGAACCCGTACCTGCCGAGCGAGGCGGGCAGCTCCATATTTGCCCTGCAGCACGCCTCCGGCGCGCTGTCGGCCGGGACCGGGCTACTGGTCCTGTGCGGGTGGACCGCGCTCGCGGTCGCCGCGGCGGCCTATCGTCTCGTCCGCTCCGACGTCTGAGACCGTTCCGGACTTACTGTCGGACGATCGACGACGCAGAGAGGGACGACGGTGAGCCAGCACGTCGCAGGTGAACTCGCCGGCCACCCGGTGATCGCACGGCTGCTCAGCACGGAGCAGCGGCTGCGTCGCTGGGGCGCCGACCACTCCTGGGCGTTCGACACCGTCGTCGTGCTGGTGACGTTCATGCTGTTCTGCGCGCCGGACCTCGTCCACGCGGGCGGCCGGCCCGATCCGCCGATCCAGCTGACCGAGGTCTCCCGCCCGGTGATGTTGCTGTTCCAGCTCGGGCTCCTGATCCCGCTCTGGTGGCGTCGCCGGGCGCCGCTCGTAGCGCTGCACGTGGTGACGGCCGTGTTCGGTGTCCAGTGGGCGATCGGCTTCCTGCTGCGCGCCGACGTCGCGGTGCTGATCGCGATCTACAGCGTCGTGAAGTACGAGCGGATCCGACGTGTGCCGCTCGCGGCGCCGGTATTGCTCGCCGGGCTCGTGCTGGCCACCGCCCGGCTGGCCGGTCAGTTGTCGCTGGCCGACGTGGCGTTCGTCGCGATCAGCGCGGGCACCGCAGCCGCGGCGCTCGGCTTCGCCGTGCGCATCCGGCGTGCCCAGCTCGACGCCCTGCGCGAGCGGGCGGTCCGGCTCGAGATCGAGCGGGACCAGCGCAGCCGGCTGGCCGCGGCCACCGAGCGCACCCGGGTGGCGCGCGAGATGCACGACATCGTCGGGCACAGCCTGTCGGTGATCATCACGCTCGCCGACGGTGGCGCCTACGCCGCCGACGTCACCCCGGAGCGGAGCAAGCAGGCGTTGCAGCTGATCGGTGACACCGGACGCCGATCGCTGGGCGAGCTCCGGCGCATCCTCGGAGTCCTCCGGGAGCAGACCGACGAACCGGAACTCCACCCGCAACCCGGAATCGCCGACCTCGACCCGCTCTGCCAGCGCGTCCGCGACGCCGGCGCCGAGGTCGAGTACCACACCGGCGGCGACCTCGGCGCGCTCGACCTCGGCATCCAGCTCGCCGTCTACCGGATCGTGCAAGAGGCGCTCACCAACGCGCTTCGGCACGCCGGTCCGCAGACGCGGATCCACCTCACCGTCCGCGCCGAGAACAACCGTGTACAGCTCGTCGTCCGTGACAGCGGACGACGAGCCGGAGCGACACCCCCGCCGGAGCCGGCGGAAACCGGGCACGGTCTGATCGGCATGCGGGAACGGGCGGCGCTCTACGGCGGGTCGGTCACCGTCGGCCCGGCCGACGACGGAGGGTGGATCGTGCAGGCCGTGCTGTTCACCGCTCATGACGAGGATCCGGCATGATCACCGTTCTCATCGCCGACGACCAACCGCTCCAACGGTTCGGCTTCCGCATGTTGCTCGACAGCACGCCCGACACCGACGTCGTCGGCGAGGCGGACAACGGCGCCGACGCGGTCCGTCAGACCGCCGCGCTGCGTCCCGACGTCGTCCTGATGGACGTCCGGATGCCCGGGATGGACGGGATCGAAGCGACGCGCCGGATCGTCGGATCCGGTGGCCGGTCGCGGACGCTGATGCTCACCACGTTCGACCTCGACGAGTACGTGCACACCGCGTTGCGCGCGGGAGCCAGCGGGTTCCTGCTCAAGGACGTCCGCCCGGAGGAGCTCCTGGCCGGCATCCGCGCCGTGGCCGCCGGCGACGCGGTCATCGCCCCCGCCCTCACCCGCCGGCTGCTCGACGAGTTCGCCCAGCATCTCGACACCACGCCGAACCGTTCCGCGGCGCCCGATCCACGGCTGGCCACGTTGACCGACCGTGAGCGCGAGGTGCTGGTAGCGATCGGCCAGGGCTGGACCAACGCCGAACTCGCGGCCCGGCTCGTCCTGTCGGAGTCGACAGTCAAAACGCACGTCGGTCGCGTACTGGCCAAGATCGGAGCCCGCGACCGCGTCCAGGCCGTCATCTTCGCCTACGACGTGGGCCTGACCCACCCACGGGCGCCCGGCTGACCGGGGGCGGCCTCGAGCGTCAGGTTCCCGGGCCGCCCGCGGTCGGCGCCCCGTCTCGATACCGTTTCGGGCATGCAGGTCGTGCGGGTTCTCGGTCCGACGTCGGTCGTCGCCTCGGACGGCCGCGAACTCGACCTCGGAGCCCGGCGGCACGTGGAGGTGCTCGCGCTCCTGGCCGCGCACCGCCGCCGACACGTCAGTGCGGAAACTCTCGCCGATCTGGTCTGGCGCGGCGATCCACCGCCCTCGGCCACCACGACGCTCCAGGGCTACATCTCGCGGCTGCGCCGGCTGCTGGAGCCGGAACGAGCGGCCAACGCCTCGCCGACCTGGATCGTCACCGTCAGCGACGGCTACCGGCTGGATCTTCCCCTCGACGCCGACCGCTTCGAGGCGGACGTCCGGCAGGCCCGCGAGCTGCTGGACGCGGCGCCGGGCCGTGCCGCCGACCTCCTCGGTGCCGCGCTGGCTTCCTGGCGGGGGCCCGCCTACGCCGAGGTGCGCGACGTCGAGGCGGTGTTACCGGAGGTGCACCGCCTCGAGGAGCTGCGGGTCGTGGCCCGGGAAGCGCACGCTCAGGCCCTTCTCGCCGCGGGCGAGGACGCCGAGGTGGTACCCGACCTGCGTCGGTTGGTCGCCGAGTATCCGATGCGCGAACGCGGGCCGGCGCTGTTGGCGACCGCCCTGTACCGCAGCGGCAGGCAGGCGGATGCGCTCACCGTCCTACGTGACCTGCGCCGCCGGCTCGTCGACGAGTTGGGAGTGGACCCCGGGCCGGAGATCTCGGCGCTGGAGAATCGACTGCTCAACCAGGACCCGCGGCTGCTGCCGGACACGACGGTCAAGCGGCCCCGCAGCGGATTCGCCGGTCGCGGCCCCGAGCTCACCGTGCTGCGCCGCGCGTGGGAGCGGGCGTGCGCCGGGGTGACCTCGACGGCGGTGGTTCGGGGCGAGGCCGGCATCGGAAAGACCCGCCTGGTCGAGGAGTTGATCAACGGAGCAGTGACCGGGTCCGGTGGGGTGGCCCGCTGGGGTCGCTGTCCCGCCGCCCCCGGTGCACCGGCGTACTGGCCGTGGGCCCAAGTGCTCGACGGCCTTCCCCCGGTCGACGCGGCGATGGAGGCCGGCCGGTTCGCGTTCGGCCTGGACCTCGCGAAGAGGCTGCGCGAGATGGCCGGCGACCGTGGCGTCGCGGTGGTGCTCGACGACGCTCACTGGGCCGACCCCGACTCGCTCTTCGTGCTCGAGATCGTGCTCGACACGCTCGGCGACGTGCCGCTGCTGCTCGTTCTCACCGCCCGCGACGATCCTCCGCGCGCGCCCGGCGCGTTGAGGCGAGTGCTGGCCGGCATGGCCCGTCGTCGTAGCCACGTCGACGTCCGGCTCGCCGGTTTGACCGACGACGAGGCCGCCTCCCTGCTGGCCGGACTCGCCACGCGGCCGCTCCCCCCGGGTACCGCGGCGGACCTCGTCGCCCGTACGGGCGGCAACCCGTACTTCCTCACGTCGCTGACCGCGCTCGCCTCGGACGCCGACCTGCCCGGCGACGTCCGCGACACCGTCCGCGCCCGGGTCGACGCGCTGCCGGACGGTGGCGCCGACCTCGTCGCAGCGCTCTCCGTGGCGGGCCGAGACCTCCGGCTCACCGTCGCCGCGGCGGCTGCGGGCCGAACCCCCGACTCGATCGAACAGGCCTTGGCCGCCGCGCTGCGTGGTGGACTCGTGGAGGAGCCGGCCCCCGGCCTGCTGCGCATCAGCCACGACATCGTCCGCGAGGCGGTGGCCGCCGACCTCGGACCGGTCAAGCGCACCACTCTGCACACCCGCCTGGCCGACTCCTTCGCCGCGACGGGAGCGGGATCGTCCGGTGCCGTCGCCGAACACCGGCTCGCCGCGGCGGGCGGCGCGGCTGACGAGCGCGCGGCCCGGGCAGCTCTCGACGCCGGCCGCGGCTCTCTCGCCGCGACCGCGCTGGACGAGGCCGTGATCTGGGCGCATCGCGGCCTGTCCGTCGCCGTCGGCAACGAGGTGAGGGCCGATTTGCACCGGGTCGCGGGCATCGCCGCGCGGCGATCCGGGCAGCTCGAAATGAGCGAGACCGAGCTGCGCCAGGACGCCGACATCGCCCGTCGCCGCGGCGACTGGACCAGGTTCGCGCGGACCGCACTGGAGTCGGCTCCCGGCGGCATCGGTGGATACTGGGCACTGTTCGGCATACCGCTGCTGGGACCGAGCGTCCTGCTGCAAGAGGCGCTGACCCACCTCGACGCGATCCCGGCGCCGCTGCGCGCCCGCCTGCTCGCCGCCGAGTCCACCCAGCGAACCGGGACCGACCAGAGCGGCGCCGCTGACCTCGCCTCCCGCGCGCTGGCCGAGGCAGGCGCCGATCGCGATGCACGGGCCCGCGCGCTCGTGGCGTCGATCCTGGCGGCCTGGACGCCGGACACGGCGCCGGACCGGCTCGGTCAGGTCGAGGAACTGCTCGGCCTCTGCGCCCACGACGCCGGTCTCGAAGCGACCGCCGCGCACCTGCATCGATGTGTGCTGCTCGAGCTCGGGCGGCCGGGTGAGTCGGCCCGGGCCTCACGCCGGTTCACCGCGATCGCGGCGCGCACCCGGGACCCGGACCTCGAACTGCTCGACACCTGGTGGCGGACCGGTCTGCAACTGCTCCGCGGCGAGTCGCACGCAGCCCGCGCGACGGCGGTCTCGGCCGCCGGAGCCGTCGCGCTCACCTCGCCGGCGGCGACCGCCCTCGACGTCATCTCGCGCGCCACCGTCGAAGGCATCGCCGCGTGGCACGACGGCCGGCTGATCGACGCCGTCGGCGACGCGGTCGATCTCGCGGCCACCGCCGATCCGGCGTTCATGCTGGTCGTGGCCCTCGGACACGCGGAGGCCGGCCATCGCGACGCCGCGCTGCCCGTCCTCGACCGGCTCCTCTCCGACCCGCCGGAAGGTCAGCGGCGTACTGCGTGGGCGGTCATGCTCAGCGCGGCACTCATCGCACTGCACGACGCCGATCGGCTCGCCGTCCTCCTGCCCGTGCTGCGGTCCTACGGGCGGCAGAACATCGTGCTCTGGCCGGGCGTGGTCGTCCTCGGGCCGGCCCAGCTCTATCTCGGCGGAACGCTCGCAGTCCTCGGCGAGATCGCCGAGGCGCGCGAGGTGCTCTCGGCCGCCCTCGAACAGGCCGAGGTACTCGGCTCCCGCCCGTTCGCCGACCGGGCCCGGGCCTTGCTCGCCTCCCTGCCCGGCTGACCGGTCCAAGCCGGCGACCAGCGAGTCCCGACCGCCGTCGCGAACCGTGACGGCATGACCACCACAGTCCGCTCGAGAGACCCGCTCACTCGCACCGCCCGCCGCGAGGCCGTCTACTTCATCGCCCTGCAGTCGCTTCTCGCTCTCGCCGCCACCGCCGTCGCGGCCGCCGAGGATGTCGACGTCCGCCGGATCGAGGACGCGTCGCCGCTGGGCCAGGCCGCCGCCTACGGAATGGCGCTGACGCCGCTGGTCGCGGCGTTCGCCGTCCGGTGGCGCACCACCGGTCGCCTCCGCGGCTGGGGGTTCCGCCGCACGTCGTGGCGCGCGCTGTTGCTGGCCTGGGCCGTCGGCGTCCTGCCGGTACTCGCGGCTGCTCTCGCGGTGTGGACGACGGGCGCCGGGCGCTTCGACGGCGCGGCCGCGGCCGTCGCGCTCGGCCTCGGCAGCCCGCTGCTCGCCGCCGTCACGGCCGGCACCCTGATGGTGCTGCCGTACGTGCTGCTCGCTCTGGCCGAGGACGTCGGATGGCGTGGCCTCCTCGTCACCCGGCTCCGCCAGATCAGCCGCCCACGGACGGTCTACCTCGTCAGCGGGACGGCGTGGAGCCTGTCGCACGTGTGGCTGCTGCTGTTCCTCGGCGGCGTCCCGGAGGGCGTCTCACCGCTGTACGCCGTGGCGATGTTCACGATCGGGACGACCGCGCTGGGAGCGATCCTGGCAGCGATGCAGCTGCGGTGGGGAATGTGGCCGGGCGTCGTCGCGCACGCGGCCGTCAACGCGGTCCTCTACCACTTCACCGAACCGGCCACCGCGACGACCGGCACCGCGACGGCCTGGATCGCGACCGAGACCGGGCTCGCGTACGCCGCGGCGATGGTGCTCGCTGCGCTGGTCTTTCTGCGCTGGTTCGCGACTGCGGCGGCGCACCAGCCGCACACCAGCGGCACCGGCGACGCTTCCCGGCGGAAGTGACCGGAGCGATCGAAGGAGTTCTCATGGACGCGTTCACCCTCCGCCGGCTCAGTGGCCTGGCCGCTGTCGCCGCCGGCCCGCTGTGCGTCATCGGCGGACTGCTGCACCCCATCGAACACGGGCACGCGCACACCCCGGAGGCACTCGCGCAGGCACACGTCCTCGGCTCGTCGGCGCTGCTGATCGGCACCGTGCTGCTCCTGATCGGCCTACCCGGCGTCTACGGCTGGATCGCGCCCCGAGCGGGCCGGCTGGGCCTCGTCGGCTTCGTCCTCTACTTCCTGGGCAACCTGCTCAGCGCTGTCCCGCACCTGGTGCTCATGAACTTCGCCGCGTCGGATCTGGCTGAGCGGCACCCCGAGGTGATCTCGGAGCACGATGCGGTCCTCGCCGCGCCGGCCTTCGAGACGGAGCAGCTGGCCTCGGGCGTCGTACTCGTCTTCGGGCTTCTTCTCTTCGCCATCGGTCTGGTGCGGGCCACCGGCCTTCCCCGGTGGCCGGGCTGGGCCGGCATCGCCGGTGCGGTGGTCGTCTTCCTGCCGCTGCCCGTGCTGCCGGTGGTGACCGGCCTGCAGATCGAATTGCTGCGCGGCGCGATGCTCCTCGGGCTCGGTGTGCTCGCGATCCGCTCCACCCGCAGGCCGGCGCTGACGACGCCGGACGTCGCAGTCGTCGTCTGAACCACGACCAGGAGAGGAGCCCACCATGACCGTCTTGGTGATCGGAGCGACCGGCAGCATCGGCCGGGAAGTCGCCACCGCCCTGCTCGCGGGCGGCACCCGGGTTCGCGCGCTGGTGCGGACCCGGGAGCGCGAGGAACTGTTGCCGCCGGGACTGGCGCCCGTCCTCGGTGACCTCCGCGACGAGCATTCCGTCACGGCCGCTCTGACCGGCGTCGACGCCGCGCTGTACGTCTCGCCGCACGACCCGGACGAGGTGCGGATGGCGGACCTGTTCGTCACCGCCTGCGACCGCCTCGACGTCCGGCTCGTCTTCGCCGGCGTCGTGCTGACCGCGCCGAGCCGCTCGGCCAGGCTCGCCACCGAGACGCTGGTCCGCACGTTCCTCCCGCACTACCGAGGCAAACTGCGCGTCGCCCGCCGGGTCGCCGCCGCGCAACGGGAGCCGGTGTTGTTCGGGGTCGCGAACTACTTCCAGAACGACGAGGTGATCCGCGCCGACATCCTCGACGGGCGGTACGGACTGCCGACGCATCACAACGGGCTGAACCGCATCGATCTGCGGGACGTCGGCGAGATCGCGGCCCGGGCCCTGCGGGACCCGGATTTCCCCGCCGGTACCACGGCGCTGGCCGGTCCGGAATCGGTCAGCGGCCCGCGGGCCGCCCAGCTCTGGAGCGAGGCGCTCGACCGGCCGGTGCGCTACGACGGCGATCGCCAGGACTGGTCGGACGCCCTGGCCCGCCACCTCAGCGGCCCCAAACTCGCGGACTTCCGGCGCTCGTACGGCTTCATCGCCCGGTTCCCTCTGCCGGCCCCGGCTCGCGACATCGCCGGGACGACCGCCCTGCTCGGTCGTCCTCTCCGCAGCTACGAGACGTATGTCCGGGACACGGCCGAGCGCTGGAACTGCGAGGACCCGTCCAGGTCCGGGCGCGGAGGCAGCTACCCGCCGTCGTGACGATCGCCGGCGCCTAGAGCCAGCGCGGCTCGCTCGTGCCCCAGGCGACCGGGCCGGACGCCCAGTCCCGGGGGCCGCCGTCGAGCCGGAACGGCGGCACGGCGTGCCGAATGGTTCCGTAGGCGCTCGGCAGCTCGGCGAGCCACGGTTCCGGATCGGGACGGGCGCCCCCGGGGTCGTCCGGGCGCGGGGCGTCGAGTAGCCAGGACGCGGTCCCGGCCAGCGACACGGCTATCGTGCTGCCGCTCTGGCCGGCGGCCCGACGGGTCAGCGCGCGAAGGATCGCAGCGGCCAGCAGGTAACCAGTGGCATGGTCCAGTGCTTGAGCCGGAAGCACGCCCGGCCCGCCCGGCCCGCCCGGCCCGCCCTCCACGATCGCGATTCCGGTCGCGACCTGGACCAGGCTGTCGAAACCCCTCCGGTCGCGCCAGGGGCCGGTATCGCCCCAGGCGCTGAGGCTCGCGACCACGAGATCGGGATGGTTCGCGCGAATCGTCCCCGCGTCCAGGCCGAGGGCGGCGAGCGCACCGGGGCGGTAGCCGGTCACCAGCACGTCGGCACCGGCCAGCAACTCGGCGAAACGCCGCCGAGCGGCCGAGTCGGTCAGGTCGAGCAGCGCCGACCGCTTCCCGACGCCCGTGTCCAGGTGCTGAGGAATCAGCTCCGGCAACCCCGGCGGATCCACCCGTAGCACCTCCGCCCCCAGGAACGCGAGCGTGCGGGTGGCGACCGGCCCGGCGATGACCCGCGTCAGATCGAGCACCCGCAAACCCGCGGCCGGCATCGGCGACCCCGCCGCCTGCGCCGACCCCGCCGCCTGCGCGGGCCTCGCCGCCTCCCCCGGCTCCGGCGGTCCCTGCACCGGCCCCGGAAGGGGACGGACCGCGTCGCTCCCCGCGGTCACGCTCACCAGGGGGTGCGCCGCCGCGGCCCGGCCCGGCGCCGACCCTGCCCACTCGTCCGGCGTCCGCACGGAGACGGCGAGAGCGCCGGCCTTCGTGGCGTCCGCCTCGAAAGAGCGGGAGGACACGGCGGCGAGGCGGTCGGCGACAGCGGCCCGGTCGGCACCGGGTGGGAGCCCGAGCACGGCGAGGAGCCGCGCCGCGTGATGCGGGTAGTTGGCGTGCGTGCGGATCCATCCGTCGCGGGTGCGGAAGAACCCGGAGAGCGGCGCGAAACTGTCGAACGCCTCGCCGTCGCGGCGCAGGTGCCGCTCGCTGGTGAACGCGGTCGCGACCGCGGACCGGTCGACGGTGGCGACGGCCGGCGGTCCGCCGCGGGCCGCGAGCAACTCGGTCGCGGCCGACGCGGCGGCCGCCACGCTCGCCACCGCCAGGTCGGTCACCGGCAGCGCGGACGGAAGCGTTCCGTCCGGGCCGGTGCGACGCGCGGTGAACTCCGGCGGTCCGTCCCAGAACTCCGTCACGGCCCGACGCTACGCCGGCGAGCCGCCCAGCCGACACCGCGGTAACGCTCCGTCACCGACGGGTGGTAGTGAACCCCCGTATCGGCCACCGATCCACCGTCGAGCGCTCACGCGCACCTTTGTCCGGACGTCCGTGAGCTGCGGATCTCGGCGCCGGCTGACGCCCACCACGGCGAATCGCGTCCGGGCGGCGGTGGCGCGGAGCCCGGTGGCGGTCTTTTTCCGGAGCCGAAGTGGTGCCGTGAAACGATGGCGAGGTGACGATCATCGACCTCAGCCACCGGATCAACGCGGGCCTGATCACGTATCCCGGTCTGCCCGCGCCGACGATCACGCCGTTCCTGACCCGCGAGGAATCACGCTCCCGCTACGCGCCCGGCACCGAATTCGCGATGGACGTGATCACGCTGATCGGCAATACCGGGACCTATCTGGACTCGCCGTTCCACCGCTACCCCAACGGCTCCGACCTCGCCGGACTCGACCTGTCGACGCTGGTCGACCTGCGTGCAGAGGTATTTCACCTGGCTGAGACCTGGTCGCCGGACGACCGTGGAATTCCGGCGTCGGCATTTGCGGAAAGAGACGTCCGAGGCGCCGCGATTCTGCTCGATACCGGGTGGAGTCGCCATTTCGGGTCGCCGGAGTACGGTGTCGGCGCGCCTTTCCTGAGTGGCGCGGGCGCACAATTCCTCGTGGACGCGGGCGCGATTCTGGTCGGCATCGATTCGGTGAACATCGACGACACCGAGTCCGGCGGGGAGCGCCCGGCGCACAGCGTCCTGCTGGGCGCCGGGGTGCACGTGGTCGAGCATCTGACGCGCCTGGAGGAGTTGCCGTCCTCGGGTGCGTCCTTCACCGCGGCGCCGCCGGCCATCGAGGGGTTCGGGACGTTCCCGGTCCGCGCGTTCGCCAAGGTTTGAAACCAAATATCCGCTCTCACGTCCCGCGATGCGTGACGTTGTCTCTTGACGTGAGAGAAACGTGGCTGGAATATGCCGAAGTGACGCTGATCCCCATGTGCGGCCCCGACCTGGGCGCTGTCGTCTCTCGCCGAGTCACCGCGCGCTGACGGCCGGATGGCCGAACGCACTTCTGACTGCTCTCCCCTCAACCTCCCGAGGAGCCAGAAATGAGACGTTTGCCGATAAAGGTCGCCGCCGCGGCCAGTCTTGTCGTCGCGCTCGCCGCCTGCACCAGCCCCGGCGACACGGCCGAGACGACGGCCAGCGCGTCGGCCGGGAGCGCGTCCGCGGCCGGACCCGACGTCAACGGTGACGGCCAGGTGGTCATCGGCGTGCTCAGCCCGGGCGACCTCAACGACAACGGCTACTACGAGAGCTTCGTCGCGAAGGCGCAGGCGTTCACTGACAGTAAAGGCTGGAAGCTCATCAAGGTCGGGTCGATCAACCCGGCCGACGCACTGAACCAGGCCCGCAACCTCTGTCGCCAGAAGGTCGACATGGTCGCGCTGGGCGCCAGCGAGCTGAAGGACGCGATCCCGGCCTCGGAGGAGTCCGTCTGCGCCAAGACGGCTTGGTACGTGCCGGCGCAGCAGGACCTCAAGCAGACGTCGAAGATCACGATCTCGCGGGACTTCATCAACGAGGTCATCCTCGCGACCGGCTACGCCAACGGCTTGCTGATGAAGGAGAAGGGCTACACCAAGGCCGGTTACGTCACCGGCCCGGAAGCGGATTTCTCCGTGCAGGCGGCCAAGGCCTTCAAGGCCGGCATCCGTGAGGTCGTGCCGAACGCCACGCTGGTCACCACGTACACCGGTGACTTCAACGACTCCGCCAAGGCCAAGGAAGCGGCCCAGGCCCAGGTCAACCAGGGTGTGCAGGCGCTCTACCCGTACCTCGGCGGCGCGACCGACGCGGTCGCCGCGTTCGGCAACACCAAGAACCTCATCCTCTCGACGCCCGGCACCGACCGATGCGCGTCGACCAGTCCGAAGTTCCAGGTGTCGTCGATCTTCGACCCGGGCGAGTACTTCGCCGCGGCGCTGCAGGACTTCTCGGAGGGCAAGCTGAAGATGGGCGTCGCCCGCGACTGGCACATCGGCAAGGACCCGGTCCCGACGGTGAAGATCTGTGATGGGACGGCCGAGCAGAACACGGCGCTCGAGACGTTCATCAAGGACATCGGCAGCGGCAAGATCAACGTCGACACCGAGGTGGCCAAGCTCGGCGCGTGAGCGCGAGGGAGTGCACGCGGCCGGCCGCGTGCACTCCCAGCAGTCGGCAGCTCCCCGTCCGGCGACCCAGTCCGGCAGTCCCGTCCGGCGGCCCGCGCCGGGGCTAGCCGCGGACGTGGATCACCGCGTACTCGCCGTTCGTGCGCCAGGCTTTCCCGGTCGCGTCCAGCGACTCCGCCCGCTCCTCGGTCAGCCCGACCGCAACGTCGCACTTCAGCGTCCGTAGCGCCGCCACCGGGCTGGGAAAGTGCCCGGTGAGCTCCGCGAACGGCGCGGTCGGGTGCCAGCGCCGGTCTCCCACCAGCCGCCGGTAGTTCAGGTCGCCCTTCGAGATCGTCAGCGACGCCCGGCCGAGTCGCTCCCGCAACGCCACCGGCATCGCGTCGTACGTGAGCGGCCCGCAGAAGAACTCGTGCGTGGCCAGTTCGAGATGCCCGGTGCGGACGCGCTCGAACAGCCGCCCTCCCACGGTGGCCGCTCGTCCCCCGGCGTCGCGCAGCCGTGCGACCGCGGCCAGAACGTCCGCCACCGTGGCGTCCGACACGTAGTACGGGTGCGGTTTCACGTGCAGCACCACCGCGGTCGCGAGACCGGACTCGAGCAGGTGGTCGAGGAGGACGAGGTCCGGCAGGACCTCCCGACCGGCGTTGTCGGCGAGCAGGTGCACCTCGCCCGCCGGACCGTCGTGCAGCAAACCGCGGAGCGCGTCGCTGTCGTCGGCGATCAACCCACTGGTGGCGGACGAGGCCGTCGGACCGGCCTGGAAGCTGAGGTCGGCGCGGTTGCCCCAGAGGGACGAGCCGACCAGCGCGTCCCACTGCTCGTCGGCCGGACGCCCGGCGAGATCGTCGAGCGCCGCGAGTTCCTGGTCGACCTCCGCACCGGCCAGTTCGGCGGCCTTGGTGGGGCCGAACGGGTCGAGGCCGCGCCAGAGACCGGGCCGGAAGTACTCCACCGCATCGAGCAGACGCCGGTAGAAGTAGCTCTCGGCCCAGAGGAACGGCGTCTCGCCCCAGGGCAGACCGCGGTATTCCGGACGCCACCAGGGCCAGGGCTCGTGCCGCAGGGACTCCACGTCGAGCGCCGTCACCACCCCGGACGTGGACTCGGCCAGCAGCACGGCGAGCGCGTCCCGCTGCGCGGCCGGTCTGGGCAGCGCGGTCGCGACCCGCTCGATCAGGACCGGGTGCCGGTCGTGGAACACGCTCCACGGGAAGGACGCCGGGTCCGCGCTGTCGATCTCGGGCGCCAGTAGCTCGGTCACACAGGAGATCCTAGGAACAGCCCGCCCCGGCACGCGCCATCGCAGTGCCGGGGCGGGCAGTCTTCGGGGTTACTTCTTTTCGATCCGGCGCACCAGCGCCCACGCACCCGGCAGCACCAGGGCCGCCAGCACGATCTTCACCGCGTCACCGATCAGGAACGGAGTCGCGCCGAGTTCGAGCGCCTTCGCGAAGCTGACGTCCAGCGACGCCATCAGCCACGGCACACCGATCGCGTAGATCGCGAGGTTGCCGGCGATCATCAGCGGTACCGCGCGCAGCGGCGTGCGGTCGGCACCGCGCCTGGCCAGCGCACCGACGACCGCGGCGGCCAGCACGTACCCGACGATGTACCCGAACGACGGCATCGACCAGCCGGACGAGTGGGCCGAGAACCACGGGACCCCGGCCATGCCGGCCAGCATGTACACGAGCAGGCCGAGGACGCCGCGGGCCGGCCCGAGCGCCGCGACCGACAACAGCACCGCGAACGTTCCCCCGGTCACCGGAACCGGCGTGAACGAGAGCGGGATCGAGATCTGTGCGAAGAGCCCGACGAACGCCGCCGATCCGACGACGAGAGCGGCATCCCGGACCAGACCGCCGGGAACCACGTCGGCGAGAACACGGCGAGGGGAAGCAACACTGACGGTAGTCATCGTCCTCCTGTCTCCAACAACAGTCAGACGTTAGTAACACCACGAACCCGGCTACCAGGGAACTTCGCGACGAACCTCACGTCCTGAGGCTTGGAGGAAACCTCCAACCTCATCCGGCGTGAGCGGCTTGGAGATCAGGTACCCCTGTCCCTTCCGGTAACCGAGCGCGGTCAGTTCCGCCGCCTGCGCCTCGGTTTCGATCCCTTCGGCCACCGTGCTGAATCGCAGCGTCTGACTGAGCCGGACCACTGCTTCAGCGATCGCCGCGTGCTGCGGGGTGCCGTCCAGCCGGCTCACGAACGACCGGTCGAGCTTGAGGATGTCGACCGGCATCTGGGTGAGGTACTGCAACGACGAGTAACCGGTGCCGAAGTCGTCGATCGCGATCCTGATCCCCGCATCGCTCAGCCGCCCGAGCGCCGGGATCGCGAGCTCCGGGTCGACGAGAGCACTTTCCGTCACCTCGATGACGAGGTCCTGCGCGTCCAGGCCGGCCGCCGTCATCGTCTGCAGGACGACGTCGGTGATCCCCGGCTGATCGAGGTCGCGGGCCGAGAGGTTCACCGAGAGTGAGATCCGCTGATCCTCGGGGAACTCGTGCTGCCAGAACGCGACCTGCCGGCAGGCGGTGTCGAGCACCCAGCGACTCAGCTCGTGAATCACGCCGGTCCGCTCCGCGAGGGGGACGAAATCCGCCGGCGACATCGGACCACGGGTCGGGTGGGTCCAGCGGACGAGTGCCTCGAAGCCCCAGAGCGACCGATCGGCGAGCAGGACGATCGGCTGGTAGGCGACCGACAGGCCGCGGCCGGTCGTCAGCGCGACGCGGAGGTCCCGTTCGATCGCGGCCGAGGTCGTGGCCGCGATCTCCGAGTCCGACACCTCGTCGTCGTGCTCGGAGCCGCCCGGGCGGTGGCAGACCCAGCGGTGGCGTCCCTCGCGCTTGGCCCGGTACATCGCGTGATCGGCCCGCCGGAGCAACTCGACGCCGTGCAGGGTGTCTTCGGTGGCCAGCGCGATGCCGATGCTGGCACCGAGGCGCACCTCGGCCGACGGCAGCCGCAGCGGCGCGCGCAGCAGGCCCAGCACCCGCTCGGCGACCGCGATCGCGCCTCGCTCGTCGGCGAGCCCGGACAGCAGGACGACGAACTCGTCGCCGCCGAGCCTGGCCACCGTGTCGACGCCGAGCACGTTGCGCTCCAGCAGCCGGGCCACGGTCACCAGCAGGGCGTCGCCGACCTCGTGGCCGTAGGTGTCGTTGACCGGTTTGAAGCCGTCCAGGTCGATGAGCAGGACGGCCACGGCCGGCACCGACCCGGCGTCGCCACCGGCCGCGGCCAGGGCCGCCGACCGCAGCAGCAGCGCCTCGTCGAGCGCGCGGTTCAGCTCGGCCCGGTTCGCCAGGCCGGTCAGCGAGTCATGGGACGCGTCGAACGCGAGCAGGTCGTGGTACGCCCGCCGCTCGTTCACGTCGCGGTAGTTGAGGACGACACCCGCGATCTCCGGGTCGTCGAGCAGGTCGTGGGCGGTGGCCTCGTGCCAGCGCTGGGCGCCGTCGGCGTGCCACAGCCGCAGCTCGGCCCGGTGGTCGGTGCCCGGCGAGCGCAGTACCCCGTCCAGGAACGCGGCGAACACCGTGCGGTCGACCGGGTCGACGATCGCGTCCGCCGGACCACCCAGGAGGTCGGCCGGGCGGTGGCCGAGACCTGCTTCGACCGAGTCGGACACGTACGTGACCAGCCGCGCCGAGTCGACGACGCTGATGACGTCGCTGGTGTTCTGCACCAGCGCCCGGAACCAGCGCTCGCTGCGGCGGGCCGCGGCGCGGGACGCGGCGTGCTCGGCCTCGGCCCGTTCGCGGTCTTCCAGCACCCGCCCGTAGCTGCGCAGTACCAGGACGTTGACCAGCAGCATCAGGCCGCACAGCACGTACGACTCGGGCCGGCCGAAGTAGTCGGTGACCAGCCCGAGCGCGATCGCGACGACGCCCAGACCGGCGATGACGAACGCGCAGCCGACCGCGAACTTCCAGACGCCGGCCCCGCTCCAGCGCATGTGCAGCGCGGCCGCGACGATCACGCCGGTCATCATCACCGGGCCCCAACCGGTGATGAACGCCGCCGGGAACAGACCGACGACCAGGTGCAGGAACATCCGGAGGGAGATCCGACGGGACAGGTCACCGCCGGAGAGCCGGAGCTGCACGCCGGTGGTGTTCATCAGCAGCAGCGGCGCGGTGACCGCGAGCAGGACCGGCGTCGAGTGACCGCCGTACCAGCCGAGCTCGTTGACGATGCTGATCAGCACGGCCAGCATCACGAGCTCGGCGAGCTCACGCACGGTCTGGCCGATGGGCGGCATCCAGCGGCCTCCTTCCGCGCACGAGTCGACCGGCGTTCGGTGGACCGCCGATCAAACCATCGGCATCGCCGGGCGAAAACTGAACCGCTGTGCGATCGGCCAGTGTGACCCGCACGGTCCGCCCGGCGTTTGGAGGGACCGCCAGTAGTTCTCGCAACTCTCCGGTGATCTGGTGTGCTGGTGGACCTGAACACGATCGAGCAGGTGACGGACGCGGCCGACGCCGGTGCCTGGCGGCCCGGTGACGGCTGGCTCGCGGGCGGGACGTACCTGTTCTCCGAGCCCCAGCCGCACCTGAAGCGCCTGCGGGACCTCACCGCGTACCGCTGGCCGGCGCTCACCGACGGTCCCGAAGGCCTCCAGATCGCCGCGACCTGCACGATCGCCGAGCTGCGCGAGTACCCGAACGAGCTGTTCGCCCAGTGCTGCGACGCGTTCCTGGCCAGCTTCAAGATCCAGCACGTGGCCACGGTCGGTGGCAACGTGTGCGCGGCGCTCCCCGCCGGCCCGATGACGTCGCTGACCGCGGCGCTGGACGGGTGGTGCACGCTCGAAGGGCCCGACGGTGTGCGCCGGCGGGTGGCGGTGACGGATTTCGTCACCGGCGAGGGCACGACGATGCTGGAGCCGGGTGAGTTCCTCCGCTCGATCTTCCTGCCGGCCTCGGCGCTCGGTGGCCGGACGGCGTTCCGGCAGGGCTCGCTGCACCCGCTCGGACGCTCGGCCGCACTCGTGATCGGCCGCGTGGCCGACGGCGGCCTGGTGCTGACCGTGACCGCGTCGACGAAACGTCCGGTCCAGCTCCGGTTCGCCCACCTGCCCACGCCGGCCGAATTGGGCACCGCCCTGGAGGGCGCGATCCCCGACGACCTCTGGGTCGACGACGTGCACGGGAAGCCCTCCTGGCGGCGTCACCTGACCCGGATGTTCGCCGAGCAGGTCTGCGGTGAGCTGCGATGATCGTCAACGGCCGGCCGTTCGACGCGCAACCCCGCCCGGGCCAGTGCCTGCGCACCCACCTGCGCGACCTCGGGCACTTCGGCGTCAAGAAGGGGTGCGACGCCGGGGACTGCGGCGCCTGCACGGTCCACGTCGACGGGGTGCCGGTGCACAGTTGCGTGTACCCGGCCGTTCGGGCGCAGGACCGCGCGGTGACCACGGTCGAGGGCCTCGACCACCCGGTACAGCAGCAGTTCCTGGAGGCCCAGGGCTTCCAGTGCGGCTTCTGCACCGCCGGTTTCCTGATGACGGCCGCCGCGCTCACCGACGATCAGCGCGCCGACCTGCCGCGCGCGTTGAAGGGCAACCTCTGCCGCTGCACCGGTTACCGCGCGATCGAGGACGCGATCGGCGGCGTCAAGCACGTCGAGGACACCGCGGTCGGCGGCAACACGCCGGCCCCGGCCGGGCCGCAGGTCGTGACCGGTACCGCCCGGTACACGTTCGACGTCGACGTGCCCGGCCTGCTGCACCTGAAGGTCCTGCGGTCCCCGCACGCGCACGCTCGGATCGTCGCCATCGACGTCTCGGAGGCGGAGAACCTGCCGGGCGTGCACGCGGTGCTCACTCACTCGGACGCCCCGGCGAGGCGCTTCTCCACCGGGCGCCACGAACGGGTGCAGGACGACCCGCAAGACACCCGGGTGCTCGATGACGTCGTCCGGTTCCGGGGCCAGCGGGTGGCCGCCGTGGTGGCCGAGACCGAGGGCGCCGCGGAGGAGGCGTGCCGCCGGATCGTCGTCGAGTACGAGGTGCTCCCGGCGGTGTTCGACCCCGCGGACGCGATGAGCCCCGGCGCCCCGGTGCTGCATCCCGGCAAGGGCGCCGGTGACGGAATCGCGCGGGCCGGTGAGAACGTCGCGGGCGAGGTCCACGGCGAGATCGGCGACGTCGGAGCCGGGTTCGCCGAGGCCGACGAGGTGTACTCGGGGACGTTCGGCACCCAGCGCGTCCAGCACGCGAGCCTGGAGACGCACGGCTCGCTGGCCTGGCTCGACGACGAAGGGCGGCTGGTCGTGCGCACCAGCAGCCAGGTGCCGTTCCTGACCCGGCGGGCACTGTGCGCACTGTTCGACCTGCCGCTGGGGCGGGTGCGGGTGTTCACGGGGCGGGTCGGTGGGGGGTTCGGCGGTAAGCAGGAGACGCTGGCCGAGGACCTGGTCGCGCTGGCCGTGCTGCACACCGGTAGGCCGGTCAAGTACGAGTACACCCGGTCCGAGCAGTTCGAGGCGGCGACCACCCGGCATCCGTTCACGATCGACGTCCGGCTCGGGGCCCGCCGGGACGGGACGCTCACCGCGATGGACCTCCGGGTGGTGTCGAACACCGGTGCGTACGGCAACCACGGGCCGGGCGTGCTGTTCCACTCGTGCGGCGAGTCGATGGCGATCTACCGGTGCGCGAACAAGCGGGTCGAGGGATACGCGGTCTACACGAACTCGGTGCCGGCCGGTGCGTTCCGCGGGTACGGGCTCGGGCAGGTGCTGTTCGCGGTCGAGTCCGCGATGGACGAACTGGCCCGCAGGCTCGGTCTCGACCCGGTGGAACTGCGGGCCAGGAACGTCATCCGGGCCGGGGATCCGCTGGTCACCCCGGCCGGTCACGAGGCCGACCTCACGGTGGCCAGCTACGGGCTGGACCAGTGCCTGGCGATCCTCGACCGGGCCCGGGCCGAATCCGTCCCCGAGATGCCGGGCTGGCTGGTCGGCGACGGGATGGCGATCTCGATGATCGCGACCACTCCCCCGAACGGCCACTACGCCGACGCCACGCTCGCGCTGGCCACCGACGGGTGCTACGACCTGGCCGTCGGCACCTCGGAGTTCGGCAACGGCAGCACCACCGTGTTCCAGCAGATCGTCGCCGAGGTACTGGCCACGAAGACCGGCCGGGTCCGGGTCCGGCAGTCCGACACCGATCTCGTCGGGCACGACACCGGGGCGTTCGGCTCGACCGGCATCACGGTCGGTGGCAACGCGGTACTGGCCGCCGCGCGGGCGCTGCGCACGAGGCTGCTGACGGCGGCCGCGGCGCGGGCCGAGGTCCCGGTCGAGGCGTGCCGCCTGGAGCAGGACGTCGTCGTGGCCGGGCGTCTGCGGATCGCGCCGGCGGACCTGCGCGAGGCCGCCGGAGGGACGATCTTCACCGCCGAGGGCCATTTCGACGGCACCCCGCGCTCGGTCGCGTTCAACGCGCACTGGTTCCGGGTCGCGGTCGACCCGGCCACCGGCGAGATCCGTATTCTGCGCAGCGTCCACGCGGCGGACGCGGGCACGGTGATGAACCCGATGCAGTGCCGGGGCCAGGTCGAGGGCGGCATCGCACAGGCACTCGGCGCGACGCTCACCGAGAAGCTCCGCCTCGATGCGGCCGGCGCGGTCGAGAATCCAACTTTCCGGACCTACCATCTGCCGACGTTCGCCGACGTGCCGCGCACCGACGTCCACTTCGTCGAGGACGTGCACGACCCGGTCGGGCCGCTCGGCGCGAAGTCGATGAGCGAGAGCCCGTTCAACCCGATCGCGCCCGCGCTCGCCAACGCGGTCCGGGACGCCACCGGCGTCCGCTTCACCGAGCTCCCGCTGGCCCGGGACGTCGTCTGGGAGAAACTGGCCGAGACCGGCCCGACCGCACCGAACGGCTGACCGCTGGTGCGAGAGGTGTAACCGGCCGCGCGGTACACGTGTCACGACGGCGAAACCGGCGATTCGCATCCTCGGGAAATGCGTGTCAAAACCGTGTGCTCGTACTGCGGCGTCGGCTGCGGCCTGGTCCTCGACGTCGTCGTCGGCGCGGACGGGCGGCGGCGCGCTCTCACGGCGTCCGGAGACAAGGAGCACCCGGCGAACCGCGGACGCCTCTGCACCAAAGGGGCGACCAGCGCCGACCTGCTGAACGCACCGGGACGGCTCACCACCGCCCTGGTGCGCGCCGACCGGTCCGCGCCGCACGCACCGGCCGACGTCGACGAGGCGGTCGCCCGGACCGCGGCCCGCCTCAGCGCGATCCGGGACCAGCACGGCCCGGACTCGATCGCCCTCTACGTCTCCGGCCAGATGTCGCTCGAAGCCCAGTACCTCGCGACGAAGCTGGCGAAGGGCTACCTCCGCACGAACCAGATCGAATCGAACTCGCGCCTGTGCATGGCCAGCGCGGCCAGCGGTTACAAACTCTCGCTCGGCGCCGACGGCCCGCCCGGTTCCTACGACGACCTCGACCGGGCCGACCTGTTCCTGGTCATCGGCTCGAACATGGCCGACTGCCACCCGATCCTGTTCCTGCGCCTGCTGGACCGCGTCAAGAAAGGCGCGAAGCTGATCGTCGTCGATCCGAGGAGGACCGCGACCGCGGCCAAGGCGGACCTGTTCCTGCAGGTCGCGCCGGGCACGGACCTGGCGTTGCTGAACGGTCTGCTGCACCTGCTGACCGATCGCCTGGACCACGAGTTCATCGCAGCGCGGACGGAAGGCTGGGAGGCGATGCCCGCGCTGCTGCGCGACTACCCACCGGCCCGGGTCGCCGAGATCACCGGCCTCTCCGAGGCCTCGCTGAGGGAAGCCGCGGCGCTGATCGCCGGTGCCGGCAGCCGTTGGATGTCGCTGTGGACGATGGGCCTCAACCAGAGCACCCACGGCACCTGGAACACGAACGCGCTGGTCAACCTGCACCTCGCGACCGGGGCGATCTGCCGTCCGGGCGCCGGGCCGTTCTCGCTCACCGGTCAGCCGAACGCGATGGGCGGGCGGGAGATGGGGTACCTGGGCCCCGGCCTGCCCGGGCAGCGCACGGTGCTGGCCGAGGCCGACCGGCGGTTCGTCGAGCAGCGCTGGGGTATCGAACCCGGCTCGATCCCCGAGCACACCGGCACCGGCACCGTCGACCTGTTCCGCCGGCTGGCCCGGGGAGACATCAAGGCGGCGTGGATCATCGGCACGAACCCGGTCGCGTCGGTCGCGAACCGGCGCACGGTGATCGAGGGTCTGGAGGCCGCGGAGTTCGTCGTCACCCAGGACGTGTTCGCCGACACCGAGACGAACGCGTACGCGGACGTCGTGCTGCCCGCGGCGATGTGGGGTGAGTCGGACGGTGTGCAGGTCAACTCGGAGCGGAACCTCACGCTCGGGCGGGCCGCGGTCGACGCACCCGGAGCGGCGTTGCCGGACTGGCAGCTGATCGCCCGGATCGCCACCGGGATGGGATTCGGCGAGGCGTTCGGCTACGCGTCCGCCGAGGAGATCTTCGACGAGCTGAGCGCGTTCGCGAATCCGCGGACCGGCTACGACCTGCGCGGGGTGTCGTACTCGCGGCTGCGGTCCGGGCCGGTGCAGTGGCCTTCGCCTCCGGGTGACGCGGAGGATCGGCACCCGGTCCGGTATACCGAGCGGTTCGCGACGCCGAGCGGGAAGGCGGTGTTCTTCCCGCGCCCGCACGTGCCGCCGGCCGAGCTGCCGGACGAGGACTTCCCGTTCGTACTGAACACCGGCCGGTTGCCGCATCAGTGGCACACGCTCACGAAGACCGGCAAGATCGCGAAGCTCCTCAAGCTCGATCCCGGACCGTTCGTCGAGGTGCATCCGGACGACGCGGACTCACTGGGGGTGCGCGAGGGCGACCCGGTCGAGATCGCGTCCCGCCGTGGCCGGGCGGTGCTTCCCGCCGTCGTCACCGACCGCGTGCTGCCGGGCTCGTGTTTCGCGCCGTTCCACTGGAACGACGTGTTCGGCGAGTACCTCAGCGTCAACGCGGTGACGAACGACGCGGTCGATCCGATCTCGTTCCAGCCCGAATTCAAGGCCTGCGCCGTCGCGCTCACCGCCGTGTCCCAGGCGGACGCCCCGGAGCGCGATGAGGTGCGCGGTCCCGGAGTGCCGGTGCTGGCGGACGTCGACGCGCCGGTTCTGTCGGGCGCGGAGGGCCGGTATCTGGCCGGCTTCCTGGCCGGTGTGGAGGCGGCCCCGCCGGAGGCCGGCGTCGTCCCGGTGCTGCCGGGGAGTGCACCGTTCACCGCCGATACCGCGATGTGGCTGAACGGCTGGCTGGCCGGCCGGTTCTCGCGCACCGGTGCCACGATCACGCCCGCGACCGACCCGCCGACACCGCAAACCGGGCGGGTGCTGCTGCTCTTCGCGTCGCAGACGGGGAACGCGGAGGAGTTCGCGGTGGCGGCGGGAGACCGGTTGGCGGCGGCCGGGCGGGCGGTCACGGTGTGTGCGATGTCCGAGTGTGCGCCGGGCACGCTTCGGCTGGCGTCCGAATTGTTGGTCGTGACCAGCACATACGGGGACGGAGAGGCGCCGGACAACGGCGGGTCGTTCTGGGACGCCCTGGCCGCGGCCGACGCGCCGCGCCTCGACGGGTTGCGGTACGCGGTGCTGGCGTTCGGTGACTCCAGCTACGACGATTTCTGCGGCCACGGCCGCCGCCTCGACGACCGCCTGGCTCAGCTGGGCGCCGATCGTCTGGTCCCCCGCACCGACTGCGAACCCGACTACACCGAGGCCGCCGACGCCTGGATCGACCGCGTCGCGACCGCCCTCGCCCCGTCCTCCGCTCCCCCGGACGCCCGGAGCACCGGCGCGACCAAGGCGCAGGCCGGCGGGCGGGCGTCGAAAGGGGTGCCCGCTCTGGCTCGGGTGGTCGGGAACCGGCGGCTCGGGCGCACAGACGCGGTGCGCGAGGTCCGGGAGTTCGCGTTCTCGGCCGACGGCCTCGCGTACGACGTCGGCGACGCGCTCGGCGTCTGGCCGACGAACGACCCCGGCCTCGTCGACGAGTGGCTCGCGCTCACCCGCCTCGACCCGTCCACACCGGTCGAGCTCACCGGCCCGGGGGTCACCGACCTCCGCACCGCACTCCGCGCTCACCGGGAGATCGCCGCGATCAGCCCGAGGCTGCTCCGCTTCGTCCTGGACCGGACGCAAAACCGCGACCTGGGCAAACTGCTCCGCCCGGAGAACCGCGGCGAACTCGCCCGCTGGACGTGGAGCCGCCAGGCCCCCGACGTGCTCACGGCGTACCGCGTCGACGCCGCGGCCCAGGAGTGGGTCGACGCGCTCCCTCCGCTGCAACCGCGCCTGTATTCGATCTCCTCGAGTCCCCTGGTCGACCCGGCCACGGTACGCACGACGATCTCCGTCGTCCGCTTCGCCGACGACAGCGGCCGCGAGCGCCGCGGCGTGTGCTCCGCGTTCCTGACCGGCACCGCCCCCGAGGCGACGGTGCCGGTCTTCGTGCAACGCTCCGCGAACTTCAAGCCACCGGCCGACCCGGCCGCCCGCGCGATCATGGTCGGCCCCGGCACCGGCGTCTCGCCGTTCCTCGGCTTCCTCCACGACCGCCGCGCCCGCGGTGCGACCGGCCCGAACTGGCTGTTCTTCGGCGCTCCCCGCCGCTCCGATCACTACTATGCGGACGAATTGGGCCAGCTGCTCGCCGACCGCACGCTCACGCGCCTCGACCTGGCGTTCTCCCGCGAACAGCGGGCGAAGATCTACGTCCAGGACCGGATGCGCGAGCACGGCGCGATGCTGTGGGAGTGGATCGCCGACGGCGCGTACTTCTTCGTCTGCGGCGACGCCAGGCGCATGGCCAAGGACGTCGACCAGGCGCTCCGCGACGTGATCTCCACCCACGGCGGGAGGTCACCCGACGAGGCCGGCGCCTACGTCGACCAGCTGGTCGCGGACAAGCGCTACGTCCGGGACGTCTACTGACCCGCCGACCCCCGCGAGGGTGACCCGCCCACCGCTTCCGCAGCAACCACCGGGGCCGCCGGGCCGGGGGCTCCTCGCTCGGCGACGGTGAGCCAGGCCGCGCACACGGTGCCGAGCGCGGAGGCGCCGACGAGCCACCAGAACGCGGTCCGGAACGCCGGTTCGGTTCCGTGCGGGAGCGCCGAGGCCAGCACCACCGCGAAGATCGCCCCGCCGAGCGCCCCGCCGACCCGGCTCACGATGTTGACCTGCGTCGCCGCGTCCGGCAGTTGCGCCGCGCTGACCGCCTTGTACGCCGAGGTCATCACCGGCATCACCGCACCGGCCAGTCCGGCGCCCCGGGCGAACAGCAGCACCTGGACGAGCCACTCCCCGGCGTCCAGAGGGAGCAGCGCGAACGGGACCGTCGTCGCGACGGTCACCAGACCGCCCAGCAGGCTCAGCGGACCGCCGCCGTAGCGGTCGACCAGCCGTCCGGTGAACGGAAGCGCGACCGCGGTACCGACACTCGCGCCGATCAGCAGCAGGCCGGACGCCAGCGGATCGGCGCCACGACCGAGCTGGAAGTAGAGCGCGAACAGCAGACCGGCGCCGAACAGCGCGGCGCCGGTGAACGTCGCGGTGAAGGTGGCCGCGCGGTACGACCGGTTCCGGAACAACCGCAGATCGAGCAGCGGGCGGGCGGAGTAGCGAGAGTGGACACCGTAGGCGGCCAGCGCCCCCACCCCGAGCAGCAACGGCCCGGCGACGTCGAACCGTCCGAGCGTGCCTTCCTCACCCCACCGGGTGAATCCCCACACCAGCACCGGCAGGCCGACGCTGAGCAGCACGAGCCCGAGCCGATCCAGCGGGCCGGGGTCGCCGACCTGACCCCGGGGCACGAACCGCACGCCGAGCGCGAGCGCGACGACACCCACCGGGACGTTGAGCAGGAACAGCCAGGGCCAGGACCCGACGTCGATCACCAGCCCGCCGACGACCGGGCCGAGCGCGGGCGCCAGCGTCACCGCGACGCCGAGCGTCGCCATCACCCGGCCGAGGCGGTGCGGGCCGACCGCCTGTCCGAGCGCGGTCTGTCCGGCCGGTATCAGCATGCCCGCGGCCAGCCCCTGGACCACCCGGAGGACGATCAGCCAGCCGATGTCCGGCGCGAGCGCGCAGGCCGCCGAGGCCACGGTGAACGCGGCTAAGCACGCGAGCCAGAGCCGGCCGGCGCCGACCCGCCGGGCCGCCCAGCCGCAGAGCGGCAACGAGGACGCCATCGCGATCAGGTACCCGTTGGCCACCCATTGCGTGGTGGCGAGCGACGCGCCGAGTTCGCCGGTGATCGTGTCGAGCCCGACGTTCACGATCGAGGCGTCCAGCCCGCTGAGGAAGGCACCGGACGCGATGATCGCGGCCAGCCGCCACACGTCCGGGCCGAGCGGCGTGTCTCTTTCCGACTGCACAGACATCGAGTTCTCCTCGGTTCGGTAAGTACAGTACTCGTTTTACTTTACAAACGAGCCGCTCGTCTACCCTCGGGACATGTCGTTGCCCGTCCCCCCGCTCGGCCGGTTGCAGCCGCAGAAGCGGGACGCGATCGTCCACGCGGCCCGCCGGATCTTCGGCCGGGACGGGTACGCGCGCGCCAGCATCGACGCGATCGCCGGCGCGGCCGGCGTCTCGACCCGGACGCTCTACAAGCACTTCAGCACCAAGGAAGCGCTGTTCGCGATCGTGCTGGAGGCCAGCGCGACCGAGGTCGCCGACAATTTCGTCGAACGGGTCCGGTCAGCGCCGATCGCGGCCACCACGGCCGAGGTGCCGGCCGAGCTGATCGCGGTCGGGCACGCACTCGTGCGGATGGCGATCGACTACCCGGACCACTTCGCGATGGTGCGGCAGATCAACGCCGAGTCGACGCATTTTCCCAGGCCGGTGCTCGCCGCCTGGCACGGCGCCGGCCCGCAGCGCGTCGAGGTGGCGGTGGGTGAACGCCTCTCGGGCCTGGCCGACCGCGGGCTGCTCGTCGTCCCCGAACTGGGGCGCGCCGTTCTGCACTTCCAGTCGCTCACGACCGTCGAGGCGAACCCTCGCGGGCTGCACCAGGCCGGCCACCTGACCGCGGCCGAGACCGACATCGCGGTAGCCGCCGGCGTCCACGCGTTCCTGCACGGTTACGGTTCCGGACCCCCGGGTGCGATGGCGTGAAACGGTGGGGGCATGTCTGGTGCTGAGCGCCCGGTCGGGCCCGTCGACTCCACCCGGATTCCGCGCTATGCCGGGCCGGCCACGTTCGCCCAGCTCCCGCGAGCCGACCAGGTGCCCAGCACCGACGTGGCCGTGCTCGGGGTCCCGTTCGACTCGGGGGTGAGCTACCGGCCCGGCGCCCGGTTCGGGCCGTCGCACATCCGCACCGCGAGCAAGCTGCTCCGCCCGTACAACCCGGCGCTGGACGTCTCACCGTTCGCGGTGCAGCAAGTCGTCGACGCCGGTGACCTCGCGGTGAACCCGTTCGACATCGGCGAGGCGGTCGCCACGATCGAGGCAGCGGCCCGGGGCTTCGCCGCCGACGGAGTCAAGCTCCTCACGCTGGGCGGCGACCACACGATCGCGCTGCCGCTGCTGCGCGCCGTGCACGCGGAACACGGCCCGATCGGCGTCGTGCACTTCGACGCCCACCTCGACACGTGGGACACCTACTTCGGTGAACCCACCACGCACGGCACGCCGTTCCGCCGGGCGTCCGAGGAAGGGTTGCTCGACCCCGCCCGGTGCCTGCACGTCGGGATCCGCGGGCCGCTCTACACGTCCGACGACCTCGCCCAGGACGGCGTCCTCGGGTTCCAGGTGATCCGCGCGGACGACTACGAGACCGGCACGGTCGCCAGCCTGGTCGCCAAGGCCCGCCACCGCCTCGGCGACGGCCCCGTCTACGTCTCGGTCGACATCGACGTGCTCGATCCGGCCCACGCACCCGGTACCGGCACCCCCGAGGCCGGCGGCCTGACCAGCCGGGAGCTGCTCCACACACTGCGCGGGCTGGTCGGGCTCGACATCGTGGGCGCCGACCTCGTCGAGGTCTCGCCCCCGTACGACCACGCCGAGATCACCGGCATCGCCGCTGCTCACGTGGCCTACGAGCTGCTCTCGGTACTCGCCCGGAATCGCGCCGCCGATTGACGTCCGTAATGGGATTTTTGTACTAGCCTGAGCGCATGCTCGTCCGTCCGCCGACCGATGTGTCGGCACCGCTCGTCCACGTCGGGCGGCAGGGGATCTACGACCAGACCGGCGATGTCGTCGCGTACGCGTTGTCGTTCCGCGACGCCGCCGACGCACCACGGGCCAGTAGCCGCGGTGCGTACGCGACCAGCCGGGTGATCGTCTCCGCGTTCACCGACTTCGGCCTGGAGCAGCTGATCGGGGCCAAGGCCTGCTTCATCAACGTGACCAGGGAGTTCCTGGTCGGCGAGCTGCCGATCCCGTTCGATTCCGGTCACGCGGCGCTGGAGATCGTGCCGACCGTCGAGGTCGACGACGACGTCGTGACCGGCGCCACCGCGCTGGTCGAACGCGGGTTCACGATCGCGCTGAGCGCGTTCGAGTGGGGCAGCGGGCACGAGCGGCTGCTCGACATCGCCAGCTACGCGATGGTCGACATGCGTGGCGCCGACCCGGCCGAGGTGGACGCGACGATCCAGCGCTGCCGCGACTACCCGCACCTGCGCCTGATCGCCGAGCGGCTGGAGACCGAGGAACAGCTGCAGGTGGCGTTCCTGCTGGGGTTCGACCTGTTCCGGGGCAACATCCTGGGCCGGCCGCACGTGCTGTCGACGACCGGGCTCTCCCCCGCCCGCGTCAGCCGGTTGCAACTGCTGGCCGCGTTGAGCGCCGAGGACGTGGACTACGACGAGATCGTGGACCGGGTCGCGCTCGACCCGACGCTGGCCTACCGGCTGCTGCGCGCGACGAACGCGGCGGCGTCGGGGCTGACCGTGCGGGTCTCGTCGGTGCACGAGGCCGCGGTGTTCCTGGGGCTCGACAAGGTACGGCAGTGGGTCACGCTGATGCTGCTGACCGACCTCTCGGACGCCACCGAGGACCAGCTCTCCTCGACGATGACCCGGGCCCGGCTGTGCCAGACCACCGCGGAGTTCCAGCACCTGCCCGGGTCGGTCGCGTTCACGGTCGGTCTGCTCTCCGGCATCGCCGAGCTGGTCGGACGTCCGGTCCAGGCGCTGGCCGACGAACTGCCGCTGGCCGACGAGGTGCGGTCGGCGCTGACCGAGGGCACCGGCGACCTGGGCGAGATCCTCACCGCGGTGCGGCACTACGAGGAGGGTGCGGTCGGAGAGCTCGCCGCGCTCACCGGCCCGGTCGCGCCCACGGACGCATACCTCTCGGCGATCAGCTGGAGCAGCAAGATGCTCGACGACGTCGGAATCGAAGGCGCCCGCCGCCAGATGCCCTCGGCCTGAAACCGCGGCCGCCTCAGCCTGCGCGCGGCTTCCTCAGGTGGACGCCAGGCGTTGCAGGTCGATTTCCGGGAGCATCCGGCCGACCTCCGGCGTGCCGACCTTGATCAGGCGACGGCTCAACGGGTCCGCGCCGACGCCGCGGTTCTCGTCCTCGACCTCTTCCCAGATCGACTCCTCGATCGCGTTCAGCGCCGGAACGATGAAGCCGACGTACCCGCCGCCGGACGCGTCGACCAGCAGTACCCGCGCGGTGGCCTTGTCGACCTCCTCGTAGCGTCCGAGCACCGTGCTCAGGCAGATCAGCGGTACGGTCGCCCGCCGGTGCGTGAACACGCCCTGCATCGTGGGATCGAGTCCCTCGAGCGGGATGTAGTCGGTCGGGTACGGCAGGATCTCCGAGATCTGGACGAGCGGGCTCGCCACGTCCACGCCGGCGTTGTACGTCAGCAGCTTCTTCACGACCGGCACCACCCGCCGGCCTTCCGGCGCGTCGTCGACCTTCACTTCCTGCTGGCTGCGCCGGCGGCTGCGCTGCTCCTCCTCGGCCAGGCTCTCGGCCGAACCCTCCAGCGGCATCCCCATGTTGGCGAGGTTGTCGAGGTGCTCGTAGTCCCGGAGCGACTCGCCGTCGAGCACCAGGTTCTGGCCCTTGCCCGGAATCAGCAGTGCACCCTGCAGGAACGGGTTGTTCGCCATGCCGGTCGGCGGCAGCGGCAGCACGTCGACCGCCGGCACCGACTCGATGTTCGTGACGTCCGAGACGCTCAGCACGACCAGGCCGCGCGGCATGTTCAGCACGATCCCGCGCTCGGTGTCGTTCTTGGGCAGCACCCCGAGCCCGAGGATCTGCAGCGAGTCGACGACCGGCACTGCCTTGCCGCCGAGCGCGACGACACCCAGGCACGACTCGCCGACCAGCGGCGACGAGCGGATGACCAGCTTCGGGATGACCGAGTGGACGTGGCTGACGTCGATCGCCAGCCCGATCGCGGCGCACCGCAGCAGCATGACCACACGCCGGTTCGCGTCACCGGCCTTGATGAACCCGACGTCGGTCGCGTCCGGTGCGGTCGCCGCGGCGGCGGCCAGCGCGCTCTGGTTGCGCTGCCCGGTGTCCCGCACGACCGGGATGCCGGGTAGCGCGAAGATCGCACCGGTGTCGAGCACCGACACGACGCTGCCGTCGTCGGGCTGCTCGAAGCTCTGCTTGAACAGCGAAACGCCGTCCCCGCCGATCGTCATCTCCATCAGCCCGTCGAACGGGATCCGGGTCACGCCGCGGATCTCGTCGGCCAGCAGGCCGAACATCTGACCCTCGCGGGCGACGATGACGATCACGTCGTTCCCGCCGTCCTCCTCGATCCCGATCAAGTGACGCAGGTCGAGCACCGGAATGACGAGGTGACGCAGGTTGACCGCGCCGACGAGCCCCGGCGCCCGGGCCGGCAACCGGCTGAACGACGACGGGCAGGGAATGACCTCGCGCAGCTCGGAGAGCGGTAGCGCGACCAGCGCCGGGCCGATCGTGAACATCCCGTAGACGGTGGTGTCCGTACCGCGGCCGGGAACGGTCACCCCCCGGACGGTGGCGTCGTCGGTCTGCGACGGCACCTCGACCGGACGCTCGGCCAGCAGTGTCACCGAGTGACCTCCTTGCTCTCCCGTTCACTCGCGACCGTGGCCGCGGTGATGATTTCGCTGAACGCTTCCTGCGCCTTGCGGGACACCGAGGAGCCCTGACTCCCTCGGTTCGCCGACCGGACCTGGTCCAGCCGCTGCCCGATCAAAGCCTCGATCGGGCGATCGGAGAGGTCGACCGCCCGCTGATCGACCGGCACCGGCGCGCCGGTTTTCGCGTTCGCGATCAGGACGAGGCGATCCTGGACGAGCAGCGCCAGAGACGCGGCCTTGACCGCGGTATTCGCCGTCGCGTCGATCAGACTCGCGGGCTGCGTCACCGTTGCTCCTTCGAACCACGTTCGACCGGGCGTGGCCTCGCTGCAGTAAGAGCTCGCCGCAGTAAGAGAGAGACCACTCGAAACGTCGGCACGAGATCGACCGGCTTAAGCGCTATCGGCGAACCGCTCCGGCGCGCGTTCTGGATCGGTACAGGAAGCTTGATACGGGGCGCTGCCGTGCGGCGGTCGCGGTCACCAACCGCCGGTCCCTCCGGCGGACGATCCGAACCCGGCCGCCGACCACGACGCCCGCCGATCACGGGCACGCCGACCGCGCGGACCACCGCCACCGACCGCCGGACCACCCGACCGCCGGGACCACCGGGACCACCGGGACCACCGGGACCACCGGGACCACCCGACCGCCCGGCCTGCCCGACCACCAAGACCGCCCGACCACCGACCGCGGGGCCGATAGCAGCGGGGCCGACGGGAGGGCAAGCCGCGACTGCGACGGCGGCGCCCGAGCCGTAGCGGCGGAGTTCGGGCGAACCATGACGGCGGTGGCGCAAGCCAGGCGGCGGCACCGCGCCGCCCGGGGCGGCGGTCTAGTGCGGGGCGGCGGGGTGGGCTCGGTCGGGGCCGGGGCGGAGGTCGCCCGGGGCGATCAGCGACTCGCGGTGGTGATCGACCTGCAGGGTCGTGTGCTCGATGCCGTACCGCTCGGCGAGCAGGGCCGCGATCTCCTCGCGGCGGGCGTGGCAGTCCTGGTCGCTCGCGAGCAGCAGGTGCGCCGAGAGGTTCGGGAACCCCGAGGTGACCTCCCAGACGTGCAGGTCGTGCACGTCGACGACGCCGTCGAAGTCGTGCAGGTCACGGTCGATCGCGGCGACGTCGAGGCCGCGGGGTGCGGCCTCGAGGAACACCCGCCAGGAGTCACGCAGCAGCCCCCACCCGGCCCAGGCCATCAAGAAGGCGACCAGCAGCGTCGCCACGGCGTCGGCGCGGGCCCAGCCGGTGAGCAGCACGATCGCACCGGCGACCGCGGTCGCGATGAACGCGAACAGGTCGTTGAGCAGGTGCTGGAACGCGCCCTCGAC
Organism: Cryptosporangium sp. NPDC051539; assembly: GCF_044454545.1. Classification (NCBI taxonomy): domain Bacteria; kingdom Bacillati; phylum Actinomycetota; class Actinomycetes; order Cryptosporangiales; family Cryptosporangiaceae; genus Cryptosporangium; species Cryptosporangium sp. NPDC051539. The sequence continues at coordinate 338,926 of NZ_JBITDV010000007.1, read as the reverse complement.
GTTGAGCGAGCGGCGGTCGGCCCGGGAGAGGCACCAGGTCGCGACCGCGTTCACGGCGATACCGGCGATGGCCGTGACCAGCACCAGACCACCGGCGACGTCGGGCGGGTTGCGGAACCGGTCGACCGCCTCGATCACGAACACCACTGCGAGCGCCCACAGCGTGACGCCGTTGAGCTGGGCCGACAGGATCTCGACCCGGCGCAAACCGTAGGTGAAATTGCCCTTGGCCGGACGCGCGGCCAGCCGCATCGCGATCAGCGCGAGGACGATCGCGGCGGCGTCGGTGAGCATGTGGGCGGCGTCGGAGAGGAGCGCGAGCGACTCGGCGAGCAGACCGACCACGACTTCGCCGACCATGAACGCGAGGATCAGGCTCAGCGCCGCGATCAGCCACCGCCGGTCGGCGTCGGCGCTGATCGAGTGCGAGTGCCCACCCGCGTGCCCGTCCCCGTGCCCACCCCGCCGGCCGCCCCCGTGGTCACCCTCGCGGTCGTGCTCATGATCGTGATCGTGCATGTCATCCAACATATGCGGAGTTCGCTATATGTTGCAAAGGTGACGATGACAACGCCATTCAGTTGGGCTTCGGAAAGAACCCTCTGCGCCCGAGCAGCTCGTCGAGCCGGGCGAACTCGCGCTGGACCTCGTCGAGGAACTCGTCGACGTCGTCCACGAGGTAGCCCCGCTTACCGAGCGGAGGCTTCCCGAAGGCGGCACTACCGACGCCCGCGGCGGTCAGTCCCGGCCGTCGCCCGTCGTCGGAGCCGTTGAGCAGTGCGATCCGTAGCGCGAGCTCTTCCTCGACGCGGTCGAGGAACCCGTCGACCTCGAGCTCGGCGTAGCCCCGGGTGCCGAGCGGCGGCTTCCGGAACGCGGTGTTGCGGACGTCGGCCGGAGTCATGTTCGGCGATACCGGGGCCGCGTCGACCGGCGGGTCCCAGGCCGCGGGTCGGTGCGGGACGGTGAAGTTGGGGTAGAGGCCGGAGTAGGCGGCAGCCGCGTCGGGGTGCGGCCCCGCGCCCGCGTCGGAGCCCAGAGCGGCCTCGCCATAGCCCAGAGCGGCCTCGCCATAGCCCGGAGCGGTCGCACCAGAGCCCGAAGCGGCCCCCTCATAACCGGACGCGGCCCCCTCGTAGCCCGAAACGGCCCCCTCGTAGCCCGAAACGTCGGCTGGGTCGGGGCGCCGCACGGAGGGGCGAAGGGCCGCGTAGGGGGCGGGCCGGGGGTCCGGGACCGCGGGTGCGTCCGACGAGCCGTACGAGCGGCCCGAGCCGGCCTCCCGCCCGGAGCCACCCGACCGCCCGGAGCCACCCGGCCCCCCGGAGTCACCTGACCGCCCGGAGTCGGCCAGGCGGTCGAACAGGCGGCGGGCTTCGCGTTCCACCACCGCGTAGAGGTCGTCCCGGTTGAGCAGTGAGTTCAGGATCGCGCGGGCCGACGTGCGGTCGGACTGGTTCTGCTCCACCTCCCGGACGATGGCCAGCTGCTCTTCCCGGGTCAGCGAGTCGGCGTGCGCCCGCGACTCGAGGACGGCGCCCGACGGAGCCGCCGGCTCGGGCGGCAGGACCCGCGGTAACGGCGGGGCCGGGGGCAGCTTGCGCAGCGCGCCGAAGATCCGCGCGATCGCCCGCTCACCGGGCACCGTGTAGTCGACGATCTGCCTGCTGCGGATCTCGTGCGGCAGATCCCGGGGATCGATCGGTTCGACCAGCAACGGAATCAGCGGCTTGCCGAGCCGCAACGCGTACTGCCGCTCCGCCGCGCACGCGTCCGACGACATCGCCGCCCGCGACACCGCGACCACGAACCCGTCCGCACCCCGGATCTGCCGGAGGATCTCGGGCCACCACTCCGTGCCGCCGAGCAGCTCGCGATCGAGCCAGACGTCGAACCCGGCCATCTCCAGCGCCTGCACGATGCCCTCGACCGCCACCTGGTCGCCGCGTGCGTACGAAACGAAAACCGGCACCGCGACGCCTCCCCAGCTGATCCGCCGCCGGTTCACTGTAGCCGGGCTCCCCTTCGGGAACCCGGCTCAGCGTAGAGCCGGTCAGAGACTCGCGGACCGCATCGCGCGAGTACCCACGGCCAGACCGATCACCGCGGTGGCCACGGCACCGAGCGAACCCCGGAGCACCGACAGGTCCAGGAAATCGCCGGCGAACAGCGCCCGCTCGGCCTCCACCAGATACGTGAGCGGGTTGACCCGGCTCACCGCGGTGAGCCAGGCCGGGCCCCGGTCCAGCGGCAGCAGCACTCCGGACAGCAGCACCAGCGGAAACAACAGGAACTGGTGGAGCGCCCAGAACGCTTCCTGCTGCCGCCGCGTGTAGATCGCCAGCGCGATCGCGAGCGACCCGAGCCCGACCCCGAACACCACCAGCAGCACCAGCCCGGCCAGCACGTTCAGCGGATACAGCCGGAATCCGAACGGCAGCACCGCCACGACGATGATCACCGCCTGCGCCACCAGCGAGAACGCCTCCTTCAGCGTCTTACCGGCGAGAATGGACGCCCGGCTCACCGGCGCCACCAGCATCCGCTCGAACGATCCGCCGGCCATCTCGGTCTGCAGCGCGTACCCGGCCCCGGCGGTCGCGAACAACCCGGTCATCACCAGGATCCCCGGCACGAACCACTGCCACGGCGACTCGCCCGGCACGTCGGTGAGCAGCGGACCGAAAAAGAACAGGAACACCAGCGGCTGGGCCATCGTGAACACCAGCCCGATCGGATTCCGCAGAATCGGCGCGATCTCCCGCGCGAAGATCACCCCGGTCATGCGATGTTCCTTCCGGTCAGCGACAGGAACACTTCGTCGAGCGTCGACGCGCCGATCCCGGTTTTCAGCCGGGCCGGTGTGTCGTCGGCGATCACCGTTCCGTTGTCGATCACGACGACCCGCTCGGCCAGCGCGTCCGCCTCCTCCAGGTAGTGAGTCGTGAAGAACACCGTGGTCCCGAATTCGGACCGCAGCCGCCGGATCACCTCGACCAGGTTGGCCCGGTTCTGCGGATCGAGCCCGGTCGACGGCTCGTCCAGAAACAACAGCGGCGGACGATGGACCAGCCCGATCGCGATGTCGAGCCGCCGCCGCTGGCCGCCGGAGAGCGTCGAAACGGTGCGGCGCTCCAGAGCGTCCAAATCGAGTAGTTGGAGCAGTTGGGTGGCGCGACGGCGGGCGTCGCCGCGGGTCAGGCCGTACAGACGGCCCTGGGTGACCAGTTCGTCTCCGACGCGGAAGGAGTCTCCGGCGCCGTGCCCTTGTCCGATGTAGCCGATCCGGCGGCGGGCTCCGGCCGGATCGTCGCGGACGTCGCACCCGGCGACGACGGCCGTGCCCGCGGACGGGGGCAGGAGCGTGGTGAGCATGCGGAGCGTGGTGGATTTCCCGGCGCCGTTGGGGCCGAGGAACGCCACGAGTTCGCCCGGCGCCACGTCGAGGTTCAAGCCGCGGACCGCGTTGACGACCTCGCCGCGCTTCAACCGGAACTGTCAAGCCAGGCCACGAGCCTGGATCATCGAAACCTCCCGTGAGGGGTGGAAATAGGATGGTTCTTCCGGCGCCGGAAGCCCAAAAAGCGTAGGCCGGAAGATCATGTAACTGTCAGGACTCCTGACAGAATCGTTGTCATGCCCCCGCCGATGGCGTATCTGCTCGCGCACGCCGGGGTTCTCGCCGTTCGTCGTTCGGACGTCGCACTGCAGCCGTTCTCGCTCACCACCCGGCAGTACGGGGTGCTGAGTCAGCTCGATCTGGAACCCGAGCTCACGATCTCGGAACTGGCGCGGCAGCTCGACGTGTCGCGGCAGGCGCTGCACGAAATGGTCGGTGCCCTGGAACGCGCGGGCTACCTCGTGCGCGCACCGGGCGCGACCGGCCGCACCCGCCGCCTGGCGCTCACGCCGCTGGCCGTGCGGCGCCTGCCGGTCGTGTCGCGCGCTCTCCGGGAGGCGGAGGAGGAGTTCTTCGCCGGCGTCTCCCCGGCGGCCGTGGAGGCGCTGCGCCGCCTGCTGCAGGCCACTCTCGCCCACACCACCGACGACGAGTCCTGGCTCACGTGAAACGCGCCCGAACGAAGTCCTGAAGGGACGCCATCCGGACCGCGGCCGCGAGGAGCAGCAGCGCGCAGAGATAGGGGAACCAGTTGCCCGCGCGCGCGTAGGGCGTTCGCCGGGGCGTGGTGGGAAGATCCGCCAGCAGTGCGGCCCCCCGAGAAGCGTCGGTCGCCTCGGCCAGGCGCTTGCCGGTGGCGTCGCTGACCAGCAGCCGGCCCTTGCGGGCAGTCCGGACGATCCCCACCCCGCTCTCCACTCCCCGCACGAGCGCCATCCGGCTGTGCAGCCAGCCGTCCTGCGTGAAGTCGTAGGCCGGCGCGAGGATCGTGGTCGCGCCACGCCCGCGGTAGCCCCGCACCAGCCCGGGGAAGTCCAGGTCCTTGCAGACGGCCAACGCGAAGGTCCGGCCCGGCACGAACACTCCGCGGTGCCCTGGCGTCAGGTCGCCTTCCAGACCCGGGATCAAATGCTGCTTGGCGTACACGGCCGGGCCCGATCCCGGCTCCGTGAACGCCAGCGCGACGTTCGACCGGCGCACTCCGGCCCCCACCGGCCGGTGCAGTTCGGCCCCCACCACGACGGCCACGCCCCGCGCGGTCAGCGGCTCGAACGCGTCCGCCAGGGTGGCGATCGTGGCGTCGGTGACGACGAAGATCTTCTCCGGCATCAGGATGACGTCGGCGCCGGCATCCGCGAGCGTCTCGGCGTGGATGCGGTAGTCGCGCAGGAGCGCCGTGCCCTCCGCGGTGTCCAGCTCCGGTGAACCCCCGGTCTGCGGGCGCGTGACCAGCCCGACCGACAGCCGGGCCGCCTGCCCCGAAAGCCGAGCCGCCTGCCGCGAATCGGCTGCCGGCTGCGGGCCGGTGGCCAGCCACCACGCGGACCACGCCGTCGCGAGAGCCACGACCAGCGCGAGCGGCACCGCCGCCGCGAGCCGTCGCCGGACGAACACGGCAGCCACCCCGACCGGCACGGCGAACAGGACGAACGCCAGCCCCCAGACGCCGGTCAGGGCCGCGAGCTGGACGAGGAACCGGTCGTCGGCCTGGGTGTAGCCGAGGCTCCACCAGGCCCCGTGCGGCAGCAGCAGCGACAACCCGTACTCGCCGAGTACCCAGACCGAGGGCGCGGCCAGCACCGCCGTCGCCGTTCGCCCGGAGCGCACCAACGCCCTGGCCACCAGCACGACGCCGGCGAACAAGGACGCTCCGAACAGGACGACGGCCACCACCGCCGGGACCGGGAACTGCAGCGTCCCCCGGTAGTAGCCGACGATTCCGGCCTGGCCGATCAGCCAGGCGACGGCGGCGACCACGCCGGCCGTCCTGGCGCTCACCCGGGGAGCGAGCAACAGCGGCGGCAACGGCGCGAGCCAGGTCGCGACCGCGATCGGGTGCAGGCCGCTGCCGGCCAGCCAGAGGGCACCGCTGACCGCCGCCGCGGAGGCGGCCAGTGCGAGGGGTCGAGTCGTCATGCCGGGGAACTCTCCGACTCCTCGCACCGCTCCGGATCGCTCGGCAGGACCGGCCGGATCTGGTCCTGCCGAGCGAGGCGCCGGCGGAAACCCGGCCGCGATACTGGCGTCCTATGACCCGGTACCGTGTCGCGCTGAACGTCGTCCTCACCGTCGTCGTGGTGGTGGTGACGCTCCTGCCCGCGCTGTCCGGGCACGTCCGGCCCTGGTGGGCGTACCCGCTGGCCGTGGCGGCCTCGGTTCCGGTGTTCTGGCGCGAGCGGGCGCCGCTGCGGGTGGGGCTGGTGGTCGGCGGCGCGACGACCGGGCTGGCGCTGGCCGGCACCCCACCGCTGCTACCGCTGGGCGCGCTGGTCGCCGTCTACACGATCGCCGCGCTCGGCTCGCTGGCTGCTCGTCTGGTGGGTGTGGCCGGGACGGCGCTCGGCGTCACGCTCTCGCTGGTGCCGCCGGGCGACGACGCCGAGTTGCTGCGCTACCTGGCGGTCGCCTACGTGGCCGCGTTCGCGCTCGGTACCGGCGCCCGCGCCCGCCGCGTCCAGGTCACCGCGCTGCGCGAACGAACTCAGCGGCTGGAGCAGGAACAGCGCGCAGCCGTGCTGCGCGAGCGGACCCGGATCGCCCGCGACCTGCACGACATCCTCACCCACTCGGTCGGGATCATGGTCGTGCAGGCCGAGGCCGGGCCGATACTCGTCCGCGACGATCCGGACCGGGCCGACGCGGCCTTCGCCGCGATCGCGACCACCGGCCGGGACGCGGTCGTGCAGCTCCGACGGGCGGTCGGCGCACTCCGGGAGTCTTCCGACGAGAGCTTCGACCCGCCCGGGCTGGCGGCGCTGCCCGCACTCGTCGCCCAGGCCCGGGCGGCCGGGCTGGACGTCGCACTGCACCGCACCGGCCAGGACGTCGACCCGCCGGCCGACGTGGCGGTGGCGGTCTACCGGATCGTGCAGGAGGCGCTGACGAACGTGGTCCGGCACGCCCGGGCGCGTAGCGTCCGCATCGCGCTGCACGGCACCGCGGACGAACTGACGATCGAGGTGGCCGACGACGGCCGCGGCCGTCGTGGCGAAACAGGCGGCCGCGGCCGTCCCGGCGAAGCAGACGGCCGCGGCCGTCCCGGCGAAACAGGCGGCGAAGCGGCCGGGCACGGGCTCGTCGGCATGCGTGAGCGGGCACTGGCCTGCGGCGGCACGCTGGAGACCGGCACCAGCGACGCGGGCGGCTTCGTCGTCCGGGCAGTCCTGCCCCGATGAGCACGCTCCGCGTCGTGCTCGCCGACGACCAGGACCTCTTCCGGGCCGGGTTCGCCACGATCCTCTCCGCCGAGCACGGGATCGATGTGGTCGCCGAGGCGGCCGACGGCGCGGCCGCGGTCCGGGCGGCGGTCGCCCACCGGCCCGACGTCGTCCTGATGGACATGCGGATGCCGGTGCTCGACGGCGTGGCCGCTACCCGGCAGGTCTGCGAGCGGACCGCGAGCCGGGTGATCGCGCTGACGATGTACGACACCGACGAGTACCTGTACGCGGCGCTGCGGGCCGGAGCCAGCGGCTTCCTGCTCAAGGATCTGCCGCGAGCGGAGCTGGTGCGCGCCGTCCGGGTAGTGGCCTCCGGCGAGGCCCTGCTCGCGCCGGCCGTGACCCGCCGGGTCATCGGCGAGTTGCACCGGCGCGGCCATCCCTCGCCGGAGCTGACCACCGAGCTGGCCCGCCTCACGCCCCGGGAGACCGACGTGTTGCGGTTGATCGCCGCCGGCCGGTCGAACGCCGAGATCGCCGCCGGCTGGCAGCTGTCCGAGCACACGGTCAAGACCCACGTGGGCAACCTCCTGGCCAAGCTCCATCTGCGCGACCGCGCTCAGGCGGTGATGTACGCGTACGAGTCGGGGCTGGTCGTGCCGGGCCGGTCGGAATGAGACGTACTCTCGGCCCGTGAGCAACCTGGATCCGGCCCCGGCCGAGGCGATCAGCCGCCCGGACCCGGCCACCGCGCCGGTGCGCGAGCTGCTGATCGGCCGGGACGTCGTGCTCGGCGGGCCCCGCGGGATGACCGTGACCCGGACGCTGCCGCACAAGCACCGCCGGATGGTCGGCGCCTGGTGTTTCGTCGACCACTACGGCCCGGAGAGCGCCACCATGCGGGTGCCACCGCACCCGCACACCGGCCTGCAGACCGTCAGCTGGCTGCTCCGCGGCGAGGTGCTGCACCGCGACAGCCTCGGCTCCGAACAGCTGATCCGTCCGGGTCAGCTCAACCTGATGACGGCCGGCGCCGGGATCTCGCACTCCGAGGAGTCCCCGCCGGACCTCACGCGGATCCTGCACGGCGTCCAGCTCTGGGTCGCGCTGCCGGACGGCGACCGGGCCACCGCGCCCGCGTTCGCGCACCACGACGACCTGCCGGTCGTGCACCGGGACGGCCTCAGCGCGACGGTCGTGATGGGGACGCTGGAGGGCGTGACGTCGCCCGCGCGCATGCACACCCCGATCGTCGGGGCCGAAGTCCGCATCGGGGGCAGTGGCACGCTGGCCCTGCGTCCCGACTTCGAGTACGCGGTGCTGGCGTTCGAGGACGGGCCGGTCGTCGACGGCGAGCCGGTGCCCGCGGGCGCGCTGAGCTACCTCGGCGCCGGCCGCACCGAGCTCGCGCTGCACGGCACCGGCCGCGTGTTCCTGCTCGGCGGCGAGCCGTTCGAGGAGCAGATCGTCATGTGGTGGAACTTCGTCGGGCGGACCCACGACGACATCGTCGCGGCCCGCACCGACTGGGAGGCGCACACCGGCTTCGGCACCGTCGAAGGCTTCGACGGCCCGCCCCTGCACGCTCCCGAACTACCCACCACTGCGCTCAAAGCCCGGGGCCGGACGCGTTAAGACCGCAGGGCCACGTTCGGGTGCTGCGCCCAGAAATCGCAGTGGTGCTCGCTCCCGAACGCCGACGCCTCGAGCGCCTTGGCCCCGGACGGCACCAGCGCCTGCATGGTCGAGCCGCCCGGGGAGAAGGGCGCCCACTTCGGCACGCCACCCGTGTTCGGATCACCGTCGATCGCGAAGCTCGTCCAGTACGACACCATCTGCCGGCTCAGCGTCTGCGCCGCCGGCGGCAGCGCCCCGAGCCGCTTCAGATCGAACAGGTACGGCAGCTCGGCCGCGTGCGCGGCCTTCAGCGGGTACCCGGCGATCTTCGGCAGCGGCGCGTTCGGGTCGTTGAACTCGTACGCGTACACCGTGCTGCGCTTCGCCGCCGCCGTGTTGGTCCTCAGCGCCGGGCACGAGAACGTCGCATCGGTGACGATCGCGCCGAGCGCGTCGCCCACCGTCCCGTACTTCTTCAGCGGGTACTGCGCGGCGATCTGGCCCGCCAGCGGTCCGGTCGCGCGCTGCAGAGCGGTCGTGTAGAGCTCCGGCCCGAGGCTCTGGAACCCGAGCGACAGGATGAACAGCCGGCCCTCGTCGTGGTTGGTGCCCTGCAGCAGCGGCACGTTCTGCATCGCACCCCGGTCGAACGCGGACTCCATGTCGGTCGGCAGCACCGGCCCACCGGACGCCGGGGCGTAGGTCAGGCTGGTACCGGTCGACGAGGACGCCGCCCGGATCGCGGCCGCCGGCTTGGCCCGCAGGCAGGCCACCACGTCGGCCCCGCGGCACCCGAGCCTGGCCGCCAGCGCGGTGCCGGTCTGGTCGGCGACGGTCTGGGTCGGACCGCGCAGCGCGCACCCGCTCTCCGCGATCGCCTTCGCGAACAGTCCCTTGGCCTGCGGCGACACCATCTGGGCGCAGACGCTGCCGCCCCCGGCGGACTCCCCGAACAGCGTCACGTTTTTCGCGTCGCCGCCGAATCCCGCGATGTTCTTCTGCACCCACTTCAGCGCGGCCTGCTGGTCGAGCAGCCCGTACGTGCCCGCGCCCAGCGGTTGCTCGCCGGAGAGCCCCGGCAGCGACAGGAAGCCCATCGCGCCGAGCCGGTAGTTGATCGTCACGACGATCACGCCGCCCTGCGTCACCAACCGGCCCGGTCCGTAGTCCGACCCGGCGCCGTTGATGTAGCTGCCGCCGTGGATCCACACCATCACCGGGAGCTTGCCCTTGTCGGCCTGCTCCGGCAGCGTCCGCCGGGCGGTGCCCGCGGTCGGCGTGTAGACGTTCAGGTAGAGGCAGTCCTCGGTGGTGCTCCCGTTGCCCGAGTCGCCGCCGCTGACGATGCTGCCGGGCTGGACGCAGGCCGAGCCGGCCCGGGTGGCGTCCCGCTCCCCCGACCACTTGGCGGCCGGCTCCGGCGGACGCCAGCGCAGCGCGCCGACGGGTGGCGCCGCGAACGGCACACCCAGGAACGACCGGTAGCCCTCGGCGCTGGCCCCGCGCAGATCGCCGCCCGCGGTGTGCACCACCGCGGCGTTCAGATCGCCCACGGCGTCCGGAGTGGACGAACCTGAGGAGTCGTCGCCGCTGCAGGCGGCCAGACCGGCCGCCAGTACGACGGCGAGCAGGACAGCGGACCCTCGCCGCAGGAACGACCGCATCGCGGAAGCCTCTCTGATCGCCAGTTACCGGACAGTAGGCCCGGAAGCTATCAGCCCAGGCGGCGCTTGGCGGCACGAACGGCTGTGCGCACCTCCGGGATCCGGGCTTCGACGAGGTCGGCGCGCTGCTGTTCGCCGCCGTAGAGCAGACCGAACGTGAACCCGTTCTCCCCGGCCAGGTGTGCCTGCATGCCGATCTCCCGCAGCACGCGCCGCGCGACCACGCTGTCCTGATGCGCGCCGAGCTCCTCCTGGACGCCCTCCATCTCCCCGGCGAACCGTTTCGCGGTGCGGCCGAGCGCCGGCCGGGCGAGCTCCCCGGCGTACCGGGCCCGCTTCGCTGCCTTCCGGGCCTCGTGCAGCGCGTGGTCGCGTTCGGGTCCCGGCCCGAGGTCGACCGCCGCCGACACGCGGCGCGACACCCGGCGGTGGCTCTTGCGCAGCGTCCGGGGCAGCTCCTTGCCTGCCGGGCGACGCGAGCCGCCACGCAGCGGCGGATCGTCCACCAGGCCGTCGAGGGCGTCGAGCAGCGCGAAGTACCGCTCGGAGTTCAACGCCTCGAGCACGTGGTCGCGCGCCTCGGCCTGCCGGTGGGCCAGATGACCGGTGATCCGGGCCTGCACCGGACCGATCACCAGGTCGTCGGCGGTCGCGGCCACCTGCGACGCGAACCGCTCGCGCAGCACCTCGAGGTCGCGCGCCTCACCGAGCACACCGGCCAGCCACTTGAGCTCGTCGGTCAACGGCCGCGTCGCACGACGGTCGACCACCGTGCCGAACGTCTGCAGCGCCGACCGCAGGCGGCGGGTGGACACCCGCATCTTGTGCACGGCATCCGGCTCGTCCCGCCGGACCCGCGGGTCGTACGCCAGGAGCGTGTCGGCCTGCTCCCGCAGGTGCACGACGACCGCGTCGCCCACCGTCGAACGCTTCTTCCCTTTCGGACGCCCGGCCGGGCCGCCCAGACGATCCCCCAGCACGCGGGCCAATTTGGACGCGTACGCGGAACGCCGCACTCCGGCCGACCGCAACCGCTTCTCCACCCGATCGAGCAGATCGCGCTCGCCACCGGCCAGCTCGACCTCGATCTCCGACCAGGTCGACACCGTCACCTCACGTCCGAGGGCCTCACCGGCCACGTCGTCGGCGACCAGCTCGGCGAGCACCTCGCCCGCGTCGTCGCGCAGACGGCGCCGGGTCCGGGTGGTCCGGATCCGGGCAACCGGCTCCAGCTTGGTCCCCCGGGCGAACGAGGCGACCAGCGCGGCGAGGTCGGCCGGAACCGTGCGGCTGCTGCGGCCGAGCGGCCAGTGGATCTCGTCCCGCCCGTCCGGGCCCGCGGGCAGCTTGAGGTGCCAGCCGGCGTCGTCGCCACCGGTCCGGCGGCGCAGCGTGATCCGGTTCGCGGCCAGTCGCAGGTCTGCCGTGTCGAAGTAGACCGCCTCCAGCCGGAACACGTCCGCGGCCGGGTCGACCGCCACACCGGGCAGGTCGTCCAGCGCCGGGAGCACCACTCCGGCGGGCAGTTCGTATTTGCGCTCAACTTCTCGGACCGTGGTTTGCACCGCTTATCACTCCTTACATAACGCTTCAGGAAGGGCTAGCCCGAGCACCCGGGCAGGCAAACCCTCCGAGGGCGATGAACTGGTGCGGCGTGGGACACGTACCCCAAGCACAGCGGTAACGCGCGCACGCTGTAGTGCACTAGCATCAGCGCGGTCAGCTGCACCGGTCGATGGGCCGGGCTGATGGGGGTAGGACGGAGTCCAGTGGACGGGCATGCGAGGCCGGCGGGGTCACTCCAGCCGCCCGCCCGTGGGTCGCACCGCCGGGCGGCGAAGTCACCGTCCGAGTTGACCGGCGACCTGACCAAGATGATCGCCCGCGCCGCCGGTGCGGTCGCTGCTCCTCCGCCGCCCCCGGCGCTGGCTCCGGAACCCGCTCCCGGCCGCCACCACGCCGAACCGGCGGTCCCTCCGTCCGGCGAATCCGATCCTCCGCGCCGCCGCTTCGATCGCCGCACGCAGTTGATCGCCGGCGCCTGCGTCGCGGCCGCGGCCCTCATCGCCGTCCCTCTCCTGCTCTTGTGGACGCCCGGCGCGGACGCGTCCGGCACGACGATCTCGCCGCCCAGCCGGGGGTACGCGTGCCGCCCTGGCGGCGACAGCCGCGACGTCTCGCCCGCGTGCCAGGCGGCGGTCGCGGTCCGGCCGGTGACCGGCGACGACAGCACCAGCGGGCTGGGCGACGGCACCGACGTCGGCATACCGGACGTCGGCGACCGGCACCGCGAGGTCATTCCCGACACCCGGCTGTGCAGCGCGGGCCGGGAGCGCTACCGAGGCCTCGACCTGGCCCGCGACGACTGGCCGGCCACGGCCGTGACCAGCGGCGCGAACGTCACGCTGCAGTACCGCCTGGACGACCGCCGGTCCGGAACCCTGCGCTTCTACCTGACCAAGGCCGGCTACGACGCGACCAAACCGCTCACCTGGGCCGACCTCGGTACGGAGCCGCTCGCCCAGGCCAACGGCAAGCCCGGCTCCGACAACGTCTACCGGGTGGAGGTCCGGCTGCCCACCCGGTCGGGACGGCAGCTCATCTACACGGTCTGGGAAGACGGCGGCAACGACTCGGCTCTGTACGCCTGCTCGGACGTCGTGTTCGGCGGCAGCGCGGGCACGACCCCGTCCGCCACGGCACCGAAGGCCGCCAAACCGAGCACCGCACCGGCCAGCGTGCAGCAGCCCAGCGAGCAGCCGTCCAGCCAGTCCGGCACCGCCGACGGCGGCAACCGGACGCCGGACTGGACGCCCGGCACCCGGTACGACGCCGGTGACGAGGTGGTCTTCGACGGCAAGAGGTACCGCTGCCTGCAGCCGCACACGTCGGTGTACGGCTGGGAGCCCGACTCCGCGGTCGCGTTCTGGGAGTCCGCTTAAGCAGTGCTCGGCGTGGTCTCGGCCGCGTAGATCGCGTACCCGCCGGAGCCCGCCGCCTTGACCTGGTACATCGCGGTGTCGGCGGCCCGGACCAGCTCGTCGATGTCCGTGCCGGGCTCGGCGAACGCGATCCCGACGCTGACACCGACGCCGACCAGCCGCCCGTCGGCGACGACCGGCATCCGGACGGCGTCCACCAATCGGGAGGCCACAGTGGCCGCGCGTTCGCGACTCGCCACGCCGGGCAGGATCACCGCGAACTCGTCGCCTCCCAGACGTCCGACCGTGTCTCCCTGGCGGACGCAGGCCAACAGCCGAGTGGCGACCGAACAGAGCAGGTCGTCTCCGGCCTTGTGGCCGCTACCGTCGTTGACCTGTTTGAAGCCGTCCAGGTCGAGAAGCATGAACGCGACCGGCCGGCTGTCCCGGCCGGCGTTCAGCGCGACGTGCAGCCGGTCGTGGACCAGCGCCCGGTTCGGCAGCCCGGTGAGCGGGTCGTGGAAGGCGCGGTGGGCCAGTTCCTGGTTGAGGATCAGGCTCTCGAGCGAGGAGGCGACCTGGGCGGCCCAGGTGAGCAGGCTCGATCGGATCTCCGGATGCAGGGTCCCGTCCGAGCCGACCGTCAGCATCCCGAGTTGGTGTTTGGCCGACCGCAACGGGATCAGGAACAGCCCGCCCTGGCAGACCGGCACCTCGGCGACTCGGTTGAGCGCGGCGCAGTCGTCGCCGTCGAGGTAGAGCGGGTCACCGGTCCGGATCTTCGCCAGCAGGCCGGGCGGCATCTGGTCGAGGTGGACCCGCAGGCCGACGAGGCCGTCGATGTTCCGGCCGGCCGCGGCCAGGACCTCGGTGGTCGTGCTCCCGCCGCCGGCGAGCGTCGCCCGGTCCAGCGCGCCCCCACCGGCGAGGGCGAGCGCGGTGTCGACCGCGGTCTGGTAGATCACCTGCCGGTCGGTCGCGGCGACGACGGTCCGCGCGCCCTCGGCCAGGACCCGCTCCCGCGCCACCAACCGCTCGTGCTGCGTCAGGGCGACGCTCAGCACGTGCATGACGACGCTCATCAGCGCGATGATCACCGGAGCGGCGCGGTCGGGAATTGAGAAGTCGCCCAGCACGGCCGGCGTGATCAGCGCGGCCTCGATGCAGACGATCCGCAGCACCACGTTCCAGACCGTCCCGAAGAGCGAGCGGTAGTACACCATCGCGAAGGCCAGTCCGACCGTCACTGCGCCCTCGACGACGGTCGCGATGCCGGCGAGGACCACCCACTCCACCGGTTCGGCCCAGCTGACGAAATTCCGGCGTCGCCAGCCGAGAACCCACCACGGGGCGAACCCGGCCAGGCCCGCGACGATCAATGCTTTCAGTTCCCACGTCGATCCGGGGGCCGTCACCACGGCGGCCATCGCGGGGACGAGGTTGATCAGCGCGTACGCGAGGAACAGTGCGCGTACGCGCTGCAGCAGCGACCACGATCGGACGGTCTGGCGGACCTTCACGCCCGTCCATCGGTTTCCGCGGCGGGGAGTTGAGCCGGACCGATCCGTGCCATCGGCGAGTGGAGTGACCTGGGCCACTACCATGATCCGGGCAGCGCAGAGCCGAGTGACCGGGAGATCGAGTGGCCGGATCCGCGCCGGTGCTCCACGCCAAGGGCCCGGCCGACGTCGTCGCGCTGGCCACGCGTGCCTATCTCGAGGGCGAGCCGGTCGACATGTCGGCGCTCGCGCACCAGCTGGGCATCGGCCGGGCGACGCTCTACCGCTGGGTGGGCAACCGCGAGGAACTGCTCGCGGTGGTGCTCGCCGAGGCGACCGAGCGGACGTTCCGGTTCGCCGAGAAGTCGGCGGGCGTGCCGGACGGGGTGGAGTACGTCGTCGACGTGCTGGCGCGGTTCATGCGCGCGGTGCTCGGTGCGCCCGGGCTCAAGGCACTCACCCAGCGCGAGCCGATGGTGTTCATCCGGCTGGCGACGATGCCGGGGGCGATCGAGAGCCGGGCCGCGGCTCTGATGGAAGAGCTGCTGGAACGTGAGCATTCGGCCGGACGGCTGCCGCTCAGGTTGCCGGTTCCCGCGCTGGCGATCGCGATCGTGCGGGTGTGCGATTTCCACATGTACGCGCATCTGCTGGGGCGGGGTGAGCCGGAAGTGGAGACCGCGCTCGCGACCGTGCGGGTGTTACTGACGGCCCCCTGATTCTGCTTTGCAAAGCTGATACTTTGCAAAGCATGGACGACCACCCGGTGCGTACGGCGCTGCTCGAGCTGCTCGCCGACGGGCCGGTCACCGCGAACGAGGCCGCCAGGCGTCTCGGTGAGAGCTCCGGGTCGTGCTCGTTCCACCTGCGCCAACTGGCCAGGGCCGGTCTCGTCGAGGAGGCCCTGGTGCCGCCGGGGAGCGGGCCGGGGCGGCGCCGACCGTGGCAGCTCAAGGCCACCGGCGAGTTCGATCCGCTCCTGCGCGATCTGGAGGACGAGGGGTACCGCCGCTGGCTGGCCGGGCGCGACCGGGCCGACCCGCGCTGGCACGCCGACGACGCCGCCAGTCACGTGCTCTGGCTGACGCCGGACGAACTGGCCGCGGTGGCGTCGGAACTCCGCGCGGTCGCCGAGCGCTTCGCCGACCGCGAGCGCCCGGAGAGACGCCCCGCGGACGCCCGGCCGGTCGCGCTGGTGTCCCGGATCTTCCCGCTGATTCCCCCCGGAGGAGACGAATGGAAAGCGTGACCGAGGCCGGCCTGGTGATTCCCGCGGTGGGCGCGGACGGGCTGCTGCCGATCGTCCTGACCGGGCAGCCGGTGCTGCACCGACCGGCCGCGCCGGTGACGACGTTCGACGCGACGCTCGCCGAGCTGATCGAGAAGATGACCGCCTCGATGAAGGCCGCGCCCGGCGCCGGTCTGGCCGGTCCGCAGGTCGGCGTCGGCCTGCGGTTGTTCACCTACGATTGCGGGCCGGGCCGGCGCGGCCACGTCGTCAACCCGGTGCTCGAGCGGCTCTCGACCGGGCTCGAGGAAGAGAACGAGGGCTGCCTGTCGATCCCGGGCCTGCGCTTCCCGACTCCGCGGGCCTCCCGGGTGCGGGTCACCGGCGTCGATGCCGACGGCAGCCCGGTCGACGTCGTCGGCGAGGGGTACCTGGCCCGGTGCTTCCAGCACGAGGTCGACCACCTGGACGGCGTCCTCTACGTGGAGCGTCTGGGCGGGAAGGTCCGGAAGCAGGCGCTCCGGGAGATCCGGTCGGCGGAGTGGGCCGGGGAGGCCTCGCTGGAGCCCCGGCGCACCGGCTGAGACCGCGTCAGGTGAGCTGCATGATCGCGTCGATCAGCAGCCAGACGCCGAAGATGAAGAACAGGGCGGCGGCACCGTACTTGATCGCCTTCTCCGGCAGGTGCTTGCCCAGCGAGCGCCCGATGAGGATCGCGAGCGCGTCGGCGGCCACCATGCCGACCGTCGAGCCCAGCCAGGTCCCGAGCCAGCCGTACTGGGTGGCCAGCGTGATCGTCGCGAGCATGGTCTTGTCACCGAGCTCGGCCAGGAAGAACGCGACCGACGCGGCGACCACGGCCGACTTCGTCGACTTCTCGGCCTTGGTCTTCTCTTCTTCGGTGAGCCGGTCGCCGCGCAGCGTCCAGGCTCCGAACGCGAGGAAGGCGATGGCCGCGACCAGTGCGATCCAGCCGGTCGGCAGCGCGGCTCCGAGGCCGTAACCGACCGCGACCGACACCGCGTGCACGACCGCGGTCGCGATCGTGATGCCGATGAGAACCGGGAGGGCCCTGAACCGGGTCGCGAACGTCAGCGCCATGAGCTGCGACTTGTCGCCGAGCTCGGCAACGAAGATCACGCCGAAGCTGACGACCAGCGCCGCGAGGAATCCAGACACGTAACACCTTCCGGTCACTGCCGGATCAGGTGCGCACGACCTCGACCCGGCGTACACAACGCCTGAGTCGAAGGTCTCGCTCGCCCGAGTGGGCCGCGCGGCCGGACGTTCCGGGTTGTCGAGACCCGGGCCGTCAGTATGTCGACCGCGACATTGGGAGCTACTCCCCTTCGCGTTTCCCACGCTAGCAGACGGTTTTGCCCAGTTCACCGCGCCGCTGACGCGATACCGATCACAAACCCACCCCGGGGTCGAGACCGGCCCGGCGCAGGAGGCGGGGCGCGAGCCAGGCCGCGCCGTCCGGCGAGAAGTGCAGGCCGTCCGGGCGCGGCGTCCGACCGTCGACCTCGTCCGTGCACCGCGTGGCCGGGCAGACGACGTCGTCGATCCGCACGACGGCCACCCGGCCGCCGAACTGCGCCGCCACCGAGCGGCGCAGGGCGTTGTACTGCACGAACCTGGGGTCGGACGCCTGCGCGCGGCAGGTGGCGAGCGAGCGTCCGAGGCGGCGGCAGAGCGAGTCGGCGAGCGGAACCGGCTCGATCACGACGACCCGGGCACCGCCGGAGGTCAGCCTCCGGAAGGCGGCCGTCAGCTGCGCCCGGACGTAGGCCAGGTGGGCGGTGGTACCGGCCCGGACGATCGTGCCGTCCGTCCGACGCACCGCGAACGCCTCCCAGCGCGAGTGGACGAGGATCAGCGTCGGGCGGTAGCGGGTGACGAGCTGCTGCTGCACGGCCGGGACGATCGACGGGCAGCGTCGGCCGGCGGCGTACGGAGAGCCGTCCGATTCGACCATCAGCAACGCGGCGACCGAGCAGGAGCTGACCGAGCTGTCGGCGTAGCTCCAGCCCCTGGCGTTGGCGATCCGCCGCAGCGCCGGAGCCAGGCTGTGGGCCACCGAGTCTCCCGCGGTCGCGAGCCGCACCGGGCCGGCGTCCGAGGCCGCCTCCCCGGTGCCGGTGGCCGGGGCCTCGGCGAGGACGCGCGTGCCGGCGTCGGCCGGCTCGTCGACGAGCGGCGGCGTCGCGTGGATCGTCGCGACGACGACGACTCCGAGCACGGTGGCGAGCGCGGCCGGGGCGATCAGCAGCGTGGACCGGGCGGGCGGCGGGCGGTGGCGCGCCGTGCGGAGCGCTCGGAACCGCTGCTCGACCAGCGCGTAGGACGCCACGGCCAGCCCGGTCGTCAGCACGAGCTTGGCCACGGCGGCCACTACCGGCGCGTCGGCGAACGCCCCCGACGTGAACACCGCCGCGCCGTCCAGCCAGCAGTAGACCGGCCAGTGCCACAGGTACAGCGCGTACGAGACCCGTCCCACCCGGGGCAGCGGCCCGGCTGCGAGCAGCCGACCGAGCCGCGACCCCGGTGCGGTGGCGACCGCACCCACGAGTACCGCCGCCGCCACCGCAATGCCGAACCCGGCACCCCGGTAGTAGCCGGCCCACGAATCCGGCACGGACGCCGCCGCTACCAGCAGAACGAGGCCGGCGGGTATCCCGAGCCGCGGAAGCAGCCGCGAGGCCCGCAGCGGCCCGATCAGGAGCAGTGCCACCACCGCGCCGGCGAGCAGCGCGTGGGCCCGGGTGTCGGTGCCGTAGTACGCCCGCGATGGGTCCTCGGCCGCGTACCGGAACCCCATCCAGACGGCCGACGCCACCGTCAGCGTCCCGGCCACCGCGAGCAGCGTCCGCCTGCGCCCGGCCAGCGCCGCCACCACCAGCGGCCAGACGAGATAGAACTGCTCCTCGACCGCGAGCGACCAGGCGTGCCGCAGCGGTGACGGTGGCGCGAACGCATCGACGTACGACTGCCCCGACGCGACGAAACGCCAGTTCGCCGCTTGCAACACCGTCCAGATCCCGTCCGCGCGCAGCGAGCCGAGGCGGAACGTCGGCATCGTGAACGCCGCCACCGAACAGACGACCGCCACCATCAGCAGCGCCGCGGGCAGCAGCCGGCGCGCCCGCCGGACGTAGAAGCTCACCAGCCCGGGACGCCGCACCAGCAGCGTCGTGATCAGGAACCCGGAGAGCGCGAAGAACACGTCGACGCCCACGAATCCACCGGGCAGGAGACGAGCATCGAGGTGATAGACGAGCACCGCGACAACGGCCAGCGCGCGCACGCCGTCCAGTCCCGGAACGTACGAAAATTCTTTAGTGAGGCATTTCACACGGCGAACATCGACAGCGCGAGACAATTGCGATTTTTGTTGCGAACCGGTGCGCAGTTGAATGATATTTCGCCACGTTTGCATCAAAACGGATGCTAGCGAGATGCGGTTTTTAGTGTGGTCCCGCGGGACTCATCCGTTTCGGTGGAACCCCACTCCGCCAACGCGTCACCCCGCCCTCGGCCGCCCAGCGGGTTTCAGCGTCGCCGACGCAGCGGCGCCCGGTAATGGGCGCTTTGCCCGCCCTTTTCCTGGGCTTATTGCATCGACGATTTGACCCAGCCATTTCTCGGCTATTTCCCTACCGACCGAACAGACTTTGAACGGAACTCGAACGCGCCATTGTTCGTTGCCGCTCCGAGACCACGAATCCCCTGGCAGGCAGGGGTGCGAACAGCGATTATCTTCGATGAGTGCCGGGTACAGCAGGCCACAGCGAATCGAGTACTTGACTCGATCCGAACAATGCCGATGTAGCCCGGAAGAGGCTCAGGCGAAGGCGGGGCGAGTGGCAGCAGGGCGGAAGACCGGCACACCGTGGACCACGGTGGGGCTGATCGTGGGTGTCGCCCTCCTGCTGGTCTCGGTCGGCACCATCGGTGCCGCCTGGGCGATCAGCGCGCGCTACGAGCAGAACATCAAGCGCGCCGACCTGCTCGGCGACATCCCGACGACCACGCGCACCGACGCGAGCGGCTCGACCGTCGTCCCGGACCGGAGCGTCGTCGGCCCGCTGAACTTCCTGGTACTCGGCTCCGACACCCGGCTCGCGGTGTCGACGATCCGGGCCGACACGATCGGCCAGCGGTCCGACACGATCATGCTGGTCCACGTCACCGCTGATCTGAAGAGCGCCTACGTCATCTCGATCCCCCGCGACAGCTACGTGCACATCCCGGCCGGCGGCACCTGGGAGGGCGGCAACAACAAGATCAACGCCGCGTTCTCGTTCGGCGGGCCCCCGCTGGCCGCCAAGACCGTCTACGAGCTCACCGGCCTGCCACTCGACGGCGCGATCGTCGTCGATTTCGATAGCGTCCGGACGATGGTCAACGCGGTGGGCGGCATCCGGGTCTGCACGACCTACACCGTCCGGTCGATCCACACCGGCCGCGTCTGGCCCAAGGGCTGCAACCGCATGGGCGGCGACTCCGCGCAGGACTTCATGCGCCAGCGCTACAACGTGCCCGGCAGCGACTTCGGCCGCATCCACAACCAGCAGTTGGTACTGCAGTCGCTGCTGGCCCGGGCGGTCAGCGGTGGCACGCTCTCCAACCCGCTGCGCTTCGACAAGTTCCTCCGCGCCGCCACCGGCGCGATCACCGTCGACGACAACATGAACATCGAGGGCCTCGCGCTCGCGCTGCGCAACCTGCGGCCCGACGACATCACGTTCGAGACGCTGCCCTACTCCTCCGATTCGTTCTTGACGCCGTACGGCGACGCGGTGAAGCTCGACGAGAGGGCGATGGCCGAGATGTTCGCCGCGGTGAACGAAGATCGGCTGCCGGAGTGGCAGGCGACCCGCAACACGAAGACGACGAGCCTCGTCGAGGGTGACACCAGGGCCGTCGGTACGCCGGCCCCGGTGGACTAGTTCAAGCCGGTGGACTAGTTCAAGCCGGTCGACTAATTCAGGGTCGCTACCGCCCGGGCCACCGTCGACTCGACGAGGTCGGACCGGAACGCGCACAGCGTCAGCGTGAACCTCGCCACGCCGTGCTCCGGGGCGACCAGCCGCATCACGCAACCCCGGCTTTCCCCGGCCCCGACCAGGCTGTCGAGCAGCCGCACACCGGCACTGTCGAGGAACGTCACCGCCGAGAGGTCGAGGACGATCGCCGACGCGTCCGCGGTCTCCACTTCGACGGTCGTACCCAGCCCCGGTGCCGTACCCAGGTCGATCTCGCCCTGGAACGACACCAGCTTCGCCGGGCGCCCCGGCGGCTCGGCGTCGTCCAGTTCCAGGTCCAGGTCCAGGTCGCCTACCGTCACGGCCGCCGGCCGGTCGACCGTTACCTCGTCTCCCGTCATGGCCCCACCCATCTCACCCGCCGGGACATCGTCACGGTCGTGCCCCGACTACGGTCGGCGCTCATCCGGTCGACGGTCACTTCGTCCATCAGTCGTTTCATCAGCATCAGCCCACGTCCGCGATCGGGCGCCGTCTCCCGGGGCTGCCACAGCCCGGCGTCCCGGATCGTCACATCGACGCGCTCGTCGACGATCGACGCCGAGATCGAGACCGTCCTCGGCGCCGGACCGCCGTTGCGGTAGCCGTGCTCGATCGCGTTGCCGATCGCCTCCGAGCAGGCCAGCACGATCGCGAACCCGTCGTGCTTGTCGACCTCGTGATCGACCAGCCACGCCCGCAACCGGTTCCGGACGCCGGTCAGCTCGGCGAGATCGGCCGGGATCTCCTCCTCGAACGGCGTCGACTCGGCGAGCGACAGCGCCAGCAGGCACACGTCGTCGCGGGCGCCCTCGTCGAACAGCATCGTCTCCGACAGGCGCTCGACGATCACGGCGGCGGACGACGTCCGGTGCTTCTCCATCTCCTCGCGCAGCATTTCGAGCCCGCGCCAGATCAGGCGGCCCCGGCGTTCGACCAGACCGTCGGTGTAGAGCAGGAGCCGCGCGCCGGGAAGCAGCGTGATCTCCGCTTCCGACCGGCCCGGTTGCCCGGCATAGGCGTCCAGTGGCGTCGAGCGGCCGTCCCAGAGGTACTGCGCCTCCTCGTCGCCCTGGACGACCAGCGGCGGGAAGTGGCCCGCGCAGGCGTACCGGACCGAACCGGTGCGGGGGTGCAGCTCCAGGTAGACCAGCGTCGCCATCCGCCCGGCGTCGAACTGACCGACGAATCGGTCGAGCTGGTCGAGCAGCGCGGCCGGGCCGAGGCCCGCACCGGCCAGCGCACGGATCGCGCTGCGGATCTGACCCATCGCGCTGGCCGCGTTCAACCCGCGGCCGACGACGTCGCCGACGACGATGCCGATGCGGTCGCCGCCGAGTTCGAACGCGTCGTACCAGTCGCCGCCGACCTCGAGGTTCTCCATGGCCGGCCGGTAGTGCGTGGCGATCCGCAGCCCCTGCCGACGGGGCAGCCCGCCGGAGAGCAGGCTGCGTTGCAGCGTGTAGGCGACCTCACGCTCCTGCTCGTAGCGGCGGGCGTTGTCGAGCGCGGGCGCCGCGGTCGCAGCCACCTCGGTGCAGTACGCGACCTCGTCGACGCTGAACGCGCGGCCGTAGCGGCCGAGCACCAGCGCGCCGAGCGTCCGGCCGGAGGCCCGCAGCGGCAGCACGAGCCACCAGTTCG
Organism: Cryptosporangium sp. NPDC051539; assembly: GCF_044454545.1. NCBI lineage: Bacteria > Bacillati > Actinomycetota > Actinomycetes > Cryptosporangiales > Cryptosporangiaceae > Cryptosporangium > Cryptosporangium sp. NPDC051539. The sequence goes on along the minus strand of NZ_JBITDV010000007.1, from coordinate 316,546 downwards.
CCGGACGCGGCCCGGACGGCGTGATCGGCAGCCGCTCGGCCACCAGCTTGGGCCGGTTACCGCTGACGACCTGCGCGATCAGGTCACCGGCGCGGCCGGGCTCGATGCCGATCAGGGTGCCGACGCCGCCGACGCCGTCGGCAGGCAGCCGGGCGGAGCGGGCGTGCCCCAGCCGGCGGGGACCCTCGTGGTCGACGAACTCGACGCTGGCCACTTCGGCCAGCTCGTTGGTGACCAGCTCGACGAGCTTCTCGGCCCGGTCGACCAGCCCCACCCGCTCTTCCAGCGCCCGCCCGGACGAGGCCAGGAAGTCCGATCGCTCGGCCGCCTTCGCCGCCTCGGCGTGCAGGACCGCGCGCTCCAGCGCCTGCCCGCCCTGCCGGCCGAGCGCGTGCAGCACCTCGCGGTCGTCGACGTCGAGCTGGCGGGTCTCGGTGCACCCGGCCGCGAGGAGGCCGACCCGCTGGTCACCGACGTCGAGCGGGATCACGACCAGCGTCCCGACGCCGGTGCGCTCCATCGCGGCCGCGATCACCGGGTGCCGGGGCAGGATCGACTCCACCGAGTCGATCAGCACCGGGCTGCGCGGCTGGGACGTGAACGCCTCCCGGTCGGGCACCGGGATGCGGGCCAGGTCGGAGAAGTCGCTGATGTTGACCGCGGCGATCTGGACCAGACCGGCCGACGAGAGTGCGGCGGCGGTGTCCGGAGAGTCGTTGCCGAGCGCCTCGTCGGCCTCGGTCGCGGTCGCCAGTTCGCGCCGGTCGAGCAGCCAGAGGCCGGCGCGATCACCCTCGACGACCAGCAGAGCGGCGTCCACCAGGGCTTGACCGACCGCGGCGACGTCGCCGGCCGCGGCGAGCTCGGCCGCCACCTCCTGCAGAGCGCGGACGCGCGCCTCCGAGCGCTCGGCCCGCTGACGCTGGGAGACCAGCTCCCGCTCGTAACGGCGGCGGTCGGTCGCGCCGAAGACCGTCGTCCGGATCGCCAGCGGGTTACCGGCCTCGTCGCGGTCGAGGACCGCGTTGACCAGCACCGGCTGTTTCTCGCCGGCGGCGTTCTTCAGGTCGACGGCGATCTCGCGGACGTGGCCCTGCATGAGCAACAGCGGCGAGTAGTGGGTCTCGTAGAAGATCTGGTGACCGGGGATCAGCAGGTCCTGGAACCGCAACCGGCCGACGAGGTCGCCGGCCCGGTAGCCGCTGGACTCCAGGAAGAAGCGGTTGACGTGCATGATCAGGCCGCCGGGGTCGGTGACGACGAAGCCGCACGGCGCCTGGTCGAGCGGGTCGAGCGGGTCGGAGTGTTCGGCGTCGTCGGCCACCGGGTCGGCGGCGGGGTCCGGGGCGGAACCGGCCGCACGGCGGCGCAGGCGGGTCACCGCGCGTCTCCGGCCGGAACCGGATGCCGCAGTCGCGATCTCGGCGGCCGGGATCGGCCGCTCCGACATTTCCACTCCCTACCCCCCAGGCTGGTTCCGTCGGAACAGGTCAGCAGAAGCCTTGCATCGCGGAGATCGTTTCGGCCGGTGCGCTGAGGTGCGGGCAGTGGCCGGTTGCGGAGAGCACCCGGTACTCGCTCTCCGGCAGGTGCTCGTGCACGTACCGGCCGACGACCTCCGGCGCGATCACGTCGGCGGTGCACTGGAGCACCAGCGATCGGATCGGCACCTTGGGCAGGTCGTCACGGTTGTCGCCGAGGAACGTCACCCGGGCGAACTGCTGGGCGATCGCCGGGTCGGTGCGGCAGAAGCTGTTCGTCAGCTCGTCGCCGAGCTCCGGACGCTCCTCGTTACCCATGATCACCGGCGCCATCGAGCTCGACCATCCCAGGTAGTTGCTTTCCATCGAGTCGAGTAAACCGTTCAAGTCGTCCGGGCGGAATCCGCCGACGTATCCGGTCGAGTCGTCGTCGAGGTAGCGCGGGGACGGACCGATCATCACGAGGCTGCGGAACCGGTCGGGCTGCTCGATCGCGGCCATCGCGCCGATCATCGAGCTCACCGAGTGCCCGACGAACACGACGTCGGAGAGGTCGAGCTCACCCAGGACCTCGAGAACGTCCTCGGCGTAGCCGTGGAGAGTCGAGTACCGGTCGGCGTCGTAGGCCGCCAGTTCGGATTTGCCGTGCCCGACGTAGTCGAAAGCGACGATCCGGAAGCGGTCGGCGAAGGCCGGCGTCAGGTATCGCCACATCGACTGGTCGCAGCCGAAGCCGTGCGCGAACACCATGGCTGGGCCGCCTTCGCGACCGGTGAGCGACACGTTGTTCCTGGTCAGGATGCTCATCACGACTCGCAATCGGAGGGGCGAAAGGGAGCAGCTACGCAGCGTCATCCGTGGGTGACCATACCGGGAGGCGTTGATCCCCGTGAACCGTGCTTGGAAAAAGTGATATCACTTTGCTACTGTGTAGCTATCCGCACGGGAGGAGAGACATGATGTCCACCACTGATCAGCTCGTGGAAATGCCCGCCCCACAGGTCCGGGAACAACGCGCCGACGGGTTGTCCGGCTGGCCGATGGCCGGCGCCCTGATCCTCGGCCTTCTCCTCGGTATCGCATTGGTCATCGTCGGCGGGGCGACCGCGCCGGGCGCGGTGCCGGTCACGCTCGCGATCCTCGGCGCCCTGCTCGGTCTGGCCTCGCTGATCTGCATGGCGGGCCTGACCGCTGTGGCGCCCGGTGAGGCCCGGGTGGTCCAGCTGCTGGGTCACTACACCGGGACGATCCGCACCGACGGTCTGCGCTGGGTCAACCCGCTCACCAAGCGGGAGAAGGTGTCGACCAGGGTGCGCAACCACGAGACCGAGCTGGCCAAGGTGAACGACGCCGACGGCAACCCGATCCAGATCGCCGCCGTGGTGGTCTGGCAGGTCTCCGACACCGCGAAGGCCGTGTTCGAGGTCGACGACTTCGTCGAGTTCGTCGCGATCCAGAGCGAGACCGCCGTCCGGCACATCGCGAACAGCTACCCGTACGACGGTCCGGACGACCAGCTCTCGCTGCGCGACAACGCGGACGAGATCACCGGCCGGCTCTCGGCCGAGATCGCCGCACGCGTCACCGCCGCCGGCGTCGAGGTGATCGAATCGCGGATCACCCGGCTCTCCTACGCCCCAGAGATCGCGCAGGTCATGCTGCAGCGTCAGCAGGCCAACGCGGTGGTCGCGGCCCGGCGCCGGATCGTCGAGGGCGCGGTCGGCATGGTCGAGCTCGCGCTCGCCCGGCTGTCCGAACAGAACGTCGTCGAGCTGGACGAGGAGCGCAAGGCCCAGATGGTCAGCAACCTGCTCGTCGTCCTCTGCGGCGACCGCGGCACGCAGCCGATCGTCAACGCCGGCACTCTCTACTGACACTGGGGTGAGGCGGTGGCGAGCGAGCGCAAGAAGCTCTTGTTGCGGCTCGACCCGGCCGTGCACGACGCGCTGGCGCGGTGGGCGTCCGATGAACTGCGCAGCACGAACGCGCAGATCGAGTTCCTGCTGCGCCGCGCACTCGGGGCGGCCGGCCGGCTGCCCCGGGAGGCGGGCCGCATGCGCGGCCCCGGGAGGCCACGCAAGGGCGACGACGAAGAAGACACTGTCGACGAAGAGGAGTGAGCAGTGGACACCGAGCTTTCCGTTCCGGCGAGGCTGTTCCTGCTCGCTTACGATCCGAAGAAGCACCGGCTGACCAACCGGAACCACTTGGGCGTGCTGCTCCGTGCGGCCGTGTTGACCGAGTTGGTGTTCGACGGTTGTCTGGCCGACTCGGACGGCCGGGTGGCGGCCGAGGCAGGCCGGGCAGCCGGTCGGATCTCGGGTGATCCGGTGTTGGGGCCGGTCCTGGCGGACGTGGCGGGAGGCAGCCGGCCGCGCAAGTGGCAGAGCTGGGTCGATCGGAAGACCGGGGCGACGGTCTCGGCCGTCCGCGAGCAACTGGCGGCGGAGAACCTCATCCGGGCCGAGCGGCGCAAGCTGCTCGGGCTGATCCCGGTGTGGAACATCGAGCTCCGCGACGTGCGGCTGCGCAGCAAGCTCGCCGAGAACGCCCGCCGGACGTTACGGGGCGGCGAGCCGGTCGACCGGATCGATCGGCGGGACGCGGCGGTGGTGGCACTGGCCGCCGCGGGCGAGCTGGGGATCGTGGTTTCGCGGGGCGACCGGCGGCAGTTCAAGCGGCGCTTGGAGACGCTGAGCGCACACGTGGGGCCGACGGTGCAGGCGCTCCGGAAGGCCGTTCAGTCGCAGCAAGCCGCGGCGGCCGCGGGCTGAGACCGCGCACGGGGGTTCGAGCTCCGGCTCAGACCCCCGTGTGCTGCGCCTGCTCCTCGTCGTCTTCGGCCGGGGGCTCGGCGACGAGCGCGGCCAGCGCGGTGGTGATCGGTACCGAGGCGACGAGGCCGATCGTGCCGACCAGCGAGCGGACGATCTCGCTCGCGATCGACTGGCCGGTGACCAGGGAGCCGAGGCTCTGGCCGCTCACCGAGATGAGCAGCAGCAGCGGTAGTGAGGCCCCGGCGTAGGCGAGGACGATCGTGTTCACCGCGGACCCGACGTGCGCCCGCCCGACCCGGATCGCCGCCCGGTACAGGTCGAACCGGCTGCGGGGCGTCCGCGCCAGTTCGGCCACCACCTCCGCCTGCGTCACCGTGACGTCGTCGAGGACGCCGAGCGAGCCGATGATGATGCCGGCCAGCAACAGGCCGCGCATGTCGACGCCGCCCTGGACCGTCGAGAGGTAGACGCTCGATTCGTCGCCGAGGCCCGTCAGCTCGGTCAGCGCGGTGAAACCGGCCCCGAGCAGGCCGGTCAGCACGAGGCTGGCGAGCGTCCCGAGGATCGCGACCGACGTCCGCACCGAGATGCCGTGCGTCAGGTACAGCACCGCGAACATGATCGCGGACGACCCGACGACCGCGACCAGCAGCGGTGGCGACCCGCCGAGGATGCCGGGGATGACGAACAGCAGCAGCACGGCGAAGCTGACGATCAGTCCACCGATCGCGGCCAGCCCGCGGAGCCGTCCGAACGCGATGACGACGGCCGCGGAGAGCGCCACCAGCAGCCAGAGCGATCCACCGCGCTGCTTGTCGACGATCGTGTAGCGGGTGGCCGCGTTCCCGCCGGTGGCGAGGACGAGCATGACGACCTTGTCGTCGACGTGGACGCTCGGCGAGCCCGGGCCCTGCGGGAGCTCCATCGAGACCGTGTCGCCCTTGCCGACGCCGCCGGTGACCTTGACGGTGGCCGTTCCACAGGGGCCGGTGAGGGAACCGGCGTCGGCTTCGGAGGTCTCCGGGCACGACTGTTCGACGACCTGGGTGACCGTGCCGTCGGCGCGTTCCTGCTGGCCGTTCTGGTTGGCGCTGCCGTAGTGCAACTGGCCGGGCCAGAGCACGATCAGGCCGATGATGGTGGCGATGACCGCCGGGACGAGGATGCCGACGACGGCCTTGCGGGTGCGCTCCGACATCGGGTTGGTAGCGGAGTGGACGTGGCTGTGCACGTACTCGTCCGCGGCGATGGCGGCGCCGACGTGGTGGGGCGGCTGCTCGTCCTCGCGCCGGGGCGGCGGGGCGGGCTGCCGGTAAGGGTGTCGGTCGTACTGGGGCTGCTCGTACTGGGCCTGCTCGTACTGGGCCTGCTCGTACTGGGCCTGCTCGTACTGGGCCTGCTCGTACGGGGGCTGGCCGTGCTGGGGCTGGCCGTGCTGGGGCTGGCCGTGCTGGGGCTGGCCGTAGGTGGCCGGCGGGGGCTGGTCGGCCGGTCGGCCGGGGTTCCGGAAGTTCAGCTGGTCGTACGTACCTTCCGCGTACTGCGGCGGCGGAGCCCCGTAGGCGTACGGATCGTCAGCAGGCGGCCAGCCCTCCGGAGGACTGTTCCGGTCGGCCATCTAGGTACTCCTCGGGAACCGGATACAGTCACGCGGAATCAAATCAGAACTACGTTCGAAACGCGAGGAGCGGGCGTGACCAGCGATAGCCGCGCAAACGGCGTCCGGCTGACATTACTGACGCACCCGGCGACCGAGTCGCTCGTCACGTCCACGTTCCCGCACGACGACCCCCTCCTGCCGGCCGGCCTCCGTGCGGCCAAGGACGCCGCCGCCCGGCTGACCGCCTACCGGTCGGCCGGCTGGCGCTGCGGCCCGGCGCTGCGTTGCCGGCAGACGGTCGCCGCGCTCGGCGCGACCGACGTCTCGATCGACGACGCCCTCGACGAGTGCGACTTCGGCTCCTGGCGCGGCCGCACGATCGACGAGCTGGCCGCCGCCGACCCGTCCGGGCTGGAGGCCTGGCTCACCGACCCCGACGCGGCCCCCCACGGCGGCGAGTCGGTGCGGGACCTGCTGTACCGAGCCACCAAGTGGCTGGACGAGGTGGGCACCGGCCCGGTCCGAACCGTCGGCGTGACGCACGCCGCGATGGTGAAAGCGGTGCTGGTAGTGGCCCTGTCCGCGCCGCCGGCGGCGTTCTGGCGCCTGGACGTCGCTCCGCTGACCCGCACCGACCTGTCGGGCCGCCCCGGGAGCTGGACCGTCCGCCGCACCGCCGAACGCCTCGCCCCGGCCCCGGCCCCGGCCCCGGCCCCGGAGTAGCGGGCGGTCGACGGCGTCAGACGCTCAGAAGTGCCCGTAGCGCGATCGTGCCGCCCACGCCGCAGATTCCCACGCCGGTGAGTAGCGGGAGCCGGGTGAGGACCCGGGCGGCGAGGCCCCGGCCCGCGCGGTCGGTGACGAGCCGTACGACCCGCCGGCCCGCGTATCGGACGAGCAGACCGGCGGCGGCGAGGGTGACGGCCATGCCCACGCCGAAGGCGAGCACGAGGATCACGCCGAACCAGGCCCGGTGTGCGGCGACCGCGCCGAGGAACACGATCAGCGCCGACGGGCTGGGCAGCAAGCCGCCCGCGAGCCCCGTCGCCACCAGCGGCAGCCGCCCGGGCAGCCGACGCCTACGGCTCTCCCCGCCGTGCGAATGGCCGAGCGCGTGCCCCTCCCCGTGCGAATGGCCGTGCGCGTGCCCCCCGCCGTGCGAATCCCCGTGCGAATCCCTGTGCGAATCCCCGTGCGCATGGCCGTGCGCATGGCCGTGCGCATGGCCGTGCGCATGGCCGTGGGACCCGCGCAGGCCTCGGAGCAGAGCCACGCCCACCACGAGGATCACGACGCCGCTGGCGGCGGACAGCCACGGCATCACCGCCGCGGGGGCGACGGCCGCTCCGGCCGTGACCAGCACCCCCAGCGTCACGACTCCGCCGGTGTGGGCGACCGTCACCCCGGCTCCGATCGCGAACGCGGCCCGGACCGGGTGCGCGTCAGCCGACTCGCCCCGCGCGAGGAGCGAGAACGCCATCAGCGTCTTGCCGTGCCCCGGGGCAATCGCGTGGGTGGCGCCGAGCGCGATCGCCGCCAGCACGGCCAGCGCGGCGAACCACGGCGTCGTGTGCGAGTCCAGGAGGGCCGTGAACGCCTCGGTGAGTCGATCGGTCGCGGGCAACCAGGTGCCCCCACCCCCGGCGGTGGTCGTGGGCACCCGGGCCGCCGCGCCGCCCGGGCGCGCCTCGAACGTGACCTCGCGCTGGTCCAGCGGTGACGACAGCGCGTCGGTCGGGTACCGCGTCAGACGTTGGCTCACGCTCTCCGAGCGCAGCCCGGTGCCGGCGATCGTCGTGCGATCTCCGATGACCGTGATCTCCCGCCAGCCCGGCCGGTCCGCTCCCCCGGCGTCCACGAACGAGAAATCCGTTCCGGCGGAAGACGCACCCGCCAACGGGCATTCGAGCCGGAGCACCGGCAAACCGGCCCGTCCCTTGCCCACCGTGGCGCCCGGGACGCCGCTCACGCCGACCGGAACGACCCGGCCGTCCACCGTCAGCCGCAACGACGACGCCGCGGATCCGCACGCGCCCCGGCTCCAACGAACCAGCTCCTCCGCGCTCATCGCGCCGTCGCCGTTCGCGTCGATCGACGGCTGCGCCTGTGCCGTCGGAATCTCGGCCAGGTCTTCCACGTGATCCACCCGGACCCGATCCGTCCCGACGATCACCCCGTCGTACCGGGAAGCAGTCAGGTCGCCCAACGGATGCGCCGACGCCGGCGTCCCGATCAGCAGTACCCCGAACACCACGGCGAGCCCCGCCAGTAGCCCGGCCCGGGCGCTCATCGCAGACCCGCCAGCGTCGTGCGGGCGACCGGCGCGTCCAGCGGCGAGAAGTGCGGGTCGAGCGCCAACGCGCGGCCCAGCCACTCCCGTGCCCCGGCCGGGTGGCCGGCGGCCTTCTCGACCATGCCCCGGTGGAACAGCAGGCGCGCGTCCCGCGTGCCCAGGCGTGTCGCGGCCCGGACGTACGGCAGCGCCTCCACCGGACGCCCGGCCCGGTACAGCGCCCAGCCGAGGGCGTCGGCGACGTAGATGCTCTTCCGCTTCGCCCACTCGGCCCGGCCCGACTCCATCGCCGACGCCGCCCGGCCGTGATCGGCCTCGAACAGCGTCACCTCCGGGCCGTCGGCCACGCCGGCCGACCGCGACAGCGCCACGGCCGCCCGGACCACCGCGTACTGCTGCGACGCCCCGGCCCGGTCACCCGACGCCTCGAGCAGTTCGCCGAGCTCGGTCGCGTACTGCGGCAGCGGCAGTCGGGCGACGATCGAGCGGTAGATCCGGACCGCACCGGCCCGATCCCCGCGTGCCTCGAGCACCCGTGCCTGCCCGGCGCGCGCCGGGAGGTGGGCCGGGTCCGCGGTCAGCGCCGCCCGGTACTGCGCGGATGCCGCCGAGTAGTCCCCCGCCGACCGCGCCAGCTCGCCCAGATGGAACCGGCAGAACGCGATGTCCGCCGGGGCCGCGCCCGGTTCCACTCCCCGGCGCAGCAGGGCCGCGGCCCGCCCGGTGTCACCGGTCAGCTCCGACAGGTACGACAGCCGGCTGAACGTCGGGGTGCCCGGCTTGAGGTCGTCGGCGGCCGTGGCCGCGGCCAGCGCCTCGGGGTAGCGCCCGAGCTCGACGAGCGCGTCGGTCCGGACCGTCTGGGCCCGGGCGCTGTACGGGTTGGCCGCGGCGGCACGGTCGCCGAAGCGCAGTGCACCGGCGAAGTCGTGGCGGGACGCGGCCAGCACCCCGGCCGCGGCCAGCGCGGCGTCGTCGTCCGGGCCGAGGGCCAGCGCGCGGTCGACGGCGGCCTGCGCTTTCGGGTACCACGACGACGCCCCGGTCACCCGGGCCTGTTCGACGTACTCCACCGCCAGCGCCGACCAGGACCGGCCGTCGCGCGGATGGGTACGCAGCCGCTCCTGCAGCGCGGTCACGCACCCGTCGGTGCCGCACTCGCCCGCGACGACGGCCACCGGAGCCGCATCGGCGCGCGGCGGAGCGTCCGCAGAAGGCGTGAACAGCACCGCGGTCGCAAGCGTGAGCCCTGCCGCCACCGGCAGCGCCGCAACGAGAATCCGACGTCGCATCGGAGAAGTCCTTTCCGTCCGGCGGCGGGCCGCCGCGGTTACGGCGGCCCGCCGTGATCAGAAAACGGTCACGAAGCGGAGCGCCGGCGGCGCCAGAGCCAGGCCGCCCCGAAGGCCAGCAGGGCCGCGCCTCCGACCGCGGAACCCAGCGGGATCAGGTCGGTCGACTGCCGCTGCGACGCTTTCGCCGCGGGCGAGGGCACCGGGTCGGCCGAGCCGCCGTCGAGCATCGACGGAGCCGCGGCCGGCGCGGACGACGTCTGCGCCTGCGGGGTCGCAGCCGGAGAGGTCCCGGCCCGCGTCACCGATCCCGCCGCCGGCAGCGCCACGTACGGGAACGACCGCTCGAACGGCGCGTCGTTCGTGTTCACCGCGTCCCCGAGGTCGTTCGGCGACCCGACGAGCTCACCTTCCGCGACCTGGAGCGTGATGTCGACGACGTCGTCGGTCAGCCGTCGCCCGTTCGGGAATCCGGCCTTGTCCCCGTCGAGCACGCCGAGCCGTTTCGGCGACGCGGACGGCGCGATCGACGTGTTCAGCCGCAACTGCTCGCTCGGAGTCACCCGAGCCGGCTGGTTCAGTCCCGGCACGCCGGTCAGGAACGCCTGCACCAGGTCCTTGCGCGGGGTCGCCGGAGCCTTGATCCGGTAGATCTTCTCGAGCAGCCGCGGCACCTCGGGGTTCGTCACGTACCGGAGGAAGGAAGCGTCACCCGACGGCTTGGACGCGTTGAACCGGTCCTTGTCCCTGATCGGTACGACGACCTCGTTCACCAGCGGCATCCCCAGCCGCGAGACCTGGACGTAGTTCCCGGAGGAGTTGCGGCGCGAGGTCGTCGACCAGATCCCCACCACCGGATCCCCACCACGGACGAGCCGCGACTTCGGCAGCTGGATCGCGATCGTGTTCACGTTGTACGGGGCCAGCGTGTCGTTGCCGACCTCGCTCAGGTCGCCGCCGTACAGCACGTCGAAGACCCGCAGGTCGAGGAAGAACGGGTCGTCGGCCTGGCCAGCGAACAGCCTGATGTCACCCGGCTGCGACTTGATCGCCCGGTCGCGCAGCGCGCGATAGTCCGGCATCGACGCCTTGCCCACGTTCGACGGCGCGACCGGCAGGTGATGGGCCAGTTCCTTCTCCCCGGCGATCGATCCGTCGGCGCCCCACCTGATCTCCTCCAACTGGTAGCTCTGCCAGAAGTTGAGGTCGGGATCGGCCAGGCTCGTCACCGGCCCGGTGTTGTGGAGAAACGTGTCCTTACTCGAGTACGTGCTGGTGAACGTCCACCGGTACGTCAGGTCGGGCTTGGCGTCGCCGTTGTTGTCGACGTTGATCTCGTACCGGGCGTCGGTGGCGAACGGATAGAAGTTCGGACCACCGGCCGGCTCTTCGAACGGGATCCAGTTGGCGATCATCGTGACGCTGTCCGGCTTGTCGGGGCTGACGAACGCGTACACGTCGGTGTTGTCGTACTGCGGGAAGCCCGCGATCGTCGGGGCCTCCCGGTGGCTCGACGCGGTCGCGCCGTGCGGCGCGAGCACAGGTATCGCGAGGGCGGTCACGGCCGCGGCTGCGACCGCCGCGGAGAACGTCCGCCGTCGGGGCGGTATGCGGAGCATCTGGCGTCCTTCGGTGCCGAGAGGTACCCGCGAGGGGCAGCGACGCCCCGTGGCGTCGCACCCGGTCTTCGGTACGGCGACGCCCCCGGATGGGGACCTGTCGCTTACTTGACAGATCCAGACCGTCGACGCGCGGTTACCCGGGCCACACTTCGGTCAGGGCTGACCGCAACCGCAATAGCATCCGCGTATGACGGTGCCGTCCGAAAAACTCGCGCTGGCCGCCGGCTTCGAGCCGGCCGATCGGGCGCGCTGGCGGGAGCTCGCACTCGCTGTGCTGCAGAAATCCCGCCGCGCCACCGACGAGACACCGGCCGGCGACGTCGACGATCTGCTCACCACGGTGACGTATGACGGGATCCGGATTTCGCCTCTGTACACCGCGGAGGACGCCACCGAACCGGGCGCGCCGGGCTTCCCGCCGTTCGTCCGGGGCAACCGCCTGCGCGACGCGACGGCCGAAGGCGGCGAGCGCCCCGGTGGCTGGGACGTCCGTCAGCGGCACGCCGACCCGGACGCCACCGCGACGCGAGCCGCGATCGCCGCCGACCTGGAGAACGGCGTCACGTCGCTCTGGCTCGTCCTGGGCGACGCCGGCCTCCCGATCGACGCTCTGCCCGAGGTCCTCACCGACGTCTACCTCGACCTGGCCCCGATCTGCCTGGACGCCGGCCCCGAGACCCCCGCGGCCGCCGAGGCCTTCTTCCACCTGGCCGCGGCGGCGCCCGACGGTGGCGCCGTCGGGAGCAACCTGGGGGCCGACCCGATCGGCCTGCGTGCCCGCACCGGAGCACCCGCCGATCTCTCCGTGCTCACCGCGCTGGCGCAACGAACGACCGGAACCGGCATCAGCGCCGGGCTCGTCGACGCGACCGTGTATCACGAGGCCGGCGGCTCGGACGCGCAGGAGCTCGGGTTCTCGATCGCCACCGGCGTCGCCTACCTGCGGGCGCTGACCGACGCCGGGCTCAGCGTCCGACGGGCGCTGGACGAGCTCGAATTCCGCTACGCGGCCACCGCCGACCAGTTCCTCACGATCGCCAAGTTCCGCGCCGCCCGCCGCCTCTGGGCCCGCGTGGCCGAGGTCAGCGGCGCCGCCGACGTCCCCCAGCGCCAGCACGCCGTCACGAGCAGCGCGATGATGAGCGGCCGCGACCCCTGGGTGAACATGCTCCGCACGACGCTGGCCTGCTTCGGCGCCGGTATCGGCGGCGCGGACGCGGTCACGGTCACCCCGTTCGACGCGGTCCTCGGCCTCCCCGACGCGTTCGCCCGGCGCATCGCCCGCAACACCCAGTCACTGCTGCTGGAGGAGGCCTCCCTCGGCCGGGTGCTCGACCCCGCCGGCGGCTCCTGGTACGTCGAGAGCCTCACCGACGACCTGGCCCGCGTCGCGTGGGACGTCTTCACCGACGTCGAACGCTCCGGCGGCATGCGGACGGCGCTCGAGGACGGCACGGTCGAGGAGTCCCTCGGCGAGGTCCGGGAAAAGCGCCGGAGCAACGTCGCCCACCGGCGTGACCCGCTCACCGGCGTCAGCGAGTTCCCGAACCTCACCGAGAAACTGCCCGTCCGGACGCCGTCCCCGGCGCCGTTGAGCGGCGGGCTGCCCCGCATCCGGTACGGCCAGGACTTCGAGGCGCTGAGGGACGCCTCGGACGCGGCGCCGCAGCGGCCGGCCGTGTTCCTGGCGACGCTCGGCCCGCTGGCCGCGTACACCGCGCGGGCGACGTTCGCCGCGAACCTGTTCCAGGCGGGCGGGATCGAGACGCTGACCGCCGGCCCCGGCCTGAGCCCCGGCGAACTGGCCGACGCGTTCACCGCCAGCGGCGCCGAGATCGCGGTGCTCTGCTCGACCGACGCGATCTACGCGACGGACGGCGAGGCCGCCGCCACGGCACTCGAGAACGCCGGCGCGACCCGGGTCTGGCTCGCCGGCCGGGCGGGCGCTCTGCCCAACGTCCAGAATTACGTGTTCAGCGGGTGCGACGCGGTCGGGGTGCTGACGACGACGCTCGACGACCTAGGGGTAGCGCGATGACGATTCCCGACTTCTCGAACGTCGGGCTGGGAACGCCGGGAGGCGCGACGGCGGACGACTGGCGCGCGGCCGTCACCGACGCGGCGATCTGGGACACGCCGGAAGGCATCCCGGTCAGCCCGCTCTACACCGCGGCCGACACCGCCGACCTGGACTTCCTGAACACCTACCCGGGCATCGCGCCGTACCTCCGCGGTCCGTACCCGACGATGTACGCGACCCAGCCCTGGACGATCCGGCAGTACGCGGGCTTCTCGACCGCAGCGGCGTCGAACGCGTTCTACCGCCGGAACCTGGCCGCCGGGCAGAAGGGCCTCTCGGTCGCGTTCGACCTGGCCACCCACCGCGGCTACGACTCCGACCACCCGCGAGTGGCCGGTGACGTGGGCATGGCCGGGGTGGCGATCGACTCGATCTACGACATGCGCCAACTGTTCGACGGGATTCCGCTCGACCGGATGTCGGTGTCGATGACGATGAACGGCGCGGTCCTGCCGGTGCTCGCGCTCTACATCGTCGCGGCCGAGGAACAGGGTGTCGCCCCGGAGCAGCTGGCCGGCACGATTCAGAACGACATCCTCAAAGAGTTCATGGTCCGCAACACGTACATCTATCCGCCGCAGCCGTCGATGCGGATCATCTCCGACATCTTCGCGTTCACCTCGCAGCGGATGCCGCGCTTCAACTCGATCTCGATCTCGGGTTACCACATCCAGGAGGCCGGAGCGACCGCCGACCTGGAGCTGGCCTACACGCTCGCGGACGGCGTCGAGTACCTGCGGGCCGGCGCGGCGGCCGGGCTCGAGGTCGACAAGTTCGCCCCCCGGCTCAGTTTCTTCTGGGCCATCGGGATGAACTTCTTCATGGAGGTCGCGAAGATGCGGGCGGCCCGCCTGCTCTGGGCGCGCCTCACGAAGGACGCCGGCGCCACCAACCCGAAGTCACAGAGCCTGCGGACGCACTCGCAGACCTCCGGCTGGTCGCTCACCGCGCAGGACGTCTTCAACAACGTGGTGCGCACCTGCGTCGAAGCGATGGCCTCGACGCAGGGCCACACGCAGTCGCTGCACACGAACGCGCTGGACGAGGCGCTCGCGCTGCCGACCGACTTCTCCGCGCGGATCGCCCGGAACACCCAGTTGCTGCTGCAGCACGAGTCCGGCACGACCCGGGTGATCGACCCGTGGGGCGGATCCTCCTACGTCGAACGGCTGACCCACGACCTGGCTCAGCGCGCCTGGGGGCACATCCAGGAGGTCGAGGCGGCCGGTGGGATGGCCCGCGCGATCAACGAGGGTCTCCCGAAGCTGCGGATCGAGGAAGCGGCGGCACGCACCCAGGCCCGGATCGACTCCGGTCGCCAGCCGGTCATCGGCGTCAACCGCTACCGGCCCGACGCCGACGAGCCGATCGAGGTGCTGCGGGTCGACAACGCGTCGGTGCGGCGCGAGCAGCTCGACAAGCTGGAGCGGTTGCGCGCCGACCGGGATCCGGAGGCGGTCGAAGCCGCGCTGGCCGCACTGACCAAGGCCGCGGACGCCGCCGGCCCTGGCCCGGACCAGAACCTGCTGGCACTGGCCGTGGACGCCGCCAGGGCGAAGGCCACGGTCGGCGAGATCTCGGACGCGCTGGAGAAGGTCTACGGGCGGCACGCCGGGCAGATCCGTACGATTTCCGGCGTGTACCGGGATGAGGCGGGTGCGGCCGGGAACGTCGCCGCCGCGCGCGTGGCGACCGCCGACTTCGAACGCGACGAGGGCCGCCAGCCGCGGATCCTCGTCGCCAAGATGGGCCAGGACGGGCACGACCGTGGCCAGAAGGTGATCTCGTCCGCGTTCGCCGACCTCGGCTTCGACGTCGACGTGGGCCCGCTGTTCCAGACCCCGGCCGAGGTCGCGCGGCAGGCCGTGGAGGCCGACGTGCACATCGTCGGGGTGAGCACGCTCGCCGCCGGGCACCTGACGCTGGTCCCGGCGCTGCGCGACGAGCTCGCCGCGCTCGGCCGGGCCGACATCATGATCGTCGTCGGCGGCGTCATCCCTCCGGCCGACGTCGAGCCGTTGGCCTCGTTGGGCGCGTCGGCCGTGTTCCTGCCCGGGACCGTCATCGCCGACGCGGCGCTCGGCCTGCTGGCCGAGCTCCGCTCCCGCCTCGGTCACCCCGATCCGTCGGAGACCGCGCACCCGTGATTTTTTCCTACGCCGCCCGGCGAACCACCGCCCGCGGTGAGACCTCTCGGCGGACCGAGGGATGAGCCGACGTCCGGTCCCGAACGTCGAGGAGTACGCGGCGGGCGTGCTCTCCGGGGAGCGGGCGTGGATCGCCAGGGCCATCACGCTGGTCGAGTCACGCCGGGCCGACCACCGGGTCGCGGCCCAGGAGCTGCTCGTCCGGCTGACCGGCGCGGTCCGGACGCCGGTGCGCCGGGTCGGCGTCACCGGCGTACCCGGCGTCGGCAAGTCGACGTTCATCGACGCGCTGGGCGTCTCGCTGACCTCCGCCGGGCACCGGGTGGCCGTGCTGGCGGTCGA
The DNA here is from genome assembly GCF_044454545.1 of Cryptosporangium sp. NPDC051539. Lineage (NCBI taxonomy): Bacteria > Bacillati > Actinomycetota > Actinomycetes > Cryptosporangiales > Cryptosporangiaceae > Cryptosporangium > Cryptosporangium sp. NPDC051539. Next base: position 300,912 of record NZ_JBITDV010000007.1, on the reverse strand, counting down.
CCCGTCGTCGCGGAGGACCGGGGGCTCGATCCTGGGCGACAAGACCCGGATGGCCCGGCTGGCAGTGGACGACAACGCGTTCGTGCGGCCCTCGCCCAGCGCCGGGACGCTCGGCGGCGTCGCGAAGGCCACCCGGGAGGCCATGGTCGTCGTCGAGGCCGCGGGCTACGACGTCGTGCTGGTGGAAACCGTCGGCGTCGGGCAGTCCGAGACCACGGTCGCCGAGATGGTCGACTCGTTCCTGCTGCTGACGCTGGCCCGCACCGGCGACCAGCTCCAGGGCATCAAGAAGGGCGTCCTGGAGCTGGCCGACGTCATCGCGGTGAACAAGGCCGACGGGCCGCACGTCCGGGACGCCCAGAAGGCCGCCCGCGAGCTCGCCGGTGCGCTGCGGCTGCTGCACAGCGAGTGGACGGTCCCGGTACTGACCTGCAGCGCCGCTGACGGCACCGGGCTGACCGAGATCTGGCACCAGATCGTCCACCACCAGGACACCCGCGCCGCGTCCGGGGCCCTGGAAGCACGCAGGCGGGAGCAGCAGGTCCGCTGGGTCTGGACGATGGTGCAGGACCGGCTGCTGGCGTCGCTGCGTGACGATGCCCGGGTCGCCGACGTCGCGGCGAAGGTCGAGCAGCAGGTGGCCGCAGGCACGCTGACGCCCGCGCTGGCCGCGGACGAGATCCTGGACGCGTTCCGGGAACCGTAGGGTTGGCGTGTGCAACTCGAAGCCAGTGCCCTGGAGTTCGTGACCGAGCGACACCTCGCGACGCTCACGACCCTGCGTTCCGACGGGACGCCGCACGTGACGCCGGTCGGTTTCACCTGGGACAGTTCCGCCGGTCTCGCGCGCGTGATCTGTTCCGGGCCGTCGCAGAAGGCGGTCAACGCCCGGACGAGCAAGCGGGCGGCGCTGTGCCAGGTCGAGGGCGGGCGGTGGATCACGCTCGAGGGAACGGTCGAGGTCGTCTCCGACCCGGAGCGGGTCGCGGACGCCGTGCGGCGGTACACCGTCCGCTACCGCCGGCCCCGCGAGAACCCCCTGCGAGTGGCCCTGGAAATCACCGTCGACCGGGTACTCGGCCGCTTTTAGCCCGCGGGCGGGTGGGCGTCACTCGCAGCCGATGCCGTCTCCGTCGCGGTCCAGCGCCGGGCGGTAGCCGGGGTCGCCGCGATGGATGGGGTCGGCGCCGGCGGCGCGGACCGCGTCGCAGTTCTGGTAGTAGACGGCCGGGGGCGCGCTGGTTCGCGGCTTCGGCTTCGGCTTCGGTTTCGGCACGGCGGCGGTCGTGCGGGGGACCGACGGGACGGCCCGCCGGGTGGTCGCGGCCGGGCCGGGCGTCGAGCCCGCCTCGGAATCGTCGGCGTCCGCGCGGACGTCAGTGCCCGGAGCCTGATCGCCGATCAACGGCGCACCGGTGGCGGCGGCCGGTGGCTCGGAGGTGGGCGACTCGCTCGGCGACCCGGTGGTCGCGGCGGCACTCGACGGCTGCGTCGCGGCAGCGCTCGGCGGCTCGGTCGCGGCGACCACCGACGCGCTCGGTGCCGGGTCGGCGCCGCCCGATCCCAGCACACCGGCGATCCCGCACGCTCCGCAGACCAGCGCGAGCACACCACCCGAGACGATCAGAGCCCAGTACGCCGGACGCAACCCGGTGCGTCTGCTGGGAGCTTGCGGTGAAAACGTCACCGCGTGATGTTAGGAAGCGACGACGCACGGTACGCACCACCGAGCGTGCGCTCGCGACGCACCGCGCGGCCGGACCGCGACCCGCCGTCCGCACCGTCCCGTCGCCGGTCGGTCGACCGTTACCGCCGGTCAGACCGTGCTGACCGCCGGTCAGACGGGACCGGCCGGCGGTCGTCCGGGCCGAACGGCTCGACCCGGACGATCCGGTCTACTCCAGCGGGCTCGGGTTGGCGGTCGGCGAGAGCACGGCACCGGCGTTACGCCAGCCGGTCCAGTCACTCGCCACCCGCCCGACCCCCGACTTGGTGTCTCCGAACTCCGCGATCGCCGCGGTCAGCGCCAGCGTCGCGTGCACCTGCGCGAGCGCCGCGTGTGCGGTCATCCAGTCCGGTTCCTTGTCGGTGGCCGACTCGGTCGCGTACTTCTGCGCCTGCAAGTAGTGCTCAGGTCCGTTCACGTCCGGAGGATAGCCCCGTCAAATGGGTATCAAACGGACGCGCGTCGCCTCTTGTTGTAGAAGTCGAACGCCACCGCCGCGAGCAGCACCAGACCCTTGATGAGCTGCTGCCATTCGGTGCCGACGCCCAGGATCGACATCCCGTTGTTCAGGATCCCGATGATCAGACCACCGATGATCGCGCCGGGGATCGTACCGATACCGCCGGTCACCGCCGCGCCACCGATGAACACCGCCGAGATCGCGTCCAGCTCGAACCCGTTACCCGCGCTCGGGTTGGCCAGGTTCAGACCGGCCGTGTAGACGAGACCGGCCAGCGCCGAGATCACGCCCATGTTCACGAACAGCCAGAACGTCACCGACTTGGCCTTGACGCCAGACAGCTGCGCCGCGGCCAGGTTGCCGCCGATCGCGTAGATGTGCCGTCCGAACACCGCCCGGCTCATCACCGCCGTGTATCCCACGACCAGCACACCGAGGATCACCAGCACGATCGGCGTGCCGTCGTAGCTGGCCAGCTGCACGGTGACGAGCAGGATCAGCGCGACCGCGAACCCCTGCTTGGCGACGAACCACCAGATCGGCTCGTCCTCCAGGTTGTACTTGCGACGCTCGATCCGCTGCCGGAACGCCGACCCGACGAGCGCGAGCGCCGCCAGCACACCGAGCACGATCGTCAGCGGTTCGTACCCGCTCGACCCGAACGTCGGCAGGAAGCCCGAACCGAGGTCGCGGAAGCCGTCCGGGAACGGTGCGATCTGCTTGTTGTCGAGCACGATCTGCGCCGCACCGCGGAACGCGAGCATGCCGCCGAGCGTCACGATGAACGCCGGTATGCCGAAGTACGCGATCCAGTAGCCCTGCCAGGCCCCGACCAGCGCCCCCGCGAGCAGGCAGAGCACGACTGCCACCGGCCAGGGCAGGTCCCACTTCGTGATCATCACGCCGGCCAGCGCGCCGATGAACGCGACGACCGACCCCACCGACAAGTCGATGTGCCCGGCGATGATCACCATCACCATGCCGACGGCCAGGATCAGGATGTAGCTGTTCTGGATGATCAGGTTCGAGATGTTGATCGGCTTCAACGTGATGCCGTCGGTCGCGACCTGGAAGAACACGACGATCACGATCAGCGCGATGAACAGGCCGACCTGGCTGAGCTGGCCGGTCAGGTAGCTCAGCACCCCGCCGGACCGCTTCGCGGGAGCGGTCTCGGGCGTCCCCGTCGGCGGAGTCTCCAGTCCCGTGGGGGCGCTCATGACGGCTCCTCGCTGCGCTCGTAGCCGCCATGAGCGCTGGGCGACCCTGCTAGCCGGAGCTCGCGCAAGCGCTCACTCATGCGTCCACCTCCCGGTATTGAGTCATGTACTGCATGAGGTGTTCGGCGGTGGCCTCACTCCGGGGCACGTCAGCGGTGATGTGCCCCTCGGAGAGCGTGTAGATGCGGTCACAGATGCCGAGGAGTTCCGGCAGCTCGGACGAGATGACGATGATGCCTTTGCCCTCGTCGGCCAGCCGGTTGATGACCGTGTAGATCTCGTACTTCGCGCCGACGTCGATCCCGCGGGTGGGCTCGTCGAGGATCAGCACCTCGGGGTCGGCGAACATCCACTTCGACAGCACGACTTTCTGCTGATTGCCGCCGGAGAGCTGACCGGTCGTCGCGGTGACGTTCGGCGCCTTGATGTTCATGCTCTTCAGGAACCGGTTGGCGACCGTCGTCTCCTCGGGGTCGCTCACGAAGCCGAAGTGCGAGAGCTTCCCGAGTGCCGAGCCGGAGATGTTCCGCTTGATGTCGTCGATGAGGTTGAGGCCGTAGCGCTTCCGGTCCTCGGTGACGTAGGCGATGCCGGCCTTGATCGCGCGCGGCACCGTGTTCGTCTTCACCTCGACGCCACGTTTGTAGACCTGGCCGCTGATGCCGGACCCGTAACTGTGCCCGAACACGCTCATCGCGAGCTCGGTACGCCCGGCGCCCATCAGACCGGCGATGCCGACGATCTCTCCAGCGCGTACCGACAGCGACGCACCGTCGACGACCTTGCGGCTCCGGTCGATCGGGTGGTGCACGGTCCAGTTCTCGATCCGCAGCAGCTCTTCGCCGACCTGCGACTCGTGCTCGGGGAACCGGCTCTCCAGCGATCGGCCGACCATCCCGCGGATGATCCGCTCCTCGGTGACGTCACCGCTGTGGAGCTCGAGGGTCTCGACCATCTTGCCGTCGCGGATGATCGTGACCCGGTCGGCGATCGCCTCGATCTCGTTGAGCTTGTGGCTGATCAGGATGCAGGTGATGCCCTGCTCGCGCAGCTGGCCGATCAGCTCCAGCAGGTGCGCCGAGTCGTCGTCGTTCAGCGCCGCGGTCGGCTCGTCGAGGATCAGCAGCCGTACCCGCTTGGAGAGTGCCTTCGCGATCTCGACGAGCTGCTGTTTCCCGACGCCGATGTCGACGATCTTCGTGATCGGGTTGTCGCGCAGCCCCACCCGCTTGAGTAGTTCGGCGGCTTCGAGGTTCGTCTTGTTCCAGTCGATCCAGCCGCGTTTGGCCTGCTCGTTGCCCAGATAGATGTTCTCGGCGATCGACAGGTACGGGCTCAGCGCCAGTTCCTGGTGGATGATGACGACACCGGCGGCCTCGGAGTCGTTGATCGACCCGAATCTCACCGGCGCGCCGTCGAATTCGATCTCGCCGTCGAACGTGCCGTGCGGATAGACGCCGGAGAGCACCTTCATCAAGGTGGACTTACCGGCACCGTTCTCACCGCAGATCGCGTGGACGGTTCCCCGCTCCACTTCGATCGATACATCCTGAAGGGCGTTGACGCCCGGAAACGTCTTCGTGATGTCACGCATCACGAGGATCGGGTCCTGCATGAGGTTCTCCCTGACTACGCCGGTGGGCCGCCCTCGCGGCCGGCCCACCGGCTAAGCCTTACTTGTCCAGTTCTGCCTGGGTGTGGTAGCCGGACGAGATGACGTCGGACTGCACGTTCTCCTTGGTGACGACCACCGGGGGGAACAGGTAGCTGGGGACGACCTTGACCTTGTTGTCGTAGGTCTTGGTGTCGTTGACCTCCGGCTTCTTGCCGTTGAGCAGGTCATCGGTCATCGTCGCGGCCTGGTGCCCGAGCTTCCGGGTGTCCTTGAAGACCGTCGAGTACTGCTGGCCGGCCAGGATCGACTTCAGGCTCGGCACCTCGGCGTCCTGCCCGGTGATGACCGGGAGCTTCTTCGCGCCCTTGCCGTAGCCGGCGCCGGTCAGCGCCGACAGGATGCCCAGCGAGAGACCGTCGTAGGGCGAGAGCACGCCGTTGACGACCGAGCCACCGGAGTACGACTTCGCGATCAGGTTCTGCATACGGGCCTTGGCCGTGGCCGGGTCCCACCGCAGGGTCGTGACCTGGTTGAAGTCGGTCTGGCCGCTCTTCACGACCAGCACCTTCTTGTCGATGTAGGGCTGCAGCACCGACATCGCGCCCTTGAAGAAGAACGCCGAGTTGCTGTCGTCGTTGCTGCCGGCGAACAGCTCGACGTTGAACGGGCCCTTCTTACCGAGGTCCTTGCCGTCCTTGTCGACGACGCCGAGCCCCTGCAGCAGGCTGGTGCCCTGCTCGACGCCGACCTTCTCGTTGTCGAACGAGACGTAGTAGTCGACGTTCTTGTTGCCGGTGAGCAGGCGGTCGTACGAGATCACCTTGATGCCGGCCTTGGCCGCCGCGTCCAGCTGGTCAGACAGCGATCCGCCGTCGATCGACGCGATGATCAGGACCTTCACGCCCTTGGTGATCATGTTGCCGACCTGCTGGACCTGCTGCGGGATCTGGTTGTTCGCGTATTCCAGGTCGACCTTGTAGCCGGCCTTCTCCAGGTCGGCCTTGACCGCGTCACCGTCGGCGATCCACCGCTCGGAGACCTTGGTCGGCATGGCGACGCCGATCAGCGCGCCCTTGTTGTCGCCGGGCGAGTCCGCCTTGTCGTCCGACCCGCGGCCGCCGCCGCAGGCCGTCAGGGCAAGCGAGAGCCCCACGGCGACGACGCCGGCGAGCACCTTCTTCGCACGCATCTGGGTTTCCGTCCTTTACTACTTGGGGGTTGAGTGCTGGCCGTACACGTTCTGGTACCGGTCGTAGAGCCGATCGACGGCTGCCTTGTCGATCGGTTCGACCGGTCCCGCTTGCCGTGCGATGTGGACGGTGCGCGCGACGTCCTCGAGCATCACCGCCGCTTTCACCGCGGATTTCGCGTCCTTGCCGATCGTGAACGGGCCGTGGTTACGCATCAGCACGGCCGGAGAGCGGTGGTTCGTCAGGGTCTCGACGATCCCCCGCCCGATCGAGTCGTCACCGATCAGCGCGAACGGCCCGACCGGGATCTCGCCGCCGAACTCGTCGGCCATCGCGGTCAGCACGCAGGGGATGGATTCGCCCCGGGCCGCCCACGCCGTCGCGTACGTGGAGTGGCTGTGCACCACTCCCCCTACGTCCGCCATGTGCTTGTAGACGTAGGCGTGTGCGGCGGTGTCACTCGACGGGGACAGGTCGCCCTCGACGAGGCGACCTTCCAGGTCGCAGACCACCATCGACTCCGGCGTGAGGTCGTCGTAGGAGACGCCGGAGGGCTTGATCATGAACAGGTCCTCGCCGGGGATGCGCGCGGAGACGTTGCCTGCGGTCCAGACGACGAGGCCCCAGCGGATCAGCTCCCGGTGCAGGTCGACGAGCAGTTCCCTCATCGGCGGGCCTCGTTCCGGATCCGTCGCAGGCGGTGCAGGACGTCGTTACCGCCGCGGCCGAAGTAGTCGTGCAGCGTGCGGTACTCGGCGTAGAGGGCCTCGTAGGCCTTGGCCCGGGCCGGGTCGGGCCGGTAGACCGCGCGCTCGACCCGCCCCATCGCGGCGGATGCGGCCGGGACGTCCGGATACGCACCCGCGGCCACCGCCGCGTGGATCGCCGAGCCGAGCGCGGGACCCTGCTCGGAGCCGATCACCGACAGCGGACGGTTGGCGATGTCGGCGTAGACCTGCATGAGGAACCGGTTCTTCAGCAGCCCTCCGGCCACGACGAGTTCGTCGACCGGGATGCCGGACGTCTCGAACGCGTCGATGATCGTGCGGGTGCCGAACGCGGTCGCCTCGACCAGCGCACGGTAGATGTCCTCGGGCCGGGTGGCCAGCGTGGTCCCGACCAGGACCCCGGACAGCTCGTGGTCGACCAGCACCGAACGGTTGCCGTTGTGCCAGTCGAGCGCGATCAGCCCGTGAGCGCCCACGGCCTGCTGGGCGGCGAGGCCCGACAGGTACTCGTGCGGATCGACGCCGGCCGCGGCCGCCGCTTCGTGGTAGTCCGGCGGGAGCTGGGTGTCGACGAACCACCCGAAGATGTCGCCGACGCCCGACTGGCCGGCCTCGTACCCGTGCAGGCCCGCGACGATGCCGCCGTCGACGACGCCACACATGCCCGGGACCTCGGCGAGCCGCTCGCCGTTCATCACGTGACAGGTCGACGTGCCCATGATCGCGACCATCTGCCCGGGCGCGATCGCCTGGGCCGCAGGTGCGGTGACGTGGGCGTCCACGTTGCCGACGGCCACCGCGATGCCTTCCGGCAGGCCGGTCCAGCCGGCCGCCTCGGCCGTGAGCGAACCGGCCCGGTCGCCGAGGGCCGAGAGCGGGTGCTCGAGCTTGGCGACGAAATCGCCGAAGCCCGGGTTCAGCGCTTCCAGGTAGGCGCGGTCCGGCCAGTGGCCGTCCTGGTAGATGCCCTTGTAGCCGGCCGTGCACCGGTTGCGGGTCTCCTGGCCGGTGAGCTGCCAGATGATCCAGTCGGCCGCCTCGATCCAGCGGTCGGTGGCGGCGTAGGTCTCCGGGTCCTCCTCGAGGACCTGGAGGCCCTTCGCGAACTCCCACTCGGACGAGATCTTGCCGCCGTACCGGTTGATCCAGGGCTCGCCGCGCTCGTGGGCGAGTGCGTTGATCCGGTCGGCCTGCGGCTGGGCGGCGTGGTGCTTCCACAGCTTCGGCCAGGCGTGCGGGCGGTCCGGGTGGAGGGCCGACAGCGGGGTGCCGTCGGCGGTCGTCGGCAGCACGGTGCAGGCGGTGAAGTCGGTCGCGATCCCGATCACGTCGGCCGCGTCGATACCGGCATCGGCCACGGCGGCGGGAACCGCCGTGCGCAGGACGTCGACCCAGTCGCCCGGGTGCTGGAGGGCCCAGTCCGGCGGGAGCGGCTCGTCGCCACCGGGGAGGGTCTTCTCGATCACCGCGTGCGCGTACGGATGTACCGCGGTACCGACCTCGGCGCCGTCCGACACGCGGACCACCAGCGCCCGGCCCGATAACGTTCCGTAGTCCACCCCGACTACGTACGTCGGTGTGCTGTTAGCGTTAACAATGGTTGAATCGGTCATGGTCACCTCCTCGTCGGCTGGTTAGCGGAAGCTCTGAGCGGCTGTTCTTCTGACCTGCGCGGTGCTGTCCCGCAGTACCAGGTCGGGCGGGATCACGATCCGCTCCTCCGACGGCGGCGCACCCTCGACCTGCTCCACCAGCAACGCGAGGCTGCGGCGCCCGACCTCCCCGAAGTCCTGACGCAGGGTGGTCAGCGGCGGTGCGAAGTACGCCGCTTCCGGGATGTCGTCGAAGCCGACCACGCTCATCTCGCCAGGCACGTTGACCCCGGCCTCGGCGAACGCCCGCAGCACCCCGATCGCCATCTGGTCGTTGGCGACGAACACCGCCGTCTCCTCGCGGCGGGCCGCGAGCTGGAGCCCGGCCTCGTAGCCGGCGCGCGGGCTCCAGTCGCCGCGGAGGACGAGTGGCGGCTCTTCCCCCGCTTCGCGGAGCGTGTCGCGCCAGCCACGTTCCCGCTCCTCGGCCTCGTGCCAGTCGTCCGGCCCGGAGATGTGGGCGATCCGGCGGTGGCCCAGGGAGAGCAGGTGACGGGTGGCGCGTACCGCGCCGAGGTACTGGTCGACCGCGACCGTCGGCATCGGCCCCTCGCCGCCTTCCACCGCGACCAGGGGGACGCTGCGCGGCGCGTGCTTGATCGCCGCGGCGACCGCCGCCCGGGGCGTGATCGCGATGATGCCCTCGACCGACTGGGCCATCAGGTGCTCGAACGCCTCGCCCAGGCTCCGGCGGTCGGGGTCGCGGAGGCTGGCGATGCTGACCGCGTAACCGGCGTCGCGGGCCGCGCGCTCGATCGCGACCAGCATCGACGCCGGGCCGAACAGCGTCGTGTTAACGCTCACTACGCCGAGCTGACCGGTGCGGCCGGTGGCTAACGCGCGCGCTGCGGTGTTGGGCCGGTAGCCGAGCGTGGTCATCGCGGCCTGAACCCGGGCGCGCGTCGTCGGACTGACCGCTGTGCTGTCGTTGAGCACGCGCGACACGGTCATGTGCGATACGCCCGCCAGTCGTGCGACGTCCGCCATCACCACGCGGCGCTCGGCCGGTTCGGCCATGGATCCCACCTCCGATCGCGCTGTGGCTCACGTCACCGCGCTGGCGGAGATGTTAGCGGTAACACAATCGCGGTCAAGAGAGTGTTGCCGGACAGTTACATACGGAGGCACTGAACCGATTCGGAAACGCCGCTCGGCGCGCAAAATCGGCCGCTGGGCGCAATCAAGCTCCGCGATAGAGCGTCCACAGTGCAGCGACCGAGCCGACGCCGCAGGTCAGAGATCTGATTCCGGCTCGACGTTTCCGGACGGTCCGGCCCGGGGTAGCCGACGAGGGTCCAGGTTTTCGACGAGAGGAGCTCACGATGGCGACCGGCAAAGCCGTGAAGCGCGACGTGAAAAAGACGGCGAAGACCGCGAAGAGCGAGGCGAAGAGCACCGGCAAGGCCGTGAAGCGGGACGCCAAGAAGGCGAAGCGCAAGGCCAAGTCGAAGGCCTGACCTCCCCCGACGCCGCCCCGCCCATCCCCTCCGGGCGGGGCGGTTTTCTGTCCTGAGTCGACCGTCCGGCCAGCGGGGCCCGGCCACCTGGTCGGAGTCGCCCGACGAGCGTTCGGCATTTGCGCGCATCACGTCCGACGGTGGGTGGCCGCCGGGCACTCTGCTCCGGGTGGGCGAGGCCGGGTAGGCGCGGCCGGGTGGGCGAGGGCCGGGGTGGGCAGGGGCTTGAGGGGCATCGGGGGCGCAGTGGGTTCGAACGATTCGTGGTGGACGTCGTTACCTCCTGGTCGGGTGGTGCACCTCCTCGACGTGGACGCGGAATCGCTCGCCCTGGCGCTGGATCCGCTACCACCCGATGCGCCCGTGGTGGTGACCTATCGGCCGCGATCCACGGCCTCACAACCGGCGATCGTCGCCGAGGTTCTCGGTCTGCTCGAAGAATCGGCCGTCGCGCTGTTTCCGGCCTGGCTTCCGGAGGCCGCCGGGATAACCGAACCCAGCGACACGAATGTCGCGATGGTCCGCGCGCTCGCGTCCCGGCCGGCCGGCCACTTCGGCCCGTTTCTGGCTGATCTCGCCGCCCGGGCCCTGACCGGCGAGGGCTCGAGCGCCTCGTTCCAGCCCGAGGTCCGCGCAGCCGGCCTCACTCGCGTTCTGCTGGCCGCGTACTCGCGCGCCGACGTCGTCCTGGTCGTCGAAATTCCGGATCGCTTGCCGGCCTCCCACGAGACCCCGCTGATAGCCGCTCTGGAATGGCTCGCCTTCCGGGGCGGGCTCGGAGGAGTGTGGCTCACCGGCGCCCCGCTCTCGGACGTCGACCGGGTCCAGTCCCAACGGGTACGGCTTCCGGCGGCCGTCGAGTCCGACGCCCGACGGGGAGCGCGTCCCACCGACGGCGAAGCACTGGCCGTCCCCTCTCTGAGCGGACAGCCCAACCCGAACAGCGACGCCGAGCGACTCCTCGAAAAGGCGCTGAGCAGTCGCACCTGGGCTCGCGGCCGCTCGTGGAACCAGCCGTTCTCGTTCGGCCCGTTGACGAACCAGATTCGGATCGACCTGCTCTGGGAGGTCGAACGCACCGCCGTGGAGGTGGATGGCCCGGAGCACCGGGGACCCCTCCACTACGCCACGGACCGGACGCGCGACGTCCTCCTGCAGACCGCGGGTTACGCGGTGCTCCGCTTCACGAACGACCAAGTACTCGGCGACGTCAACGCCGTCGTCCATCAGCTCGAACAATTCCTGTCCACACGACGCGTCATGGGACGCGCGGAAGGATCCAGCCATGTCGAATGACGCCTTGAAGCCGGTGGAGCGGGCGGCACTTCTGCTGCTCGTCGCCGTCGCGGAGCCTTCGGTCGCCAACCCCGATCTCACCGCCCGCTTCGGCGTGGCGATCACCGGCGACGGATGGCGCGGGCTCAACGATCGGAAGCTCGTCCGAACGACGAAGGTCGGGCGATCGCTGACGCACGAGGTGCTCGACGACGGTTGGGCGCGGGCCCGCGACGAACTGCTCGGTGTACTGCCCAAGAGCATTCTCGGGCAGGCCGCGACGGCGACGATCAACGCCCAGTTGCATCGCTATCTCACTCGCAACGACCTTCGCTTGTTCGACATCTTCCAGGCGGCCGACGCGGATGCCGACGTCGTGGAAGCCGAGACCGCCCAAGTCGACCTGGCGGATCGTCTCCGGGCCGCCTACTGGCAGATCACCAAGAAACCGAACGGCTGGGTACTTCTGTCGGCCCTGCGTGAGCAGCTCGCCGGCCTACCCCGAGCGGACGTGGACGCGGCGCTGGTCGCGCTGAACTCCGCTCCGGACGTCACGTACTCCACGGAGACGAACAAGAAGTCGCTCGCCGACGGCGGTGAGTCCGCGGTCGTCATCGGCAACCAGAAGAAGCACCTGATCGCGATCGAGGGCTCATGAGCGACGTCGAGCTCCGAGCGCTCCGCTCGGTTCGGATCCATTTCGCGCCGACTCCGGACGACGTCTGGAATCCCAACCCGTTCCACGTCGACGGCATGCACCAGCGTGCTATCGACGCCGTGCTCTACGGCTTGGACGATGCCGCCGAGAGCGACGGAGGCAGCCCGATCGGCGTCGTCATCCAGGGCCAGCGGGGCACCGGAAAAACTCATCTGATGGGGTGGCTCCGCGACCAGATCCAGGATCGCGACGGCTACTTCTTCCTGCTCAGCCTCGTCGACCCCACCGCGTTCTGGCCGAGTGCGGTGGTGTCGATCCTCGACGGCCTGACCCGCAGGGTGAAGCGCCGGATGCCCCAGCGACGGGCATTGCTGATGCGGCTGGCGGACGAAGGTGGGTTGGCACCCGGTCTACTGCCCCAGATCCTCGGCGACGAGCCGCTCACCCCACCGGCACTCACGGCGTTCATTCGCGCGCTCCAGAACGTCGACGGCCAGATCGCCCGGGATTGTCAAGACACGGCACGTGCGCTCGTTCTGTACGGTTCCGCCGATCTGGAGACCCAGGACATCGGCCAGAACTTCCTGCACTCGCACGCCGACGAAACCGGCGACGGCGCCGCATGGGGCATCGGCAAGCACGTGAAGGATGCGCGGCTGATCGTCCGCGACCTGTCCCGGCTCCTCGCGTTGACGGGCCCGACCGTCATCGGCGTCGATCAGATCGACCCGATCGTGATCGCCGCATCGAGCAGCGCGGGGGACGAACCTCCCGGCCACAAAGCCGTTCGCAACATCGCATTGGATCAGATCGCCGAAGGGCTGATGGCCCTCCGCGAGAACACCCGTCGGACGCTCACTGTTCTGACCTGCAGTCCGACGACCTGGACGCTCATCGCCGAAGAGGCCATCGACACCACGCAGGACCGCTTCCGGCTCGCGCCGCACCTGCAGACGATCCCGACCGAGGACTTCGCTCGGACTCTGATCACCAAGCGGTTCGAGCGGTACTACGACCGGATCGGCTTCACGCCGTCCTACCCCACGTGGCCGATCGCCCCCTCCGCCTTCCAGGGAGCCGCCGAGTTCACGCCGCGGGAACTGCTGAAGATCGTCGACAAGCACATCCGGGCGTGCGTCGATCGCGGACAGGTGAGGGAACTGACGGCCCTCGCCGAGACGATCACCGACGGTACGCACAATCCGCCGCCGACGGATGTGATGGCCGCGCTCGACAACCGATTCGAGCAGCTCATCGGCTCCGCCGACGTCTCCGACGCACTGGAGCCGTCCACCGAAGACACGCTCGTGCCCCGGCTGCTCAACGCCGGTCTGGAAGCCTGGATTCTGGAGAAGGAAGACACCGAGAAGCTGTTCTCGTACGACCCGATGCCCGGTGTGAAGCCCCCGCTGCACGCCCGTCTGCGGATGACCCTCGACGAGAAGACCGAGGACGAGGCGCACTGGGCCTTCCGCGCGATCGGCGCCGATCATCCCAACGCTGCCCTGGCGCGGATCCGCATGGCCTGCATGATGTCGGGCCTTTCCCAGCAAATGCCCAAGCGACGTCTTTTCCTGCTCAGGAACGCGGAGTGGAAGGCGAAGAAGGGCACGAAGACCCGCATCGCGCTGGACGAGTTCGAACACGCCGGGGGACGCACCCTCAAGGTCACGCCGGCTGATCTCCAGGTGCTCACCGCCCTGAAGGTGCTACTCGAGGAAAGCCCGAACCATCTCGAGGCCTGGCTCGAAAGTCGTCGGCCGAGCGAGCGCGTCGAGTTTCTCCGCGAGGCGCTCTCCGATCTCTCGGCGGGCGGCTCGGACGGCAAACCGGGCAGCTCGCCGGTGGACGCTCAGCATGGCCGGCACCGCCGGCCCGCGCCCAGTGTTCCGACACTGGTCGTGGGACGAGCGATCGACAACGGTGAGCCGTTGAGCGTCGAGTTGGAGGCGCTGCGCAAGCACACCGCGATCTTCGCGGGATCGGGCTCGGGCAAGACCGTGCTGATCCGGCGCCTGGTCGAGGAGTGCGCGCTGCAGGGCGTCTCGTCGATCGTCCTGGATCCGAACAACGACCTCGCCCGCCTCGGCGACGCCTGGCCGGAGCCGCCCTCGGGGTGGGGCGACGGGGACGCGGGCAAGGCCGCCGACTACCTGAGCGGCACCGACGTCGTGGTGTGGACGCCACGGCGCCAGGCCGGTCGGGCGCTGAGTTTCCAGCCGCTGCCCGACTTCGCGAGCGTCCGGGACGACCCGGACGAGTTCGACGCCGCCATCGACGCCGCCGTGGCGACGCTGGCCCCGCGGGCGCGGGCCGACGGGGGCGCCGCGAGGTCCGTCCGTGCGCGGGCGGTGCTCACCGAGGCGCTGCAGTTCTTCGCACGCAGCGGATTCTCGACGCTGCGGGAGTTCATCGGCGTCCTGGCCGCGTTCCCGGAGGACGCCAGCCGGCTGGAGAACGCCGACAAGATCGCTGCCGACCTCGCGCAGGACCTGAATGCGGCCGTCGTCAACGATCCGCTGTTCGGGGGCGCGGGCGCGCCGGTCGACCCGGGCGTCCTGCTGACGCCCGCGCCCGGCAAGCGGGCCCGCGTGTCGGTGATCAGCCTGGTCGGGCTGCCGTCGGACGAGCAACGGCAGAGCTTCGTCAACCAGTTGCAGATGGCGCTGTTCGCCTGGGTGAAGAAGAACCCGGCCGGCGACCGGCCGCTCGGCGGCCTGTTCGTGATGGACGAGGCGCAGACGCTCGCCCCGTCGGGCGCGATGACCGCGTGTACCCAGAGCACGCTGGCGCTGGCGTCCCAGGCCCGGAAGTACGGGCTCGGGCTCGTCTTCGCCACCCAGGCGCCGAAGGGGCTGCACAACCGCATCCCGGGCAACGCGGCGACCCAGTTCTTCGGGCTGCTCAACTCGCCGGTGCAGATCAGCGCGGCGCAGGAGATGGCCAAGGCAAAGGGCGGCGCGGTCCCGGACGTCGGACGGATGCGCACCGGCGAGTTCTACGCGGCTCCCGAGGGGTCGCAGTTCGTCAAGGTCAAGACGCCGCTGTGTCTGAGCCATCACCCGAAGAGCCCTCTCACCACGGAAGAGGTCGTCGAGCGGGCGCGCGAATCGAACCGGTCGTAGGGGTTGGCACGTTTCCGGGAGAACGGACTTCCCCGCCACCCGTACCGTCTTCCTCAACAGCGAGGCCGGACGAGCCCCGCGGAAGTACTCCCCCTCGAGATTCCCAGGAGCACGGCATGAGCGACTACGAGACGAACGTCGACGTCGACGGCGACGGACACTACGACGACGTCAACTACTCGGAAAACGCCGACGGCAGCGTCACCATCACCGCCGACCAAAACAACGACGGCGTCATCGACTTCGTCGCCCACGACTACAACCACGACGGCATCGTCGACGACGCCACCTACGACGACGACTACGACGGCGACGCCGACACCTACTGGAAAGACACCACCGGCGACGGCATCCTCGACCGCGCCGCCGGCGACACCAACGACGACGACACCGTCGACTGGACCGGCACCGACACCAACCAAGACGGCACCATCGACCACGCCGTCGTCGATACCAACTACGACGGCAAAGCCGACACCTACATCGCCGACACCAACTACGACGGCCAAGTCGACTACGCCTCCACCGACACCGACGGAGACGGCTACACCGACACCGCCGTCGCCGACACCAACTACGACGGCGTCCCCGACACCGCCGCCACCACCCGCACCAGCTGAACTCTCCGCACGGCAGCGCCACCGCAGGGCACAGCCACGATCCGGACGGGCTGAGTTTCCGCACGACAGCGCCACCGCAGGGCACCGCCGCCGGAGCACCTCGACGGACGGCCCCACCGCAAGGCATCGCCACCAGGACCCGCGTCAGCTGACTCCAGCCCAGCTGCACGCCCCGAGGCCCCCGCGCGATCAGCGCCGGGGGCCTCGGCACTCGCGGCGCTGTCCACAGGTCCGATTCCCGCCAGCGCGGGTGCGCGGAACCGAGAAAAATCACTGCCATGACAACGATCACCGCGTACCGCGTCCGCCCCCTGCCGGCCGAGGTCCTCGCCACCGCCGCCCGGTCGGCCGGCGCCGAGCACACCACGGCCGGTGGCGGCGAACCGCTCCGCTGCTGTCTGCGCGACGCCCACCCGGGCGAGCGGCTCCTGCTGTTCGCGTACGAACTCCCGACCCCCGACGGTCCCTACCGCGAGCGCGGCCCGGTCTTCGCCCACGCCGAGCCCTGCGACGGCCCGGCCGACCAGGGCTACCCCAGCGACTGGCGAGGCCGCCCCCAGGTCCTCCGCGCCTACGACGCCGGCGGCCGAATCCACGGCGCCACGCGCGTGCACGACGGCACCGACCCCGAGGCCGAGATCGCCGACATCTTCACCGACCCCGACGTCACCGAGATCCACAGCCGCAACGTCGCCTACGGCTGCTACATGTTCCGAGTCACCCGGTAACCACCCAACGACCCCCGCAATACGGCGAACCCCGACCCGCCGCCCCCGGGCCGGCCCCGGCCCGGGCCAGTCCGCCGCAGAGCCGCCACGGACCGGTGCACCACGGAACCGGCGCGCCGCGAGCCGGTGCCCCGCGGGCCGGTGCGCCACGGACCGTTCACCACGGCCGGTGCACCACGGACCGGTGGGCGCACCACCGACCGGTGCGCCGCGCACCGGTACTCCACCGACCGGTGCACCACGGACGGGTTCACCACGGACCGGTTCACCACCGACCGCCACGGACGGCTCACCACGGCCGATTCACCGCGCGCCGCCACGGACCGGTCCACCACCGGCCGGTCCCACCACCAGCCGCCACGGGCCGGTCCGCCGCCGACCGCCATACGCCGGTTCACCGCGGCTGGATCACCGCTCCGCCATGGGCCGGTTCACCACGGGTCATCTGCCAGAACTCACCCCGCCACGGCCGCCAGACCACGACCGCCACGGGCGCCTCGGGCCGCAGATCCATCCGACGGGGAACCCGTCCAACCGCGAACCCATCCAACCGCGGCCAGGCGCGCGGCTCACCCCGCTACGGCCTCCGCGGGCGGGTCCGACCGCCGCCGGCGGCGATCGCGCCACCAGCCTCCGGCGAAGACCGCTACCAGCACCAGCGCCGTCGCCGCGGTCAGGTAGGTGCCGGCCCGGTGGTACGGCGTCCGGTACGACAGCGCCACGGTGTGCACCCCGTCCGGCACCGCGACCGCCACGACGCCGTGGTCGGCCGGCACCAGCGACGCCGGCTTACCGTCGACGGTGACCACCCAGTCGGTCTGCAGAGCGTCCGCCACGACCAAATACCCCGCCCCGGACGCGGACACCCGCGCCGAGATGGTGTCCAAGCCATCGTTCAGCCCCGAGATCGACGCCGTACTCCCGGCCGTCGCCGCCGGCCCGGCCGAGTCCAGCACGACCTGGTTCGCGCCCAGCGACCGGCTGTTCACCAGCGCCACCCGCTTCGTCGCCGACGGCTCCACGACCACCTGATTCGCCCACCGGATCCGCGGCAGCGCGGTCAACCGCTGGTACACGACCGCGTTCCCGGCGTACACGAGCCGCAGCCCGTCGGCACTCGGCCGCACCACGCCGGCCGAGTCGCGCACGACCATCGGCGTCGACGAGTCCTGCGACACGACCGCGGTCAGCACGGTTCCGGCCGGCACGGCCTCGGCCGAGATCGGGATCGTGAACCCGGCGCCGGCCGGCACCCCCGTTTCCACGCCCGACGACGTGCCCGACGTGCCCCGCTCGTCGTCCCCGGTCGCGAACACCTGGCGCGACGCGCGCGCCACCTCCTTGCCCGCCGGGTCACGCAGGCTCACGGTCACGTGCGCGTCGGACGTCGGGTGGAACGCCGTGGTCACGGTCAGCGTCACGCCCCGCACCGGCCCGCTGCCCGGCAGCGCCACCCGCAGCGGCTGGTCACCACCGACCGTCACCGAGCCCGACGAGGCCGGAGCCGGCGTCGCCGAGCCGAACACCGGATCCCACGGCGAGGTCACGAAGTACTTGACGCCCAGCCGGTCGAAGAGTGGCTGCTGCGCGGCCTTCAGTTCCGGCCGGAAGTTGACGTAGGTCGGCGGGTCGCTGAGGTTCCAGTCGGGCATGCCGTCCAGCGCCTCGCCGAAGGCCTTACCGATGAACTGGTGGCCGTTCAGCGCCCGGAGCCGGTAGTACGAGTCCGACCCGACGAACATCGTCCCGGCCGAGGCGTACCGATCGTCGCCGAGGTGCGACTCCAGGAAGCGGTGCACGTCGGTCACCGGGTAGAACGTGCTCTTGTCCGACCGGGGCCAATAGGGCACCGCGAACGTCAGGGCCTGCACCATCACCAGCACCGGGATCAGCAGCGCCGCCGCGCCCACGAACACCCGCGACGACCGCCCCCAGCGCCACAGCACGTACACGGCGGCCGCGGCCAGCACCACGAACAGCGTCGCCCACAGCACCTGCGAGTCGAACCAGCTCACCCGTTCCGACGCTTCAGAACCCTCGTGGGCGATCTCCGCCGCCCGGCGCCCGCGCCAGAGCAGGCCCACCCCGATGAGCCCGGCGCCCGCGAACACCAGCCCCGGCCACACCACGAAGACCCGCGACGGGAGCCGCGACAGAACGCCGGCCGGCTCGGCGTCCGACGAAACCGTACGACGGACGAGCAGGTCGAAGCCGACCGCGGCGAGCACGGCGAGCAGGAAGCACAGGACGCTGCGCATGCGGCCGACGTAGTTGTCGGAGAACAGCACCGGCAGCTTCTGGAGCAGGGCCAACGGCGGGCCACCGGCGTACGAGACGGTCAGCCCGAGGAACAGGGACAGCACGAGGAACGTGAAGCCGCCGCGCGGCAGCCGCGCCACCGCTGCTCGCGGCCGCGCGACCGCGACCAGGATCAGCAGCACCGCGGCCGTGCCCATGTACATGGTCGCTTCGACCAGGTTGGACCCCAGATACCAGTACGGCCCGCGGTAGGGATCGGTCGTGCCGAACGCCCACGGGACGACCGACGTCAGCGCGGTCACCGGCGCCAGGTGGTCGGCGGACGTCTGACCCCGGCCACGGATGTAGACGCCGGACATCGCCGAGACGAACGGCAGCAGCTGCACCGCGGCCAGGGCGACCGCGCCGCCGAGCGCGGCACCAGCGGCCAGAACGACGCCCGCGACCGGTTTCCAGGCCCGCCCGTACGTGGCGAAAACCCGCACCAGGAGGTAGGCACCGGCGAACAGGATCGTGTACCCGGTCACCGCCGGGAACCCACCGAGCAGCATCGCCGCGACCGCCAGGCACAGCAGTGCCCCGTCGCGCGCTCGGCGCGACTCGACCAGCCGCTCGACGCACCAGAACACCGCCGGTATGAATGCCGCGACCCGGGTCTGCGGCCAGTTCGTCCAGGCGATCATGAACGCGCTGCCGACGTAGATCAGCCCGCCGAGCCCGGCCGCCGCCCGTCCGAGCCGGAACCGCCTCAGGAACAGGAACGTGGCACCGGCGGCGACCACGATCTCCAGCAGCTTCACGTATCCGGGCGCCAGTTGCCCGGGCAGGATCAAATAAGGAACCGTCAGCGGGTTGTAGACCGCGTTGTTCGGCGTCGAGCCGAACGCCGAGCCGCCGATCTGGTACGGGTTCCACAGAGCGAGGTGGCCGCCGCGCAACAGCTCACCGAACAGCGTCGAGTTCGGCACCACCGAGTCGACGGTGTCGTTGAGGAACGTGTTGCTGGGCTCGATGCCGGACAGCGACTCCGCGTACGGTGCCTTGTCGACGATCATGTCGGTCGCCGCGAACACCTTCAGACCGAGCAGCGGCGAACCGATGCCGATCAGCGCGTAGCCGATGATCGTCGCGGCCACGACGGCGGTGAGGATCCGCTGCCAGCGCGGCTCGGCGGGGGGCGCGGTTGCCTCAGACGACGGCTCCGGTGCCGGTGTTGCCACGACGGTGTCGGACGTTTGACTCACGCGATTTCTCGACTCTGGAACGCCTACCTCTGGGACGGGCCGAGAGTAACAGTCTCGTGGCAACCTTCCGTGGTTGCCGAAGTCCTCACGGGGAACCGCCCTGTCATGCGCATCGCGGTGACCGGAGCGAGTGGAAATGTCGGAAGTGCTGTTGTTCGGGCGGCTCTGAGATCCGGCACGGAGGTGGTCGGGATCGTCCGGCGGGTCCCGCCGGACCGAGCCGCCCCTCCCGGAACGCGCTGGGTCGCCTGCGACGTCGGTTCGGTTCAGGCGGACGCCACCCTGCGCGCCGCGTTCGCGAACGCCGACGCCGTGGTGCACCTGGCCTGGGCGATCCAGCCGAGCCACGACCGCCGGCGGCTGATCCGCACGAACCTGCTCGGCACCGAAGCCGTGATTTCCGCCGCCGCGGCCGCCGGTGTGCCGCATCTCGTGCACGCGTCCTCGGTCGGCGCCTACTCGGCCGGGCCGAAGGACCGACTGGTCGACGAGTCCTGGGCCACCGGCGGCATCCCGACGTCGTCGTACAGCCGGGACAAGGCCGCGGCGGAGCGCCTGCTCGATGCCGCCGAGCGCCGGGGCGTGCTGTCGACGGTCACCCGGATCAGACCGGCGCTCGTCGTGCAGAAGCGCGCCGCCGCCGAACTGCTGCGCTACTTCCTGCCCGCCCCGGCCCGCCCGCTCGCCCGGCTGCGGCTCCCGGTCCTGCCGCTACCGGACGAGACCGTCACCCAGGTCGTCCACGCGGACGACGTCGCCGACGCCGTGCTGCGCATCCTGGCTTCGCGGGCCGGCGGCGCGTTCAACCTGGCCCCGGCGGCCCCGCTCACCCCGGACGACCTCGCGACGGCGTTCGGCGCCCGGCGGGTGCGGCTTCCGGCCGGAGCGCTCCGGACCGCCGCCGCCGCGACCTGGGTCACCCGGCTGCAACCGGTCGACGTCGGCTGGGTGGACATGCTGCTCGGACATCCGCTGCTGGACAGCGCCCGGGCCCGGGGCGAACTGGGCTGGACGCCGCTGCGTACCGCCGCCCAGGCCCTCGACGACGTGATCGACGGCATCCGCGCCAACGCCGGCGACCGATCCCCGCTGCTCCGCCCCCTGCGGCTCTTCGGCTGACGGCCTAACCCTCAGTCCGAGGCCATCAGGAACACCCGGACCAGCATGAGCAGCGCCACCATCAGCACGACCACGCCGAGGGCGGTGATCACCGCCCACGGCACCCACTTCGGCGCCGGGCCTTTCTCCTGATGAGTGATCGCCGAGGTTCCGCCCTCACCCGGGGGCGTCTCACCGGGCGGCACGCCACCGCCCGGCTCGAGTCCCGGCGTCCGGCTCGGATCAGGTCCCTGCCAACTCATCCGTGCTCCTCCGTCGAAGGGATCACGGACCTACCCGGTCAATCGGAGCCCACACCCAAATCGGGCGTTCGTAGTGTGATCGACCGCCCGGCGGGTAACCGGGGCACTATGTCGGTGATCCGAGCACTGTTTTCCCGCCTGGAGAACGCCCGTCCCCTCGATCCCGTCGCGGAGGCGATCGCGGGAGCCGTCCACTCGACGATCCCGAACGCGCGGATCGCTGATCTTTTGCACGGTCGATGGCTCGGCCATCCCGTTCATCCGATCCTCGTCCAGGTGCCGGTCGGCGCCTGGATCTCGGCCAGCGCCCTCGACTTCACCCCCGGCGGACGCAATGCCTCGCGCCGGTTGATCGCGCTCGGGCTGCTCACCGCACCGGCGGCGATGGCGGCCGGGTTCGCGGACTGGGCCGACCTCGAGCCGGACCAGCGCCGGGTCGGGCTGGTCCACGCTGCCGCGAACACGGTCGGGGTGACCTTGTACGCCGCGTCCTGGTCGGCGCGCAAGAACGGGCACCAGGTCAAAGGTGCCGGGCTCGCGCTGCTCGGGCTGGCCGCGGTCGGCCTCGGTGGCGCGCTGGGCGGCCACCTCGCGTATTCGCAGGCCGGCGGCGTCAATCACGCCGAAGGGGCGATGCGCCGCGCCGGCGACCGCTGGATCGACCTCGGCCCGCTCTCGGACTTCCCGATCGGCGAGCCGGTGCGACGCGAGGTGGGTGACACCACCGTGGTCGTCTACCGGCGGGCGAACGGCGACGGCGTCCACGTCCTGGCGTCGGAGTGCTCGCACGTCGGCGGGCCGTTGCACGAGGGCGGGGTGACCGATGGGCCGGGTGAGCCGCGGATCACCTGTCCCTGGCACGGCTCGGTGTTCCGCCTGGTCGACGGCGAGCCGCTGCGCGGCCCGGCGACCGCCTGCCAGCCGGTGTTCCGGACCGAAATTGCCGCCGGACGCCTGCGCGCCCGGGCGTTCGCGGAAGGAAGCGTGTGGAAGAACGCGGAAGTCTGAACGACGTCACGGTGACGATGTACGAGGACGGGCCGTTACTGATCCGCGGAGACTTCCGTCTCCGCGATCAGGACGGCGGCGAGATCGATCCGGAGCGGGCCACCGTGGCGCTATGCCGGTGTGGCAAGTCCGGGCGCAAGCCGTTCTGCGACGGGACTCACAAGCTCGTGGGGTTCAAGGGCTGACCGCCCGCTCTCCCACCGGGCCAGGATCCAGGACGCGGCCACGTCGTCCAGGAACAGGCCGGCGGCGGCGCCGAACAGTACGTCCGGTGCCGCCGCGGGGTTCTGCTCCACGTACCCACCGCACAGGTCGTGGGCGGCGATCTGCTCGTGCACGGCGTCGGCGGTCACGTGCTCGTCGTAGAAGCGGGTCGCGTTCGCGTCGCCGCCCAGTCGCCGCAGCGCGTTGCCGTACCGCCGGTTCGGGATCGACGAGGTCATCTCGTAGGCCGCCAGGTGGCCCAGCAGCGCACCGAGCCAGCGTCGGTGCAGGCCGAACAGCGACATCAGGTTGTTGGTCGCCAGCGTCGGCGCCGACACCGATCCGAGGTAGGCGCCGTACCCGGTGTCGAGCCCGAGCGACGCCATCGTCGTGCGGAACAGCTCGGCATGCATCCGCTCGAGGCGACCGCCGCCGTACTCGTCGGACTGGATCTCGACCAGCGCCGCTTTCGGCCGGCCGCCGAGCCGCGGAATCCCCCAGCTGTGCGGGTCGGCCTCTTTGAGGTGGTAGATCGAGCGGTGGACGACGAACTCGCGGAACTGCTCGAGCGTCGCCGTGCGCTGCAGGTACCGGCTCATCGACGGCCCGGTGTCCTGGCCGGCCAGCGAAGTCAGCCCCGCGGCCACCGACCGCGCCTCCGGAACGGTCACGGCGGCACGCACACCGTCCAGGAACCGGGTCTCCAGGCCGCCGCGCAGCCGGATCAGCTCCGGGTCCCACTCCAGGTCGGGGTCGACGCCGTCGAAGCCCCGGTAGTGCAGTTCGTAGAGCATCCAGAGCGAAAGTTGCAGATCGTCGTCCAGCCAGGGCTCGGCGACTTCCGCCGGCCCAGTGTCGAGGATCCCGGACGTCGAACCGTCCAGCACTCCGACGAGCGATTCGCTGAGGACACCACGTGGTTCAGGCAGGCGCATGCGAACCGGGATGCCCGTCGCCCTCCGTTCGAAACAGCGGAACGGTGTCGCCTCTGTGCAGCTCACGCACGTCGTTGATGCCCCGCCGGGCCGCCTCGGAGACGAACTCGGCCAGCGGCGATTTGAACGCCCGGTAGTCGTCGAAATGGATCGGGTAGACCGTCGACGGCCGCACCAGCTCGACCAGGTCCGCCCCCTGCTTGCCGTCCATCGTCACCAGGACGCCGAGCACCTTCGTCCCGCCCAGGTGGACGAGTGCGGCGTCGATGCCGTCGAAGCGTTCGGCGATTTCGCCGAGCCACGGCCGGCACAGCGTGTCGCCGCTGAGGTAGAGCCGGAACACCCGGGTCCCGTCCCGCACGAGATCGACGACACTGCCCATCACCGGCGGCAGGAGCCGGTGGACGAGCGCCGGGCCGTGCTGCCCGGGTACGGCGGTGACCCGCAGGACCTCTTTCCCGCGGCGCGACTCCCACGCGGTCCACGGCCGGAGCGCCTCGGCCGCCCGGAAACCCCGTTTGACCAGCCGCCCGGCCGCGTGCGGCGTCGTGACGATCGGCGTCGTGCGCACGAGCCCCCGGGACGCCCGCCGATCGAAGTGATCCCCGTGCAGATGGGAGAGCACCACGGCGTCCAGCGGCGGCAACGACTCGAGCGCGATCGCCGGCTCGGTCAGGCGTCGGGTGACGAGCCCGTAGCCGAGGTATGCGAACTCGCCCCGGTGCAGGAAGTTCGGATCGGTGAGGACAGTGAACCCGCCGAGCCGCAACAGCACGGTGGCGTTACCGACGAACATCAGGCTTCCGAAGGTCATACGCCGCCGGGTAACCCGGCAGCGCGGTCTAAACGTCGCGCAGCGTTGCCCAGACCGTTTTCCCGTCGTCGTCGTTCACGATTCCCCAGCGATCGCTCACCCGGTCGATCAGCGGCAGCCCACGCCCACGGAAGCTGACCATGTCCAGGGGCCGGGCCACCGGCTGGACGGTCGAGCCATCACGGACACGGACAGTGAGCTCTCCCTCGGACAACTCGAGCACGACGGTGGACGACGTACCGGCGTGTTCGACAGCGTTGGAGACCAGCTCGCTGACGACCAGCTGAGCGATCTCGGTCAGATCCGGCGACAGGTTCCAGTCAGCGGCTGCCTGCTGAAGGAACCGCCTTGCCGTCGCCGAAGCGGACGGGTCGGCCGGAACCGTGCAGTCCCGCTTGACCCGTGCCGGTCGGTCATCGACGTGGCGCACACCCGCCTCCATCGCCGGGTAGAAATGGAGCAGGTCGGCGGCGTTCCCGTCGAGCCGCGGTGCGACGCGCATCCCCGCCACGACCACCACCGCCCTCCGGGTCCGCGCAATCTTTCTGTGGCCAGGAGTTACCCACGATCCGCAGCGGGCACACGCCGGGAGGGGACTCCGGCGCTCCGCGCGAGTAACGTCCGTCACAGTCAGCGATCCCGGGGAGACACACCCACGAAGGGGGCCCCTCCATGCCAGGCCGACCGCTCGTCGTCATCGGTGCCTCCGCCGGCGGCGTGGAAAGCCTGCGCGCAGTGGTCCGCGGGTTCCCCCCGGATCTGCCGGCCTCGGTGCTCGTCGTCCTCCACACCTCGCCCGGTGGCACCAGCGTGCTCGGGTCGATTCTCGACCGGTCCGGTCCGCTGCCGGCCACCACGGTCAAGGACGGCGACCACCTCCGGACCGGCCACATCTACGTGGCCCCGCCGGATCACCATCTGACCGTCAGCGACGGTCATTGCGTGCTCTCCCGAGGGCCGCGGGAGAACGGTCACCGCCCGGCCATCGACCCGCTGTTCCGGTCCGCGGTCCGGGTGCACGGCTCTGCGGTCGTCGGCGTCGTCCTCTCCGGCATGCTCGACGACGGCGCCGCCGGTCTCGCCACGATCACCCGCCACTCCGGCGTCGCCGTGGTCCAGGATCCCGACGACGCGCTCTACGACGGGATGCCCCGCGCCGCCCTGGCGGTCTGCGGCAGTGCCACCGTCGCACCGGCCGACAAGATCGGCCCGATCATCGCCCTCCTGGTCGGCGAAGACCCGACCCCCGACGCCGAACCGGCCGATCCGCTGCTGCAGCACGAGACCGCGATCGCGGAGCTGAACATGGACGAACTCAACGATTCCCACCGGCCGGGCATCCCGGCCGGGCTCGGGTGCCCCGATTGCAGTGGAGCCCTGTTCGCGGTGACCGAAGGGCCGATGACCCGCTACCGCTGCCGGGTCGGCCACGCCTGGTCGCCCGACAGCCTGCTCGACCGGCAGAACACCGCGGTGGAGAGTGCGCTCTGGATGGCCCTGCGCACGATGGAGGACAAGGCCGCGCTGCACCGGCGGCTCGCCGAGTCGGCGCTCGACCGGGGCGCCCCGCTCACCGCGGGCAGCAACATCAGCGCGGCCGACGAGCTCAGCGAATCCGCCCGGCTGATCCGCGACCTCCTCGCCCGGGAACCGCCGGGCCAAGGCTGACCCGTTCACCGGTTACCCTGCCTGCACGACCCCGCACTGCCGTCAGTGAGGACTCCTGTGACCGAGGACGACCCTGCCTTCGAGGCGCTACTCGAATTCCTCAAGGAGAGCAGAGGGTTCGACTTCACCGGCTACAAGCGCTCGAGCCTCATGCGCCGGGTCGCCCGCCGGACGCAGGCGTTGAACCTCGAGGGCGGCTGGACCGAGTACCTCCCTACCTCCAGGTACACCAGGACGAGTACACGATCCTGTTCAACACGGTCCTGATCAACGTCACCGGGTTCTTCCGCGACCAGGAGTCCTGGGTCCAGCTGCGCGGCGAGATCATCCCCCAGATGATCAGCGCGAAGAAGCCGTCGGAGACCATCCGCATCTGGTGCGCGGGTTGCGCCACCGGTGAAGAGGCCTACAGCATCGCGATGCTGCTCGCCGACATCCTCGGTCCGGAGGAGTTCCGCGACCGGGTCAAGATCTACGCGACCGACGTCGACGACGAGGCGCTCGCGATCGCCCGGCAGGCGACCTACGGCGAGAAGGAAACCCGGGCCGTCCCGGCGGACCTGCTCGAGCGGTACTTCGAGCGGTCCGGGACCCGGTACGTGTTCGCGAAGGACCTCCGGCGCGGGGTGATCTTCGGCCGCAACGACCTGGTCCAGGATGCGCCGATCAGTCGCGTGGACTTCCTGACCTGCCGCAATACGCTGATGTACCTCAACGCGGAAACGCAGTCCCGGGTGCTGGCCCGATTCAATTTCGCACTGAACGACATCGGCGTACTGTTTCTCGGCAAGGCCGAGATGCTGCTCAGCCACGGGCAGCTGTTCACTCCCCTCGACCTCAAACGGCGGTTTTTCCGGAAGGTTCCGCGTGCTGTACCGGGACTCGGCGTGATTTCCAGCGGCAACAGCGCCCGCAACGCGCTGCGCGAACTCCTCGGTGCCGATCGGCTGCAGACCGAGGCGCTGCTCACTGCGCCGGTGGCGACGATCGTGGTCACCGACGACGGCACGGTCGCCGGGGTCAACCAGCGGGCCGAGGCCCTGTTCGGCATCTCCACCCGCGACCTCGGGTGCCCGTTCCTCGACCTCGACCTGTCCTACCGTCCGGTGGAGCTGCGACCGCACCTCGAGGAGGTGCGGCGCGACCGGCGTCCGGTGTGGATCCGCGATGTCGAGTGGCCCCGGTCGCCCGGCGAGAAGCTCTTCCTCGATCTCCAGGTCGTGCCGCTGATCAGCGCCGACGGCCAGCACGCCGGTGCGGCGGTGTTCGCCAACGACGTCACCCGCTACCGCAAGCTCCAGGACGAACTCGAGTACGCGAACCGTCAGATCGAGACCGCGTACGAGGAACTGCAGTCCACGGTCGAGGAACTGGAGACCACCAACGAGGAGCTCCAGTCCACGGTCGAGGAGCTCGAGACGACCAACGAGGAGCTCCAGTCCGCGAACGAAGAACTGGAGACGATGAACGAGGAGCTCCAGTCGACGAACGACGAGCTCCAGTCGATCAACGACGAACTGCGTGAACGCACCGACCAGCTCAATGACGCCAACGCGTTCCTCGAGTCGATACTGCGCAGCCTGCGCAGCGGCGTCATCGTCGTCGACTCCGACCTGGTCGTGCGGGTCTGGAACCGGCAGTCCGAAGACCTCTGGGGCCTGCGTCCGGAGGAGGCGGTGGGCCAGCACCTGCTCAACCTCGACATCGGCATCTCCACCGACCAGCTCCGGCCGCTCGTGCGGCAGGTGCTCAACGGTGGCGACGAGCCGGAAGAGCTGCTCGTCGACGCGATAAACCGCAAGGGAAGGTCGGTACAGGTCCGGGTCGGAGCCAGCCCGCTGGTGTACCGCGCGGGCCAGACCGCCGGAGCGATCGTCGTGATGGACCAAATCGTCACGTAACGGCCGGTACGCCCTTTAGTGCTGTTTGTCCACCTACCATCCGGCGGATGCCGGACTCCGTACTCACCCTCCAGTCACCGCGAGTACAACGACCACAAAGGACCGAGCGGCTCCGGCTCGCCCATCGGCCGGCGCTGGACGGACTGCGGGCGATCGCGGTCGTCGTCGTGCTGCTGTTCCACGGTGGAGTGTCGTGGCTGCCCGGCGGCTGGCTCGGCGTCGACGCGTTCTTCGTCCTCTCCGGTTACCTGATCACCACGCTGCTGCTCGCCGAGCACGAACGGACCGGCCGGATCCGGCTCGCCGCGTTCTGGGGCCGCCGCGCCCGCCGGCTGCTGCCTGCGCTGCTCGCGATGGTGACCGCGGTGACCGGGTGCGCGCACTGGCTGGTTGCGCCCGAAGAGCAACTACCACTGCGTGGGGACGCTCTGGCCGCGCTGTCGTACGTGGCGAACTGGCGGATGCTGGATCGGGGCGACGGCTACGCAGTGCTCACCGCGTCGCCGTCCCCGCTGCAGCACACCTGGTCACTCGCGCTCGAGGAGCAGTTCTACCTGCTCTGGCCGCTGATCGCCGGGGCGGCGCTGATCCGGTGGCGGGGCCGGGGGCTGCTGCTGGGCACGCTCGCCGCGGCGGCCGCGTCCGCCACGGCCATGGCGCTGCTCCACGTCCCCGGCGCCGAGCCCGATCGGGCCTACTACGGCAGCGACACCCGGGCTTTCGGGCTGCTGGTGGGGTGCGCGCTCGCGCTGGTGCTGAGCGCGCAGCGGTACCGGCCGGTGCACGCGGCTCCCCGGCGGTGGTCACCGTCGGTACTGATCGCGCTCGGCACGCTGGCCGCCGCGCTGCTGCTGCTCGACGACGCCGGTCCGGCGCTGTACCGGGGCGGGCTGGTGGCGGTCGTCCTCGCGGTCGCGGTCGTGATCGGCGCCGCCGAGCGTCGTCCGGACGGGCCGCTCGCCGCCGTGCTCTCGGCCGGGCCGCTGCCGGCGCTCGGCCGCGTCTCGTACGAGCTGTACCTCTGGCACTGGCCGGTGTTCCTGGCCCTGGACGCCGAGCGCACCGGGCTGTCCGGCGTGCCGCTGCTGGCCGCTCGGTGCGCGCTCACCGGGGTTCTCGCGGTGGCGACCTACCGGCTGCTCAGCCGCCCGGTCCGGGCCCGCCGGTGGCCACGGACGCGGCCGGTGCTCGTCACGCTGACCGCGCTGGCGTGCGTCGCCGCGGGTTCGGTGGTGCTGACCACGCCCCAGCAGCCCCGGACGACCGCACCCACCGCCGCTCTGCCGGACGTCCGCAGCGGTGTTCTGCTCAGCCGGCCGGGACGGGTGCCCGGACCGCTGCGGATCACGATCTTCGGCGACTCCGTGGCCAACAGCCTCGCGGTCGGCCTGCCGCGCCTGCGGAACGCAACCGTGACCAACCGATCGCTGATCGGCTGCGGAATCGCCCGGTCCGGACCGGTCCGCAACGCGTCGAAGATCCAGCCGCCCTACGCCCGGTGCCCGCGCTGGGACGCGTACTGGGCCGCGGGTGTCCGCGCCGACCGGCCGGACCTCGCGCTGGTCGTGCTGGCGCGGTGGGAGGTGCTCGACCGGAAGCTCGACGGCCGGTGGCAGCACATCGGCGAGTCGTCGTACGACGCCTACCTGCGCACGGAGCTGGCGACGATGATCCGGGTGCTGACCGCGGACGGCGCCCGGGTCGTGCTGGCCACCGCCCCCTACAACCACCGGTACGAGCGCCGCGACGGCAGCGTGTACCCCGAGGACGAACCGGACCGGATGGACGCCTGGAACCGGATGCTCCGGGAGACCGCCCGGGCCGATCCGACGCGCGTCCGGATCGTCGACCTCGGTACGCGCCTGTGCCCCGGAGGCCGCTACACCGCCGACGTCGACGGAATCCCGCTCCGCAGCGACGGGCTGCACCTGGCCGCGCCCGGGGTCCGCGACTACGTGGCTCCCTGGCTACTACCCGAGCTGACCAGCGCGGCGGACTGAGCGGCGCCGGTGCTCGCGGGGCCGGCGTCGTGGCCGAGGCCGGCCAGGCGGAGCGTGCCGGCCGGCGCGATCCCCAGCCGTTCGGCCGCGAGCAGGAACGCCTCGGCGTAGGGCGAGTGCGCGGTCGAGTCGTGCACCAGCTCCCAGTCGATCTGCTCGCGCAGAGCTCGGGCCAGCGGCAACACCGTGGACAGGTCGCAGTAGTGCTCGGTGAACGCCAGTAGCTTGTTGAGCAGCAGGTCGGTCGCCGCGAGCACCGGCATCCGCACCGCCTCGACCGGCATCTCCTCGGCGCGCTCCAGCATGTCGAGCGTGACCTCGCGCTCGGACGGCCGGAAGATCAGGTCGACCAGGCAGTCGCCGTCGTAGACCTTGACCAGCCAATCCTCCGGCGGAAACTCGGACCGGAGCCCGGCCTCGACGCAGGCCCCCAGCGCCGACCGGACGTCCGACGGGCGGATCAGGAAGTCGACGTCGTGCGTGGACGCCGGCCCGCCTCTCGCGTAGACAGCGAACCCCCCGGCCAGCGCGAACGGCAGTTCCGCCGCCTTGAGTGTGCTCGCCACCCGTTTCATCGTCACGATCAGCGCGTCCGGGTCTCCGCTCATGGCTACCCCTTACCCCGTTGCCGAGCCGGGTACCCCGCCCCTTCGTCCCCGACACGACCGTCCGTCCGTCCGGGATCCGAGTTACCATCTCGATTCGACGAATTCTTTCGGTCGGTCAGGGCATGTCACGACCGGTGGGCGCAGAAGCCGCCCGCAGGATGCGTCGCGAGACGAGGCCATGGATGCTCAGCTGCGAGATCGACCGCACGGCCCCGGTCACCGTGATCCAGGTGGACGGGGTACTGCGGCTCGGCACGGTCGCCCAGGTGCGCGCCGCGCTGCTCAAATGCCTGGCCGAGTGCCCCGACGCGGTGGTCGTCGACCTCTCCCGGATCGAGATCGCCCGCCCGGCCGCGCTGACCGTCTTCGGTGCGGTGAGCCGCCGCGCCGTCGCCTGGCCACCGGTGCCACTGGTTCTCGTCGCCGAGCCACCTTCGGTCCGGACCGCGCTCGAGCCCGTGGGCCGCATCTGGCAGATCCCGGTGCACGACTCGGTCGAGGCCGCGCTGGACGCCGCCCCGTTCGGGCTCCCCGTCCACCGGCGCCTCGAGAAGCGGCTCCGGCCCGGGACGATGGCACTTTCGCAGACCCGCGCGATGGTCTCGGAGGCGTGCACGAACTGGGGACTCGGAGACTTCACGTTGCCCGCCGAGCTCATCATGTCGGAGCTCGCCAGCAACGCGGTCCAGCACGCGGGCACCGATCTGACCGTCGCGGTGGTGTTGCGCCGCGGGCTGCTGCACCTCACGGTGGCCGACGGAAACCCCACGCCGCCGCACGCTCCGGACGCGTTCCCGCCGGTCGGCGCGCTGAGCGGCCGTGGGCTGATGCTCGTGCAGGAGTTCGCGACGGCGTGGGGCCACCTGCCGATCGACGAGGGCAAGGTCGTCTGGGCAACACTGCGCGTGAGCGGCTGAATACCCCCCAGCTCACGCATAGATACGCGCCATCCGGGGACCAACATCGCTGTGCGAACCGATCTCGATCTGCCCGCTGAGCTCACCGGACTTCCGCCCGCCGACGCGTTCCTCGCCGCCCGCAAGACCGGGTTCCTCGATCTGCCGCTCCCGGGTGCGGGACGTACCGCGGAGCGGTTCGCCGTGCTCGGTGCGCTCGGCCGGGCCGATCCGGTGCTCGCCCGGCTGGCCGAAGGCCACGCGGACGCGGTGGCGATCCTCTCCGAGCTCGCCGGGCCGGAGCCGGGCGAGGCGCCGTGGGGGGTGTGGGCGGCCGTTCCCCGGTCCGTTACCGCCGTTCACGACGGTGGGGGCTGGCGGCTGAGCGGCGAGCGGCCGTGGTGCTCGGGAGCCGGGGTGTGCGAGCGGGCGCTGGTGACCGCGGCCGGCGAGGACGGTGTGCGGCTGTTCGCGGTGGACGTGCGGGGGCCGGGCGTCACGCCGTTGGATGGGACCTGGCCGGCGGTCGGCATGGCTGCCAGCGACAGCCGGACGATCCGTTTCGACCGGACCCCCGCCCTCCCGGTCGGCGGCCCCGGCGACTACACCGCCCGCCCCGGGTTCTGGGCCGGCGGAGCCGGTGTGGCCGCGTGCTGGCACGGCGCCGCCGTCGGCGTGGCCCAGGCTCTGCTCCGGGCGGCCGGGCTCGGCTCGCCGCGCGCGGTCACCGCAGACGCCGAAACGCCGGGCGGTGGACGTGAGCCACGGGGTGCCGGCGCCGAGCCGCGAGCGGCGGATCCGCACCTGATGGCGCACCTCGGCGCGGTCGACGCGGCGCTCGGCGCGGCGGCGGCGTTGCTCACGGAGGTCGCGGGACTGATCGACGCGGACTTCTCGGCCGAGCGGCTGCGGCGACCGGTCCGGCGGGTCCGGGCCACGGTGGAGGCGGCCGCGACCACGACGCTCGACCGGGTCGGGCGCGCGCTCGGCGCGAAACCGCTCTGCCAGGACGCCGCCCACGCCCGCCGAGTCGCCGACCTCACGGTCTACCTGCGCCAGAGCCACGCCGAACGCGACCTCGCCGACCTCGGTGCCGACGTCGTCGAGACCGGAGCCGGGTGGTGACCCCGCTGATCAACGGCGTCGGCACGGCCGAGTCGGAGTGGCGGGCCTGGGACGCGGCCTGGCCACCCCTGGAACTACCGGCCACGTCCCCGCTGGTCGTCGCCCCGCACCCCGACGACGAGGTACTCGGCGCCGGTGGCCTGCTCGCCCGCCTGCCGGACGTCGAGATCGTGGCGGTGACCGACGGGGAGGCGTCGCACCCGCACAGCACCGTCCACCGCCCGGCCGCGCTCGCCGCACTGCGCCGGGCCGAGACCGACGAGGCGCTGGCCCGGCTGGGCCGGACCGCCCCGGCAATCCACCGCCTGGCCCACCCCGACGGAGCCGTCGACGAAGCCGCGCTGACCACCGCGCTCCGACGGCTCCTCACTCCGGGCCGCTGGTGCCTGGCGAGCTGGCGCCACGACGGGCACCCCGACCACGAAGCCGTCGGCCGAGCTGCCGCCTCGGCCTGTGCCGCCACCGGGGCGGTGCTGGTCGAGTACCCGATCTGGACCTGGCACTGGGCCACCCCGGACGACCCCCGCGTCCCCTGGGACCGCTGCCGCCGCCTGGTGCTCACCGGCGCCGAGCGTGCGGCCAAGCGCCACGCGCTGAACGCGTTCGTCACCCAGACCCGGCCGCTCGGCCCGGCCGATCACGACGCCGCGATCCTGCCGCCGCACGTGCTGGCCCGTTTCGATCGACCCGTCGAGGTGTTCTTCGCATGACTCTCCCGACCGACTACTTCGACCGCATGTACGCGGACGACGGCGACCCCTGGGGCTTCGGATCCCGCTGGTACGAGGAGCGCAAGTACGCGCTCACGCTCGCCGCGCTCCCCCACCGCCGCTACCGCGCCGCGTTCGAGCCCGGCTGCTCGATCGGCGTGCTCTCCGCCGCGCTCGCGGCCCGCTGCGACACGCTGCTCGCCACCGACGTCGCCGAGGCCGCGGTGCAAGCCGCCACGGCCCGGCTCGCCGGAGCGCCGGGCGCCCGGGTCGCCGCGCTGCGGATCCCGGACGACTTCCCGGACGGACCGTTCGACCTGATCGTCCTCTCCGAGGTCGGCTACTACCTCGACGCGGACGCCCTGAGCCGCCTGGCCGAGGCCACGGTCACGGCGCTGGAGCCCGGTGGCGACCTCGTGCTGGTGCACTGGCGCCATCCGGTCGCCGACTATCCGCTGGGCGGCGATGCGGTGCACGCCGCGTTCGCCGGGCGTGCCGGGCTGGAACGGACGGTCGCGCACGTCGAGGCCGACTTCCGCCTCGAGGTCTACGCCCGCGTCCCGCCGGCCGCACGTTCGGTCGCCGAGGCCGAGGGCCTGTGCTGACCCGGATCGCCGTCGTGGTGCCCGCCCACGACGAAGAACAACTGCTACCAGCCTGTCTGGACGCTCTGCGCGAGGCGAGTTCGCGCGTGCCGCTGCCGGTCGACGTCCTGGTCGTCCTCGACTCGTGCCGCGACGGGACGGCCCGGATCGCCGCCGCCGCCGCCGGCGTCCGCAGGATCGAGGTGCGGGCCCGGAACGTCGGTCAGGCCCGCGCGGCGGGAGCGGCGGCGGCGCTGGCCGGTCAGGCCGGCACCACCTGGCTGGCGTGCACCGACGCGGACTCGCGGGTGTGTCCGGACTGGCTGGCCGAGCAGCTGCGGCTGGCCGAGGCCGGCGCCGAGGTGGTGACCGGGGTCGTCGAGGTGGACGACTGGTCGGAGTGGCCGGACGCGACCGTGTCCGCGTACCGGGACGCCTACCGGCGGGGAGTCCGGGGCGAGCAGCACGGGCACGTGCACGGCGCCAACCTCGGCCTGACCGGGGACGCGTACCGGCGTGCCGGTGGGTTCCGTCCGGTCGCGGTCGGCGAAGACCAGGCCCTGGTGCGGGCGGCCGTGGACGCCGGTCTGCGGGTGGTCGGCAGCACGCGCGTGCGCGTACTCACCAGCGCGCGCCGGGATGCCAGGGCGGGGGGCTTCGCGGGTTACCTCCGCGCGCTGTGACCGGGCCTTCTTCAGGCCGGGTCGGCGTCGCCTTCGGTGTCGGTCGTGGTGAGACCGGTGCCGCCGGGGTTCGTCAGGTCGGGCTCGCCGGCCTGGCGTCCGGAGACTCCGGCGCCCTCGCGGCGCACGCCGGCGTCCGCGGGCGGGAGGCCGGTGGGCCCGGTCGGCAATCCGATGTCGCCGGAGTTCTCGTCGGGCACGTGTGCTCTCCGGGTGCTCATGATCGTCTCCGTTCGCCGGGGATTTCTTCCATCGGGAGATGTCCACGGGCCGGACGGGGAAACGCGCGCGGAGAAACCGCCGGCCCTCACCGGCAAAAAACGACTCGGCGTATCGATCGGTGACCGTCCGCATCCGATAATCACTCCGTGACGGGGAATCGCTGCCGCATCGGGCTCGTCGGAGCCGGCCGGGCGGCGACGAGACATGCCTCCACGCTGGCGACCTTCCACGACGTGACGGTCGTCGGCGTCACCGATCCCGACGTCGGAGCGGCGACCCGGCTCGCCGCCGCGAGCGGCGGAGTCGTCGCGACCTCACTCGCCGCGCTACTCGCGCTCCGTCCGCACGCCGTGTACGTCTGTGTCCCGCCGGACGTCCATGGCCCGATCGAGGAACAGATCCTCGACGCGGGCGTGCCGCTGTTCCTGGAGACGCCGCTCGGCGTCGACCGCGACACCCCGGACGAGTTGGCCCGCCGGGTCGCGTCCGCCGGGGTCGTGACGTCGGTCGCACACCTCTGGCGGTACTCGGCCGCGGTCGCACGGGCCAGGGCGGTACTGGCCGGGCGCACGATCCGGCTGGTGAGCGGAACCTGGCTCGACACCGCGGACGACGCACCCTGGTGGGGCCGGCGGGCCCGCTCCGGTGGGCCGCTGATCGAGCAGGTCGTCCACCTGCTCGACCTGCTGCGGACGCTCGTCGGCGAGGTCGTCGAGGTCTACGCGATCTCCGACGACGTCCCGCCGCCGCAGGTGCCGGACGCCGACGTGGACGGGGTCACGGTCGCGACGCTACGGTTCGCCTCCGGCGCCGTCGGGACGCTGGCCAGCACGTGCCGGTTCACGGGCAAGCGCCGGGCCGGGCTGGAGCTGTTCGCCGACGGGGCGAGCGTGACGATCACCGAGGACGGCTGCGAGATCCGGGTCGGCGGGCAGTCCGAGTGGCACGCGGTCGACAGGGAGGCGTCGCACCGGGCCGCCGCCCGCGCGTTCGTCGACGCGATCCTCCGACGGGAGGCCCGCGACAGGGTGCTCGCCGACTACGCCCAGGCCGTCCGCACTCACCGTCTGGCCTGCGCCCTCGCCCGCTCGGCGGCCGAGGGCCGCCCGATCCGCCTCCGGACCGGTTAGGGACGGCCCCAGCTCGCGCGGATCGCGGTGAGGTAGCCGGTATCGCGCCGAGGTTCCCCGTGAAACGCGCCGGCTTCGGGCGGGGAGAAGAACGCGTGCCGCTCGGCGCGCGCCCAGACCGCCGACGCCGACGCCACCCGCGACGCCCACCCACGCCAGACCGCGAACCACAGCGTCAGTTCGGACCGCGCGACCGATCGCACACCGGCAACTTCAGACATGACGCTCTCCCCATCGAGAAGTCTCCCGAGCACGAGAGACCAAGACCAGCTACCCGGGTCACGGGACGTCAATCCCCGACTCGGCGCTGTATCGAGGGAGACCACAAAAAATGGAGTCCTGCGCCGGATCCGGCGCAGGACTCCATTATGGAGCACTTTCAGTCACCGGGCCAACTCCCGGTGGAGCGGGCGAACGCCTGCGCGCCGGCCCGGTCGATCGCGGCTTTGACCACGCCGTAGATCGCACCCTGGATTGCGGACGCCAGCAACAACTCGCGCCACGAGTACTCACTCTGAGTAGCTCCCGGCGCATCGTCCTCACCGGAGACCCGCTTCCACACCTGCTTGAAGATGGCGCCGGCGACCAGGCCGCCGACCATGCCGCTGGCCAGCCCGACCGGGCGGTACGCCAGCGCGGCCGCCTTCATCGGCGGCCGGCCTTCCGCAGCAGCCGCTGGGTCTTCGACGCC
This sequence comes from Cryptosporangium sp. NPDC051539, assembly GCF_044454545.1. Classification (NCBI taxonomy): domain Bacteria; kingdom Bacillati; phylum Actinomycetota; class Actinomycetes; order Cryptosporangiales; family Cryptosporangiaceae; genus Cryptosporangium; species Cryptosporangium sp. NPDC051539. The sequence goes on along the minus strand of NZ_JBITDV010000007.1, from coordinate 264,415 downwards.
CGGCGGGCCCGGATTGTGCGGCCCCCCAGAACCGCGACGACCACGGCGGCCACCACACCCGCGGCGGCCGCGAGCTTCGGCCAGGTCTCGCGGTCGGTGCTCTTCGCCTTCAGCGTCTCGGCGGTGTGCCCGACCTGGACCCGGGCCTGCGCGGCCTTCTCGCGGAGCTGCTCCTTGGTCTGCGCGACCTTGGCCTGCGCCTGCTCCTTGGTCTGCGCGACCTTGGCCTGCGCCTGCGCCTTGACGTCGGCCTTGGCCGCCAGCGCCTCGACGGTGTCGCCCAGCTCGGCCCGGATCTCGGCGATTTCCGCGCGGAGCTGCGCCGGGTCTTTGGCCGGCTCGGATTTGGTCGCCTCGGTGGCGGTAGGACTCTTGTCCGCACTCATCGGTGGGCACGCTCCTTGACCGTGTCGATGTCTTTCTTGACGCCGTCGACCGCCTCCGACGGCACCGGCGGAGTGGCCTGCTGGAACTCCTTCTTACCGGTCAGCGCGAGCACTCCGGCGACCGCGAACAGCACGACGGCGATGATCAGCGCGGACGCCCAGACCGGCAGCACGACCGCCAGCCCGGCGATCGCCGCGGTCACCAGCGCACCGACGCCGTACAACGCGACCACACCCGCGCCGCCGAACATCCCGGCGCCGATCCCGGCCTTCTTACCCTTCTGGGTGAGCTCCAGCTGCGCGAGTCTCAATTCGTCCCGGACCAGCGTGGTGACCTGGTCACTGAGCCGGGTGACGAGCTCGGCCGTCGACGCGTTCGCCGGGTCCGGGCGCCCGGGTGAGGGGGCGGGCGCCACCTCGGTCTGCGTGCCCATGGGAATCCTTTCATCGTTCACGTGAGTGAGCCCTCGGTGCTCGGGCCCACTTCATCGGCCTTGGCGGCACCGCGGCTGCCGAGGGGCTGCGCCGGGCCGGTGGTGCTGTCGACCGTGGTCTGCGCCTCCAGTTCGGCGTTCAATTCGGCACCGAAGAGAATCGCCATGCAGGAGATGTAGAGCCAGAGGTTGAGGACGATTACCCCGGCCAGGGCGCCGTAAGTCTTGTTGTAGCTACCGAAATTGTTGACGTAGAACGAGAAGCCCGCCGACGCGATCAGCCAGAGCACGGTGGCGACCACCGCACCCCACGAGAGCCAGCGGAACCGCGCGTTGCTCCGGTCGGGAGCGAACCGGTAGAGCAGGCTCAGCCCGAACATCATCAGCAGCGCGAGCAGCAGCCAGCGCCCGATGTTCACGGTGGCGCTGGCGAACGAGCCCAGATGCAACACGTCCATCACCGGCGGCACCACCGCGACCAGCAGGATCGCGACCACGAACGCGACGATGGCGCCGAGCGTCATCACGATCGCCAGGCCGCGCTTCTTGAGGAAGTTGCGCTCGTCCACTTCGTCGTAGGCGGTGTTGACGGCCTGGATCATGCCGTTCATGCCGCCGGAGGCGCTCCACAGCACCGCGGCCAGCGAGATGATCAGGCCGACCGACAGGCCTTTGCCGCTCGCCCCCGTCGCCGCCGTGATCGGGTCGGTGATCACCGACTTCACGTCGGCCGAGAGGCTCGCGGTGAGCTCGTCGATCTGGTTCGCGATCTGGTCCGGGCTGGCGACCAGTCCGTAGACCGTGATCGCGCCGATCGCGGCCGGGATCAGTGCCAGCCAGGCGTAGAACGCGGCGGCGGCCGCCGCCGTCGAGATCTGGTCGTCCTTGAACTCACGAATCGTGCGGATCAGAACGTCTTTCCAGCCCCGGGCCGGAATCTGGCGCGGCGAAGCCGCCTGACGTCCTCGTGTGTTCCCGTCGGCAGATACCGCGGTCATCCGTGGCGCACCCCCTCCGATCAGGCGTTCGATACGGGTCTCATACCCAGGGGTGACGAGGTCGACGCGCGGGTGTCGTATCGGTTCAGAGCCTTCGTCGGCGGATTGTCCGGTCCACCCTGTTATCTCGGCGTCAAAGTCCGTAGTCTGATCGCAGTTGGAGTGGTTGAGCCGCCAGACCGTCCACTACCGTGCGCCTCGGCGTGCGCCCAGGTCGCCTGGAGCGAGGGAGCAGCCATGACCGCCCCGGAAGCCGAATGGACGCTGGCCGAGCACGGAGTCGAGGTTCGCACGGTCGCGGAGAGCGCCGGTTCACCGGTACGCGAGACCCTGACCGTCGCCACGCACCGGGACGACACCGGCCTCACGACCGTCAAGGTCGACGGGGAGGTCGACATGCTCACCGCGCCGATGCTGAGCTCGGTGGTCGACGACGAGCTCGACCGCGGGTGCACCCGCCTGCTGGTCGACCTGCGGCCGGTGCGGTTCCTCGGGTCGAGCGGGCTCACCGCGCTGATCGCGATGGCCCGCCGCTGCTCGGCCGATCAGGTGCAGTTGCGCCTGATCGCGGAGGGCCCGAATGTGCTACGCCCGCTGGAGATCACCGGCCTGTCGAGCGCGTTCACGATCGTCACGGACCCGGTCGACGCCTGGTAGCGCGTCAGTCGGCCACTTCTTCGAGTACCTCGTCCTCCACCGGTTCGAGCACCACCGGGAGCAGCCTCGCGTACACGCGCTCGGTGTCGGCGGCCACCCGGGCCCACCCGTACCGCGAACGCACCCGGTCGGCGCCGGCGACTCCGTACCCGAGATGGCGTACCGGATCCCCGAGCAGGCTGCGAATCGCGTCCGCCAGGTGATCGGGGCGCCGGGGCGCCACGTGCAGACCGGTGACCCCGTCGACCACGACGTCGGTCGCGGCTCCCACCGGGGTGACGACCACCGGAACACCGCAGGCCATGGCCTCGAGGACCCCCGCCGCGCTCCCCGGGCCGTGCCACGGGACGCAGACCACCGCGTCGGCCGAGCGCAGCAGCCGCGGACGCGCGTCCGGGACCGTCTCCGCGTAGTCGGCGGCGTCGAGGAACTGGACCCGGCTCCCGACGCCCAGGTGCGCAGCGCCCTTCTGCAGGCGCTCCACCTCCTCGGCGTCGTCCGGACCACCGACGACCAGCAGTTCGACGTCCGGCAGCCCGCGTAGTGCGGCGATCACCGTCTCCAGGCCGCTCAGCGGCGACAGTTCCCCGACGGCCAGCAGGCGGACGGACGCCGTGCGCGCCTCCGCGGGGCCGTTCGGGTGGAAGCGCTCGAGGTCGACGCCGGCCGGGATCATCCGGATCCGGTCCCGGGAGGTTCCCATCCGGGCCAGTTCCTCGACCTCGTCGTCGCTGCGCGCGACGATCACGTCGGCCGTACGGGCCAGCGCGACCTCCAGCCGGATCCGCTTCGCGAGTCCGGGACTCACCCGGCCCGGCCTGCGGTGCTGCTCGGCGCCGAACGAGCCGAACGTCTGGACGAGTGGGATCGGCGCCTCGCTCGGACCGCCGCCGATCAGCGCGCTCTCTCGCAGTTGCCGGCACGCCGCCGCGGCCGCCAGCCCCGCGCCCCACGTGTAGGCGTGCACGACGTCCGGACGATCCTCGCGCCAGGCCTCGGCCAGCGCCTGGCCGAGCGCACCGAGAAGCGGAGCTACCTCGGCCTCGCGGACCGGCCGGGCCGGGCCCGCCTCGAGCCACTGGAGCAGGACTCCGGGCGGGAGCTGCTCCCGTTCCGCCCGGTCAGGGGTCTCGCGCCTGGTGTACACGACGACGTCGTGGCCCTGGACGGCCAGAGCGGCCGCCAGTGAACGCAGATCACCGGCGAATTCCCGCTCCCGAGCGCTGAGCAACTCTGCCGGCGACGACACCAAGGCGATCCTCATCAAGCACTGCCCTCCTGGCCCGGTTCGGTAACGGCGAGTTCCGAGCCGCTTCCCACGCTAAGCCCAGCCAAGCACAACCACCACTCGGAGGCGCGACACAAATCGCCCCCAATCACGTGTGTGAGCTTCCCGGACCCGGGTATGGGTCCTGTGGCCCCCGGCAGCACCTGGATGCGATTTTCGCAGGTCACCTGCTGCGGGCGGTGACGAATTCCGTCGCGTGCGGGTGTAGACCGAGCGCCCCGCGACGAGACCGACGAGCCAGTCCGAGGTCCTGTGCGAACAGGACCGGTCTGCCGTCGGCCGAGTCCCTCCCACCGATCGAAGGAGGAAGCGTGAGCACCATCGAGCGCTCCATCGACGTACACGTCCCGGTGTCCACCGCCTACGACCAGTGGACTCAGTTTGAGACGTTCCCCCAGTTCATGGAAGGCGTCGAAGACATCACGCAGGTGTCGGATCTGCGCACGCACTGGCGCACGAACATCGCCGGAGTGCGTCGTGAGTTCGACGCCGAGATCACCGAACAGCGCCCGGACGAGCGGGTGGCCTGGAAGTCGATAAACGGCGAGGAGCAGGCGGGCGTCGTGACGTTCCACCGCCTCGACGACGAGAACACCCGGATCATGCTGCAGCTCGACTTCCACCCGGAGGGCGTCGTCGAGAAGGCGGGCGACGCGCTCGGCATCGTGTCCCACCGGGTGAAGGGCGACCTCGAGCGTTTCAAGACGTTCATCGAGGAGCGCGGCACGGCGACCGGCGCGTGGCGCGGCGGGGTCGACGCCTCCCCGCAGCACAGCGCTCCGCGGACCGAGGAAGACCCGAACGCGATCGCCCACGGCGTCCCGCCGCTGTCGCGGGAAGCGGCCCAGCGGGCCCACGACGAGGGCCGTCCGCTGACCTGATCAGAACCATCCCTGGTCCGCCGGGCGAACGCCCGGCGGGCCGTGACCTGAGGGGGATTCGGTGCCCGCGACTCTTCGCACAGCACAATCTGCGTTTCCGACCGCGCCGCACCGGACCCCCGCCGGGTCCACCGACGCCGACCGAGCCACCCTCGACGACGCGGTCGAGGTGATCTGCCCGGCCACCGCCGAGCAACTCCCGGTGCTGAGGGCGATCGCCACCTCGATCGCGCTCCGCGCCGACGCCGACCTCGACCGGGTCGCCGATCTGCGACTGGCCGTGGACGAGGCCTGCTCGGCCCTGGTTCGCGCGGCCGGTCCGGGTGAGCCGCTGCACTGCCGGTTCGTCCGGCACGCGGACGCCGTGGAGGTGGTCGTCGCGGTCTGGTCCCCATGCCCGACGACGCCGGAAGACGAGCTGGGCACGCTGTTGCTGGCCAGTCTCACCGACCGGCTGGCCACCGAGACCCAGACGCTGGACGACGGCTACGAGCTGCGGACCTCGCTGCTCGTCGGCGTGCGAGGGGCCCGCCCGTGACGTCCGGAGGATCGAGCGTCGACGTCCGGAACCCGGACGCCGAGCCGGAACTGAGCCCCGAAACCGACCTCGGCCTCCGCCCGGCCCGTGACCTCTGGGCCGAGTCCGACAACCCGCCCGAGGCCGAACCACGCCGCCGCCGGGAACCCGCCGACGGGTACGCCGGTTCGGCGCTGGCCGCGCACCTCGTCGAACGCACCGGCCGGCGCCTGACCTACGACGACTACCCGACGGTCGCGCCGCTGTTCGAGGAGTACGCCCGCCTCGACCCGGACGACCCCCGGCGCGCGGACCTGCGCGAACAGCTCGTCACCGTGCACCTGCCGCTGGCCAGGCACATCGCCAGGCGGTTCGCCAACCGCGGCGAGCGGCTGGAGGACCTGGCGCAGGTGGCGATGGTCGGCCTGCTCCAGGCGATCGACCGCTTCGACCCGTTCCGCGGCGTCGAGTTCCTGTCGTTCGGGATCCCGACGATCATGGGCGAGGTCCGGCGGCACTTCCGGGACCAGGGCTGGTCGGTCCGGGTCCCCCGGCGGCTCAAGGAGCTGCACCTGTCGATCAACGCCGCCGTCGCCGAGCTGTCCCAGCACAACGGGCGGGCGCCGACCGCGAGCGAACTGGCGAGCCACCTCGGGTTGTCCCGCGAAGAGGTTCTCGAAGGCCTGGAGGCGGCGAACGCCTACCAGTCGACGTCGCTGGACACTCCGGTCGGGGCCGAGCCCGACGCGCCCACGCTGGTCGACACGCTCGGTGGCGAGGACTCCGCGATCGACGCGGTCGAGTACCGGCAGGCGCTCGCTCCGCTGCTGGCCGGCATCCCGGCACGCGAGCGCCGGGTACTGGCGCTGCGGTTCTTCGGCAACCAGACCCAGACCCAGATCGCGGCCGAGATCGGGGTCTCCCAGATGCACGTCTCCCGGCTGCTCGCCGCTACCCTGGCCAAGCTCCGCGCCGGCCTGCTGGAGGACTAGGCCGGCCGCGCGGGGCAACGACGACGGGAGCGTCTCGTGAGCGGCTGGCCCGACCACGTCATCTGGTGGCACGTGTACCCGCTGGGCTTCCTCGGAGCGGAGAAGACCGCGACACCGACGGTGCGGCATCGGCTTCCCCAGCTCGAGGGATGGCTCGACTACTTGGTCGAATTAGGCTGCAACGGGCTGCTGCTCGGCCCGGTCTTCCGGTCGTCGAGCCACGGCTACGACACCGTCGACCACTTCGCGATCGACCCGCGGCTCGGCACCGAAGACGACCTGCGGTCGTTGATCGAGGCCGGGGCCTCCCGGGGCGTCCGGGTGCTGCTCGACGGCGTCTTCAACCACGTGGGACGCGAAAGCCCGCTCGTGCACGAGCACCCGGACTGGTTCACCGGCACCACGTTCGAGGGCCACGACATCCTGCTCGAGCTGAACCACGACGAACCGGCGGTGGCGTCGTACGTCGCCGACGTGATGCGGCACTGGCTGGGGCTCGGCATCGCGGGCTGGCGGCTGGACGCGGCGTACGCGGTCGCTCCGTCGTTCTGGCGGGAGACCGTCGGGCGGGTGCGCGCGGAGTTTCCCGACGCCTGGTTCCTGGGCGAGATGATCCACGGTGACTACGCCGGGTACGTGGCCGAGAGCGGCCTCGACTCGATCACCCAGTACGAGCTCTGGAAGGCGATCTGGAGCTCGCTGGCCGACCGGAACCTCTTCGAGCTGTCTTGGGCGCTGAAGCGGCACACGGAGTTCGCCGCCGCGTTCCTCCCGCAGACGTTCCTCGGCAACCACGACGTGACCCGGCTGGCCGACCAGGTCGGCGACGACCGGCATCTCGGGCACGCGATCGCCGTGCTGGCGACCGTGCCCGGCGTCCCCAGCGTGTACTCCGGCGACGAGCAGGCGTTCCGGGGGCGCAAGGAGAACCGGGCCGGCGGCGACGACGCCGTGCGTCCGCCGTTCCCCGACTCGCCCGCCGGCCTCGCGCCGTACGGGTGGCCGGTCTACCGCCTGCACCAGGAGCTCTTCGGCCTGCGCCGGCGCCACCCGTGGCTGACGCACGGCGTGCCGGTCACCGAACACGTGGCCAACACCGCGCTGATCTACCGCGTCAGCGGACCGGACGGCCGGCACCTGCTGGTCGCGCTGAACGTCGGCGACGAGCCGCTGGCCGTACCGGGCGGATACCGGGTCGGAGCCGGAACGATCGAGCGCGGTTCGGTACCCGGCCACGGGTTCGCGGTGTTGCTGCCGCAATGACGGGTACCGGCTTGTCATGCAGACCGTGCGCCAGGCCATCCCCGCGACACCCGACCGCGTCTTCGCCGTGCTCAGCGACGGCTGGGCCTACGCCAGCTGGGTCGTCGGGGCCAGCCACATCCGGGACGTCGACGAAGGCTTCCCGGCCGTCGGCACGCGGATCCACCACAGCGTCGGCGGATGGCCGGTGATGGTGCAGGACGTCTCGGTGGTCCTCGAGATGGAGAAGGACCGGCTGTTCGTGCTGAAAGTCAAGGCCTGGCCGCTGTTCGGCGGCATCGTCCGGGTCGAGCTGGAGCCCACCGGCGACGACGGCACGCTCGCGACGATGTCCGAGGAGTTCGTGGACGGGCCGGGGCGGTTCGTGCCCGAGCCGCTGATCGCGCCGGTGCTGAAGGCCCGGAACCGGGAGTCGCTGCGGCGGCTCGCCGACCGGGCCGTCAACGATGTGCGGTACGCGCCGGGCGGCGCGAACCGCCTCGACTCCTAGCCCGGCGCCCGGCGCACGAGTGCGCCGGGCGCGCCCGGCGACGGTGCCGCCCGGCCGGGGAGGGACTAGCGGTAGACGGCCCGGTTCGCCGCACGGATCAGCGCGGCGTAACCGGAGCCGCCGAGCGCGTTGCGACGCACGGCCGCCGTGGCCGCGTTGCTGCCCGGACCGCCGTGCACCCCGCCACCCGGGTGCGCCGACGCACTGGCCAGGTACAGCCGGTCGATCGGCGTATCGGCCCGGCCGAGCCCCGGTACCGGCCGGAAGAACAGCTGCTGGTGGATCGCGGCCGTGCCGAGGTTCGCGACGCCCTCCGGCAGCGACGGGTTCCCGTGGGCGACGTCCTTCGTGCCGAGTACGCGGCGCGCGACGATGCGGTCGGCGAACCCCGGTGCGTGCTTCTCGAACAGCGCCTGGACCTTGTCGGCATGCCGCTCGGTCTCGCCCGGCGCCCACTCGTGGCCGTGCGGGACGTGCGTGTACGCCCAGAGCGATTCGCCGTTCTCCGGCGCGCGGGACGGGTCGGCCACGGCCATCTGCCCGGCCAGCACGAACGGGTGTCCGGGGACACGGCGGCGGGCCAGGTCGGCGCCGTACTGGGTCAAGCCGTCCAGGTCGACGCCGAGGTGCACGGTGCCGGCCTGGCGGGCCTCCTCCGCGGTCCACGGCACCGGCCCGGACAGGGCCCAGTCGACCTTGATGATCGCGTTGTCCCAGGCGAAGCGCTTCAGGTCGTCGACCAGCCGCGGCGGCAGGTGCTTCTCGCCGACCAGTTGCCGGTAGAGGTGCGGCGCGGCGACGTCGGCCAGCACCGCCTTACGCGCCTGGATCAGCGCACCGGACGCCGTCCGCACGCCGAGCGCCCGCCCGTGCGCGACCAGGATCCGGTCGACCGGCTCGGAGCACCGCAGCATTCCCCCGGCCGCCTTCAGCCGGGACACCAGCGCGCCGGTGAGCGCACCGGCGCCGCCCTCGGGCACGGGGAAGCCCTGGAACTGGCCGAGCATCGCCAGCAGCCAGCCGAACACCGAGCTCGCGGCGCTCTCCGGCTGCAGGTCGGTGTGGAGCGCGTTCCCGGCGAGCAGGATTTTCGCGCCCTCGCCCGAGAACGTCTCGGAGACGTACTGTTTCACCGGCTGGACGGCGAACCGCGCGAACCGGAGTCCGTCCGCGATCCCCAGCGAGCCGAGCAGCCCGGCTGCGGCCCGGACCGGCGGGAACGGCTGGAACAACGCGTTGATCAGCTGGTCGGCGATGCCCCGGAACCGCTCGGCCTCGGCCCGCCAGGCGTCGCCGTCACCGGGCGCGAACGCGTCCACCGACGCCGCGGTCGCGTCCAGGTCACGGGAGAGGACGGCGGCCCGGTCGTCGGGCAGGACGTGGGCCAGGACCTGCGGCGCGTGGCGCCAGCGCAGCCCGTGCTGCTCGAGGTCGAGCCCGGCCAGCACCGGCGACGCCCCGCCCAGCGGGTAGAACGCGCTGCACAGGTCGGCCGTGTACCCCGGGCTGATCTCGTCGCTACGCACCGCGCCACCCGGCTCGTCGGCCGCCTCCAGCACGAGTACGTGCCACCCTCGGTCGGCCAGCAGGTTCGCCGCGACCAGCCCGTTGTGGCCGGCGCCGACGATCACCGCATCGACGTTCTCGGTGGGGCCGCTCATCGGCGGGCGCGCCCGAGTACGGCGGCGGCGAGGACCACTCCTCCGCCGGCGGCCAGCACCAGCGGCTTGCGTCCGGCCGCCCAGGCCTGCCAGCTGTGTGACTTGGCCCGGTCGTCGAACACGCCGTGGGCACCGCGGTCCTGGGTGTCGTCCAGGGGTTTGGACAGGTTGTCCTTCCAGGCGCCGGCGTCGATCCGCTCCGGCGTCTGCTGGCTGTCGACGCCCTTCCGGGCGAGGTAGTGGTCGAGCACCCGTGGAATGAACTTCTGGCCCCACCGGGTGGCGACCGTGATCATGCCGACGTCGAGCAGCCGCTGTCCGGTCTCGGCCGCGCGGACGATGGCCTCGGCGCCCACCTCGGGCTGGTAGATCGGCGGCACCGGCTGGGGGTGCCGGGGCAGCCGGGTCCGCACCCAGCCGAACTGCGGGGTGTTCATGGCCGGCAGGTTCACCTGGCTGACCCGCACGTTGCTGCCGGTCGCCCGCAGCTCGACGCGCAGCGCCTCGGTGAAGCCCTCGACCGCGTGCTTGGACGCGCAGTACGGCGCCTGCAGAGGGATGGCCCGGTACGCCAGCGAGGAACCCACCTGGACGATCGTGCCGGAGTCGCGCTCACGCATCCGCTTCAGGGCGGCCAGCGTGCCGTTCACGAAACCCAGGTACGTGACCTCGGTGACGCGCTTGAACTCCGCGGGCGTGACGTCCCAGGTGTACGCGAACACGCTGGCCATCGCGTTGTTCACCCAGACGTCGATCGGCCCGAGCTCGGCCTCGATCCGGGCGGCGGCCGCCTCCACGGCGTCCGCGTCGGCCACGTCGGCGACGACGACCAACGCGTCGGAAGCGCCGTTCTCCTGGGCCTCGTGGCAGGCGGCCGTGAGACCGGCGTGGCCGCGGGCGATCAGTCCGACCGCCGCCCCACGCTTCGCGAAGGCCAGCACGGCGGCTCGGCCCACACCCGCGCTCGCACCGGTCACTACCACGACGGGGGCACCGGTCGCTGTCGGCATGGTTGTCGTCTCCCTCGGCTCAGCTCACGTGCACCGTCGAGGTGCCCGAGCGATCGGGGGAGCAAACGGACTCAGCCCCCGATTGTGAGCGCGTGCACCTCGCCGGAGAGCAGCAGGGAGCCGTCGAGGAGGCCGGAGACGATGAGCTTGTGCCCGACCGGCAGCGCGGACAGCACCCGGCGCTGGCCGTCGACCGTGATCGTGGCCGACGCGGTGAGCTGTACGACCAACTCGGCGTGGAACCGGCGCCCGTCCTGGATGTCGACGATCGTGACCGTGCCCTCGGCGACGTCGTGCGCGCTGATCGTGCCGACCAGCTCGACGTGCTGGCCGCGGCGGCGGCGGTCCCGGACCAGCGGCGTCTCGGAGACGGAGGCGGCGGCGAAGAGCTGGTCAGACGTCATCGAATCTCCTGAGCTGGGCGGGTTGCTGACACCCGGCAGATCGGAAGCCCGGGGTCGCGCCCGAAGTGCGCAGCGGGCGCACAGCGGTTGCGCAGAAGCTCTGACCCGCACAGGAGCCCGCTGAAGGCGGCGCTGACAGCCGAGCCCGCCGACACCAAGACCGGGGTGTTCTGACCTGGAGCCCGCTGAAGGCGGCGCTGACAGCCGAGCCCCCCGAGCCGAGAATCAGAGGCCCCGGAGGCCTGTTCTGACCTGGAGCCCGCTGAGGGCGGGGCTGACAGTCGAGCGCGCCGACGCCGAGACATCAGGGTCCCGTCTCAAGGAGGCGCGCTCGCCTGTCAGCGCCGTCCTCAGCGGGCCGCCCCCTAAGAGCCGTGGCGGTAGGAGTCTCTCAGCGACCGGGCCGCGATGTCGCGGAGCACTCGGTCGGCGGCTTCGGCGCTCACTTCGCCCTCGCTGCGCAGGCTCAGCACCGCCGCCTGCTCGGCGTCGCGCAGGTGCCTGGACACCTTCGTGACGTCGAAGATCCGCTGCTGAACCGCTTCGGGCAGGTCCTCGCGGAGATCCGGCACCGCCCGCGCGTACCGCTTGCGCACGACGCCGGCCACTTCGTCGTCCACCCGGCCGTCGGCGTGGAGCTCGTCGAGACGAGCCAGGGCCGCACCGGCGGCCAGCGCCCGGGCCCGGCCGATGTCGTCCTGTTCCTCCTCCGACGACCGGACGCCGAGCGCCCGCACCAGCCACGGGAGGCTCAGTCCCTGGCCGATCAGCGTCACGACGACGACCGCGATCGCGGCGAACAGCACCACCGGACGCCCGGGGAAGTCGTCGGGGAGGGCCAGCGCGGTGGCGAGCGTCACCACCCCGCGCATCCCGGCCCAGGACACGACCACCGACTCCCGCCAGCCGTGCCCCTCGGACGTCTTCCGCATCCGGCGGCCCGCCAGCCACCCGAGCGGCAGCACGAACAGCCCGCGGGTCATGACCGCGGCCAGGCAGACCGCCGCCGCCACCCCGACTCCGTAGGTCGGGACGCCCGGATCGGCCACGACCTTGACCAGCTCGAACCCGACCAGGCCGAACGCGAACCCGCCGATCATCCAGTCGAGCACCCGCCAGACCGTGCCACCGGCCAGGAACCCGGCGCCGGTGTAGGCGTCGCTGCCGTGCTGCCCGAGCATCAGACCGGCCACCACCACCGCCAGCACCCCCGAGCCGCCCAGTTCCTCGAGCCCGAGGTAGGCCGCGTACGGCAGCAGCAGCGAGAGACCGACCTCGGCCCTGGGATCGGAGAGGTGGCTGATCAGCGTCCGGCCGACCCAACCGACGAACAGACCGGCCAAGGGCGCTACCAGCACCGATACCGCCAGCGTGCCCGCGCCGTCCGGCACCGAGAGCGAGCCGGTGAGCGCCGCCGACACCGCCATCGTGTAGACGACCAGCGCGACCGCGTCGTTGATCAGGCCCTCGCCCTCCAGGATCGAGACCAGCCGTTTCGGCAGCCCGAGCCGCCCGGCCAGCGACGTGGCCGCGACCGGGTCCGGCGGCGAGACGATCGCTCCCAGCGCGATCGCCGACCAGAGCGGCAGGCTCGGGTCGATCCAGCGGGCGACGGCCGCCACCACCGCGGTCGTCACCAGCACCAGGCCGACCGCGAGCGCCAGCAGGATCTTCCAATTCCGGGTGAAATCCCGGCGGGAGCTCCGCTGCGCGGCCGCGAACAGGAGCGGCGGCAGGAACAGCGGAAGAACGAGCTCGGGCTCGATCAGCTCGGTGGGGGCGTCCGGAAGTAGGGCCAGCAGAGCACCGACGAGGGTCAGCGCCACCGGCGCCGGGACGCCGAACCGATCGGCCAGCGGGCTGACGAGCACCACCCCGAGAAGCAGCACCAGGACGACGACCAGAGAGTTCACGACCCAGAGCTACCCGGTGAACGCGAAAACCTACTCACTCATGGCCCCCGGTCAGCGGAGTTGACCCCGGAGGGCGGAGGATTGCACCGGGCCGACTCGGGGCAGGTCTCGTTCCGACGGCCCAGCGGCGGGCTAAGCACCGACAGCAGCTAGAAGAGGAGGCACGATGCAGGTGTGGGCCGGCACCAGTTACCCCTTGGGTGCGACCTACGACGGCGTCGGCACGAATTTCGCGCTGTTCTCCGAGGCCGCGACCAAGGTCGAGGTCTGTCTGTTCGACGACAGCGGCGCGGAGGAGCGGTACGCCCTCCCCGAGGTCGACGGGTTCGTGTGGCACGGCTATCTGGCCGGTCTCCAGCCCGGGCAGCGATACGGATTCCGGGTCCACGGCCCGCACGACCCGCAGTCGGGCGTCCGGTGCAACCCGAACAAGCTGTTGCTCGATCCGTACGCGAAAGCGATCGACGGCGACGTCGACTGGGACGACTCGCTGTTCGGGTACAAGTTCGAGTCGCCGAACGACCGTTCCGACACCGATTCGGCCCGGCACCTGCCAAAATGCGTCGTCGCGAACCCGTATTTCGACTGGGCCGACGATCGGTCACCCCGCCACCAGTACCACGAGACGGTCATCTACGAGACCCACGTCCGCGGCCTGACCATGAATCACCCCGGCGTGCCGAAGGCGCTGCGCGGCACGTACGCGGGCATCGGGCACCAGTCGGTGATCGATCACCTCCGGCGCCTGGGCGTCACCGCGCTCGAACTGATGCCGGTGCACCACTTCGTGCACGACCACTACCTGGTCGAGAAGGGCCTGCGGAACTACTGGGGCTACAACACGATCGGCTTCCTCGCCCCGTACTCCGGCTACAGCGGCACCGGCACCCGCGGGCAGCAGGTCCAGGAGTTCCGGGCGATGGTGAAGGCGCTGCACGCGGCCGACATCGAGGTCATCCTCGACGTCGTCTACAACCACACCGCCGAGGGCAACCACCTCGGGCCGACGCTGGGCTTCCGCGGGATCGACAACCGCACGTACTACCGGCTGGTGGACGACCAGCCCGAGTACTACATGGACTACACCGGCACCGGCAACAGCTTGAACGTCCGGCAGCCGCACTCGCTGCAGCTGATCATGGACTCGCTGCGGTACTGGGTCACCGAGATGCACGTCGACGGGTTCCGGTTCGACCTCGCGGCGACGCTGGCCCGCGAGTTCTACGACGTCGACCGGCTCTCGACGTTCTTCGAGGTCATCCAGCAGGACCCGATCGTCAGCCAGGTGAAGCTGATCGCCGAGCCGTGGGACGTCGGGCCCGGTGGCTACCAGGTCGGCAACTTCCCGCCGCTGTGGACGGAGTGGAACGGCCGGTACCGCGACACGGTCCGGGACTTCTGGCGCGGCGAGCCGGGCACGCTCGGCGAGTTCGCGTCCCGCATCTCCGGGTCGGCCGACCTGTACCAGCACGACGGGCGCCGCCCGGTGGCCAGCATCAACTTCGTGACCTGCCACGACGGGTTCACGCTCAACGACCTGGTCTCGTACAACGAGAAGCACAACACGGCCAACGGCGAGGACAACAAGGACGGCGAGAGCCACAACCGGTCCTGGAACTGCGGCGCCGAAGGCCCCACCGACGACAAGGCGATCCTCGAACTGCGGGCCCGCCAGCGACGGAACTTCCTGGCCACGATGCTGCTGTCCCAGGGCGTCCCGATGATCGGGCACGGGGACGAGCTGGGCCGCACCCAGCAGGGCAACAACAACGCCTACTGCCAGGACAGCGACCTCTCCTACGTCGACTGGAAAGACGCCGACGACGGCCTGATCGACTTCGTCCGGCACCTGGCGACGTTCCGCGCCGAGCACCCGGTGTTCCGCCGGCGCCGGTTCTTCGACGGGCGTCCGGTGCGGCGCGGGGCCGGCACCCCGCTCAACGACATCGAGTGGTTCACTCCGGACGGACACGAGATGACCGAGGAAGACTGGGACAGCGACTTCGGACGCGCGATCATGCTGTTCCTCAACGGCGACGGGATCCGCGAGCTGGGGCCGCAGGGCGACCAGATCACCGACGACTCGTTCGTCCTCGCGTTCAACGCGCACTGGGAGCCGATCGACTTCACGATGCCGCCGAGCGAGTACGCGGCGAAGTGGCGGGTCGCGATCGACACCGCGGCCCCGGACGAGCGGGAAGATCGGGTGGCCGAGGCCGGCGGCTCGATCGCGGTCGAGTCGCGGTCACTGCTCGTGCTGCAGCGGGTTCTCTCGTGAGCGTCGTCCGGGGTACCTACCGGGTCCAGGTGCAGCCCGCGTTCGATCTGCGGGCCGCCGCCGGGCTGGCCGACTACCTGCGCGATCTGGGTGTGACGCAGCTGTACTCGGCGCCGTTGCTGCAGTCCACGCCCGGCTCGCAGCACGGGTACGACGTGGTCGACCCGTCACACGTCAACACCGAACTCGGAGGCGCCGAGGCGCTCGCGGAGCTGACGGCCGCGCTGCGGGCGCACGGCCTCGGGCTGGTCGTCGACATCGTTCCCAACCACGTCGGGGTCGCGGTGCCCTCGGCCAACCCGGCCTGGTGGGACGTGTTGAAGCTCGGCGCGGCTTCGGAGTACGCCCGGTGGTTCGACATCGACTGGAGCCGAGGACGCATCCTCGTCCCGGTGCTGGGCTCGGACGACGACGTGTCGGCGCTCACCGTGGAAGACGGGGAACTGCGGTACTACGAGCACCGCTATCCGATCGCGCCCGGCACCGGCGCCGGGCGCAACGGTGAGAGCGTTTCGGCGCAGGAGGTGCACGACCGGCAGCACTACCAGCTGGTCGACTGGCGCCGGGGCGACGGCGAGATCACCTACCGGCGCTTCTTCGCGATCGCCGACCTGGCCGGGATCCGCGTCGAGGACCCCACGGTCTTCAACGCCACCCACGGCGAGATCCTGCGCTGGTACGCCGAGGGCGGCCTGGACGGACTCCGCGTCGACCACCCGGACGGCCTGCGCGACCCCGGTGAGTACCTGCAGCGGCTCCACATGGGCGCCCCGGAGGCCTGGCTGGTCGTGGAGAAGATCGCCGAGCCGGGCGAGGAGCTGCCGGACTGGCCGATCGACGGCCTGACCGGCTACGACGCGCTCGGAGAGGTCGGCACGCTGTTCGTCGACCCGGCGGGCGAGGCCGCGTTCACCGCGCTCGACACCGAGCTCACCGGCGTCGCGACCGACTACCCCGGGCTGCTCTACGGGTCCAAGAAAGACGTCGCCACCGGGATGCTGCTGGCCGAGCTGCGCCGGCTGGCCCGGCTGGCCGGCGCGCCGGGCGAGTCGGCCGTGCCCGAGGTGGAGGCCGCGCTGGCCGAGTTGCTGGCCGCGTTCCCGGTGTACCGGTCGTACCTCCCGTTCGGCCTCGACCACCTGCTCGACGCGCTGGAGTCGGCCCGGGAGCGGCGTCCTGACCTGGGTCCCGCGCTGGACGCCCTGGAGCCCCGGCTGACCGACCCGGACGACCAGCTCGCGGTCCGGTTCCAGCAGACGTCCGGCGCGGTGATGGCCAAGGGCGCCGAAGACACCGCGTTCTACCGCTGGACCCGGTTCATCGCGCTCAACGAGGTCGGTGGAGACCCGTTGCGGTTCGGCGGCACGGTCGACGACTTCCACCAGGCCCAGCGCTCCCGGCAGGCGTCCTGGCCGCGGGGGATGACCACGCTCTCCACGCACGACACCAAGCGCTCGGAAGACGTGCGGGCGCGTCTCGCGGTGCTGTCCGAACTTCCGGACGAGTGGGCCGACGCCGTCCGCCGCTGGCGGGAACTGGCCCCGGTGCCCGACGGGTCGATCGCGCACCTGCTCTACCAGACGGTGGCCGGGACGTACCCGATCAGCGCCGACCGGCTGAAGGGCGCCGTCGAGAAGTCGGCCCGCGAGGCCCGGACCGTCACGTCCTGGAACGACCCGGACGCGGAGTTCGAGTCGGCGCTGAACGCGGCCGTCGATGCTCTGCTGGCCTCGTCCGAGGTGACCGCGTTCGCGGAGCGCATCACGCCGTACGGCTGGACCAACGCGCTCGGCCAGAAGCTCGTGCAGCTGACGATGCCGGGTATCCCCGACACCTACCAGGGCACCGAGCTCTGGGACAACTCGCTGGTCGACCCGGACAACCGGCGACCGGTCGACTTCGACGCGCGGCGCAAGCTGCTGGCCCGGCTGGACGACGGCTGGCTGCCCCCGGTCGACACCGAGGGCGCGGCGAAGCTGCTCGTCACGTCCCGGGCCCTGCGGTTGCGCCGGGAGCGTCCGGAGCTGTTCGAGTCGTACGCGCCGGTCGCGGTGACCGGGCCGGCCGCGGCGCACGCGGTCGCGTTCGACCGCGGTGGCGCGATCGCGGTCGCGACCCGGCTGCCGGTGGGCCTGGAGCGCCGGGGCGGCTGGGGCGACACCGTGCTGGCGCTGCCCGACGGCGAGTGGAAGGACGAGCTGACCGGCGCGGTCTACTCGACCGGCGCCGACGGCCCGGCCGGCCTGGTCGACGTCCTGTCCCGCTACCCGGTGGCGCTGCTGACCCAGGTCTAGAGGCACGACACGCCGCCACGGATGGTTTTGGGCGTTTACTCCAGGGAAGGACCGTCAATGTGACGACGTTCGCGCTGTGGGCTCCGAAGCCGTCCCGGGTCCGTGTCCGTGCCGGGGACACGACGACCGAGATGACCGGCGCACCCGACGGTTGGTGGCGCGCCGACCTCCCGGACGCCGGTCCCGGCACCGAGTACGCGTTCCTGCTGGACGACGACCCCGGGGAGCTGCCCGACCCGCGCGGCACCTGGCTGCCGGACGGCGTCCACCGGCCGGGCCGGGTGTACGACCAGGCCGCGTTCGACTGGAGCGACGCGGCCTGGACCGGACGGCAGCTCGCCGGGAGCGTCGTCTACGAGCTGCACGTCGGCACGTTCACGCCGGAAGGCACGTTCGACGCGGCGATCGATCGCCTCGACCACCTCGTCGACCTGGGCGTCGACCTGGTCGAGGTGCTGCCGGTCAACGGCTTCAACGGCGAGTACAACTGGGGCTACGACGGCGTCGCCTGGTACGCCGTGCACGAGCCCTACGGCGGCCCGGACGGCCTGAAGCGCTTCGTCGACGCCTGCCACGGCCGGGGTCTGGGCGTCGTACTGGACGTGGTCTACAACCACCTCGGTCCGTCCGGCAACTACCTGCCCCGGTTCGGTCCGTACCTGAAAGCCGGCTCGAACTCGTGGGGTGACCTGGTCAACCTCGACGGGCCGCAGTCGAACGAGGTCCGCCGGTACATCCTCGACAACATCCTGAGCTGGCTCCGTGACTTCCACGTCGACGCGCTCCGGCTGGACGCCGTCCACGCGCTCGCCGACACCCGGGCCGCGCACCTGCTGGAGGAGGCCGCGCGCGAGGTCGACGTCCTCTCCACGCACGTCGGCCGGCCGCTCTCGCTGATCGCCGAGTCCGATCTGAACGACCCCCGGCTGATGGCCCCGGTCGAGGCGGGCGGCTACGGGCTCACCGCGGCCTGGGACGACGACGTCCACCACGCCCTGCACGCGCTGCTCACCGGCGAGCGAACCGGCTACTACGGCGACTTCGGCGCGTTCTCCACGCTGGCCGCGGTTCTCACCGGCGCGTACTTCCACGCCGGGACGTACTCGTCGTTCCGCCGCCGGGTGCACGGGCGCCCGGTCGACCGGCGCAACACACCCGGCTACCGGTTCGTCGTGAGCCTGCAGAACCACGACCAGATCGGCAACCGCGCGACCGGCGACCGGCTGTCGGCCACGCTCTCGCCCGCCCTGCTGACGATCGGCGCGGCACTGATGCTGACCTCGCCGTTCACGCCGATGCTGTTCATGGGCGAGGAGTGGGGCGCGAGCACGCCCTGGCAGTTCTTCACCAGCCACCCGGAGCCGGAGCTCGCCGAGGCCGTCGAAAAGGGCCGCAAAGCCGAGTTCGCCGAGCACGGGTGGGGTTCCGAGGTGCCGAACCCGCAGGACCCGGAGACGTTCCGGCGGTCGAAGCTGGACTGGTCGGAGCTCGGCAAGGCCGAGCACGCCGAACTGTTCGACGCCTACCGGACGCTGATCGCGCTCCGCCGTGAGGTGTCCGACCTGGCCGACCCCCGGCTCGACCGGGTATCGGTCGAATACGACGAGGACGCCCGCTGGATCGTGGTCCTCCGGGGTGACCGGCACGCGGTAGCGGCGAACCTGTCGGCCGAGCCGCGCGAAGTGCCGGTTCGAGCCGCCGAGGTCCTGTTCGGCCCCGCCACCCCGGCCGACGACAGCCTCGAGCTCCCCCCCGAGTCCGTAGCCGTCCTACGCCTGCCGGCCTGATCCCGAAACGGCGATGCGGCTGTCAGCGTCGTCCTGAGCGGGCCGCCCTCACCCCGTCCCAGAGTTGTTTGGCGGCTTGCTTACTGGCCTCGTCCGGCTCGAGCACGTGCCCGATGTCGTCCGGGTGCTCGGCGGGCGCGTTGCCGACGTGCTCGGCCAGCGCGACCGCCAGCTCCCGCAGCCGGACGTTGTAGCGCTGGCTGGCCTTGTCGAGCACCTGGAACGCCTGGGCCGCGGACAGGCCGGCGGCGGCCATCACCGCGCCCTTGCACTGCTCGATGACCCGCCGGTACTGGACCATCTTCGCCATCTGGTCGGCGCGCATCGATTCGCGCTGGCAGAACACGACGGTGGCCAGCGAGTGCGAGACCATCGGTTCGATCCGGTCGAGCACCGCGACGGTCTTCTCGGTCGGCGCCCGGTCGAGGTAGAGCGTGAACTGCGACGGGCCGCCCTCGTCCCAGGAACCGGGCATCGCGACGGCGCCCACCGGGCCGCTGACCTCGGGCAGGAACGTGTCGCCGAGCGCCCGGCCGAGCGCCGGGAACTCCTCGTCGGAGCGCAGGTCCCGGCTCAGCACGCTCTGCTCGATCTCGTGGGCCCGTACCACCGGCCCCTCCCCGAGCTCCCACTGCAGGCGGTCGAGCCGGGCGGCGATCCCGCTGCTGGCGAACACCGTGATCGTCCCGTCGCGGACGAAGGAGACGCCGGCTCCGGTAGCGCCGGCCACTTCGTCCATGGCGTACGCGAGCAGACGCTCGATGAGCGCCTGGCCAGAGGTTTCGTTGTCGTCATCCACGTACGAAGGATTTCCCCGCTCCCCGCTCGTCAATCGTGACGCTCGGTACGCCGAACCGGGACCTCGCCGCCCGTCTCCCCCCACCAGCGGGCGAGAGCGCCGGCCCGGCTGACCGCGCGCAACCGCCGCTCGGTCGCGCGCCGGTCGGCGGTCGTCGTCACCACCAGGAACTGGTCGCCGACCCGGAACCGGGTGTGCTCGTCCGGCACCGAGCTCCGGCCGTTCCGGACCAGCAGCGTCACCACGGCGCCGTCCGGGAGGCGCAGGTCGGTCACCCAGACGCCGGCCAGGTGCGACCGCGGCGGGATCGCCACCGCGAGCAGGTCGGCCCGCAGTTCGTCCAGCGGCGCCGCCTCCACGACGACGTCCCGGGCCTCGTCCGGCGCGGTGACGCCCAGCCGCCGGGCCAGGAACGGCAGCGTCGGCGCCTGTACCAGCGTGAAGATCAGCACGAGCAGGAAGACGACGTCGAACAGCCCGGCCCGCCCGGCCAGCGGCGCCACCGCCGGGATCGTCGCGAGCACGATCGGCACGGCCCCGCGCAGGCCGGCCCACGACAGGAACGCCTGTTCACGCCAGGGCAATCGGAACGGCCAGGCCGACAGCAGCACCGACAGCGGACGCCCGAGCAGTAGCAGCGCCAGCCCGACCACCAGCGCCGGCACCAGCGCGTCGTCGAGACGGTCGGGGCTGGCCAGCAGGCCGAGCAGCACGAACAGCCCGATCTGGGCCACCCAGGCCAGGCCCTCGGCGAACCCGAGCGTCGCGTTCCGGTGCGGTAGCGACGCGTTGCCGAGCACCAGCCCGCCGACGTACACGGCCAGGAACCCGCTCGCGTGCAGCAGCCCGGCGGCTCCGAACGCGAGCAGCGGGATCGCGATCGCGCTCACCGGGTACAGCCCGGACGCCGGGAGCGCGATCCGGTTCAGCAGCCACTGGCCCGCGAACCCGACGATCAGTCCGATCAGCGCACCGGCGACGAGTTCGTAGGCGACGAGCCCGCCCACCTCCCAGACCGACGACGACTCCCAGGCGTCCGAAGCCACGACCGTCACCAGAATGACGGTGGGTGGGTCGTTGAAGCCGGACTCGGCTTCCAGCGTGGCGCTCAGCCGACGCCGGAGGGGCAGCCGGCGCAGCACCGAGAACACCGCCGCGGCGTCGGTCGACGACACGACCGCACCGATCAGGATGCCCAGCCGCCAGTCGAAGCCCAGCGCGTAGTGGGCGCAGACCGCGATCACCGTGACGCTGGCCAGCACCCCGACGGTCGAGAGCATGGCGGAAAGCCAGACCACCGGACGGATGTCGTGCCACCGGGTGGTCAGGCCGCCCTCGGCGAGGATGATCGCCAGCGCGGCGAAGCCCGCGATCTGGGTGGCCTCCGCGTCGTCGAACCGGATGCCGAGGCCGGCTTCGCCCAGCGCGAGACCCACCAGGAGGAACGCCAGCAGGCCAGGGATTCCCACCCGGGACGCGATGCGCACCGCGATGACGGCGGCGAGCAGCACCGCCGCCCCGCCGAGGAGGTAGACATTGAGCAGGTCCATTGACCGTAGGCTCTACCATCCGACGGCACGGTGAGCACATCCGGCCACGCCGGACACGTATGCTGCTCGTGCTGTTACGGAGTTTTGTCTTCCTTGTTCCCATTGCTGAAACTAGCCTTAAGGGCATGGGATCGCGGGGCAAAGACAGGCGTGTCAGGCTTTTCGCAATTGCCCTATGTGGATTGCTGACCGGCGTCGTGATCGCCGCCGCCGCGTTCCCGGTCGTCGCGGTGACCGGGCTGACCGCGAAGTCGGCCTCGGACGAGTTCGAGAACCTGCCCAGCGATCTGGCCGCCCCGCCGCTCCCGCAGACGTCGTACCTGCTGGCCTCCGACGGCTCGCCGATCACGTCGTTCTACGCCGAGAACCGCACGCCGCTCTCGATCTCCCAGATCCCGCAGATGATGCAGGACGCGATCGTGGCCGCCGAGGACGCGCGGTTCTACAAGCACAACGGCATCGACGCGCCGGGCATCATCCGGGCGTTCGTCCGCAACCAGCAGGCCGGTGACATCCAGCAGGGTGCCTCGACGCTCACCCAGCAGTACGTCCGGAACGTGCTCTCGTACGCCGCGAACACCGTGACCGAGCGCCGGATCGCGACCGAGGACACGGTCGGCCGGAAGGTCCGCGAGGCGCGGTACGCGATCGCGCTGGAGAAGCAGCTGACCAAGCAGCAGATCCTCGAGCGGTATCTGAACATCGCGTTCTACGGCAACGGCGGTTACGGCATCGGCTCGGCCGCCCAGCGGTACTTCTCCAAGACGCCCGAGCAACTGACGCTGGCCGAGGCCGCGATGCTCGCGGGCATGGTCCGCAGCCCGACGTCCTACGACCCGATCAGCGGGGACGCGGGCGCCGCCCAGACCCGCCGGAACTACGTCCTGACCCGGATGGCCGACCTGGGCTACATCACCCGCGCCCAGGCCGTCGAGGCGGCCGCGACCAAGCTGGTGCTGCACCCGAAGAAGCCGCAGGGCTCCTGCGTGAACGGCAACCCGCTCTACGGCTTCTACTGCGACTGGTTCCTGGACTGGTGGAAGTCGAACCCGGCGTTCGGCCGCAACCGCACCGAGCGCGAGCAGAACCTGAAGACCGGCGGCTACAAGATCGTCACCGCGCTCGACCCGGCCAGCCAGCGGGCCGCGCAGAAGGCGGTCGACCAGGAGGTCAGCCGGTCGAGCAACTTCGCCACCGGCATCGTCCTCGAGCAGCCCGGCACCGGACGGGTCACCGCGATGGCGATCAACCGCACCTACAGCCTGAAGAAGAACCCGGGGGGCAAGTCGGCCCCGAACACCGTGAACCCGCTGCTCACCGGCACCAACGTCTCCCCCGGCTACCAGGCCGGTTCGACGTTCAAGCTGTTCACGCTGGCGGCGGCGCTGGAGAAGGGTTATCCGCTCGGCACGAAGATCTACTCGCCGGGGCGGATCAAGACCCAGTTCCGCAACGCGAGCGGGCCGGTGGCCTGCGACGGCGACTACTGGTGCCCGAAGAACGCCGCCGGGCGGATGACCGGCACCCACACGATGTGGTCGGGCTTCGGCGAGTCCGTGAACACGTACTTCGTCCAGCTGGAGGAACGCGTCGGGGTGAAAAACGCGGTCAACATGGCCGAGCGCCTCGGCGTGACGTTCCGCTCCAGCGTCGACTACGACCAGCGCAACGCCGTGCAGACCAACCCGAACGCCTGGGGGTCGTTCACGCTGGGCACGGCGTTGGTCACCCCGCTCGACATGGCTACCGCCTACGCGACGATCGCGGCCCGCGGCAAGCGCTGCGACCCGACCCCGCTGCTCTCGCTGGCCGACCGCAACGGACGCCAGATCGCGTTCGGCAACCCGACCTGCAAACAGGTGCTCGCCCCCGACATCGCGGACGCGGTGGCCGACGCCGCCCGCTGCCCGGTCGGCGACGACGCGGCCGGGGGGTGCTCCAGGAAGAACGGGGTGACCGCCGGGCGGGTCGGCGGCGCGTTCGTCCGGCCGATCGCCGGCAAGTCCGGTACGACCGACGAGAACAAGGCGGCCTGGTTCGTCGGCTTCACGCCGAACCTCGCGGCGGCGGTGTTCTTCTCCGATCCCGACAACCCGTCGAAACGTCCGGTGCCGAACTACCGCGTGCCGGCCTCGGTGTTCATCAAGACCATGCAGACGGCGCTGAGCACCGTGCCGCCCAAGAACTTCGTCGCGCCGTCCACGCTGCGCAAATACGGCCCCGACGGGTCACCTCCGACGCTCAAGAGCGACCCGAGCGTCGGTGGCGGACCGGTGGATCCGGACCAGCAGCGTCGTGACCGCGAGCGCCGGCGGGACCGCGACCGGGATCGCGATACCCGCAGCGGCGACCAGGGTGACGACAACGAGGACGAGGACGACGGCGGCACCGCGCCGCCGCGCGGCAACGCCCGCACACCCACGCCGGGCCGCACGAACTGAGTTGCTTTCCTACTCGATCGATGTGAAAACTCGGCCCGGTCGGGTCACAATGCTTCCATGACGCTGCCGGACTTCCTCGTCGTCGGCGTGCCGAAGGCCGGGACGACGGCCCTGCACGCCGCACTGGTGCACCATCCGGAGTTGTACCTGTCCGCGGTGAAGGAGCCGAAGTACTTCCTGTCGGACGGCCCGCCCCCCACCGAGGGTGGGCCCGGCGACGCGGAGACGTACCTCGAGCACGTCTGGCGGCGGGCCGACTACGAGGCGCTGTTCGCCCCGGCCCCACCGGGCACGCTGACCGGCGAGGCGACCCCGTTCTACCTGTACGACCTCGGCGCGCAGGCCCGGATCAAGCGCGCGATCCCGGACGCGAAGCTGATCGTCGTGCTGCGCAACCCGGTCGATCGCGCCCACTCGAACTGGTACCACCTGTGGGACGCCGGCCTGGAGCCCGAGTCCGACTTCGTGGCCGCGTGCGAGGCCGAACCGGCGCGCACGGCGGCCGGGTGGGCCCATTTCTGGCACTACCTCGCCCAGGGACGCTACGGCGAGCAGCTCCGGCACCTCTACACGCTGTTCGAGCGCGAGCAGGTCCTGCTGATGCGCTACCGCGACCTGCGCGACGAACCGGCCGAGACGCTGGACCGGGTCTGCGGGTTCCTCGGCGTCCGCACCGGGGTGCTGACCGAGATCCCGTCGAGGAACGTCAAGGGCCCGCGTCCGCGGGTGACGTTGCGCGAGCGCGCCACGATCACGCCGTACTTCACCGACGACGTCGAGTTACTCGAGAAAGTGACCGGAGAGTCGTACCAGGACTGGTTGGAAGCCTGAGGAGGCAGCACGCGTGATACCCCGTTGGGACGGAGCGACCGTCGTCGTCGAGCCACCGGACACCCGGACCGGATCCTGGGCCGGAGCTCCCAGCGCGGTGCTCGCCGACGGCGCGTTCTACCTGGCTTACCGGCTGCGGCTGCCGATCGGCGCGGGCCGCGGCTACGCGAACGTGATCGCGCGCTCGGACGACGGTGTGCACTTCGAACCGGTCGCCGAGGTGCGACGCGAGGAGTTCGATTCGGACTCGCTGGAACGTCCCGCGCTGCTCCGGGCCCCGGACGGGCGCTGGCGCCTGTACGTCAGCGTCGCCACGCCGGGCACGAAGCACTGGCGGGTCGTGCTGCTCGAGGCCGACACCCCGGAGAAGCTGCCGCTGGCCACGCCGCGGACCGTGCTGCCGGGCGACGAGACGGTCGGCGTGAAGGATCCGGTGGTCGTGCACGCGGCCGGCCGGTGGCACCTCTGGGCGTCCTGCCACCCGCTGGAGTCCGACGAGCACGCCGACCGGATGACCACCGAGTACGCGACCGGTCCGGACGGTGTCGAGTGGACCTGGCAGGGCACGGCGCTGGCCGGGCGCGCGGGTGAGTGGGACGCACGGGGCGTGCGGTTCTCCTCGGTCCTGGTCACCGGAACCGACGCGGTGGCCCTCTACGACGGGCGGGCGACCGCGGAGGAGAACTGGGAAGAGGCCACCGGTCTGGCGCGCGGCCGGCTCGGCGGAAACGGACTGTTCACGGCGTTCACCGCCGATCCGCGCCCGCCGACGCGATCCCCGTTCGCGCCCGGCGGGCTGAGGTACGTCTCGGTCGTGCCGCTGCCCGGCGGCGGTACCCGCGTCTACTACGAGGGCACGCGCGCCGACGGGTCACACGAGCTGCGGACCGAGCTGCTCTAGTTCGCCGCTGCTCTAGTTCGCCGAGATGTCGACGACGACCTGATCGGCGGTGATCGACTGGACGCTCACGTTGAAGCCTTCGGACTGGGCGTCCTGCCCGACCGGAACCGTCACCTGCTGGCCGGCGACCTCCACGGTCGCCTGGCTGTTCCGGACGTTCACCAGCTTGGCCTCGACGCCCAGCACCGACACGCTGGCGTCGACCCCACGCTGGAACGTGATCGTGCACGAGTTGAGGTCGCAGTTGGTCTGGGAGTTGTCTCCGCCGCATCCGGCGAGGAGCCCCACAGCGAGCACGGCGGCAGCAGTGAGGGCGCCGAGACGGCGGCGGGCTGCGTCGATGCTGGTCATGGCCCCAGTGTAAGAAGTCAGCTCAACACCGGGTGGTTGCTGCGGACAACGCCGAACGGGTCCCGCGCCCGCTTGATCGCGCGCAGCCGGGCGAGCACGTCGGGCGGGAACGCCGCGACCGGGCTCTCTTCCGACCCGAGGAACGTGAAGAAGATCCGCCCGCTGGCGTGCGGGGCCAGCGCCTGCGCCAGCAGCCCGTGGTGCGTCTCGATCTGCTCGGCCATGCCGGGGCCCATCGGCATGCCGATCGCGTTCAGGCTGAACTTCTCGTCGAGATCCCCCACCGCGCCGCCACCCGCCACCCGGCGGGCCAGCGCCCCGCCCAGGTGCCGCAGTTGCACCGAGGCGAGCGGTGACCCGCTGTGCGGCCCGGCCAGCCCGAGAAGCGTGTCGGCCGCGTCGTCGGTGAGGTCGGGCAGCAGCGCCGCGTACTCCATCGCCGGCACCGGGTCGAGCGGCTCGGCCGCGACCGATCCCAGGTCCGCGACCTGCAGCGTCCCGACCGTGTCGAGCAGCGCCCCCGGCACCGCGAGCAGCCGCGCCAGCAACTCGCGGCCACGGATCAGCCCGCCCAGGTAGGTCGCGTCCACGGCCACCATCGCCCGCCCGCGCAGGAACTCCGGCAGCTCCGGGATCGGCGGGAAGCGCAGCAGCGTGTACCAGACGCTCAGCTCGTCCGGCGCGGCGGCGACCGTCTCCCGGTACGCCTCCAGCACCGCGGCCGCCTGCTCGACCGGCCACAGCAGCCGCCCGCCGTAGAGCAGCGGCGCCGGGTGCAGGTCGAACTCGAGCTCGGTGACCAGAGCGAAGTCGCCGCCGCCTCCGCGTAGCGCCCAGAACAGCTCCGGGTCGCTCGCGGCGTCGACGCGGTAGCGCTCGCCGGTGGCGTCCACCACCTCGGCCGACCGGACCGCGTTCGCGGCGAAACCGTACTTCCGGCCGAACCAGGAGAGCCCGCCACCGAGCGTGAAGCCGACCACGCTCGGGCCGGTGGAGCTACCGGCGAGGCCGGTGAGCCCGTGCGCTCCGGCGCGGGAAAGCACGTCGGCCCAGCCGGCTCCGGCGGCGACGCGGGCCGTCCGGGCGACCGGATCCACCGCGACACCGCGCAGCCCACCGGTGCGCAGCAGGATCGTGTCGCGCAGCGCGGTCGTCGCGCCGTGGCCGACCGGCTGGGCCGCGACCGAGAGGCCGTTTCGGGCCGCGTACCGCACGGTCGCGGCGACGTCGGAGGCGTCCGATGCGAGGACGACCGCCCGCACCTCCTGCTGGATCCGCAGGTTCCACGGACGCCGGGCCACCTCCCACCCGGAGTCACCCGGCGTGAGTACCTGTCCGCGCACCACGTGGGCCAGGTCGTGTCCGACCGTGTCGGCGGTGATCATCGTTCGTCCCCCACTGCTCCGTTGTTTCGACGATCGGAACAGTGCGGGAACCCGCTTGGCGGCGACTTGATCCCCACTTGGGACGCCGGGCGCCCTAGCCGGATCCAAGTCGCGCCCAAGCCGCCGCCGGGATCCTCGGGACCGTGACTGCGGACATGCTGCTGTTGCGGATCTCCCCGCCGGCGGCCCCGGGACCGGCCGCCGCTCTGCTGAGGCGTTGCCTTCCGGACGCGGAGTTCGGTCCGGGCCGCTGGTACCTCCTGGTCGACGTCGCCGCCGAGGACCCGCACCAGGCACTGGCTGCGGCGCTCGTGCGTCCGGAGAACGGTCTCGCCCGGTTGATCGCGATCGCCGTGGAGCCCGGGCAGCGCGGCCGCGGCCTGGGCGCCCGGCTCCTGGCCGACGTCCGGCGCAGCGTCCACGCTGCCGGTGAGGTGCTCGAGTTACGTACCGACGCCGATGGGCGATTGACGAACATCCTGCCCGGGCTCGGCTTTGCGGAGGATCCCGAGCCCGGGGACGGCAGTTACGCTGCCGAGGCTGGGGGGCGTCCGGTGCGTTGGCTGTCCCGCGACATCTGACGGAGGACCGATGCCGGGACAGCTCGATTTCCGGTTACTCGGTCCGCTGGTGGTGGTCGACGCCGCCGGGCGTCCGGTCGAGATCGGTCCCCGCAAAGAGCGCGCGATCCTGGCGATGCTGCTCATCACCCCCGGTGAGGTCCTGCCGCTCGACCGGCTGATCGACCAGCTCTGGGCGGACGAGCCCCCGTCGAGCGCGACCGGCACGCTGCAGGCCTACATCTCCCAGCTACGCCGGGCGCTGGAGCCCGATCGAGCTCCGCGCACCCCGCCGCGCACGCTGCTCACCCGTGAGCCGGGGTACCTGCTCGACATCGACCCCGCGCAGGTGGACCTCGTCCGCTTCACCCGCGACGTGGACGCCGGGCGGCAGGCGCTGAACGCGGGTGATCCGGCCGGGGCGGACGAGCACTTCCGGGCGTCGGTGGCGCACTGGCGCGGTTCGGCGCTGCAGGACTTCTCCGATCTGGCGTTCGCCCAGCCCACGATCACCCGGATGCACGAGGAGCACCTGGTCTCGCACGAGTTGCAGATCGAGGCCTGGCTCGCGCTCGGGCGGCACGCCGAGGCGGTGCTCAAGCTGGAGCAGATCGTGGCACGGCACCGGTTCCGGGAACGGTTCTGGGCGCTGCTCGCGCTCGGCCTGTACCGCAGCGGACGCCAGGCCGACGCGCTCGGCGCGCTCCAGCGCGTCCGGTCGCTACTCGCCGACGAGCTGGGCCTGGACCCGGGCCCGGAACTCCGCGACGTCGAGTCCAAGATCCTCCGCCAAGACCCCTCCCTCGACCTCCCGGCGCTCCCCGCGTCCCGAGTCACCGTCACCCGGCCGGATCCCCGCCTCCACACCCGGCCGGCCGCGCCGCCCCACGGCGCGGCCGACCTCCCGTCACCGGTCGACTCACCCGCGCAGGCCGCGGGTGGCGCCGGCGCCACCAACGACTCGCCGCCCGGGATCGGGGCGCTCGCCGCCATTCCGGCGCAGCCGCACGCGAGTCGGCCGGCGGCCGAGCCGCGGCCGGCGGCGCCCCCGCCGGCGGGCCACGGGGCGCTGCCGCTGATCGCACGGGACTTCCAGCTGGGCTGGATCACCAGCCGGTTGGAGGAGCTGCCCCGCGGCCGCGGTGGCGTGATCCTCCTCACCGGCGAGGCCGGGGTCGGCAAGACCCGGCTGGCCCGGGCCGCGACCGACACCGCTGCCGGCCTGGGTATCGGCGCCGCCTGGGGCCGCTGCGTCGAGAGCAGCGCCTCCCCGGCGTTCTGGCCCTGGCTCCAGGTCCTCGAATCCTCCGGCGCCGAGGCCGCGCTCGGCCTGCTCACGGGCGCGACCCCCACTCCGGATGAAGACCCCGACGCCGCGCGTTTCCAGCTGCACGCCGGTGTCGCCAACGCACTGCTCTCCGGCGACGCCCCGGCGCTGATCGTCATCGAGGACCTGCAATGGGCCGACGCGTCCTCCCTGGAGCTCCTCGCGTTCGTCGCCGGTGAGCTCCACCGCTCCCCGACGCTGATCCTGGTGACGCTCCGCCAGGAACCGGGCGACCAGGCCGCCACCCTGCACCACACGCTCGGAGACGTGGCCCGCCAGCCCGGCGTCGAGCGGATCAGCGTCCATCCGTTCTCGGCCGGTGACGTCGAGCAGTACCTGGCCGCCCAGCAGGTCGAGGCCACCCCCGGCCTGGTACGGGTCCTGCACGACCGCACCGGCGGCAACCCGTTCTATCTCGGCGAACTGCTCCGCCTGCTGAACAGCGAACACCCGGCGGCCCTGGCCGGCAGCACCCCGACCGAGGCCGCCGCCTCCGCGGTGCCGGCCGGGGTGCGCGAGGTCATCGACCGCCGGGTCGCCCGGCTCCCGCAAGACACCCAGGCGCTGCTGCGCGCCGCCGCGGTCGGCGGCCGCGACATCGACGTCGACGTGCTCCAGGCCGTGATGGAGCTGGACGACGAGCGGGTGCTGACGCTGCTCGAGCCCGCGGTCGCCAGCGGATTGGTGGAGGAGCTGCCCGACGGCTGGGACTACCGGTTCGCGCACGCGCTGGTCAGGGACGCGCTCTACGTCGGGCTCAGCCGCCTGCAGCGCGCCCGCCTGCACCGCCGGGTCGGCGAGGCGCTGGAGCCCCGCGCCGCCGACCGGCCGGCCGAACTCGCTCACCACTTCGGCCTGGCCGCCCGCGTCGGCAGCAGCGCGAAGGCCGTCCGGTACGCGATGCTCGCGGCCCGCCAGGCCGCCGGCCAGCGCGCCCACCCGGAGGCGGTCGAGTTCTGGGAACTCGCGCTCGCCGCGCTCGAGAGGAACGGGCCGGTCCGCCGCCG
Organism: Cryptosporangium sp. NPDC051539; assembly: GCF_044454545.1. NCBI lineage: Bacteria > Bacillati > Actinomycetota > Actinomycetes > Cryptosporangiales > Cryptosporangiaceae > Cryptosporangium > Cryptosporangium sp. NPDC051539. The sequence goes on along the minus strand of NZ_JBITDV010000007.1, from coordinate 234,010 downwards.
CGACCTGCTCATCGACCTCGGGCGGGCCCGCCGGGCGTGCAGCGACACCGAAGGCGCCCGCCAGGCGCTCGACGAGGCCGTCCAGCTCGCACTGGCCGACGGCGACGAGAACGCGGTCATCGAGGCGGTCACGGTGTTCGGCGGCGTCACCGCCTGGAACTGGCGGCCCTACGGCGTCGTCGACGAGCGCATGGTGCAGATCCTCCGCGACCGGGTGGACGCTCCCGGGCTCACCGACGCGCAGCGGGCCGCGATGCTGGGGACGCTCGGCGTCGAGCTGTACTACGGGCCGCAGCGGGCCGAAGGCGAGCAGCACGCGGCCCGCGCGGTCGGCCTGGCGCGACCGCTGAACGACCCGGCGCTACTCGGGCAGACACTGAACAACTACTACATCGCCGCCTGGATCCCGGAACGGGAAGCCGAACGCACCCGGGCCACGACCGAGGCGATCGCGCTGCCCGGCCTGCCGAGGCCGCACGAGCTCGTCGCCCGGATCCACCGGATGGGCAACCTGATGCGGGCCGGCGACCTGCCCGGTTTCGACGCCGACCTGGCGCGCGCCCGCGAGCTGGCCGGCGAGGTCGACCGGCCCGAGCTCGACGGCGTGCTGCGGTTCGCCGAGGCCACCCGCACGATGCTGGCAGGACGCTACGAGGAGGGCGAGCGGCTCTCCGCGGAGGCGCTCGAGTTCCATCACCGCACCAGCCTCTGGGGCGGCGAACTGCCGCACCTCGTCCAGCTGTTCACCAGCCGCCGGGCCCAGGGACGCTCGGGCGAAGCGCTGGAGAAGCTGCTGGAGTACGCCGGCAAACCCGCTTTCGAGGTGTTGCGACCGGCGACTATCCTGGCGGCGGTCGAAGGGGGCGACGAGGGGTACGCCCGCCGGCTGATCGGCCGCTGGGGCACCACGATCAAGTCCAACTGGGCGACGGACTTCCTGCTCGTGCAGTGGGCGCTGGTCGGGGCCCAGCTCGGGACGCCCGACCCGGAGGCGGTGCTCGCCGAGCTGATGCCGTACGGCGACTGGCTGGCCACGCTGGGGACGTCCGGCACGTGCTGGGGGTCGACGCACCACCACATCGCGGCCGTCCTGGCCGCGCTCGGCCGCACCGACGAGGCCCGGGGCCACGCGGGCAAGGCGCTCGCCGTCCATCAGTCGCTCGGATTCCCCACGCTGGCCCAGCGCACCGACAACCTCCTCGCCCAGCTCTCCTAGAGGGCTGGGTCCAGGGGCGCGGCCATCTATCCGGGCGCCGGCGCGGCCGGCTCCCCCTGGGGCAGCGGGCGCCAGCGGTCGGGCTCGGCCGGATCCGGGCGGCCCACCCGCAGCGCTTCCAGCTGCGCGGCGAACGCCAGCCCCAGAAACAGCGCGATCGACGTCAGCTGGGCCCACAGCAGCAGCGCGATGATCGCGGTCAGCGGCCCGTACGTCGCCCCGAACGACCCGCTGCCCTGGACGTACAACGCCAGGCCCAGCGTCGCCACCAGCCACAGCACGGTCGACACCCCGGCCCCGAACACCAGCCACGACATGCCGGGCTGCCGCCGCCGCGGCGCCTGCTCGAACAGCAGCGCGATCGACACGACCGTGAGCACCAGCCCGATCGGCCACCGGACGACGTCCCAGGTGGTCTCGATCCACCCGGGCCAGCCGGTCTCGGCGACCACCGCGTCGCCGAACGGCTCCCCGGCCACCAGCACCAGGAACCCGCCGAACGCCGGTAGCCCGGCGACCAGCGAGAGCACCACGGCCCGGACGTACTTGCGCAGCGCGGGCCGGTCTCGCTCCACCCCGTACATCCGGTTCGCGCCGCGCTCGACCTGCGCCATCGCGGTCGCCAGCGCCGCCATCCCGGTGATCAGCCCGAGCACCAGCGCGAACTCGCCCGTATCTTCGGCCGACTCGCCGCCGCCCAGCGTCTGCTGCACCAGCGCGTCGCTGCTGCCCGGAGTGAGCTCCAGCACGGTGTCGGCGACGATCTTGCCGCCCTTCTCCGCGCCCAGGTCGGCGGCCAGGCCGGTCAGCGCGATCAGGAACGGCACCGCGGCCAGGCAGAGCTGGAACGCCAGCGCGCGCGAGTGGCTGAACCCGTCGCCGTACCGGAACCGGACGAACGCGTCGCGGAGCAGGTGCCACCGCCCGTACTGGCGCAGCGTCTCCCACGCGTCGTCGGCCGAGAGCTCCTCGTCGCCCATCAGCCTGGTTTCCGGAACCCGGTTGGTGCTGCTCACGCTCCCATCGTCGCGGACGTGAACGAGTTCCGCCCAGTCGACGTGGTCCAGGTGTGATGCGGTACGCGACGGCTCGACTCACCGGCGCGAGCGCCGGGCGCCTACACTCTGTCGACGTGACCTCCTTCGCCCGCGTGCGCACCCTCGCCGCACCGGAGAAGCGCGGCGACCCCGCCGTCGAGGTGAGCGGGCTGGTCAAGCGCTACGGCGAAAAGGTCGCGGTCGACGAGCTCAGCTTCTCGGTCCCGCGCGGCGTCGTCTTCGCGGTTCTCGGCCCGAACGGCGCCGGAAAGACCAGCACGATCGAGACCTGCGAGGGCTTCCGCCGTGCGGATGCCGGGACGGTCCGCGTCCTCGGGCTCGACCCGGTGCGCGACTCCTCCGCGCTGCGTCCCCGGGTGGGTGTGATGCTGCAGGCCGGGGGCGGCGCCTACCCGGGCGCCCGGGCCGCCGAGATGCTGCGCCTGGTCGCGTCCTACTGCCGCAATCCGATCGATCCCGACCTGCTGCTCGACCTGCTCGGCCTGACCTCGGTCGCCTGCACCACGGTCAAACGGCTCTCCGGTGGCCAGCAGCAGCGGCTGTCGCTCGCGATGGCCGTCGTCGGGCGTCCGGACCTGGTTTTTCTGGACGAGCCGACCGCGGGCCTCGACCCGCAGGCGCGCCACGCGGTCTGGCAGATCGTGGAGGCGCTCCGCGCCGACGGGGTCACGACCGTGCTCACGACGCACCACCTGGACGAGGCGGAACGCCTCGCCGACGAGGTCCTGATCATCGACGCCGGTCAGTCCGTCGCCCAGGGCACGCCGGCCGCGCTGACCCGCGGTGAGCAACCGACGCTGCGCTTCCGTACCGACACCGACCTCGACGCCGAGGCCCTGCTGACGCTCACCGCGACGCTGCCGGCCGGCTGCGTGGCCGGCAGCGCGGGCGACGGCGGGTACCAGGTCACCGGGCCGCCGGACGCGATCGGGCCGCACTTGCTGGCCGCGGTGACCGTCTGGTGCGCCGACCGGGGCGTGATGCCGAGTGATCTGCAGGTCGGCCGCCGGACGCTCGAAGACGTGTTCCTCGACCTGACCGGCCGGGAGCTGCGGTGACGCTCGCTCCGGGCCTGTTCGCGCCGGATCCCGGGCCCGCGTCCCGGCAGCGGATGCTGCTCGCGCAGACCGCGATCGAGCTGAAGCTGACGCTGCGCCACGGTGAGCAACTGCTGCTGAACCTGATCATCCCGGTGCTGCTGACGGTGGCGCTGGTCACCCAGCCGTTCCTGGAGCTGGACACCACCGACGGCCTGTCCAAGGTCGACTTCCTGGTGCCGGGCATCCTGGCACTGGCGGTGATGTCGGCGGCGTTCACCGGGCTGGCGATCGCGACCGGGTTCGAGCGGCGCTACGGCGTGCTCAAGCGCCTCGGGGCGACGCCGTTGCCGCGGTGGGGGCTGCTCGGCGGGAAGACGCTGGCGGTCGCGTGCCTGGAGGTCATCCAGATCGCGGTGATCAGCGGGGTCGGGGTGGCACTGGGCTGGCGCCCGCACGGCAATCCGCTGTCGGTGGCGGTGCTGGTCGTGCTCGGCACCGGGGCCTTCGCCGGGCTGGGACTGCTGATGGCCGGCACATTGCGCGCCGAGGCGACGCTGGCGGCGGCGAACGTCGTCTGGTTCCTGCTGCTGTTCACCGGCGGCATCATCTTCCCGCTGACGTCGCTGCCGTCGGGCGTGGCCGACGTCCTGGGGTTCCTCCCGAGCGCCGCGCTCGCCGACGGCCTGCGTGCCGTCCTGGGCGAAGGCGGCCCGTTCCCGCTCGGCGACGCGCTGACGCTGGCGGCCTGGGCCGTCGTGTCGCTGGCCGCCGCGGTCCGCTACTTCCGCTGGGAGTGACGTCCCGGTTCAAACGCGGAGCAAATGGACGAGCTCGCTGACCTCCTCAGCTGAGCAGCCGCCGCAGCAGCGCGTCCTCGCCCCGGAACGTCACCAGCTTCTGCTCCGGGGCGTCCGCGACCGTGAGCACCAGGTGCTCGAGCCGCACCTCGCCGAACGTCTCGTGCCGCAGCAGTTTCGACCCGGCCGCGAGCGGCGCGACGGCCGGTGACGCCCACCACCGGGCCGCGTCCGGGCTCGCCGCGCACAGCCGCTCGACCAGCGCGACGACGTCCGGCGCGGCCCGCCGGTGCGCGGACGCGGCTCGGAACCGGGCCAGCTGGGCGGCGGATTCCCGCTCCCACTCCACGTAGACGTGCCGGGCTCGCGGGTCGGTGAACATGAACCACAGCAAGTTCTGCCCCGGGCCGGTGAACAGTGCCCTGGCGGCCCGGTTCGCGGCCAGCACGTCCCAGTTACGGCCGGTCACGTACGTGGGGCACGGGTCGAGCCGCTCGACCAGGTCCACGACGCCGTCCGCCGCGTTCTCCGGCCCGGCCGGGCCCGGCGGTTCCGCGGACGCCAGCCGGTACAGCAGCGCGTGCTCGGCCGGCGGCAGTCGCAACGCCCGCGCCAGGGCGTCCAGAACGCCTGCGGACGGCCGGACTTCGCGTCCCTGCTCGAGCAGCGCGTAGTAGGGCGCGGAGACGTCGGCGAGCACCGCCACCTCTTCGCGGCGCAGGCCCCGGACCCGCCGCCGGGAACCGGGCGGCAACCCGACCTGGGCGGGCCGGAGCCGCTCGCGCCGTGAGCGCAGGAACGCCCCGAGCTCGGTCACGACCCCGATCCTACTAACGACGTGCGGTGGCTACCGCGGGCTCGCACGCGCAAGCTCGAGCCATGAGCTACCTGGCCCGCCCGGCCACCGCGTCCGGCGTCGGCGTCCTGATCGGATTCGAGATGTTCGGGATCACCGGCTACGTCCGGCGGGTCGCCGACCGGGTGGCCGCGCTGGGCCACCTGGCGATCGTCCCCGACTACTACCACGGGATCACGCTCCCGGCGACGGCCGAGGGCCGCGAGCAGGGCTTCGCGCTGCTGCGGACGATCGACCGGCCCGCGATCGAGGCCGGCACCGCCGGCGCGATCGAGGAACTTCGACGCCGGGGTGCCACCCGGATCGCCGGACTCGGCCTGTCGGTCGGCGGCCACTTCCTCTACTACGCCGCTACCCGGCTGGAGATCGAGACGCTGATCGCGGTGTATCCGGGCTGGCTGACCGGGGGCCCGTTCCCGTTCGCCGGACCGGAGCCGACGGTTTCGCTCCCGCTCCGGGCTTCCCGCACGGTGATCCTCACCGGCGCGGACGACCACCTGGTGGACGTCACGGCACTCCCGGAGAGCGCCGAGGTCGTCGTCTACCCCGGCACTCCGCACGGCTATCTCTGCGACGAACGGGACACCTACCGCCCCGAACCCGCGAAAGATACCTGGGCGCGTGTGGCGGGTGAGTTCGCGGGTATGTCCAGTGCCGTACATACGTGCGAAAGGAGCTAACCCGTGGCTGACTCCGAGGTCCAGCAGCAACGCAGCCTGGAGAAGGACCCCGCCGACTGGGTGACCGGCGACGAGCCGGCGACCGGCGCGCAGGATTCGTACCTGCACACGTTGGCCCGGCAGGCGGGCGAGGAGGTCCCGGACGACCTCACGAAGGCCGAGGCCTCCGAGAAGATCGACGAGCTCCGCGAGGAGCTCGACCGGTAGGTGCGGCTGTCCGCACCCCGGCGGAGCGGCCTGCCCGGCTGTGCGCGAGACCGGTCCCGGCGAGGCTGAAATGCATGAACTCAGTCGAACTCGATCAGGTCAGCAGGCGTTACGGCAGAATCACCGCGCTCGACGGTGTCTCGCTGAGCATCCCGGCCGGCTCGTTCGTAGCCGTCATGGGTGCCACCGGCTCCGGCAAGAGCACGCTGCTGCAGTGCGCCGCCGGCCTCGACCGGGCCACCTCCGGACACGTTCGGCTGGCCGGGCACGACATCACCCGCATGCGGGAACGACGGCTGACCCGGCTGCGCCGGGACCGGGTCGGCTTCGTGTTCCAGTCGTACAACCTGCTCACCGAGCTCACCGTCCGGCAGAACGTGCTGCTACCGGTTCGTCTCGGCGCGCCCCGCCGCCGTGGCGTCGACGATTCGCTGGACGCCGTCGGGCTGGGCGGTCTGGGCGGACGCAAGGTCGGTGAGCTGTCCGGGGGTCAGCGCCAGCGGGTCGCGCTGGCCCGTGCGCTGATCACCGCCCCCACCGTGGTCTTCGCCGACGAGCCGACCGGCGCGCTCGACCCGACCACCGGCGGCCAGGTCCTGGGCCTGCTCCGGCGGGCCTGCGACCACGACGGCGTCACGGTCGTGATGGTGACCCACGACCCGGTCGCCGCGGCCTGGAGCGACCGGCTGGTACTGCTCCGGGCCGGACGCGTCGTCGCCGACGACCCCACTCCGCAGGCCGACGCGATCGCCGCCCGGCTCCAGAATGTCTTCCAAGCCGCATGAAGGCCGGGCTGATCCGCCAGGCGCTGCGTGCGCACCCGTGGTCGTTCGCCGGGCCGTTCATCACCCAGTGCCTGGCCGCCGCACTGGTCTCCGGCGCCCTCGGAGCGCTGCGGTCGCTGCCGTCCGGTACCGACCTGCACGAGTTCGCGGGCGTCCTGGTCGGCCTCGCGGTGTACCTCGCGGCGATCCTCGTCGGCGTGACGATGAGCTCGACGATCGCCCGCCAGGCGCAGGACGTCGCCCTGGTTCGCGCGATCGGAGCGACGCCCGGCCAGGTCCGGCGGGCGGTCGCCGGGCAGGCCGCGGTGATCGCGGTACCGGCGACGCTGATCGGCGTCCCGCTGGGAGCGGTCGGCGGCCGGCTCTGGGTGGAGAGCCTGGCCACGCACGGCGCCGCACCGGCCGGCACGACGTTCCGGACGTTCGGGGCCGCGCTGCCGATCGCGCTGGCCATCGTGGTCGGCACCTCGGTCCTCGGCGCGCTGATCGCGGCGATCCGCCCGTCCCGGGTGCGGCCCGCGGTCGCGCTCACCGACACGGCGGCGCCCCGGCGCCGGATCGGGCCGATCCGCGCCGGGCTCGGCGTCCTGTTCGTCGGTGGGGGGATCACCGGGTCGGTGGCCGTCTCCCGGCTCGGCGCGGACGACGCCGAGCAGGCCGTGTTCTTCGTCCTGCTGGCGATGTGCGTCGGCGCCGGGCTGCTCGCGCCCGCGCTGCTACGGCTGACCGCACCGTTCGCCCGGCTGGCCGGCCGGACCGGCGTCCTGGCGGCGGACAACCTGGCCGCGCGGGCGAAGGCGTTCTCGGGCGCGTTCGTGCCGCTGGTGCTGGCCGCCGCGTTCGCGACGATCAAGATCGCCGTGCACACGACGGCCGAGCACGTGACCGGGCATCCGGAACCCGCCGCCGACGTCTGGCTGGACTACTCCGGCACCGCCGTCTACGTGGTGTTCGCGACGGTCGCGGCGCTCACCACGCTGATCACCGTGGTGCTGGGCCGACGGCGCGAACTCGCGCTGCTGCGGCTGGCCGGCGCCACCCGATCGAGCGCGCTCGGCGTCATCGTCTGCGAGGCTCTGGTCGTGACGGTCACCGGACTGCTGGTCGCGGCGGGCGCCGCGGCGGCGACGCTGCTCCCGATGCTGCCGACGGCGCCGTACCTGCCGCCGCCGGTGGTCGTGGCCGGTGTGCTCGGGGTCGCGCTCGTGGTGACCGCAGGCATGGCGATCCCGGCCCTCGGGGTGATGCGCCGCCCGGCGATCGCGTCGCTCGGGGACGGCCCGTGATCGTGCTCCGCGCGCCGATCGCAGCGCGGACCTGGCGCGAACTCGGGTACGCGTTCGCCGGGGTGTTCTTCGCGCTGCCGGTGTTCGTCGTCGCGGTCGCCGGTGCGGTCGGTGCGGTCTACTCGGTGGTCACGGTCGGCCTCCCGGTGCTGATCGGGGCCCTCTGGCTGTTGCGGCACACCGTGGCGTGGTTCCGGGTGCCGGCCCGCCTGCTCCTCGGCCTCGACTGGGCCGACCCACCGCCCCGGCGCCCGGCCCGCGGATTCTTCCTGGCCACGCTCACCGACGGCACCGCATGGCGGGCCTTGTTCTACGGCCTGCTGAAGTTCCCGCTGACGGTGGGCGCGGCCTATCTCGGTGGAGGTGGCGTCCTGGTCGGCGTCCTCGCGATGACGTTCCCGGCCTGGTGGTTCGTCGTCCCGCTCGACAGCACCTGGGCCGGTTCGTGGCTGCTCGCGCTGCAGGGCCTCGGGCTCGTGCTGGTGTTCCCGTGGGTGACGCGGATCCTGGTGGGCCTCGACCGGCTGCTGATCCGCGCGCTCCTGGCGCCCACCCCCGACCGGCTCCGGATCGCGATGCTGGAGGCGAACCAGGCCGCGCTGCGGGCCGACTCGGCCGCGCTGCTCCGGCGGGTCGAGCGCAACCTGCACGACGGCACGCAAGCCCGCCTGGTCACGCTCGGCGTCACGCTCTCCCGGATCGAGGCCCGCGTGGAGGACCCGACCGTCCTCGGTCTGGTCACCGACGCCCAGGATTCGGTCGTGGAGGCGCTCACCGAGCTGCGGGACATCGTCCGCGGCCTGCACCCGCCCGCGCTGGACGACGGCCTCCCGATGGCCATCGAGACGCTGGCCGGCCGCGGCGCGGTGCCCGTCGACGTCCACATCGATCTGGCCGGGCAACCGACCGACGTGATCGCGTCCGCCGTGTATTTCACGGTCGGAGAGCTGCTGACCAACGTGTCGCGACACGCGGGAGCCACCCGGGCCCGGGTCGACCTCCGGACCGCGGACGGGTTCGTCCGCCTGGTCGTCACCGACGACGGACGGGGCGGCGCACGCCTCGATCCGGCCGGAACCGGCCTGGCCGGCCTGCGGCGGCGCGCGGTCGCGCTCGACGGCACGTTCGCGATCGACAGCCCGGCCGGCGGCCCCACCACCGTCACCCTGACGCTCCCCCAGGAAGGCTGAGCCGTGCGCGTCGTCATCGCCGAAGACAACCCGCTGCTCCGGGACGGGATCCGGCTGCTGCTCAACGACCACGACATCGAGGTGACCGCCGCGGTCGACAACGCCGCCGACCTCCTCACCGCGGTGGCTTCGCACGCGCCGGACGCCGCCGTCGTCGACGTCCGGATGCCGCCGACGCACACCGACGAAGGCATCCGGGCCGCGGTCCGGATCCGCGCGCTGGGCGTCCCCGTGCTGGTGTTCTCGCAGTGGGTCGAGACGGGCTACGCCCGTCAGCTGCTCGCGGAGCATCCGACCGGTGTCGGCTACCTGTTGAAGGACCGGATCGTCCGGACCGGAGACTTTCTGGACGCCTTGCGGCGGGTCACCGAGGGCGGCACCGCGCTCGACCCGGAGGTGGTCCGCCAGCTGATCGCGGTCCGCCCGAAGGATCCGGGACTGGAGCGGCTCTCCGCCCGGGAGCACGAGATCCTCGGGCTGCTCGCCGAGGGACGCTCGAACATCGCGATCTCCGAGCAGCTGCACCTGGCCGCCCGGAGCGTGGAGAAGCACGTCACGGCGATCTTCACCAAGCTCGACCTGCCCCAGGCGCGCACCGACCACCGGCGGGTGCTGGCGGTGTTGCGCTACCTGGAAAACCGTTGACCGGGCCGGTTGACTGTTTCCGTGAACACGCGACCGCCGGAGAAGCCCTCGCTGGAGGGCCTGGACACGAAGTGGTCCGACGCCTGGGAGGCGTCCGGCCGGTACCGGTTCTCGGGCGCGGTCGTACGGGGTGACGTTTTCTCGATCGACACGCCGCCGCCCACGGTGAGCGGGTCGCTGCACGTCGGGCACGTCTTCAGCTACACCCACACCGACGTGATCGCGCGATTCCAGCGGATGCGCGGCAAGGCCGTGTTCTACCCGATGGGGTGGGACGACAACGGGCTGCCGACCGAGCGGCGGGTGCAGAACTACTACGGCGTGACCTGCGACCCGTCGGTGCCGTACGACCCGTCGTTCGAGCCGCCGTCCACGCCGCCGGAGCGCGGGGCACGGGCGGTGCGGGTCTCCCGGCGGAACTTCATCGAGCTGTGCGAGCGGCTGACGGGTGCGGACGAGAAGGCGTTCGAGCAGATGTGGCGGCGGCTGGGGCTTTCCGTCGACTGGTCGATGAGCTACACGACGGTGGGCCCGGCCGCGCAGCGGATCTCGCAGACCGCGTTCCTGCGGAACGTGCGGCGGGGCGAGGCGTACCAGTCCGAGGCGCCGACGATGTGGGACGTGACGTTCCAGACCGCGGTGGCGAACGCGGAGGTCGTCGACAAGGAGGTCAGCGGGGCGTTCCACACGCTGGCCTTCGGCGACGCGCTGATCGAGACGACCAGGCCCGAGCTGCTGCCCGCGTGTGTGGCGCTGGTGGCTCACCCGGACGATCCGCGGTACCGGTCGCTGGTGGGCACGACCGTGCGGACGCCGCTGTTCGACGTCGAGGTGCCGGTCATCGCGCATCCGGCGGCCGCGCCCGACAAAGGCACCGGCCTCGCGATGGTGTGCACGTTCGGCGACGTCACCGACGTGCTCTGGTGGCGGGAGGCGCACCTGCCGACCCGGCCGATCGTCGGACGCGACGGACGGATCCGGCCGCTGGAGTTCCCGACCCCGGCCGCGCAGAAGCTCATGGACGAACTCGTCGGGAAGACGCTGTTCTCGGCCAGGGAAATCGTCCTCGACCGGTTGCGGGAAGCCGGCGCCGTCCGCGGGGAGCCCCGCCCGACGACCCGGCCGGTGAAGTTCTACGAGAAGGGCGACCGGCCGCTGGAGATCGTCACCAGCAGGCAGTGGTTCATCCGCACCCAGGATCACCGGGAGAGCTTGCTGGCCCGCGGTGCGGAGCTGTCGTGGACGCCGGGGTACATGAAGTCCCGGTACGACGACTGGGTGCGCGGCCTGAACGCCGACTGGCTGATCAGCAGGCAGCGGTTCTTCGGCGTGCCGTTTCCGGTGTGGTACCCGGTGGGGCCGGACGGTTCGGCGCGGTACGCCGACCCGATCTTCGCGGACGAGGCGTCGCTGCCGGTGGACCCGGCGTCGTCCTGCCCGCCGGGCTACGACGAGTCGCAGCGCGGGGAGCCGGGCGGGTTCGTCGGCGACTCCGACGTGATGGACACCTGGGCGACGTCGTCGCTGACGCCCCAGCTGGTGTGCGGGTGGCTCACGGATCCCGGGCGGTTCGCGCTGACGTTTCCGATGGATCTGCGGCCGCAGGCGCACGACATCATCCGGACCTGGTTGTTCGACACCGTCGTGCGGTCGGAACTGGAACACGGCGTGCTCCCGTGGAAGGCCGCGGCCCTCTCCGGATGGATCCTCGATCCGGACCGCAAGAAGATGTCGAAGTCCCAGGGGAACGTGGTGACGCCGACGCACCTGCTCGACGAGTACGGCGCCGACGCGGTGCGGTACTGGGCGGCGGGCGGGCGGCCGGGCACCGACACCGCGTTCGACGTGGCCCAGATGAAGATCGGTCGCCGGCTGGCGACGAAGATCCTCAACGCCACCAGGTTCGTGCTCCTGGTGACCGAGCAACAGGTGACCGAGCAGCCGGTGACCGAGCAGCAGGTGATCGGGGAGCCGGGTGGCAGGGACCCCGAGGTCACCGAGCCGCTGGATCGGGCGCTGCTGGCGACGCTGGCCGGGGTGGTCTCGGAGTGCACGGCGGCGCTGGAGGCGCTGGACTACGCGACCGCGCTGAACCGGGCCGAGCGCTTCTTCTGGCTGTTCTGCGACGACTACCTGGAGCTGGTGAAGGCCCGGGCGTACGAGGGCTCGGAGTCCGCGAGGGTCACGCTGCGCCGGGGCCTGGACGTCGTCCTCCGCCTGCTGGCGCCGATGCTCCCGTACGTCACCGAAGAGACGTGGTCATGGAGCCATCAGGACTCGATCCACGCCGCCCCGTGGCCGGATGCCACCGACTGCGCCACCGACTGCGCCACTGCCGAAGACAGCGCCGCGGCGGTGATGGCCGCGGCCTCGCTGGCGGTCGCGGCGATCCGCAAGGCCAAGTCGGCAGCGCGGCTCTCGCCCCGGACCGAAGTCCAGCGCATCGAGATCGCGGCACCCGCGGCGACGCTCGACGCGATCCGCGCCGTGGCGGGAGACCTGCGCGACGCCGCGCACGCCACCGAACTCGCCGTGCTCGAGACGACCGGCGACCTCACCGTCACCCTGGCCCCCTGACCGGCCCCGACCCGGCCGCCGGGCCCACGGGTCCGGTCAGTGCTTGGGTTTGCGGGGGCGGCCGTACCACTTGAGCCACCAGTCGGCCACCGGCAGGTTGAAGATCGTGCCGAAGCCGTTCTTCGACGCGATCGACCCGAACGATCCGACGCTCGCGATGCTCCAGGCCGAACCGACGCTGGCGATCGAGCCGAGGCTGCCCACCGACGCGATGCTGCCCGCGGACCCGATCGACGCGATACTCCCGGCCGAGCCGATGCTCGCGATCGAGCCGGCGCTGCCGAACGAGAAGATGCTCCCGGCCGAGCCGATCGACGCCTTCGAGCCGACCGACGTCCGGGCGGTCAGCGACGTCTCCGCCGCGTTCTGATCGGGCTGGTCGGGCCGCTCGGGATCCCCTGAGCCGCCGACGAGATGGAGGTTGCGTTCTCCGGACACGGTTGTCAGTCTCCCACTCGTTCGGGCTCCGCGGGTGCCCCGATCAACAAAGCGTCGCTCCGTCGCTCTCGCCACCACGCCGCGCGGTACGGACCGTCAACGGACAGCAGGGCGTCATGCGTTCCGCGTTGTCTCACTCGGCCGTTCTCCAGCACCAGGATCTCGTCCACGTCCTCGCATCCGGCCAGCCGGTGCGTGATGATCACCGTCGCGCGGCCGGCCGTCCCGGCCAGTAGATCCGCGGTCAGGGCGTCCGCGGTCGGGGGGTCGAGCCCGGCACCGGGCTCGTCCCACACGACGACCGGGAAGTCCGCGAGCACCATCCGGGCCAGCGCGATCCGCTGCCGCTGACCGCCCGAGACCCGTGAGCCGCGCTCGCCGACCCGGGTGTCCAGCCCGGACGGCAGCGACCGCACCCAGTCGTCGAGCCGCGCCGCCCGCAACGCCGCCCAGAGTTCGGCCGGGGTCGCGGCCGGACGCGCGACCAGCAGGTTCTCCCGGATCGACGTGTCGAACAGATGCGCGTCCTGCGCACACCATCCGAGGTGACGACGCACCTCGTCGGGGTCGAGGTCGGCGACCGGGATCCCGCCCACGGTGAACGATCCCGCCGAGACGTCGAGGAACCGCACCAACACCCCGGCCAACGTGCTCTTCCCCGCCCCCGAAGCCCCCACGACCGCCACCCGCTGCCCGGCGGTCAGCCGGAGGTCCACCCCGGCCAACGCCGCGGTCTCCGAAACCGCGGCGGGCCACCGGGCCGAAACCCCCCGGAGCTCCACCGGGAACACCTCCCCCACCTCGGACGTGAACGCCGGGACGACCGCGGGCGGCGCGGAATCCAGCACCTCCGCCAGGCGAGCCTCCGACGTCCGCACCCGAGCCGCCGCCAGCGACGCCCCCGGAAGGGCCGCCACCGCCTCGAACGCCGCGAGCGGCAGCAGCACCACCACCGCCGTCAGCACCGGGTCCAACCGCCCACCGGAAACCGCCGCCGCCCCCGCCGCCAGCGCCGCGAGAACCGCCCCGCCGGTCGCCAGCGCCGTCAGCCCCGCGCCGAGCCCGGCCGCCGCCGCCGACCGCGCCCGGGACTGCGCCAGCCGCCGGTCCACCCCCTCCACGGACGCCAGCCGCTCCGCCGCCGACCCGTACGCGATGAACTCCGGCGCACCCCGCACGAGCTCGACCACCGAACTCGTCAGCAACGCCCGGTCGGCCACCGTCGCCTGCTCGGCCCGCGAGGCCGACCGCAGCGAGACCCACGGCACCAGGACGCCGCCCACCAGCAGGGCCACCGCCAGCGCCACGCCGGCCACCGGCAGCAGTGCGAAGGATCCCGCCACCGCCAGCAGCCCGACCACGCCCCCCGCCCATCGGGGTAGAAGAACCCGCAGGTACCGGTCCTGCACCTGATCCACGTCGTCGACGAACCGCGCCAGCAGATCCCCGTGCCGGAACGCCGGTAGCCCGGCCGGCCCGAGCGCCTCCAGCCGCGCGTACACCCGGGATCGCAACGCGGCCAGGATCCGGAACGTCGCATCGTGCCCGACCAGCCGCTCCGCGTACCGCAGCACCCCGCGTCCGAGACCGAACGCCCGCACCGCGGTCACCGCGACCGCCAGCGTCAGCACCGGCGGCTGCCCCGATGCCCGGCTGATCAGCCACCCCGACGTCGCCAGCAGCGCCACCCCGCACCCGAGCGCGCCCGCGCCCAGCGCGCCCGCCGCGACCAACCTACGCAACCCGGACACCACCCATCCGCACGACGTGGTCGGCCAGCGCCAGCAGGGCCGGCCGGTGCGCCACGATCACCGCGGTCCGGCCGTGGACCAGCCGCCGCAGAGCCGCGACCACCCGCTCCTCGGCCTCGCCGTCGAGGTTCGCGCTCGGCTCGTCGAGCAGCACGATCGGCGCGTCGCGAAGGAACGCCCGCGCCAGCCCGACCCGCTGCCGCTCCCCCGCCGACAGCCCGGCCCCGTCCTCCCCCAGCCGGGTCTCCAGCCCGTCCGGACGCGCGGCCAGCACGTCGTCCAGGTCCGCGTCCGACGCGGCTCCGGCGACGTCGTCGTCGGAGGCCGACGGGCGGCCCAGCCGGATGTTCGCCGCGATCGTCCCGGCGATCAACGTCGGCCGCTGCGGTACCCAGGCGACGTGCGCACGCCACACCGCCGGGTCGAGGCCGGCCAGGTCCGTGTCGCCGATCCGCACGCGTCCGGCCTCCGGACGCACGAACCCGAGAAGCACGGCCAGCACCGTCGATTTCCCGGTTCCGCTCGGTCCGACCAGCGCCGTGACGGTTCCCGGGCGGACGAGGAGCGAGGCGCCGTCGAGGGCAGGGCCGTCCCGATCCGGGTACCGCACGGTGACGTCGTCCAACGCCAGCGCGCCGGACGGTACCGAGGTCCGCGTCCCGGCGGCGGGCACCGGCGTCTCCAGTACCGCGAACACCGAGTTCGCCGCCTCCAGACCCTCGGTGCTGGCGTGGAACTGCGCGCCGACCTGCCGTAACGGCAGGTACACCTCGGGCGCGAGTATCAGTACGAGCAGCCCGGTCCGCAGGGTCAGCGAACCGTCGACCAGCCGCAGCCCGACCGAGACCGCGACCAGCGCGACCGACAGCGTCGCCAGCAGCTCGAGCGCGAGCGACGACAGGAACGCCGCCCTGAGCACGCCCATCGTCGAGCGCCGGTAGTCGTCGGTGATCCGCCGGACGGTTCTCACCTGCGCCTTCGCCCGCCCGAAGACCATCAGCGTGGGCAGTCCGGCGACAACGTCCAGGAAATGCCCGGAGAGTCGGGAGAGCGCGTCCCACTGCCGTTTCGTCCGGCCCTGGGTGTACCAGCCGATCAGCGCCATGAAGATCGGGATCAGCGGAACCGTCACCGCGAGCACCACTGCCGTCAGCCAGTCCGCCGCCAGCAGCCGGGCCCCGACCAGCACGGGCACCACCACGGCCAGCACCAACTGCGGTAGATACCGGGCGAAGTACCCCGTCAGTGCGTCGACCCCCCGCCCCGCCAACGTCGCCAGCTCCGCCGAGCCCTCGCGCGGCCCGAGCGCGATCGCGTGGGCGAGCAGCGCCCGGCGCAGGGTGGAGACGACCGACGCGCCGGTCCGGTGCGCGGCCGCGTCCTGGGCCCACGCGACCGCGGCGCGACCGGCCGTCACCGCGGCCAGCCCGGCCAGCGCGGTTCCGACCCCGTCACCGTCCCCGGTGACGATCCCCGCGATGGCTGAGGCCAGCAGCGTCGCCTGGGCTACCAGCAATCCGGCGGACGCCGCCCCGAGCACCACGCTCGCGACGAGGAACCAGCGCGTCGCCCGCGCGTACCGCAGCAATCGCGGATCCAGGGGCTTCATCGCGGGCCGGCCGACGTGGAGGCACGCGGAGCCAGTGCGGCACCGGCCGGCGGCGGGATGTCCCGCACCCCGATCCGCTTCCGGAACACCCAGTAGGTGAAGCTCTGGTAGAGCAGTACCAGCGGCGTGAACGCCAGCGCCGCCCACGACATGATCTTCAACGTGTACGGCGTCGCCGCCGCGTTCGTCGTCGTCAGGCTGTTCGCGTCGGCCAGAGTGGACGGCACCACGGCCGGGAACACCAGCGCGAACAGCGTGACCGCCGCGAGCACGATCGCCGCCCCGGTCCCCAGGAACGCCCAGCCCTCACGCCCGCGGGCGTTCACCGCCCCGACGGCTCCCAGCGCGGCCAGAGCACCGGCCGCGGTCACCCAGGTGCCCGGCTTCCCGGCCCCGAGTTGCGCGAACAGCAGCGCGACGGCCGCCACGACCAGCGTCACGAGCAGCACCCGCCCGGCCAGCGCGCGGGCCCGCTCCCGGATCTCCCCGTGCGTCTTCAGCGCGACGAACGCGGCCCCGTGCAGCACGAACAGCGTCAGCGACGTCAGGCCGCCGAGCAGCCCGGCCACCGTGAACAGGTCCGGCAGCGACCCCGCGAACTCCCCGTCGGCGTCGATGGGCAGGCCGCCCAGCAGGTTCCCGAACACGAACCCCCACAGGAAAGCGGGCACCACCGAGCCGAACACGATGCACCGGTCCCAGCGGCGCTGCCAGCCCGGATCCGTCCGCTTGCCCCGGTACTCGAACGCGAGCGCCCGCACGATCAGCGCGACCAGGAGCAGCAGCATCGGCAGGTAGAACGCGCTGAGCAGGGTCGCGTACCACTCCGGGAACGCGGCGAACGTCGCACCGACGGCCGCGACCACCCAGACCTCGTTGCCGTCCCAGACCGGTCCGATCGTGTTGATCAGCACCCGCCGCTCGGTGTCGTCGCGGCCCAGTACGGGCAACAGCGCGCCGACGCCGAAGTCGAAGCCTTCCAGGAAGAAGTACCCGGTCCACAGGAACGCCAGGACGACGAACCAGACGGTGGTGAGCTCCATTTCGTCCCCCGGATCAGTAGGCGAAGGCGAGCTGGCGCTCGGCGTCTTGTTCGACCGGCTCCGCAGGAGCCTCGGGGCCAGCCTTCGCGTAGGAGAGCAGCAGACGGGTCTCGACGACGAAGAGGATCGCGTAGAGCAGCGTGAACACCGACAGCGAGATCGCGACCGTGCCGACCGACAGGCTCGGCGAGACGCCGTCGGCGGTGCGGAGCATGCCGTAGACCACCCAGGGCTGACGGCCCATCTCGGTGAAGATCCACCCGAACGAGTTGCCGAGCACCGGCAGCGGGATCACCCAGACCGCGGCCCGCCACACCCACCGGGGCACGGTCGGATCGCCGGTTCTGCGGCGTAGCCGCTGAAGCCACCTCCCCGGCGCCCCGGTGAGGGCCAGCAATACGGCGGCGACGACCGCGGCGAGCATGCCGACGCCGATCATCAGGCGGAACGTCCAGTAGGTGACCGGGACGATCGGGCGGTAGTCGCCCTCGCCGTAACGGGCCTGCTCCTGCCGCTGGACGTCGTTGATCCCCTCGACCTCACCGTCGAACGTGCCGGTGGCGAGGAACGACAGGATGCGCGGAATCCGGATGCTGAAGATCTCGTCGTCGCCGTTCAGCGACCCGATCGTGAACACCGAGAACGACGCCGGGGCGACCGTGTCGTACAACGCCTCCGCCGCCGCCATCTTCATCGGCTGCTGCTGGGTCATGATCCGGGCCTGCGTGTCACCGCTGAGCGCGACGCCGACCGCGGCGAACAGCATCACCCAGGACGCCAGCCGCAACGAGGGCCGCATGACGTCCTGGTGCCGGCCGCGCGAGAGGTGCCACGCCGACACCCCGATCACCAGCGCCGCTCCGGTCATGAAGCACGCGAACAACACGTGCGGAAACGCCGAGAGCAGCGTCGGGTTCGTCAGCACGGCGAGGAAGTCGGTCAGCTCGGCCCGTCCGCTGAGCGGATTGATCCGGTACCCGACCGGGTGCTGCATCCACGAGTTCGCGGCCAGGATGAAGTACGCGGAGAGCATCGTCCCGATCGAGACGACCCACATGCACCCGGCATGGGCCCACTTCGGCAGCCGGTCCCAGCCGAAGATCCACAGCCCGAGGAACGTCGACTCGAGGAAGAACGCGAGCAGCGCCTCGATCGCCAGCGGTGCGCCGAAGATGTCGCCGACGTAGCGCGAGTAGTCGCTCCAGGCCATTCCGAACTGGAACTCCTGGACGAGACCGGTCGCGATGCCGATCGCGAAGTTGATCAGCAGGAGCTTGCCCCAGAACTTCGCCGCGCGCCGGTAGTGCTGTCGTCTCGTCCGGACGTAGGCCGTCTCCAAGATCGCGACCAGCAACGACAGCCCGATCGACAGCGGCACGAAGACGTAGTGGTAGACGGTCGTGATGCCGAACTGCCAGCGCGCGAGATCCAGCTCGTTCATAGAATGACTACACCACGTAGACGACTGGCCCGCCAACATGGCGTGCCACACACGCGCGAGGCGCCCCGGCCGATGGCCGGGGCGCCTCGCGGAACGACGTTGAGCTAACTCGCGCAGAGCCGGGTGGCGAGGGTCTCCAACACCGGTAGCGCCGCGTCGATCGCGGCCCGCTCCTCCGGCGTCAGCAGGTCGAGCTGTGCTTGCAGTGCCTTCGATCGGACGCCCGACAACCGGGTCAGGAACGCTTCGCCCTCGTCGGTGACGCGTACCAGATACGCACGCCGGTCGGCCGGATCGCTCTCCCGCGCCAGGAATCCGTTGTTCTCCAGCAGCGCGACGATCCGGGTCATCGTCGACGGGGTGACACCCTCGCGGAGAGCCAGGTCACCGGGGCGGATCGGGCCTTCGCGGCGCACGGTGCCCAGCGCCGCGACCGAGCCGGGCCCGAGTTCGGTCGGCTCGGTGCGGCGCAGCGCCCGCGACAGCCGGGCCAGCGCGCCCGGCAGCCGCATCGCCACCTGGTCCTGCGCGGCCACGGCGTCTTCTGCGATCGCAGAAGACGCGGTGACGGAGGGCGCGGTCACGGTGCACCGTCTCCGCGGCGGCCCGCGGCGGCCGTCGCTGCCGGCTCCCCTCCGGGGACGACTGGGGTAAGCGGCACGGCGCCCTCCACATCGGCTTCGAGATCCTCGGCGGCGGCAGCCGCGGCACCACCGTCGGCAGCGGCCGCGGCGGCAGCGAGCCGGCGGGTGCCGGTGCTTCCGCCGACCAGCGACGCGAGCGCCGCCACCACCATCATGAGGGCCGCTGTCACGAACACGACCACCAGCCCGTTGTGGAACGGCTCCGAGATGAGCGCCGGGAAGTACTCCTTGCCGGTCAGCGTGGCCGCGTTGGCCGCCGGGATCTGGTCGAGCGCACCGGTCGGCCCGAGCAGTTCGGCCAGCGGGTTGAACCCGAGGAACGCGGCGAACAGCGTCCCGACCGGTGGCAGCTGTGCGACCTGCCCGGCGATCTGGGGCGAGACGCCCTGCGACTGCAGGCCCTGGTCGAGCGTCTGCGGCAGGTGCGACGAGAGCCCGGCGATCATCAGCGAGAAGAACACGCCGATCGAGAGCGCCGAGCCCGCGTTGAGGAACATGGCCCGCATCCCGGACGCGACACCGCGCTGATCGGCCGGTACCGCCCCCATCACCGCCGCGGTGTTCGGCGAGCTGAACAGGCCCGAACCGATGCCGTTGAGCAGCGTCAGCAGGGCGAACACCCAGTACGGGAAGTTCACCGGGATCAGCAGCAGCCCGACGAACGAGGCCGCGACGAGCAACAGGCCACCCACCGCGAACTGCTTCGAGCCGAACCGGTCCGACAGCCACCCCGAGACCGGGCCGGCCACCAGGAAGCCGATCGTCACCGGCAGCAGGTAGATCCCGGCCCAGAGTGGCGTCGACTCGTAGTCGTAGCCGTGCCGGGGAAGCCAGATGCCCTGCAGCCAGATGATCAGCATGAACTGCATACCGCCGCGGCCGATCGCGGACAGCAGCCCGGCGAAGTTCCCGGCCGCGAACACCTTGTTCGTGAACAACGAGATCTGGAACATTGGGAACTTCACCCGGGTCTCGATCACCACGAACGCCGCCAGCAGAACCACGCCGCCGACCAGGCCGCTCACCACCCAGGGGTTCGTCCAGCCGGTCGAACGGCCGCCGTAGGGCTGGATGCCGTACGTGATCGCCGCCAGCAGCACCCCGAGCCCGACACCGAACGTGATGTTGCCGAGCCAGTCCACCGGGTCGGTCTCGCGCTTGGAGAGCTCGCGCAGCGACCGGTACGACCAGACCGTGCCGATGATCCCGAGCGGGACGCTGACCCAGAACACCGCTCGCCAGTGCCACTCGGAGAGCAGGCCACCGAGGACCAGCCCGATGAACGACCCGGCGATCGCCGCCACCTGGTTGATGCCGAGCGCCATCCCGCGCTGGTTGTTCGGGAACGCGTCGGTGAGGATCGCGGTCGAGTTCGCCATGACCATCGAGCCGCCGATGCCCTGGACGACCCGCCAGCCGATCAGCCAGAGCGCACCGGCGTCGCCGACCGCCGGATCGAGCGAGAGGGCGACCGACGAGATCGTGAAGATGACGAAGCCCAGGTTGTAGAGGCGCACCCGGCCGTACATGTCGCCGAGCCGGCCGAACGTCACGACCAGCACCGCGGACACGAGCAGGAAGCCCATGATCATCCACAGCAGGTAGCTGACGTTGTTCTCGTCCAGCGGGTTGAGCTCGATACCGCGGAAGATCGCCGGCAGGGAGATCAGCACGATCGACGAGTTCACCGTGGCCAGGAGCATGCCGACGGTGGTGTTCGAGAGCGCGATCCACTTGTAACGCGGGTGATCGCGGTCGTAGCGCGAGGCGGAGGGCACATCCGGCGCAGACGTCGACGAGCGAGGTGGCATGCTCCCAGATTAGTTGCTTGATGCGTACTAATCATTTCGGCGGTGCGGCCACTTCTGTGACAGGCCTTACAAGCAGCGGTGACCGGCTCCCCCGTGGAGCCGGTCACCGTGCGGCAGTGCTCAGCCGGCTACGGCGGTGAGCACACCGGTGGAAACTCCGCCGGTCACGACCTGCATCAGGACGGTCAGCGCGGCCCGGCCGTCGACGGTCAACAGCTGGCCACCCGGCCGGCGCACCGCCCGGACCGGCACCTCCAGCAGGTCCGCGGCCCGCACCAGCGTTCCGGCCGACCACGGGTCGCCGACCCGCACCGCGAGCCCGTCCGGACCCCCGCGTCCGGGCCCGACCGCCAGCAGCGCGGCCCGCCAGGCGGCCGCCGCGACCACGAGCTCCCGGCGACGCCGCCCCGGCCCGACCGCCGGGCCGACCGTCCGCAGCGCGGCGGCCCCCGCGGACGCCGACCGCGACAGCACGTCCTGCACCTGGGCGCCGGACTCCCGGGGAACCGTCACCCGGTGGATCTCGTAGCGGTGGCGACCGCCCTGGTACCCCGACTCGACGGCGGCCAGCGGCGCGACCGCGGCCAGCGCCGCGACCAAGCGGCGCGCGGCGGCGTCGGTGTCGAACTCCGCGAGCAGGCCGGGCTCGACCGACACGCGCTCCGGACGTGAGTGGTGGACGGTGGGTCGAGTACTGGGCGAGCGGCACACTCCGGGCCGCGCCGCCGAACGAACCAGCATGGCCGCCTCGAACGGCGCCCATGCGGGATCGAGTGGTGCGCGGACCATCGCTGCGCGCAGCGCGTCCACCTCCGTGCGGATCATGGTGACCTCCCAGCCCGTCAGGTCCCGTGTTCTCCGTTGCCGCAGAGCATCCGCGCAGCCCGACCGCTAGGCCGCAGATCTGAGCTACTTCTGAGGAGTCCGCATCTTCCCGGCTAAGCACTGAAATCCGCTGGAAACAGGAGCCTTCTTCCGTCACAGGCCGGCCGGCCACTAACGTGTCTGCGTGAACTCGGGCTACAGCGGCACGCCGTTGCCTCGCAAACTAGGGGTGAAGCCCGGGCTCCGAGTCCTGCTCGACCACGCTCCCGAGGCGTTCGCGCTGGACGACCTCCCGGACGGCGTCACGATCGACCGCGCGCCCGCCGACGGCGAGCCCTACGACGTCGCGCTGGTCTTCTGCGCGGACGCGGCGACGCTGCACGAACGGTGGCCGGTCCTGCACCGGCGGACGACGTCCGCGGGCGCGCTCTGGGTGGCCTGGCCGAAGCGCGCCGCGAAGATCCCCACCGACCTGGACGACGGCGTGGTGCGGGAGTACGGGCTGACGCACGGGCGGGTCGACACGAAGGTGTGCGCGGTCGACGAGACCTGGTCGGGGCTCAAGTTCGTGATCCGGGTGGCCGATCGCTGACCGCGACGCCGGTGTCCACTTGTCGCGATAGTGAAATAGGTCAACTGAACCGATACCGAGCACCAGAACTTACGGATATCGAGTGTCGTAGTGCACTCGATATCCATTACCCGCAGTGGGCATGCTCGGCATCGGACAGGGTCGCGGCGTAGCCTGGGCAGTTGCGGCTACCGGCTTGCCCGGCCGCGAAAAACTACGAACCGTACGCACGAGTAGCTGAGAAGAAGGCGAACACGCGGCCGTGTCGACGCAGAACAGCACCTCCACACAGACCGAGGACTCACTGGCGGCCTTCGGGGCCAACGAATGGGTGGTCGAGGAGATCTACCAGCAGTACCTCGCCGACCCGGCCAGCGTCGATCCGGCCTGGCACGAGTTTTTCGCCGACTACAAGCCGAACGGTGGCGGCGCCATGGCGGGCGGCTCGTCCGGGAACGGCACCGCCGCTCCGGCCGCCGACCGCGCTCCCTCGTCGAACGGTTCCGTGCCGACCCCGGCCACGCTCGCCGCGAAGACCGGCCCGAAGCCCGCGCCGCCGCGTGGCACGCCCGCCGCGTCGGCGCCGAAGCCCGGCCCGGCGGCTCCGGCGGCTCCGGCGGCCTCGGCGCCACCGGCCGCGAGGCCCGCGCCACCGCGTGGAACCTCTCCGGCGCCCGCGAAGTCGGCCCCTGCCCCGGCGAAGGCGGCCCCCGCACCGGCAAAGCCGGCTGCGTCTGCGTCTGCGTCGAAGCCGGCTGCGGCCGAAACCGCGACGGAGAAGCCCGAGAAGACCGGTCCGGAGACCAGGACGATCCGAGGCGCCGCGGCGCGCATCGTCCAGAACATGGAGGCCTCGCTCGAGGTTCCGACCGCCACCAGCGTGCGGGCGGTACCGGCGAAGCTGGTCGCCGACAACCGGATCGTCATCAACTCGAATCTGGCCCGCTCGCGCGGCGGCAAGGTCAGCTTCACCCACCTGATCGGCTGGGCCCAGGTCAAGGCCGCCATCGACCACCCGGAGATGAACAACTCCTACCTCGAGGTCGACGGCAAGCCCGCGCTGGTCATCCCCGACCACGTCAACCTCGGCCTCGCGATCGACCTGCAGCAGAAAGACGGCAGCCGCTCGCTCGTCGTCGCCAGCATCAAGAAGTGCGAGACGATGGACTTCTCGCAGTTCTGGCAGGCCTACGAAGACATCGTCCGCCGCGCCCGTAACGGCAAGCTGACCACCGACGACTTCGCCGGCACCACGATCAGCCTCACGAACCCCGGCGGCATCGGCACCGTCCACTCGATGCCCCGCCTCACCAAGGGCCAGGGCGCGATCATCGGCGTCGGCGCGATGGAGTACCCGGCCGAGTTCTCCGGCCTCTCCGAAGAGCAGCTGGCCGCGGCGGCGATCAGCAAGGTCATCACGCTGACCAGCACCTACGACCACCGCATCATCCAGGGTGCCCAGTCCGGTGAGTTCCTCAAGCGGATGCACCAGCTGTTGCTGGGCTCCGACGGGTTCTACGACGAGATCTTCGCGTCGCTGCGCATCCCGTACGAGCCGGTGCGCTGGGTCCGGGACGTCACGACCGTGCACGAGGGCGAGATCGACAAGACCTCGCGCATCCTCGAGCTGATCCACTCCTACCGGGTCCGCGGCCACCTGATGGCCGACACCGACCCGCTGGAGTACCGCCAGCGCCGCCACGCCGACCTCGACATCCTCGAGCACGGCCTGACGCTGTGGGACCTCGACCGGTCGTTCCCGGTCGGCGGCTTCTCCGGTCAGAAGACGATGAAGCTCCGGGAGATCCTCGGGGTGCTGCGTGACTCGTACTGCCGCCGGGTCGGTGTCGAGTACATGCACATCCAGGACCCGGCCGAGCGCGCCTGGATCGCCAAGCGCGTCGAGGTCAAGCACGCCAAGCCCGACACCGAGACGCAGAAGCGCATCCTGTCGAAGCTGAACGAGGCCGAGGCCTTCGAGACGTTCCTGCAGACGAAGTTCGTCGGCCAGAAGCGGTTCTCGCTGGAAGGCGCCGAGGCGGTCATCCCGCTGCTGGACGAGGTGCTGCAGGCCTCCGCCGAGGAAGACCTCGACGAGCTGGTCATCGGCATGTCCCACCGCGGCCGCCTGAACGTGCTCACGAACATCGTCGGCAAGCCGTACGAGAAGGTGTTCAACGAGTTCGAGGGCAACATGGACCCGGAGTCCACCCAGGGCTCCGGCGACGTGAAGTACCACCTGGGCGCCGAGTCGAAGTACACGACGCCTGACGGCCAGCACACGATCACGGTGTCGCTGACCAGCAACCCGAGCCACCTCGAGGCCGTGAACCCGGTTCTCGAGGGCATCGTCAGGGCCAAGCAGGACGTGCTCGACAAGGGCCTCGAGGGCTTCACGGTGCTGCCGGTCCTGCTCCACGGCGACGCCGCGTTCGCCGGTCAGGGCGTGGTCGCCGAGACGCTCAACCTGTCCCAGCTGCGCGGGTACCGCACCGGCGGCACCGTGCACGTCGTCGTCAACAACCAGGTCGGGTTCACGACCGCGCCCGCGTACTCGCGATCGAGCTTCTACTCGACCGACGTGGCCCGGATGATCCAGGCGCCGATCTTCCACGTGAACGGCGACGACCCCGAGGCCTGCGTCCGGGTGGCCCGGCTCGCGTTCGCGTACCGCCAGGCGTTCCACAAGGACGTCGTCATCGACCTGGTCTGCTACCGCCGGCGGGGACACAACGAGGGCGACGACCCCTCGATGAGCAACCCCGAGATGTACGCGATCATCGACAACAAGCGGAGCGTCCGGAAGCTCTACACCGAGGCGCTGATCGGCCGCGGCGACATCACCGTCGACGAGGCCGAGGAAGCGCTCAAAGACTTCCAGGGCAAGCTCGAGCAGGTTTTCCGCGCCACCAAGGACTCGACGCAGACCGCCAGGCGCGAGCCGACGCTGCAGTCGAACCCGTCGTCGCAGGTCGTCGAGACCGCGGTGCCGCTCTCGCTGATCCACCGGGTCGGCGACGCACACGTCGAATACCCCGAGGGCTTCCACCCGCACGCGCGGGTCAAGCCGCTGATGGAGCGGCGCCGGAAGATGTCCCGGGAGGGCAACGTCGACTGGGCGTTCGGCGAGATCCTCGCGCTCGGCACGCTGGTGGCCGAAGGCCGGATCGTCCGGCTGGCCGGTCAGGACTCCCGCCGCGGGACGTTCGTCCAGCGGCACTCGGTGCTGATCGACAAGGAGAACGGGTCGGAGTTCACCCCGCTCGACCTGCTCGGCGCGCGCAACAACCAGGGCACCGGACGGTTCTTCGTCCACGACTCGCTGCTGAGCGAGTACGCGGCGATGGGCTTCGAGTACGGCTACTCGCTGGCCATGCCGGACGCGCTGGTCCTCTGGGAGGCCCAGTTCGGTGACTTCGTGAACGGCGCCCAGACCGTCATCGACGAGTTCGTCTCGTCCGGTGAGGCGAAGTGGGGTCAGCGCTCGGGCGTCGGCCTGCTGCTGCCGCACGGCCAGGAGGGCCAGGGCCCCGACCACTCGTCCGGCCGGATCGAGCGGTTCCTGCAGATGTGCGCCGAAGACAACATGACGGTCGTCGACTGCACGACGCCGGCGAACTGGTTCCACCTGCTGCGGCGCCAGGCGCTCTCCGGCCTGCACCGGCCGCTGATCGCGTTCACGCCGAAGTCGCTGCTCCGGCACCGGGCCGCGGTCTCCTCGCTGGAGGAGTTCACGGACGGCAGCCGCTTCCAGCCGGTGATCGACGACCCGGGCGTCGACGGCGTGAAGCCCGACCCGGCGAAGGTGAAGCGGGTCCTGCTCTGCTCCGGCAAGCTCTACTACGACCTGGCCGCGGCGCGGGCGCAGCGTCAGCTCGACGACGTGGCGATCATCCGGCTCGAGCAGCTGTACCCGCTGCCGGTGGAAGAGGCGCGCAGTGTTCTCGGCCGCTACCCGAACGCCGAAGACCACGTCTGGGTGCAGGAGGAGGCCGCGAACCAGGGCGCCTGGAGCTTCGTCGCGCTGAACCTGCTCGAGCAGCTCGAGGGCATCCGGCTGCGCCGGGTCTCCCGGAAGGCTGCCGCTTCGCCGGCCGTCGGCTCGGCGAAGGTGCACGAGCAGGAGCAGAAGGCGCTGATCGAGGCGGCTCTGCCGACTCAGCGCTGATGTACTTCACCGACAAAGGCATCGAGGAGCTGGCCGCGCGTCGCGGGGAAGAGACCGTGACGCTCGGCTGGCTCGCCGATCAGCTCCGCGATTTCGTCGATCTCAACCCCGACTTCGAGGTTCCGATCGAGCGGCTGGCCACGTACCTCGCCCGCAGCGACGACGACGAGGACGAGTAGTCCGGCGAACGGTCCGGCCGTTCCGCGCATGACAGAGACACCCGGGCACCGTCCCTTATGGTGCCCGGGTGTTCACACGTCTGAGTCTCTCCGTGGCGACTGCTGTCGCCCTCGCCGCCGCCCTTAGCGGGTGCGGCACCATCTCTGACGCGGTCGCGGACGCCACCGCGTCGGCCTCACCGTCACCCTCCCCGACCGAGGCCCGGGAAGGCCGGGTGCTGACCTCTCCGGAGGCCAAGTCCGCGCTCCCGGTCCTCACCGACCTGACCGGCTCCGGGTGGAAACCCGGCACGCCGACGGCTGACGACGACCAGCCGAGCGTCACGCCGGCCGAGTGCGCCCCGCTCGTCACCGCCACCTCGGCCGACTTCCCGGACTACAAGTCGAAGCTGGCGGTGCGGGAAGAGGTCACGTTCACGAACGAGTCCTCGGGCTACACCGACCTCAACTTCGAGGTCGCGTCCTGGACGAACGCGGCCGACAGCGCGCTGCCGATCGACGCGTCCGCGCTCATCGACAAATGCACGTCGACGATCACCGGCACGTACGCCGACGGCACCGTGCAGACGATCACCGCGAAGCGCCTGACGCCGTTACCGCTCGGCGACAAGCAGGTCGCGATGCAGTTCTACGCCACCAACAGCGGGGTGACGGTGTACCTCTCGGTGTTCGAGGCCACGTTCGGCCACAACCTGATCACCGCCGTCCAGACCAGCACGTCCTCCGAGGACCCCCAGAAGACGTTCGAGCCCGTGATCAACGGAATCATCGCCGATCTCTCAGCCTGACCGACCGATCAGTGCCCGGGTGCAATCCCCTTGCAATGCGGCGTGACACCGTCGGTTGACGGCGTGACGGTGGAGGGGTGATCTTGGCTCGGACGAGGAAGCCGGCAGGCCGGGGTGGAACGGAGGCGGCTGTCGAGCAGCGGACCGACGCCGTCGCGGACCACCTCTTGGAGCTCTGGAAGCAGATCCTGCGCACCGACGACATCACGCTCGACGACGACTTCTTCGACCTCGGGGGGAACTCGATCGCCGCGATCCGGCTCGTGCCGGAGATCGAGGAGCGGTTCGGCGTCGAGCCGCACGTCCTGCTCGTCTTCGACTATTCGACGCCGCGCCGGATGGCGGTGGCCCTGACCGAACTCGGCGCGACACCGCCGGCGGGGTCACCGGCGGGGTCACCGGCGGACAGCCCGAGGTCACCGGCAGGTAGCCCGGTCCGGCCGGAGCCGATCGGCCCACCGTCGCCGGACACGCTCGCGTGAACGCGGGACCCGCGCCCGGCGCCAAGGTACGGAACGGCGTCGCGGAGGCCGGCGGGGCACCGTCCGATCGGCTCCGGCCGGACCGCGACTTCGTGCGGCCGGCCGAGTCGCCACCGTGACCGAGGAACTGGCCCACGACGCGCGCTTCCGTGAGGCGCTGGCCTGGCAGAACCGGACGTTCCTGGCCACCTGCGTCGATCGCCGGTCCAGGCATCCGCGACGGGACGGTAGCGTGCGCCGTCGCGAGGCCGCGATCATCAGCTATGCCCAGCGGTACGCGGCCAAGAACGAGTCGATCGGATTCTTCGGTCCGGTCGGCTGGGCGTCGTGGCACCCGACGGGACCGGCGGCGACCGACCAGGGAGGTCGACGTCCGCTTCGGGCCCGAGCTGTTGCGCGAACTCGGTCCGCCGCTGTCGTTGGTCCTCGACAGCGGGCGCTGGTTGGCGGCCCGCGTCGGGGCAGAATGCCTCGACCGCTTCGGCGAGTACTACGACCGGAAACGGCGGCGCGCCGACGGCGACCCGATCGCGCTCGCCGGCCTGCTGGCGCTCGCGACCCGCGACTTCTACACCGAGGCGCGGATGCCACCCGTGGTGGCGGACGCGGTCGCCGAGCTCCAGCACAAATGGCGCACCGTGCTCCGGGTTCCCGCCGGTGTCACACGCCACGACGTCCGGGTCGCGGACATCGCCGCCGCCGTTGCCGCCGAGTTCGCGTCGCCCCGGCCGGCCTGGGTCGGCGGCCTGACCCACTCCCCCGACATGATGATCGCGGCGCCGTCGGCCGAGGCGATCAACCAGGGCCGGTACCGGTTCGTCCTCGGAGAGTTGCACGTGGCGTTCAACACGGTCGAGAGCCGGGCGCTGGTCGAGCAGAGCCCGGATGAACAGCGCCTCCTGGCCATGGCCGAGACGCTGGCCGGCGGACGTCGCATCACGACCGTCGCGCACCGCGCCTGAGGCGCCGGCCGCCCCGCGGCCGCCGCCGAGCACTACCGGGCCGCGGTGCGGCTGGCCGACCGGCTCGGCGCCCGGCACTGGGCCGACAAGAGCCGCCATGCGATGGCCGCACTGTACGCGGCGTGTGGCGAGCTGACGCTCCGGTAGCCGAGTCGACCGAGCGCGCCGACGTGGGCTAGAAGTCGTTCTCCAGCACCACCTTGCCGAAGACGTCTCCCGATTGCAGGTGGGCGAAGGCGTCCCGGGCCCGGGACAGGGGGAACGTCGAGTCGATGATCGGACGGAGGCCGGTACGGGCGCACAGGTCCATCAGACCGGCCAGCTCCTCCGCCGACCCCATCGACGTCCCCAGGATCGAGATGTCGAGGAAGAACACCCGGCGCAGGTCGACGGTCGGGAGGTGGCCCGAGGTCGCCCCCGACACCACCAGCCGCCCGCCCGGCTTCAGCGACTTCAGCGAGTGGTCGAACGTGGCCTCGCCGACGGTCTCGATCACGCAGTCGACACGCTCGGGCACCCGGGCGCCGCTCTCCAGCGCGACCGCTCCGAGCTTCTCGGCCCGCTCCCGCTTCGACGCGTCCCGGCTGGTCGCGTACACGGTCGCGCCGAGCGCGCTGCCGATCGCGACGGCCGCGGTGGCGACCCCGCCGCCTGCCCCCTGCACCAGCACGGACGAACCCGCGCCCACCTGCCCGCAGGACACGAGCATCCGGTACGCGGTGAGCCACGCCGTCGGCAGGCACGCGGCTTCGGCGAACGAGAGCTCGGCCGGCTTGGGCACGAGCGACGCCTGCGGCACCGCGACCTTCTGCGCCAGCGTGCCGGGGAACTTCTCCGACAGGATCGAGGTCTTGCCACTCTCCGGATCGGCGACGACCGAGTAAATGACGACCTCGTTGCCGTCCGGGTCACGGCCGGCCGCGTCGCACCCGAGGATCATCGGCAGCTGTGCGGCGGCGAGACCGACGCCCCGCAGCGACCAGAGGTCGTGGTGGTTGAGGGCGCCGGCGACCACGTCGACCACCGCCCAGCCGTCGGGCGGCGTCGGGTCCGGCACTTCGCCGGTCTCGAGCGCGGACAGCGGATCGGCGTCATCGAAGCGTGCGGCGTATGCGGCGAACATTTTCTCAAACTATCGACGGGTGGGCCCGGCGTCGCTGTGAACCGCAGCACGCGCGAAGACCTCGGTGACGAACGGCCGCAGCACCCGCGCGATGTCACGCACGGCGTCGCCGCTGCCGACCGTGGCGTGGCTGATCGCCAGCCGGACGATCGTCTCGGCGAACAGCCCCACGTCACCGGCGTCCAGCGAGGGCCAGTGCGTGCCGATCACCGTGACCAGACGGTCCCTGGCCATTTCGATCACCGGTAGGCCGCGTGTCGTGACCAGCGGCAGCAGATCGTCCCCGCAGAGGATCGCCTTCACCATCGGGTTGTCGGCCGCGCCGGCGAGGAAGACGTCCAGCGCCGACTCGACGGCCAGGTACGGGTCGTCCGCGTGTGCGGCCACCGCGTCGGAGACCGTGCCGAGGAACCGGTCGGCCTCGCGCAGGACGTACTGCTGGGCCAGCTCCTCACGCGAGCCGAACAGCTGGTAGACGGTTTGCCTGCTGAGGCCCGCGACGTCGGCGACGTCGGACATCCGGGTCTGTTGCCAGCCCCGGTCGCGAACGAGCTGCTCCACGGCGTCGAAGATCGCCTGGCGCATCCCGGCCCTGGCCCGTTCGACGTAGTCGCGTCTACTCAAAGGCGAGCTCACCGCGGGAGTAGCGGGCCTCGAGCGACGCCCGCGCGGGCTCGTGCAGGTTGGCCCGGTCGAGATCGCCGTCGTAGTGCGCGATCACCTTCGGATCCATGATCCGGCGCCAGAGCGGCGGGAACAACGCCACGACGATCATCGTGGCATAACCCGCGGGCAGCTGCGGAGACGTGTCGTACGTGCGCAGCACCTGGTAGCGCCGCACCGGGTTCGCGTGGTGATCGCTGTGGCGCTGCAACTGGTACAGGAACATGTTCGTGACCAGCCGGTTCGAGTTCCAGCTGTGCTGCTCGTCGACCCGTTCGTAGCGCTTGCCGTTGAACGAACGACGCAGTCCGTAGTGCTCCAGGTAGTTCACGACCTCGAGGAACGAGAACCCGAGCACGGCCTGGGCCACGAGCAGAGGAATCACGGAGAACCCGAAAACCATCGACAGCAGCAGGAACAGCACCACGGTCATCGCCCACCCGTTGAGCAGATCGTTGCGCCAGGTCCAGCGACTCCGGCTCCGCAACGCGAACCGCGAGGACTCCAGTCGCCAGGCCGAGACCAGGCTCCCCCACACCGTCCGCGGCCAGAACCGCCAGAAACTCTCGCCGAGCCGCGAGCTCGCCGGGTCCTCCGGCGTCGCGACCCGGGTGTGGTGCCCGCGGTTGTGCTCGACGTAGAAGTGGCCGTAGCCGGTCGGCGCCAGCGCGATCTTCGACAGCCAGCGCTCGACGTTCTCCCGCTTGTGTCCGAGTTCGTGGGCGGCGTTGATCGCGATGCCGTTCACCGTGCCGAGCGAGGCCAGCACGCCGAGCTTGCCGACCCAGCCGAGCCCGCCGTCCCGCCACTGCCAGCAGCCCAGCACCAGGCCGCCCAGCTGCAGCGGGAGGTACAGGAACGTCAGCCAGCGGTAGTACCGGTCGGCCTGCAAGCCGCGGGCCGCCTCCTCCGGAGGGTTGCCGACGTCGTCTCCGCCGACCAGATCGACCAGTGGGATCAGCACGAACACCAGCAGGGGCGTCAACCACCACCACCCCTGGACGCCGGTCTGCGACACGATGCCGTAGCTCAGGAACGGCAGGATCGGCACCACGACCGCCGAGGGCCACAGGTACCGCCGCCCGTCCCGCCACGAGTTCGTCGTCATGGACCCGGTCCTCTCCGTGGAGGAAAACCTCGACAACGAACGATGGCATCCGAGATACTGCGCTGACAAGAGGGCAGCGAATGTCAGCGCAACTGTCACGAGGGGGCGCCGTGTCGTACCGCGAGAGCAACCCGAAGCCGCCGTCCGGCCCTTGGCACGGCGCGCTCAGCACCGCGCTGATCTTCGGCAGCGCGGCCTGGATCCTCGTCTACACGCTGCTCGACGTGCGTCCGGTCGAAGCACTGGGCGCCTGGAACTACGTCGGCGTGCTGGGGCTCGTGGTCCTCAACACGATCGTCGGCCGAACCTGGCGAGGCACCCCCTACGCCCGCCCCACCCACACGTCCCGCCTCTAGAAAACACGCCGCAGGCGAGAAGTAGCGACCCGGAGCCCGCCCACTCAGCTGTCAGCGTTGTTCTGGGCGGGCCGCCCACTCAGAAGAGACGGCGGCGGCGACGGCTGGGGCGACGCGGGGATCGAACGGGCTCGGGATGATGTGGTCGGGCCGCAGTTCGTCGGCCACGACAGCGGCCAGTGCCTTGGCCGCGGCGAGCTTCATGCCCTCGGTGATCGACGTCGCCCGGACGTCGAGCGCACCGCGGAAGATGCCCGGGAACGCGAGCACGTTGTTGATCTGGTTCGGGTAGTCGCTCCGGCCGGTGGCGACCACCGCGGCGTACTTGTGCGCGACGTCCGGGTGAACCTCGGGGTCGGGGTTCGCCATCGCGAAGATGAACGAGCCGGGCGCCATCGTCGCCACCGCCGACTCCGGGACCTGACCGGACGACAGGCCGACGAACACGTCCGCACCCTTGAGCGCTTCCTCGATCGAACCCGTGATCGCGGAGCGGTTCGTGATCGCGGCCACCTCGCTCTTGACCGGGGTCAGGTTGCCGCGGCCGAGGTGGATGATGCCCCGCGAGTCCGCCACCGCGATGTCGCCGACACCGGCCGCGAGCAGCATCTTGGTCACCGCGACGCCGGCCGCACCCGCGCCGGACACGACGACCCGCAGGTCGGCCAGGTTGCGCCCGGTGAGCCGGGCCGCGTTCTCCAGTGCCGCGGTCGCCACGACCGCGGTGCCGTGCTGGTCGTCGTGGAAGACCGGGATGTCGAGCCGCTCGGCGAGCGCCGCCTCGATCCCGAAGCAGCGCGGCGCGCTGATGTCTTCGAGGTTGATGCCGCCGAACGAGGGTGCGAGCCGCACGACCGTCTCGATGATCTCGTCGGGGTCGGTCGTGTCCAGGCAGATCGGGATCGCGTCGATGCCGCCGAACTTCTTGAAGAGGACAGCTTTGCCCTCCATGACCGGCATCGCGGCCTTGGGACCGATGTTGCCGAGGCCGAGCACGGCGGTGCCGTCGGTCACCACGGCGACCGTGCGCGACGCCCAGGTGAACTCGTCGAACAGCGCCGGATCCTCGGCGATCGCGCTGCAGACCCGGGCGACACCGGGCGTGTAGGCGATCGAGAGGTCGTCCCGGTTCTCCAGCGGGATCGTCGCGGCGATCTCCATCTTTCCGCCGCGGTGCGCGGCGAAGACCGGATCGGGACCGTTCTCACTGTCGAAGACGGAGGGGTTGATGGGCAGGGCGCTCACAAGGGGCTCCTCGACTACGGGCGCGGCGGACGGTGCGGCAGGACCCCACGGTCGTGGGTGCGGCGGTCGCGTCACCCGGGGGTCGCCCGGAGAGAGACACAGGATTCTCGCACGAGTGGATCGATCAGGTGTACCACGTATTGGGACGGGTGCGGTAAGTCACTGCGTCCCTGCGAAATCCTTCCTGGTCAGGATACCCAGCCGCGACAGCGGCCAGAAGCGCAGAGCGACACGTCCGTACACGGCGGCCGGACCGTACCGACGCGAGTCGTCGGCGACCGCCTCGTTGTCGGACGAGAGCCACCAGCCGTCGTCGACGCGCCGCACCGCGCGCTTGACCACCAGCAGGTCGGGACGCGCGGGGAACGCGCCGACCACGACGTCGCCCGCGTGGACCCTCGCCGTGCGACGGACCAGCACATGGTCACCGTGCTTGAGGGTAGGAACCATCGACGGGCCGCTCACCAGGATGTGAACCCAGCGAGACCGTCCGAGCGACCGCTCGGCAGGGGTGAGAGGAGGCACGTACCACCCGGAGTAGGGTTCGTTAAGTAGTCGTTCGTCGGACGCATCATCCCACCGGAGGACTGATCCCATGCGGTTGCCGCGCTTCCTCGCGCCGCGCACTGTCGCACACGCCCACTGCGACCTGCCCTGCGGCGTCTACGACCCGGCCCAGGCCCGGATCGAGGCGCAGTCGGTCAAGGCCATCATCGAGAAGTACCACGGCAACGAGGACCCGGTGTTCCGCACCAGGGCGATCGTCATCAAGGAGCAGCGGTCCGAGCTGGTCAAGCACCACCTGTGGGTGCTGTGGACCGACTACTTCAAGCCGCCGCACTTCGAGAAGTACCCGCAGCTGCACACGCTGTTCAACGAGGCCACGAAGCTCGCCGGCGCGTCCGGCGGCAAGGGCACGCTGGACGTCGCGGTCGCCGACCAGCTTCTCGGCAAGATCGACGAGATCGCCGAGATCTTCTGGGAGACCAAGAAGGCGTGACGCCCGACAGTTCGCCGGCCGCCTCCACGTCCGTGGGGGCGGCCGGCGCTGCCGTCTTCCTGGTCCGCCACGGCGAGACGGAATGGTCGAAGTCCGGCCAGCACACCAGCAACACCGATCTGCCGCTGACCGAGGTCGGCGAAGCCGCGGCGACGGCGCTCCGCCCGCTGCTCGCCGAACTGCTCGGCACCCGAACCCCCGCTCTCGCGCTGTCGAGCCCGCTCCGGCGCGCCCGGAACACGGCCGAGCTCGCCGGTGTCCCGGTGGAGACCGACGACGACCTCCGCGAGGTCGACTACGGCCGTTACGAGGGCATCACCACCGCGCAGATCCGCGAGCAGGAGCCCGGCTGGTCGGTCTGGACCAGCCCGAACCCCGGCGGCGAGACCGTCGAGCAGGCCGGGCACCGCGTCGACCGGGTGCTCGAACGGACGCGGGCCGCGCTGACGTCGGGGAACGTGGTGCTGTTCGCCCACGGCCACATCCTGCGGGTGCTGACCGCACGCTGGCTCGGGTTGCCGGCCTCCGGCGGCCGGCTGTTCGCACTGAGCACCGCCACCGTGAGCGTGCTCGACACCGAGCACGACGCGCCGGTGATCCGCCACTGGAACCTCCCGGCGGCCTGGTCGTGAGCTGGCAGGTTCGCGAGGCGACCGCGGACGACGTGGCCGACATCGTCGCGATGGTGCACGAGCTGGCCGCCTACGAGAAGGCCCCGGACGAATGCACGCTCACGTCCGGCCAGCTGGAGGCGGCCCTCTTCGGCCCGGCCCCGGCGGTGTACGCGCACGTCGTGAGCGGCGACGACGGCAGCACCGTCGGCTTCGCCCTCTGGTTCCTGAATTTCTCCACCTGGCGTGGCGTCCACGGGATCTACCTGGAAGACCTCTACGTGCGTCCGGAGGCGCGCCGCAGCGGCGCAGCCCGCGCACTGCTCTCCCGGCTGGCCCGGATCTGCACCGAGCGCGGCTACGCCCGGTTCGAATGGTGGGTGCTGGACTGGAACGCCCCGGCCCGGGACGCGTACGCCGCGATGGGCGCGAAAGCCCTCACCGAATGGATCCCGTACCGGGTCGACGGCGAGGCGCTCGGACGCCTGGCCGGCGAGTGAGTCCACAGCTATCACCCGAGCGACTCGCGTGTGGACTCCCCTCAGAACCGGCTGAGCCGTAAAGTGCGGTCGGGGGAACACCGCATAGCGAGACAAAGACCATAGTGCGCGACGGCACACGGGGAGGGGTGGCGTGGAGGCGACGGCAGCATACGTACCCGGCTCCCGGGCACCAGGAGACGCCACCAGCAGCCTTTCGGCGGCACCGCGGGCCGGAGGCCCTCTCGCGGAGGGACAGAGCGTGGACGGCGATCCTGATGCGGACCTCGTTCTACTGACCCTTCCCGCGAACAGCGTTTACCTATCGGTGCTCCGCACTGCGACGGCCGGGCTCGCGGCCCGGCTGCACTTCACGCTCGACGAGATCGAAGACCTGCGGATCGCGGTCGACGAGGCCTGCGCGATGCTGCTGGACGGCGAGGAGCTTCCCGACTCCGAGCTGCACTGCCGCTTCACCCTCACCCCCGACGAGATCGCCGTCACCGTCACCCTTCCCGGCGTCCGCCGCAGCTTGCCCCCGCAGAACACGTTCGCCTGGCAGGTCCTCACGGCCCTGACCGGCGAGGTGGACGCCGAGGTCAGCAACGACCAGCTCACCATCGGGCTGGTCAAGCGGCGGAGCCGGACTCCGTGAACAACTCGCGACGTCCCGGCAACCCCTCGTCCGACCCGGCCGTACGTCCGGCCGGTCGGCGTGAGGTCCGGGCGGAGCACGAGTCTTCGCGGGTCCCGGTCCCGGCCGGTCCGGCCGACGACCACACGCCCGACGAGGGACATCCGGAGGAACGGGCGCCGCTGCGGCGGGCCCCGATGCGCCGCCAGGCGCCGTCCGAATCCGACACGCCCGACGTCGTGGTCACCGCGGCCGAGCGTGACCGGCACGCGTCCCACGAACTGTTCCGGCGGCTGCAGGCCTGTGTGCCGGGCACCCCGGAGTGGCGGACCCACCGGGACGAACTCGTCCGGCGGCACCTGCCGCTGGCCCACTACCTCGTCCGGCGGTTCGCCGGCCGGGGCGAGCCGATGGACGACCTGGTGCAGGTCGCGACCATCGGCTTGATCAAGGCGGTGGACCGCTTCGATCTCGAACGCGGGGTCGAATTCTCCACATATGCAACACCTACGGTGGTTGGCGAAGTCAAACGGCACTTCCGCGACCGCGGCTGGGCGATCCGCGTTCCGCGGCGGATGCAGGAGCACACCCTCGCCGTCTCCCGGGCCACCGGCGACCTGTTCGGCCGCCTCTCCCGCTCCCCCACGATCGCCGAGCTCGCCGGCTACACGCAGCTCACCGAGGAGGAGGTCCTCGAGGCGATCGGCTCCGCGCACGCGTACACCACCGTCTCGCTCGACGTCGAACTGGCGGACGACGCGCCCGGGGGCGCCGCCCACCCGGCCGCGTGCGACGCCCAGGCCGCGCTGGAGAACGTCGAGCACCGAGCCTCACTGCGCCCGCTCCTGAGCCGGTTGACGTCCCGCGAGCGGCAGATCCTGGCGCTCCGATTTTTCGCGAACATGACCCAATCGGAGATCGCCGCGGAGATCGGCGTGTCCCAGATGCACGTCTCGCGACTACTCAGCCGGACGTTGGCACACTTGCGTGAGGGTCTGGAACACCCTGAGTAGTGGCGGCCCGGTGACGGAGCGTCAGAGCCCGATGGCCCGGCGGGACGCCGGGGCGGTGACCAGTGCGACGCACGCGATCACCGAGGCTCCGATCACGGCGCCGAGCACCTTCACCCAGGCGTCGCTGTCGCCGGTGATCATGAAGAACACCACCGGGACGGCCGACAGCTGGATGGCGACCGCGAGCCCTCGCCCAGCCGGTTTGCGGTTCACCAGCAGACGACCGGCGTAGAACAGCGCGGCCGCCGCGACCAGCGGGCCGGCGATGATCCAGGCCGCCCATTCGAACTGGTCGGTGCCGTTCCGGATCAACTGGACCAACTCGATGATCGCCAGCACCGCGACCAGCGCGGCCTGGATCCAGAGGACGAGAACGCCCCAGCGCAGGACGAGGGGGCCGGCCTCCGCTTCTGCTACCGGCTCCGGACGGTCAGTCACAGCTCAAGCCTACCGACAAGTAGAATCGCCATTATGCGTGCACTTCTGGTGGTCAACCCTACCGCCACGACCACGCGACCCCGCACCCGTGAGGTGCTGGTCTCCGCCCTCTCGGCCGAGCTCGACCTGGAGATCGTCGAGACCACCCACCGCGGCCACGCGATCGAACTCGGCACCCGTGCCGCCCGCGAGTCCTACGACGTCGTGGTGGCGCTCGGCGGCGACGGCACCGTGAACGAAGTCGTCAACGGCCTGCTGGTGGACGGACCGCGGGCCGACCTGCCGTCACTCGGCGTGGTGCCGGGCGGATCCGCCAACGTGTTCATCCGCGCGCTGGGCGCACCACGCGACCCCGTCGACGCCACCGGGCTGCTGCTGGAAGCCCTCCGAGAGGGCCGTAGGCGGACGATCGGACTCGGCCGGGTCAACGACCGCTGGTTCATCTTCTGTGCGGGCTACGGCCTCGACGCGGCCGTGGTGAGCCGGGTGGAGAGTGCGCGGAGCACCGGACGGACCGCGACACCGGGCCTCTACGTCCGTTCGGCCGTGGCGCAGTACCTCACCGGCCCGGAACGGCAGGCCGCGAACGTCGAACTGAAAATCGATCCACCCGATGCCGCCCTCGGCAGAACAGCGGATCGGGAAACGTCGGAGCCGAACGGCCGGTTCGCCGCGGTGATCGTGCAGAACTGCTCGCCGTGGACCTATTTGGGGGCACGTCCGGTAAATCCGTGCCCGGACGCCTCGTTCGAGACCGGGCTGGATTTGCTGGCACTGCGCGCGTGGCGGCTGCCGAGCACGCTGCGGACGGTCTGGCAGATCCTGTCTCCCCGCCCCGACCCCCACGGACGCCAGATTCTGCGGCGCCACGACCTCTCCGGGTTCGTGCTCCGAACGGACACTCCGCTGGCGGCTCAGGTAGACGGCGACTATCTCGGTGAACTGACCGAGATGCGATTTAGTGGCGTTCCCGACGCCTTGCGCGTCGTGGTCTGAGTTCACCGCTCGGTAATTTTCCGACACAGCGACGAAGAAGCCTTAAAAGTTCCTCGTGTGGAAACGTTTTAGGCGTTAAGAAGCGCGGAAACCACCGTCCCGTAAGCGTTCATAGCAGCGAGGGGCGTTACTGACCGGACCGGCCGTAGGCGGGTCAGTTGGCACACTCCTGCGGTTCGGACGCACAACCGGTGGCTGCGGAGCGTAACTCTCCCGGCGGCTTGTACCTCAGATGAGGGTGAAGTACGCCGTTACTGGCGTATTGTCCGATCTAACCGCAGGTGAGTCGACTCACCGCCGTCCTAAATAAGGTTCACAACCCCTTGACATAGCCGCAGTTCGTGAAAGCATTCACAAGCAACACCACACATGAGCTACCAGCCGCCGTCCGGCTCGGTGTGGGCATGGACGGCGACAACCCAGATCGATACAAGGAGAATTGGCATGGACTGGCGCCACCGCGCCCTCTGCCGCGACGAGGACCCGGAGCTGTTCTTCCCGATCGGGACGACCGGACCGGCCTTGTTGCAGGTGGAAGAGGCGAAGGCTGTCTGCCGCCGCTGTTCGGTCACGGAGTCTTGTCTCCAGTGGGCGATCGAGTCGGGTCAGGACGCCGGCGTGTGGGGCGGTCTGGGCGAAGACGAACGCCGGGCGCTCAAGCGCCGCAACCGTCAGCGCGCCCGCACCGCCTAAACCTTCGCACGAGCCTGACCGGCCCGGATCCCTTGGGATCCGGGCCGTTCACGTTCTAACGCGACGGAATCAGAGGAACGACGAGCACCGCTTCGGTGCCACCCTCGGGGCGGGGGCGCAGCTCCAGGGTCCCGTTCAGTTCTCCGGTCACCAGCGTCCGGACGATCTGCAGACCGAGCCGCTCCGAGCTGTCGAGCTCGAAGTTGTCCGGCAGCCCCTTGCCGTCGTCGGTGATCCGTACGTGCAGCCGCCCGCGCCAGCGGTGCGCGGCGACCGTCACCTCGCCCGCCTGCCCCGGCCCGTAGGCGTGTTCCACCGCGTTCTGCACGAGCTCGGTCGACACGGTCACCAGCGGCGTCGCGATCTGCGCTGCCAGCACGCCGAACGACCCGACCCGACGCACCCGCACCCGCGACTCCGGTGCCGCGACGTCGGCGACCATCGAGATCACCCGGTCGACGATCGAGTCGAAGTCCACGGTCTCGTCCAGCGACGACGCCAGCGTCTCGTGCACCATGGCGATCGACGCGACCCGCCGCACCGACTCCTCCAGCGCCGCCCGGGCGTCCGCGGTGCCGACCCGGCGGGCCTGCAGACGCAGCAGGGCCGCCACCGTCTGGAGGTTGTTCTTCACCCGGTGGTGGATCTCCCGGATCGTCGCATCCTTGGTTACCAATGCTTTGTCACGGCGCCGGACGTCGGTCACGTCCCGGACGAGCACCAGCGCGCCGATCGGCATCCCGTCCGGCAGCAGCGGCAGCGCCCGGATCAGCACGGTCGCGCCCCGGGCCTCGACCTCGGTGCGTCCCTTCACCTCGCCGCGCACCGCGGCCAGGATCCGTGAGCACACTTCGCCGCCGTCCAGCGGGTCGGTCGCCAGGCCCCGGGTGAGCGTCGCCAGGTCTTCCCCCACCAGGTCGCCGGCCAGCCCCAGCCGCCGGTAGGCCGACTGGGCGTTCGGGCTCGCGTACGTCACGATGCCGAGCGAGTTGAGCCGGACCAGCCCGTCGCCGACCCGGGGCGCCGACGCGGTCTTCTCCTCGGTCGGCGGCGGCGGGAACGACCCGCCCGCCACCATCAGGCACAGGTCGTCCGCCGCCTGCAGGTAGCTGAGCTCGAGCTGGCTCGGCACGCGGGTCGCGGCCAGGTTCGTGACCCGCCCGACGACCGCGATCACCCGGTCGCCGTGCCGCACCGGGACCGCCTCCTGACGGGCCGGGACGCCGTCGTGCCAGACCGGGTCGCCCTCGCGCCAGATCCGTCGCTCGATCATCGCGGTCGTGAGCTGCTCGACGACCGAATCGATCGCCATCTTGCCGACCATGTCGTCGTGGTACGCGGTGGGCGCGGTCGTCGGGCGCACCTGGGCCGCGCAGAGAAAACCGCTCTCCGCCACCGGGAGCCAGAGCAGCAGGTCGGCGAAGCTCAGGTCGGCGAGCAGCTGCCAGTCGCCGGCCAGCCGGTGCAGGTGATCGAGGTCCTCCGCGGACAGCGACGTGTGCTCTTCAACCAGGTCCCGCAGTGTCGACACGCTCCGATCGTTGCACGCGCAGTTTTCCGGCCTGTGAGCTGATCGGCCGAACGGGTGGAATCACGACCGCGAAGCGTGATCCTCCCTTCGGAGGGTGCTGCGCTGGTCGCGGTACGCAACCGGGGCTCCGTACGGGCTACCGGCCGGTATGGGGATCACCCAGACTCGTACCGAGGGCCCAGGTTCTTGTGTCACACTCCGCCCACGAGGCAAAACCGCAGGTTGCGGGTGTAAGGGACGGGACACAACGGACAGTCGAGGCGCGTAGGTGAGTGATCCTCTTCAGCGTCTGCGGGACGCGTACTCGGTGCGGACGGTCGCCGGGCTCACCCGGCGGCTGCGGCCACGACCGGTGGGTGGCGACGGCCTGACCGACCTGGCCGGCAGCGACTACCTGGGGCTGTCCGCCGACGAGCGGGTGGTGTCCGCCGCTGCGGCGGCCGCGCTCACCTGGGGGGCCGGCGCGACCGGCTCGCGTCTGCTGACCGGCACGACCACGCTGCACGCCGAACTCGAGGCCGCGCTGGCCCGGTTCTCCGGTGCGCCGGACGCGCTGGTCTTCTCGTCCGGCTACCTCGCCAACCTCGGCGCGCTGGCGGCCCTCGGCGGCCCGGAGGTCCTCGTCGTCTCCGACGAGCTCAACCACCCTTCCCTGGTGGACGCCTGCCGGCTGTCGCGTTCCCGGGTGACCGTCGTTCCCCATCGGGACGTCGGGGCGGCCGAACGGGCGCTGGCCGGGCGGCCGGAAGAGCACGCGGTCGTCGTCACCGACGGGGTGTTCGCCATCGGCGGAGACCTCGCGCCGCTGCCGGAGCTCGCCGAGGTGTGCCGCCGGTACGGCGCGCTGCTCGTCGTCGACGAGGCACACGCGCTGGGAATCGTCGGCGAGCGCGGGCGGGGCGCGGTCTACGCGGCCGGGCTGGCAGGTGAGCCGGGCGTCGTCCGGACGATCGCACTGTCGGAGTCGCTCGGGTCGCAGGGCGGTGCGGTCGTCGGAGCTCCGGACGTGATCCAGGAGCTGATCGACCGGGCCCGGCCGTTCATGGTCGATACCGGGCTGGCGCCGGGGTCGGTGGCCGCGGCGCTGACCGCGCTGCGGATCCTGTCGTCGACGCCGGAGCTGATCGTGAGCGCGCGGGCCCGGGCCGGTGAGCTCGCCTGGGCGGCGCGGTCAGCGGGCCTGCCGGTGACCCGGCCGGACGCGGCGGTGCTCACGGTGACGATCGGCGATCCGCACGCGGCACTGCACGCGCAGGCGGTGTGTGCGGAGTTCGGGGTCAAGGTGGGGTGCATCCGGCCGCCGTCGGTACCCGACGGGCGCTCCTGCCTGCGTCTGACGGCCCGGGCGACGCTGACCGACGCCGACATCGCGCTGGCCGGTCGGGCGTTCGCCGCGGTGGCCCGGATGCTGCGCATTCCCAGCCGCCGTTGACCGCCCGTCAGGTCCCGATCTCGGGTTCCGGCTCGATCCCGGGTTCGGGCGCCGGCTCCGGCGGTGCGGTCGGCGACAGGTCGGGCAGCGGGATCGGGAGGCGGTGCTCGCCGCGCGTCCGGTCGACCCAGCACAGGTCGACGCCCAGGCCCGGCACTTGCCGGGCCGTGATGACCTCGGTCCGCAGGTGCCCGCCGGCTGGTACGCGCGCCGCCGCCGTGCCCGGCCGCAACTCCCCCGCGCGGCCGTACGCGTCGGGGACCAGCTCGAACCAGGCCAGCAGCGCCTCGGAGCGTCCGACGTTGTACGCGGTCAACTGCCAGCCGGTGGGCGTCGGCATCCGTAACACGCAGAAGCCCGGGTCGTCCCGCTCCCGCCGCGCGAGCTGGTACATCACGCCGATCGTGAGAACCGCGATCACCGCGGTCACGAGGCCGATCCACACCTGCGCATCCACTTCAGACACCCCCCGTCGAGCAGCAAACCGCAGGGATAACTATGCGTTCGAGTGATTGCAGAAAGCATGAACCAGATCTGCAACATGCACAAGCGCACGGCGGTGCCAAGTGGACTCGCGGCCCGCTGATTTCGCGCGCGGGCAGGCGTCCGCTAAACGAGTTGTTTGCGGGACAGCCAGGTAAAGGCGAACCAGCCGGGCAGCACGGGCAACCAGAACGTGAGCATGCGGAACAGCAGTACCGACGAGACCGCGGTCGCGCCGTCGAGACCGCCGGCGGTCAGGCCGGCGGAGAGGACCGCCTCCACCGCGCCGAGGCCGCCGGGCGTGGGGGCCGCGGATCCGAGCGCGGTTCCCGCGAGCACCACGACCGCGACGACCGACCAGGACAGTGAGCCGCCGAAGCCCTCGATGCAGGCGCTCATCACCAGGACGGTGGCCACCGACTGCAGGATCGTGCCGAAGACCCCGGCACCGAGCCGGGCCGGGCGGGTGAAGACCGTCGCCAGCCGGGGCGTGATCTGGGCCAGGTACGGGCGCAGGCGGGCCAGCAGGAACCGGCGGCCGACCGGGATCATGAACACGATGGCGACGACCGCCACCACGCCGCCGAGCGTGTAGAACGCGCCGTCCGGGACCTCCAGCGAGCGGGCCTGGTCGTTCCCCGCGATCAGCCCGACGACGACGAGCAGCAGCACGGTGACGCCGACCGTCCCGATCTGCCAGAGCGCGACCGCGGCCACGGCGGCCGCGGCCGGCACGCCCGCCTGCTGCAGGTAGCGCACGTTGAGCGCCGCGCCACCGACCCCGGCCGGCGCGACCAGCCCGAGGAACGACGAGGCCACCTGGACGATCAACGTCCGGGCGAACCGCAGACGCTCGGCGACGAAGCCGGTGAGCGCGATCCCCGCGCCGACGAACCGGATTCCGCCGAGCAGCACCGCGACCGCCAGCCAGAGCCAGTTCGCGCTGGTGATGACCGCGACCAGGTCGAGACCGGCGATCTGGTCGAGCAGGATGTACGCGGCCACCGTGAGCGCGACGACCGAGATGATCGTGCGGGGGCGCAGGCGCTCCAGCCGGACCGGTTCGGCCGGCGGGACG
The DNA here is from genome assembly GCF_044454545.1 of Cryptosporangium sp. NPDC051539. NCBI lineage: Bacteria > Bacillati > Actinomycetota > Actinomycetes > Cryptosporangiales > Cryptosporangiaceae > Cryptosporangium > Cryptosporangium sp. NPDC051539. Next base: position 190,078 of record NZ_JBITDV010000007.1, on the reverse strand, counting down.
GCGCCGAGCAGGTCGAGGATCCGGTCGCGGAGCGTGTCGATCAGTGTCTTGTCGCGACGGAGCGCCTGGCGGCTGGTCCGGCCGAGCGCGACCGGCTGCAGCGCGGAGACCGCCTCGGCCAGCCGGCCGGTGCCGAGCTCGCGGAGTGCACTGTCGACGGCCCGGTCGACGCCGACCTTGAGCGCCAGCGTCACGAGCAGCTGCGCGAGGTCGATGCGGAGCGCGGCGACCGGTGCGGCGATCAGCCCGGCCGCGCCGCTGAACCGGAGGCCGGCGCCGCCGTCCGGGGGGAAGACGATGTTCGAGCCGGTCAGGGCGCGGTGCGCGATCGCCCGGCGGTGCAACAGCAGGACCTGCTGCCAGGTCGCGTCGAGCCGGGCGTCGTCGAGTTCCTCGATCTCGTCCAACGACGGGCCGGGGACGTCCTCGTAGGCGAGAACGACCGCGTCGGGCTCGACCGGGACGGCGGCGACCATCGCCTGCACCCGGGCGCCGGTGGCCGCCATCACCGCGCTGATCAGCGCCTCGTGCTCGACGGCGCGCCGCAGTGAGACGAGCGCCTTGCGGCCGGCCGGCTCGCGGAACCGCAACGTCCGCCAGAACGCTTGCAGGACGCCCGCGCCCTCGTGGTCACGGTCGAGCACGTGGACGACGAGCGCGCGGCCGTTGGTGTCGACGGCGTCGAAGAAGACCGGGTCCTCGGTGTCGAGGTGACGCGGACGCAGCGAGACGAGCTCGACACCGGCCCGGCGGAGCTCGGCCACCACCGCGCGGGGACTGGGGCGGGAGGGATTCGTGCCGGCCGCCCAGCGTACGAACATGCCGACGACCCGGCCGATGAGAAACGAGATCAGCACCGCGACCGCGGTGGCGCCGAGCGTCACCTGGGCCAGCCCGAAGAGCGCGAACACCACTGTGGCCAGGACACGCAGACGGGGCTGACGGCCGACCTGGGCGACGGTCGCGATCGCCGCGACCCCGGCGCTGAAGCCGGTGATGGCCGGGTCCGCGGCCTGGGCCGCGGTGAGCGAGGCGGCGAGCGCGTCGGCGTTGGCGACCTGCCGCAGCACCGACTGGAGCGCGGCGACCCAGGCCAGGCAGGCCAGGAACGCGAGCGCGCCGTCGGCGAGGATCCGGAGCCGGCGGCGGATCAGCAGGTCGACCACGATCACGGCGGGCAGGGCCAGCATGAGCAGGCCGGATCCGGTGGTGATCAGGACGCCGAGCGCGGTCGGGAGCGGCTCGGTGGCGTTGGTGACGTCCTTGTCGATGCCCGCGACCGTGTTCGTGGTGAAAGCGCCGACCAGCATCGCGACGACGAGGCCGGCGGACGAGACCAGCAGGCGGACGAGGTCGAGCGGCCGGTGGACACGGCGCGGCGGCTCGGGCGCTTCGATGAGCGGGGCGATTTCCGGCTCTTCGAGGTCTTCAGAGGTGCGCGGTGGCGCGGCCGGTGACTCGGACCGTCCCGACGTCGTCATGAAGTGGATGGTGTCATCTGGGGGCGAGGCGGTGGACCGTGACCTCAGGGCCGGACAGGTTTCTCCTTTGTTCCTCCTGATTTCGCGCGCCTCATCGCCCCCACTGGGCACATCTTGCTTCTGGACATTTGCGCAAGCAGGTTTGCGACACGGGCCTTGCTGATTTAAGGATTGCGCCTTGCGTGTTCCGCTCTGCATGTTGCACACTGCTCGTGGACGGATGCACGACCGGGACCGTCAAGGGGGTAGAGATGGAAGTGGAGTGGACAGGAACGTTCGGTCGGCTGAGACGCAGAATCCTCGGGGCCCCGCCCCGGCTTCAGCGGACGAAGGTCTGGGTTGTTGCCGACTATCCCGATTACCACTACTGGCGCGGGATGCAGCACGACGGAATGCAGCACGGCTCTTCGGGGCCGAACGGGCCCGTGGGGCACGGCTCGTTAGGGCACGGGTCAGTAGGGCACGGGTCGGCGGCCGATCGCTCGGCCGTGTGGCCTGACTTACGGGGGCGCACCGCCGCACCCGCTCCGGGAAGTGCGGCCCAGGTGCTGCGGCGAGTCGCCCCGCCGCAGCGCGAGAACGGCCGATCGGCCGACTGGCTCGAAGTGGAACACGCACTCGGTACCAGGTTGCCGACGGACTACCGGGAACTGATCGACGATCGCGGTCCGGGCATCGTCGCCGACGTGGTCGTCTACGGCCCGGACAACGGCGGGCCGCTCGATCTGGTCGCGTGGAACGACGGAATCCACCGGCTGATCGAGTCGATCCGAGACATCTGCCGCGACGCCTATCCACCGGCGTTCCACCCGGAGCCGGCCGGGGTCCTCCCGTGGGGCTCCGTGAACGGCGGACAGATCGTCGGGTGGGCGGTCACGTCGGAAGATCCCGACGAGTGGCCGGTGGTCGTGCTCTCGGCCGAGTTGGACGCACTGACGGTCCACGAGGTGACGACCACCGGGTATCTGCTGGCGCGCCTGCCGGGGCCGAACGTACGGACGTTGATCACGGGGTGAGCCTCGGCCCACAGGGGTGGGGGGCCGAGAAAAAGACTGTCCCCTCTGCGCATCTTGGCCTTGCGCAGAGGGGACAGTCCTGTGACGTGCGAGAGAGTTACTCAGTGGCACCAGTAACGCAGCGGTACCGATAACTCATCTCGGCGGATCGAAATGGCCTTCCTTCACCCCCCTGGTGAAGTCGAGCCACACCGACGTGGAGAAAGCTAAGACTGCTCCACCCGGAACCTGCTTGGAGTCGCGCACCCTGACGTCATCTTGGGTAAATGCGACTTCGACGCAGTTACCCATGGCGCTGGCTTTCGCCTTCCGGAATACGCCGTCTTTCTCCGCCACACCCCGCTCCCTTCCCCACGGGCCCGTGCATGTAGCTCACTTACCGTGACTGTTACTACACAGACGAGTGACCGCGGCTCCACCAGTATGCAGAACCGCGGTCTCGGAAGGGAAGGTTACGGAAGGATTTCTTCCGTAACCTCGACGCTCACCTGCGAGCGTAATTAGCGCAGCGGACCAGATTTGAGGCCGGACAGGAAACTCGTCCACGCCTGTGCATCGAAAGCCAGCACGGCGCCCTCTCGGTGCTTCGAGTCGCGAACACCCACCCGCCCACCATCGGCCGCGACCTCGACACAATTGCCCATACCGCTTCGCGAACTCTTACGCCATGCCGAATCCTCGAGCGAGATGTCGTTCTTCATATCAGGCGATCCTTCCGAATGAACTTCAGTCAATTGCGAATGATGAACAGATAGGTGACTACCGACTCAGGGGCGAGGTCCCGCAAAGACGGCCCCACAGCGCCGAACCGACACTAGGTACACAGTTCGCGCTCGGTGGCCCCGACGGCCGCAGCGAACGCTCGCGAGTACGCACTTAATGCGAAATCGCACACCACGCAGCTGGCTCGCGCGTGCACCCTGCATCGATCGCCCGGCTGGTGCCGGCGGGACGACGCAAGGATTCGGCTCGGGGATGGAGCGGGCGGCAACGCGTCTGCGCGGCGGCCGACAATGGCTCGCCACGCGTCGCCACAAATGCCCGTCCAGGCCCTCGCCGACGCCCGCACTTCGCGGATCCGGACGGCTCCCCTATCCGCAAACGACGTCGAGTGTCTCGTCATGGTTCGATCGGCGTTCCGATCAAGCCGACAGAGGAGCGACAACAGCCGCACGGAGGTGGATCCGCATGGTTCTGTCGCCAGACGGGAACATCATTTGTGCGGGCCCCCAAACCCCTTGCGCGCGCCGTGCCAACCCGTGTGGTGACACACGGCGCGCCGAGTGTCACGATCCTATGGCTTGCAGCTCACAAATTGCAAGCTTCCGCATGCACGCAAGTCGGCATACGGACAGTGAGGGCGGGTAGACGAAACGCAGCGATCCGAGGCACCGGTTACGCCGATGAGTGACTGGTCCGGCCGTGAACGCGGCCACCGCGGACCAACCGCGACCAGAACCTACCGCCCCTACTCCCCGCAACCGACGGCGCCCTCCCCGGCGAAGCGGAGGAGGGCGCTGTGGTGTGCCCGGTCAATAGGTACTGAGCACTCGATGCAGAAAATCTTCCGACGCGTCACGGCCGAGCGATTCCTGCTGAACTCCGTCGAATAGTCGGTTGTAGCGGGTGAGGTCCGACTTTTCGGTAAGTAGTACCCCGACCGTGCCGGCCTCCACGTACACGAAATTCGGGTCGTCCGGATGCGCGAGCTCGAGGATGGTGAAGGCACCACTCATGCCCGGATGGAGCCCGTTGTCGAACGGCAAAATCCGTATGGCGATGTTCGAGCGATCCGAAAGCGCGATGAGTTTCTCTATCTGCTCCCGCATCACCTGGGTTCGCCGCTTTCCGCCGGCCGGCCGGCGGAGCGCCGCTTCGTCGATGATAGCGACGTACTTCACCGGATCGTCCGGACGCGAGAGCAATTCCTGCCGAGTCAGTCGAGTCTTTATTCCGTCTTCGATATCGTGCTTCTCGACGTACAACGCGGTCAGCAGCGCCCGCGCGTAATCCTCCGTCTGAAGCAATCCGGGAATGAGTGACGGCTCGTAGGTGAGAATTTGACGCGCCTCGGCTTCGAAACCGATGAAGTCCTTGAAGGTGCGTACCGGTCCCGGATCGGTGATGCGCATCCACCACGCGATTTCCCGCGACTCCTTGCCGAGCTCGAGCATGCCGTCCCGGCGCTCTTTGTCCACCACCTCGTAAACGTCCAGCAGCGCCCGTAGGTCTACGGTGCCCACTTTGATCGCGGTGGTCTCTATGCGACTCACCTTCGACGGACTCCAGTCGAGCTCCTTCGCCACGTGCTCGACGGTCATACTCTTGGATTCCCGGAGCGCCCGCAGCTCCTGCCCCAAGCGACGGCGGCGCACGGTGGGACTGGTACGTGGCATGGCGCGCTCCTGCAATTGTCCGAGCCGAACATCCCTGATGGTATATCCAAAGTCCAGTATGGTTGGTACCAAACTGGGGGATGAATGCGGCAAGCACACAGCCGCCGACGTAGGGTGGGGTGTGTGGGCATTATCGCCATCGTCGGCACGTCGACCGGAGCGGGAAAGACCGTCACCACCGCCGCCGTCGCGACGCTCGCCCGATCACACGGACGCTCGGTCGCCGTGGTCAAGCCGGCCCAGACCGGACTCCGACCGGGCGAACCCGGTGATCTGGCCGAGATCGAGCGGCTCGCACCGGGCGTCGCCACGTACGAGTACGCCCGCTACGCCAGCCGGCTCTCCCCCGAGGCCGCCGCCCGCTACGCCGGCGACCGTCCGCTCCGGCTCACCACGGTCGCCAAGAGCCTCGCCGCGCTCGATGCCGCCTTCGATCTCGTCCTGGTCGAGGGCACCGGCGGCGTCCTCACCCGCTTCGGACCGGACGGCTGGACGTTCGCCGAGCTCGCGTGGTCACTCCAGGCACCGGCGGTCGTGGTCACGGCGCCGGGCTGCGGCACGCTCAACCACACCGCGCTCACGCTCGAGGCTCTCGCCGCCCGGGGTGTCCCGGTCAAGGCTCTCGTCATCGGCGAGTGGCCGGAAGAGCCCGACCTCGCCGCCCGCTCCAACCTCGCCGATCTCGAGGCCCTCGTCGGTCACCCGATCGACGGCGTGCTTCCCCACGACGCGGCCAACCAGCCCGACTTCCTCGCCACGGCCCGCGCGGGCCTCGCGTCCGAGTGGGACGGCACGTTCGACGGCGCTGCTTTCCGCGACGACAACACGCCCGAACCTGCGGGAACCTGCACAAGTTGAGCTCGGAAAAGCGCTGATGGCGGTGTTCTTGACTACATTGTGGCGGTCAGTCCCCCGGTGAGCTGATGAGATCGCTACCACGGCTCTGGTACACAAGCGGTGTGACAACGTCGTCCCACCCGCCGCCCGTCGGCGTGATCACCATCCGTACGGCCCGGCCGGCCGAGTACGCGGAAATCGGTGCTCTCACGTTCCACGCCTATGCGGCCGACGGCCTTCTGGCCAACGATTCCGGTTACGCCGACGAGCTCCGCGATGCCGAGCACCGGGCCAACCACTGCGACCTGCTGGTCGCCGCCGACGAACAGGGTCGGCTCCTGGGCACCGTGACGTTCTGCCTCCCGGGCTCCCCCTACGCCGAGCTCTCCTCCGAAGGCCAGGCCGAATTCCGGATGCTGGCGGTCGCACCGGAGCATCGCAGCCGCGGGGTCGGCTCGCGCCTCGTCCGGGAGTGCCTCGATCGCGCGGCCCGGCACGAGGCCACGAGCGTCGTGCTCTCCACCAAAAAACAGATGCACTCGGCGCAGCGCCTCTACGAGCGATTCGGCTTCCACCGCACCGAACAGCTCGACTGGAACCCGATGCCCGGCGTCGAACTCCTGGCGTACGCACGCCCCCTCTAAACTGGGAGCAACGTCTACGGAAGGGAGCCACCATGGCTCGGCGCGCGCGGAAGAAGAAGGCCCGAAAGAACAAGAAGGCGAACCACGGTCGTCGTCCCAACAGCTGAAAAAGAACGCCCCCGCCGGGTCGACCCGGCGGGGGCGTAACTCTCAGAACTCGTCAGGCCTCGCGACGAACCTCGACGGACGTCTCCGAGTAAACGGTGCCGTCGTCGGTCACCACCGCCTGCCGGATCGTCGCGACCAGCCGGCTACGCAGCCCGTCCGGCGCCACCTCGCCACCGCAGCAGCGAGCGACCAGCGCCTTGACCTCCTGCTCGATCCCGTACTCACGCAGGCACGGCCCGCACTCGTCCAGGTGCTCGGCGATCTTCTCGCGTCCCAGTGAGTCGTCTTCGGCGTCCAGGTAAAGCCAGACCTCGGCCAGCACCTCGGCGCAGTCGACCTCGTGTGGTCCACCGCAGCTCACGACGACACCCCCTCGGGTGCGGCGCGGACGATTCCGCGATCCAACGCGTACTGCTCCAGCTGCCTACGCAGGTTGCGACGCCCACGGTGCAGGCGCGACATCACGGTGCCGATCGGCGTCCCCATGATGTCGGCGATCTCCTTGTAGGAAAAGCCTTCGACGTCGGCGAGGTAGACCGCCAGGCGGAACTCCTCCGGCAGCGCCTGCAAGGCGTCCTTGACGTCCGAGTCCGGCAACCGATCGAGGGCCTCGACCTCCGCCGAGCGCAACCCCGAGGAGGAGTGCGACTCGGCCGCGGCGAGCTGCCAGTCTTCGATCTGCTCGGTCGGACTCTGCTGGGGCTGCCGCTGGCGCTTGCGGTAGTTGTTGATGAAGGTGTTCGTGAGGATGCGGTACAGCCAGGCCTTGAGGTTCGTGCCCTCTTGGAACTGGTGGAAGGCCGCATAGGCCTTCACGAACGCCTCCTGGACGAGGTCTTCGGCGTCGGCCGGGTTCCTCGTCATCCGCAGCGCGGCGGCGTAGAGCTGGTCGAGAAACGGCAGCGCATCCCGCTCGAACCGGGCGTTACGCTCAGCCGCCGTCTCCGTGGACGCAGCCGGCGCAACCTCGTCGGCAGCGTCGTCAGGCTGAGGAGCTGTGGGCAAGTCTTCTCCCGGTTGGATGGGCGTCGGGACCGAACCCGACCGGAGGACCGATACCGGCCTCGTCAGAGAGGATAGGTCGATCACGCCCCCACTGCCGTAACCCGCATCACCGCTGACGGTAACCATCCCGTCCAGCGCAACTGCTTTCGGATCGGACACGTCACCCAGGACAACGCTCGGCGTCCAGCCCCGGGTTCCCATCAGCTCCATGGGCAAACCTCTCTCATCCCACACGCCCGACTCAACACGCGCAGCCGGAGGTATGTTCCGCCCATGGCCGGCCGAGGAACCCCCGCGACACAAGCACTGACGAAGGCGAAGGCCGCTTTCACCGTCCACGAATACGAGCACGACCCGGCATCCGGCTCGTACGGCGAGGAAGCGGCGCGGGCGCTGGGCGTCCCGGCCGGGCGGGTGTTCAAGACGCTGGTCGCGCAGATCGACGGCGCATTGCACGTCGCGGTGGTGCCGGTCACCGGCGAACTGGACCTGAAGGCGCTCGCGTCCGCGGTCGGCAAGAAGCGCGCCGCGATGGCCGACCCGGCGCTCGCCGAGCGCACCACCGGCTACGTCCGCGGCGGGATCAGTCCGCTCGGGCAGCGCAAGCGCCTGCCGACCGTGGTCGACGCCAGCGCCGAGTCGTACGACACCGTCTTCGTCTCGGCCGGCCGCCGCGGCCTGGAGGTCGAGGTCGCCCCCGCCGACCTGACCCGCCTGACCGGCGCCACCGTCGCGGCGATCGCGGCCGGTTAGGCCTCGGCCCACCCGCGCACACCGAGCCAGGCCACCGCCGCGGTGGCGGCGGCCTCCGCGGCCTTCTTCAAACCGTGGTCCGCGCCCGGCAGCACCGTCACGGTGGCTTCCCCACCCACTCGGGGGACGCCGAACGGGTCGCGGTCGCCGTTCAGGATCAGTACCGGCAGGCCGAGCGGGATCTCGTCCACCCTCGACCGCTCCGGCTTACCCGGCGGGTGCGTCGGAAACGCCAGCGCGAGCACGCCGGAAGCGCCCAGGGCGACCGCGGTGCGGCACGCCACCCGAGCCCCGCTGGAGCGCCCGCCCACCACCAGCGGAACGCCCTCCCTGGCCACCGCCGACACGACGTCCACCCACGCTTCGTCCAGATGGTTCGCCGGAGCGGGAGCACGGCGGCCGGCCACCCGGTACGGCTGAGTCACCCGGGCCACCGCCACGCCTGCGGCCACACACGCCGTGGTCACCGCAACGAGATCGGGCGCGTCGACGTCGCCGCCCGCGCCGTGGCCGAGGATCAGCAACGACCGCGGCGCACCGCTCGGCAGATCCACCTGGATCCGCGCCGGGCCGCGACGAGTGGGAAGGAGCCCCCCGGCGGGCTCCTTCGGCGTCAGTTCTCGCGCCGAGCGCTTTCCGCGCGTTCCGCCCGCGCCCGCGCGGTGGAGAACGACGTCGGTGCGCCGGCCACTCCGGTCCGATTCCGCCATGCCACCAGCATGGCCCGTCGTTCGCGCGGAGTCGTGCCGCCCCACACGCCTTCGCAGTCGCCCGCGTTGAGTGCCGCCGCCAGGCAATCCGCCTGGACGTCACAGCCGTGGCAGAAACTGAGCGCGGGATCCGCCGGTTCAGTGGGGAGCGGAAAGAACGTCTCCGGGTCGACGGTGCGGCAGCGTCCGCGGGTACGCCACGTCGGATCGGCGGGACGCGCCGCCCTCGCCGCCAGCAACCGGGGATCGCGGCTCGCCGCGAGGACCTCGTGTGGCCTCGGCAGCCTGGCCCGAGTCACGTGTCTGCTCTCCTTCCTGCACGGTGCGTGCGTGCCTGTACCGGTGTCACCGTGACTGGGCGCGCAACCCCCGGAGGAAGCGAACTGATTGCCACGGGCCGAACTCGCTACGTCAGCACAACGAGGAGGGCAAGGGGGCGTTACGGGGTTTCGCCCGCCGTCGAAAAAAAGTCAGAACAGGGTTACCGGCTCCGTCACCGGAACCACCGCTTCGCGCAGCGACGGATCGTTGTTCCGCACGTTTCCCACGGCCGGCCCGACCGGCCGGAGCTCGATGCCGGCCAGCACGGCTGCCGACGGGGGCGCCAGCAGCGCCGCCGCGTCGGCCTCCCCGGTCTCGCCCAGCCACTGCGCCCACCGCTCCGGCGCGAGCATCAACGGCATCCGGTCGTGGACGCCGTCCAGCGGCGCCGACGCCGCCGTCGTGACGATCGAGCAGGTCGCCACCCGCTGCTCGCCCGAACCCCAGACCTCCCAGAGCCCGGCGAACACGCACAGCTCACCGTCGGCCCGGTTCAGGTACCAGGCCTGCTTGCCCGGCCCGTCGGGCTTGGGTGACCACTCGTACCAGCCGTCGGCGGGCACCAGGCAGCGCCGCCGGGCGAACGCCGACCGGAACGCGGGCTTCTCGGTGACCGATTCGGCCCTGGCGTTCATCATCCGGGCCCCGCCGGAAAGGTCTTTCGCCCACGACGGCACCAGGCCCCAGCGCACCGCGTCGACCACCCGGCCGCCCTGCGACTTCGACACCCGGACGACCGGCACGGTGTCGGTCGGCGCCACGTTGTAACTCGGCCGGAGCGACTCGTCGACGTCGGAGCCGATCGCGTCGAAGTCGGCCACCAGGTGATCGGCGCTGCGAGTTGAGGCATATCGACCGCACATACCAGCCAGGCTACTGAGCTCCACCGACACTTCCGGCAGACTGACGACCATGCAGATGCTTGATCCGTGGCCGGCCCCGCGCGCGACCGCTCCCGTCGTCGGCACGGTCACCATGCCGGGCTCGAAGTCCGTGACCAACCGGGCGCTGATCCTCGCCGCGCTCGCATCCGGGCCGTCGACCCTGCGCGCGCCCCTCCGCAGCCGCGACACCGAGCTGATGGCCACCGCGTTGCGGACGCTCGGCATCGGCATCGCCGAAGGGCCGGGCGGGTCGTGGCTGGTGACGCCCGCTCCGCTGCGCGGGCCGGCCACCGTGGACTGCGGCCTGGCCGGAACCGTGATGCGGTTCCTCCCGCCGGCCGCGGTCCTGGCCGCCGGGCCGGTGACGCTCGACGGCGACGAACGCGCCCGGGCCCGCCCGATGGGACGCCTGCTCGACGCGCTGCGCGGCCTCGGCGCCGACCTCGACGACGAGGGCCGCGGCTCGCTGCCGTTCACGGTGAACGGTTCCGCGACGATCCCCGGCGGCGACGTGACGATCGACGCGTCGGCGTCTTCGCAGTTCGTCTCCGGCCTGCTGCTGTCCGGCGCCCGCTACGAGAAGGGAGTGGTCATCCACCACAGCACCCCCAGTGGCAAACCGGTTCCCAGCCTGCCCCACATCGACATGTCGGTCGCGATGCTCCGGGACGCCGGGGTCTCGGTCGACGACAGCGAGGCGAACACCTGGCGGGTGGAGCCGGGCCCGATCGCCCCGCTCGACCTCGACGTCGAGCCCGACCTCTCCAACGCCGCCCCGTTCCTGGCGGCCGCGCTGGCGACCGGCGGCCGCGTCACGGTGACCGGCTGGCCGGCCCGCACGACCCAGCCCGGCGACGCGCTCCGCGACCTCTTCACCCGGATGGGCGCCGAGGTCACCCTCGACGTGCACGGGCTCACGGTCGCTGCCGGTGACCGTCTCCTCGGTCTGGACGCCGACCTGCACGACGTCGGCGAGCTCACGCCGGTGCTGGCCGCACTGGCCGCACTGGCCGAGACCCCGTCCCGGCTGCGCGGGGTCGCGCACCTGCGCGGGCACGAGACCGACCGGCTGGCCGCGCTGGCCACCGAGCTGAACAACCTCGGCGGTCAGGTCGCCGAGACCGACGACGGGCTGGCGATCGAGCCCCGGCCACTGCACGGCGGGGTCTTCGGCAGCTACGAAGACCACCGGATGGCGCAGGCCGGCGTCCTGCTCGGGCTCGTCGTCGACGACATCGAGGTGGAGAACGTCGCCACGACCGGCAAGACGATGCCGACGTTCACCACCGTGTGGACCGAACTGGTGAGTTCGCACTGAGCCCCCGCCGAGATCTCGACGAGGACGACGTCCGGGTCCGCGCCCGGCCCGGATCCCGGCCGCGTACCCGCACGCGACCGAGCCACGTGGACGCCCGCCCCGGCATGGTCATCGGGGTGGATCGAGGCCGGTACACCTGCTGGCTGGACGACCACGAGATCACCGCGATGCGGGCCCGCGAACTCGGCCGCAAGTCGGTCGTGGTCGGTGATCGGGTCGCGGTGGTCGGCGACGTCTCCGGCGGTCCGGACGCGCTGGCCCGGATCGTCCGGATCGAGGAGAGGCGGAGCGTGCTGCGGCGCACCGCCGACGACGACGACCCGTACGAGCGGGTGATCGTCGCCAACGCCGACCAGCTCGTCATCGTCACGGCTCTGGTGGACCCGCCGCCCCGTACCGGTTTCGTCGACCGCTGCCTGGTGGCGGCGTTCGACGCCGGGGTCGAACCGTTGCTGTGCCTGACCAAAGCCGACCTCGCACCGCCCGGGGCCGCCGACGAGTTCCGGCAGCACTGGGCCGCGCTCGACCTCAGGGTCGTCACGACCCGCCGGGACGAAGAGCCGGCCACTCTCGAGGAGCGGCTCACCGGACGCCTGTCGGTCCTCATCGGTCACTCCGGCGTCGGCAAGTCGACGCTGGTCAATCGTCTGGTACCGGACGCCGAACGGGCGATCGGGGGGCTGAGCGCGATCGGCAAGGGACGGCACACGTCGACGTCGGCGGTCGCGCTGGCGCTGCCGGCAGGCGGCTGGGTCATCGACACCCCTGGCGTCCGCTCGTTCGGCCTGGCGCACGTGTCGCCGGCCAGCGTGCTGGCCGGATTCCCGGATCTGGCGCCCGGCGCCACCGAGTGCCCACCGGGATGCGAGCACCGGTCCGCCGCCGAAGGCTGCACTCTGGACGCCTGGGTCGAGGCCGGACACGCGAGCCCGGAACGGTTGGCGTCGTACCGCCGCCTCCTCGAGAGCCGCAGCGATTTGGGACAGTCGTAAGACGCTCGAAAGGTACTGGTAAGAGCAGATACGGGGGCTATCCGACGACCGGCTGATGCCACCCCGTCCGCCCGGTCCGATGTGTTCGTGTCCTGTGCGACCGAATTCTTCGGAGCGATACAGTGCGCCCGCGGGGGGTCGCAGCGGTTGGCCCGTAGTGCGCGGTGCCACCCAGAGGTAGGGACACTGAATTGGGATTCTTCTCCCGAAAGCAACCCTTCGCGATGGCGGACGTCGCCGAGCACGTCGTCGTCGCGCGGTACCGTCTCGCCGCCGGGCCGAGCGGCACGGCGACCAACCTGGCCAACGTGTACCAGCTCGAAGAGCAGCTGGCCAGCGCGATCGAGACCTCCGGCGCGGGCGAGTTCGAACAACCACAGTTCGGCCGGGACGAGTCCGGCGAGAACGAGCTGGTGCTTTCCGCCTACGGCCCGGACGCCAACCGGCTGTTCGCCGCGATGGAACCGGCCCTCCGCTCGTTCCCGGCCCGGCCCGCCTCGGTGTTGCTGCACTACGGCGCGTACGACGACCCGAACGCGGCAGAACAGCTCGTCCGGCTCTGAGCGGTAGCCTCCACCCATGTCCCGCTACTCCGACGATCTGGCGTTCGCCCACGTCCTGGCCGACACGGCCGACCGGATCACCACGGCCCGTTTCAAGGCGCAGGATCTGCGCGTCTCGTCGAAGCCCGACATGACGCCGGTGACCGACGCCGACACCGCGGTCGAGCAGGCGCTCCGTTCGACGCTCAGCCGCGCCCGGCCCCGCGACGGCGTCATCGGCGAGGAGTTCGGCGAAGTCCCCGGTCACGGCGTCCGTCGCTGGGTGATCGACCCGATCGACGGAACCAAGAACTTCGTCCGTGGTGTGCCGGTCTGGGCGACGCTGATCGCGCTGCTCGAGAACGACGAGCCGGTCGCGGGCATGGTGACCGCGCCGGCGCTGGGCCGACGCTGGTGGGCGGCGAAAGACTGCGGCGCGTACGCCGGGCGGCGTCCGACCGCGGGCGCGGCGATCAAGGTGTCGGGCGTCGGCGACCTGTCCGACGCCTCGCTCTCCTACTCGTCGCTGTCGGGCTGGGAGGAACGCGGCGCGCTCGGCGACTTCGTCGATCTGACCCGGTCGGTCTGGCGCACCCGGGCCTACGGCGACTTCTACAGCTACGTGCTGCTGGCCGAGGGCGCGGTGGACGTCGCCTGTGAGCCGGAGGTGTCGCTCTGGGACCTCGCGGCGCTGTCGGCGATCGTGACCGAGGCCGGCGGACGCTTCACCGACCTCTCGGGGCGGCCCGGCCCGCACGGCGGGAGTGCGGTGGCCACCAACGGCCTGCTGCACGAGCCGGTGCTGAAGGTCATCGGCAGCGACCACGCCTAGTTGAGGGAAATTCCGGTACAGATGGCGAGCGATCGACAGCGTCCGATAGCCCGAACGGCCGGTGCGCACGCCTCCGCGCGCGGCTGGTGAGGTGGGGGCTTATCCTCGCAGAGGTGTCCCTCGGATGGGTGTTCCTGGCCGCTTCGGTGGCTGGCTACGGCGTCGCGAACTTCTTGCAGTCGGTCGCCGCGGCTCGCGTCAGCGTGCACTCGAAACTCGATCCGGGGCTGCTGCTGAAACTCGCCGGGCACCGCATCTACGTCGCCGGGCTGCTGTGCCAGCTGGCCGCGTTCGCGTTCGCGTTCTTCGCCCGGCGTGATCTGCCGCTGTTCCTCGTCCAGACCGCGGTCGCGGCCGGGCTGGGCGTCACCGTGCTGCTCGGGGTGGCGCTGCTGCACTGGCGGCACCCGGCGAGTGAGGTCGTTCTCCTCGGGACGCTCGTCCTGGGGCTGACGGCGCTGATCATCTCGGCCGAGGTGAGCCAGTCGAGGCCGCTCAACGGGCCCGAGGTGGCGGCGCTGGCGCTCAGCGTGCCCGCGGTCGGGCTGCTCGGGCGTCTCGGCGTGAAGTTGCACGGCGCACCCGGGTCGGTGGCGCTCGGCGCGTTGTCGGGGTTGTCGTTCGGCGCGGTGGCGATCGCGTCGCGTCCGCTGGCCGGTGCGCACTCGTTCAGCGCGTTCGTCACCGACCCGCTGCTCTACATCCTGCTCGCGCACACCGTGGTCGGGCAGTTGCTGCTCGGGCTGGCGATGCAGCGCGGTTCCACCACCGCGGCGGTCGCGGCGATGGACGCGGCGGCGGCGATCCCGCCCGCGCTCGTCGGCCTGCTGCTGCTCGGTGACCGGATCGCGCCTGGGCGGGGGTGGCTCGCCGCCATCGGGTTCGTGCTCGCGCTCGGGTCGGTGCTGCTGCTCAGCCGGTACGCCGAGCCCCAGCACCACGTCCGCGAGAAGTACGAGGGCAAGGAGCGCCGCCGCTGTGCCCCCGGCGCCACCGGTGCCGGCACCCGCCGGACGACCGACGCCGGCCGCGGGCCGGACGCCCATCGCGTCACCGAGTCCGAGCCCGGCACCGGCTCGGCCCCCGAGGCGAGCGCCGAGGACGGCCGCACCTCGGAGGCTCGGCGTACCTCCTCGGAGACCGGCCCCGCCGCCGACGCCCCGCCGCGCAGCGTCCCCCAGAACGGTGTCCCCCAGAACGGTGTCGCCCAGAACGGCGTCCCCCAGAACGGCCTGCCCCAGAACGGCGTCCCGGCAGGGACGAACGGCGGGGCGGGCGCCAACCGGCGGACCCACGTGCAGACCGGCCGGGCCTCAGCTCGGTAGCTCGTACCGGAGCTGGTGACGGTCGCTCGGCAGGACCGTCCGGGTCAGGCGGACCGGCCGGTCCTCGCTCCACCCCGTCCGGTAGTGCTCGATCACCGGAATGCCGACGCCGATCTCCAGCGTCCGGCTCTCCTCCGGGTCAGGCATCCGGCTGACGATCTCGTCGGTGAACCGCACCTGCCGGTGCCCCAGCGCCGCCAGCAGCGGCACCACGCCCGGCACGATCTCGGCCTGCTGCTCGATCGGCGTCCCCGCCACCAGAGCCCGCGGGTAGAACGACTCCGACAGGTGCGAGGGCACCCCGTCGAGATACCGCACGCGCCTCCGCAGCACCACCTGCTCGGTCGGGGCGATCTCCAGCCGGTTCGCGATCTCCGGGCCCGCCTGGTGGACCGCGATCCGGATCGTCTGGCTCGGCGTGCGACCGATCCGGAACGCCTGGTCGGCGAAGCTGTCGGGCCCGCGCAGCCGGGTCGCGCCGAGGTCGTTCTCGACCCGGTGGGCCAGCACGAACTGCTCACGGCGTCGGACGGTACGCCCGGCCCGCGCCCGACCGGCCGAGATCAGGCCCTCGTTGGCCAGCGCGAGCAACGCCATCCGGACCGTGTTGCGGGAGCAGCGGTACTCCGCCGCGAGTTCCTTCTCGGTCGGCACCTGGTCACCCGGTGCGAGATCCCGCCGGTGGATCTGGGCCCGCAGATCGTTGGCGATCGTCTGGTACCGCGGCGACTGCTCATCGTGCGCGGCTGCCATGCCGGCCTCCACCCTATTGTGGGTACACTAACCCCCAATAGTAGGGCCGGTGCGGTCCCATTCGGGGGTCCTCATGTGGAGTTCGAGGTCGCGGTTGCGAACTTCGTCACCGCAGTGGCGGCACACGTACAGCGCATCGAGGTCTTCACCGCAGCTGTGCGCGACCGCCGACGGCGGCTCCCCCTCCAGCCAGCGGTCGCCCCAGCTGCGCAGCGCGTGCATCACGGTCGACAGATCGCGCCCGGCCGGCGTCAGGTGGTACTCGTACCGCGGCGGACGCTCGGAGTAGGGCCGGCGCTCGACCACGCCCACCGCCTCCAACGAGCGCAACCGGGCGGCCAGCCGGTCTCGTGGCGCACCGGTGTTACGGGCGATCTCGTCGAAGCGGTGGTTACCCCAGAAGATCTCGCGGACCGCCAGCAGCGCCCACTTCTCGCCGACCAGCGAGAGCGCCGCCGCCATCGAGCACGGTCTTCCGGGCAGGGCCGTGGCGTCGAAGTCCAGTACATCGTCACTCACGTTCACGAGGTTGCCATGTCAAACCGACATTGCCCAACGTCTGTGGCACGCTGAACGCGCCTACCCCTCCTCCGTCCGGGAGCATCCGTGACCGATTCGTTCCCCACGCTGGCACGCCACGCCTGGCAGGCACTCGAGCCCGTGCACATCCTGAGCTACTTCGCTCCGGAGACCCGCGAAGCGACCGACGCGCTCGGGCTCAAGGGCTACTGGATGGGGTACTTCGGCTGCCGCGCCGCGCCGATGGGCGCGGTCTCGGCGGGCACCGTCATCGCGACGTTCCACAACTTCAACCCGGCGATGGTCGAGCGCGCGGTGCCCGACGTCTGGACCTACGCCACCCCGGAGCAGCTGATCGAGGCCAGGCTCACCGCCATCGACGGTGCTCTCCGCCGGATCGCCG
Source organism: Cryptosporangium sp. NPDC051539 (assembly GCF_044454545.1). Classification (NCBI taxonomy): domain Bacteria; kingdom Bacillati; phylum Actinomycetota; class Actinomycetes; order Cryptosporangiales; family Cryptosporangiaceae; genus Cryptosporangium; species Cryptosporangium sp. NPDC051539. The sequence continues at coordinate 173,239 of NZ_JBITDV010000007.1, read as the reverse complement.
GCGACTGGCTGGCCGACGAGGCCACCGTCCGCCGCGCGGCCGACCTGGCGCTCGAGGCCGCGGCCGCGGTCCGCGGCGCGGAGGTCTCCGGGCGGCCGCTGGCCGCCGCCAACGCGGCCCTCACGCCGCCGGACGTGCCGCACCTGGCGCTCTGGCACGCGCTGACCGTGCTCCGCGAGCACCGCGGCGACGGCCACGTCGCGCTGCTGGTGGCCGGTGAAATCGGTCCGGTCGAGGCGCACATCCTGTCGATCTCGTCCGGCCGGTCCTCCGCGGAACTGCTGCGCACCGCGCGCAAGTGGTCCGACGACGAGTGGGACGCCGGGGTCGAGAACCTCGTCGCGCAAGGCTTGCTCCGGGACGACTGGACGCTCACGGCGGAGGGCACGGAGGCCCGCGAAACCCTCGAGGACGACACGGATCGCCTGGCTGCAGGCCCGTACCGCGTGCTCGGAGCAGAGCGAACCGTCGAGCTCACGGAGTTGCTAACGCCGCTGGCGAGGACAATCGTGGCGGCAGGGGTAGTTCCGTTCCCCAACCCGGTCGGGGTCCCCGCCCCAGGGGGCGAGTAACAGGAGGCACAGATGGGATTTCTCGACAAGGCCAAGGACTTCGTCGACAAGCACGACGACAAGATCGACCAGGGCCTGGAGAAAGCCGGTGACCTGATCGACGACAAGACCGGGCACAAGCACAGCGGCAACATCGACAAGGCCGTCGACGCGGCCCAGAAGTACACCGGCGACGGAGACACCACGAAGCGCTGACCGACTCGGCGGGCCTGATGATCCAGGCCCGCCGCATCGTCTCCAGAGCGCTCGTGGCTTGTGTACCGGCGCGGAATGGCGAAAACTCGGTCAGGTGATCGAGGAGACGATCGAGCTGCGGCTCGACGAGTCCGGCCTGGCAGTCGACCTTCCTGCTCCGGCGCACCCGAATGACCGCGTCGAGGGGGTGCCCTACCGCCCGGTCCAGTTCCGGGACGACGACCTCCCCACCGCCCTGGAACGTGCGGCGGCCTGGCTCCGAGAAACCGAAACGTGGCTCGCGGAGCCGGTGGACGTCATCGCCATCCACCTGGACTACGACGACGACGACGGCGCGCCCTATTACGAGGTCAAGCTTCTCTGCAATGAAGAAGACCTGGCCGGGGCACCGTTGGCCGCCCGTACGCGCAAGGGGGATGAACCTGGCAGGTGACATGCCGGACGCCAGTCCGCGTGCTACGGTTACCGCCGTTGCAGTCTTTGGTTCGCATGAAAAGAGCGCCTGGGGTTGTAATCCAGGCGCTCTTTGTTTGTTCTGGTCTCCTTGTGGAGCTGGGCGAGCACGACCGCGACACGGGGCTCATGAAGTGTGGGCCCGACACTGCCCGCCAGAGGGAGAACGTGCATGGCAACCGGTACCGTCAAGTGGTTCAACGCGGAAAAGGGTTTCGGCTTCATCGCGCCGGACGGTGGAGGCCCCGACGTCTTCGCCCACTACTCAGCGATTCAGACCCAGGGTTACAAGGAGCTGACCGACGGTCAGCAGGTCGAGTTCGACGTGACGCAGGGCCAGAAGGGCCCGCAGGCGGCGAACATCCGCCCCGTGTGATCCTGCACCACCGCTGAACAGGGCGGAGGCCAGCACCTCGGTGCGGGCCTCCGCTTTTGATTTCTGGGCCCTTTCAGACCGGTCGCGTGCGCTTGCGGCGCCCGGCGGCCCAGCCGAGGAACGCAGCGACCGCGAACGTGGCGGTGAACCCCGTGGCCTCGACGTAGGCGAACGACTCCAGGCCGTCGCTCCATCCGCTGACCTGGTACCGGTGCACGGTGACCGCCGCGATCACGAACTGGATCACGCCGAGGTACGCCGTCACCGCGACGCCCAGCCCGCCCCACGTCCGCGAGAGCAGGAAGACGGGGACGACGAGCAGCAGGCTCGCGGCCCACCAGCGGTCGTCGACGAACTCGGTGCGGTAGTCGATGTCGGTGAGCGCGACCGCGCCGTCGGCGAAGGCCAGCGCCGCCCAGGCGAGGCCGGCCCCGGCCAGGAGGGTCAGCAGCAGCCCCACGGCGGCGCGCGGGAATCGGGTGGGTGCGGGGTGGTGCGAAGCCGTCGTCGTTATGGCTTCGAGAGTGCCGGTCGCCGGGCGTCCGGACCTGAGCAGTTGTACCCGGACCACCCTGCGCGGATAGCGAAAGGGCCCGGACAATGTCCGGGCCCTTTCGTGTGGTAGCGGGGGCAGGATTTGAACCTGCGACCTCTGGGTTATGAGCCCAGCGAGCTACCGAGCTGCTCCACCCCGCGCCGTTGCCCTAACTTCCGGGCCCCTTGCTGTGTTGCTCCATAACCATAGCGCGGTGTTCCCAGGAACTGCAAAACGGCCCCCCGTGACGCCCGCCACCGGCGAATACGCTGGGTTTGTGCCTCAGCGCCGGGGGCATCACCGCCCTATGACCACGTCGTTCAGCAAGGGTGACCGGGTGAGCTGGAAGAGCCACGGCGGCGAGGCGGTCGGTACGGTCGAGAAGAAGCTGACCGAAGACACCGAAGCCGGCGGGCGGACCGTGCGTGCGAGCGTCGACGACCCGCAGTACCTCGTCCGGAGCGAGAAGAGCGGCCGGACGGCGGTGCACAAGCCGTCCGCCCTGACCAAAGAGGGCACGTGACGGCCACGCCCGACCCGGCGCACGAACGGCCGGAAGGGGTGGACGACACCACCGTCGAGGCGGTGGGGAAGCTCAGCGAGGCGCTGGAGACGATCGAGCAGGCACGCGGGCACCTGTACGCGATGCATCAGCTGACCGGCCACGCCGACCTGATGCTCGACGACGCGGTCGAGTCGCTCCGGAAAGCCGGGCACGATCGGCTGGCCGACCGCGTCGAGACCGAGTTGGTCGGCCGGAACCTGCTGGAAGGTCGCTGGACGTTCCAGATCGTCGAGGAGTTCGACGACGGGTACTACGCGGCGTTCCGCGGCGTCGAGAAGGACGCCCGCGACGAGCTGCTGGGCGGGCGCAGGCACGTCTTCGAGTCGGAGATGAAGGAGCGACGGCGTACCCACGGCCGTCGCCACCACGAAGCCCGGCCATGAGAAAGGGCCCCGCCACGTGGCGGGGCCCTTCGTCTCTAGCGTCCCGGTGAGGCCGATGGACTCGTGCTGGCTCTCGCTCTCGCGGCCTGCCAGGCGTTGACGGCGTTCTGCAGATCCTGCGACGCCTTACCGATCGCCGCCAGGTCTCCGCTGCGCTGCGCGGCCTTGAGATCGGCCGACGCCCTGTCGACCGCGGCTGCCGCGGAGTCCACGCTCGTCCCGCTCGGTGGCGACACCGGCGTCGGACTCGTCGACGGGCGTGGAGTGCCCGACGTCGACGGCGTCGGGGTCGCGCCCGGCGACGGCGTCGTCCCGCCGGACGGAGTGGTACTCGGTCTGTCTCCGGGTTGCTGGCCCTCGGGTGCGTCCTCGGACGCACCGGCCCCGAAGAGGTTGTCGAGTGCACCGCCCAAGGTCGATTGGTACGCGACCTTTTCGCCGTAGAGCATCAGCACGTTCTGGAACAGCGGAATCGAATCCTGGCCGCTGGCTCTCTGGTAGATCGGTTCGACGTAGAGCAATCCCCCGGCCACCGGCAACGTCAGCAAGTTGCCGTAGACGACTTGGGAATCGCCCAGGTCGAGCACGTTCAGATTGTCGCGGACCGTATCCTCACTTCGCATTTTGTTCTGCGCCTGTGTTGGACCGGCGATCTGGGAGTCACCCGGTAGCTCCAGCATCTGGATCACCGGTTTGTAATTGTCGTCGTAATGGGCGCTGACCAGCGCGGTCAGGTTGTTCCGTTGATTGGCGACCATCGGCGTCGTGATCTGGAACGTGGCCTTGTTCTGCTGTGGCCATTGCGCGACGACGTAGAACGGTGGCTGTTTCCCGCCGCGGCCCGGCGTCGGATCGTCCGGGACCTGCCAGAAGTCCTGCCCGGTGAAGAAGTCACCGGGAGAGCTGACGTGGTACTTCGCCAGCAGCGACCGCTGGACCTTGAACTGGTCTTCCGGGTAGCGGAAGTGCGACGCCAGGTCGGCCGGGATGTCTTTCTTCGGCTTCACGATCCCGTCGAAGGCCTTGTTCCAGGCCTTCAGCACCGGGTCGGTGTCGTCGAACTGGTACAGGGTGACCGTGCCGTCGTACGCGTCGACGGTGGCCTTCACCGAGTTCCGGATGTAGTTGATCTGGTCGTTCGGCTGTGCGGCCGTACCCGCTCCGGTCCGCGAGTCGACGGCGGTCGCACCGAGCGTCTCGCGCTGGGAGTACGGGTAGAAGTTGCTGGTCGTGTAGCCGTCGATGATCCAGAGGATCCGGCCGTTGACCACCGCCGGGTACGGATCGCCGTCCAGCGTCAGGAACGGGGCGACCTTCTCGACCCGCTCGCGCGGGTTCCGGACGTACATGACCTTGGAGTTCTCGTTGAGCCGGCTGGAGAGCAGGAAGTTGCGCTCGCGGAAGTACAGCGCGAACAGCGCCCGGCGGGTCAGCGAGTCGACGGCGACGCCGCCCTTGCCGTTGTACGTGTAGCTGATCTGCTCGCTCTGGTCGCCGCCCTGGCTGGTCGGCCGGTCGAACTCCCGGTCGCTGCCGCCGGGCGCCTTGCCGACGACCGCGTAGTCGCTGGCCAGCTCGCCGTAGTAGATCCGGGGCTGCTTGACCGGGTTGTCCTTGTTGAACGCCGTGGACAACTTCTGCGCCTGCTGCTCGGACGCCTCGCTGTCGGTCGCGGCCGTCTGGTCACCCAGTTGCCCGGAGACGAAGTACGGCTGCCCGCCCTCGGTCACCTGATTGGCCGGTGCGGCCACCAGCCCGTAGCCGTGGGTGTAGGCGGTGTGCAGGTTGATCCAGTTCTTCTGGCCCTCGTCCAGGCGGCTGGTGTCCATCTCGCGCACGGCGACGATGTAGTCCTGCAGCTGCTGGTCGACCGTGTACTGGTCGATGTCGAGGCTGGAGTTGAACCGGTAGAACGTCCGGACCTGCTGGAGCTGCGTGAACGTGTCGGAGAGGACGTTCGGGTCGAGCAGGCGCGCGTTGCGGACCGTGCCCGCCTCCTCGGAGACCTGCGCCGGGGTGGCGCTGGTACTCGGTTGGTAGTCCTCGCGCTGGACGTCCGCGATGTCGTACGCGTCGCGCGTGGCGGTGATGCTGCGCTCGATGTAGTCGGCCTCACGGTCGGCCGCGTTCGGCTTGATCGTGAACTGCTCGGCCAGCGCGGGGACCGCGCCGCCGATGACGATGGCCGAGATGCCGAGCAGGATCAGCGCCATCGCCGGTGGCAGCACCCGGCGGAAGCCCAGGTTGGCGAAGAAGACCAGCGCACAGAGCGCGGCGATCCACAGCAGGATGTTCTTCGCCGGGAGGAGGAACTCGATGTCGGCCGCGGACGCGCCGTGGGTCTTCGTCGCGTCGTTGTAACCGAACAGCATCCCGAAGCGGTCGAAGTAGTACGCGACCGCCTTGAGCGCGACGAACAGGCCGAGCAGCACCGAGAGGTGGCCGATGACCGCGGTGCCCAGGCGTCCGCCCGTGCCGGCCTGCAGCCGGATGCCGCCGAACAAGTAGTGGACGACCAGCGCGCCGATCACCGACAGCACGATCGCGGTGAACGCGACGCTCAGCACGTAGCGGTAAAACGGGTACTCGAACACGTAGAACGAGATGTCGCGGTTGTACTGCGCGTCGGTCTGGCCGAACGGCGTCGAGTTGACGAAGAGGAGCCAGGTCTTCCACTGCCCTTGCGCGGAGAGGCCGGTGATCACACCCACGACCGCGCCCGCGGCGAGCGTCAGCAGCCCGAAGCGCGGCGCGATCGCCATCCGGTACCGCTCGAGGTTCTGCTGCTCGAGCGACATCGGAGCGAAGATCGGCCGCAACCGGTACGCCACGTACAAGTTGATCGCGACGATCGCACCCGTGATGACGCCGAAGAGGACGAACAACAGCAGACGCGTCTGGAGCTGGGTCGTCAGGACCCGGGTGAGGCCGACCTCGTCGTACCAGAGCCAATCCGCGTACAGACTGCTCCCGGCCGTCAGGACGAAAAGCAGCACGACGGCCGTTACGAGAAGGATGACGACACGCCGGGCGCGTCGGCTCACCGACGGCAGCGGCGAACGCATGACCACGGGCACTCCCGGTGTGAATCTGGCGAGGCAGGTGAAGCGTGGGGCCAAACCTACCCTGCGACGACCAGGGAACCGGGCGCGGACCACGGTGCTCTCAGCTCCGTGCCAGCATGGGGGCCATGACCGACGTCCACTCCGGCGTGAACGGGGTTCCGCTCCCCGATCCCCTGCACGCCGTCGTCCTCGAACTCGAACGCCACGCGGCCGAGGGTGGGTGGGACCAGCCGCCCACGCTCTATGCCCTGGTCGACACCGCGGAACTGCTGGCCGCCGAACCCGGATTGGCTGACCAGGTGGGCCTGTCGGCCACCGAGGTCGAACCGGGTTCGATCACCCCGGTGGAACAGGAGTCGCTCGGCGACGGGCCTCTGGACGAGACGCTGGCCCGCATCGCCTGGCCGGAGAGCGTGCTCGGCTGCGCGCTGGTGCAGGAGGTCCTCGTCCTGCCTCCGGACGCCGAGGACTCGCGTCCGGACGACGCCGACCCGGTCGAATGGGCGGCCGGCCACGCCGACCGACGCGAGGTCCGGATGGTGGCCGGGGTGCTCCGCGACGGCACGAGCGCCTGCGCGCTCCGAATGCGACCCGACGACGGCGACGAGCCGATCGACGTCGTGTACGGCGCCGATCTGGCGCCGAACCTGGTGGTGGCGTTGCGGGCGACGCTGGACTGACTTCAGCAGCCCTGAGGCCGTTTCCCGCCGCGGACCTGGGCGAGCGCGTCCAGCGCGCCGTCCAGGTTCTGCACCCGGACGAGCTCCAGGCCGCTCGGCGCGGATCCCTTGGCTTCCAGGCAGTTGTCGGCCGGGACGAGGAACACGGTCGCGCCCGCGCGCCGGGCCGCGAACATCTTCTGCGAGATGCCGCCGATCGCGCCGACTTTGCCCTCGTCGTCGATCTCGCCGGTACCGGCGATGAAGATGCCGCCGGTGAGATCTTCCGGCTTGATCTTGTCGATGACCGCCAGTGCGAACATCAGCCCGGCCGAGGGGCCGCCGATCTTGTCCAGGTCGAACGAGACCTGGAACGGGTGCGGCTGCTCGTCCTTCGTCTCGATCTTCATCAGCGGGCGCCCGTCCTGGCCACCCGGGGCGAGCTTGATGTCCGCGGTGCCCGTGGTCGCGCCCCGCTGGTAGCCGATCTTCACGGTCTGGCCGGCTTTCTTGGTGCCGAGCAGCTCACGCAGCTTCTGCCCGCTGGTGACCGTCGTGCCGTCCACCGACGTCAGGATGTCCTTCGCGGCGAGCTTGCCGGTGGACGGCGAGTCGGGCTGGACCGTGCTGACCGTCACCTTGACCGGGTAGCCGAGCTCGCGGAGCGCAGACGTCTCGGCCGAGGTCTGGGACTGCTTGAACGCCTGCGCGTTCTCTTCGTTGACCTTCTCCCGGCTCTCTCCCGGCGGGTAGACGACGTTCCGCGGCACCACCGCGACGCTGCCGTCGAACCAGCCGACCAGCGCGTTCCCGAGGTTGAGGTCGGGGCTGACCGAGACCGTCGTCAGGTTCAGGTGGCCCTTGGACGTGCTGGTCTTCGTCCCGGTGATCGTGATGATCTCGTGGCCGTCGCGCTCACCGAGCGTATTGACGGTGGGACCGGGGCCGAGTGCGACGTACGGCACCGGGAGCAGCGCCATTCCCAGCGAGAGCATCAACGCGAGAATGGCGCCCACGAACACCGTCAGGCCGCGCCGCAACATCATGGGCGTCAGCGTATCCGCGTGTGTCTCACCGGCGGTTCTTGCGGTTGCGTCTGGCCCGCCGGACGAGGGCCGCGGTGCCGACCAGCGCGACCGACACACCGGCCGCCGCGCCGCCCGCCACTGCCGCGCCCTTGACCGTGATCCGCAGCGGACGTCCCTGCGCCCAGCTGCTGAGCGCCTCCTCGTTCGTGTACGCCGGTTCCCAACCGGCGGCGCGCAGCCGGTCGGCGTCCACCGCCCAGGGGTGCATGAGGTAGTCGAGCTGGCTGGCCGGATCACCGCTGATGCCCTGGGCGTGCAGCCGGGTGGCGGTGCCGACCGCGGCGTCGGCAGGCAGCTCGACCCGACGGCGGCCGAGGATCCGTTCGACCTCGGTCTGCTCGAGCCACCCCTCCGATCCGACGTTGAGCGGCCCGGTGAGCCGCGCCAGCACCGTGGTGAGCACGGCGCCGGCCAGGTCTTCGGAGTGGCAGAACTGCCAGATCGGCTTCGTCCCCCGGACGACCAGCAGCCGTGGGCCGTCCAGCGCGCCGCCGGCCGGGTGGTCGATACCTCGTCCGACGACCGTCGCCGGCCGCAGCAGCGCGGTCTCCACCTGTGGATACATACGCCCTGCGCGAACAGCGAACTCCTCGACCGCGAGCAGGTCGTCGAGCGCGCTGCCGTCCGGCCGGGCCCGGATCGGCGCGCCGTCCGGGACGGGTACCGGGTTGTCGGCGAACGCTCCGTAGATTTTCGCGGAGGACAGCAGGACGACGTGCCGGATGCCGGTCGCGGCCGCTGCCGTCAGCGCCACCGAGGCGCCGGTGACCGTGCGTCGGCGCTGCTCAGCCCGGTCGAGCGCCGGATCGTCGGCCACCGCGACGTGCACGAGCGCGTCGACCCGGTGCAGTGCGGACGCCAGCCCCGGATCGGTCGGGTCGGCCTTGCGCCAGCGCACGGTGGGGACGCCCGGCTTCTTCACGTCGAGCGCGATCACCTGCCGGATGCCGTCGGCCCCGGCCAGTCGTCGGCACACCGCCTGCCCGATCGGGGACGCAGCACCGGTCACCGCGACGGTGAGACCGGCCGACGGTGCCGCGGCCGCACGCGCCGCGCGGAGGGGACGGGTCATGACGGGCCTACCAGAGCTACGGTTGACGGCATGGTGAGCCAGTCATGACCGACATTCCGTTCGGCTTCGCGCTTCCGGGGGGCCAACCCAACCCCAATGACCCGCAGTGGGCAGCGATGATGGCTCAACTGCAGCAGATCCTCTCGTCGTCTCAGTCTGACGGAACGGTCAACTGGGACCTCGCCAAACAGGTCGCCACCGGCCTGGCCCGGGAAAGCGACCGTTCGCTCACCGCTGCCGAGCGGACCGAAGCGGTGGACGCCCTCCGGCTCGCCGATGTCTGGCTCGACCTGGTCACCAGTCTGCCTTCTGGCGTCTCGCACGCGGTCGGGTGGAGTCAGCTCGAGTGGATCGACGCGACGATTCCGACCTGGAAGCGGCTTTGCGACCCGCTGGCCGAGCGAGTCGTCGGCGCGATGAGCAAGATGCTGCCCGAAGAGGCGGCCGCTCAGCTGGGCCCGATGACCGGCATGCTGGCCGGCATCGGCGGCATGATGTTCGGCGGACAGGTCGGCCAGGGCATCGGGCAGCTGTCCGGTGAGGTGCTCACCTCGTCCGACATCGGTCTGCCGCTGGGGGCGGCGGGCACCGCCGCGCTGTTGCCGGCGAACCTGGCGAAGTTCAGCGAGGGCCTGGAGCAGCCGGTCGACCAGGTGCGCCTCTACGTGGCGCTGCGCGAGGCGGCGCACGCCCGCTTGTTCGGGCACGTCACCTGGGTCCGGGCGCACGTGCTCGACGCCGTCGACGCGTACGCGCGTGGCATCACGGTGGATCCCGACACGATCGAGCGGGCGGTACGGGAGATCGACCCGTCCGACCCCGAGTCGATGCAGCAGGCGCTGACCGGTGGCATGTTCACGCCGGAGGACACGCCCGCGCAGCAGGCGGCGCTCGCCCGGCTGGAGACCGCGCTGGCGCTGATCGAGGGCTGGGTCTCGCACGTCGTCGACCAGGTGGCGGCCGAGCGGCTGCCGGGCGCCGCGGCGCTCACCGAGACGTTCCGCCGGCGCCGGGCCGAGGGCGGACCCGCCGAGCAGACGTTCGCGACGCTCGTAGGCCTCGAGCTGCGCCCGCGGCGGCTGCGCGACGCGGCGACGGTCTGGAGCGCGCTGCTGGAGCACCGCGGCGCCGAGGGCCGTGACGCGGTGTGGGCGCACCCGGACCTGGTGCCGACGTCGTCGGACCTGGACGATCCGGTGGCGTTCGCTACCCGGGACGACTCGGGAACCGACTTCGACATCAGCGAACTGGAGTAGGCCAGCAGCTCGCGCGCACCGCCCGGCCGCCGCGCACCGCCCGGCCGCCGCGCACCGCCCGGCCGCCGCGCACCGCCCGGCCGCCGCGCACCGCCCGGCCGCCGCGCGGGCCCGGCCGCCGTGGCCGGGCGCGCCGCCGCGGGCCGGGCGGGCCGGCGTGGCCGAGGGGCCGCCGTGGCCGGGCGCGCCGCCGCGGGCCGGGCGGGCGCGCCGGCGTGGCCGAGGGGCCGCCGTGGCCGGGCGGGCCGGCGCGGGCCGGGCGGGCCGGCGCGGGCGGCGCCCTTCCGTTGTGACGGCCCGGGCGGCAGCCCTCCCCCGCGACCGCCCCCGAGCGGCACCCCTCGCTGTGACGACGCTCGAGCGGCGCTTCTCGGCCGAGACGGCCCCGGGCGCACCCTCCGGCGTGACGATGCTCGGGCGGCGCCCTTCGGCCGTCGCAGGAAAATGGCTGTATCGACCCCCGCCGATACAGCCATTTGCCGCGACGGACCCTCGGCGCGGCGGCTGGGGGCGGCGCCCGGATGCGATCAGCCGGATGCGATCAGGTAGCCCTCGGCGACACGGCAGCGGCGGAAACACCGCCCGGAACAGCGGGAACCGCCCTCGGGCACGCAGAAGCAGCCGGGAGCGCCCCCTGGCGCACGGAGCCACATGCGCACGCAGAAGGAGCCGGAGGTCCTCGGTACGCGGAAGCGGCGGAGGCCTCACTCGGGCACCCGGGAACCGCCATCACGTGCGCGGAAGCAGCCGGACGCGGCGTTCGGGTGCGGAAGCAGCCGGACGCGGCGTTCGGGTGCGGAAGCAGCCGGACGCGGCGTTCGGTGCGCAGAACGATCGGGTGCGAGAGCGCTCGGATGCGCGAGAGCAGTCGGGTCCGACGCCAGGGTGCGCGGAAGCGGTCGGGTGCGCCGGAGCGGGTCACCGGCACCCAGAAGCGCGGCTGCGGCACCCGGGCCCGGGCTCGGCCCACAGGAACGGGGCTCGGACACACAGGAACAGGCCTGGGTGCGGCGGATCGGGCGGTTACGCGGAAGCAGCCGGATCGACGCTCGGGTACGCGGAAGCAGCCGGGTGCGCCGGAGCGGGTCACCGGCACCCAGAAGCGGGGCTCAGGCACCCGGGCCCGGGTGCGCGGGAGCGGGCGGGTTCGCCGGCGGGGCGCCCGTGGCGGGCTACACGGAGGCGGCCTTGGTCGCCCGGCAAGCGGGTGGAGCGGCGGGGGCCCGCGGCGAAGGCCGGTTGGCCGACAACCAACGCCTGCCCCGGCGCGGGCGGGTGCGGCATGTCCGTAGGGCAGCCGGGCCGAGCCGCAGGGCAGCCGGGCCGAGCCGTAGAGCAGCCGGGCCGAGCCGCAGGGCAGCCGGGCCGAGCCGCAGGGCAGCCGGGCCGAGCCGGGGGGCCTTTCTACGCGCCGAGGGCCGGGTCGGCCTCGTCGCTCAGATCCAGTGACGCCGCCGCCGCGACGCCCTCGAGATAACCCCTCGCGCGCTGGGCTCTCGGGTACCGCTCCACGAGCTCCCAGAAGTCGGACCCGTGGCCCGGGACGCGCAGATGCACCAGCTCGTGCACCAGTACGTAATCGATCACCCAGTCGGGCATACCTCGCAGGCGCGACGACAGCCGGATCGTCCCCTCGGCCGGCGTGCAGGAGCCCCAGCGGCCCCGCTGGTTGCTGACCCACCGGACGCTCACCGGACGCACCTCGTCGTCGAGGAACAGGTGCGCCAGCCGGAGCGCGCGTGCCTCGAGTTCGGCGTCGCCACGCGGCCGCCGGGTACGCCGATCACGCGCATCGAGACGCGCGAGCATTTTCTTGACCCACTCGCGCTCTTCCACGGCGCTGAAGCGCGCCGGGATCAGCACGACGACCGTGTCACCGTCTCGATACGCGGCGACGGTGCGGCGCCGACGCGCACTGCGCCGGACCTGCACGGTGAGCGAGTGGCCGGGGTCCATAGAGGCACGCTAGCCCTCGATCGGCCGGTCCGTCTGCCGTGTCGTGAATCCTGTGGACGAGCCTCCTCCACAGGGTGGATGTCCTCCGCGAGACCCCTCACAGAGGTCCCGTGACTCACCCTGAATGGCCCCCGGCGTTGACTCGGAGGGCCGTCGCGGCCTAGCGTCACAAGAGCCCCTGTGGCGACCGTCCGCCCCGGCACGTGGGGAAGGTGACGGGACGGGCGCCGTCCAGGGGCCCTTTCGTGTCCACGACACGCCTCCCGCGCTCCGCGCGACACGCCTCCCGCGCTCCGCGCGACACGCCTCCCGCGCTCCGCGCGACACGCCCCCCGCGCTCCACGACACGCCTGCCTGGGCCCGCGACACAGCAGGCTCACGCGGCGGCGACACGGCTAATTCTCCCGGCGAGCCTCTAGGCAGTTATGCCCGTTTTGCCGGATAAGGTCGGGCGATCCGGCGGAGCTCCACCGTCGGCCGACCCTGTCCAGCCGCCGAGGAGGCACTGTGGCCGACACTTACAACGGCTACTGCGTGAAGTGCAAAGAAAAGCGTGACTTCGAAGGTGAAGTCACGACGAGTGAATCCGGGCGCCGGATGGCGAAGGGCTCTTGCCCGGTATGCGGTACCAAGATGAACCGGATCCTCGGCAAGGCCTGAGTCTCCCGGGCCCCCGTGGCCGGCGGCCCGCCCCTCCGGGCGGGCCGCCATCATTTCCACCTGTGGACGACCGGCCTCTGGACGACCGGCCTGTGGACGACCAGCCTCCGGACGACCGGCCTGTGGACGACCAGCCCGAGCCCGGCCGATCACGGCACTCTCATCGGCATGCGTCCGCTCCTGATCCCCGCGCTCCCCCGGCTCTGGCGGGACGCGACCACGCTCCAGCTCGGCGTCGACCCCGAGCGCGCGGTCGTCCTCACGGCCGTCGATCCGGCCCTCGCCACGTTCCTGACCTCGCTCGACGGCCGCCGCCCGCTCGACCGCGTGGTCGCCGACGCCCCGGCCGGCCTACCGGCGCAAGAGCTGATCACCCGCTTGCTCGCCCACGGCGCGATAGTCGACGCCACCCCGCTGGCGCCCACCGCAACCACACCCCATGCCGACGCCGACCTGCCCCCGCTCCCGCCCGAGCTCGCGTCCGCACTGCTCACTCACGGCCCCGACGCCGTCCACCGGGTCACCGCCCGCCGCCGGGCCCACGTCCTGGTGCGCTGCCGCGGCCGCGTCGGGCCGGTGATCGCCGCGCTGCTGGCCGCGGGAGGCGTCGGCCGGGTCACGGTCACCGGCTCGGGCGTCGTCGCGCCGGACGACGTCACGGTGGGCGGCCTCACCCCCGACGACATCGGGCGCCCCTACGTCCTCGCCGCCATCGACGCGGTCAGAAGAGCCTCCCCGACCGTCGACACCCGGAATCCCACCACCGGCGCCGCTCCCGATTTCGTGGTGCTCGCCGCCGGGCCGCTCCCGCTCCCCGCCGACCAGGTGCGCTGGACGTCGAGCGGCGTACCGCATCTGCCGGTCCTGCTCCGGGACGGCGTGGCGATCGTCGGGCCGCTGGTCGTTCCCGGCCGTACCGCGTGCCTGTCGTGCGTCGAGGCGCACCGCCTCGACCGTGACCCGGTGTGGCCGGTGCTCGCCGCGCAGCTCGCCACCGAGCAGCGTCCGGAGCTCGCCGACGCGTCGGTCGTCAGCCTGGCGGCGGCGCTGGCCTCGGCGGAAGCCACCGGCCACCTCGAAGGCGTACCGACCGCGGCGCTCGGCGTCTCGCTGGAAGCCGGACCGCCGGGCGTCCCGCTCCGGCAGCGATCGTGGTCTCCGCATCCGCGCTGCGGGTGCCTCACCGGCGGTTCCGGCCGGAGCGCGCGACAATAGGTGGGTGACCGACATCCCCCGGCGTGCGCTCACCCGCACAGCCAAGCTTGCGGCGCTGCCGTTGGGAATGGCGGGCCGCGCCACTCTCGGCCTCGGCAAGCGTCTAGGTGGCGCCCCGGCCGAGGCGGTCGCCCGCGAAGTCCAGCAGCGCACGGCCGAGCAGCTCTTCAGCGTCCTCGGCCAGCTCAAGGGCGGTGCGATGAAGTTCGGCCAGGCGCTGAGCATCTTCGAAGCCGCGTTCCCGGAAGAACTCGCCAAGCCCTACCGGGCGGCGCTCACCAAGCTGCAGGAGGCGGCACCGCCGCTCCCGGTGGCCCAGGTCCACGCCGTCCTCGCCGAAGAGCTGGGACCCGACTGGCGGAAGAAGTTCCGTGAGTTCGACGACACCCCGGCGGCCGCGGCGAGCATCGGGCAGGTGCACCGCGCGGTCTGGTCCTCGGGCCGGCCGGTCGCGGTCAAGATCCAGTACCCGGGCGCCGGCCCGGCTCTGATGGCCGACCTCAACCAGCTCGGGCGCATGGCCCGGCTGTTCACCGTCGTCCAGCCGGGGCTCGACATCAAGCCGCTGGTCGCCGAGCTCAAGGCCCGGGTGGCCGAAGAGCTCGACTACAAGCTCGAGGCCAAGGCCACCCGGGTGTTCGCCAAGGAGTACCGCGACGACCCGGAGATCGCCGTACCCCGGGTGCTCGCCGGTACCGCGCGCGTCCTGGTGACCGACTGGATCGACGGAACGCCACTGTCGGCGATCATCGCCGACGGCTCCGAGACCGACCGGAACCTCGCCGGTGAGCGGATGGCCGTGCTGCACTTCGCCGCCCCGGCCCGCACCGGGATGCTGCACGCCGACCCGCACCCGGGCAACTTCCGCCTGCTGCCCGACGGCCGGCTCGGCGTCCTGGACTTCGGTGCGGTCGCGCGTCTGCCCGAGGGTCTTCCCGAGCCGGTCGGCCGGCTGGCCCGCCAGGCGATCGCCGGCGACGCCAAGGAGGTGCTCGCCGGCCTCCGCCGGGAGGGCTTCGTCAAGCCCGACGCCGACATCGACGCGGACGCGCTGCTCGCTTACGTGCGGCCGATGCTCGATCCGCTCGCGGTGGAGGAGTTCCAGTTCTCCCGGGCCTGGCTGCGCAAGGAGGCCACCCGGCTGGGAGACCCGCGCAGCCCGGCGTACTCGGTCGGGCGGCAGCTCAACCTGCCGCCGTCGTATCTGCTGATCCACCGGGTGACGCTCGGCTCGATCGGAGTGCTCTGCCAGCTCGAGGCCAAGGCGCATTACCGCGCGGTCGTCGAGCGGTGGCAACCCGGCTTCGTCGAAAAGAACCAGCCCGACTTCGTCGACAAGGACCAGTCCGGCTTCGTCGAAAAGGACGACCCACCCCAGCCGTAGCCGGGGTGGGTCTTCACTGATCAGAGACGGTCTCGGAGGCGGGCAGCAGCTGCGGCCACTACGCGGGCCGGCCGGCGCGCACCCTGACGGATGCGGCGCGGCACGGCCTGTTGCATTCGAGATCGGGCCAGTGCTTCGTTCAGCAGTAACATTTCCGTGCTCCAGGTCTTCTCGTGGTTCAACGAAGTGCTCATTTCGAGGGGCGGGGACTGGGGGCTCATCAGGCTGCGACCGTGTTCTTCCGCGGGCGGCCACGGGGCCGCTTGCGCGCGATCACGGTTCCGCGCTCGAAGATTTCGCCGCCCCAGACGCCCCAGGGCTCGCGCCGCTCGATCGCGCCCTGCAGGCACGCCTCACGGAGCGGGCACTCCTGGCAGTGACCCTTGGCGAGCTCCAGGTCAGCGGGGGTTTCCGCGAACCACAGCTCCGGGTCTTCCCGCCGGCAGGGCAGCGCTTCGTCCGGGTCGATCACCCCGAAGTCCATCGGGGCGAGATCGATTGCCGTCATGACCGGATCTCCTCTTCCGTCGTGCTTTGGCATCCGCGTGGGTGGTGGAGACAAACAAAAAGGCCGTGGATCCCGGTTCGGGATCCACGGCCTCGAAGCGCCGCCAGCCTTTTAGGCTGGCGTACCTCGAGGCGGAGATCCCGCTCGACCGTCGACGCGCAGGGCGTCAACGCTCAGCTGGGCCTGAACCGGGGTACCGAAGGTGGTGCCATTGCCGTACTCGGCATTGGCCGCCTGGAGGACGGACTTCTCCTCCGAGACCTGGATCGCGTGGACTTGTGCGCAGTGCGCATGCGCCGTCAGGGCAACTCGCTCGCGCGCGGTCATGGGCACGGCTTTGCCGGACCAGATCGAGGGCATGGCGGCAGCCATCGGCGTCAACATCAGGTTGCTGTTCACTGTGGCCACTCCCCTCGATCGGATAAGAAGACGGAGTCCTCTTGGGTTGAACGCCGGTCTCCCGGCGCAAAGGCAGGTTAAGCCCGGGCCGGGCCGCGGGCCAACCTATTTTCCGGCCATACCTCGACAGGTGTCTGCCACCCGACAGAACGTACGGCGCGCCGAGCCCGACACGCCGACAAAAACCCCCGAAATCCGCCGGAGAAAATCAAACAGATTTCCCCGCGACGATCGCCAGCAGCGCCTCGCCGTAGAGCGTCAGCTTGCGGGGGCCGACACCCGGAATCTCCGCCAGCTGGACCTCGCTGCTCGGCTGCTGCTCGGCCACCGCGGTCAGCGTCGCGTCGGTGAAGATGACGTAGGGCGGCAGCTTCTGCTCCTTGGCGAGCGCGCCCCGCCAGGTGTGCAGGCGCTCGTACAGCTCCTCGTCGTAGTCCGCGGGGCAGTTGCCACAGCGGCGGAGCTTGCGGTGCGTCGGATCGAAGAGCGCGACGCCGCAGACCCGGCAGGTCGGCAGCGACCGCTTCCGCGGCTGCGCGGACGACACCTTCGACGTGGGCGCCACCGACGTGCCCGGCACGCCGACCGGCAGCGCCGCCGCCGGCAGGAAGCGGCACGGACGGCGGCTTCCCCGGCCGCCCGGCGAACGCGCCGCCGCCCAGGACAGCCACAGGTGCTCGCGAGCCCGCGTCACCCCGACGTAGAGCAGCCGACGCTCCTCCTCGATCTGGTGGGGGGTCTTCGCGTACGAGATCGGCAACGTGCCCTCGGCCAGCCCGACCAGGAACACCGCGTCCCACTCCAGACCCTTGGCGGCGTGCAGCGACCCCAGCGTGACGCCGTCGACGGTGGGCACGTGCTGGGCGGCGGCCCGAGCCGCGAGTTCCTCGGCCAACGCCGGCAGCCCGTCCACTGCGGACGACGAACCCACGGTCTCTTCGGCCAGCCGGCGCAGCGCCGCCAACGCCTCCCACCGCTCGCGGGCCGCGCCACCCGCGGGCGGAGCATCCGGACGCCAATCGAGGCCGGACAGCGCGCCGGTCACGGCGTCCACCGCGGTTTCGTCGTCAGAAGCCGCACGGGCCGCACCACGCAGCAGCATCATCGCTTCGCGGACCTCGGGACGCTCGAAGAAGCGTTCGCCGCCCCGCACGACGTAGGGAACGCCGGCGTCGGCGAGGGCCTGCTCGTACGTCTCCGACTGGGCGTTGGTGCGGAACAACACCGCGATCTGCGCCGCGGGTACCCCGGAGGCGATCAGTTCGCGGCACCGGGACGCGACCGCGGACGCCTCGGCCGGCTCGTCCGGGTAGTGGGAGACGCGCGGCTTCGGGCCACCCGACCGCTGACCGACCAGCCGCAGCCGGACCGAGGCCTCGACGCCGCTCCCGGCGGCGATGACGTCGTTGGCGAGCCCGACCACCTGCGGGGTGGACCGGTAGTCCCGCTCCAGCCGGATCACCACCGCACCGCGGTGGCGCCGCGGGAAGTCGATCAGGTACGACGCACTGGCGCCGGTGAACGAGTAGATCGTCTGGCTGGCGTCGCCGACGACGGTGAGATCGTCGCGGCCGCCGCACCAGGCCTCGAGCAGCCGCTGCTGCAGCGGGTTGACGTCCTGGTATTCGTCGACGACGAAGTGCCGGTACTGGGCCCGGATCTGGTCGCCCACGTCCCGGTGGTCTTCGATCGCCCAGATCGTCGCGCGCAACAGGTCTTCGAAGTCGATGACGCCCATCCGGCGCTTGAGCCGCTCGTACCCGGCGTACAGCTCGGCGACCTGGGCCGCCGGGAGTGGCGTCTCCCGGGACGCGTCGGCCGCCGCCGACGCGTAGCCGTCGGGCTCCACCATCGCCGACTTGGCCCACTCGATCTCGCCGGTCACGTCGCGGATACCGGTCCGGTCGAGCTTCACCCGCTCGTGTGCGGCCGCCTGGCCGACCACCCGGGCCTTGGACTCGATCAGGTCGGGCATCGCCCGCCCGTCGAAGACCCGGGGCGCGAAGTACCGCAGCTGACGCAGCGCAGCCGCGTGGAACGTCCGGGCCTGGACGCCGGAGACGCCCAGTGCCCGCAGCCGCCCCCGCATCTCGCCGGCGGCCCGCGCGGTGAACGTGACCGCGAGGACGTGGTTGGGAGCAGTGGCCTGGGTCAACACTCCATGGGCGATCCGGTGCGTGATCGCCCGGGTCTTGCCCGTGCCGGCACCGGCCAGGATGCAAACCGGCCCCCGCGGGGCCAGCACCGCCGCGCGCTGTTCGTCGTCGAGCTCAGCCAGAACATCGGTATCAACAGGCGCGGTCACACGTTCGATACTGCCAAATGCTCGGAGGCGGGAAGGCTCCGTCCCCAGCCGGTGTTACGCAACCGGTGAGTTCCACGAGGAAGGACGCTCAATGGACGCGGCGGTTACGACGCTGACGATGTACTCCACGACCTGGTGCGGTTACTGCCGCCGGTTGAAGAGCCAGTTCGCACGCGAAGGCATCGAGTACACCGAGGTCGACATCGAGCAGGACCCGCAGGCCGCGGATTTCGTGATGAGCGTCAACGGCGGGAACCAGACCGTCCCGACCGTCCGCTTCCCGGACGGCTCAGCCCTGACGAACCCCACCATCGCGGACGTCCGCACAAAACTGGGCCGCTGACCCCAGGCCTTAGCGCCGCCGCGCCGAATCCCACACCGTGCGGTCGGCGTCCGCGCCGAGGTCGGCCGGCAACGTGGCCTCGTCGGCGGGCGTGGGCGCGGGTGGCAACGCCCACCCCATCGCCCCGCTCGCCGAGATCGGCCCCGGTCCCGGCTTCGGGCCCGGGCCCGGGCCACCGCGCGACGCACTCCCGCCCGCGGTGAGCTGCAGGTACACGACCGCGAGCAACGTGCCGACGGCCATCACGCCGAGCAGCACCCGGTAGTCGATCACCGCGACCAGCAGCGCGCCCAGCGCCACCGACACGGTCTGCGGCACCCCGATCACCAGGTACGCGGCGGTCGTCACCCGGCCGATCAGCGCCCCGGACGTGCTGCGCTGCAGACTCGTGACGAACCCGACCAGCACCAGCGGCAGCCCGAATCCGGCGAGCACCACACCGCCCACCACCGCCGGTAACCAGCTGACGATCATCGTCATCGTGCCGGCCGAGAACGTCCCCAGACCGATGATCACCGTGCGCACCTCACCGGCCGCGCGGATCAGCCAGGTCGCCGCGAAGCCGCCGACCACGGCGCCGACCCCCTGCACCGCGACGACCACCCCGACGAACTCCGGCGGCCGTCCCAGCCAATCGACGATCGCGAACACGACCGACTCCGCGATCCCGATCACCAGCAGCGCGAGCGCCAGCGCCACGGTCACGTGCAGCAGGGGCCGGGCCCGCCAGAGGAACCGGAGCCCGGCGGCGAGTTCGGCCCGGATCGACTCCCGCGTGGCGACGGGCGACGGTTCGTGCACCTTCAGCACTCCGAGCGCAAGAGCGGCCCCGACGAACGTCATGGCGTCCAGCAGCGCGACGCCGCTGCCGCCGATCAGCGCGTAGAGCGCCGCGCCGGTGAGCGGCGCGATCAGCCGGAGCGCCTCTTTCACGGTCTGCAGCACCGCGTTGGCCTCGCCCAGCGAGCTGTCCGGGAGCATCGTCTTGAGCAGTGCGTTCAGTGCCGCCATGTGCAGCACGAGCAGCGTCCCGTAGACGGTCGCCACCCCGTAGATCACCCAGACGTGACGCTCGGACCGCACGAACAGCAGCGGCACCACCGAAACGGCCGAGCAGAGGTTCGTGACCACGAGGAACAACCGGCGCCGGACCCGGTCGACCAGCCAGCCGCCGAGCGGCCCGATCAACGACGGCGCCGCGACAAACACCAGCGTGAGGCCGGCCATGCCGCTGCTGCCGGTCAGCTCCTTCACCCAGATCGCCAGCACCAGCAGCATCGCCGAGTCGCCGAACATCGAGAGCGCCTGCCCGGCGAACAACAGCCGGAAATCGGTGCGGCGTAACAGTCTGGCGAGCGCCATCGTCACCCCCGGTCGTGGCGGCAACCCGGTCAGCCACGCCCAGCCACTCTTGGGGAACATAGCCGTCAGATAGGTCGGGTTCAACGCGTTCAGGACGAGCGGAGTACGTTCGTACGGGTGAGCCAGCCGGTACCCGTCTCCCCCGAGGCGCTCTCCGACCTCCTCAGCGAGATGATCTCGGCGGTGATCGGCGGCCGGGAGAACAGCCGTCTCCGGGTCGCGATCGACGGCGCCGACGCGGCCGAACCCGGCCGTCTCGCCGAGAGCCTCGTCGAACCGTTACGCGCGGGCGGTATCGCGGTGGCGGTGGTGCACGCCCGCGACTTCCTGCGTCCGGCGTCGCTGCGCCTGGAGTACGGAAAGACCGACCCGGACTCGTTCTACGACCTGTGGCTGGACGAGCGGGGCCTCACCCGCGAGGTGCTGACCCCGTGGGCGGCCGGTGGCCGGTACCTGCCCGCGCTCTGGGACGTGGCCACCGACCGGGCCGTACGCGCGGACTACCGACCGGTGCCGCCGCGCGGAGTCGTGCTCGTCGAGGGGCCGCTGCTGCTCGGCCGCGGCCTGCCGTTCGACCTCGCGGTCCACGTCCGGCTCTCCGGCGGCGCGCTCCGCCGCCGGACGTCCGCCGACGAGGCCTGGACCCTCCCCGCCTTCGAACGCTACGAGGAGGAGGTCGAGCCGACCGCGATCGCCGAGGTCGTGGTCAGGGCCGACGACGCCAGGCATCCAGCCGTACTGGTGCGGGGTAGCTGAGGGCCTGCCGGAGCGCGCGGCGGCGGTACAGCGACCCGAGGAGAATGCCGGCCATTGCGACGGTGGCGGCGGTCGCCCAGACGACGGCCAGCCGGGTCGCGGTTCCCTCGCGGCGGACGATGCCCTGCTCCGGGTCGATCAGCGGCGCCGCGGTCGACTTCGTCGACGAGGTGGCCGGCCAGGTCACGACCATCGTTCCGGCGCTGGGCGCCACGTCCGACGTGCTCGTGGGCACGACCCCGGCGGGGCGCGTCCAGGCCAACGACTCCATTCGGACGTCGGGCCCGGCGGCTAATGCGGTACCGGCCGAGCCGCCCACGAAAACCGCGGTGAGCAACGCGCCCGCGGCGACCCGCCGCGCGGCCCGGCTCCGCCGAGGGGTGGTAGCGACGAGGGGCATCGGCCTCGGCCGAGGGGGAACGACCCGAACCGGCGTACGCCGTTTCAACTCACTGGACATGACTGACCTCCGCTGGCCCTGAGTACGAAGGGCCGCCCCGAAGAGAAGAGGGGGCTCACCGGGGCGGCCTCACTTCCACAGAGCCCCGGCCGCCGCCGGTGATACGTCAGGTCAGAACGGGTTTTCGATCCGTTCGTCGCGCCAGGCGGTGAGCAGTTCGTGCGCGATCGAGAGCGGCGGCGGGACGATCGGCGCCGGTCCGGGGCCGCGTCCGCGCAGCTGCCCGCGGGAGAACCAGCACGCGTCGGCGAGCTCGGCCTCCTCGACGGTCACCGGCTGGTCGGACTCGGCTAGCGCGTAGAAGCCGAGCATCAGCGATGCCGGGAGCGGCCAGGCCTGGCTCGCCAGGTAGCGGACCTCGCTGATCCGGACCCCGGTCTCCTCCGCGACCTCGCGGAACACCGCGGCCTCGGCCGCCTCGCCCGGCTCCACGAACCCGGCGACGCAGGAGTAGCGGCCCTCCGGCCAGGTCAGGCCGCGGGTGAGCAGGCAGCGCCCCTCGTCGCCGGCGACGCCGTCGTGCACCAGGACGATGATCGCCGGGTTGGTCCGCGGGTAGACGATCTCCGAACCGTCGACGGCCTCGGCCTCCCACCCGCCCGCACGCCAGCCCAGGCGGGTGCCCGTGCGGGGCCCGTACCGGTAGTCGCGGTGCCAGTTGGCCAGCCCGATCGCGGCGGTGAGCAGCGACGACTCGAACGGCACGAGCTCGGCGCCGACCTCGCGCAGGCTCACCGTGCGCTGTCCGTCCGGCAGCTTCTCCGGCAGCGCGGCCAGCAGCGCGAAGTACGGGATGCCGTCTTCCTCGGCCAGGAACAGCCGGTCGGCGTCGGCGACCGACGCCGAGGGGTCGTCGCTCGCGAACCAGACCATCCGCGGCGCCTCGGCCGGGCCCTCGACGACGA
Organism: Cryptosporangium sp. NPDC051539; assembly: GCF_044454545.1. NCBI lineage: Bacteria > Bacillati > Actinomycetota > Actinomycetes > Cryptosporangiales > Cryptosporangiaceae > Cryptosporangium > Cryptosporangium sp. NPDC051539. The sequence goes on along the minus strand of NZ_JBITDV010000007.1, from coordinate 150,767 downwards.
CCCGGCCGCGCTCGTCCAGCAGCAGGATGCGGCCCCGCTGCCAGGCGTCGTCGAGCCAGGGACCGTCGAGCCGCCGGTGGGCGGCCCGCTCCGGCATGGCCCGGCCCAGCGCCAGCCGCCGCCAGACCGGGGCGGCCGGATCACCGCCGGTCGGACCGGACCCGCTGTCGGCGGGCCAGTCGTCGTCGGCCGGCTCGGCACTCGTCGACCAGGACGCGGTGCGTTCGGAATCGAGCGGTACCCCTTCGGAGGCTTCCGAGCCCTCCCGCTCCGACGTGCTCACGGCCGGTCGATCGGACCGAGGGCGCCGAGCGGGCCGGTCACCACGCCGGCGTCACCCAGCACGACCGTCACGCCGCCGGACGGGGCCAGGTGGCCGGCCGCGGCGGCGGCGACCTCCTCCAGCGTCACCTTCGCCAGGCGGATCGGATGCTCGGCCAGCCAGTTCAGGTCCAACCCGGTGCCGGCCAGCGCGATCAGCATGCCGGCCAGCCCGGCCTGCGAAGACACCGACAGCGCGAGCGTCCCGATCGCGTACTGGCGGGCCTGCTCGAGTTCTTCCGCGGTCGGCGGCAGCGTCGCGATGCGGCCGAGCTCGTATTCGATCTCCAGCAGCGCCGGCGCGGTCACCTCGGTCGCGACGTCGGCGCTGACCAGCGTCATCGAGCCGGCGGCGGAGTGGTCGACGCTCGAGTGCGGTGAGTACGTGTAGCCCTTGTCCTCGCGGATGTTCTCCACCAGCCGGGAGGAGAAGTAGCCACCGAAGATCAGGTTCGCGAGCTGGAAGGCCGCGTAGTCCGGGTTCGCCCTCGGCACGGCCGGCAACGCCACCCGCAGTGACGACTGCACCGAGCCGGGGCGATCGACGAGCAGCAGCGGCCCGGTCGTCAGCGCCGGTACCGGCGGGGTGCGGTGCGCGCTGCCGGTCGGCGACCAGCCGCCCAGCGTCCGCTCGACCAGGTCGAGCGTGGCGGCCGGGTCGATGCTGCCCACGACCACCAGGATGCTGCCGAGCGGCAGGACGCGCTCGGCGTGCAGGGTCTGCAGCGCCGGCGACTCGATCGCCCGCACCTGGGCCGGCTCCGGCGTCTCGATCGCGTACGGATGGCTGCCGTACACCCGGCGCAGCAGCGCCCGGCGGACCGCCTGCGCGGGCTGCGAGAACGCGATCTGGATCCGGTCGGCGAGCCGGTCGCGCTCGGTGCGCACCTCCCGCTCGGGGTAGGTCGCGGTCGTCAGGACCTCGTTGAGGACCTCCAGCAACCGCCCGAGCCCGTCCGCGAGCGTGTTGCCCGAGACGACCAGCCGGTCGGGGTCGGCGCCGACCGAGAGGCCGCCGCCGATCGTCTGCAGTTCGGCCGCCAGCTCGACGTTCGTGTGCGCCTCGGTGCCGGACATCAGCGTGTTCGCCAGCACGGCGGCCACCGAGACGTCGTCCTGCGCGTCGGCACCGGCGAACGGGACCCGTAGGCGCAGCTCGACCAGCGGGACCGTGCCGCGGCGGACCGCGACGACCTTCAGGCCGGTCGAGAGCGTGCGTTCGGCGACCTCCGGCTCCGGCAGCGCCCGCGGCTCGTCGAGCGCGGGGACCGCACGGCGGGGCGCGGCGTGCGACGGGCTCACTGGGCACCTCCGGGAACCAGCTCGAGCACGGCCCGGCGGGCCGGGCGCAACTGCTGCGCCGCGGCCACGACCTGCTCGGAGGTGACCTCGGCCAGCAGATGCGGCAGGTCGTTGATCAGTTCCGCCCGCCCGCGCTGCTGCTCGAGCACGGCGGTGGTGAGAGTACGGCCGAGCACCGCGTCCACCTCTCGCAGTAGATGAGCCGCCAGCCGGGCCTGCACCCGGGAGAGCTCCCCCGGCGTGAGACCGGAGTTGGCCAGCCGGTCGAGTTCCTCGTCGATGGCGGTGATGACGGTCTCGGACTTCACCGCGGGCGGGTAGTGCGCCTGCAGCAGGAACGCGGTGGGGTCGCGGACGTCGAACGGGTCTCCCATGAAGCCGAGGTAGCCCGAGATGCTGGTCGCGATCGCGTCGGTGAGCACCAGACGCCCGACCAGCCGGGACGCGTCGCCGTCGGTCAGCACCTCGGCGAGCACGACGTACGGGAGATAGGCCTTCAGATCGTCGATCGGGTCGGGCACCCGCCAGGCCATCGCGACCGCGGGCAGCGGCGCCATCGCGTCGTGGTGGACCGCGCGGCGCTCGGACGTCAGGTCGGGCTCGGCGAACGACGGCCGCTCCGGCACCGGACGCGCGTCCACGTCACCGAAGTGCAGCTCGATCAGCTCGGTCGCACGGGCCACGTCCAGGTCGCCGCCGACCGCGAGCACCGCGTTGCCCGGCGCGTAGTACGTGGAGAAGAAGCTCTGCGCGTCCTCGACGGTGGCCGACTCCAAGTCTTCGAACGAGCCGTAGCCGTCGTGGGCGTTGGCGAACGTGTCGAACATGACCGGCGGCAGCAGCAGCCAGGGGAACCCGCCGTAGGGCCGGTTCTTGACGTTGACCCGGATCTCTTCCTTCACCACCGCGATCTGGTTCGCGAGGTTCTCCTCGGTGATTTCCGGCCGGCGCATCCGGTCGGCTTCGAGGAAGAGCGCGCGCTCCAACGCATTGCTGGGGAGCGTCTCGTAGTAGTCGGTGTAGTCGAGGTGGGTGCTCCCGTTGAAGACACCACCGGACGCCTGCACGTACCGGAAGTGCGCGAGCTTCTCGAGGTTCTCCGAGCCCTGGAACATCAGGTGCTCGAACAGGTGCGCGAACCCGGTGCGGCCCTGGGGTTCCGATCGGATGCCGACGTCGTAGACGACGCCAACCGCGATCACCGGAGCGGAACGGTCCGGCGTGAGGACGACCCGGAGGCCGTTGGGCAGCGTGAACCGCTCGACCGGAAAGCCGGTGGCGGGAATCGTGACCGGCGCACCGGCAGAGGTAGGTGCAGACACGTCCCCGACCCTAGCTGTCTGCAGCGGCTGACGACTGCGACGCCCGCCCCCGCGACGCATCGGGTATGCGGGCCGTCACCCGGATCGATGCAGTTCCCCCACCTCGGCAATCTCCGCACACGTGCGTATGTCCGCCCGTACCGTGTGCGACATCACACTCCAAGGGGGCGCCCAGCATGACCGTCACCGTTGACACCGGACATCGCTCGATCGGCCAGCTTTTTGTCGCTCAGGTGACGAAGAACCCGACCGGGCGGGCGTTCTCGGGGCCGGCGCCGATCACCACGACGACCGCCGAGGGTGCCATCGGCACCACGAGCCTCACCTGGCAGGAGACCGCCGACCAGGTGTTCGCGCTCGCCGCGGGCCTGGTCGAGCTGGGCGTGAGCCCGGGCGACCGGGTCGGTATCGCGGCCGGCACCCGGGTGGAGTGGATCCTCGCCGACCTCGCCGTGATGTGTGCCGGTGGTGCGACGACGACGATCTATCCGACCACCGAGGCCGGTGACGCGGCGTTCATCCTCGCCGACTCCGGCAGCGTCGTCCTGTTCGCCGAAGACGCGACGCAGCTCGCGAAGTTCCAGGAGCGGCTCGACGACCTGCCCGACCTGCGAGCGATCGTGACGTTCGAGCCGGTCGAGACCGCCGGCGACGACGGTCCCGAGGTGCTCAGCCTGTCCGACCTGCTCAACCGGGGCAGCGACCGGCTGATCGCCGAGCCGACGCTGATCGAGGAGCGCATCGCCGGTATCGGGCCGGAAGACCTGGCCACGCTGATCTACACGTCCGGCACCACGGGCCGGCCGAAGGGCGTCCGGCTGGTGCACGCGAACTGGATCTGGGAGTCCGAGGCGCAGGCCGGCCTCGGCATCATCGAGCAGCACGATCTGCAGTACCTCTGGCTGCCGATGGCCCACTCGTTCGGCAAGGTTCTGCTCTGCGCGCAGCTCACGCTCGGGTTCGAGAGCTACGTGGACGGCCGGGTCGACAAGATCGTCGACAGCCTGGCCACCGTGCGGCCGACCGTGATGGCCGGTGTGCCCCGAATCTACGAGAAGGTCTACAACCGCGTCCGCGGCATGGCGCACGACAAGGGCGGCGCGACCTGGAAGATCTTCAACTGGGCGCTCGGCGTCGGCCGTGAGGTCGTGGCGCTGCGGGAGCAGGGCAAGCAGCCGTCCGGGCTGCTGGCGCTCAAGTACTCGATCGCGACGAAGCTCGTGTTCAGCAAGCTGCAGGCGCGGTTCGGCGGGAAGATGCGCGGGATGATCTCCGGTGCGGCGCCGCTGTCCCGCGAGGTCAACGAGTTCTTCCACGCGGCGGGCATCCCGATCTACGAGGGCTACGGGCTCACCGAGACCGCGGCCGGCGCGTTCGTCAACCTGCCCGAGCGGTTCCGGCTCGGCACGGTCGGCCTGCCGCTAGGCGACCTCGAGGTGAAGATCGCCGAGGACGGGGAGATCCTGCTGCGCGGCGGCAACGTCATGCGTGGCTACCACCACCTGCCCGAAGAGACCGACGCGGTGCTGGACGACGACGGCTGGTTCCACACCGGCGACATCGGCGAGCTCGACGACGGGTTCCTGCGCATCACCGACCGGAAGAAAGACCTGGTGAAGACGTCGGGTGGCAAGTACGTCGCCCCGTCGTACCTCGAGGGTCTGTTCAAGACGATCGTTCCGCAGGTGAGTCAGGTGCTCGTGCACACGCGGAACTTCTGCACGATGCTGATCACGCTCGACGAGGACGAGATGCGGACCTGGGCGCAGGGTGCCGGGCTGGAATCGCTGGGGACGGCCGAGCTGGCCGGCCATCCGCAGGTGCGGGCGCACGTCCAGGCCGGCATCGACCAGCTCAACGGCCAGGTGAACCGCTGGGAGTCGATCAAGGGGTTCGTGATCCTGCCCCAGGACCTGTCGGTCGACAACGGCGAGATCACCCCCTCGCTGAAGGTCCGCCGCAAGTTCGTCGAGGAGAAGTACTCCAGCGAGCTCGACGGCCTCTACGCCGGCTCCCCTTCCGACTGACGATCATCCTGACGCCTGCAGGGCGCGCGCCGGTCGCTTCCGCGACCGGCGCGGTCGTTCCCGGTATGCGTGAATGAACCCTCGCCCAGGCCCGGACCGGGGCAAGGGTTCAACCACGGCACCCGCCCGCGAGCACGACTAGGCGGGTTGGATGCTCGCGATGACCTTGTCGATTTCGGGGTCCAGCTGTTTGTGGGTGTCGGGGATCGAGATGTAGAGGACGGCCGCGTCGGGGCGGCCCACGTCGACCAGGACGACGGCGACCTGCTCGCCGCGCGCCTGCAGGCCGCTCGCCTGGAACGTCAGGTGGAACGTCGACACCCAGGCCGGGCGGCCGCCGACGATGACCTGCTCGTCGCGGGCCTGCTCCTTGACGTTCGGCTGCGGGTAGTACGCCCGCCGGACGTCCTCGGCGACCTGGCGTCCGGCGCAGGGCAGGTTCAGCGTGAGGCTGTCGCCGACCGTGGCCGGAACCTTCCCGGACAGCACCGACGCCAGGTAGTCACCCTGTGAGTACGACTCGGTGACGAAGTAGTAGCCGGTCCGGAAGTCGACGCCGAGGGTCCCCTGGCCCCAGGAGCCGCGGTCCCAGGTCACCCAGGGCTGCCCCAGGCGCAGGTACGAGATGCCGGAGTCACGGTCGTCGATGCGCGGCCCCTCGACCGGCGGCTCCTCTTTGCCGCCCGGCGCCGGATCTGCGGACGCCGGTGGGCACAGCTGGGCGAGCGGCGGCCCGGACGGCTCCGGATCACCGCCCCCGAACGGCCCGAACAACGACGACTGCTCAGTGCGGAAAACCCCGGTGAGTGCGAGAACGAGAACCACGACCAGCACCACAGCGAGACCGACCCCACCGCCGATGAGCCACCGCAGCCCGGATCCGGAGGCCGGCGGCGGCACCCGGGGCGACGGGGCGGCGGGCGGCCGGAATCGCGGGGAAACCGGCGCACCGGTGGTGGGCGACACCCACGTGACGCCGGACGGCGGCCGGCCACCCTCGGTCGGGCGGGCCCATGGGCTCGGCTCTCCGGGCGTCGTCATGCTCTCCGCTCCCGTGGACTTCCGCCCGGGGTCGGATCAGCGCGGCTCGAACCAGCTCACGCCCTGGAAAACCCGGGTGACAGCGACGAAGCTCCGCACTTCCTCGCTGCGCTCGACCGTCTGATTGTCCCTCACGGATTGCGTCCGGTCACGCGCGGCGGAGAGGTCTGGCACCTGCCAGGGTGTCAGGGCGACCAGGGCCGCTACCGCCAGGCCTACCGTGGCACTGAACACCACCGTCGACCACCCGGCAGCCTGGGCTCGCCGGTACAAGCGCATCCTCGACACCTCCCGGTCGTCTCCGGACGTCGCCCCGCCCGGAGTAAAAGTCCCTCACGCCGTCAGACGCTCCGAGACTCCTTGCGGTTGCATTCAAGAGCTAGTCTCTTGCGTTCGCCGTCGGCGATCTGTCAGCGGGGCAACGTACTAATGTCGCGATCCGGTCACTGCGGCCCGCTAGTTCCCTGACATTCGCCGCAAGCCGGACTCGGGATGTGATGCACATCTCACGCCTCACTGGTAACAGCTCGGCGACCATGTCCGGGCTGCGGCACAGTGACTGATATGCCGAACGCCTCGTTTCGCGATTTGTGTCTGGACGCCCCGTTGAACAGCGCGGAGGAGCTCAGCCGGTTCTGGGCCGACGTGCTGGGCACGGTGAGCACCGAGGCGACCCGCGGCTACCGCGTCGAAGCCCGGCCGGGAGAGCCGCGCGCCAGCCAGATCTGGGTCAACCCGGTCCCCGAGCCACGAGCCGGGAAGACCCGCGTCCATCTCGACCTGCGGCTTCCGGAACCGGATCCGTCTCCGCTGGTCGCGCTCGGCGCCCGGATCGTCACCGAGCCCGGCACCGACCCGTGGTGGGTCCTCGCCGACCCGGACGGCAACCTGTTCTGCGCCTTCCCTCCCGGGGAGACGCCTCCGGCGCGAACGACACCGTTCGAGCTCGTCGTCGACTGTTCCGACGCGCTCGCGCAGGCGACCTGGTGGGCGGCTCAGGTCGGCGGCACCGTGCACGAAGCCGAGAGCAAGGGCTACGCCTGGATCGAGGGTGCGGCCGGCTTCCCCTGGAACGACTGGGTCTTCGACCCCGTCCCCGAACCCAAGACCGTCAAGAACCGCCTCCACTGGGACGTCGACCTGGCCGGCGCCGATCCCGGACCGCTGATCGACGCCGGGGCGACGCTGCTCCGGCGCCCCGACACCGACATCTTCTGGTGGGTACTGGCCGACCCCGAGGGCAACGAGTTCGACGCGTTCGGGAGCGAGACCCGATGACGCGATACACCGCCGACGGCCTCACGTTCGACGTCACGATCGGCGGGCCGGCCGACGGGGAGCCGATCGTCCTGCTGCACGGTTTTCCGCAAAACGCCGGCGAGTGGGACCGGGTCGTGGAACCGCTCCACGAGGCCGGGTACCGCACGTTCGCGCCGGACCAGCGCGGCTACTCCCCCGGGGCGCGCCCGCGCGAGATCGCGGACTACCGCACCGACCACCTGGTGGCCGACGCGGTCGCGCTGCTCGACGCGTTCGGGCTGGAGTCCGCGCATCTCGTCGGGCACGACTGGGGCGCGGTCGTGGCCTGGCACCTCGCCGGACGTCACCCGGATCGTGTCCGGACGCTGACCGCGCTGTCGGTGCCGCACCCGCGCGCGTTCCGCACCGCACTGCGCGAAAATTCCGAGCAGCGGCGCAGGTCGACGTACATGCTGTTCTTCAAGCGCAAGTGGGTGGCCGAGCGCGCTCTGCTGGCGTTCGGCGCCCGGCAGTTGCGCAAGGTGTTCGACGGCTCGGGGCTGACGCCGCAGCAGGTCGACGCGTACGTCGAGCCCCTGCGCGAAAAGGGCGCCCTCACCGCCGCGCTGAACTGGTACCGGGCGATGTCGGGCCGGGACGCCGCCGAGGCCGAACCGGTCCGCGTCCCGACGACGTACGTCTGGAGCGACGGCGACCGGGCGCTCGGCCGTGCCGGGGCCGAACTCTGCGGCACCTATGTGGAGAGCGACTACGAGTTCGTGGAGCTCGACGGGCTCAGCCACTGGCTGCCCGACCAGGTACCCGACCGCATCGCCGAACTGATCGTCACACGCGTGGCAGCGCGCTGATCAGCGCGATCAGCCCGTCGGAGTCGAGGAGGTCGGCCGGCCGGTCGGTCCGGACCGCGCGGACGTAGTGGAACGCCGCACTGACCTCGTCCACCCCGCACCCGGCGAGGGCGGCCCAGGCCAGCCGGTAGGCGGCCAGCTGCACCAGAGCGGCATCGGCGGCCGGGCCGGTCGGCGGGCGTCCGGTCTTCCAGTCGACGACCTCCCAGCCGGACGTGGTGCGGAACACCGCGTCGATCCGGCCCCTCAGGACCACTGAGCCCAGGAGCGTCGCGAACGGTACCTCGACGTGCTGCGGCACCCGGTCGGCCCACTCGCTGCGCAGGAACGCCTCCTGCAGCGCGGGCAGTTCGTCGTCCGGTGACTCACCGGCGTCGGCGGCACCGGGCAGTTCGTCCAGGTCGAGCAGCCGGTCGGCGCCGAACCGCCGCTCCAGCCAGGCGTGGAACGCGGTGCCCCGGCGGGCCAGCGGGGCCGGGGGCGACGGCACCGGCCGCCGCAGCACGCGCGCCAGTTCGTCCGCGTCGCGACGGAGCAGCACCAGCTGCGAGACGGTCAGCTGACCGGGCAGCGGCACCTCGACGAGGTCGTCGGGCCGGGCCGCCTCGCGCTCGGCGAGCAGCATCTCGGCCTCCTCCGACCAGGCGTCGCCGGCCTCCCGCTCGGCCTCGGTCTCGTCGGCGGTCGCTGCCGCGACGACCAGAGCGGCGGCTTCCTCCACTTCGTCCCGGCGGGCGCCGAGCGGATCGAACGGCCAGAGCGCGACCCGGCCCGCGGCCAGCAGCGGGTTCTCGGTGCCCGGCGGCGGCTCCTCGGTCCACACGTCGACCACGCCGCCGCCCGCGACGCTGTGTTCGTGCACCTCGAGGAGGAACTGGGACGGGCCCCGGGGTTCGACACCGGCGTCCCACCAGGCCCCGGAGCAGAGCAGCGCGTGCCGGGCGCGGGTGACCGCGACGTACACCAGCCGACGTTCGTCGGCGGTGGCCCGAGCCTTCCAGGCGTCACCGAACCGGGCCAGCGCGGCCTTGGCCTCACCCTGGTCGGTCACTCCGGTGAGCACCAGCGACGGCAGGTCGGACGCGTCGCCGCGCAACTCGAACGGCAGGACGCCGAGGCCGCGGCTCCAGGTGTCGGACATCTTCGCGGCACCGGGAAACACTTTCTCCGACAAGCCGGGCACCGCGACCACGTCCCACTCCAGGCCCTTGGCGGCGTGCACGGTGAGCACCTGCACGGCACCCGGCCGGACGTCGACCTGACCCGGCGCGAGCCCGCGTTCGCGCTCGTCGGCGGCGCTCAGGTAGGAGAGGAACGCGCTCAGCGTCGGCTGTTCGGCGGCCTCGGCGAAGTCGGCCGCGACGTCGGCGAACGCGTCGAGGTGCGCGCGGGCCAGCGACGCGGTGCCGGGCGCCGCGGCGTCCAGCGTCCGGCTGCCGACCTCGATGTCGAGGCCGAGCGCCAGTTCCACTTCGGCGACCACGTCGGGCACCGGCTGGTTGACCCGCAGCCGCAGCCGCCGCAGCTCCTGGGCGAATACGGTGAGCCGCTCGTGTCCCACCGGGGAGTACGCCTCGGCCGGCCCGAGGTCGTCGAGCGCCTCGATGACGCTGCGCTCCTCGGCCTTCTCGATCGGCAGGTCACTGGCCGCGGAGTCCGGGCCTTCGTGCGCTTGCGCGAGCTCACGGGCGCGCCGCCCCAGAGCGTCCAGATCGCGGGGACCGAACCGCCACCGGGCACCGGAGAGCAACCGGATCAGCGCGGCACCGGCTGTCGGATCGATGAGGACGTTCAGCGTCGCGACGAGGTCGCGGACCTCGGGGGTGGCGAGCAGACCGCCGAGACCGACCACCTCGACCGGCAGACCGGCCGCCCGCAGCGCGTCGGCCAGGCGCTCGAACTGGTTCCTGGTCCGGGCGAGGACCGCGACGGTGGGAGGCTGGTCTGCGGCGCGCCAGCGGGTGGCGATCTGCGACGCGATCCAGACCGCCTCGTCGTTGACGGTCTCGTGCAGGGCGCAGAGCAGCTCACCGGGGTCGGTGCGGTGCGGTGCGGCCCGCAGTTCGGGCACCGGGGTGCCGACGATCGCGTCGGTGACCCAGGCGCGGGGGCCCGGGGTGCCACGCAGGGGGGCCGAGAGTGCGTTGGCCAGGTCGAGGATCCGCGGCCCGTTGCGCCAGCTGGTGGTGAGCGGCAGCACGGGCGTGTCCCCGCTGCGACGCGGGAAGTGTTCCGGGAAACGGGTCAGGTTGCCCGCGCTGGCGCCGCGCCAGGCGTAGATCGACTGGCAGGGATCGCCGACCGCGGTCACCGGGTGGCCGTCACCGAACAGCGAGCGCAGCAGCACCAGCTGCGCGTGGCTGGTGTCTTGGTACTCGTCGAGTAAAACGATCCGGTACCGGGCCCGCTCGACCCGGCCGACCTCCGGGTGGTTGCTCGCGACGCGTGCGGCCCGCGACACCTGGTCGGCGAAGTCCATCAGCTCGTCCCGGCGTTTGTGCTGGTCGTACTCCTCGACGAGCGGCAGCAACTGCAGGCGGGCGCGCTGGACGTCGAGCACCTTCTTCAGCTCGGGCGCCAGGTCGTTGCGCTGACGCGGCCCCTTGGGCAGCGCGACGATCCGGCGGACGAACGCCTCGGTCCAGCTGACCAGCTCGTCGGTGGTGCGCAGGTGCTCGGCGAGCTGACCGGCCAGGTCGAGTACGGCGGTCGAGACGGTCGGCGGGGTCCAGTCGACGTGGGACATGTCTCCGTCGTAGATCTGGACCGAACCGCTGGCCAGTTGCCAGGTGCGGGCGTCGGTGAGCAGCCGGGCGGACGGCTCGTACCCGGCCCGCAGCCCGTGCTCGGCGACCACCCGGGCGGCGTATGCGTTGTAGGTGGCCACGGTGGGGTCACCGACCTGGACGCCACCCTGCATGACGCCGCGCAACTGCCCCAGCCGGTGCCGGACCCGGTTGGAGAGCTCGGCCGCGGCCTTCCGGGTGAACGTGAGGCCGAGCACCTCCTCCGGCCGCACCAGGCCGTTCGCGACCAGCCAGACGACCCGGGCGGACATCGTCTCGGTCTTGCCCGAGCCGGCCCCGGCCACCACGAGCACCGGTGCGAGCGGCGCCTCGATCACCGCGACCTGCTCGTCGGTCGGCCGGGGCAGGTCGAGGCGCTCGGCGATCTCCAACGCCGAGAACGACCCGGCCGGCCAGCCGTCGGTCACTCGTCGGTCACCTGTCCCGAGACGATCGGGCAGGACGAGGCGACCGCGCACATCCGGCAGTAGTTGTTCTGGGTGGCCTCGAACACGCTGCCCGCCATGCCGTCGGCGACGTCGCGGACCAGGTGCTCGGCCCAGTTCGTCTCGGGCGGATCCTGCTTCTGCTCGGAGGCGCGCCTGGTCGGCATACCGATGTGGACCAGCGAGGCTCCGCCGGTCTCGGAGCCGTGCTCCCCAAATGCGCCCTGCTCCACCGCCAGCTGGTAGACGCCGAGCTGGGAATGGGTCTTGACGGCCTCCTCCGGCGGCTTGCTCGCCCCGGTCTTGAGGTCGACGACGACCAGCCGGCCGTCGTCGTCGCGTTCGAGGCGGTCGACCCGGCCGCGGATCGTCGCGCGCCCGACGTCGACCGAGAACTCGCGCTCGACCGCGATCAGCTGACGCGGGTTGCCGGCCAGCCATTCGGCCAGCCGGTCGACCATCTGGGTGGCGCGTTCGTGCTGCTTGCGGCCGTACCAGCCGGTGACGTCGACCCGGCGCCAGCGCTCGTTCAGCCGGCTGGAGAGCGCGTGCAGGTCGGGCACGGTCTGCACGGCGCTGACCTCGGCGGCGACGTCGTGCACGACCGTACCGATGCCCTGGGCGGTGCTGGTGGTACCGCCCCCGCTGGTCTCCAGCAGCCAGCGCAGCGCGCAGGTCTGGAACGCCTCGACGCGCGACGGCGAGACCGAGACCCGCTCGTCCGGGCCGCGCAGCGCCTGCGCGTCGGAGAGCGGTGCGAAACCCCACCACTCGGCCGGGTCGGCGCCCGGCACCCCGGCACCGGCCAGCCGGGCCAGTTGCCGCGCGGCGGCTCTGCGCCGCACCGGATCGCCCTCGCGATCCAGTACGACGCGACGCAGCTCGGCGACGAGGGCGGGCAGCGTGAGCTGACGGGGCACCACCGCGGTGGGCCGTTCCGGCTCGAGCAGCGGGTCGACCTCGTCCAGGAACCGGGACGCCTGCTCGGCGTCCTCGCCGTCGACGGTGTCGACCGCGGTGATCAGCACCGCCCGCCGGGCCCGGGTGACCGCCACGTAGAACAGCCGCCGCTCCTCGTCGAGCAGCGCGGACAGGTGCCCGGCCGGTTGGTGCGGACGCCCGGCGACGACGTCGACCAGCTCTTCCGAGCCCAGCACGCTGCCCCGCGGACGCAGATCCGGCCAGAGCCCCTCCTGGACGCCGGCCACCGCCACGACGTCCCACTCCAGGCCCTTGGCTCCGTGCGCGGTGAGGATGCGGACGACCTCGGCGCGGCGCCCGGTGGGCGCGATCGAGTCGGCCGGGATGCGCAGGTGCTCGAGGTAGTCGAGGAACATCGCCGGGGTGGCGCCGGGCAGACCGTCGACGAACCGGGCGGCCTGGTCGAACAGCGCAACCGCAGCGTCGAGGGCGGAGTCGGCGTCGGCGCCCTCGGAGCCACCGCGCAGGCTCTGTTCCTCCCAGCGGGCGCTGAGGCCGGACGTCTCCCAGGCGGCCCAGAGCACCGACTCGGGAGTGGCACCGGGCGCCTCGGTCGCTTCCCGGACGGCCTGCAGCACGGCCGCGACCCGCCGGGCCGGGCGGCCCCACTCCGAGTCGATCGGGATCAGGTCGCGCGGGTCGGCGAGCGCCTCGGGCAGCAGCTCGGCCGACGACCGGACGTCGCCACCGGCCGACGCGACCAGCCGGAGCTGCTGACGGAGCCGCCGCAGGCTCAGCGCGTCGGCGTCGCCGAGCGGGGACGTGAGCAGGCCGACCGCGGCTCCGTCGTCCAGACGCTCCGGATGCAGCGCCACGCCGAGTGCCTTGACCAGCGGCGCGACCCCGCGCTGCTGGGCCAGCGGCAGTTCGTCGGTGTCGATCTCGACCGGGATGCCGGCGTGCATCAGCCCGCGGCGCAGCGTGGACGCCGAGCGGGGAGCGGACCGGACCAGCACCGCCATCCGCGACCAGGGCACGCCGTCGATCAGGTGTGCGCGGCGGAGCCGGTGCGCGACGTAGGCGGCCTCCTGCGTGGCACTGCGCACGATCGCGACCTCCACGCCGTCGGCGAGGCCAGGTGGGGTCTCCGCCCCTAGGTGGGGAGTGCGCTGCCGGACGCCGCCGCGCAGGCGGGTGGCGACCCGGTCGGCCACCTCCTGCAGCGCGGGACCGGCCCGGTGGGCGGTGTTCAGGATGATCGCGGGGGCCGGCTCGCCGTCGGCGGACGGGAAGTCGTCCACGAACGTGCGGACGCCATCCGGGTCGGCGCCGCGGAACGAGAAGATCGACTGGTCGGGGTCTCCGGCGACGACCAGGAACCGGCCGCCGTCGCAGAGCAGCCGGAGCAGTTCGCGCTGGGCCGGATCGGTCTCCTGGTACTCGTCCACGAAGACGTACTGGCGGGACCGGCGCTCCTGCGCGAGCAACTCGGGATCGTTGCGCAGCAGCGTGACGGCTTCCTGGATGATCAGCGCGTTGTCGTAGCCGGGGCCCTGGTTCAGGCTTTCCGCGTCGCGGAGCTCCAGCACGTCGAAGTACTGCTCGAGGAAGAGCGCGGCCGCGCGCCAGTCGGCCCGTTGCTGCTGCCGGCCCAGCTCGTCGAGGCCGACCGGATCGATGCCGCGCTCCATCACGCGGAGCATCAGGTCACGCAGTTCGGCGGCGAAACCGCGGGGTGCCTCGAGCTGCTCCGGGTCGGGCCAGCGGACGCCGACCCCGTCCACGTTTCCGTCCAGCAGGTCGCGGATGAGCGCGTCCTGCTCGGGGCCGGTGAGGAGGCGGGGCGGGCGTTCGCCGCGCAGCGAGGAGTCACGCCGGAGCAGACCCCAGGCGTACGAGTGGAACGTGCGGGCGAGCGGCTCGGTGGTGGTGGTGCCCAGGCGCTCGGTGATCCGTTCGCGGAGGCGGCCGGCGGCCTTGCGTCCAAAAGTGAGTACGAGCACCGATTCGGGGTCGGCGCCGGCTTCGACGCGGGCCACCACGGACTCGACGAGCGTGGTGGTCTTTCCGGTGCCGGGCCCGGCGAGCACGAGCAGCGGCCCGGCGTCGTGCTCGGTGACCGCGAGCTGATCGGAATCGAGTGCGAAGCGCTCGGCCGGCACGGTGGACGGACGCACGAGCCGGTAGCGGTTCTCGCCGCGGCGAGGCCGGGGCCGGGCCGGTGCGGGCGCGGGGGCAGCCGCCAGCGCGGCGGCACCGGCGAAGGCCGGCGGGACCGCGCCGACCCTACGCGGCTCTCTCTCACCCACCTTCGCATTAGACCTCGCGCGCACGACAAGAGTTGCCTCGCCCCACCGCAGGCTTCCGAATCTGGCTATGTACGCGGCGTATACTCTCAGCGTATAGTCGCGCTCATGAGCGTTCCACTGACCCTCCTTGGCCTGCTCGAACGCGAGCCGAGCCACGGCTACGACCTCAAGCGCGACTACGACACGTTCTTCGGTCGCGGAAAGCCCCTCTCGTTCGGCCAGGTGTACTCGACGCTCGGCCGCCTGGCCCGGGACGGCAAAGTGGTGATCGGCGAGGTCGCTCCGGGCGAAGGCCCGGAGCGGAAGCGCTACCTGATCACCGAGCGCGGGGCGACCGAGGTCGACACCTGGCTCACCGAGCCGGTCGAGCCCGAACCCACCCTGCAGAGCATCTTGTTCTCCAAGGTCGTCCTGAGCCTGATGCTCGAGCGACCGGCCGAGGAGTACCTCGATCGGCAGCGGGCGGCGCACCTGCGCCGGATGCGCGAGCTCACCGAGCTCAAGCGCTCCGGCGAATTGGTCGACGCGTTGCTCGCCGACCACGCGCTGTTCCACCTGGAGGCCGACCTCCGGTGGATCGACCTGACCAGTGCCCGGCTGGGCACCCTCGCCAAGGCGGTGCAGCGATGATCCTGACGGCTTCCGAGCTGGAGCTCTCGTTCGGCGAGACGCCAGCGCTGCGCGGCGCCTCGCTCCAGGTGGAGCGCGGGGAGATGCTGGCGATCATGGGGCCGAGCGGCTCCGGTAAGTCCACACTGCTGCACTGCCTGGCCGGAATCCTGACGCCGTCGTCGGGCTCGGTGGAGTTCGCCGGGTCGCGGCTGGACACGTTGTCGGAAGACGCGCGCAGCGCGCTGCGGCGGGAACGGTTCGGATTCGTGTTCCAGTTCGGGCAGCTCGTGCCGGAGCTCACCGCGGTGGAGAACGTCGCTCTGCCGCTCCTGCTGAACGGGGTCCGGCGGGGTGCGGCCGTCCGGCGAGCGACGCCGTGGTTCGAGCGGCTGGGGCTCGCCGGGCTGGAGCGTCGCCGATCGGGTGAGCTCTCGGGCGGGCAGGCTCAGCGCGTCGCGCTGGCGCGCGGGCTCGTCGCCGGCCCGGAGGTCCTGTTCGCGGACGAGCCGACCGGCGCGCTCGACTCGCTGACCGGTGAGCAGGTGATGGATCTGCTGGTCGGCGTCGCACGGGCGGACGGGACGACCGTCGTGCTGGTCACGCACGAGCCGCGGGTGGCGGCGTACGCGGATCGCGAGGTCGTCGTGCGTGACGGGCGCGTCAACAGCCCGGCGCTGACCGCATGAGGACCCATCGACTGGCCATGGCCCGGTTCGGGCTCCGGCTGTCGGTCACCGGCGGACGCGAATCGGTGGCCCGCCTGGTGCTGATCGCGAGCGCGGTCGCCCTCGGCGTCGGCATGCTGCTCGCGATCGTGGCCGGTATCAACGCGGTGACCACGCAGAACGACCGGACGGCCTGGCTCTCCACGCGGGGGGAAGATTCAGACCCGTCCGGGTCGCTCTGGTGGCTCGACCGGCACGACTTCTTCCGTGGGCACGAGATCGAGCGGATCGACGTGGCCGCCGCCGGTCCGGACGCCCCCGTGCCGCCCGGCGTCGAGCGACTCCCCGGGCCCGGGGAGTACTACGTCTCCCCCGCGCTGCGCACGCTCCTCGCGTCCACATCGGCCGAACAGCTCGCCGACCGGTTCCCCGGCCGGCAGGCAGGCGTCCTCTCCAAGGACGCGGTGCCGGCGCCGGACGACCTGATCGTGCTGGTCGGCCGCGCGCCGGACGACCTGACGTCGATCGGGGGCGTCGACCGGATCTCGGCGATCAGCACCAAGACGCCGGAGTCCGACGCGTCGGTCATCAGAGCCATTCTCGGCATCGTCGCGATCGGGCTGCTGTTCCCGATCCTGATCTTCATCAACTCCGCGACGCGGCTCGCGGCCGCCCGCCGGGAGCAGCGATTCGCCGCGATGCGGCTGGTCGGGGCGACCCCTCGGCAGGTCTCCTGGGTCGCGGCGGTCGAGTCGACCGTCGCGGTGACGATCGGCACCGTCGTCGGTTTCGCTCTTTACGCGGCCCTGCGCGGCCCGATCGCGGAGATCCCGTTCACCGGCGCCGCGTCCTATTCGGACGACGTCCGGCTGACGGTCGGCAACGCACTGCTGGTGGGGCTGGGCGTGCCGGTCGTGGCGGCGTTCTCCTCGCTGTTCGCGCTGCGCCGGGTCCGGATCTCGCCGCTCGGCGTGACCCGGCGGGTGACACCCCGGCCGCCGGGGATCTGGCGGATCGTTCCGCTGATCGTCGGCCTCGCCGAGCTGGCGTGGTTCGTCGGGCACCGGCCGGCCTCGACCGACGAGCAGACCTACGCGTACCTGGGCGGCATCCTGCTGGTGATGATCGGGCTGATGCTGGCCGGTCCGTGGCTGACGATGGCGTTGTCGCAGGTGCTGGCCGCACGGTCGAGCCGAACGTCGACGCTGATCGCGGCCCGGCGGCTGGCCGACGACCCGAAGGGCGCGTTCCGGTCGGTCAGCGGCCTGGTGCTGGCGCTGTTCGTCACGACGGTCGCGATCGGCGTCATCACGACGATGACCTCCGAGCGCCGGGCCGAGAGCAGCCCCGGCGACGCGAGTCGCCTGCAGTTGTACGTGCCCGAGGGGGTGACCGCGGTGCCCGCCTCGGTCGACGCCCGGCTCCGGGCCACCTCCGGAGTGACGCACATCGTCGGGGTCAAGGTCGCCGGGGGCTCTGGCTACACGACGCTGGCGTCCTGCGCCGACCTGGCCCGATGGCCCGACCTGGGCCGCTGCCCGGCCGGTGCCGCGGTCGTCGAGGTGCAGTCGGCCGAGCTCGAGCCGGGGACGGTCTGGCCGGCGTCGACGGTGAGCGCCGAGGAGCTCGCGCGCCTTCCGCTGGCCGAGATGTTCGTCCAGACCGACGGGTCGGCCGTCGCTGTGGAGCAGGTCCGGACGGCACTCGAGGCCGGGTTCGGAGACTACGCCCAGCCGCCGAGCTCCGAGGCCGACCGCAACTCGAGCTTCCTGCGGGCGATGGCGGTCTGGCGGCAGGTCGCCAGCGTGATCATCCTGGCCAGCCTGCCGATCGCCGGTTGCAGCCTGGCGGTGGGCGTGGTCGGCGGGTTGATCGAGCGGAGGCGTCCGTTCAGCCTGCTGCGGCTGAGCGGGGCACCGCTGCGGGTGCTGCGCCGGGTGGTCGCGATGGAGAGCGCGCTCCCGCTGCTGGTCGTGTCCGCGGTGGCGATCGGGAGTGGACTGCTGGCCGCGCACCTGTTCCTGCGGTCGCAGCTGAACATCTCGCTCCGGGCGCCCGGGGCGGAGTACTACCTGGTGGTGGGCTTCGGGTTGATCGCGTCGCTCGGGCTGATCGCCTCGACGCTGCCGCTGCTGCGGCGGATCACCGAGCCGGAGTCAGCACGGAACGAATGAGCGCGGCGAACTCGGCCGGATGGGTGAGGTACCCGGCGTGGGCACCGGGGAACTCGGTGATGCTGAGGCCGAGCCGGGACGCGAGGACCTGGTTCGGCCGGTACGGCAGGAGCCGCCCGCCGGGGCCGTCCGAGTTCCGTCCGCCGGCCAGCACGAGCCGGGTCTTCGCGCGCTTGAGCGCGCGGAGGTCCGGCACCTGCCGGACGTACTGCCGCAGCTCGTGCTCGAAGAAAAAGTCCTGGGCGGACGCCAGCCGCGCGAGCACCGGCGCGTCGCCCGGCGGCGGTTCCGCGCCGGTGGCGGCGCTGAACACCCGCATCGCGGTCGCGGCGCCTTCGGCCCGGTACGTGGCGTGGACGTCGTCCAGCAGGTCGAGCCAGCGGCCGGCGTCCGGGAGCAGCGGGATCAGCGGCGGCTCGTGCGCGATCACCCTGGCGACCCGCTCGGGATGGCGCGCCAGCAGGTGCAGCGCGACGATCGCGCCCGAACTGCTGCCGAGGACGTAGCCCGGGGAGTCTCCGAGGAGCCGCAGCGCGTCCTCGACGTCGATCGTCAGGCGCCGGTCGTCGTCGACCGGGCCGCCGGACGCGCTGCGCCCGAAGCCGCGGCGGTCGTAGGTGACGACCGTGAACTCGCGGGCGAGCAGCCGGGGTAACGCGCCGAAGCTCGCCGCGTCGCCGGTACCGCCGGGGATGAGCAGCAGCACCGGACCGTCGCCGATCCGCTCGGAGTAGAGCGACTCGGTGGCCGGGTGGACCGCATCCCGGGGGCCGGCCGTCCGGGCGGGGGCGCTCATGCGGCCTTCCTCAGGTGCTCGAGGGTGGCTTCGCGCAGGTCGTCGAGCTTCACGTCGGCGTCGACGATCAGCTTGGCGCCGAGTCCCTCGCCCTCGCGGATCAGCCCGAGCAGGATGTGGTCGCTGTTGATATCGCGGCTCTGCAGGCGGAGGGCTTCGCGGAGCGAGAGCTCGAGCACCTTCTTGGCGCGCGGCCCGAACCGGCCGCTTCCGTTGCCGCGGCGGAACAGCCCCCGCTTCTCCTCGGGAATCGGCGTCGACCAGGACTCGGGGCCCAGCGTGCGATCGATGCTGGCCAGTACGGCGTCCAGGTCGATGCCGATCGTCTTGAGCGCCTCGACGTCGTCGTCGGAGAGCAGCTTGCCGGACCAGCCGGCGGCCTGCTGGAGATCGTTGCGGATGCGGTCGTAGCCGAGGCCGGCCGCGCGGAGGACGATCCCGGCGCCGGCGGTGTCGCTCGCGAGCATCGCCAGCAGCAGATGCTCGGTGCCGATCATCGGGTGGCGGAGTTGGCGGGCCTGTTCTCGGGCGTCGACGACCAGGTCGCGGGCATCGTGGGTGAATCGCTCGAACATCGCTGCTCCTCTAGGTCCGGGGGCCCGGATCGCGCCGGGCGTACTTCTTGTGCACGGCCTGCTTGCTGACTTCGAGAACCTCGGCGATCTCTTGCCAGGACCAGCCCGACCGGCGTGCGTTCTCGACCTGCACGGCTTCCAGCGTCTCGGCCAGTCGGCGGAGGGCGCGGACGGCCCGCAGGCCGACCCGGGCGTCCCCGCTGCTGGCCGCCGCGGCCAGCTCCGTAGCTTCGCTCATGCCGTCAACGCTAGTTGACGATGACGGCCGCGTCAACTGAAGTTGACAACAACCTGAAGCGTCCGCACTCGATCTACGGGGACTCGAACTACGGGGTGTAGAGCAGGCCGAAGAACTCGACCAGCAGGCGCTCGCGCAGGCGCGGAGGGGCCGCGGCCAGCAGTGCGTTGATCTCGGCCATTCGCCCGGGCAGCGCGAATCCACCCGCACCGGGTGCCAGACCTGCGCCGGCCAGCAACGACCCGAACTCCTCGGACGTCAACGCCGACGGGTCGAGGACCCGCAGCCACTCGACGATCCCGGCGTCCACCTGCACCGGCCCGTGCGCGAGCGAAGCCGTCACCGCGTCGCGCAGGTCGGCCAGGAACGGCTCGATCCGCGGCGCGCTCGCCGCCGTCACGGTCAGGTGCAGGTTCACCGGCAGGTCTCCCAGCGCGAACTGCGGCTGCACGTACCAGCCCCGGGCGGTCAGCTCGTCCGCCAGCACGAACAGATCCGGGCCGCCCGGCGCAGCCCCGAACGCCACCAGGCTCGCCTCCGGCGGCCCCAGCACGCGCAGGCCGTCCACGGCCGATACGCCGGTGATCAACGTCCGGGTCGCGTCGAGCGTCTGCTCCGCCAGCCGCAGGTAGCCCTCGTCGCCGAGATGCCGCAGCACCGCCCACGCTGCCGCCAGCGGCGCCGCCGACTTCGTCGACTGCATCGTCGCGTTGATCATCGAGTAGCCCGGCCAGTCCGCGAACGCGAAGTACTGGCTGCGCCGATGTTCCGCGCTGCGGTGCAGCAGCACCGACGTCCCCTTCGGGGCGTACGCGTACTTGTGCAGGTCGACCGAGAGGCTGGTGACGCCGGGCACGCTCAGGTCGAAATCCGGCAGGCGGACGCCGAGCCGGCGCCAGAACGGCAGCACCCACCCACCGATGCAGGCGTCCACATGGCACCGGACGTCACGGGCCGCCGCCGCGGCGGCGATCTCGGCGACCGGGTCGATCACGCCGTGCGCGTACGACGGGGCGCTGGCCACGACGAGCACGGTCCGATCGGTGATCGCCGCCGCGATCTCGGCCGGCGAAGGCCGGAACGTCTCCGGGTCGACCGCGACCGGCACCAGCTCCACCCGGAAGTACTCGGCCGCCTTCGCGAAGGCGGCGTGCGCGGTGACCGGCGCGACCAGTTGCGGACGCTCGACGTCCGGGCGGGCGTCGCGGGCCGCTTTCACCGCGAGCAGGATCGACTCGGTGCCGCCGGACGTCACCGTGCCGACCGTCTCCGGGCCGCCGCCGAGCAGCGCCGCGGCCGCGCCCACGACCTCGTTCTCCATCGCGAGCAGTGAGGGGAAGACCGTCGGGTCCAGCCCGTTGAGCCCGGTGACCGCCTCGGCGGCCCGGTGCGCCAGCCCGTCGAGCCCGTCGAGCCCCGAGTCGTAGACGTAGGCCCACGTCCGCCCGCCGTGCGTCGGCAGGTCTGCGGCGCGCAGCGCGGAGAGCTCCGCGAGCACGTCTCCGGTCGACGCACCGCGCTTCGGAAGGCTCATGATTCTCCGGAGGTAGAGGTCTCCGCCGCGCCGGCGGGCCCGGCCGTGAGCGCCGCCAGGCGCGCGGGCGTCAGGTCGTAGCGGCGGAGCAACGGCAGGGCGATCAGCATGATCACGGCGGGCAGCACGCTGAAGCCGAGCACGATCGCGGTGCGGGCGCTGCCCGGCTGATCCACGGCGCTGATCCCGGACCGGTACCCGCCGAGCTGCAGCACCAACCCGAACACCCCCGGCCCGAGCGCGAGCCCGAGCGTCTCCCCACCGGTCCACAGCCCGGTGAACACTCCGGCCTGACGACGCCCGGTCACCGCCTCGTCCGCGGCGATCGTGTCGGGCAGCATGGCCAGCCCGAACACCTGCTGACCCGCGTATCCACAGCCGACCACCGCCGTCGAGAGCAGCACCGGGAGCAGCGGGGCCGACCCACCCGCGAACGAGATCCCGATCATCAGACCGCCGAGCGCGAACAGGACCGAGCCGGCCACGTACCCGGCCCGCTTCCCGATCCGGTTGCCGATGACTCCCCAGGCCGGCATCACGACCAGCGCCGGTCCGACGAAACACACGAAGAGCAGCGACGTCACCGCGCTGTCTTCGAGCGGCCCCGCCGCGACGTAGTCGGTGCCGGCGAGCATCACGCCGATCCCCACCGCCTGCACCACGAAGCACGCCAGCAACAGCGCGAACGGCCGGTTCGCCCGGGCCACCGCGAGCTGCCGCCGCAGCGACGGCTCGCTCTCGCTGACGGCCCCGACCGGCGCCCGCCGGGTTCCCCAGAACGCCGCCAGCGCGCCGACCGCGATCAAGCCCGCCACGGCCAGCCCGGCCACGCGGTATCCGGCCGGACCTCCACCGGCGGCGTCCCTGATCGCCGGGGCGACCCCGCCGGACGCCAGGATCGCCAGCGCCAGCACCGCGATTCGCCACGTCATCAAGCGGGTGCGTTCGGCGTACGGGTCGGCCGTGCCCGCGGTGATCTCCGCGGGCATCGCCACGTACGGGACCTGGAAGAACGCGAACGCGGTCGCGGTCGCGAGGAACGCGACGGTGACGTAGACCGCGCCGGCCGCGCCGGAGAACGGCCCCGCGAACAACGCGGCGAACGTCACCGCGGTCGCCAGCCCCCCGACCAGCAGGTACGGACGCCGGGCACCCCAGCGGGTCGTCGTCCGATCCGAGATCCGCCCGGCGATCGGGTTGAGGACGACGTCCCAGGCCTTGGGCAGCAGCACCAGCAAGCCGGCCAGGCCGGCCGCGACCGCCAGCGTGTCGGTGAGGTAGGGCAGCAACAGCAGCCCCGGAACCGTGCCGAACGCGCCGTTCACCAGCGAGCCCGCCGAGTAGCCGACCCGGGTGCCCCGGCCGAGCCTCGCGGAGACCGGAGAGCCCGTGGGAACCGGAGTAACTGTCACGTTTGCATCCTGGTGGCTCCGATGGCGGTAGGGGAAGCATTCTCACCCGCACGGCAGAATGATCGCGTGACCGCAGCACCGCCCCGGGACGAAAAGCCCGGCGAATACGTCGAGCAGGTGCTGGACGTCGTCGAGGACATCCCGCCGGGGCGGGTGATGACGTACGGCATGATCGCCGAGATCGTCCGGGAACGGACCGGCCGGGGCTCGGCCCGCACGGTCGGCACGGTGATGGCCCGCTACGGCAGCGCCGTGCCCTGGCACCGCGTCGTCGCCTCCGACGGACGCCTGCCCCCCGGCCACGAGGCCGAGGCCACCAGAAGACTCCGCGCCGAGGGTGTCGCGTTCCGCGGCGAGAAAGTCGCGATGGCCGCCGCGCGCTGGTGGCCCGGCGAGGAATCGGATTAGCACACGCTGTCAACGGGAACCTGCACCGGCATCCGGACCGGGAGGTGCCCCATGAGCGTGATGCGCACGAAATCGGTTGAACAAGCGATTCGGGAAACCGAGGAACCCGAGCATCAACTGAAAAAAGATCTCTCCGGTTTGGACCTGACCGTCTTCGGGGTCGGCGTCATCATCGGAACCGGGATCTTCGTCCTGACCGGTGAGGCCGCACAGGAGTCCGCCGGCCCGGCCGTCGCGATCTCGTTCGTCCTGGCCGCGATCGCCTGCGCCCTGGCCGGGCTCTGCTACGCGGAGTTCGCCTCCACGGTGCCGGTCGCGGGCAGCGCGTACACGTTCTCCTACGCCGGTATCGGCGAGCTGGTGGCCTGGATCATCGGGTGGGACCTGATCCTCGAGCTGCTGATCGGTGCGGCGACGGTCTCGGTCGGGTGGTCGCAGTATCTGAGCGTGCTGCTGGACACCCTCGGGATCAGCCTCCCGACCGCGATCTCGAACGCCGAGGACGGCGTCTTCAACCTGCCGGCCGCGGTGATCGTGCTGGTGCTGACCGCCGTGCTGGTCACCGGGGTGCGGATCTCGTCCCGGCTGAACGCGGTGATCGTGGCGATCAAGCTGATCGTCGTGCTGTTCGTGATCGTCGCCGGGCTGTTCTTCATCAAGGCGTCCAACTACACGCCGTTCATCCCGCCGAGCAAGCCGTCGGAAGGTGAGTCCGGGCTGTCGCAGACGTTGGTCCAGGCCGTGTTCGGCTCCGGACCGGCCGCGTTCGGCGTGAGCGGCATTCTCGCCGCCGCGGCGCTGGTGTTCTTCGCCTTCATCGGGTTCGACGTCGTCGCGACCGCGGCCGAGGAGACCAAGAACCCGCAGCGGGACGTCCCGCGCGGGATCCTCGGATCGCTGGTGCTCTGCACGATCCTGTACGTGGCGGTTTCGCTGGTCGTGGTCGGCATGCAGAAGTACAGCGAGCTCGATCCCGAGGCACCGCTGGCTACGGCGTTCCGCGACGTCGGCCATCCGTTGTTCGCGGACTTCATCACGGTCGGGGCGCTGGCCGGTCTGACGACCGTGATCATGGTGCTGATGCTGGGCCAGAGCCGGGTGGCGTTCGCGATGAGCCGCGACCACCTGCTGCCGCCGAAGCTCGGCAAGGTGCACCCGAAGTTCGGGACGCCCTACCGGATCACGATCTTCGTCGGTATCGTCGTCGCGATCCTGGCCGGGCTGCTGCCGCTGTCGGCGCTGGCCGAGATGGTGAACATCGGCACGCTGTTCGCGTTCGTGCTGGTCTCGATCTCGACGCTGATCCTGCGCCGGACCCGGCCCGACCTGGACCGCGCGTTCCGGGTCCGCGGCCTGCCGGTCGTCGCCGGGCTGGCCGTCGTGTCGTGCGTCATCCTGATGCTGTTCCTGGAGGTCGCGACCTGGCTGCGGTTCCTGGTCTGGATGGCGGCCGGATTCGCGATCTACTTCGGCTACGGGCGCACGCACAGCCGCCTGGCCAACCAGGAGCGCGAGTCCGCGCCCGCACGCGTCGACTGACGCCGGGGACCGCACACGAAGCATTGGGGCCGGTCGCGGAAGCGACCGGCCCCAGTGCGTACAGACGGGGAAAATCCGTGCTCAGTACTCCGGGAGCGACGGGTCGATCTGCTTGACCCAGCCGATGACCCCGCCTTGGACGTGCACGGCGTCCTTGAACCCGGCCTGCTTGACCGCGGCCAGCGCCTCGGCCGACCGCACTCCGGTCTTGCAGTACAGGATGACCTGCTTGTCTTGCGGCAGCTGCGCGAGCGCCGCGCCCGAGAGGATGTCGCCCTTCGGGATCAGCGTCGCGCCCGGGATCGACACGATCTCGAACTCGGCCGGCTCGCGGACGTCGACCAGGTAGAAGTCCTTGCCCGCGTCGGCCCAGTCCTTCAGCTCGGACGCGGTGATCGTCGAGCCGCGGGCGGCGTCGACGGCCTCCTGCGAGACCGTGCCGCAGAACTCCTCGTAGTCGATGAGCTCGGTGATCGGCTCGGCCGCCGGGTCCTTGCGGATCTTGATCGTGCGGTACGACATCTCCAGGGCGTCGTAGACCATCAGACGCCCGAGCAGCGTGTCACCGATGCCGGTGATCAGCTTGATCGCCTCGGTGGCCTGCACCGACGCGATCGACGCGCAGAGGATGCCGAGCACGCCACCCTCGGCGCAGCTGGGCACCATGCCGGGCGGCGGCGGCACCGGGTAGAGGTCGCGGTAGTTCGGGCCGTACTCGTCCCAGAAGACGCTGACCTGGCCCTCGAACCGGTAGATCGAGCCCCACACGTACGGCTTGCCGAGCAGCACGCACGCGTCGTTCACCAGGTACCGGGTGGCGAAGTTGTCGGTGCCGTCGACGATCAGGTCGTAGTCGCGGAAGATGTCGAGCACGTTCTCCGACTCCAGCCGGACCTCGTGCAGGATGACGTCGACCAGCGGGTTGATCTCCTTGACCGAGTCGCGCGCCGACTCGGCCTTGCTGCGGCCGATGTCGGACTGACCGTGGATGATCTGGCGCTGCAGGTTCGACTCGTCGACGGTGTCGAACTCGACGATGCCGAGCGTCCCGACGCCCGCGGCGGCCAGGTACATCAGCGTGGGTGAACCGAGACCGCCCGCGCCCACACACAGCACCTTGGCGTTCTTCAACCGCTTCTGCCCGTCCATCCCGACGTCGGGGATGATCAGGTGCCGCGAATAGCGACGCACCTCTTCGACGGACAGCGACGCGGCCGGCTCGACCAGCGGTGGCAGGGCCACGAGCTGCTCCTTCCATACGAGAAAGTCTTCTCCGGTGGCAACCGGGTCTCGCGGCCTATTGTTCCCGACTACTGACCGGCCGTGGGCGCACCGGTCAGGTACTTCCCGTTGACGAACGGCCAAGCGTTCGGCGTGCATCCCTGCAGGCCCAGAGTCTGCTGCTGCATTACCGGGGCCGGTTTGCCCGATCCGCCGCAAAGCACGTGGCCGTGCCCGAGCTGGTGGCCCATCTCGTGGTTGACCACGTACTGGCGGTAGGTGGCCAGGTCACCGCCGAACGCCGGGACCGCGAGCAACCACCGTGCGAGGTTGATCACTACCTGGTCGCCGGTCCGGCAGGACGTGTAGCCGCCGGGGTCCAGGCCGCCGGCCCGGCAGATCCGGTTCGTGGTCTCCGGGGTCGCGAGCAGGATCACCGCGTCCGCGTTGCCGCCCGACACGCGCTGGAACCGCCACTTCTTCGCCGCCGTCCAGCCCCGGGGGTCGGAGAGCGTCGCATCGACCGCGGCGGCGAACTCGTCGGGTTTCTGCCCGGAGCCCTTCTCGACCCGCACCTGGTAGCGGACCAGCGCTCCGGTGCTCCCGCGCACGGCCGTCGATCCGCCGGCGGTCGTGAACGTTCCCGCGCCGCGCCGCGCCACGGAGACCTTCGTCGGGGTGCTGGGGCTCGTTTCCGGCTGCACCGCCTCCGCGCTCGGGTTCTCCTCCGCGGACGCGAGAACGGAGGGCGAGGCGGACGGTGACGCCTGGGCACCGGCCCGGACCCGCTCGGCCTGCTCGTGCTCGGTCTTGTTTCCCTTCGCCACGTCGACGACGACCAGCACGCCGGTCAGCAGGATGACCAGGAGCAGGAAACGGCGGCGACGCCTGGCCTTCCGGCGGCGGGCAGCCGCCCGCTGGGCCCGCAGGTAGGCCGCCGAGACCGTGCCGTGTGGAGGCGCCGACGCCGGTCGGTCGCCGGGGCGGCGTCCACGACGGATCTCCCGCCGTACCGCCCGCCTCGCCTCTTCCACACCGCCGGCTCGTTTCGCGTGCCGTGCCCGGCCCGGTGTCTGGGTGGTCCGCTCGCTCAGTTCGCCCTCCCGATCGCGATGGCCACAGCGGTACCCCCGTACCTGGCAGAGAATGCCGTGCCGTTATACCGCTACCGCAGGGGCAACCCGGTCGAGAAGCGGAATCACTGCTCGCGCCACGATACGGGGACACTCGAGCTGCGCCGTATGTCCCACACCGCGTAGAACGAGCAACTGGCTGTCTGGTATCGCTTTTGCGGTCTTTCGAGCCAATCTGACGTCGACCAGGCGGTCGCGGTGGCCCCAGATCACCAGCGTCGGCGCCTGGATCTGGTGCGCCAGCCGCCAGAGCGAGCGTCCGGGCGGCGCCAGGTACGAGCCGACCAGCCCGCGCAGCGAACCGACGTACGCGGTGGCTCCCCACGGCACCGAGAGCCGCTGTTCGGCCTCCTCCACGGCCTCGTCCCAGCGCTGCTTCGACACCGCAGTGGGGTCGCCGAAGCAGACGTCGACCATGCCCTGTGCCATCTGGTGCGGTGTCGCGCTGCGGATGACACGGTCGACGATCCGGTCCACCCGCGGCAGGACCAGCACCGGCAGCATCGGCCGGTGCTCGGCCCGCGGGCGGTACACCGGCATCGCCGGCGAGATCAGCGTCAGCGAGCGGACGAGATCCGGACGCAGCGCGGCCACCCGGACGACGACCGCGCCGCCGAGCGAGTTGCCGAACAGGTGGACGGGGCCACGGCCGGACTCCTCGATCCAGCGGACCACGAGGTCGGCGTAGCTCGGCTGGCTGTAGCCACCGGCCAGCGCGGGACCGCTCCGGCCGAAGCCGGGCAGGTCGATCGCCTGGCCTTCGAGGCGGTCGGAGAGCAGGTCGGCGAGGTCGGTCCAGTTCTGGCCCGAGCCGCCCAGCCCGTGGACGTAGAGCGCGGGCTCAGCTCCGGGGGCGGTGGCGGGTGTGTCGCGGACGTGGAGCTGCACGCTCCCGTCGAGCTGCACGGTGCGGCCGGGCCACGGCGGTACCTGCGGGTCGGAGGTGGGGCGGACGGAGAGGTCGGGGGCGAGTCGTGCAGGCGTCACGTTTCTGAGTGTGCCTTGCCGACCCGCCGGTTGCTCCTCGGCGTCGACCTACCAGGTGCCGCCGTGACGGCCGGAGTCTTCGTCCGCGTAACGACGGCGGGCGCGGGGCACCGGCGGCTGGTCGCGGCGCTCCGGGTTCTCACCCGGCGGCCCGTTGCGGTAGCCGCGCTGCTCGGCCGGGCCCGGCTCGCGCTGGGGAGGCAACTGTTGCCCCGGCTGCTGCTGGCCGGAGTGCGGCTGGCCGGGTTGCGGGGGCGGGCCGGGTTGCGGGTCGGCCCAGGAGCCACCGCCGGGACCCAGCGGGTCGTGGACCGGCCAGGTGCCGGTCGGCTCGGCGGCGTGCCGCCGCCGGGGGGCCGAGCCCAGGCCCGGGACACCCGAGCCGCCGGGACCGGGACCACCAGGGCCGCGGGCGGCCGCGCCGTTCTGGCCGTAGGGGTTGGGGACGCCGTAGCCGGCGGCCGGTGAGGCGGGGCCGAGCCCGCCCAGGCCGCTGGGGCCGGTGGGAGCTGCGCCCAGGCCGCCGAGGCCGCTGGGGTGGCCGAGCCCGTTCGGTGCACCGAGACCGTTCGATGTCCCCCGGCCGTTCGGGGTGCCCGAGCCGCTCGGGT
The DNA here is from genome assembly GCF_044454545.1 of Cryptosporangium sp. NPDC051539. Classification (NCBI taxonomy): domain Bacteria; kingdom Bacillati; phylum Actinomycetota; class Actinomycetes; order Cryptosporangiales; family Cryptosporangiaceae; genus Cryptosporangium; species Cryptosporangium sp. NPDC051539. Next base: position 122,279 of record NZ_JBITDV010000007.1, on the reverse strand, counting down.
TACCCAGGCCGCCGGGGTTGGCGAAGCCGTTGTTCGCCGCGGGCTGGCCCGATACCGGGTTCTCGGCCCGGCCGTGCCGGCCCGACCCCCACCCGGCGCCCGCGCCGGACGACGGCGGCTCGCCGCCGTACCCGTTCGTCTCCGGAGCCCGCCGGGGTGGCGTGCCCAGCCCGCCGTACTCCCGCTCCAGATAGCTGCCGCCCAGGCCCGACCGACCACCCAGCGGAGCCCCGCCGTTCAGCCCGCCGGAGCCGTTCGCCGCCGTTCCGTTCGTACCCCGCCCGTAGGGCGGCACCGACCCGACGTTGCCGGGCTGCTCCGTCGGCGCGGCCGGGGACGACGTTCCCTCGTCCCACTGCGGCGGCGTCCAGGCCGCCGAGGCCGGAGCCGGCTGTTCGGACGCCGGCCAGCCCCACACCGGCTCCTCGGGCGGCGTCCACGTCGGTTCGGCCGGCGGGGTGAACACGCCGGACGTCTTCACGCCGGGCAGATCGCCGCTGGTGCGGGCGTCGAACTCGGGTTCGAGGATCGAACCGCTGGTGCGGTCGGGGTCGCTGACCCCCGGGTAGGTGCCGGACGGCTGCGACAGCGGATCGTCGGCCGCCGCGGCGGGCGCCTGCTTCTCCCGGACCGGATCGTTGGCCACCAGCCGGTCCCACGTCGCGGCGGCCCAGTCGCCGAGGTCGGCGTTCGGCTCGGACGCCAGCTCCAGCTCTCCGGTCGGCGACGCGATCGGGTCGGAGTACGGCGCGGGGGCGACGAACGGCGTGCTCGGCGCGTACTCGGGCGGCGAGGCCGACCCGTACCGGGCCGCCGGATCGGGCCGGCCGGTTTCGGAGACCTGGCCGGCGTCACGCTGGGCCGCGGCCGCGCGACGGGCCGCCCGGCCACCGCGTGCGCCCGGACGCGTCGACTCGGGCCGGGTGAACTCGGGCCGGGTGAACTCCGGCTTCGTGACCTCGGATCGGCCCTGGTCAGCAGCCGGAGCCGAGTACTGGTGGTGGCTACCGGTGTCGTCGGCCGAGACGGCCTCGGCCAGCTCGGTGTCGGCGTCGTACGCGGGTACCGCGCCGGTCGAGGAGTCCACCGAAGCGGACGCCGCGGGCGTGGAGCGGTTCGAGAAACCGGCGGCCGGGTACGGAGCGTCCTCGGGCCCGGCGGACAGCGTCCGGTAGGTGGCCGTGTTCTCCACCGCGAGCGGGGCCGAGTGCGGGAAGCTCTGCGCCCAGGTCGACGACGCGCCGCGCTCCGGGACCAGCGACTCGAACCGCCGGTTCAGCGCCGAGAGCACCGCGCGGACCATCGCCTGGCGGGCGTCGCCGCGCACCAGCGCGGCGCCGGCGAGCCGGTCGACCTGGCCCGGCGTGAGCAGCGTGACGACCGCGATCGCCAGCTTGTCGGAGCCGATGTCGGTGAGTTCGGCCTGGTCGAGGCCACAACGGGCCCGTCCCTCCAGGAGGGCGTCGACCGCGTTCAGCGTCGCACCGGCCACCGTTCGCAGCACGGTTCGCTCGACGGCGGGGCCGCTCGCCGAGCCGACCACACGAGCGCCCGCCGTCGCGAGCGCGACGTCCACCCGGACGTCCAAGCCGCCGGTGACGACCTGTAAACGCTCGAGGTGGACGCGACGCTGGGGCCCGTCGAGCGGGACGCTCCGCGTCTCGTCGACACTGTCGTCCACCAGAACCGACCGGGTCTGGTCCACCTCCACGCCGAGCCTTTCGTCCAGGATCCGGGTCACTGACCACGCCACTGCTGTCTCGTCCGCCCCTTCGACGAGTTCCAGGTGCAGCGTACGGTCTCCGTCGGCCGACGTCCGGAGCTCAGCGGCACGCACCCCGATCACCGCGCGCACGGCTTCGAGCAACGCGGCCACGGCGATCGGCCGGGAACATCCCGGCCCGGGGGCCCGCACCGTGAACACCGGACGCGCACCGGCCAGGGAGCGGCTGCGGTGCGGAGCAGTGGTCACGAACGTGCTCCTGTCTCGTCGACCTCCCAGCAGGCTACCGACGGAATCCCCCTCCGGTCAGGCACCTGAGGGGGATCGGTCCGGCACCGAAGGGAGAAACGGACAGACCGAACGGTGGTTCCGGGCGAGCGGGCGATGAGTTCGGGCCACCTCGCGTAGTCTTGCTACCCGGCGGTAAGTGCGGATGGTCCGCAAGGACTGGAGGAGACCATGGCTACCCCGGTGAGCAGCGATTCCGTCGCTGCGACCAGTGGCAGGACAGGCCGGCTGCCTCGATCTGCGCGCCGCCGTCAGTTGCTCACCGCCGCGCAGGAGGTGTTCGTCGCGAACGGCTATCACGCCGCCGCGATGGACGACATCGCGGATCGGGCCGGGGTCTCCAAGCCGGTGCTCTACCAGCACTTTCCCGGCAAGCTCGACCTTTACCTGGCGCTGATCGACCAGCACACCGAAGCGCTCGTGAACCATGTCACAAATGCACTTGCCGGTACGACTGACAACAAAATACGCGTCCATCTCGCGATCCGGGCCTACTTCGACTTCGTCGACAGCGACGGCGAAGCGTTCCGGCTGGTGTTCGAGTCGGACCTGCGTAACGAGCCGGCCGTCCGAGAGCGGGTCGAGCGCGCCTCCCAGCTGTGCATGGAGGCGATCGCCGACACGATCGGGCACGACACCGGTGTCTCCCGCGATCGGGCCGCACTGCTCGCCGTCGGGCTCACCGGCGCGTCCGAGATCGCCGCGCGCTACTGGCTGAACGCGAACCGGTCGATTCCCAAGGACGAAGCCGTCGCGCTGCTGAGCGCCCTGCTCTGGCGCGGAATCTCCGACTTCCCGCTGGATCGCGAGCCGGAGAATTCCGCTCAGCGCTGACACCGCTCCCCGGGCCGCTCGACCTGGGCTCGGATCGGATAGCTTCTACAACGGTTGAGAACCGTTCCCTAGGAGGCACTGCGGTGGAGGTCAAGATCGGCGTGCAGTTCGCCCCGCGCGAGCTCGTGCTGGAGAGCACCCAGAGCCAGGACGAAGTCGAGCAGGCGGTCGCCGACGCGCTTGCCGGCGTGACGAATCTGCTGTCCCTGGTCGACGAGAAGGGCCGGCGGGTGGTCGTCCCGGCCGACAAGATCGCGTACATCGAGATCGCCGAGAGCGAGCTACGCCGAGTAGGTTTCGGCACGCCTTAGTGGGCGGCCCGTCCAGGGCTCCAGGTTCGTACAAACAATGCCCGCGGCTCGTAGCCGCGGGCATTTGTTTCAGGAGCGCAGGCCCAGGGTGGCTAGCCGGTTCGCGTGGCTGGCCGTCAGGCGGTCGATCAGCGCGGTGAGGCCGTCGGGCCCGTCCGGGACGAACGGCTCGACCAGCGTCACCAGCGCCGGACGCGCGGCCACGACCAGCTGCGCCTGGGCGACCGCTTCGCCGACCAGCCGCCGGGCCCACAGCCCGAGCCGGTCGGCCCGCTGCGGGTCGGCGTCCACGGCCGCTCGCACCTCGCTCACCGCGAACTCCGCGTGCCGGTCGTCGTGCAGCACCTCGAGGACGAGAGCCCGGTCGGGCTCGGCCAGCCCGGCCGCCACCTCCAGGTAGAAGTCGTCCGCGATCCCGTCTCCGATGTACGCCTTGACCAGGCCCTCGAGCCAGTCCGACGGCCGGGTCGACTCGTGGTAGGCGTCCAGGGACTCGACGAACGGGGTCATCGCCTCGACCGGGTCGACACCGAGCTCGGTGAGCCGGTCGGCGAGCCGGCGGTAGTGCACCAGCTCCGCGGCGGCCATCTCGCTCAGTGCGGCGCGGCGACGCAGATCCGGCGCCAGCCGGGCGTCCGCGCCGAGGTTGTCGAACGCGACCAGCGCGCCGTAAGACAGGACACCGAGTAGGTCGGGGACCGCCGCTTCGTCGCGACTCGGAGTGCTCAGCAGGGGCTCCTCGGACGAGGCCAGGGGTTGCACGTGCATACCGTAGAGCCTCGCGCCGGGTGGCGGGATTCGTCACAGATCGCAGATCACCCCACCACGCGCCTACGTGTGCGAAAACCGTCGCGGTAGGCTATGAGGCAGGTGACACCCGTCACCGCGCTAACTCGCGCCGTCAGGCAGCGCTCACGCGCTCCGGCATCGAGTTGGACCTTTGACGGTAGTACCAGCACAAACAGCAGTACTGAATATCGAGCGCGGACCCCAGTCCAGGGCGTCTCACCCTGAGCCCGCCGTCGCATCTGCGGCGCGCGTGTGGCTCATCGAGTGGCGCAATGCCTGTCACTACCGGGATCTACCAGGGCGTCTGCGCACTCGGAGAGAGGCGAAGACCCCTGAATACCGACAACAACACCCCGGACGCCGACAGCGCGTCCGCCCAGAACCTCGACCCGGTCGAGCTGGAGCACGCCACGACCGGCGCTCCGGACGTCGAAGCGGTCGAGGAACTGGCCGCGACCAAACCGGTCAGCGAGCAGAACCCGCTCTTCGCCGACCTCGGCGTCCGCGCGGAGACCGTCGAAGCGCTGGCCTCGGTCGGCATCACCCGTGCGTTCGCGATCCAGGAGCTGACGCTTCCGATCGCGCTGGCGGGCAACGACCTGATCGGCCAGGCCCGTACCGGCACCGGTAAGACACTGGGCTTCGGTGTCCCGCTGCTGCAGCGGATCGTGGCGCCCGGCGAGGGTGACCGGTCGGCGGGCGGCGCTCCGCAGGCGCTGGTCGTCGTCCCCACCCGCGAGCTGTGCGTCCAGGTCACCCGAGACATCGCCGCGGCCGGCAAGACGCGGGGCGTCCGTGTCCTCTCGGTGTACGGCGGACGTGCGTACGAACCGCAGATCGCGGCGCTGAAGAAGGGCGTCGAGGTCGTCGTGGGCACGCCGGGCCGGTTGCTCGACCTGGTCGAGCAACGTCACCTGCACCTCGGTGCGGTGTCGATCCTGGTGCTCGACGAGGCCGACGAGATGCTCGACCTGGGCTTCCTGCCCGACATCGAGCGGATCCTGGCCACGATCCCGTCCGCACGGCAGACGATGCTGTTCAGCGCGACGATGCCGGGCCCGATCGTGGCGCTGGCCCGCCACTTCATGCGGCAGCCGGTCCACATCCGGGCCGAGGAGCCGGACGCGGGCCGCACGGTCCCGACGACGGCCCAGCACATCTACCGCGCGCACTCGCTCGACAAGGCCGAGATGCTCGCGCGCATCCTGCAGGCTCGCGACCGTGGCCTCACCATGGTGTTCTGCCGCACGAAGCGCACCGCGCAGAAGGTCTCCGACGACCTCGAGGAGCGCGGCTTCGCGGCCGCGGCCGTGCACGGCGACCTCGGGCAGGGCGCCCGTGAGCAGGCCCTACGCGCGTTCCGGTCGGGCAAGGTCGACGTGCTGGTCGCCACCGACGTCGCCGCCCGCGGTATCGACGTCACCGGCGTCACCCACGTCATCAACTACCAGTGCCCGGAAGACGAGAAGACCTACCTGCACCGGATCGGCCGCACCGGGCGGGCCGGGGCCGACGGCGTCGCGGTCACGTTCGTCGATTGGGACGAGCTGACCCGCTGGACGATGATCAACACGGCCCTCGACCTGCCGTTCGCCGACCCGCCGGAGACGTACTCGACGTCCGAGCACCTGCACCAGGAGCTCGACATCCCCGACGACGCGACCGGGGTGCTGCCGCGCAAGGAGCGCACCAGGGCGGGCCTCGACGCCGAGGAGGTCGAAGACCTCGGTGAGACCGGCGGCAAGAAGGCCCGCCAGACGCGGGTCCGCCGTCGTGGCGGCAGCGACCTCGACCGCCGCCCGGCCGCCGAGGCCGACGGGGGCACCGACGAGGAGTTGCCCGCTCGTCGCCGCACCAAGGCGCGTCGCCGCACCCGTGGCGGTGAGCTGCTGAGCACCGCACCGGCACCGGAGGGCGCGGCCGAAACCCCGTCCGAGCCCGACGAGGCTCCCGTCGTCGAAGCCCCGAAGCGCGCCAGGCGCACCGCGGCCGCCGAGGCTCCGACTGCCCTGGGCGCGGTCGCCACGCTCGCGCCGCCGCTGTTCCGTACGCCCGACCCGGTCCCCGAGGCCGAGATCGCGGCTGAGGACGTCGATGCGGACGTCGACGACGCCGCTGAGGGCGACGCTCCGCGCCGCCGGCGTCGCCGCCGGGGTGGTGTGACCCGCACCCGCCGTACGGGCTCGGAGGCCGCCGACGCCCCCGCCGACGCGTCGGCCGCCGAGTAGGGATCCGACGATGACGCCGGGCGACCCGCGCCCCACCGGCCCCGTTCCCACTGGCCCCGTTCCCTACGGCGCCGCCCGGAACGGGGCGGCGCCCGTCAACGGTTCGCGATCCGGTGCCAACGGTGGGGCACCCAGCGGCTGGGCGTCGCCCGGTGGCACGGCCGGAGACGCCGCCTGGCGTCGCCCGGCCGGAGCGCCGATCGCGGTGCCGCCGCCACCGGCCACCGAACCCGCCTACGGCGGCCCGCCGCGGATGAACCGCCCGTCGGCGGCGGTCGGCTGGGGGCCCGTGATCTCATCCGGCCCGGTTCCGCGGGCCCTCCCCCACCAGGACCACGACGCGCTCGATCGCGACGACGCGCAGGCGCGCGCCGTCACGGTCGGCGTCGGCATCATGACGCTCGTGGTGCTGTTCCTGCTCCTGCTGATGATGGTCATCCGGGCCAGCGCGGCCGCGGGCGCGTAGTTGACCGACTGGTTAACCGACGCCCGACCAGACCATCCGGGCGCCGGTGTCCCCGGCCCGGACGACCGACACCGCGGCACCCACCGCGGTCGCCAGCAGTGCGAGCATCAGCACGATCGAGACGACCGTGAGCACGGTCGAGCCGCTGCTGTTCTGGCGTGGCTCGCCGACCATCGTCCACTGGTTGCGCTCGTCGTAACGCGGCTGCCCGGCGCGCCGGGAGTTGCGGGACCGCTCGACGAGCACCAGGACGACCGCCACGACGGCGAGCAGCACCGCCATGTTCCGGGTGTCTTTCCCGAACCCGCCGTGCTCATCGATCGCCGGTGTGCCGCCGAGGTACTTCGCGAACCGGTCGCCCGTCTCGTAGGCCACGACCGCCGCGCCGGCACCACCCAACGCGCTCAGTACGAGCACCCAGCCGACTTTCGGCCGCAGACGCGGCACGAGGACGTACGCGAACGAGGCCAGCACCGCGATCGGCACCAGCACGACCGCTGCATGCACTACCAGCGGGTGGGCCGGCAGGCCGAAAACCTTCTCGAACACCGTGACCTCCGATAACGGGGTTGCAGCCGTACCCTAGTGCGATCAGTGGTGCACACGTGAGCACAGGAGTCACTTGACGCCTCAGAAGCACTAGCCACACGGAGAACAGCGCCAACAGGTTCGCGGGCACACTGAATTCGTGACCCAGCTCGCCCCTCACCGCGCCGCGCGCCGCACTCTCGACGCCGCCGGCTTCCCGATCGCCGCCTGGGACGCCGCCCCCGTCGACGGCTCCCACCGCGCCACGGCGCTGTTCGTCCCCGGTTACACCGGCAGCAAGGAAGACTTCGCGCCGCTGTTCGACCCGCTGACCGCCGCCGGGTACCGGGTCGTGGCGATCGACCAGCCGGGCCAGTTCGAGTCACCCGGGCCCGACGACGCGGTCGGGTACTCGGTGCAGTGGCTGGGCGAGGTCGTCCGCACGGTCACCGCCGCCGTCGGCGACGGCCCCGTCCACCTGGTCGGCCATTCGTTCGGCGGCCTGGTCGGCCGGGCAGCGGTGCTCGCCGACCCGTCCGCGTTCCGCTCGCTGACGCTGCTCGGCTCCGGCCCGGACGCGATCGCCGGTGCCCGGCGCGAGCGGATGGAGCGCCTCGAGCCCCTCCTCCCGCTCGGCATGACCGCGATCTACGCGGCGATGGACCAGGCCGCCCGCCTCGACCCGGCCTGGCAGAGCCCGCCCGAGGACGTCCAGGCGTTCCTGCGGAAGCGGTTCGTCGCCTCGTCGGCGGCCGGGCTGGGAGGCATGGGTGACGCGCTGCGCACCGAGCCCGACCGCACCGCCGATCTGGCCGCGGCCGGCGTCCCCCTGCTGGTCTGCTACGGCGAGCACGACGACGCCTGGCTGCCGCCGGTGCAGTCGGACATGGCCCGCCGTCTCGGCGCACGCGAGGAGGTCATCCCGTCGGCCGCGCATTCCCCGGCGATCGAGAACACGGCGGCGACCGCAGTGGCACTTGATCGGTTCTGGGCGGCACACTGATCTGGAGGACCAATAGTCGGAGGTGAAACCAAATGGCGATCCCGGAGCTCGGCCTTTACGGGCCGGAGAGCGTCACCTGGCGGATCCATGCGGACCCGTCGTTCGCGATCGGCGGGTTGCGGGCCCTGCTGCTCCAGGCCCTGCACCCGGTCGCGATGGCCGGCGTCTCCGCGAACTCCGGTTACCGCGACGACCCGTGGGGGCGCCTGCAGCGCACGACCGAGTACGTCGCGGTCACCACGTTCGGCACCACGGACGCGGCCGAGGAACTCGCGAGCAAGGTCCGGCGGGTGCACCGGCGGTTGACCGCCGTCGATCCCGACAGCGGCGAGATCCACCCCGTCGACGACCCGTCTCTGTTGCTGTGGGTGCACTGCTGCGAGGTCGACTCGTTCCTGCACGCGGCCCGCCGTGGGGGTCTCCGCCTTTCCGATGCGGACGCCGACCGCTACGTCGCCGAGCAGGTCCGTCAGGCGCGGCTGATCGGTCTGGCCCCGGACGCGATCGCGGTGCCGCGCACGACCGCCGAACTGGCCGCGTACTTCGCCGAAGCCCGGCCGAAGCTCCGGGCGACCAGGCCGGCGTACGAGGGGCTCAAGCTGCTGAGCGCCCCGCCGATGCGCTGGTGGGTGCGCTGGGCGACCCCGGCGGCGCCCAGTTGGGGCGCGCTCGTCGCGATGTCGTTCGGTCTGCTGCCGGGCTGGGCCAAGCAGATGTACACGCACCTGCCGGTGGTGCCGGGCAGTGAGCTCACCGCCACAGCGAGCCTCCGTGCCCTGCGCACCGCCGTGCTGGCCCTGCCTGCCTCGGTGCGTGAGGGCCCTCATCTCAAGGAGGCCCGGGCCCGGGTGGCCGCCGTGCCCGTGAGGCGCCTGGACGCGCTACCAGCCTGACCCGCCGATGGCGCCCCGGTTTCCCGCGCGTTCCGGCCCCACCCCAGACCAGCCCCAGCCGGGCACTACCCGAGGCACCGCCCTCGCCGGCCTCGCCGCCGGCACAACCCAAGGGCACCGCCCTCGCGGTGCCGCCACCGGCACCACCTGAGCCAGGCACAACCCAGGGCATCACCCACCCCGCCCGGCGCCGCGCAGCCTGCCCACCCCGCCCGGCCGCCGCCGGCCGCGGCCCACCGGCCCCGCGCCGCCGCTCGGCCCCGGCCCGCCGCTCGGCCGCGGCCCCACCCCGGCCCCGGCGGTCAGGGGCCGGGGGCTTGGGTCAGGTGCTGGGTAGGGCTGCCCACGGCTCCTTGGGCGGCCCCGCGGCCTGACCCTCCGGGCAGTGCCGCCGGAAGTCACACCACGAGCACCGCATCCCGGGCTCCGGCGGAAACGCCTCATCTGCCGACGCGCCGCCCCGGAACCGCGCCTCCGCGTCGACCGCGTCCGCAGCGGTCTGCTCGGCCCGGCGCAGATGCCGCTCCAGCCGCTCCGGCGTGTGAACGTGGCTGTAGACCTCGCCCGCGCTCACGTGGTGCAGCTCGACCCGCTGGCACGGGCGCCGGAGCGTCTTCGCGGCCGCCAGCGCGTACAGGGCCAGCGCCTGGGACCCGGCCGCGTCCTGTTCGGACAACGCCGACCGCCCGGTCTTGTAGTCGACGACCACCGGCTCGCCGTCGCGATCGTCCAGCCGGTCGATGCGGCCGGAGACCACGAGCCGGTCGGTGCGCATCGCCACCGTGCGCTCGAGCCCGAACGGCTCGGCCGAGGGATCAACCGTGCGCAGATAGTCTTCCAGCCAGCCGACGGCCCGCTCCTTCACCGCGGCCTGCTGTTCGGCGTCGCGATAACCGTCGGAAATCCAGGCATCGGCCAGCAGTTTCCGGCTCGCCTCCGGCGTCCGCCGCTCTCTCGGCAGCAGCCACCACGCGCGCAGCGCGTTGTGAACGCTCGCGCCGAGCGCGTTGTGGGCCCAGGGCGCGCCCTTCGGGGGCGACGGGCGATCCACGTAGGACATCCGGTACCGGCGCGGGCACTCGGCGAACGCCGCCAGTTTGGACGGCGTGCAGGAGAAGAGCCGGGTAGGCATCCCGGCGAAGCCAAGCTGTTCCATCACCGCCCATCCTTCCACGCGGGTGCGACAACCCGGGGGTCAGTGGTGGGGCCGAGTCAGTGGTGGCGCAGGCGCAGCGGCCACTGATCGGGAGAACTGACCGGCGACGCGCCGGTGGCCCGGGAGACCAGTTCCTCGTAGACCTCCGGGCGAGTGGTGTGCTCACCCAGCCGGACGGTCTTGTTCGTCCCGTGGAAATCGCTCGACCCGAGCGGCAGCAGCCCCAGGTCCGCGGCCAGGACTGCCAGCGAAGCCCGCTCGTACGCGTCGTGATCGGGATGGTCGACCTCGACGCCGATCAACCCGGCGCCGGCGAGCTCGGTGAACACGTCGTCGTCGATCACCCGCCCGCGCTTGGACGCCTTGGGATGCGCGAGCACGGTGACGCCGCCGGCGCCGCTCACCAGTCGCAGCGCCTCCAGCACCTCGATGTCGCGCTTCGGGACGTGGTACCTGGCCCCGAGCCACTCCGAGCGGAACGCGTCCGGAACGTCGCGGACCACGCCCGCGGCGACCAGCGCCTGCGCGATGTGCGGACGCCCGACCGGCGCACCGTCGGCGATCGCCAGCACACCCGGCCAGGTGATCGGGGCTCCGTCGGCGACCAGCATCCCGACCATCTCCTCGGCCCTGCTCAGCCGGGACGCGCGCACCATCGCCCGCTCCGCCGCGAACGCCGGTTCGGCCGGGTCGAAGAGGTAGGCGAGCAGGTGCAGGCTGATCGGCCAGCCACTCTCGGGCGTCCAGAAACACGAGAGCTCGGCGCCGGGAACCAGCGTCAGGCCGGGTGGCAGCGCCTCGATCGCGGGGCGCCACCCTGCCGTCGTGTCGTGGTCGGTCAGCCCGATGACGTCGAGGCCCGCGACGACCGCGTCCAGGACGAGTTGCTCCGGCCGGACCGTCCCGTCACTCGCCGTCGAATGCGTGTGCAGATCGATACGCATGGACGGCGGGCCTCGCGAACTGGGGACAGACGGGTGACTTCGGGCACGGATGTGCCCTCACCTCACCCTAACCACGCCGCGCCCAACACCGTCAGTCGCCCTCGTCGCCGACCGCCAGCATCTCCTCGGGGTCGTACATGACCTGGCAGAACAGCAGGTAGAGCTCGTTCGGGTACGGCAGCGGGGCGATCTCGCGGAGCGCCTGCTCCTGGCCGGCGGACTCGAGCACGAACGTGCCGTAGTTGAGTACCCGGCCGAGCGGGCTCTGCTGGTACGCCATGTCGGTGACCCGGGCCAGCGGCATCATCGCGACCCGGCGGGTGACGATGCCCTCGATGAGCATGACCCGCTTGTCGGTGAGTACGAACTTGTCGAAGTACCAGTCGCCGATGCGGTAGGCGGCGGCGATCAGCAGTACCACCCACAGCAGCGTCACCGTGCCGATGACGTACGGGACGTTCTGCATCGCCCCGACGAGGTACCCCAGCAGCAGCGTGCCCACGGCCAGCGCGACGAGCCAGCGGATGACGTGGATCCAGTGGCGTCGCCATTCGCCGCAGTAGCGCTCGCTGTCGAACAGGTACTGCGCGACGTGGCGCGACGGCTCCAGAACCTGCCGGAACGGCTGGGGCGGAGGCGGCGGCCCGGGCGCGCTGCCCGGGGGTGGCGGCGGAGGCGGCGGGCGGCCGATGTCGTAGTCGTCGTCGCCGAAGCCACTGCCTCCTCCTCCGCCACTGCCGCCGGGCGGTGGTGGTGGCGGAGGGGCCGAGGACGGCGGATCCTCATCGGTCGGTACCGGGGTGATTCCCATCCGGGCAGGCGGAGGCTCGCTCCACGTCCGACGACCGAGATCGCGTTCCGGGCTCGGCCCAGGACTCGTCTCGTCTTCGGGCATCGCACACCTCCACGGGGGGACGGAAGTCGCTACTAGAACACGTTAGACACGAACGTCCCGAAACCGGTGGCGATGTCACGCAAGCCATCGCCGAGCGACCGCAGTAAATTCGCGGCGTCTCCCGGCTGGGTCACGATGTAGAAGATGAGAAAGGCGACCGCGATCCAACCAAGGGCCTTCTTCACTGCCGCCCTACCTCCCGCTCGACGACGAACGTCGTTTTACCATCGCGAGCAAGCAGGAGCGAACATGCGCAGGCCGTGTCGGCGCGTCAGCTGACTCCTTCCTCGGGCGGCCCCCATTGAAGGTACGGCGACAGCGCCCCGAAGGGCAACGGTCCTGGTAGCCCATCGCGACCATCTAGCAACACAAAGTGTTCTGCCAACACATAGCCGGCCTCCGCGGGCCACGCGACGGCCCACAACCACATGCCTCGCGCCTCGCCGACGTACGCGCAGCGGTCGCCCTCCGCTTCGATCGACCACAGTGGCGTCGGGTGGCCGGCGGCGACCACTTTGGCGTGCGCGTTGGTGTTCAGCAGTCCGTCGCAGAGCACCTCACCCGGGTCCAGTCCGGACAGGCCCGCGAACCGTGCCCCCAGTCCGACTCCCGGCTCCTCGGCGACCAGCACGACGTCGGCCACGCCGCCGAGAGGCGCCGGGCCGGTGCACGCCACCGCGGTGGCCACGATCGGACGCCGGTCGTCGCCGGCCCAGGCGAGCCCGGTGATCGTCCAGTCGGGCAGCATCGGCCACGGCAGCCAGACCGGCACGCCGGCGTCCACCCGGACCGCGTCCAGGACGTCCATGCCCAACTGGCGGGCGACGTGCAGCGGCGGGACGGAGCCGTGCACGGCGCAGCGCCAGTCACTGTGCATCAGGTCGGGGCCGCGGACCCCGAGCGCACAGCGTGGACAGCAGGGCGGTGTTGACACAGCGCAACGGTCCGCCTTGGGACCGCGTCCCGTCAAGACCTGACACGGTTGGACATTTAGTGCAAGTCTGTCGGGTCTTCCTCACCAGGCGTGGCGTACCGCCGGATCCAGGCGTGCATCGCGATGCCGGACGCCACCCCGGCGTTGATCGAGCGGGTGGACCCGAACTGCGCGATCGAGCACACCAGGTCGAGGCCGGCCCTGGCACTGTCCGACAGTCCCGGGCCCTCCTGCCCGAACAGCAGGACGCAGGCCCGCGGCAGTTCCACGGTCTCCAGCGGCACCGCGCCGGGCAGGTTGTCGATACCGATCACCGGAAGCTGGTCGCCGGACGCCCAGGCGAGCAGCTCATCGACGTCGACATGGTGACGGATATGTTGATAACGGTCGGTCACCATCGCACCGCGGCGGTTCCACCGCCGGCGCCCGACGATGTGCACCTCGCGCGCCAGGAACGCGTTGGCGGTCCGCACGACGGTCCCGATGTTGAAGTCGTGCTGCCAGTTCTCGATGGCGACGTGGAACGGATGCCGGACGCGGTCGAGATCGGCGACGATCGCGTCGCGCCGCCAGTACCGGTAGCGATCGACGACGTTCCGCCGGTCACCGGCGGCCAGCAGCTCGGCGTCGTACTTCGGGTCGTCCGGCCACGGGCCGTCCCACGGCCCCACCCCGACGGCGAGCTCGGGCTCCTCGTCATCCACCGCGTCAGTATTCAACGGCGATGGAGCCCGCTGAGGGCCGGGAGGCGCGCTCGCACGCCGGCGTCGTCCTCAGCGGGCCGCCCGGGGTGTCGGCCTTCCGGGCTGCTCGCCGCCGCGGGCGTCGCCGTAGGAACGCTTCGGAACCATCACCTTGCGACGGAAGACGCACACCACGGTGCCGTCTTGCTTGTAGCCCTTCGTCTCGACGTGGACCACGCCCCGGTCGTCCTTCGACTTCGAGGGGGTCTTGTCGAGCACCACGGTCTCGCCGTAGATCGTGTCGCCGTGGAACGTCGGCGCGATGTGCCGGAGCGACTCGACCTCGAGGTTCGCGATCGCCTTGCCGGAGACGTCGGCCACCGACATTCCGAGCAGCAGCGAGTAGACGTAGTTGCCCACGACGACGTTGCGCTTGAAGTCGGTCGTCTCCTCGGCGTAGTTCGCGTCGAGGTGCAGCGGGTGATGGTTCATCGTGATCAGGCAGAACAGGTGGTCGTCGTACTCGGTCACGGTCTTGCCCGGCCAGTGCTTGTAGACCGCGCCGACCTCGAACTCCTCGTAGTACCGCCCGAACTGCATGCGAATGCTCCTCTGCTACTCGCTGGTAGCCACGGATTCTGCCGGGGCCACCGGGGGCCTGCAGCGAGGAGTGTCACACTGCCCTCCGTGGAGCACACGGAGACGCTGAGACCGGCCGGGCGCCGGATTCGAATCGGTGCGGCACTACTCGGACTGCTCCTGCTGGTCCTCGGCACGCTGTTCGGACAGGACGACGATTTCCCGTTCGCGCCGTTCCGGATGTACTCGACCACCGACCGCCTGGACGCTCCGGTGAAGTCGCTCCGGGTGGAGGCCGTGACCGTCGACGGCAAGCGGATCGTGCTGACCGACTCCGACACGGGCCTGCGCCGGGCCGAGATCGAGGGCCAGCAGGAGCGGATCAAGGACGACCCGGCGTTGCTCGACGCGGTCGCGACCGCCTATCACACCCGCCACCCGGACCGGCCACGCCTGACCGAGGTGGACATCGTCGTGCGGCTGATCCAGCTGCGGGACGGGCGTCCGACCGGGGAGTGGGCGGACACCACCACCGTCCGCCGGGAGGTCGCGTGACCGCCTGGTTCTTCTCCCCCGTCGCCCTCGGCCGGATCGCGGTCCTGCGGACCGTGGCCTATCTCTTCGTTCCGGTGGACGTTTTCCTGATCACGCCGTGGGCACTGGCCCACCGGGACGTTCCCCCGGCGCTGTACCAGCCGCTGCGGGTCGCGCGGTTGCTGGAACTGCCCACGCCTACCCACGCGCTCGTCGTCGGGCTGTGCGTGGCGCTGGTGGCCTGCGCGCTGGCCGCCGCCACCGGCCGTGCCCCCCGCGTGCTCGGGACGCTCGTCGCGGTGCTGTACCTGGCCTGGATGCTCGTCGCGATGTCGTACGGCAAGGTCGACCACGACCGGGTCTCGTACCTCGTGCTGCTGGCGGTGCTGCCGACGGTCGGGCCGGCGCGCCGGGGCGACCGGACGCCCTCGGAGCGGGCGGGCTGGGCGATCAAGGCCACCGCGATCGCGGTCGTCTGCACGTACTTCCTCGCGTCGTGGGCGAAGTTCCGGTTCGGCGGCATCGACTGGCTCACCGGGGCGACGTACACCAAGGCCGTACTGCGCCGCGGGACGATCTTCTCGGACTGGACCGTGCACGTGCCGTACCTGCTCGTGCTCGCCCAGATCGGCACGATCGTGTTCGAGCTGGGCAGCCCGGTGCTGCTGTTCCTGCGCGGGCGCTGGCTCACGTACGGGGTGCTGTTCCTGTTCGGCTTCCACGCGATGGTCTACGCCGGCCTGACGATCGCGTTCTGGCCCCACCTGGTCGCGCTCGCGGCCCTGCTGCCGCTGGAGCGGATCGGGAATCCGCTCCAGCGGATCAGGGCAAGAGATCGCGTTCGGCCTGCGGAAGAGCACACGTAGCGGTGCCGCCGGGGAGCTTGTCGCGGTTGCGGGCGATCCAGCGGTAGACGGGCCAGGCCGCCGGGCGGACGGCACGCAGGCCCCACCCCAGCGGACGCCAGAACGAGCCCGCGTCGATCAGCAGCGCCGCGATCGCGTCCGGACCGGCGGCCCGCCGGTCCGGAGCCACCCACTGCACCGCGGTCTCGGCGTCCTCGACGGTCAGGCCGAGCGCGTCCAGATCCGTCCGCTGCCAGGCGACGACGTCCGCCGACGTCGGGATGCGCCGCTCGATGAACCGCGCACACGTCGAGCAGAACGCACAGTCGCCGTCGTACACGAAAGTCGCCACACCTCCAGTATCCCGCGGCCCGACCGGCCCGACCATCGAGTCCGGTCCGGCGCCGCGGGCTCGTGATCCGGACGGCTCGGGTCTCAGGCGGACCGGCTCCACCGGAACGGAAGACCGTGGGCGTCAGCGGTGCCCAGGAGGCGGCGTTCTCCGTGGGGCCAGAGCGTCAGCCAGGCGGCGAACCGGGGGCGTCCGTGCTCGTCCGTCTCCGGCTCGAAGCCCAGACGCGCCAGCGGGGCGTCACCGCCGGCGTGCTCCCCCACGTCCGCCAGCAACGAACCGATCGCTTCCCAGGCGTCTGGATCGACATAGCCCTTGACGACCGAGTGCCACACGACGGTCAGCGTTCCGCTCGACGTCTCGGAGAGGCGGTCGGCGAGCCAGGCGGCCGTGTCGGAGACGCGCTCGACCGGCGCGGGAACACGCTCGGCGACCACGAACGCCGACCGCAACCGGGCCAGCCGATCGACCTGATCGGCCCAGACGAGCGACTCCAGGTGACGCCGGTCGGCGGGCGACGCCGGATCGAGCGGAGCCGGATCACAACCCCGCCGCTCCACGACCCGCACCCGGGCGCCCAGCGGCACCGGTGGCTCGCCCTCCCACGGCTGGTCGAGCACCACCGGACTGTCCGGGTCACCGAAGACGCCGGTGGACGTCCGGTAGCCGTAGCGATCGGCCCGCAGGTTCAAACCGGCGGACGCGCCGATCTCGAGCAGCCGGATCGGCAGACCGGTCCGGTGGGCCAGCGTCAGCAGACCGGCGTAGAGGACCGCCGCGCGACCGGTCTCGTTCGTCTGGACCGAGGCCTCCATCGCGGTCGCGATCTCGCCGGTCCGCTCGGCCAGCACGCTCCGGACGACCGGCCAGGTCTGCTCCGGCGCCCCGGCACCGCCGACGCTCGGGTAGAGCGGCGCGAGCTCGGGCAGCGCACCGTCGAGCACCAGACGGTGGACCGCGCCGAGCAGACGCAGGCCGGGTGACGCGGTCAGCCGGTCGGCGTACGGGGCCAGCAGCGCCGCGACCGGGCCACCTTCCTCGACGTCCACCGCCGCGTGTTCGAGCAGCGCGCGGTAGAGCGGCGAGCGGTCGCCGCAAGCCGCCGCCTGCCAGCGCAGAGAGGCGGGCAGATCACCGTTCGGCGGAAACGGCGGAAGGTCGACGGAGGGAGACGGAGCGGTCATGACGGGCCTCCAAAGTCGGCTGACAAAACAGACTTCCGACACAGCCGTATGCTGCTGGCGCTCGAACGCATGTTCGAATACGGTGGTCTCCAACGGGGCGACGATCAGAACGGGAGAGGCGATGCGCTGGGACCACATGCGGTTGCTGCCGAGCGATGGGGAACCGGCTTCGAGCCCGCTCCCGCTGCCGCTCGAAGGCGCCGGCGTCCGGGTCCGCACGTTCGACACTCCCGAGTTCCGCGGGGTGACCTTCTACGAGATCCGGGCGAAGTCGATTCTCAACCGGGTGCCGGGCTCGTCGCCGGTGCCGTTCCGCTGGACGGTGAATCCTTACCGCGGTTGTACGCACGCGTGCACCTATTGTTTCGCCAGAAATACCCATACTTATCTGGACATGGATTCGGGCCACGACTTCGATTCGCGCATCGTCGTCAAGGTCAACGCCGGTGAGCTGCTGCGTCGCGAACTGGCCGCGCGGTCGTGGGCGGGCGAGCACATCGCGATGGGTACGAACACCGATCCCTACCAGCGGGCCGAGGGGCGCTACGGGCTGATGCGCGAGGTGCTCACCGCGCTCCGCGACCACGCGAACCCTTTCTCGATCCTGACTAAGGGCACGCTCGTGCTGCGCGACCTCGACCTGCTGACCGAGTCGGCCCGCGTCACCGACGTGCGGGTGAACGTCTCGGTGGGGTTCGTCGACGCGGCGCTCTGGCGTCAGGTCGAGCCGGGTACCCCGAACCCACGAGCGCGGCTCGGCGTCTGCCGGGCGATGACCGACGCCGGCATCGAGTGCGGCGTCCTGATGGCACCGGTGCTGCCTTTTCTCACCGACACCGACGAGCACCTCGAGGCAGGAGTGGCGGCGATCGCCGAAGCCGGGGCCGTCGCGGTCACGCCGCTGACGCTGCACCTGCGTCCGGGGGCCCGGGAGTGGTTCTACGGATGGCTCCGCGGGGCCCGGCCCGATCTCGTGCCCAAGTACCACCGGTTGTATCGCGAGTCGGCCTATGCGCCGGCCGAGTACACGAAGGAGCTCACCGCGCGGGTGCGGAAGCTCGCCGACTCGTACGGGATCGGGAACCGCACGCCCGGGAACGCACGCGCGATCGAGGAGGCCGCGCCGGCGGCACAGCAGCTCACGCTGCTGTAGCCCACAGACGTCCGGGCCCGGCCTGGGGACCGGTCCGGACACCGTAAGACCCCGTGATCCGGCGGCGCGCTGTTCTGCGGCGGTGCGCTCGCCGGGCGCGGGGGCAGTGCACCGCGCCCGGCCCGCGTACGGGGTCCGGGTCTGCGCAGGCGGGCGGGGTGCACCGGCGGCCCGGGCGCGGCATCCCCACGCCCGGGCCTCTGCTTCAGCCCTTGATCCCGTACTCACGGAGCAGGCCACGGCTGATGATCGTCTTCTGGATCTCGGACGTGCCCTCGCCGATGAGCAGGAACGGCGCCTCGCGCATGAGCCGCTCGATCTCGTACTCCTTGGAGTAGCCGTAGCCACCGTGGATGCGGAACGACTCCTGCGTGACCTCGGCGCAGTACTCGCTGGCCAGCAGTTTGGCCATGCCGGCCTCGACGTCGTTGCGCAGGCCGGCGTCCTTCAGCCGGGCGGCGTTCACGGTCAGGGCGTGCGCCGCCTCGATTTTCGTCGCCATCTCGGCCAGCTTGAACGCGATCGCCTGGTGGTCGACGATCGCCTTGCCGAACGTCCGGCGCTGCTGGGCGTACGCGACACCCAGTTCGAACGCCCGGATCGCGATGCCACAGGCCCTGGCCGCGACGTTCACGCGGCCGACCTCGATGCCGTCCATCATCTGGTAGAAGCCGCGGCCGGCCTTGTCGGGACCGCCGAGGATCGACGTCGCCGGAATGCGGGCGTCGTCGAAGATGAGCTCGGTCGTCTCGACGCCCTTGTAGCCCATCTTCTCGATCTTCTTCGGGATCGTGACGCCCGGCGCCGTCTCGCCGAAGCCCGGCTCCTTCTCGACCAGGAACGTCGTCATGTTCCGGTAGACCGACTCCTCGCCCTGGTCGGTCTTGACCAGCGTGGCGACGACCGACGACTGCGCACCGTTGGTCAGCCACATCTTCTGGCCGGTGATGAGGTAGTCGTCGCCGTCCTTCTTGGCGCGGGTGGAGATGGCGGAGACGTCCGAGCCGAGCGCCGGCTCCGACATCGAGAACGCGCCGCGGACGTCGCCGGTGGCCATCTTCGGGAGCAACCGCTGCTTCTGCTCGTCGGAGCCGTGCTGGCGCAGCAGGTAGGCGACGATGAAGTGGGTGTTGATGATGCCCGAGACGCTCATCCAGCCCCGGGCGATCTCCTCGACGACCAGTGCGTACGTGAGCAGCGACTCGCCGAGACCGCCGTACTCCTCCGGGATCATGAGCCCGAACAGACCCATCTCCTTCATCCCGTCGACGATTTCGGTCGGGTACTCGTCCGCGTGCTCGAGCGCCTGGGCGTGCGGGATGATCTCTTTGTCGACGAAGGTCCGGACCGTCGCGAGGATGTCGGTCTGGATTTCGGTCAACCCGTGGGTCTGCGCGAGACGGGCCACAGGGCGCTCCCTCCGTCAGCGGACAGCCGGCGACCGGGTCGCGCCAGCCGATTGTTACCGCCGAGTATCGCCCACCGAACCGATCAAGCCCGCTGTGAAGCCCCTAACAGCCCCCCCGCCGTACGCCCGAACGCTATTGCTTGAAACCTGGAGCCCGCCGAGGGCGACGCTGACATCCGCGCCACCCGACGCCGCGTATTGGTCATACTCAAGTCGGGTGGCGCGGCTGTCAGCGTCGTTCTCGGCGGGCCGCTACCCCCGCTACCCCCTGGACTCCAGGGTGGAGTTGCCGCCGTCCACCACCAGCATCTGGCCGGTGACGTAGGAGGCGGCCGGGGTCGTCAGGAACGAGACGGTCGCCGCCACCTCGTCCGGCGAGCCGGGGCGACCCAGCGGCGTCAACCGGCCGTAGTGCAACTCGCTCACCGTCGACGACCCGGTGTGGATCCAGCCCGGCGCCACCGCGTTGACGGTCACACCGTCGGCCACCACCTCCATCGCCAGCGCCCGGGTCAGGCCGACCATGCCGGCCTTGGCCGCCGCGTACCCCGCCTCGGCGGGCATCGCGTTGACCGGCCCGGTCGTCGAGGCGATGTTCACGATGCGGCCCCAGCCGCGCTCGGTCATCCCGCCGACGAACGCCCGGCTGGTGTTGAACGCGCTGGTCAGGTTGCGGTCGATCTCGGTACGCCAGTCGTCGTCGCTCAGCTGGCTCACCGGCCGCAGCACCTCGGGGCTCGCGACGCTGGCCATGCCGGCGTTGTTCACCAGCACCTCCACGTCACCGAGCGCGTCGCGGACGGCGTCCGCGAACGCTTCGACCTCGGCCGGGTCGACGAGGTCGACCACGAACCCGGCGGCGCCGAGTTCGGCGGCGCGCTCGTGGATCCGGCGGGTCGTCGACACGATGCCCACCTGGGCGCCGAGCGCGATCAGGCGGCGCGCGATCGCGTAACCGATGCCGTCCGGGCTGCCCGCGCCGGTGACGAGCGCGACCCTGCCGTCGAGGCGGTCGGTGGGGTTAACCGTCGGGGCGGCGTGCTCACTCATGCGGTGATTGTGTCGTACGTGATTCCGACGGCGACGCCCCGCCCGAGGTGGACGTGCATCCGCGAATACCCTGGACCGAGCCCGCCGCCACTGGAACAGGACCCGCCCATGACCTACAGTCCGCCGCCGGACGAGTCCAACCCGTGGGCGAAGCCGACCTCGGGGTTCCCCGACCCCACATCCGGCTACCCGGCGCCGACCTCGGGTTATCCGGATCCGACCTCGGGCTACGGGGCGACGCCGGCCCCGTACCACCCGAACGCCGGGTATCAGCAGCAGCCCGGGGCGTGGGGCGCGCCGGCGCCGGTGTACCCGGCCTACGGCTACCGGCCGCCGCGCAAGCAGAACGGCAAGGCGCTCGCCGCGATGATCGTCTCGATCGTGTCGATCGTCTCGTGCGGCGGCCTGACCGGCATCGTCGGCGCCCTGCTCGGTCACTCCGCCAAGAAGGAGATCCGGCAGACCGGAGAAGACGGCGAGGGCTTCGCGACCGCGGGCATCGTCGTCGGCTGGATCGGATTCGGTATCGCGATGGCGTACATCACCGTCGTGATCGTCGTGATCGTCGTCGGCTTCTTTTCCGCGTCGACCAGTCCGTGACCGGGGCCCGGCTTCCCGCCGGGCCCCCGCGAGTCACTCCGGCGGCGTGAACGCGGACGTCCGCGACATCCCCGCCGCGCGCCCCTTACCGGCCACGACCAGGGCCATCTTGCGGCTGGCCTCGTCGATCATCTCGTCGCCGAGCATCGCCGAGCCCTTCTTCCCGCCCGCTTCGGACGTGGCGTAGTCGTACGCGTCGAGGATCAGCTCGGCGTGGTCGTAATCTTCCTGGCTGGGCGCGAAGATCTCGTTCGCCGCGTCGATCTGCCCCGGATGCAGCACCCACTTGCCGTCGAACCCGAGCATCGCGGCCCGCTTCGCGACCTCGCGGAACGCGTCCACGTCGCGCACCTGCAGGAACGGACCGTCGATGGCCTGCTTGTCGTAGGCCCGGGCGGCCATCAGGATCTTCATCAGGATGTAGTGGAACGGGTCGCCGGGGTAATCCGGGTGCAGCGCACCCACCACCAGCGACTTCATGTTGATGCTGGCCATGAAGTCGGCCGGCCCGAAGATGATCGTCTCGACCCGGGGCGACGCCTGCGCGATCGCGTCGACCTCGATCAGGCCTTTCGCGTTCTCGATCTGGGCCTCGATGCCGATCCGGCCGACCTCGAAGCCCATCGTCTTCTCGATCTGGGTCAGCGTCATGTCCAGCCACTGCACCTGAGCGGCGTTCTGGACCTTCGGCAGCATGATGCAGTCGAGGTTGGGGCCGGCGCCCTCGACGACCTCGACGACGTCCCGGTAGGTCCAGTGCGTGGTGAGGTCGTTGACCCGCACGACCCGGATCTTGTCGCCCCAGCCACCCTCGTTCAGCGCCGCGACGATGTTCTTCCGCGCCTCCGGCTTCGCCAGCGGCGCGCACGCGTCCTCGAGGTCGAGGAATACCTGGTCAGCGGGGAGGCCCTTGGCCTTCTCCAGGAACCGCGGGTTCGAGCCCGGCACCGCCAGGCTGGAGCGGCGCGGCCGCAGGGTTCGAGGCTCAGACATGGGTGCACTCCTCACGGTGGGCCAACTGACCAGTAACTTACCGACGGCGACGCCCCGCTTCGCGGGTGCGGAACCGGTTCAGACTGTGACCTCAAACATCTATTTCGACGTGACCGGGCTGGGCGTTCCGGCCCGCGAACACGACCAGTGCCAGGCCCGCGAGCAGCACGACCATGCCGGGCCAGGCCAGTGCGGGCGGGGCTTGGCCGAGGAAGATCCAGGCGAGCAGCGCCGCACCCGGCACCTCGAACAGGATCGCGACGCTGACCGTGGTCGCCGACAGCGACGCCAGCACCCGGTTGATCAGCGAGTGCCCGAGGAACTGCGGGCCGAGCGTCAGCGCGGCCAGCAGCAGCCAGGAGTGTGCCGGGTATCCGCCGAGGTCAGCGCCGGACACCAGGCAGACGACCAGCAGCACCAGCGCGCAGACCCCGTAGCAGAACGTCGTGTACGTGGTCGTGCTGGTCGTGGCCCGTACCCGGGAGCCGACGGTCACGTACGCGGCCATCAGCACGGCACCGATGACCGCGAGCGCGTCGCCGGCCAGCGCCCGCCCCGACACCGAGACGTCGGCGCCGGTCATCGCCGTCGCGCCGACGACCGCGAGCAGCACACCGACCCAGAATCGCCGCACGAAACGCTGACCGCCGATCGCGGCGATGATCGCGGCCCAGATCGGCTGCGTGCACACCAGCGCGGTCGACGTCGCGACGCTGGTCATCGTCACGCTCGGGATCCAGAAGCCGAAGTGACCGGCGAGCAGTGCGCCGGCCAGGAGGCAGGCGCCGAGCGTCCGGCGGTCGGGACGCTCGTCCTTCTGACGCCAGAGCCGGACCGTGGTGATCGGCGTCAGGACGATCGCGGCCAGTCCCAGACGCCAGAACGCGATCGCGAGCGGGGGCGCCACGATCGCCGCGATCATCGGCCCCGACGTGGCCACCGCGGCCACCGCGACTCCGAGCATCACCCAGGTGGCACGACTCACGGCTGTCAGACTTCCACCCATGGCGCACCCACTCGTCGGCGAGGCGATGAAGAAGGCGGCCGTCGGCTGGCTCGCGATCGGCGACGGCCCGGCGACCGCCGCGTGGCTGACCTGGATCGACGACGCCGCCTACGTCGTGCACGGCGGGCCCGAACAGCCGGTGCCGGGCCTGGCCGAGGCGGACGCCTGCCGGGTGAGCGTCCGGGGTGAGCACGGCGGACGGATCCTGACCTGGCGGGCCACGGTCGAGCGGGTCGGGCCCGGCACCGAGGCCTGGGACCAGGTCGCACCGCAGCTCGCGGCCAAACGGCTCAACGCGACCGACCCGGTCGGGGCGCCGTCGCGCTGGGCCACGGACGCACGGATCAGCCGGCTCGTACCCGTGGGCGACCCGGTGGAGGCCGGCGACTCGCTGCCGACCGGCTCCGGTGCCGCCCCGCCCCGCGAGACCTCGGCCGTGACCCCGACGCCGGTCCCGCGGACATTCCACCGCCGCCGACGCGACACGACGGGCGCGTAAGCTGCGCCAGTGAACTCTTTTCAACCTCACATATTTCCTCAGCGGAACGTCGTCCGCTGGGGTCGGTCGAAAAGAATTCAGTGACCACCGGCACGCGGATCTACCTGGCTCGCCTGGCCGGCGTCGCGGTTTTCGACCCGAGCGGTGACCAGCTGGGCCGGGTTCGGGACGCGGTGGTCCGCCCCCGGGCCGAGATCACCCGCCCGCCGCGCGTCACCGGCCTGGTGGTCGAGATCGTCCACCGGCGTCGGATCTTCGTCCCGCTCGGCCGGGTGACCGCGTTCGATCCGGACGCCGTGATGCTGAACACCGGCACGATCAGCCTGCGCCGCTTCGAGCAGCGCACCGGCGAGCTGATGGCGCTCGGCGACATGCTCGACCGGCAGGTGACGCTCGCCGCCCAGTCGCCGGTCAAGGCCGTCGTCGTCGACGTGGCCATGGAGCGCTCCCGCACCGGGGAGTGGGAGCTGGTCAAGGTCGCCGCCCGCGAACAGCTCCAGGGCGTCCTGGGCAAGCGTCGCGGGCACCTGCGCCAGGTCGACTGGGGCGAGGTCGACGGCGTGATCAGCACCCAGGACCGGCAGGGCGCCGCGAACCTGCTGGCGGTGTTCGACCAGCTCCGCGCGGCCGACCTGGCCAACGTCCTGCAAGGTCTGTCGGACAAGCGGCGGGTCGAGGTCGCGGCTGCGCTCGGCGACGACCGGCTGGCCGACGTCATGGAAGAGCTCCCCGAAGACGACCAGATCGAGATCCTGAAGTCGCTGGAGGCCGAGCGCGCCGCGCACGTCCTGGAGGAGATGAACCCGGACGACGCGGCCGACCTGCTCGGCGAGCTGCCCGAAACCGAGCAGGAACGGCTGCTCGCGATGATGGAGCCGTCCGAGGCCGCACCGGTGCGGCGGTTGCTCGACTACACCGAAGACACCGCGGGCGGCATGATGACGTCCGAGCCGGTGATCATGCCGCCGGACGCCACGGTCGCCCACGCGCTGGCCCGGGTGCGCGATCCCGACCTGACCCCGGCGCTGGCGTCCCAGGTCTACGTGTGCCGTCCGCCGTCCGCGACGCCGACCGGGCGATTCCTCGGTATCGCGCACCTGCAGCGGCTGCTCCGCGAGGAGCCTGGCACGCTGGTGAGTGCGGTCGTCGACGCGAACCTCGATCCGCTCGACGCCGACGCGACGCTCGCCCAGGTCGCGCACTACCTGGCGGCCTACAACCTGGTCGCGGTTCCGGTGGTGGACGAGAACGACCGGCTGCTCGGTGCCGTGACCGTGGACGACGTCCTCGACCACCTGCTGCCGGAGGACTGGCGCGACCGGGACGGCTAGAGAAAGCGGAGGAGGCACATGTCGGACGCCACGCGGTCTCGGAGCCGGCTGGATCAGCCTCGCGAGCATCGTCGACGACTTCCACGAATGGACGCCGACGCGTTCGGACGCCTGTCGGAGCGGGTCGCTCAGTTCCTCGGAACCGGCAATTTCATCATCATCCAGACATGCATCGTCATCATCTGGGTGCTCATCAACATCTTCGCCGTGCAACTGCGCTGGGATCCGTACCCGTTCATCCTGCTCAACCTCGCGTTCTCGACGCAGTCCGCGTACGCGGCACCGCTGATCCTGCTGGCCCAGAACCGGCAGGCCGACCGAGACCGGATCTCGCTCGAGGAAGACCGGCAGCGGGCGCTGGCGTCGAAGGCCGACACCGAGTACCTGGCCCGGGAGCTGGCAGCGTTGCGGCTGGCACTGAACGAGGTCGCGACCCGCGAGTACCTCCGGACGGAGCTCGGACGGATCGTCGACGAGCTGAAGGACGGGCCGGACACCGAGCTGGGACGCCCCTCCGGCGCCGATCGGCGATCGGCACCCGCGGAGAACCGCCGGGACGCCGATGGTCGCCGGGCCAAGCTCACCCGCTGACCGCCCGGACGGCTCAGCCGCTGACCGCCCGGACGATTGCCGCGGTCGCCGCGGCCAGGACGACGACGAGCAGGAACGGGGCCCGGAGCAGGACGGCGATCGCGGCGACGCCGATACCGGCGGCCCGGGCGTCCAGGACGAGCGAGCGGCCGTCGCCGAACGTCTGCACCGCGACCAGGGCCGCCAGCAGCGCGACCGGCAGCATCATCGCCACCCGCAGCACCCGTGGATCGTCCAGCCAGTGCGACGGCAGCGACAGCCCGACCCACTTGAACAGGTAGCACCCCGCTGCGGCGAGGCCCAGCGCGAGCCAGATCATCGCGCCCGGCCGACCAGCACGAGGACGCCGAACGAGGCCAGCAGCACCGGCACGCCCGGCGGCAGCCACGGCGTCGCGACCAGTGCGATCACCGCACCGGCGGCGGCCACCCGCCAGGCTCCGCCGCCTTCCCGCAGGCGCGGGGCGAGCAGCGCGAGGAACCCGGCCGGCGCCGCGGCGTCCAGACCGAGCGCGGCGGGATCACCGACGGCGGTCGCACCGACCGCTCCGATCAGCGTCGCCAGGTTCCAGAGCAGGAACACGCTCAGCGCGGTGGAGACGAACGCCAGGCGCGACGCCTCCGGCGTCGTGCGCGGGAGCGCCATCGCCGCGGACTCGTCGATCACGCCCTGCGCCGCGACCGCGCGACGCCAGCCCGTCCACCCGAGCAACGACGAGAGCCGGACGCCGTACAGCGCGTTGCGTGCGCCGAGCAGCAGTGCCGACCCCACCGCCGCGGCCACGCCACCGCCGGCCCCGATGACGCCGACCAGTGCGAACTGGCTCGCACCGGTGAACACGAGCAGGCTGCTCAGACACGTCTGCAGGACGCTGAACCCGGCCGCCACCCCGGCCGCGCCGAACGCGATGCCGTAGGCCCCGGTAGCGAGGCCGACGCCGACCGCGTCGCGCACGATGCCCCGGGAGTGAGCGGGATCAAGGCTTGGCTCCATGCCCGCACGCTAGATGTGGCGTTACCCGCACGTAGCATGGGAGTCATGTCGCTCTCTTCAACGCTGCCCGCGGAAGCCGACATCCGTACGGCGCTCGCGGCGGTCAACGACCCCGAGATCCGCCGGCCGATCACCGAACTCGGCATGGTCGAATCGGTGGCCGTTCACCCCGACGGCGTGGTCGAAGTCGCGGTGCTGCTCACGGTCGCCGGTTGCCCGATGCGCGACACGCTCACGAACGACGTGACCGCGGCGGTGGCCCGGCTCGACGGCGTCACCGGAGTGCGGGTGAACTTCGGCGTGATGAGCGACGCCCAGCGCAAGGAGCTGCAGTCGACGCTTCGGGGCGGCAAGGGCGAGCCGGTCATCCCGTTCGCCCAGCCGAACTCGCTGACCCGGGTGTACGCGGTCGCGTCCGGCAAGGGCGGCGTCGGCAAGTCGTCGGTGACCGTGAACCTCGCGGCCTCGCTGGCCGCCCGCGGGCTCTCGGTCGGCGTCCTCGACGCGGACATCTACGGATTCTCGATTCCTCGCATGCTCGGCGTGGACGGCCGCCCGACGCAGGTCGAGCAGATGATCATGCCGCCGCAGTCGCACGGCGTGAAGGTGATCTCGATCGGCATGTTCACGCCCGGGAACACCGCGGTCGTGTGGCGCGGGCCGATGTTGCACCGTGCGCTGCAGCAGTTCCTCGCCGACGTGTTCTGGGGCGACCTGGACGTGCTGCTGATGGACCTGCCGCCGGGTACCGGCGACATCGCGATCTCAGTGGCTCAGCTGGTGCCGGGCGCGGAGATCCTGGTCGTGACGACGCCGCAGCAGGCCGCGGCCGAGGTGGCCGAGCGGGCCGGCTCGATCGCGCTCCAGACGCACCAGCGGCTGGTCGGGGTGGTGGAGAACATGTCCTGGCTCGAGCTGCCGAACGGCGAGCGGATGGACGTGTTCGGGTCCGGCGGCGGCGAGGCCGTGTCGGCGGCGCTGTCGAAGACGCTCGGCGCGCAGGTGCCGCTGCTGGGGCAGATCCCGCTGGACCCGCGGGTCCGCGAGGGCGGCGACTCCGGGACCCCTCTGGTGCTGGCGGCCCCGGACGCTCCGGCCGCCAAGGCCCTGAGCGCGGTAGCCGACAAGCTGGCCGTCCGCCAGCGAGGCCTAGCCGGAATGAGCCTGGGCCTAACCCCAGCCCGCCGCTAACCCCCGCCCCAGCGGCCCGCCCACTCAAGCTCCGCCCTGGGCCCGCCGCCCAGCGCGAGGCCGACCCGTCCGGGCCACCCACTCAAGCTCTGACCTAGAGCACACCCAGTGCGCGGCTGACCCGCGCGGGCCACCCAGTCCCGAGCGGGGCCACCCACTCAAGTTCTGACCTGGAGCCCGCCCAGGGCGACGCTGACATCCGCGCCACTCGACGCCGCGTACACGTTCGTACTCAAGTCGTGTGGCGCGGCTGTCAGCGTCGCCCTGGGCGGGCCGCCCACTCAGGTGGCGTCGTCGTCGTAGCGGGCGGCGCGGGACTTGGTGGTGTCCGGGGCTTTTCCGTTGGAGGACGACGGCTCGTCGCGGTAGGCCTCGGTCACCTCGTCGACGTGCTGGAGCTCTTCGAAGTCGCGCATCGCATCGCGCAGCGGCTTGCGCAACGCCGCTTCGTCTTCTTCGCTGAGCAGGTGCTTGCGCACGAACCGCTTCGGATGCAGATCTTCGATCTCGAAGTCGGTGCCGAGCTCATCCCGCAGCTCGGCGCTCGCCCCGCGCGCCATCTGCCGCAGGGTCCGCAGCATCCGACCCGCCTCACCGATGACCTTGGGAAGCCGATCGGGCCCGAAAACGAACAACCCGATCAACGCCAGGACGATGATTTCCGACCAACCGAGGTTCTCGAACACTGCTGCTCCTCACCGCGGTCACCGCCGTGTCAAACAGCTGTCCCTGGCCGCTCACCCGCAGCCTAATCCGTGCGCCTGACGACCGGCAGACGCCCCAGGGCACAGTTTGCTGTGCGAACCGAACGTACGGCTATCGCTGGCCCAGCGTCACAGTTGTCGTCGTCGTCTGGCTACCCCGTCGGTAGGTCACCCCGACCTTGGTGCCCGGACTCTGCTTCCGGACGAGCGCGATCAGCGCCACTCCGTCCTCGATCGGGCGGTCGGCGAACCGCGTCACGACGTCACCGGGCTTGAGCCCGGCCTTGGCGGCGGGTCCACCGGCCACGACCGTGCTCATCGGCGCACCGGCCGAGTTCTCGTCGTTCAGGTCGACCTCGGCGCCGATCACGGTCGTCCGGGCCGAGCCGGACGAGATGATCTGCTCGGCGACGCGCTTCGCCTGGTTGATCGGGATCGCGAAACCGATGCCGATGTTGCCGCTCGTGCTGTTCTGGCTCGGCAGCGCCGCGATCGCCGAGTTGACGCCGATGACCCGGCCGGCGCCGTCGACGAGCGGCCCGCCCGAGTTGCCGGGGTTGATCGCCGCGTCGGTCTGGATCGCGGCCATGAACGCCGCGTCCTCGTTGCCCTGGGCCGCCCCGTTGTCAGCGCCGGTGCGCACCGGACGATCGACCGCGCTGACGATGCCGCTGGTCACGGTGTCGGCCAGCCCGAGTGGCGAGCCGAAGGCCACGGTCGGGTCACCGATCGCGATCTTGTCGGAGTCGCCGAACTTCACCGGCTTGAGATCGGCCTTCTGGATCTTCAGCACCGCGATGTCCGAGCCCGCGTCGCGTCCGACGATCGACGCGGCGACCGACGAACCGTCGCTGAACACCACCCGGAGCGTGCCACCCGCGGCGGCGGGAGCGGCCACGTGGTTGTTCGTCAGGATGTAGCCCTTGTCGTTGATGACGAACCCGGAGCCGTTGCCGTTGCCGCTGGCCGAACGGATCACGACCGTGACGACGCTCGGCTGCACCAGCTTCGCGATGCCGGCCAGCGAGGTCGGCGGACGCTCCGCGAGCTCGGGTGTCGAGCCAGAACTCTTGCCGAGCGAGAACGTGTCACCCGCGGTCCGGGCCGCCACGACGTAGCCGAGTGCACCGCCGAGCAGGCCCGCGACCACCGCGACGACGATCGAGATGAGCAGGATCGAGCCCAGGCCGCCGCGGCGGCCGGGACCGTCGGAGGACATCCGCGGGCCGGCGGGTGGCGGAGTACCCGATGGCGTCGGCGCCAGCCAGGCAGGCGCGGCGGACGGGTCACGCCACGGGTCCCTGGCCCCGGCCTGCGACCAGAACGGCGACCCGGGAGGCGGCCCCCCACTACCGGGAGGCATCCCCCCGCCCGGACGCATTCCCCCACCGGGCGGCATCCCCCCACCCGGCGGCATCCCCCCACCGGGCGGCATCCCCCCACCCGGCGGCATCCCACCGCCGGGGGGCATTCCGCTACCCGGGACCGGCACCGGGCCGGTCTGGTAGCTGCCGGACGGATACCCGTTGGTGCGGGGCGGCCCGTAAACCTCGCCCGTCGGCGCATAACCCGGTTCCGGTTGCGGGTTCGCCCAGGACCCCCCGCTGCTACCGGGGGCCGGACCGTTCCCGGGCTCCGGGTTGATCCAGGGCGAGCCGCTGCCCGGCGCCGCAGACCCTGCTGCGGGCGGCTCGGCCGGTTGTCCGCCGGCCCGGCTCGCGTCGGTCAAGGGGGTACCTCCGCCTCGGGCCCCCGGCTCGGCCGCCGGGTGCTTCAACTCCAGTGTTCCTCGCCTAGTCCACACGAGCGAGTCAGTGGAATGGATCGACCCAGGATCCCACTCTCCGGATTCCCTTGCTCATCCGGGCGAGAACACCGTTGTCCGGAGAAACCGTCGGAACCGCGTCGACGACCGACACCACGGTGGCGTCCGGGACGTCGGTGACCATCGTGTAGACCATCCCGGACCGCGCCCAGCTGAGCTCGCGGTAGAGGCCGCACCGCAGGTAGACGTCGGTCGTGCCGACCTGGCGGCGGCGGAAACCGGCCGGGATCGCGGAGTCGAGCCTGCCCTGCTGAGCGAAGAGCGAGAGCGTGAACAGGCCGTCGGAGTAGCTCAGCTGGATCGATCTGTCGTCACCGGTCCCGACCGTCCGCGCGCACATCCGGGTGAGCCCGGCGAGCTGGGTTCCCGGCAGGTCCCAGCCCTGGTCCGCGAGCCCGGCCAGTTCGTCGGCCGAGAGCCCGCCGTCACAGCCGGAATCGTCGGCCGCCGGTGACGGGGACGGTGAGGGCTGCGACACCACCGGGTCCGCCAGGATGCTCAGCCCGGTGAACGCCGACCGGCGGATCACCCGACCGGCCGTGTCGAGCAGCTCCCGCTGGACGGTCAGCCCGGTCGAGTCGTCGAGCCAGATCTTGCCCACCACCGTGCCGGAGAGGCGCAGGACGTCGATCCGGGTCACGGAACGGCCGAGCAACCGCTCGGTTGCCGCGACCCGCAGCTGGTAGGCCTGGGTCAGCGTGGCCAGCGCCTGGTCCGAGAAGTCGGGCCGGATGTCGGCGCTCACCAGCTGCGACCCGCGCTCACCGGAGACGCCGCGGCCCGTCCCGTCGTGGGCGATGACCGTGACGCCCTGGCCCGGCACGTTGCGGACGTAGGCGGTCGTGGTGATCTGTCCCCAGCGCGACCAGCTCTTGAAGAGCTTGGTGCCCTGGTAGTTGATCACCGAGGGCGCCCGGCCGGCCCGCCGCAGCAGGTCGAGCGCCCGCCGCTCCGACGTCCCCATGACGCTGGCCGGTGAGCTGCGGAGCGTCGTCCCGCCACCGGACTGACCGGCACCGGTCGTCTCGACCGGGGCCGGGACGAACAGGTAGACGCCGGTGGAACACACCACGGCGCCGAGCGCACCGGCGCCCATCACGAGCACCAGGCGACGGGCCGCGCGGAGCAGCCCGACACGAGGGTCGACCCGCTTCACTCGTGATTGTCCGCGACGTCGACGACGGAGGCCTCGCGATCACCACCGGGCACGCCCCCGGTCGCCGCACCGTGCTCCTTGATGTACGTCAGCATCGGCGGGTTCACCGTGCTCGGCTGCTGGTCGCCGCCGAGCACGACAACCGTGCCGAGGCTCAGCGCGAACGCCGCCACACCGCCGACCGCCGTCGCCATGACCTTGCGGCGCAGCCGACGCCCTCCGGGCCGGGAGACGGCCGGGCCGCGGCCGGTCGGACGGCGACGCCCGGGGACCGCGACCGTTACCGGACGTCGGCCGACCGGCGTACGCCCCGGCGGTGCCACCGAGCGAAAGCTGGCCTCCAGGCGGACCGGCGGCGGTGTGAGTTCGGGCACGGACCGCTCGGTCGGTGTGCACTCGGGCAGCGCCCGGAGCCGGTCGAGCAGCGAACTGGGGCACGGCGGCGACTCGAGCTTGGCCAGCCGGGCCTTCACCTGGCGGTGTCCGTCGACCTCGGCGCGGCACTCGGCGCAGTGCGCCAGGTGGACCAGCACCTTGTCGCGGGCCGTCGGGTCGAGCGCGTCGTCGGCGAACGCCGACGCGAGCTCACCGAGATGCGGATCTCGACGCGGGCCCGTCATGACGCGGCCTCGCCGTACGGGGAGTTCTTGGGTGCACGGTGCGCCAGGGCCTCGCGCAACTGGCTCCGGCCCCGGTGGATCCGGCTGCGGACGGTGCCGAGCTTCACGCCCAGCGTCGCCGCGATCTCCTCGTACGAGAGACCCTCGATGTCGCAGAGCACGACCGGAGCCCGGAAGTCGGGCGGCAGGGCGGCCAGCGCCCGCTGGACGTCGTCGTCGAGGTTCTCGTCGACGTAGACCTGCTCGGGGCTGCGCTCGCGGCCGGGCACGCGCTCGGCGTCGTCGGGCAGCGCCTCGAAGCGGATGCGCGCACGGCGGCGCGCCAGGTCGAGGAAGAGGTTGGTCGTGATGCGGTGGAGCCAGCCCTCGAACGTGCCGGGGCGGTACCGGTCGAGCGCGCGGAACACCCGGACGAAGACCTCTTGCGTGAGGTCTTCGGCGTCGGGGCGATTGCCGGTGAGCCGGTAGGCCAAGCGATAGACCCGGGCCGAGTGGTCTCGGACCACCTCGTCCCACGCGGGCGGATCCCACACCACGCCTTCGGTGAACCCGGCCTCGGTCGGAACCCCGGCCGGGTCTTCGACCGGACCGTGGAAATCAGTGGGGTCCTCGGAGGACTCACGGGGAGTGCTCACCGCGACCTCCTCGATAGGCGCTACTGGTGTGATCACCATTGTGCCCGGACCCTCCCACTCCTCGCTGAGGCGCGGCTGAGAACATCCGCCGCGCCAGGTGCTTCCTGCCTGCCAACGGATCGCGGCCCGGGCGCGTTCCCCTACCCTGTCCGAGGCAGTGCTGGGACGGGAGGACTGTGATGGATGCCTCAGCGCGGCCCGGCATGCCCTCATTTCCCGAAAGAACCGGCAAAACCAGCACGAAAGTCCCCTTGGACGTCGCTCCCGAGGACGCGGTGCTCACCGCCGCCCGCGCCCGCGCCGACGAGCTGGGCTGCCTGGCGCTCTCCGCCGAGTGCGGCGCCGCGTTACGGATGCTCGCCGCCGCCTTGCAGGCGAAAGCCGTCGTCGAGGTCGGTACCGGTGCCGGCGTCAGCGGACTCTGGGTGCTCCGCGGCATGCGGCCGGACGGCGTCCTCACGAGCATCGACTCGGAGTCCGAGCTGCAGCGTGCGGCCCGGCTGGCGTTCCGTGAGGCCGGGGTGACCGCCGGCCGGGCCCGGCTGATCAACGGCCGGGCGCTGGACGTCCTGCCCCGGCTGGCCGACGGCTACTACGACCTGGTGCTGATCAGCGACGCCCCGGTGACGGAGTACCCGGACTACCTCGTCGAGGCGCTGCGATTACTGCGGCCGGGCGGTGCGGTCGCCTTCGGTGGCGTGCTGCTCGGCGGACGGGTCGCCGACTCCCAGGCTCGCGACCCGGTCACCCTGGTCGCCCGTGAGCTGCTGCGCACGATCCGCGACCGCCCCGATTTGACCCCGGCGATCCTGCCGGTCGACGACGGTCTGCTGGTGGCGATCAGAGGATGACGGGCTGGCCCTTACCGAGGACGACCACGCCGCCTTCGCTCACCCGGTAGTGCTGGCGGTCCAGCTCTTCGTCGACGCCGATCCGGGCACCGGGCGGCACCACGACGTTCTTGTCGAGGATCGTGTTGCGCACGATCGCGCCCTCACCGATCACCACGCCGTTGAGCAGCACCGACTCCGCGACCTCGGCCTTGGCACCCACCAGCACGCCCGGTGAGAGCACCGAGTCGCGCACCTCGCCGGTGACGATGCAGCCGGCCGAGACGATCGACTCGGTCGCCCGCCCGGTCAGCGCGAACTTCGCCGGCGGCAGCTGCGGCATCGACGTCAGGATCGGCCAGGCCCGGTTGTAGAGGTTGAACACCGGGTGCACGGACGCCAGGTCGCGGTGGGCCTCGTAGTACGAGTCGAGCGTCCCGACGTCACGCCAGTAGCCGCGGTCGCGGTCGGTCGCGCCCGGTACCTCGTTGTCGGAGAAGTCGTAAACCGCGGCCTCACCCTTCCCGACCAGCATCGGGATGATGTTGCCGCCCATGTCGTGCGCGGACGCCGGGTCTTCCGCGTCCAGCCGCAGCGCGTCCAGCAGCGTCTTCGTGGTGAACACGTAGTTACCCATCGACGCGTAAGCGACGTTGGGGTCGTCCGGGACGCCCGGCGGGTCGACCGGCTTCTCGAGGAACTCGGCGATCGTCCGGCCGTCGTCGGCCGTCTTGATCACGCCGAACGCCGTCGCCTCGTGACGAGGCACCCGGATGCCGGCGACCGTCACGCCCGCGCCGGAGAACACGTGCTGCTCGATCATCTGCGCCGGGTCCATGCGGTACACGTGATCGGCACCGAAGACCGCGATGTACTCCGGATCCTCGTCGTACACCAGGTTCAGCGACTGGAAGATCGCGTCGGCCGAACCGGTGTACCAGCGCGGGCCGAGCCGCTGCTGGGCCGGGACCGGAGTCACGTAGTTCCCGAGCAGCGTGCTCATCCGCCACGTGGTGCTGATGTGCCGGTCGAGCGAGTGCGACTTGTACTGGGTCAGCACACAGATCTTGCGGATCTCCGCATTCGCCAGATTCGAGAGAACGAAGTCGATCAGCCGATAAGGGCCGCCGAACGGAACCGCGGGCTTGGCCCGGTCCGCTGTCAACGGCATCAGCCGTTTGCCCTCGCCACCAGCCAGGACGATGCCGAGCACTGAACGTGTCACCGAGCCACCCACCATAGTGCGACCCTAGTTCCCACTTGCTCGCCGTCCTAGTCGGGTTTATGGCTGCTGGTTTAACACCGGCGACACAGTAAGGAACCCATCCCCTGGCCGTAGGGTGTGCGCTATGCGCGTCGCGGTCCTGACCAACGAATATCCGCCCGAGGTCTACGGGGGCGCGGGCGTCCACGTCGACTTCCTCGTCCGCGAGCTGCGACGCCTGGTCGAGGTCGAGGTGCACTGCTTCGGCAAGCCCCGCCCCGACGCCCGTGCCTACACGGCGCCGGAATCGCTGGCCGACGCGAACGGTGCGATCCGAGCGCTCTCCATCGACCTCGAGATGGCCGACGGGGTCGGCGACGTCGGCGTCGTCCACTCGCACACCTGGTACGCGAACCTCGGCGGCCACCTCGCGAAACTGCTCCACGACAAGCCTCACGTCGTCACCGCGCACTCGCTGGAGCCGCTGCGGCCGTGGAAGGCCGAGCAGCTGGGCGGCGGCTATCGCATCTCGTCCTGGGCCGAGAAGACCGCGTACGAGGGCGCCGACGCGGTCATCGCGGTCAGCAACGGCATGCGCGAAGACGTGCTGACCGCCTACCCGGCGCTGAACGCTGAACGGGTCCACGTCGTCCACAACGGGGTCGACACCGAGCTGTACGCGCCGACCAGCGACGACGCGGTGCTGGCGAAAATCGGCATCGACGCCGACCGGCCGTACGTGCTCTACGTCGGACGCATCACCCGGCAGAAGGGCATCACGCACCTGCTGGCCGCGACCGAGCGGATCGACAAAGACATCCAGCTGGTGCTGTGCGCCTCGGCGCCCGATACGCCGGAGATCGCGGCCGAGGTGACCGGGCGGATCGAGCGCCTGCGCGCCGACGGGCACACCGTCCTGCACCAGACCGAGATGCTGCCGCGCGAGGAGGTCATCTCGCTGCTCAGCCACACGTCGGCGTTCGCCTGCCCGTCGGTGTACGAGCCACTCGGCATCGTCAACCTCGAGGCGATGGCCTGCCGCGCGCCGGTGGTGGCCAGCGCGGTCGGCGGCATCCCCGAGGTCGTGGTCGACGGCGTGACCGGGCTGCTGGTGCCGTACACCCCCGACGACCTGCCCGCCTTCGAGGTCGCGTTCGGCGAGGCGCTCGCGACCGTCGTCGGCAATCCGCTGCGCGGCAGCGAACTGGGCCGCGCCGGCCGTCAGCGCGCCGTCGACCTGTTCAGCTGGGAAGCCATCGCCGAACAAACCCTCACCGTTTACATGGGCTTGGGTTAAACCGCGCCAAAGGCGCGTTGCGCTGAGCGCGCTGAGGGCGGCGCTGGCAATCGAGCGCGCCGACGCCGTGACGTCAGCGAAGCGTCACAAGGAGGCGCGCTCGCTTGTCAGCGCCGTTCTCAGCGTGCCGCCGCCGACTCGAGCCAGCGGGTGAGGGTGCGGACGCCCCAGCCGGTGGCGCCCTTGGTGAGCTCGTCGTTGGGGGCGTCGGACCAGGCCGGGCTGGACATGTCCACATGCACCCAGCGGTCGCGCGCCTCGCCGGTGAACGGCCGCAGGAACAGTGCGGCGGTGGCGGTCTGCGCACCACGTCCGCCGGAGTTGTTGGCGTCCGCGACGTCCGAATCGATCTGGTCCAGGTAGTCCTCCGGCAGCGGAAGCTGCCAGACCCGCTCGCCGGCCTGCTCGGCCGCCTCGAACAGCGCCTTCGCCAGGTCGTCGTTCTCCGAGAACAACGCCGCGGTGCGCTTACCGAGCGCGACCCCCTGACCGCCGGTCAGCGTGGCCAGATCGATGAGGACGTCCGGCCGCAGGGTCGCGACCGCGTACGCCAGCGCGTCGCCGAGCACCATCCGGCCCTCGGCGTCGGTACTGAAGATCTCCGAGGTGCGCCCGCCGTAATGGCGGACGACGTCGCCGGGGCGGTACGCGGTACCGCTGGGCATGTTCTCGGCCAGCGGCACGAGCACGGTCACCCGGAGCGGCAGTTCCAGCGTCGCCGCGGCGAGCACCGCGCCGACGACCGCGGCGCCGCCACCCATGTCTTTCTTCATCATCTGCATGCCCTGCGCGGGCTTGATCGAGATACCGCCGGTGTCGAACGTGATGCCCTTGCCGACGAGCACGACGTGACGCAGCGTGTGCAGCTCGACGCCCTCGGGCGCCCAGCGCAGCTCGAGCAGGCGCGGGCCGCGGGTCGAGCCGCCGCCGACCGCGAGCATGCCCCCGAAGTCGTTGGCGGCCAGCCACTCGGGGTCGCGGACCTGCGCGTCGATGCCCAGCACCGCGGCCGCCTCGACCGCCTGGTCGGCGAACCACTCCGGGCTCTTGATGTTGCTCGGCGTGTTGACCAGGTCTCGGGCGAACACCGTGCCTCGGGTCACCGCCTCGGCCCGCGCGACCGCGTCGGCGAACCGGGCCGGGTCGTCGACCACGACGTTCACCCTGGTCAGCTTCGGCGGCTTGGGGTCGGACGCCAGCGTGAACCGGTACGAGGCCAGCCGCGCGCCCTCGAACAGACCGCGGACGGCCTCAGGCGTGGCGTCCGACGGCAGCGCGAGCGTCACCTCGGGGTTCGACGAGGCGGCCCGGACCAGGGCGGCGCCGGTCTTGCGCCAGTCGGCCTCGGTACCGTCGCCGGTACCGGCCAGCAGGAGCACGGCCGGCACGCCGCCGGGCAGCGGGAGCGGTGCGATCTCGCCGGCCTTGCCCTTGGCGGGCGGCTCCGGGAGCCGCTCGTCGTCCAGCCAGGCCGCGATCAGGTTCTGCAGGTGCTCCGGATAGCCGTAGGGCGTCTCGGGCAGCACCGCGGGCTCCGCCCTGCGCTCCTCACCGTCGTCCGGCGTGTCGCCGACCGGCGTGTCGCCGGACGGCGTCGAGCCGTCCGGCGTCGAGCCGTCCGGCGTCGAGTCCTCCGGCGTGGCCGGGGGCACGGTAGGTAGCGCGAGCACCAGGGGCGGAGCGTCGGCAGGCAGATCGGCAACAGCCACCAGACGGACGTCGAGCACGGGACCCTCCCGATCTGCGGATAGAGGCAGCGCTAGCCCGGAACAAGAGTCAGCCGGCTCGGCCTGGCACGGAGCGGCACCGTGCCGGCCCGAGCCGGCTGCCCTCGGGGCGATTAACCCACGACGTTCTTCAGAGCGTCCCCGAGCGCGCTGGCCTCGTCGGCGTTCATCTCGACGACGAGGCGCCCACCACCCTCGAGCGGTACGCGCATCACGATGCCGCGGCCCTCCTTGGTGACTTCGAGCGGACCGTCACCTGTCCGCGGCTTCATGGCCGCCATCTCGTGCTCCCCTCGACCGGTGACCGTCGGTGCAACTCCGGTCACTCCTTGCAGGCTCGCTGGATCTCACGTGCCCGGGACATCTCACTACTGTCTTATTCTCGCCCATACCTGCTGGCGTCCCAAACTCGACCCGGCTAAACACAGTGGACAAGCACCCGCCGGACCTGCGCAAAAGAGGCCGGGCGCGGTTCGGACGGGGTCGCCGCCGGTTACTCGGCGCCTACGAAACAGCCCTGGATGTGGTCATCGACCATACCGGTTGCCTGCATGAGGGCGTACGCGGTGGTAGGCCCGACGAACCGGAAACCACGCTTGCGGAGGTCCTTGGCGAGCGTGGTCGACTCCGCCGAAATCGACGGAACGTCCGCCCGGGCGCGTGGCCGGGGCCTCGGCGGCGGCGCGTACGACCAGAGCAGCGCGGACAGGCCCTCCGGGAGCTCGGCGGCCAGCCTGGCGTTCGTGATCGCGGCCTCGATCTTCGCCCGGTTGCGGATGATGCCGGTGTCGGCGAGCAGCCGCTCGACGTCCGATTGATCAAAAGCGGCCACCGACGCGATCGAGAAGCCCGCGAACGCACGCCGGAAGCCCTCCCGGCGGCGCAGGATCGTGATCCAGGAGAGGCCGGACTGGAAGGCCTCCAGACAGACGCGCTCGTAGAGCGCGTCGTCGCCGGTCAGGCGGCGGCCCCACTCGTCGTCGTGGTAAGCGACGTAATCCTCGGTCGAACCCGCCCAGGAGCAGCGCAACCGGCCGTCCGCGCCGCGGACCAGCCCGGTCTCGGCGAGCGCGAGCTCTTCGGTCACGCCCGTGCCAGCGTGCCGACGTACCGGGCGAACCGCCGGAGGCCCACCTTCAGTCCGGCGGCCGCGAGCGGGCCGACCACCGCCCACGCGAACTCGCCCACCGCGCCGAACGGCAGGTGAAGGTCTTCGCTCCAGATCATGTCGGTGCGCTCGGGACCTCTTTCTACCAGCTGAAACGCGCCCGGACCCCGCACCACGCGGCCGGTGTGCACCACGTCGACGCGGTGCGGCGGCTCCCAGCCGACCACCGTGAAGACGTCGAGGAACCCGACCTTCCCGATCCCGGTGAACGCGTGTACGACGCTACCGGGGCTGCGGCCGTCTCCCTCGACCACGCGGACGTGCGTGAACGGGATCCACCTGCCCTGGGCCGGCCAGTCGGTCGCGGCGGCGAACGCGGTCTCGAGGTCGGACGGGACCGTCACCCGGACGGAGACCCGCCCCGGCCCGGGTCTCGCCAGGTCGGCCGGTACGTCGGCGGCCGACGTCATCGGGCCTGCTCGGACGTGGCCCGCACCGAGTCGCCGGACTCGAGCACCTCGGCGTCGTCGGCCTCGGTGGTGCCGGCCACGCCGGTCTCCGCGGGCGGCGCGGTGGCTTTCCCGGAGCCGTCTTCGTTCGCCCACGGGAAGTCGAACGGACGTTCGTCGTCCTCGCTGTCGCCTCTGCGGGCGGCGAGCTGATCCTCCAGATCGATGATCCGCGTGTGCAGGAAATCGAAGTCGTCGGCGACGCGCGCCAGCAGGTCGTCGACCTGGTCCATCCGGTAGCCCCGGAGGCCGGTGTCGAACCGCAGCACGTCGACGTCGGCCCGGTCGAGCGGCCGGTCGGCCGGCAGGTCGAACGGCACGCCGTCCGGTCGTGGCGGGGTCAGCCCGCGGTCACGGCCCAGCGTGAACGCGGCGGCACCGAACACGATGCCGGCCAGGATGATCGCGGCCACGACGATGAGGAGGAAGCTTCCCACCCCCGCATCGTGGCACGCCTGTCACGAGACCATGCAGCCCGACGCAGAATGAGGGCATGCCACTCCGGCTCGGCCGCCAGCAGTTCGACGACGATGACCTGTTGGTGATGGCCATCGTCAACCGCACACCCGACTCGTTCTACGACCGCGGAGCCACGTTCACCGACGACGCCGCGCTGGCCGCGGTCGACGCCGCGGTGCGCGACGGGGCGCAGATCGTCGACATCGGCGGGGTCAAGGCCGGCCCCGGCGCGGTGGTGGACGCCGCCGAGGAGGCGCGCCGCACGGTTCCGCTCATCCGGGAGGTGCGCGGCCGCTACCCCGACCTGGTGATCAGCATCGA
Organism: Cryptosporangium sp. NPDC051539; assembly: GCF_044454545.1. NCBI lineage: Bacteria > Bacillati > Actinomycetota > Actinomycetes > Cryptosporangiales > Cryptosporangiaceae > Cryptosporangium > Cryptosporangium sp. NPDC051539. The sequence goes on along the minus strand of NZ_JBITDV010000007.1, from coordinate 81,900 downwards.
CACCTGGCGCGCGGAGGTCGGCGAGGCGGCGGTCGAGGCCGGTGCCGACCTGCTCAACGACACCTGGTCGGGTGCCGACCCCGGACTGGCCCGGGTGGCCGCCGACACCGGCGCGGGGCTGATCTGCTCCCACGCCGGCGGGCTGACGCCCCGCTCGCGTCCGCACCGGCCGACGTTCCCGGACGTCACCGCGGACGTCGTCGCGACCGTGACGCGCCTGGCCTCGGCGGCGGTCGAGGCGGGCGTGCGGCCGGACGGGATCCTGATCGACCCGGCGCACGACTTCGGCAAGAACACCTGGCACTCGCTGACGCTGACCCGCGAACTGGAGGCGCTGGTCGCGACCGGGTGGCCGGTGCTGGTGGCGCTCTCCCGCAAGGACTTCGTCGGCGAGACGCTCGACCTGCCGGTGGACGACCGGCTGGAGGGCACGCTGGCCGCGACGGCGGTGAGCGCGTGGCTCGGGGCCCGGGTGTTCCGGGCCCACGACGTCCTGGCCACCAGGAGGGTGCTCGACATGGTCGCGTCCATCCGAGGCACCCGGCCGCCCGCTTTCACCCGCCGGGGACTGGCCTGACGCTCAGGCCGGCACCTGCTCCGGTACGGCCGGGGCACGTTCCGGCACCGCCGCCACTCCGACGTCCGCCGCCGGCATCCGGCCGAGCACCACGGTCAGCAGCGCCGCCCACGCCACTCCGCCCATCGTGAGCAGTCCCAAGGTCCACTGGGCGCCCACCGTCGGCAGCGCGTACCCGGCCACGAGAGCACCGACCGGCACCATGCACATCGAGACGAACCGGTCGACGCTGATGACCCGCCCGAGCAGATCGGGCGGCACCTCTCGAGCCTGGTAGTTCACCATCGCCACGTTCGTGTGCGCCGAGATCAACCCGAAGAGCACGAAGGCGGCGACCAGTGCGCCCGGCTGCGGCGCGGCCGTCAGACAGCCCGCGAACACCACCCAGGCCCAACCCAGAGCGACCAGTACCTGCCGGACGCTCCGGCCGCGCAGCGTCGTCGGCGCGATCCAGGCCCCGAGCACCCCGCCCGCTCCCCCGGCAGCCATCACGATCCCGATGACCCACCCGGAAATCCCCTGCTCGAGAGCCCGGGCGATCACCGTCAGACCTACCGCCTGCATGAGGAAGTTCTGCACGGTGTCGTGTGCGATCCCGAGGCGGACGACCCGCTGGCGGGCCACCCAGACCAGCCCGCCCCGCAGGTCCGCCGACAGCCCGGAGAACGTGCGGGTACCGGTTGCCCGGGGACCCCGCACCAGCCCGGCGAGTATCGCCGCGGCAATCCCCGACACCGCGTTGAGGACGAACGGCAGGATCTGCGCCAGGCCGAACAACAGTCCGCCCAGCGGACGCCCGAGCAGCGTCGCCAGGTGGAACCGCGCCTCGTTGCGTGCGATCGCGCCGGAGAGCGCCTCGGGAGGAACCAGCCGAGGGACGTACGAGGCCTCGGTCACCGAGTACAGCGTCGCGCAGGCGCCATCGACGAGCGCGACGATCGGCAGCATCCAGACCCACTCGTGGCCGGTCCCGAGCGCCAGCGGCAGACTCAGCGCGGCAACCCCCCGTACACCGGCGCTGACCACCAGAACCGTCCGCCGATCGAGCCGGTCGGCGAGGACCCCCGCGGGCAAGTACAGGATCGTCGCGGGCACCAGGGCCGCGAACACCACCCAGCCCGCGAGCACCGGCGACCCGGTCAGCGCCAGCGCGAGCAGCGGGTAGACGAAGACCGACCCGGCGCCGCCGAGCTGGGTCAGCGTCGTCCCGGTCCACAGCAGGTGAAAATCCCGGCGCCAGTTGGTCGGCGCGGTCATGGCCAAACCTCCGCGAGTCGCCGGGCCGTCTCGTACGGCGAGAGGCCGACCACCGCGTGCACCGCCGCGACCACCTCGGGACGGGTCCGGAGAAAGTCCGCGGCCGGCCCCGGACGGGTGATCCGGTAACAATGCACGAGACCGGCCCAGGCTTCCCACGACGCGCCGGTCTCCCACGATCCACCGGCGGCGATTTCCGCCTCGTAGATCGGCTCGGCCGCCTGGTAGTCGCCCACCAGGCACGCGAGATCGGCGTCGGAAACCGCCACCGGGTCGTCCACCGTCTCGGCACCGCTGCGCAGCCGCTCGTAGAAGTCCGGCCGGTCTACCGCCGCGTACATCAGCCGCAGCCGGGCGCTCCACACCTGGGTCCAGGGAACGGTCATCGCGCGGGCGTCGACCGGGGCGTCCAGCGGCGTCAACGGCTCGTCGCGCACGGCGTCCGCCAGCAATGCGATCTGGGCCGGAGTGAGCCGCATGTTCCGCAGCCGCCAGCCGATCCGGTGCTCGAAGCGAGCCGCGGCCGCGGCCGCCTCGGCGGAGCCGGGAACCGGTTCGGTACCCCACTGCGCCAATCGCCCCGAAATGACCGCGAGGAAGTCCCGTCCGAGGTCGGTGACCACGGACGCCCGCGCCAACTCGGCTGCGGCCTCCTCGGTCTGCTGACGCCAGCGAGTGAACTCGAGATGAGCCAGCGCCGCGGACTCCTCCGGGGCCGACCAGCGGTGGACCCTCCAGAAATCGGTCACGCCCAGGTGCGCGTACACGCCCTGCAGCACCGCGCCGAACGGACGTGGGTCGTCCCGCCAGGGCGCATAGAAGCGCTCGTCCGAGTCCCCTTCGTAGAGGGGACCGAGATCGAGCAGGGCCGAGAGTTTGTTGTGCTGGAACTCGTGGACCAGCGTGAGCGCGATCGCCCCGCCGTCAGCCGGCGGCGTCGTGACCACCGCGCCGAAGGCGTCCCCGACGGTCAGGCTCGAGCTGCTTCCGCCGCCGAGCGCGTCCAGCGGCACCACGCACTGCAAGCCGGCCCGGATGCCGTCCGCGTACTCCGGGTGATCGGCGCGCAGCATCGCCCACCCGTCGTCGAACGCCCGCTGCCAGGCTGCCCACTCCACCTCACCGAGCCGTGAGCTGAGCGTGAGGTGCGGCCCACAGGTCCGTGCGGGGTCCTGGTCGTCGAAAGCGACGTCGATCGGCGCTCCGTGGTCCGACCGCAACCGCCGGATCGGCACCCACGTGTCGGTCTGCTCGGAGAGATCCGCCGGGAGCGGAACATCCCGCTGTCCGTCGGTGATCCGGTGTCCCTCCAACCTCCAGGTGGACGCCGGACCGGCGGGCAGCAGACACGTGCCGAGCGTCGGGAGGAACACCTGCCCGGATTCGGTGACGGTCAGCCGGGCGGTAGCCCCGGTGCCTGCGCGCAGGACGGCCGCGGCGGCCAGCCCGGACAGGTATCCCGGTCCGGCGTGCGGAGCGCCGTCGGTCGCCCGCGCCGGGTCGAGCCGGCGAAGGCTGTCCGCCAGCCAGGCCCCGACGTGCGGGTAGAGCAGCAACGCGGTGACGATCCGCGGGTGACTCGCCTGGACGGCGCGCAGGGTGGCGTAGCTCTCGATGAGCAACCCCGACGGATCGGCGTCGCCGGCCTTCGCGACCAGCGCGCGCAGGCGACTGGTCCGAATTTTCAGCTGCCCGGAGTACAGCCGGCCGACCGACACCGCGGGTCCGGTTCCGGCGGCGAGGGCAGACGCCAGCTCTTCCACCGACGAAGCCCGAGTGGGTGCGCTCATGAGCGGGTCTCCTTCCGGGCGACGACGAGATCGACGCGAACGCGGTCTTTGACGTGCGTGATCAGCCGCATCAGGTCCGGGCAGTAGACCGACGGGTGACGGAAGCCGGAGCCCGCCCGGTAGCGATGCGGGTAGTCGCCGCCGCCGCAGACGTCGCGGAGCGAGCACGACCGACAGGCCGGGCCGAGCGCTTCGACGCCGATCTGCCTGGCGACGATCGAGGGGTGCAAGAGCGCGTCGTCCAGGGCGTTGGCGGCCACGGTCAGTCCGGTGTCGGGCCCTCCGGCGTAGGCGCTCTTCAGCGTGTCGACCTGTTGCAGGGTGCCGTCGGTCTCGACGACGAGCAGCCGGATCGGGCCGAGGCCGACGTGTTCGCTGGCAGCCGCGCGTCCGAGGAGCAGGCGGATGATCGCGCTGAACATCCGGACGCGCGGCGCGGGCCGGGCACCGGAGTACCAGTGGTCGAAGATCGGAATCAGCCAGTCGGCGTACGGCGTCGACGAGGGGTCCGGAGTCCGCCGCGGCGGCGGTGTCTCCCAGGTCCCGTGCGGAAGCAGGAAGTCCACCTTCGGCGGCCCCCAGCCGGCCATCTCCCGATAGGTCGCGAGCGGATCGTTGTCGACGTCGATCGTGCAGAGCAGACCACTGAACAGAGGCCGGTACTCGTCCGAGGTCAGCAGGCGCAGCCCCGCCGCGACCCGGTCGTAGCTGTCCCGGCCGTTCGCGTAGCGGCGGTGCCGGTTCTGCCCGGCCTCGTCCCCGTCCAGGCTCACGCCGATCCGGACGCCGTACTCGCCGAACAGGTCGAGGAATTCGCGGGTGAGCAGGATGCCGTTGGTCTGCACGCCGAACTCGACCCGGGTCGGCGCGGCGACCTCGCGGGCGAGCCGGATGAACCGGCGGATCGCGGTCGCCCCCGCCAGGAGCGGCTCCCCGCCGTGCAGCACTATCGAAACGACGTCGAGCTGGTGAGTCGCCGCGTGTTCGGCGATCCGGAAGCAGACCTGCTCCATCACCCGGTCCGACATGACCGCCGGCTGCGAGCGCCAACTCTGGTCGGCCATCTCGTACATGTAGCAGTAGTCGCACGCCAAATTGCATCTACTGTGCACCTTGACGACGAATTCACCGAACGGCTCCGGACGCCATCCGTCCCGGGTCAATGCACCGACGTCCAACAATTGGGCCGGCCATTCCTCGACCGGGCCCGAGGTAGGCATTTCCAACTCGATCGCAGCCATGTGCGTTCTCCTCGCCGGACGCGGAACCCGGCCCGGGCACTGGGCCCGGGCCGGGTCGGACGATCAGATGAAACTGCCGAACCCGTTCCACTGCAGCTCCCCGGCGACCTGCGCCTCGGCGTCGGTGACCTCACCCGCCAGCGCGTCCGGAAGGTCGGTCAGGTTCACTTCTTCGATGTTCTCGAGGTCCAGCATGTCGGTTCTCCTCCGTGTGAAAATGCACTGATTCCGGTTGGTGCACGAACGATCAGATACAGCTCAGGAATCCGTTCCACTGACTTTCTTCGGCGACCTGCGAGTCCAGTTCGATGAGTTCACAGGCGAGTCCGGCCGGGATCTTGTCCAAGCGGACGTATTCGACGAACTCCAGATCCAGCATTTCCTTCACCTCCTTCCGGGAGGTCGATGAGCAGCACTCTATTGACGAAAGCGTCACGGTGAACAGGTCCGGCGGGAATCCTGAAACGACCTGAAAGGCTCACGCCGAAAGCGGCGAAAACCCTGAAGAAATCCTGAAAGGCGGTCCGGCTTCCGATGGCTGCCGAGTCGACCTAGCCTGACGGGAGACCGCCTTGGATCGGAGCATCATGCCAACGTCCACGAAGCTGGCCCTCTCCGTACTGCTCGCCGTCCTCACCGCGTCGGCCACGTTCTTCCTCGTCAGTTCACCGGCCTCGGCGCTCCCGTGCCCCAACAAATGGAACCTCGACGACGGGGCGCCCACGCCGTCCCCCTCGGCCACCCCGAAGCCGTAGCGCTCAGGCGACCGAAGTCTCGGCCGGGCGGCGTAGCACCGACCGGGCATCACCCAGCACGGCAGTGGGGTCGCTGGTCGCGCCGGCCCGCACGGCCTCTCGTGCTCCCCGCTGGCCCAGCACCCGTTCACAGGCGGCCGCGACGCTCGCCCGGCGGGCGTCGTCGTACGGCGTCGGGGTCAGGCCCGCGGAGGTACGCACGGCGTCGGCGGCTCCCAGGAGCACGGCTGCGTCCCGGCTCGAGTTCTGCCGGGCGCAAACCGACGCCAGGACGTCCAGGTCATGGGCGATCGCCCAGGGGTGTCCGATCTCGGCGTGATGATCGAACGCGTCCTCCATCAGGTCCTCCGCGTCCGATCGGGCTCCGCGCCGGTGGACCGCGTCCGCGAGCAGCGTGGCTGCGCGGGCGGTCTGCTCGTCGTCCTCCTGGGCGCGGAAGACCTCGAGGGCCTCGGTGAGCAGCGCCTCGGCCTCCTGGTGGGCTCCCTCGTGCAGGCGCACTTCGGCGATCAGCAGACGCGCGTCGGCCCGGCCTCCTTCGTCCCCGGCCCGGCCGAAGTGCCCGGCGGCGTCGGCGGCCCAGCGTTCGGCCTGATCGGCCGCGCCGGCCGCGAGGTGGTTGTAAGCGACCGACAGCCCGCACCGACCGGCCGCCCAGGGCTCACCGCGGGCGGCCGCGAGCTGCCAGGCCTCGTCGGCCGCTTCCCGGGCCCGGTCGAGGTCACCCAGCTCGTGCGCGATGTCCGCCTGGTGCTGGAGCGCACGCATCCGCCCGGCGCTGTCGGCGAGCCGGTCGGCGGTCGCCTCCGCGGCCCGCGCGTACTCCAGCGCCTCCGGCAGGACCAGATACGACGCGATGACCGCCGCCGACAACTCGACGGCGAGCAGCTGGGCGGGTACGACGGCGGTGGTCTCCCCGGCTGCCGACAGCGCCCGGCGGTACCACTCCAGACCCGTCTGCGGCGTGTTCGACCACCACCAGCCCAACGCCGCGACCAGCGGTAAAGCGATGTCCAGCCGCCCTGCACGCAACGTGTCGTCGAGGGTGTGCCGGAGGTCCTGACGCATCCCGTCCAGCCGCCGTCGCCAAATCAGGCGGTCCGGGCCATGGCGTCCGGCGGCCGCGCGGTCGGCCAGGTCCCGCAGGTACACGGCGCGGCGTTCGTTGGCCTCCGCGGTCTCGCTCGTGCTCAGGATCGACCGGCCGAACTGCCGCACCGACTCCAGCATCCGGAATCGGCTCTCCCGGCCGGACACGTCGGCGACCAGCAGCGATGCGTCCACCAAACCGTGCAGCACGTCGATGACCGGCGCACCGGGCGGGGCCACCGCCTCGGCGGCGCGCAACGTGAACGAGTCCGAGAACACCGACAGCCGGGCGAACAGCGTGCGTTCGTCGGCGTCCAGCGGCGCTACGGCGGCCGCCACCGCGGAGACCAGCGAATCGTGGCGATCGTCCGGTCGGCGGGGCACCGAGCGGAGCATCTGGAGCTGGTCGCCGAGCCGCTCGGCCAGCTCGGCCGGGCTCAGGACCTGGGTCCGGCTGCCGGCCAGCTCCAGCGAGAGCGGAATCCCGTCGACGAGACGGCAGATCTCACCGACGGCCGGCGCCAGGTCGTCGGTCAGCACGAACGCCGGACGCAGCGCACGGGCCCGGGCGCAGAACAGCGCCACCGAGTCGACCCCGCCGATCTCGGCGGCGGTGACACCGTCGGCCGGCGGGACAGCCAGCGGTGACAGCCGGACCGTGGTCTCACCTCGCGCGTGCAGCGGACGCGTGCTGGTCGCGAGCACCCGGAGCGACCCGTCGGAGAGCAGGTCGTTCCAGAGGTCGGCGCACTCGGCCGCGACGTGCTCGCAGTTGTCGAGCACCAGCAGCGCCGAGCTCCCGACCAGCGAGTACCGGATCCGCTCCCGCGCGGATCGCCGGGCCACGGCCGCGGGCTGCGGTCCGCAGGCGTCGGCGACGGCGGTGCCGACATCGGCCGCGTCCGATACCGCGTCGAGCCGCACGACCAGCGGGTGAAGGCTCGTGCACCGCGCCATCACCTCGGCCGCCAGCCGGGACTTGCCGACGCCCGGCGGGCCGGTCAGCGTCACCAGCCCGGGTTCGGTGAGCAGGCCGAGCACCTGGGCGACCTCGATCTCCCGCCCGATCAGGTCACCGGAGACCCGCGGCGGCACTGGCCCGACCGGGCGCACGGCGACCGGATCCGGCCTGTCGTTCGTCAGAATGGCCTGGTAGCGGCGGGTGAGCCGGACACTGGGTTCCACCCCGCGCTCGGCGAACAGCCGGTCGCGGAACTCGGCGTACAGCGCGAGCGCCTCGGCCGGCCGGCCGTCGTTCGCCAGCGCGTGCATCAGGTGCCGGGTGAACTGCTCGTCCAGCGGGTGGGCCGCCACCAGCTCGGCCAGCTCCGCGACCAGGCCGGGGGTCCCCAGCGCCAGGTCGGCGCCGAAGCGGTCGGACAGCGCGCCGAGGCGGGCGGCGTCCAGACGGGCCGCGAACGCCGTGTGCAACGGCGACCCGAAGATGTCGGCGAGCGGAGCACCCTCCCACAGCAGCAGGGCCTCGGTGAGCGTGCTCAGCGCGGCCTCGTGCTCCCCGTTCCGACCGGCGGTCCGGGCCCGGCCGGCCAGCAGCTCGAAACGCAGCCAGTCCACCTGCTCGGGACGGCCGGAAAGCCGGTAGCCGCCCGGCAACCGATCGAGCTGGAACGGGTGCCCGGTCGTCTCCAAGGCTCTTCGGATGCCGGAGAGGTAGACCTGGACGGTATTGCGCGCGGTGGCCGGGTGCGCCTCGCCCCAGACGTCCGCGATCAGCTGGCCGACCGGCACCGTCTGGTTCAACCGCAGGCCGAGCGACGCCAGGACGATTCGGATCTTCCGGCCGCCGAGGCGGTGCTCGACCTCACGGGTGCGCAGGCCCACCGCGCCGAGCAGGCGCAGCGCGACGGAGTGGGGAACGGCCACGCCTCACATCGTCCACAACGGCCGGTGCCGGTGGGGGCAGTTGCGTCTATTCGGGCTGCACTCGCACCGGAGCAGACGGTCCGGCTTCGATTCGGGCGGTATGACGAAGTCCTTCGTCGATCGCGTCGAACGCGGCCGGTACCGTCTCGACGACGATCAGCAGCGCGAGCGCCTCCGGACGCACGAACGACGAACCGGCGAGCTCGTGCAGCCAGTTCAGTAACCCGTCGTAGAACCCGTCGGCGTTCAGCACCACGACCGGCTTGGCGTGCATGCCCAGCGATCGGGACGTCCAGACCTCGAACACCTCTTCGAGCGTCCCGATCCCGCCGGGGAGGCCGAGGAACGCGTCCGCACGGGCGTCCATGGCGGCCTTCCGCTCCCGCATGCCGGTCGTGAGGATCAGCTCGTCGGAGTCGAAATCCGCGATCTCCCGGCTGCTCAAGGCCTCCGGGATGACGCCGATCGTGCGTGCTCCCCCGGCCCGCGCCGCGGCCGCGACCGCGCCCATCATCGAGACCCGGCCGCCGCCGGACACCAGCGTGTGTCCCCGCCGGGCCAGCTCCACCCCGGCCTGACGCGCCAGCTCCACGAACGACGGCCCGATCGACGTCGAGGAAGCGCAGTAGACGCAGACCGCCGCCACTCAGGCCTCCACCGGGGCATCGTTGATGCCGGTGGCCTGGTCGGAAGTCAGCCGCTCGGCCGAGAGCACGGCCGCGACGGCCTCGTCGATATCGTCGGTGAGCTGGATCAGGTCGAGGTCCTGCTCGGAGATCTTGCCGTCGGCCAGCATGGTCGCGCGCAGCCAGTCGACGAGCCCGCCCCAGTACTTCGTCCCGATCAGGACGACCGGGAACCGGGTCACCTTGCGGGTCTGCACCAGCGTGAGCGCCTCGAACAATTCGTCGAGCGTGCCGAACCCGCCGGGGAGGACGCAGAACGCCTGGGCGTACTTGACGAACATCGTCTTGCGGGCGAAGAAATACCGGAAGTCGACCCCGACGTCGACCCACTTGTTCATCGACTGCTCGAACGGCAGCTCGATGCCGAGCCCGACGCTGACCCCGCCGGCCTGGCTGGCGCCCTTGTTCGCGGCCTCCATCGTGCCCGGGCCGCCGCCGGTGATCACCGCGAAGCCGGCCTCGACCAGCGCGCGTGCCAGCCGCTCGGCCAGCTCGTAATCGGGGTGCCCGACGGGCGTGCGGGCCGAGCCGAACACGCTGACCGCCGGGCCGAGCTCGGCGAGCGCACCGAACCCCTCGACGAACTCGCTCTGGATCCGCAGCACCCGCCAGGTGTCCGAGTGGATGAAATCCGCCCGGCCGCTGCGGTTGTCGAGCAGACGCTGGTCGGTGGTGCTCGACGGCACCTGCTTGCGGCGGAGCGTGACCGGTCCACGCTGGTGTTCGGGGCTACTGCTCATGCCCGTCACCGTATCCCGCAGGCGGTGAACGTCAGTGGGCAGTGAGGTATCGGCGCAGCGCAGCCGCGGCGTCGGTGATCTGCCGGACGTCGACGTACTCCCCGGCCTGGTGGGCCAGGCCGGGGTCGCCGGGGCCGAAGTTCACCGCCGGGACGCCGAGCGTCGCGAACCGGGCCACGTCGGTCCAACCCAGTTTCGCCTGTACCGGCGCCTCCAGTGCCGCGATGAAGCTCTCGGCCGCCGGTGAGTTCAGGCCGGGCAGCGCACCGGGCGCGGAGTCGGTGACCTCGACGTCGAACCCGTCGAACACCTCGCGGACGTGCCGCTCGGCGTCGGCCTCCGACCGGTCCGGGGCGAAGCGGTAGTTGACGACGACGTCGCAGCGGTCCGGGATCACGTTGCCGGCCACTCCGCCCTCGATGCCGACCGCGTTCAGCCCCTCGCGGTAGACGCAGCCGTCGATGTCGACGGTCCTGGCCTCGTACGTGGTGAGCCGGTCGAGCACGCTCGCCGCCGCATGGATCGCGTTGACGCCGAACCAGCTCCGGGCCGAGTGCGCCCGCTTGCCGTGCGTCGTCACCCGGGCTCGCAGGGTGCCCTGACAGCCGCCCTCGACCGTCCCGCCGGTCGGCTCGAGCAGCACCGCGAAGTCGGCGGCCAGCCACTCGGGGTGGTTCCGGCCGACCCGGCCGAGCCCGTTCCTGACCGCTTCGACCTCTTCGTTGTCGTAGAGGACCAGCGTGAGGTCGAACACCGGATCCTCGACGGTCGCGGCCAGGTGCAGCAGCACCGCGACGCCACTCTTCATGTCCGACGTGCCGCAGCCGTAGAGCAGATCACCGTCGCGCCGGGAGGGGACGTTGCCGACGATCGGCACCGTGTCGAGGTGGCCGGCCAGCACGATCCGGTGGGACTTCCCGAGGTCGGTGCGGGCGACGATCGTGTCGCCGTCGCGGTCCACGCCGAAGCCGTCGAGCGCGCGCAACGCGACTTCCACCTCGTCGGCGAGCGGCTTTTCGGTACCCGAGACCGAAGGGAAGTCGACCAGGGTGGTCGTGAGCGCGATCGGGTCACCGGCGAGGTCCAACGTCATGGCGCCACGCTAGCGCTCGATAGGGTGACGTCCGTGACGAGCATTTGGGGTGTGGGCCTCGCGACCGAGTTCGCCGGGCAGATTCTGGACGTGTGGTTTCCCGCCGGGAAGTTGGGATCGGGCGAACCGGGGGTACCACAGACAGGCCCCGGCGTCGTGCGGCTCGACAAGGCCCAGGGAGAGACCGTTCTCGGCCCCGAACTGGCCGGGGCGGTTGGGCCCGACGCGCTGCGCGGCGTCGAGGTCTTCGCCGTGTCGGTCGTCACCGACCCGGACGCCGCCCCGGTGGACGCCGCCGACGTGTACCTGCGCCTCCACCTGCTGTCGCACCGGCTGGTGAAGCCGCACGGCGTGAACCTCGACGGGATCTTCGGGCACCTGGCGAACGTGGCCTGGACCTCCGCCGGGCCGGTGGCGGTCGCGGCGGTGGAAGACGTCAGGGCGCGGGCCCGGGCCTCCCGGACGCACTTCGAGGTGTACGGCGTCGACAAGTTCCCGCGGATGACCGACTACGTGGTCCCGTCCGGCGTCCGGATCGCCGACGCCGACCGGGTACGGCTCGGTGCGCACCTCGCGTCCGGCACGACCGTGATGCACGAGGGCTTCGTCAACTTCAACGCGGGCACGCTCGGGTCGTCGATGGTCGAAGGCCGGATCTCGGCCGGCGTCGTGGTGGGCGACGGCTCCGACGTCGGTGGCGGCGCGTCGATCATGGGGACGCTGTCGGGAGGCGGCACGACCGTGATCTCGATCGGCGAGCGGTGCCTGCTCGGGGCCAACTCGGGGCTGGGCATCCCGCTCGGCGACGACTCCGTGGTGGAGGCCGGTACCTACATCACGGCCGGGTCGAAAGTGACGCTGCCCGACGGGAGCGTCGTGAAGGCGGCGGCGCTGGCCGGTGCGGACGGCATCCTCTTCCGGCGCAACTCGCTGACCGGCGCACTCGAGGCCGTACCCCGGGCCGGGCGTTCCTGGGGCGGCCTGAACGAGGCCCTGCACGCGAACTGAACGGATGCCCTCAGGCTCCGAGCCGTTTCACCGCCGCCGCCACCCGCTCGTCGGTGGCGGTGAGCGCCACCCGGACGTGCTGGGCGCCGGTGGGGCCGTAGAACGCCCCCGGCGCCACCAGGATCCCCCGGTCGGCCAGCCAGGCCACGGTGTCCCAGCAGGGCTCACCGCGGGTGGCCCACAGGTAGAGGCCGGCTTCGGAGTGGTCGATGCGGAAGCCCGCGGAAACCAACGCCTCCCGCAACACGGTGCGGCGGGCCGCGTAGCGCGCACGCTGCTCGGCGACGTGCTCCACGTCACCGAGCGCCGCCACCATCGCGGCCTGCACCGGCCCGGGCACGATCATCCCGCCGTGCTTGCGCACCGCGAGCAACTCGCCGACGATCGCCGGGTCGCCGGCGACGAACCCGGCCCGGTAGCCGGCCAGGTTCGAGCGCTTCGAGAGCGAGTGCACCGCGATCAGCCCGGTGACGTCGCCGTCGCTCACCTCGTCGGACAGGACGGAGACCGGCTCGACGTCCCAGCCCAGTTCCAGGTAGCACTCGTCGGAGATCACGATCGTGCCCCGCTCGCGCGCCCAGGCCACGACCTTGCGCAGGTGCGGGACGCCGAGCACCCGCCCGGTCGGGTTCGACGGCGAGTTCACCCAGATCGCGGCGACCCGCCCCGGACCGGCCGCGGTCGTCGCGTCGGAGCGCAGGCCGACGGCGCCCGCCAGCCGGATGCCCACGTCGTAGGTGGGGTAGGCCAGCTCGGGAAAGAGCACGGTGTCGGACGGCCCGAGGCCGAGCAGCGTCGGCGCCCAGGCGACGAGCTCCTTCGACCCGATCGTCGGCAGTACGCCGACCGTCGCCGAGCAGGCGAGCCGCTGCGCCACCCAGGCCGACATCGCGGCCCGCAGCGCCGGAGTTCCCGCCGTCAGCGGGTAACCCGGTGCGTCCGCCGCCGCGACCAGCGCGTCGCGCACGACCGCGGGCGTCGGGTCGACGGGTGTTCCGATCGAGAGGTCGACGATGCCGTCCGGGTGCTCCCGGGCCCGCTTCCCGAAGGGCGCCAGCGTGTCCCAGGGAAAGTCGGGCAGCGACGCGGAACGGCTGGGCCGGCCGCTCAGTGCTCAGCCTCCTGCGGCGGGAGCGCGGCCACCAGCGGAGCGTCGTGCTTGATCAGCCCGAGCTTGGACGCGCCACCCGGGGAACCGATCTCGTCGAAGAAGACGACGTTGGCGTTGTAGTACTCGCGCCATTCTTCCTTCACGTCGTCCTCGTAGAAGATCGCCTCGACCGGGCACACCGGCTCGCAGGCACCGCAGTCGACGCACTCGTCGGGGTGGATGTAGAGCATCCGCTCCCCCTCGTAGATGCAGTCGACGGGGCACTCCTCGATGCACGCCTTGTCCTTGACATCGACACAGGGCTCGGCGATGACGTACGTCACGTAGGTAGTCCTTCCAGGCGCGGTGGCGGCTTGCTTCGGATCATTACTGCAGTGCAGTGCCGCCGTTGCGAGATCTAGTATCGCTGGCTGCGGAACCTGATGCAGAGGTGGGTCTTGGGATGTCACTCCGCCCGACCGATGTCGGTCACCGCGTCGTCGTACGCCGGATCCTCGGCGAGGAGAACGACGGTCGGCGTGAGTTCGGCGACCTTCTCGGGGAGCTTATCGAGCTCGACCCGGATCGCCAGCGGGTGGTGGTGAGAACCGCGGCGGGCGACGTCGCCGTGGCCGTGGCCGACGTGGTGGCGGCGAAACGGGTGCCGCCGAAGCCCGTGCCCCGGATCGACGCGCTGGAGCTGGAGCGGATCGCCGCACTCGGGTGGCGAGGCCTGGACACCGCGACGCTCGGCGGCTGGCAGTTGCGGGCCGCGGGCGGGTGGACGGGACGCGCGAACTCCGTGCTTCCGCTCGGCGACCCCGGCGTCCCGCTCGACACCGCGCTCGACACCGTCCGGGCCTGGTACGCCGAACGCGGCCTCGAACCCACGATCCAGCTCCCGCTCCCCGCCCGCGACGACCTCCGCGAGCAACTCGAAGACCGCGGCTGGACCGACCGCTGGGGCGCGCTGGTGCTGGTCGCGAGCGTGCCCGCGCTCCGGGCCGCCCGCCTGGCGGTCCCCGGCCTGCCCCCGGTCACCGTCGACGACGACCCGGACGCCGCCTGGCTGGCCGGCTACCAGTACCGGGGCCGGCCGATCCCCGACGTCGCCGTCGAGGTGCTGCGGACCGCGGACGCTCCGGGCTTCGCCTCCGTGCGGGAGAACGGCGTCCCGCTCGCGATCTGCCGGACCGTGCTCGACGAGGGCTGGCTCGGGATCACCGCGGTCGAGGTCGACCCTGCGCACCGCAGACGCGGGCTGGCCACCCACCTGCTGGCCGGCGTACTCGACCGCACCGACGCCCGGGCCGTCTACCTGCAGGTCGACCCCGGCAACACGATCGCCGTAGCGCTCTACCGAAAGCTGGGCTTCCGGCAGCACCACACCTACCGCTACTACCGCCCTACCGTTTGACCGGCTTGGTCCGGGCCTTGCCAGGGCGCTTGGCGTTGGCCGGGAGCTTGACCTGGGACGCGTAGGCACCCCAGGCACGGCTCTTCGGGTCGACGCCGAACGCCACCGCCAGCAGCCCCCCGAGCGCGGCCCCGACCAGCAGGACGCCCACGCACACCACGAGCTGGAGCAGCCACTGGCCCGGCCCGTCGACGAACGGCGTCCCACCGGAAATGAACGGGCCGACGAGCGTCACCAGGAGCGACGTGACGACGATGTCGAAGAACAGGTCACCGGAGGTGACCGCGGGAAGGAACCGCCGGGCGGTCAGGAACGCGGCGACCGCGAGCACGACTCCCATCCCGGCCAGCGACACGATGCCGGTCCGGAGCTCGGTGTCTTCACTCGTTCCACTCGCGATCCGCAGCACGATCCGTGCGCCGAAATTGACCGCCACCAGCACCGCGACGACCACGCCGACGCGGGTCCACCTGTTCTGCATCCTCGGAACGTTAGGACATCCGCGCCAGGCCGGTCCGGGTCCTCAGGAAATTCTGCGTGCGGTACTCGTGACGAACGCCGCAATCGTGACGATGATCGCGGCCATGCCGATCAGCAGCAGCCCGTAACCGACCCAGTTGCCCACTACCGGCAGGTCGCCCTCGGACGTCTTCGACGACAGCGTCAGCATCACGCCGAACCAGGCCAGCGCCGGGATCCCGGTCAGCAGCGTCACTCCGGAGCCGTATCCGGTGACCCAGATCCCGGCGACGATGCCGGCCACCGTGATCACCCAGCTGATCGGGATCGGGGTCGTACCGATCGCGAACGGCGTCAGGAACGCGGCGAGGATCGCGGTGACCGCGATCAGCACGGTGCCGACGAACACCGCGGAGATCCGCAACACCCAGTCCGGGTTCACTCCGCGACCCCCGCGAACAGATCGTCTTCCCATTCGCCGCCGGTGCCGGCCTCGCCCACGGCCCGGATGAAGTACTCGACGCCGACCGGTTCGACCCCGAGGTTCTCCGCGAGCACGTGCAGCCACGTCCCGGGGTCGACCTGGGTCGCGTGCGCCCGCATCGCGGCCTGCTTGGCCGGCGCGAACGCGGACGCGTCGATCCGGGCCCCCAGCTTCTCGTCCGGCGTGACGAACGGCAGCGCGTCGACGTCGCGGACCCCGGCGAACGGGTTCTCCTTCGAGGTCGCGAACTGCTCGATGCCCCGGGCCAGCAGTGAGCGCGGCTCCGACGGCCAGTAGACCTTCTCCACTCGCCACTCGTCCGCGGCGAGTTCGAGGGCCCGCATCGTCACGCGGTGGGCCTGGATGTGGTCCGGATGGCCGTACAGGCCGTCCGGGTCGTAGGTGATCACGACCTGCGGCCGGACCTCGCGCACCACCTCGGCCAGCTCGGATGCGGCCTCGTCGACGGAGGCCCGCCAGAACGCGCGCGGGTGGTCGTTCTGCGGGGTGCCGATCATGCCGCTGTCGCGGTAGCGACCGGTACCGCCGAGAAACCGCTGGTCGGTGACGCCGAGCGCCTCCAGGGCCCGGCCCAGCTCGCCGATCCGGTACCCGCCCAGCTGGTCGGCCCGGTCTGCCGCCAGCCCGGCCAGCGACGGCACCAGGATCTCGCCCTCCTCGCCGAGAGTGCAGGTGACGAGCGTGACGTGCGCGCCTTCGGCCGCGTACCGGGCCATCGTCGCGCCGCAGGTGATCGTCTCGTCGTCCGGGTGTGCGTGCACGAGCAGGAGGCGGCGGGCGGTCATGGGTTCAAGGGTACGGCCGGGGCCGTCCAGGCCCTTTGGCACTATGGACCGGGTGAACTCGCAGACGACGTCGTTCCCCCGTCTGGCCGCGCGCACCCGCACCTTCACGCTCGGGGCGCCGCGCACCGTTGCCGTGTCGGGCGACGGCGAGCGCGTCGTGTTCCTCCGATCCTCCGGCCCGACCGATCCCGTGCACGCGCTCTGGGTGTACGACGTCGGGTCCGGCACCGAGCGGGTGGTCGCCGATCCGCGCGCGTTCCGTGACTCCGGTGACTCCGACGACGAAGACCTCCCGCCCGAGGAGAAGGCGCTGCGCGAGCGGCGTCGCGAGGCCGGCGGCGGCATCGTCTCGTACGCCACCGACGAGGACACCCGCACGGTGGTGTTCACGCTCGGCGGCAAGCTGTTCCGGATCGGTCTGCTGCCCGGCGACGAGCCCACCCCGGTGGAGCTGCCGGTGGCCGGGCCGGTGCTCGACCCGCGTCCGTCCCCGACCGGCGAGCGGGTCGCGTACGTCACCGGCGGCGCACTGCACGTGCTGGAGCGGCTCGACGAGACCTGGACCGACCGCACGCTGATCGCCGAGGACGGCGTCTCCTGGGGCGTCGCCGAATTCGCCGCGGCCGAGGAGATGAACCGGTTCCGCGGCTACTGGTGGTCGCCGGACTCCTCGCGCATCCTCGCCGCCCGGGTCGACGAGTCCCCGGTGCAGACCTGGTACATCGCCGACCCGGCGCAGCCCGGCCGCAAGCCGACGGAAATCCGCTACCCCCGGGCCGGCAGCCCCAACGCGTCCGTCAGCCTGCACGTGCTTCCGCTGGCAGGCGACCGGCTCGACCTCGCCTGGGACACCGCGGCCTACCCCTACCTGGTCACCGGCGGCTGGGACGACAGCGGCTGCCCGCTGTTCACGGTGATGGACCGCCGTCAGTCGACGGCGCTGGTCCTCGGCGCCGACCCCGATACCGGCGAGCTCACCACGCACTCGTCGCTGTCCGGTGCACCCTGGCTGGAGCTTCTGCCGGGAACCCCGGCGATGCTGGGCGACGGCCGTCTGGTGCTCGGTTCCTCCGACGGTGACGCCCGGCAGCTCACCGTCGGCGGCTCGCGGGTGACTCCGGCGGGTCTGTACGTGCGCCGGTACGTCGGTCAGGAGGGCGACGATTTCCTGGTCGAAGGCACCGAGGACGCCCCGGAGCAGAACCACGTGTACCGGGTGGGCCCGGACGGTACGGCGCGGCGGCTCACCGAGGGCGTCGGCTGGTTCAGCTCGGTGTCCGGCGGCGCGACGACCGTCGAGATCCGGCGCACGCTCGACACCGTCGGGGTCCGTTACACGATCGGGGCCCACACGCTCGAGTCCTCGGCCGCGGTGCCGCCGTTCGTGGCGGCGCCGGTGCTGACCCGGGTCACCGACCGGCGGCTGCCCGCGGCCGTGCTCTACCCCCGTGACCACGTGCCCGGCACCCGGCTGCCGGTGCTGATGGACCCGTACGGCGGGCCGCACCACCAGGAGGTGATGGCGGCCGGGACGATGTGGCTCGAGCCGCAGTGGTGGGCCGACCAGGGGTTCGCGGTCGTGGTCGTCGACGGGCGAGGGACACCCGGCGTGTCGCCGTCGTTCGAGCAGGCGATCCGGTTCGACCTCGCGACCGCGGTGCTCGACGACCAGGTCGACGGTCTGCTGGCGGTGGCGAAGGACCACCCGGACCTGGATCTGGGACGGGTCGGTATCCGGGGCTGGTCGTTCGGCGGCTACCTGGCGGCGCTCGCCGTGCTGCGGCGGCCGGACGTGTTCCACGCCGGGATCGCCGGTGCGCCGGTGACCGACTGGATGCTGTACGACACGTTCTACACCGAGCGGTACCTGGGACTGCCGTCCGAACAGCCGGAGGCGTACAGCCGGTCGTCGCTGATCCCGGACGCCGGGAAGCTGTCCCGGCCGCTGATGATCGTGCACGGCCTCGCGGACGACAACGTCGTGGCCGCGCACACGCTGCAGCTCTCCTCCGCGCTGCTGGCGGCCGGCCGCCCCCACGAGGTGCTGCCCCTGACCGGCATCACCCACATGGCGACGGACGAGTCGGTCAAGGAAAACCTGCTCCTGCTACAGCTCGACTTCCTCCACCGCTCACTGGCGCCGTAGCCGCAACCGAAAAGGCCCCCGCCGCCGCGGGGGCCTTTCGTCCTGACCTGGAGCCCGCCCAGGGCAGCGCTGCCGACCGGGCGCGTACACGCCGCGTACAAGCTAGTACTCAAGTGGTCGCGCCCGCTCGGCAGCGTTGTCCTGGGCGGGCCGCCCACTAGGTCTCGGGGAAGTGGCAGGCGGCTTGGCTGCCGCCGTTCTTGATCGTGAGAAGCGGGACCTCGGTGGCGCACTTGTCCTGGGCTTTCCAGCAGCGGGTGCGGAACCGGCAGCCGGACGGCGGGTCCAGCGGCGTCGGCACGTCACCGGCGAGCCGGATCCGCTTGGAGTCGGCGTTACCGAGCTTCGTCACGTCCGGCACCGCCGACAGCAACGCCCGGGTGTACGGGTGCGACGGCCGCTCGTAGATCGCCTCGCGCTCGCCGATCTCGACGATCTTCCCGAGGTACATCACCGCGATCCGCTGCGAGAAGTGCCGCACCACCGCGAGGTCGTGCGCGATGAACAGGAACGCCAGGTCCAGCTCGCTCTGCAGCTTCCGCAGCAGGTTGATGATCTGCGCCTGGATCGACACGTCCAGCGCCGAGACCGGCTCGTCCGCGACGATGAACCGCGGCTGCACGACCAGGGCCCGCGCGATCCCGATCCGCTGCCGCTGCCCGCCGGAGAACTCGTGCGGGTACCGGTTGTAGTGCTCCGGGTTGAGGCCGACGATCTCGAGCATCTCCTGGACGCGCTTCTTGCGGCCGCCCGGCGGATCGATCCCGTTGACGTTCAACGGCATCTCGATGATCCGGCCGACCGTGTGCCGCGGGTTCAGCGACGAGTACGGGTCCTGGAAGATGATCTGCATGTCCTGGCGCAGCTGGGTCAGCGACCGCCCGTGCGCCTTGGTCACGTCCTTGCCTTCGAACGTGATCGAGCCCCCCGACGACTCGAGCAGCCGGATCACCATCCGGCCGGTCGTGGTCTTGCCGCAGCCCGACTCGCCGACCAGCCCGAGGGTCTCACCGGCCGACACGTCGAAGTCGACGCCGTCGACCGCGCGCACGACCGCCTTCTCGCCGAACAGGCCGCCGGTCACCGGGTAGTGCTTCGTGAGACCACGGACGCTCAGCAGCGCGTCTTTCGCCGGTTTCGACTCCTCGGCCGGTTTCTCGGCCACGCCCACGTTCTCGCTCACAGCGCCACCCCTGCCTCAGCGACGTCCCGCTGGTAGATCTCGCGCCGGCGGTCCGCCGGCAGGTGGCACGCCACCGCGTGCCCGGCGTCGTCCAGCACCGGCAGCAGCTCGGGCACGTCGGTGAACGAGCGGTCGCCGTTCTGGCCGGCGTACGGGCAGCGCGGGTGGAACGCGCACCCGGAGGGCCGGTTCAGCAGGCTGGGCGGGCTGCCCTTGATCGGCACCAGGTCTGCTTCCGCGTCCCCGTGCAGCGACGGCACCGAGTTCAGCAGACCCCACGTGTACGGGTGCTGCGGACGCCGGAGCACCTGCTCGACCGAGCCCGTCTCGACGGCGCGCCCGGCGTACATGACCAGGACGTCGTCCGCGATCTGGCTGATCACGCCGAGGTCGTGCGTGATGATGATGATCGCCGAGTGGAACTCACGCTGCAGATCCTCGAGCAGGTCCAGGATCTGCGCCTGCACGGTCACGTCGAGCGCGGTCGTCGGCTCGTCCGCGATCAGCAGGTCGGGGTCGTTCACCAGGGCCATCGCGATCATCGCGCGCTGACGCATACCGCCGGAGAACTCGTGCGGGTAGCTGTCGACGCGGCGGTCCGGCCGCGGGATGCCGACCCGGTCGAGCATGTCGACCGCGCGCTTGCGGGCGACTTTCTTCGACGCACCCGGGTGGTGGATCTGGTACGCCTCGACGATCTGGCGCCCGACCGTGTAGTACGGGTGCAGTGCCGAGAGCGGGTCCTGGAAGATCATCGCCATCGTCTGACCGCGGAGCTTCCGGATCTGCTCGTCCGGGCAGCCGACGATCTCGTTGCCGCCCACCCGGATGTGCCCGGTGATCTCGGCGCGATGCGCGTCGTGCAGGCCCATGATCGACATGCTGGTGACCGACTTGCCGGACCCGGACTCGCCCACGATGCCGAGCGTCTGTCCACGCCGGACGCCGAACGACACCCCGTCGACGGCACGCACCACGCCGTCCATCGTCCGGAAGCTCACCTTGAGGTCTTCGACCTCCAGGTAGTCCGCTGAAGAGTCGGTGTCAGCTTCGTTGTTGCTCATCCGAGCCTCACCCGCGGGTCGATATACGCGTAGAGCCAGTCGACGATGACGTTCGTCAGGATGATGAAGAACGCGGCCAGCAGCACCGTGGCCATGACGACGGGCAGGTTGAGTTGGCGGGCCGCCTCGGCCGCGGTGAAGCCCAGCCCGGGCATACCGAACACGTTCTCGGTGATCACCGCACCACCGAGCGAGACGCCCAGGTCGAGACCGAAGATCGTGACGATCGGCGTGATGCCGGCCCGCAGCGCGTGGCGCAGGTAGACCTGGCGGGACGGGAGTCCCTTCGCCCGAGCGGTCCGGACGAAGTCCTCGGACAGCGTCTCGAGCATCTGCGCGCGGGTGAGCCGGGCGTAGATCGCCGAGTTCAGGAACGCGAGCGTCGTCCAGGGCAGGATCATCCCCAGGAACCAGTCACCGACGTTCTCGAACGGGCTCGTGTACGTCGGCGTCGGTAGCCATTTCAAGGTGTAGACGAACAACACCTGCAGCAGCAGGCCGACGAAGTAGATCTGCAGCGAAGCACCGGCCAGCGAGAACCCGATCGCCGAACGGTCGATCCAGGTACCCCGGCGCAACGCCGAGACGAAGCCCAGCGAGACGCCCAGCAGTGCCCAGAGCACGGCACCACCGACCACGATCGAGATCGTCACCGGAAGAGCGCGTCCGACGATGCTGGTCACGGCCTCGCTACTACGGAAGGACCAGCCCAGGCAGGGAGCGTTGCACTCGATCGCGGTGTCACCGGAGCCGATCGTCCGGCCGGCGACGATGCCCTTCATGTACTCGCCGTACTGCACATAGATCGGACGATCGAGACCCAACTGCTTCTCGATGTTCTGAACCTGGGCAGGACGACAGTCCCGTCCGCACTGCAGTTCGGCCGGGCTGGTCGGAACCGCGAAGAACATTGCGAAGGTCAGGATGCTCACGCCGAACAACGTCAGCAGCGCGAGCGATCCTCGCCGGAGGATGAACCGGACCACGAGCCTCTCCCACCAGGGAATTCGACCCGATCCGGCCGACCGCCGCAGGGGCGGCCGACCGGATCAGCGGGTTGGTACTACTTACTTCACGTACAGGTTGTTCAGACCCGAGTTGCCGTACGGCGCGCTCAGGTAGATGCCGCCGATCTTCGAGCCGTACAGGGTCGTCTGCTTGTCGTAGATGACCGGGATGGCCGGCGCGAGGCGGGTCATGATGTCCTTGTCCAGCGCGGCCCAGGCCTTGTCGGCCTCGGTCAGGTCGGACAGCTTCAGGATCCGGTCGATCTCCGCGTTGGTCTTCGGGTCGTTCAGGTACGCGGTGTTGTTGTTGCCCTCGGGCGTGATCCGCTTACCGTCCCAGAGCGGCGGGATGACCGTGCCGGCTCCCGGCCAGTCCGAACCCCAGCCGTACATGTACATGTCGAACTGGTTGTTCTTCTTGCCGATGACTGTGTAGTACTGGTCCTCGTCGATCGGCTGGATGTTCAGGTTGACGCCGACCTGCTTGAAGCTGCTGCGCAGGAACGCGGCGATCGCCTGGTTGCGCTCGGTGTTGCGGTAGCCGTAGGTCAGCGTGATCGTCTTGCCACCCAGCAGTTCCTTGGCCTTCGCGACGTTGCCCGTCGGGCCACCGTCGTAGGCGTTGTACTTCTCGTAGCCCGACGTCGTCGGCGAGAGCAGCGTCGTGCCCGGGTCACCGGCGTAGGAGCCCCAGACCTTCAGCAGGCCCTGGCGGTCGATCGCGTAGTTCAACGCCTGCCGGACCTTGACGTCCGTCACCCGCTGGGTGTTGAAGTTGAACTGCCAGACGAACTGGTCCGGGCCGGTGAGGATCCGGTCCTTGGCCTGCGAAACGGCCTTCGGGTACACGCTGGCCGGGATCGTCATGTCCTGGAACGTCAGACCCGTCTGCGCCGTGCCGGCGTCGGAGATCAGCAGCTCGCTGGCCTGCTCCGCGGTCCGGGTGAAGTCGACGACGTAGGAGTCCGGGTAGTCGTGACGCGCCGGGTCGGTCTTCGGGTCCCAGTACTGGTTACGGACCAGCACCATCTTCTGGGTCCGCTGGTACGTCTGGATCTTGTACGGACCGGACGAGAACGGCCGGTTGTCGTACTGGATCTTCGTGTCCCGAGCCTGCGGCACCGGCGCCGTGGTCGACAGCGCGGCCGCGAACGGAGTGTCCGCGTGCGGCTCCGGGAAGTTGAAGATGATCGTCTTGTCGTCCGGCACCTGGGTGTTCGGCGGAATCAGCGCGCCACCGTTGTACGGACCCTTGTACGTCTTGTTGTAGTCCGGGTCGCCGGACAGCCACTGCGCCCACCAGTGCGGGCCGTTGGGCAGGTCGGGGCTGAACGACCGGGAGATGCCGTACGCGACGTCCTTCGCCGTGATCGGCGTGCCGTCCTCGTACTTCAGCCCGTCCTTCAGCGTGAACTTCCAGGTCTTACCGCCGTTGGACTCCTCGCCGGTGTTCGTGGCGAGGTCACCGACGACCTCCAGCTTGCCGTCCCCGTTCTCGCGGTACGTCGTGAGCGACCGGTAGAGCAGGTTCGTACCGGTGGTCTGCGCCGGGACGACGTAGTTCTGCTGCGGGTCGATGTGCTCGAAGTCCCCGCTGGTGTAGATCGTTACGGTGCCGCCCTTCTTGGCACCGGGTACCGCCGGAGCTGGTCCGTCGGAGTTCTCCGCGAGGGTGGCGGTCTGCTTCGACGCCTTGGTGTCATCTCCGGTGGAATTGTTCTCACCGGTGTTCTTGCTGCAACCGGCAGCGGCAAGCACCACTGCGAGGATGCCGACGCTCAGCGTACGTACTGGTCGTCGCACGAGTACCTCTCTTTCCATTGGGCACACCACTGAGCGTCCGAAGATCGTCCGCCGCGCGGAGGGTGGGTTTTGCCCGTAACGACCGGTCATCGCGCAGACCGGGGATCAAGCGCATCGCGCAGCGAGTCTCCGAAGAGGTTGAACGCCAGCACGAGCAAGAACAGAGCGATGCCAGGGAAGAACGCGTACGCCGGGTCGGCGGACACGAAGCTGGTCGAGCGGAAGATCATCCGCCCCCAGTCCGGCACCGGTTCGGTGACGCCGATACCGAGGAAAGACAGTGCCGCCTCGGTGGTCACGTACTGCGGAACCGCCAGCGAGAACGTCACCAGGATCGGCGCCCAGAGGTTCGGGAGCAACTGACGGAAAATGATGTGCCTGGTCCCCGCGCCGGCCGCGCGGGCGGCGTCGACGAACTCCCGTTCGCGCAGCGAGAGAACCTGACCGCGGACGAGCCGGCTGGTGCTCATCCAGCCGAACGTCACCAGCACTCCGACGACGACGTAGATCCGTGATTCCACACTCGGTTGTTTCTGCACGGAACCGGTGATCAACGTGTTGATGATCGGAATAGCGGCAAGCGAGAAGATGATGAACGGAAACGCCAGCAACAGGTCGGTGATCCAGCTGATCACCGAGTCGACCCAGCCGCCCAGGAAACCCGAGACCAGGCCCATGATCACGCCGACGATGGTGCTGAACAGAGCCGCCGCGAGGGCGATCCCGAGCGAAGTACGGGCACCGAAGACCAGCTGCACGAAGATGTCGCGGCCGAGCTGCGGTTCGAGGCCGAACCAGTGGTCGCCACCGACGCCGCCGAGGTAGCCGAGCGGGTAGCCCAGCGAGTCGAGCTGGTCCTGGAAGAGCTGGTCCTTGTTAATTCCGTAGGCAGACACGATGAGGTCTGCGAAGATCGCCACCAGGACGAAGAACACCAGTACAACGGCACTGGCAACCGCGATCTTGTCGCGGCGCAGGCGCGCCCAGGCGATCTGGCCGGGCGAGCGTCCCTCGATCTTGGGCGCGTCACCTCGGCCGATGTCGCCAGGCTCGTCGCCGGAAGCAGGCGCGAGCACGGCCTCCGTGTCGAGCGGCAGGACGGGGCCTGGGCCACTGAGGCTGCCCGCTGCCTCCGTCGCGGATCGATCGCCGCCGACAGTGCTCATCGCTGGCGTCTCCTTCCTTGCCGTAGCGGCCCACACCGGACGTGGAACGACCTATGTGAGACAGCGTCCTCCGAAGGACGCGGCTGCGCAGACGACCCGCGTAGGTCGTCCCTGTTGTGACGTGCACATGCCGATCTGCGCCGCCCCGCCGAAAAGCTACGCGAATGTTCATAACGGCGAGGCGGCATGTGCCCACAATCGTGTAACAGCTCAATCACGAGCGCTGCGCCGACGCGACAGTGGGTAGCTCTACGTCCACGGATTCGGCCGAAGTATCAATTCGCTAACGAGAACGAGCCCGGCCGCTCTCGCAGCCGGGCTCGATGTCTCTTCCGCAGAACGATCAGGCGGGCGGGTTGGCCCACTTGCGACGGCCGCGGGTCTTCTCGCGCTCGTGCCCGGAGAGAACTACTTTCCGGATCCGCACGGTCGCCGGAGTGACCTCGATGCACTCGTCCTCACGGCAGAACTCGAGCGCCTGCTCCATCGACATCTGGCGGTGCGGAATCAGCGGCACCAGGATGTCGCCCGAGGACTGGCGCATGTTGGTGAGCTTCTTCTCCTTGGTCGGGTTGACGTCCATGTCGTCCTGCCGGGAGTTCTCACCCACGATCATGCCCTCGTAGACCTCGGTACCCGGACCGACGAACATCACGCCGCGTTCCTGCAGGTTGGCCAGCGCGAAGCCGGTCGTCGGACCGCGCCGATCGGCCACCAGCGACCCGGTCGGACGCGTGCGCAGCTCGCCGTGCCAGGGTTCGTACCGCTCGAACACGTGGTGCAGCAGGCCGGTGCCCCGGGTGTCGGTGAGGAACTCGGTACGGAAACCGATCAGGCCCCGCGCCGGCACCAGGTACTCCATCCGCACCCAGCCGGTGCCGTGGTTGACCATCTGCTCCATCCGGCCCTTGCGCAGGGCCATCAGCTGCGTGACGACCCCGAGGTAGTCCTCCGGGATGTCGATGGTCAGCCGCTCCATCGGCTCGTTCACCTTGCCGTCGATCTCCCGGGTGACGACCTGGGGCTTGCCGACGGTGAGCTCGAAGCCTTCCCGGCGCATGATCTCGACCAGCACCGCGAGCTGCAGTTCGCCTCGGCCCTGGACCTCCCAGGTGTCGGGCCGCTCGGTCGGCAGCACACGAATGCTGACGTTGCCGACGAGTTCGGCGTCGAGCCGGCTCTTCACCAGGCGGGCCGTGAGCTTCTTGCCGCTCTCACCGGCCAGTGGTGACGTGTTGATACCGATCGTCATCGAGATGCTCGGTTCGTCGACCGTGATGACCGGCAGCGGACGGGGGTCGTCCGGGTCGGCCAGCGTCTCGCCGATCGTGATCTCCGGGATACCCGCGATCGCGATGATGTCGCCGGGACCGGCCGACTCGACCGACCGGCGCTCGAGCGCGTCGGTCATCAGCAGCTCGGTGATCTTGACCCGCTCGATCGTGCCGTCGGTGCGGCACCAGGCGGCCTGCTGCCCCTTCTTGATCGTCCCGTTGTGCACCCGGCAGAGCGCGAGACGACCCAGGTACGGCGACGAGTCGAGGTTCGTGACGTGGGCCTGCAGCGGCACGTTCGGGTCGAATCGCGGCGCCGGGATCGTCTCCAGGATCGCGTCGAACAGCGGCTTGAGGTCTTCGGCGTCCGGCAGGCTCGCGTTGGCGGGCCGCTCCAGCGACGCCCGGCCGGCTTTCGCGCTGGCGTAGACGATCGGGAACTCGATCTGGTGCTCGTCGGCGTCCAGATCGAGGAACAGCTCGTAGGCCTCGTCGACGACCTCGGCGATCCGGGAGTCGGGTCGGTCGACCTTGTTGACGACCAGGATCACCGGGAGCTTGGCCTCGAGCGCCTTGCGGAGCACGAACCGGGTCTGCGGCAGCGGACCCTCGCTGGCGTCGACCAGCAGCAGGACGCCGTCGACCATCGACAGGCCGCGCTCGACCTCACCACCGAAGTCGGCGTGGCCGGGGGTGTCGATGATGTTGATCGTGGTCTCGCCGTAACGCACGGCGGTGTTCTTCGCGAGAATCGTGATGCCCTTCTCGCGCTCGAGGTCCATCGAGTCCATGACCCGGTCGTCGACGTCGCCCTGTTCCTTCTGGTGGGCGCTGAACGCACCGGACTGCCAGAGCATGGCGTCGACCAGCGTGGTCTTACCGTGGTCGACGTGGGCGACGATCGCCACGTTGCGCAGATCGTCGCGGCGCGAGAGCACCGTGTCGTCGGAGTGGGCGGGCATGCGAGGTCGCTCCTGTGAGTTTTCGGGTTGCGCCCGCGACTTCTCGACACCGGGCCACCGACCATTCTACGGTGCACGGCGCTTCGTGAACGACGCTGCCGGACGGACTCTCTGCCTTCGGCGCTACCGTTGCTTATGACTCTCAGTGAATCCGAGGTGACGGCGGGGCTGGCCCGGCTCCCGGGCTGGGCCGGCGACACCTCGGCCCTCAGCCGGACCGTCGAGGCGGCCTCGTTCCCGGACGCGATCGCGCTGGTCGACCGGGTAGCGGTCGTCGCCGAGCAGCGGGATCACCATCCCGACATCGACATCCGCTGGCGGACGGTCACGTTCACGCTTTCCACGCACTCGGCCGGCGGAGTCACCGCGAAGGATCTCGAACTCGCGTCCGAGATCGACTCACTCGTCACCGGCTGAACTGATTCCGTAACGTCTCGATTCAGACTTTGCACGATTAAGCCCGTTCCGCGGCGCGCCGGTTACCCGCAAACGCTTCCCGTGTGGGATCGATCACGGCAGACTGCGCGTACGTAGGGTCGACGCGCAACGGAGCGCCGGCGGGCTGACGATGCCCGGCCTCCAGCTCGTGCGTCGAGGCGCCACGGAGGTGGTCACGATGTCGGTGCGTGAAGGCAGTACCGCTGCCTCGACCAGTCTCGATCCGGACCTCGCCCAGGTCCGGCGCTCACTGGTCGAACTCGAACGCGCGGTCGGCCGGCTCCAGGCCCACCACGCCGAGACGCTCGGCGTCCGGCGCCTGGTGAGTGACGTCCGCAGGCTCATCGAAGACCTCGACGAGATCGGCGACCTCCCACCCGCACCCGCCGGCGCGGCGGCCGAAACCCGGCTGCACTACGTCTCCGATACGCCGTATCCACCGGACCTCTGGCGCGATTGCGACGACGAAGGCCTCGGCGGTCACCGGTAGGCCCAGGACGGTCACCGGTAGGTCCAGCACGAAAACTTCACAGGAGCCACCTTCGGCATGAGTGCACCCCCTATTCCCCCGGCCGTCTCCCCCGAAAGCGTTCAGCCCCGGGAACGCGCGAAGATTCGCGTCCGGACGCTGCGCACCGACAGGTGGTGGCTGGCACCCCTTCTGACCGTCCTCGGACTGGTCGCCTGGGTCGCGTACGCGACCGTGCGGGCGTTCATGCAGAAGTGGTATTGGGTCGACGACTACCACTACCTGACGCCGTTCTACTCGCCGTGCGTCTCCAACGGCTGCGTGCCGGAGTCCGCGCACTTCGGGCGGGTGCTGCCAGACGTCTGGTTCATCCCGTTCGCCGCGTTCAGCCTGCCGTTCCTGCTGCTGTTCCGGCTCACCTGCTACTACTACCGGAAGGCCTACTACCGGTCCTTCTGGTTGTCTCCGCCGGCCTGCGCGGTCTCCGAGCCGCACGCGAAGTACACCGGTGAGACCCGGTTCCCGCTGCTCGGCCAGAACGCCCACCGGTACGCGTTCTACGCCGCGTTCCTGATCTCGCTCATCAACACGTGGGACGCGATCCAGTCGTTCCACTCGCCCGGCGGCTTCGGCTTCGGGCTGGGCAACCTGATCCTGGTCGGCAACGTCGTGGCGCTCTGGGCATACACGCTGTCCTGCCACTCCTGCCGGCACATCGTCGGCGGGAAACTCAAGCACTTCTCCAAACACCCGGTCAGGTACCGTGCCTGGACGTTCATCTCCCGGCTCAACGGCCACCACATGGGCTTGGCCTGGACGACGCTGGCGACGCTCGCTCTCACGGACTTCTACGTGATGGCAGTTTCCGCCGGCTGGTTCTCCGATCTGCGATTCGTCGGGTGATTTTTCGATGACTGACATACAGAAGTTCGAATACGACGTGGTGGTGGTCGGTGCCGGTGGCGCCGGGCTGCGCGCGGCGATCGAGGCTCGCCAGCAGGGGCTGCGGACGGCGATCGTCTGCAAGTCGCTGTTCGGCAAGGCCCACACGGTGATGGCCGAGGGCGGTGCCGCGGCCGCGATGGGCAACGTCAACAGCCGCGACAACTGGCAGGTCCACTTCCGCGACACGATGCGCGGCGGCAAGTTCCTCAACCACTGGCGGATGGCCGAGCTGCACGCGCGCGAGGCCCCGGAGCGGATCTGGGAGCTGGAGACCTACGGTGCGCTGTTCGACCGCACCAAGGACGGCAAGATCAGCCAGCGGAACTTCGGTGGCCACGAGTACCCGCGGCTGGCGCACGTCGGCGACCGCACCGGTCTCGAGCTGATCCGCACGCTGCAGCAGAAGATCGTCAGCCTCCAGCAGGACGACCTGCGCGAGCACGGCGACGCCGAGGCGTACCTGCGGGTCTTCCACGAGGTCACGATCACCACGCTGCTCAAAGACGGCGACCGGATCGCCGGGGCGTTCGCCTACGCCCGCGACGACGGCCGCTTCATGCTGTTCGAGGCGCCGGCGATCGTCCTCGCGACCGGTGGCATCGGCAAGTCGTTCCAGGTCACGTCCAACTCCTGGGAGTACACCGGTGACGGGCACGCGCTGGCCCTCCGGGCCGGCGGGACTCTCGTCAACATGGAGTTCGTGCAGTTCCACCCGACCGGGATGGTCTGGCCGCCGTCGGTCAAGGGCATCCTGGTGACGGAGTCGGTTCGCGGCGACGGCGGGGTGCTGACGAACTCCGAGGGCAAGCGGTTCATGTTCGAGTACATCCCGGACGTGTTCAAGGACAAGTACGCGACCACCGAGGAAGAAGCCGACCGCTGGTACGCCGACGCCGACAACAACCGGCGTCCCCCGGAGCTGCTTCCCCGCGACGAGGTCGCGCGGGCGATCAACTCCGAGGTCAAGGCCGGTCGGGGGTCTCCGCACGGCGGCGTCTACCTCGACGTGTCCAAGCGTCTTCCGGCCGAGGAGATCCGGCGCCGGCTCCCGTCGATGTACCACCAGTTCAAGGAGCTGGCCGACGTCGACATCACCGCCGAGCCGATGGAGGTCGGCCCGACCTGTCACTACGTGATGGGTGGCGTCGAGGTCGACCCGGACTCCCAGGCCACGGTCGGCGTCTCCGGGCTGTTCGCGGCCGGCGAGGTGTCGGGCGGCATGCACGGCTCGAACCGCCTCGGTGGTAACTCCCTGTCGGACCTGCTGGTCTTCGGGCGGCGGGCCGGAGCAGGCGCGGCGGCCTACGTCGCCGGTCTGGAGGGACGCCCGGCTGTGCTGCAGGCGGACCTGGACGAAGCGGTCGACTTCGCGCTCGCGCCGCTCTCGCGCGCGGACGGGGAGAACCCGTACCAGGTGCAGTCGGATCTGCAGAAGACCATGCACGAGTTGGTCGGCATCATCCGGAAAGCGCCGGAGATCGAGCAGGCGCTGTCCCGGCTGGTGGAACTGCGGGAGCGGGCCGCGGTGGTCGCCGCGGCCGGCGGACGTACCTACAATCCGGGCTGGCACGTCGCGCTCGACCTGCGGAACCTGCTGGTCGTCGCGGAGTGCGTGGCGCGGGCCGCGCTGATCCGCCAGGAGAGCCGCGGCGGACACACCCGGGACGACTTCCCGGAGATGTCCGCGGAGTGGCGGCGTCGCAACCTCATCTGCTCGCTGAGCAAGGACGAGCCCGGCGTCCACGTGCACGAACAGCCGCTGCCGACGATGCCGGTCGAGCTGCTGAGCCTGTTCGAGCGGTCGGAGCTCTCGAAGTATCTGACCGAGGAGGAGCTGACCGTGCTGGCCTCGGAGCCGGATGCTCCGCCGCCGGTCGTCGCGGCCGCGCGCCATCCGGCCGACGACTCGTCGCGCACCGACTCGTCGCCCGAGACGGTCGCCGACGAGCGGAGCGCGACCGGGGACGCGGTCGGCAGGAGTCACTCCGAGGGAAGCAGGGGCTGATGGGGTACCAGGCGCATTTCCGGGTCTGGCGCGGTGCCGGCCGTCCCGACGAGACGATCACCGCCGAGGAGGCCGACGGCGCGCTGCACGACTACGACGTCGAGGTCAACGAGGGTGAGGTCGTGCTCGACGTCATCCACCGGCTGCAGGCGACCCAGACGCCGGACCTGGCCGTCCGGTGGAACTGCAAGGCCGGCAAGTGCGGGTCGTGCTCGGCCGAGGTCAACGGCAAGCCGCGACTGATGTGCATGACCCGGATGTCGACGTTCTCCGAGGGCGAGACCGTCACCGTGACGCCGATCCGGACGTTCCCGCTGATCCGGGACCTGGTCACGGACGTTTCGTACAACTACGAGAAAGCCCGGGAGCTGTCCGCGTTCGCACCGCCGCCGGGCGTCGCACCGGGTGACTACCGGATGCAGCAGATCGACGTCGAGCGGTCGCAGGAGTTCCGGAAGTGCATCGAGTGCTTCCTGTGCCAGAACACCTGTCACGTGGTGCGTGACCACGACGACAACAAGCCGGCGTTCGCCGGCCCGCGGCTGTTCATCCGGGCGGCCGAGCTCGACATGCACCCGCTGGACTCCAAGGAAGACCGCAAGGAGTTCGCGCAGGCGACGCAGGGCATCGGGTACTGCAACATCACGAAGTGCTGCTCGGAGGTGTGCCCCGAGGGGATCCACATCACCGACAACGCGATCATCCCGATGAAGGAACGGGTGGTCGATCGGAAGTACGACCCGATCACCTGGCTCGGCTCGAAGATCGGTCGGCGCAAGGACTGACGCGTCGACGCCGACGTGGCGGCCCGGGCTGGTACCTGCTACCGGCCCGGGCCGCTCTCGCTGGTGGCTTCGCGCTCCACGATCGGGTCCGAGTACTCGTTGAGCAGCGAATTGGCCATGATTCCGGATCTCGTGGTTAGTCTGAATCCGTACCGTAGAGGACGGAGAGGCCCGAGCCGTGACGAGTTCCCACGACGCGCGCCAGGACTGGCCGGGGACGAGGTTAGGCGCCCCGCCGCAGGTCGACGGCCCCGCGGACGAGACCGCCCAGCCCGACGCGGCGCCCTCTCCGGGGGTGCCGGACGGGGAGGCGGGCGACGCGAACGCGACCGTCGTCGTCGACCCGGCGAGTCTCAGCGTGCCTCTGAACGGCGGGAATCCGCTCACGGCGCAGCCGATTCTCGACACCGCCGGCTATCCCTCGCCGCCGGCCGACCCGAACTACTCCACGCCTCCGGCTTACTCACCCGCACCACCGCCCGAGTACACGCCGCCCGAATACGTGCCGCCCCAGTACGTGCCGCCCCAGTACGTGCCGCCCCAGTACGCACCGGCCCAGTACCCGCCGGCCAACTACGCGCCCCCCGGTTACCCGCCGCAGCCGCCACCCGGCCAACCGGGCGCCATCCCGCCGGCCGCCGCTCCACCCCCGAATCACCAGCCCCCTCAGCTCCCGGTCCCCCACCATCCGGGCGCAAACCCCTCCAAGGTCTTCGGCCCCGACGCCACCCCGGTCCAGGCCGCCTGGACCCCCGACGGCCTGCTCCCGTTGCCGGAGCACGCCGACAACCGTCTCCAGCGCTTCAAGACCAGCATCAACTCCGGCCGCGCCGCCCGCGAGGCCGCCGGCCTGGCCTCCGAGCTGAGCCAGCCGATCGCCAACACCCGGCGCATCGCCGTCCT
Source organism: Cryptosporangium sp. NPDC051539 (assembly GCF_044454545.1). Classification (NCBI taxonomy): domain Bacteria; kingdom Bacillati; phylum Actinomycetota; class Actinomycetes; order Cryptosporangiales; family Cryptosporangiaceae; genus Cryptosporangium; species Cryptosporangium sp. NPDC051539. The sequence continues at coordinate 49,374 of NZ_JBITDV010000007.1, read as the reverse complement.
CGGCATCCGCGGCGGCTCCGGCAAGAGCACGGTCGCTTCGCTCCTGGTCAGCGCGTTCGCCACCCACCGCGGCGACCGGGTGCTCGCCGTCGACGCCGACCCCGACCTGGGCTCGCTCGGCCTGCGTCTCGGCGCCACGTCCCCGACGTCGTTAGCGAACCTCGGCAAGGTCCCCCGCGTCTGGGCGACGCTCGACGAGGCCGAGCGCTGCCTCGGCCGGAGCCAGTCCGGCGCCTGGGTCCTCTCCGGCGAGCGCGGCACGGCCGCCCCCGAGATCGTGCCGCCGAACGCGTACCTCGGCGTCGTCCACGGCATCAGCCGTTACTTCGCGGTCGCGGTCATCGACGCCGGCGCCGGCATGGTGACGCCGCTGAACCAGTCCGTGCTCGCCGACGCCCACTCGATCGTCCTCGCGACCCCGGCCAGCATCGACGGCGTCGTCAGCGCCCGGCGCGCGCTGGAGTGGATCCGCGAGTGGGGCCCGCACCGCCTGCCCCAGACCCTGGTCGCGCTCACCGCGATGTCTCCGCAGGCCGCGTCCATCGACCTGAACCGCACCGCGGAGGCGTTCGCCCCGTTCGGCGTGGTCCCCGCACTACTTCCCTACGACCGCCACCTCGCGACCGGCTCCGCCATCGAACCCTGGCGCCTCGGCGAGCGCACCCGCAACTCCGCCGTCCAGCTGGCCGCGGCCGTCCTGGCCAAGTCCCGTCAGATCCCGTAGCTGCGCACTTCGGCCCGCCGTTTGAGGTGGGTGTTGCGCGCCGTCAGGATGCCCAGCAGTTGCCGCCGCACCGCGATCTCGTCCGCCAGCCGCCCCACGAGCCCGAACGGCGACCGCCACACGACCCGATCCGTCACCAGCGTCCCGGCCCCGGTCGGCGCGAACAGGTGGTCGTGCCGCAGCGACGCGAACGGCCCGCGCACCTGCTCGTCCGAGAACCTCACCGGCGCCTCCATCGAGACCACTCGCGCGTCCAGACCGAGCCTCAGCCCGAAATGACGGGCGCGGAAACACACCAGGTCACCGGCCGAGAGCCGGCCCGAGAGCCGGCCCGGCGCCACCACCCGCTCCCCCGTGTGGGCCAGCGCCGACGTGTGCTCCCGCACGTCCCGGGCCAGATCGAACACCACCTCGACCGGCGCGTGGACGAGCGTCGTCGTCATGAGGACCGGCACCTCAGACGACCTGCAGACGGGTACGCAACTCCGCGATCAGCGGCGCATCGGCAGGCAGCCACGGGACGTCGTCCAGCTCAGAGGCGTCCAACCAGCGAAGCTCAGCGTGCTCGAGGGCGGACGGCTCACCGAGAGCGCGAGCCATCCACACGCGGAGGACTCCACGCCCGAGGGCGAGCGGGATGTCCGGACCGAGGCGACCGCCGAGGGTGACCTCGACGCCGAGCTCCTCACGGCACTCGCGGACCAGCGCGGCTTCGTCGGTCTCACCGGGCTCGACCTTCCCGCCCGGGAACTCCCAACCGCCGGCCAGCCGGTCGGGTTCGGCCCGCTGGGCGGCGAGAACCTGCCCGCGGTCGTTCACGATCGCAGCGCCGACGACGGTAAGAGACACGTCAACAGTGTTCCATCCACGCTGAACCGGGCACCTACAAGCCAGGAAGGTTCTGACCGACGCCTGCGTTGTGCTCATGGACGGGCGGAACAACCGAGGGAGATTTTGATGGCCACGGTGGAACTCACCACCGAGAACTTCAACGAGACGCTGGCTCGCGACGGCATCACGCTCGTGGACTTCTGGGCGTCCTGGTGCGGACCGTGCAAGCAGTTCGCGCCGATCTTCGAGAAGGCCTCCGAGCAGTACGACGACATCGTGTTCGGCAAGGTCGACACGGAGGCCCAGCAGGAGCTCGCGGCGGCGTTCGACATCCGGTCGATCCCGACGCTGATGATCGTCCGCGACCGCGTCGTGCTGTTCGCGCAGCCGGGCGCTCTGCCGGGCGAGGCGCTGGAAGACCTGATCGGTCAGGCGCGGAAGGTCGACATGGACGAGGTACGTCAGCAGGCCGCTGAGGCCGAGCAGACCACCGAGGCCTGATCCGCCCGATTACGCGTCGAACCTGAGAGATCGCGGACCCAAAAGTCCGCATCTCTCAGGTTTTGTCATTTCTGCCGATGGTTAGGCCGGAGTGTCACCACGGGCGACCAAGGTGAGGACGCATGCGAGACGCGGTGGGAAGACGGCCGGATGAGCACTGATCTGGTCACCGGCCTCACCAGCGGGTCGGACTTCGACCCGCTGGATGACGCGTCGTCCTGGTGGGGTGGGCAGAAGAACCGGTCACGGCCGACGATGCCGCCGGATCCGGCCGCGATCCGGCGCCAGCTGGCCTGGCGCCGGGCGATCACCGGCGTGCTCGCCGAACCGGACCAGATCCGGGTGGTGTTCCAGCCGATCGCCGATCTGGCTCGTGGCACGGTCGCGGGCTACGAGACGCTGGCCCGGATCGACGTCCCGGTGCCGGGTATCGGCGACCGCCTCTCTCCCGACCAGTGGTTCGGTGCGGCCGAGGAGAACGGTCTCGGTCCCGCGCTGGAGGGTGTCGTCATCGCCCGGGCGCTGACCCGCCTCGACGACCTGCCCCCGAACGCGTTCCTCACCGTCAACGTCAGCCCGCACCTGCTGGGTACGCCGGAACTCGACGAGGCGTTCGCCAGCGTGCCGGAGCTGTCCCGCGTCGTCGTCGAGCTCACCGAACACGTCGCCTTCGGCGACCTGGAGTCGATCACGACCGAGACCCGCCGTCTGCGTTCCGCCGGTGCACTGATCGCGGTGGACGATGCGGGCAGCGGCTACGCGGGCCTGCAGCAGATTCTGGAGCTCCGTCCGCAGCTGGTGAAGCTCGACCGGGCGCTGGTGGCCGGAGCCGACCGGGATCCGGCCCGGGCCGCGCTGGCCGAGTTGCTCGGGCAGTTCGCCGGCCGCCTGGACGCGTGGCTGCTGGCCGAGGGCATCGAGACCGACGGCGAGCTGGCCACGTTCTGCCGGATGGGCGTTCCGCTCGGCCAGGGTTGGCTGCTGGGCCGTCCGGCCGACGAGATGCGGCCTCTCGCCGACGACGTCCGGGCGCGGGTGCTGGCCGAGACCAGCCGGGTCGCGGTGACCGACGCGATCGCCAGCGTGATGATGAGCAAGGTGACGGTGACCACCGCCGATCGGTGCGACGACACGACCCCGACACCGGCGCAGGCTCCGTCGGACCCGTTGGTCGTCGTCGACCGGTCCGGCTCACCGATCACGATGGTCGCACCGGACCCGCGGGACGGCGTCATGCGGAAGCTGCCGGTGAGTCTGCGGGTGCTGGCCTCGGACGCGGCCGACGACGTGCTCCTGCGCGCGCTGACCCGACCGGCCGAGCACCGGTTCGACCCGGTCGTGTGCACCGACTCCTGGGGACAGGTGATCGGAATCGCGCTGGTCGACGAGCTGACCCGGCACGTCGTCGGGGCGCGGTCCGCGGACCACTAACGTTCCCGCGCCCGCGGTCGATCCTTCAGAGGTCAGCCCCTGCCCCTTGGAGGTCAAGCACATGAAGCACTTCGCCTGCGGTGACGTCGTCAGCGGTTGCACAGCGGTTTTCGTCGGCGACAGCGTCGAGGAAATCCTGGGACTGGTGGCGCACCACGCGCGGCAGGATCACGGGCTGACCGACCTGCCGAGTGAGCTCGTCGCGTCGGTGCGAGGAGCGATCACCACCCAGGCGGCGTAGTCCCGGTCACGAACTCACGGCCTTCCCGGTCGGTACGAATAGGCTGCGAGGCCAGTGCCGACCGGGGAGACCGATGACCGCCACACCGCCGGAAAGAGTCCGCACGACAAGACCGTGGCAGGCCCCGGTCGTCGCCCGCGACCCCAACGAGCCACACCGCGCCTCGACGCCCCTCGAACTGCTCTTCGACCTCTGCTTCGTCGTCGCGATCGCCTCGAACGCGTCCGAGTTGCACCACGCGCTGGTGGAGAAGCACTTCTTTCCGCAGCTCCTCGGCTACCTGATGGTGTTCTTCGCGATCTGGTGGGCGTGGATGAACTTCACCTGGTTCGCGTCGGCCTACGACCCGGACGACGTTCCGCACCGGTTGCTCACGCTGGTCGAGATCGCCGGTGTCCTGGTGCTGGCGGCCGGGATCCCGCAGGCGTTCGAGCACGAGGACTTCGGCGTCGTCACGGTCGGTTACCTGATCATGCGGCTGCCCCAGATCGCGCACTGGTTGCGCGTCGCGGCCGCCTCCTCCGCAGACCGGGCCACCGCGCTGCGCTACGCCGCCGGCCTCGCGCTGGTGCAGGTCTGCTGGGTGCTCCGTCTCCTGCTGCCGGACGACTGGGGCTTCGTCGCGTTCTTCGTCCTGGTCGTGGCCGAGATCGCGGTGCCGATCTGGGCCGAGCGGACCGGCGTCACGACCTGGCACCCCGGTCACATCGCCGAGCGGTACGGGCTGTTCACGCTGCTGGTGCTCGGTGAGGGCGTCCTCGGTGCGACCGTGACCATTCAGGCCGCGGTGGCGGAAGGCATCTCGGCCGGTCTGCTCGCGGTCGCGCTGGCCGGGCTCCTGGTGATCTTCGGGCTGTGGTGGTCGTACTTCAAGCGCCCGGCCGAGGAGGGCCTGCGCGGGACGTCCCGGGTGTCGTTCCTGTGGGGCTACGCGCACTACGCGGTGTTCGTGGCGCTCGCCGCGGTGGGCGCCGGGATCGAGGTCGTGGCCGAGACCGCCTTGCACGAGACCCATCTGAGCGCCGCGGGAGCCGCGTTCTCGCTGGCCGTTCCGGTGGCGGTCGCGCTGGTCACGATGGGTGCGCTGCAGACCGGGCTGGATTCGGAGCGGTCCTATCTGGTCCGGTTCGGGACCGCCGCGGTGCTGGCGCTGGCCGCGGCGGCCACGACCTGGGCCGGTGTCCCGCTGGCGATCGCCGCGCTGTTGATCGCGGCCGCGGTGTGCGCGCTGATCGTCGTCGACCTGATCGACGCGCAGCGGCAGACGCCGGCGCGCTAGGCGCGGACCGTTCCTGCGAGTCTCGCGGCGACCGCGCCGCCCCGCCGCGGTTCGCTTCCGCAGGCAGGCGCGCGGCGGAGCGTCCGAAGAGAAGTCAGTGGTTTTCCCGGACGAACAGGAGCGAGTCACGCCAGCGGCCACGCACGAGCAGGTGGTCGGGAAGCCGTTCGACCGACCGGAAGCCGACCTTGGCGAGCACCCGCGCGGACGCCAGGTTCTCCGGGTCGCAGGTCGCTTCGAGCCGGTGCAGGCCGAGCGGGCCGAAGGCGTGCCCGATCAGCAGCGTGGCCGCCTCGGTCGCGTAGCCCTGGCCCCACCAGCGGCGGGCCAGCGTGTAGCCGATTTCGCCGTGGTCGCTGAGGACGCGGAGCTCGGCCGCGCCGATCAGGTCGCCCCGGTCGCGGACGACGACCGCGAACGGATGGACCGACGGCGGCGGGTCGACGACCGATTCGATGAACGCGGCGGTGTCGGCGATGGTGTTCGGACCCCAGTCGGTGTAGCGGGTCACCTCGGGATCGGCCGCGTACCGGTGCACGGCCGATTCGTCGGTGAGCCGGAACGGACGCAGCAGCAGTCTCGGTCCGGCGAGTTCGGTCATGGCGTGAGCACGAAATAATCGCGGAGGTGGGTGATCTCGCCGTCCGCGCTCCGGACGATGTGGACGAGCGACATCGGGGCGTCGTCGACCACGGCGTCGGTCTCGGCGATGAAGACGGCCGGGTCTTCGGTGCGGTGCGGGACGTAGCGGACGTCGGTGGGGGTACCGGAGGTGTTTCCGCGGGCGTGCAGCTCGGTGAAGAACGTCCGAATCTCCTCCCGGCCCTGGACTCGGCGCGGGTAGACGCCGCCGGGCGCGGCGAAGGGCACCTCGTAGAGGCCGTCGGCCGCGAACAGGCTCGATTGGAGCTCGGCGTTCTTCGTCAGGCCGGCGTAGATGTAGCGCTCGAAGAGCTCCTGCGAAGTAGGCACGTTTCGAGGTTACGGAGAGTTCGGTTCGGGCGGATCGACGTGGACGGATTGTTGACGAACCTGCTGACAAGGGCCGCCGTGGTGCGAAACGATAAAAACGTGCGCGTCGGTTTTCCGGGGACTTTCAGGTCAGCGGACGTATTTCGATGCCGCTGAACCGAGCGTCCGGGATGGTGGCGACGATCTCGGTGGCGCGCTCCGCAGTGGCGCAGTCGAGGATCACGTAGCCGGCCAACTGTTCCTTGGCCTCGGCGTAGGGGCCGTCGGTGACCAGCTTCTTCTTGCCGCGGACGCGGACCGTGCGGGCTCGGGACGGGGCGGCGAGCATCTCGCCACCGAGGAGCTCGCCGGAGTCGACGAGTTCTTTCCGGAGCGCCTCCGCGCGCTGTCGGATCGCGTCCCGCTCGTCGGGCGGGAGGGCGAGGAACGCCGGGTCGTTGAGGTACATCGGATGTGCCCAGGTGACCGGGTTCGCGTAGATCAAGACGAGGTACTTCAAGAGGTTTGCTCCTGCGTTTGCCTTCTGGAGTTGGTCGGCGGGGCCGGAGCCCCGCCGATGGGGGGGCGTCAGAGGGGCGGGCCGGCGACGCCGATCACGTTGCCCTCCGGGTCGGCGAAGTGGCCGACGGCGATCGGACCGCCCTGCGCGGGTTCCGGCCCCATCACGCGCTTCCCCCCGAGCCGCTCGGCGGCTCGCAACGCGTCTTCGACGTCGGGCACCCCGACGTAGAACACCACGTGCGGGCTGAAACCGGGACCGCCGCCGACGCCGCCGTTGACCGTGCCTTCGCCGCCGTTGATGAACCCGTACCGGCCCGGATCGGAGACCACGCCCGTCGACGCGTCGCCGACGTCGAACTGCCAGCCGAACAGCTCGCCGTAGAACGTGCGCAACGCCGCCGGGTCTTTCCCGATGACCTCGAAGTGCACCACCGCTCGTGCCATGCTTCGCCTCCTCGGTTACGCCGTGCCTCAGGTCAGCACGGCCCTACGACAGAAGTCGGAGGCCCGGGCCGCAGTTCGACGTTTTGCCGATCAGCGTGGCGACAGCACGCAGAAGTCGTTTCCTTCCGGGTCGGCCATGACCTTCCACGAGACCTCGCCCTGGCCGATGTCGGCGTCGGTCGCGCCCAGACCCCGCAGCCGGGCCACTTCCAGGTCCTGATCGTCATCGCCGTAGGGCGCCACGTCGAGGTGGACGCGGCTCCACCAGGTCCGCGGTTCCGGCGTGCGGAGGAGCTCCAGGTAGGGGCCGACGCCCGCGGACGAGCGCAACGACGCGTGGTCGTCGTTCACCTCGTGCACGGTCCAGTCCGTCGCCTCGCCCCAGAAGCGGGCCATCACCCGCGGATCCGCGCAGTCGACCACGACCGCGGCGATCGGCCCGGTGTCCCGGTAGATCTCCCGGGGTTCCAACACGCAGAACACGTTGCCCTCGGGGTCGGCCAGGACCGTCCACGGGACGTCGACCTGGCCCACGTCGGCGGGCGTCGCGCCGAGGTCGGTGAGGCGGGAGACCAACTCCGCGTGATGGGCCGGGGAGCTGCTGGCGAGGTCGAGGTGCACCCGGTATTCGACCGTTTCGGGGTCCGGGACCGTGACGACGTCGACGCACACGGCGGAGGGGTCCGGCCAGACGAATCCGCGGGGTTCCACGTTGGTCACTCCCGGGGCCTCGCTGGAGACGCCCCAGCCGAGAGCATCGGCCCAGAACCGGCCGAGCGCCGTGTCGTCGCGAGCCTTGAAGTTGACCTGGACCAGTCGGAGCGCCATGCCCGCGATCGTAGGCGGGCCCATCTCGCGGCGAGGCCAGGTTGCCGGTGCGGTGGGGCACGGGTGAGTCGGCCCGTGCACCTTCGAAGCGCCCGACCCGACCCGAACGGCGGCGGCGACCGTAGCGGCCCAGCGCGCTTCGGGCCGTGGCAGTCGCACGCGAGGTCGCCCGATGACGATCGGGACGCACCGAGGCCCGGACCGCGCTGGGCGGTCCGGGCCTCGGTTGAAGGCTGGTGTCAGCTGCAGTAGCTGTAGTCCCAGCAGTCGTTGTAGTGGCGCTTCTTGTGGTGGCGACGACGCGGCCGGCAGTCGTAGTCGTAGTTGTCGTTGCAGTCGTACGAGTAGTCGTAGTCGTAGCAGCCGCTCATGTCGTCCAGCCTCCGAAGATCGATGTCGGGGTGTGTTCCCCGTGTGCTCCTAGCGTGGCGGGGAACCACGGTGGGCTCGATCGGCTGCGCGACGGCCGCTGCGTTCGCTTGCGAACACTCGGAAGTCAGCCATCGTCGTCGGGCGGGACATTGAGGCGCTCGAGTTTGGCCTTGTTCCTGGCGTCCATGCCGTGACGGCGGCGCGCTGCCCGGAACGCCCGCTCCACCGCCTTGCGCTCGAGCCTGGCCCGGCGCTCAGCCGTGATCTGGTCGAGCCAAGACTCAGTCTGCACGGCACACCCCGCCATCGACGAGCGGTTCGGTCGCGACGACCGTAACGACTCGGCCCCGGCCCAGGTAAGGCACCGACGGCGCGCTGTGGAAACTGCTCCCCGCCGCACCGAACGATCACGCCCCCGGGCGCGGCCCGGTGAACCCGGGTGGTCAACGCGCTACACGTTGAAGCGGAACTCCACGACGTCGCCGTCCTGCATGACGTACTCCTTGCCCTCCATGCGGACCCGCCCCTTCGAGCGCGCCTCCTGCATCGACCCGGCCGCCATCAGGTCGTCGAACGACACGACCTCGGCCTTGATGAAACCGCGCTGGAAGTCCGAGTGGATCACGCCCGCGGCTTCGGGCGCGGTCGCGCCGATCGGGATCGTCCAGGCGCGGGCTTCTTTCGGGCCGGCCGTGAGGTAGGTCTGCAGGCCGAGCGTCCGGAAGCCCACCCGGATCAGCTGGTTCAGACCGGGCTCGGCCTGACCGACCGACTCCAGCAGTTCGCGCGCCTCGTCGTCGGGCAGGTCGATCAGCTCGGACTCGATCTTCGCGTCGAGGAACACCGCCTCGGCCGGCGCGACCAGGGCCCGCAACTCGTCCAGGAAGGCGGAGTTCCCCAGCTCGTCCTCGTCGACGTTGAACACGTACAGGAACGGCTTCGTCGTCAGCAGGGACAACTCGCGGAGCGCCCCCACATCGACGGACGCACCCCCCGCGTACAGCGTGGTCCCGGAGTCCAGCAGCGCCGACGCCGCCCGGGCCGCCTCCAGCACCGGCACCCGGTCCTTCTTCATCCGGGCTTCCTTCTCCAGCCGCGGAATCGCCTTCTCCAGCGTCTGCAGGTCGGCCAGGATCAGCTCGGTGTTGATCGTCTCCATGTCGTCGGCCGGGCTCACCTTGCCGTCGACGTGGACGACGTTGGGGTCGCTGAACGCCCGGATGACCTGGCAGATCGCGCTCGCCTCGCGGATGTTCGCGAGGAACGCGTTACCCCGGCCCTGGCCGGTGGAAGCGCCGCGCACCAGGCCGGCGATGTCCACGAAACTCACCGCCGCCGGGACGATCTTCTGCGAATCGAAGATCTTGGCCAGTGCCCCGAGACGCTCGTCAGGCACCCCGACCACACCGACGTTCGGCTCGATCGTCGCGAACGGGTAGTTCGCGGCAAGCACGTCGTTCTTGGTCAAAGCATTGAAGAGCGTCGACTTCCCGACATTCGGCAGACCGACGATACCCAGCGTAAGGCTCACGTCGACCAAGGTTACGCGGCGCCCGCCTCGTACGGTCGCACCGCCCGGGCCTCGGCCAAAGCCTGGGCCCACCACGCCAGGTGGTCGAGCAAAACCTTCGCGGCGGCGTTCGGCCCCGTGGCGTCGATCAAAAGACCGTCAGCACCGAACTTCTCCCAGTGGCGGTCGAAGCTGACCGTCTCCCTCACGGTCGCCGCATGGAGCTCGGCGAAGACGAGCCTCAGCTGTTCGACGGAGCGCAACCCACCGCCGTGGCCGCCGTAGGAGACGAACCCGATCGGCTTGGCCTGCCACTGGGTGAAGTGCCAGTCGATCAGGTGCTTGAGCGACGCCGGGAAGCTGTGGTTGTACTCCGGGGTGACGACGACGAACGCGTCCGCCGCATCCAGCCGGGCCGCCAGCGCCCGCATCTCGGCCGGGCGGCCGGTCACGTCGCGCAGCGCCATCGCGTTCGACGGCAGGGCCGACGGGAGAGAGATCTCGGCGAGGTCCAGCACGTCGAGGTCGAAATGCTCCCCGGCCTGCGCGGCGAACCACGAGGCTACCGACGGCCCGAACCGGCCCTCACGAACGCTGCCCACGATGATCACGAGTTTCATGCCGTTGAGCCTGGGGCGACGACGCCCGCACAGGAACACCCTCGCAGGGCGACGATAAAGACCGGCCCCGCTACTAGCCTCGACGACGTGAGCGATCTCGGTGAGTTCCTCCGCGCCCGGCGCGAGGCCCTGTCGCCGGCCGCCGTCGGGCTTCCGGCCGGTTCGCGCCGTCGCACGCCGGGCCTGCGGCGCGGCGAGCTGGCCACGCTGGCCGGCGTCAGCGTCGAGTACCTCGCCCGCCTGGAGCAGGGCCGCGACCGGCATCCGTCCGCGCAGGTACTGGCCGCGCTGGCCGACGCATTGCAGCTGTCGGTGGCCGACCGGCTGGACCTGCGGTCGCTGGTCAAGGCCGCCGACGGGATCGGCTGTCTGGTCGTCGAGCCGCCGGAGACGGGGGTGCGGCCGAGCATCCGCCTGCTGCTCGAGCGCCTCGAGCCCGCGCCCGCCGTCGTGGTCAACCGGCTGACCGACGTCCTCGCCTGCACCGACGGCTTCCGCCTGTTGATGGAGCCCCTCGGCCTGTTCGACCACCACAACCTCGCGCGCTTCGTGCTCACCGATCCGCGAGCCCGGAAGGCCTACCGGAACTGGCCCGGCGCCGTGGTCGGCGACCTCCGGGCGACCGACCCGTTCGTCGCCGCCCTGCTGGCCGAGCTGGGTGCCCCGCCGACCGGTCGGCACCGGCGTGACCTCGAGCAACTGCACCATCCGGACGTCGGTGAGCTGCGGTTGAAACGTGAGGCCCTGGCCGTGGCCGACACCGCCGACCTGCGGATCGTCGTCTACCTGCCGCACGACGAGGAGACGTCTTCGCGGCTCGACAAGCTGGTCAAGACGGGCCCCCACGCCATCGGGACGACTCGCCTGGACACGTCGGCCAGCGGCGTCCGGGCCGACGTCTCGAGCCGGAACCGCCGGGCCAGCAGGCGGACGACCAGCCCGTAGGCGAGCACGAACGCGATGTCCACGACGGCGAGCTGCCATCCGGCGTCCGCTGCGGTCTCGTCGCCGGCCAAGCCGCCGACGGCGCTGGCCGAGAGCGCGAACGCGACCACGTTGTTGACGACGTGCAGCGCGATGCCGGCCTCCAGACCGCCGGTGCGGATCGCGAGCCAGCCGACGACACCGGCGAACACGATCAGGTCGGCGAACCCCCACGGGGTTCCGATGCCGTGCAGCAGCGCGAAGACCACCGACTGGACGCCGATCGCGAACCAGGGGGAGCGCATGAACGCCCCGATCGACTGCAGAATCCAGCCTCGGCACAGGTATTCCTCGGCCGCGGCCTGCACCGGCACCAGCGCGACGACGACCATCAGCGCCGGTCCGAACGTGGCCCAGCCCGCGAACCGGTAGTCGGGCCCCGAGTCGACGCCGGTCAGCGCCCCGAGGACCGTCGCGGCGCCGAACGAGAGCACGGTGGCGGCGAGCGCGACCAGCCCGCAGCCGAGCATCCAGCGCACCCGCAGCCGGCCCCGGACCGAGGAGAGCGTGCCCGGTCTGCGGCCCTGCGTCCACCACGCCAGCAGCAGGATCAACGGCAGCGCGACGGCGATCGAGCCCAGGCTGAACGCCAGGTCGGGGATGGGGCTGAGGTCGTCGAGGTCGGTGCTCCCGGTCGCGACGACCGGGATCAACAAACCGACGAAGATGACCGGGACGTAGGTGACGGGAAAGAGGAGCAACCCGAGGAGCGTCTTCCACCATCGGTTGGTCGCCGTGGCGGCGAGGCGGTGGTACGGGGTCTGCGGAGCGGTGTAGATCAGCATGTACTCAGCGTCGGGTCGCGCAAGGCCGATCTCGTCGGCTGTGGGCAGGAAAGCGATCTCTACCCAGGGATAGAGAGCCGACAGTCCGGTTCGATCGGAACCTCTAGTCTTTGTGCCGATGAACGCCGTCCGGAACTGGTTGCTGCCGTTGGCGCTGGCCGCTGCGCAGTTGCTGTACTGGCCACGCGACCTCGTTCCGCAGCCGTCCGAATACCTGGCCGTGATCGCCATTCTCCTCGTCACGGCCGGGCTGGGCCGGCGGCGACGACGTCCGCTGGTCGCGCTGGCTTGCACGATGGCCGGCATCTCGATCGGGGTGCTGTCGACGCCGGACGACGCGCTGGTATGGCTGCAGGTCACCGACATGATCGCGCTGTACTCGGTGGTCGCGCGGTCACCGCGGAGCGTTTGGCCGGCCGCGCTCGGTGTGCTGAGCGTCTGGCAGCTGGTGTTCGGGGCGATCGAGTACGGCTTCACCGCCGAGTACGCGGCCGAGTCGGGGCTGACGTTGCTCGTGTACGTGCTGGTAGCCGGCGGTGGGGTGGCGCGGAAGCAATGGCTGGACGGTCGGGAGGCCGCGGCCGTGGCGTTACGCCGGGCCGAGAACGCCCGCGCCGAGGCTCAGGACGGTGAGCGTCATCGGCTCTCGGCCGAGCTGCACGACGTCAGCGCGCACCACCTCACCTCGATCGTCGTCACGATGAACGCGGCCGGCCGGGTGGCGCGCCCGGAGCTGGTGGCCGAGAGTTTGCAGTTCGCCGCCGACACCGGGCGCAACGCCCAGGCCGAGCTGCGCCGGTTGCTCTCGGACGCGGCCGGGCCGGAGGAGATTCCGCTGGCCCTGCGGCTGGCCGAGCTGGCCGATGCGTTCGTCCGGCTGGGGCAGCGGGTCACTGTCGATCTCGGTCCGGTGGTGACGCTCCCGCCGGCGGTGGCTGAGCTCACGCACGCGATCGTCCGCGAGGCGCTGACCAACACGGTGCGCTACGCACCCGGGTCCACGGTCGGTGTCCGTCTTTCTCTGGACGCCGACCAGCTGCGCGTCGTGGTGCGGAACGGCCAGGGTTCGGGGGTCTCGTCGGCCGGCCGGTTGGGGTCGGGGCGTGGTCTGGCGGGCCTGCGGCGGCGGGTGCAGTTGCTCGGCGGAACGTTGTCGGCCGGTCCGGGTGACGCGGACGACTGGCGGGTGGAGGCGACGATGCTGACCACCGCCAGGAGCACCGGGGGGCGGCGCGCCGGGCTGATCGACGTCGGGGTGGTGGCGTTGGCTCTCGGGCTACCGGTCGGCGCCGCGCTTCTCCCCGACCCGTCGCCGCCGCTCGACGTCCGGTCCTGGCTCTGGCTGGCGCTGGTCGTTCCGTTGCACTCGCTTCCCCTGCTGTACCGGCGCCGGGCGCCCTGGTTGGTGTGGGCGGCGGTGTTCGCGACCGCCGCGCTGTGGCCGGCCTGGCTGCTCAGCGAATGGATGCCGCCGTCGGAGCGAATGCAGTACGTGGCGATGTTCGCGGCCGGTGCGGACGCCGTGGCGATCTATGCGGTGGGCGCGGACGCCCGGCGCAAGTGGGTGAGCCTGCTGGTGGTGCCGGCGTCCGGTGCGGTGCTGGGGGCCGTCTTCACGGTGGCCACGTCCGTCTATCAGTGGGAGACGGAATCCAGTTGGTACCTCTCCGTGCTGATGTTCGGGGTCTTCGGGGCCTGTTTCGGGTTGTCGGCCTTGTTCCTGTGGGCGGTCGGCTTCCTCGTGCGGTTACGGCGCGACCAGATCGTCCGGATGGAAGACGGTGCGGTGACGGCCGCGGTGGCCGCGGCCGAGGCGGAAGCCAGGGCCGAGCGGGCGCGGCTGGTGGCGGGTCTGCGAGATCAGGTGTTGCAGCAGACCGATCGGGTCGTGGCCGCGGCCGAGCAGGGCGATCCGGAGGCGGTACTGACGGCGGCCCGGGCGGCGTTGGCGGCGATGCGTGAGCTGCTCACCGCGCTGGAGCCTCCGGCGCCGTCGCTGGCGGCGTCCGCATGATCCGGGTCGTCGTCGTGGAGGATCAGCCGGTGCTGCGCGCCGGTTTCTCGGCGATCGTGAACGCGGAGCCCGACCTGACCGTCGTCGGCGAAGCCGGAGACGGCGCGGCCGCGGTGGAACTGGTCGGCCTGCTGATGCCGGACGTCGTGCTGATGGACATCCGGATGCCGGGCATGGACGGGCTGACCGCCACGCAGTTGCTGACCGAGCGGGCCGATCCACCGGCGGTCGTCGTGCTGACCACGTTCGACCTGGACGCGTACGTGTACGAGGCCCTGCGGGCAGGCGCGTCCGGCTACCTGCTGAAAGACGCCGAGCCCGACGAGTTGCTGGCCGCGATCAGGGTGGTCGCCACCGGCGAGGCGATGCTGGCGCCGCCGATCACGCGGCGGCTGATCGCGACGTTCGCGGCCGGCGGTCCCCCGCCCGGCCCGGACGCGGAGCGGGCGCTCGCGGAGCTGACCGCGCGGGAGCGGGAGGTGTTCGGGCTGCTGGCGTCCGGGCTGTCGAACGCGGAGCTGGCCGAGCATCTCGGAGTCGGCGTCGGAACCGTGAAGACGCACGTCAATGCCCTGCTGGCGAAGCTGGGGGTGCGTGACCGGGTGCAGGCGACGATCCTCGCGTACGACCTCGGGGTGGTGCGCGCGAAGGCCGGTGCCGCGAAACTGCTGGGTCAGCGCGGCGACGGCGGGTCGGCGGGCGGGTCGTAGCGGCGCAGGCGGCGCTTGACCGCGGCGACGTACCGGCGGCGACGTCGTTCCTTCGCCCAGTCGGCCGCACGGGTCAGGATCTGGGTGACCCGGGGAGCCGGGAGCTGGGCCGGTCGTGAGCTGGCAAGTGTCATGACCTCGGACCACCTCCCGGGTGAGCGTTTCGTCTCCCGTTATTGTGCCGCCGATGACAAGACATTGCTGTCAGCTATCTGGCGGACAAAATTCACAGGTCGTGGTCACAAATGGGAGGAAAAGAACTCCGCCGCGCGGGTGACCGCGGGATCGACGTACTCGGGACGGTCGTAAAGGTCGATGTGGTTCGTGGTGTCGAGCCAGAGGATCTCGGCCGGGCCCTTCGCACGTTCGAAGACGGTCCGGGCGCCCTCGGGTGAGCAGAACGCGTCGGTCGTGCCGTGGACGACCAGCAGCGGGGTGGGGCCGAGGAAGTCCGCGCCGACGGCCAGGTCGACCGTGATCAGCTCGCGGACGCTGAGGCGCGTGAGCCGGTTGACCCAGCCGGGGCTGGCTGAGCGTTCGGTGCCGTAGTAGGCGAACGGTTCGGCGCCTGCCATCACGGCGGGCACGTCTTCGTCGTCGGAGACCGCGGCGAGGTACTCGATCCGGCCGGTGCTGTACTGCGTCTGCGCGGATTCGGCGAAGCCGGCCAGCTGCGCGCGGTAGGCGTCGGCGCCCATCGCGGCCCGCATCGCGGCCGGGTCGTTGTAACCACCGGCGATGCAGGCCACGGCCTTGACCCGCGGGTCGAACGCCGCGAACCGGAGCGCGTAGCCACCGCCGAGACAGACGCCGACGGCGCCGATTCGCGCCTGATCGACGGCGGGGTGGATCGCCAGCGCGCTGACCGCGTCGCGGAGGTCGGCCAGCTTGCCCGCGGAGTCCTCGTGCTGGCGGGGTTCGCCGTCGCTGGCGCCGAAGTTGCGGTGGTCGAAGGTGAGGGTGACGAACCCTTTGCCGGTGAGGCGCTCGGCGTAGCCGCCGACGACCTGTTCCTTGACGCCGGAGAGCGGGCCCGTGAACACGAGCGCGGGCCAGGCGCCTTCCGGTGGGGTGCCGTCCGGAACCCGGAGGGTGCCGTCGAGTGCCAGGCCATCGCTGTGGAACGGGAACGGCGTCATGGCGCACAGTGTGGCAGGGCGGTTATGCACAGGTCCGATTCCCGCCAGCCGGGGTGGGGTGCGGCAGGGCAGGATCGTCGTTGTGACCGCACTACTCGACCCCGATTTCTGCTACCGCGTCGCGCGCAGCCGCGACGCGCGGTTCGACGGGCAATTCATCCTGGCGGTGACGTCCACCGGCATCTACTGCCGTCCGAGCTGCCCGGCGATGACGCCGAAGCGGGCCAACGTCCGCTTCTACACCACCCCGGCCACCGCCCAGGCGGCCGGTTTCCGAGCCTGCCTCCGCTGCTTGCCCGACGCGGCGCCCGGCTCTCCCGACTGGAACCTCCGGGCCGATCTGGTCGGCCGCGCGATGCGGCTGGTGAGTGACGGCGTCGTCGAACGCGACGGCGTCACGGGGCTGGCCGAGCGGCTCGGCTACTCGGCCCGGCACCTCAACCGGCAGCTGATCGCCGAGCTCGGCGTCGGCCCGCTGGCGTTGGCCCGGGCCCGCCGGGCACAGATCGCCCGCACGCTGATCGAGACCACCGCGCTGTCGTTCGCCGAGGTGGCGTTCGCGGCCGGGTTCAGCAGCATCCGGCAGTTCAACGACACGATCCGCGAGATCTTCGCCTCGACGCCGACGCAGCTGCGGGCGAAGCGGGGGCGCGTCGAGTCGCCGGGTGGGCCGGGCGTGATCAGCCTGCGTCTGGCGTACCGCGGGCCGTTCGACGCGGCCGCGCTCTGGTCGTTCCTCGGCGTCCGTGCGGTGCCGGGCGTCGAGGAACTCGACGGTGAGACCTACCGGCGCACGCTGCGGCTGCCGCACGGGGTCGGGATGGTCGCGCTCACGCCGGCCATCGGCCACGTGCGGGCCGAGCTCGTACTGGCCGACCTGCGTGATCTCGGCACCGCCGTGCAGCGCTGCCGCCGCCTCCTCGATCTGGACGCCGACCCGGTGGCCGTCGACACCGCGCTGGGCGGCGATCCGGTGCTGGGCCCGCTGGTCGCCGCTCATCCGGGGCTGCGCGTCCCCGGGGCGGTCGACGGGGCCGAGATGGCGATCCGGGCCGTCCTCGGGCAGCAGGTCTCGGTGGCCGCCGCGCGCACGGTGGCCGGTCGGCTGGCGGCCGCGTACGGCGAGCCGGTGGAGCCCGACGGCGCGCGAGTGTTCCCGACCGCCGAGGCACTCGCGGGGCTTGATCCGGCCGCGCTCCCGATGCCCGCGAGCCGGGCGCGGTCGCTGGTCGCGCTCTGCCGGGCGCTCGCATCGGGTGATCTTGTGCTCGACGCGGGCACCGACCCGGCCGAGGCGGTGGCTGCTCTCGAGGAGCTGCCCGGCATCGGTCCGTGGACCGCGGGTTACCTCGCCCTGCGGGTGACCGGTGCGCCCGACGTGTTCCTCGCCAGTGACCTGGGCGTGCGGCGGGCCGCCGCCCGGCTCGGGCTGCCCGAGGCCCAGCCGGCGCTCGACGAATGGGCGCGGCGCTGGCGGCCGTGGCGGTCGTACGCCGTCCTGCATCTCTGGAACTCCCTCTCGACGAAAGGCGTGTAACCGTGTCCGCCTACTACTCCACTATCGACACCCCGGTCGGTCCGTTCACTGCGATCGAGACCGACGGAACGGTCCTGGCGAGCGGCTGGACGAGCTCGATCGACGATCTGATCGGGCTGATCCACCCGCGGCTGCGACCGGCCGAACTGACGAACCGCAAGGAACTGGGCGACGTCACGAAGGCCGTCGCCGCCTATCACGAGGGCGACGTCACAGCGATCGACTCCGTGCCGGTGCGCCAGGAGTCCGGGCCGTTCATGCTGGCTGCCTGGGACGCATTGCGCGGCGTCATGCCGGGCGAGCCGGTGACCTACACCGAGTACGCCACGCTGTCCGGGCGTCCGCTCGCGGTGCGGGCCGCGGCGATGGCGTGTGCCCGGAACGCGGCCGCGCTCTTCGTCCCGTGCCACCGGGTGCTCCGCTCCGACGGGACGCTCGGCGGGTTCCGGTGGGGCGTCCAGACCAAGCGCTGGTTGCTCGACCACGAGGCGCAGTCGGAATGACGACGCTGGGCACCGGAGTGTCGTAGTCCGGTTTCGCTATCGGTGCGTGCTTCACTGTGCGGGTTTCGCCAATGGACTTTGGTTGTGCACAGTGGAGAGTGAGCACGCATGGTCATGGGGCCCACCCATGCCATCTCCGGAGCCGCCGCCTGGCTGGTCGGCTCCGCGGTGGCGGCCCAACTCGGCGGTTACATGCAGTCGCCGATCGAGCTGACGACCTACACGGTCGCGTGTGCCGGGGCGGCGCTGCTCCCCGACCTCGACACGTCCGGCCGCGTCACCGCGAACAAGGGTGGGGCCACGGTGGCCCGGACGTTCGGCATCGTGTCGCTCTTCCTCGCCGAGTGCGTCGAGAAGGTCTCGCTCGGCGTCTACACGGTGACCAGATCGAAGCGGGACGGGAAGCGGCGTAACGGCCACCGCACGTTCACCCACACCTGGCTGTTCGCCGGGGCGCTGGGCTTCGGTGTCGGGTACCTGGCCGAGCACTTCGGACGCACCGCCGTCGCGATCGCGCTGTTCCTGCTGTTCGGGCTCGGTATCCGCGGGCTAATGGCCGACGCGGCGAAGTCGTCGGGGTGGGTGATCGTCACTGCCCTCTCGGCGCTCGCGGCCTACGTCGCGATCGACACGCTGCCGGCCGACCGGGGGTATCCACTGCTCGGCCTCTCGGTCGGTATCGGCTGCGTGGTGCACACGTTCGGCGACATGATCACGAAGGCCGGATGCCCGGTGCTGTGGCCGTTGCCGATCCGCGGCAAGCGCTGGCACGAGGTCGGGATGCCCGACAAGATCGCGGTGCGGGCGGGCGGCACCGTGGAGCGGACGGTGCTGGTGCCGG
This sequence comes from Cryptosporangium sp. NPDC051539, assembly GCF_044454545.1. NCBI lineage: Bacteria > Bacillati > Actinomycetota > Actinomycetes > Cryptosporangiales > Cryptosporangiaceae > Cryptosporangium > Cryptosporangium sp. NPDC051539. The sequence goes on along the minus strand of NZ_JBITDV010000007.1, from coordinate 30,607 downwards.
CGTTCACGGTGCTGGCGGTGCTCGGCGTGATCATCTCGGTGCCGGGGGTCGCGGCGCTGCTCAGCCGAGCGCTCTCCCATCTGTCGTCGTCCGCCACGTGAGACGGGCTTCCTAACTGATGGGACGAGCCACTAGGGTCGGGTGAATGGAACCGCAGACCTGGGACGCCGCGCTGTACGACCGCCACCACGGCTTCGTCGCCTCTTACGGGCAGGATCTGCTGGAACTGCTGGCCGCGCTTCCGGGCGAGCGCGTGCTGGATCTGGGCTGCGGTACGGGTGATCACGTGGCGCTGCTGCGGTCGCGCCGGGTGGTGGCCGACGGCGTCGACGCGAGCCCGTCGATGATCGCCCGCGCCGAGGAGAAGTACCCCGACTACCCGTACTTCTCGGTGGCGGACGCCCGGGAACTGGCCCTCGGCGCGCGGTACGACGCGGTGTTCTCGAACGCGGTGCTGCACTGGGTGCCGGAGCCGTCGCGGGTGGTCGCGTCGGTCGCGGCGGCGCTGCGGCCGGGCGGTCGGTTCGTGGCCGAGTTCGGCGGGGCAGGCAACGTCGGGACGATCATCGGTGCCGCGCAGGACGTCCGCGAGGCCTTCGGGCTCCCCCGGGTGCCGGTGCCCTGGTACTACCCGACCGTCGGCGAGTACGCGACGGTCGTCGAAGGGGCGGGGCTCGAGGTGCGGTCGGCCTGGCTGTTCGACCGCCCGACGGTGCTGGACGGCACCGAGGGCCTGGCGAACTGGGTCCGGATGTTCGGCGCGTTCCTGCTCGAGGGCGCCGACGACGAGAAGTTCGTCGTCGAGCTGGAAGACCGGGTCCGCGACGCCCTGTGGCGAAACGGCTCGTGGTGGGCCGACTATCGGCGCATCCGCCTGGTGGCGGTCAAACGCGGCTGACGGTCGCGGGGAGTTCGCGTTTTCTCCGCGTGGACGGCGCGCGGCACCGCGGTCGGCCGCGGAGAGTGCGATTCCGCGACCTGCAGCCCATCGCGTCAGCGAGGGCGTCGACGGCCCGGCGGGCCCTGCCTCAAGGGGAACCCGTGCGGGTCGGGCCTGCGGCGTCAGGCCCTGACCGGCCTGCGGCGGAAAGCTCTGGCCGACCTGCACCAGAAAGCCCCGGCCGGCCCGGCCCACGGCCGAAAACCCCGACCGGCCTGCGCCAGAAGGCCCCGGCCAGCCCATGGCGGAAACCCCGACCGATCTGCGGCGACAAGCTCTGACCCGCCTGCACCAGAAAGCCCCAGGCCGCCTGCGACGGAAGGCCACCGGCCGCCTGCACCACAAGACCGCGGCCGGCCCGGCCCACGGCGGAAAGCCCCGACGGAAGCCCCGGCGGAAAGCCCCGGTTGGCCCACGGCGGAAGGCTCTTGCCGACCCACGGCGGAAACCACGGCCGGCCTGCGGCGGAAAGGCTGGCCGGCCAGCGGCGGAAACCCCGGCCGGTCTGCGGCGAGGGCCCTGGTCGGCTCCTCGTGCGGGTCGTGGCCGGAGCTTTCGGCCTGGGGATGCTTCGGTTGATCGGCCGCGGCCCACCGTGGGTCGCGGCCGTCCAAGACAACCGTGGCCGCCGCGGGGCGGCACTGCTCCCCGCCCGAGTGGGCCTCGACGCACTGTTCCTGCGTCCGGGTTGCCGGGCAGCACGGTGGGCAGACCGCTCCACGCCGCACGGCGGCCAGACCACCGGCCGCGATCGAGCGCACGAAGCGCCGCGACCGACCTCGCGGACACCAGAACGCCGGACCGACCGGGGCCCCACCGCGGCGGCGTACTGATCGATCCAAGGCGGGCGGTAGGGCCAGTGCGCGCGGCCGGGGGAGCGCCTCAGGTCCGTCGTCCAAGTCGAGCAGCGCCGCACAAGGCGCAGAAGGCCGCGGTGGCACCGGGCATCCAGACTCCACGAGAGTGTTGGCAAACGAACGTCGTAGCCGTCGCCGGGCCGAACGAAAGCCTCCCCGATCAGCGGCAATCTGATCCCACACGGGGAACACACCCCGACAACGATCTTCGGAGGCTGGACGACATGAGCGGCTGCTACGAGTACGACTACAACTGCAACGACTCGTACGACTACGACTGCCGCCCCCGTCGTCGCCACCACAAGCGTCGCCACTACAACGACTGCTGGGACTACAGCTACTGCAGCTGATACTCCCGAGAAGCGAAGGCCCGGAGCGCACCGCGCTCCGGGCCTTTCCGCATCACCGTCCCCACCGACGGGATGGCGGCCCGGGGCCGCAGCCCGCGCAGCACGCCGAACCAGGCACGAAGACCCCACGCTAAAACCATGCGGGCTGTGACGGTAACGACGCTTATCGTCGAGGTATGGGGCGCGAAGCGGGGATGGCGAAACCTGGCGCCCTGAAGACGCTGTTCCGGCTCCGCTCGTACGCCCGACCGTACGCCGGGCCACTCTCGCTCATGATGTTCTGCGCCGCGCTCGGGCAGGCACTCGCGATCGTCGGGCCGCTCCTCACCCAACGTCTGATCGACGGACCGGTCCGGCACGGCACCACCGACGGCATCGCCGCACTCGCCGGGCTCGGGCTGCTCGTCAGCGCCGCCAACGTCGCCTGCGACCACATCGGACGGCTGGCGCACGCGGCCGGCGCCGTCGGCATCGAGAAGTCGCTGCGAACCGACCTCTACTCCCACCTGCAGCGACTCCCGCTCTCGTTCCACGAGAGCTGGCAGAGCGGCCAGCTGCTCTCCCGCGCGACCACCGATCTGCGCGCGGTCGGCGGCTTCCTGGCGTTCGGGTCGGTGTTCATCGTCCTGCAGTCCTCGACGTACCTCGGCGTCTCGATCCTGCTGATCACGATCTACTGGCCGCTCGGCCTGCTGGTCTCCGCCGGTGTCGTCCCGGTGCTCTGGATGACGTACCGGCTGAGCCGCACGTTCCTGCCGATCTCCCGCCGTCTGCAGGACCAGCTCGGTGACCTCACCAGCCTGGTCGAGGAATCCGTGCTCGGCTTCCGCACGATCCGGGCGTTCGGCCGGCACCGCCACGTCAACGGGCTGTTCGGCAAGGCGGCCGGTACGGTCTACGACACCGGCCTGACGCAGGGCCGCATCATCGCCCGCTTCTGGCCCGCGATCGAGACGGTCCCCGGGCTGATGCTGGCGGTCATCCTCCTCGGCGGCGCCTACGCGGTCGCGAACGGCGAGCTGACGATCGGCCAGCTGGTGGCGTTCATCGGCCTGATGCTGTTCGCGATCTGGCCCCTGGACTCGCTCGGCTGGCTCCTCGGCGAGGCCCAGCAGGCTGCCACCGCGGCCCAGCGCGTCTACGAGATCCTCGACGCGAAACCGTCCATCGTCGACGGCGATCAGCAGACCGTCACGAACCACGGCCACCTCCGCTTCGAGCACGTCAGCTTCCGCTACCCCACCGAGAAGCAACCCGTCCTGCGCGACGTCGACCTCGACGTCCGGCCGGGCGAGACGATGGCGCTGGTCGGTGCCAGCGGCTCCGGCAAAACGACGCTGACGTTGCTGGTCAACCGTCTCCACGAGGTCACCCGGGGCCGGATCACGCTGGACGGCGTCGACATCCGTGACCTGCGGCTGGAGACCCTGCGGACGGTCGTCGGCTCGGCGTTCGAAGACCCGACGCTGTTCTCGGCCAGCGTCCGGGAGAACCTGACGCTGGGCCGCCCGGACGCGTCCGACGACGAGGTCACCACCGCGCTGCGGGTCGCCCAGGCCGATTTCGCCTACGACCTGCCCTGGGGCCTGGACACCCGGATTGGCGAAAAGGGGCTCTCGCTCTCCGGCGGCCAGCGCCAGCGGCTCGCGCTGGCCCGCGCGGTGCTCGGACGGCCGCGGGTGCTGGTGCTCGACGACCCGCTCTCGGCGCTCGACGTCCATACCGAGTCCCTGGTCGAGCAGGCGCTCAAGAGCGTCCTCACCGACACGACCGCGCTGCTCGTCGTCCACCGGCCCTCGACCGTGGCCCTCGCCGACCGGGTCGCGCTGATCGCCGACGGCACGATCGCCGCCGTCGGCACGCACGAGGAACTGACCGAGACGGTGCCCGCCTACCGCGAGGTGCTCGCAGCCAAGGCGTCCGCGTGAGTACGGAAACCGTGACCGAGACCCCGGCCTGGCACGGGGTGGCGGCGGAGCAGGCCGACGAGATCCCGGACGCCGCGGGCGTACTCCTGCGGCAGCGCAGCCGTGCGCTGCTGGGCAGCCTGGTCCGGCCGCACCGCAGACGGATCGTGATCGCCTCGCTGCTGCTGGTCGTGCAGAACCTCAGCGGTCTGGCCGGTCCGTACCTGGTCAGCGTCGGGATCGACGCCGGGCTGCCTCCGCTCGTCCGCGATCACGACGGCGGCGTGCTGTTCGCGGTGGTCGGCGCCATGGTCGGCGCCACCGCGATCGAGTACGCGGCCCGCCGGACCTACCTGATGCTGTCCGCGCGGGTCACGAACGGAATCCTGTTCGACCTGCGCCGGCGCGCGTTCGCGCACCTGCAGAAGCTCTCGCCCGCGTTCCACGAGCGCTACACGTCCGGCCGGGTCATCTCGAGGCTGACCTCGGACGTCGACGCGATGAACGACATGCTCGACGGAATGCTCGACGACCTGATCATGCAGACGCTGAACATCGTCGTGATCGGCGGGATCCTGCTCGTCCTGGACTGGCGGATGGGCCTGCTGACGATGCTCTCGTTCCCACTGCTGGCGGTGCTGATCGGGTGGTTCCGGCGTCGCTCGGCCCCGGCGTACCGGCGCACCCGGGAGACCGTCGCGCTGGTCATCGTCCACTTCGTCGAGACGCTCGGCGGCGTGCGAGCGGTGCAAGCGTTCCGGCGGGAGCCGCGGAACGACGAGATCTTCGACGAACTCGCCACCGACCTCGCTTCGGCCGACCGGCGGGTCATGCGGCTGATGGCGTACTTCGCGCCGGGGATCTACGGGGTCGCGAGCGTGACGACCGCGCTGGTGCTGGCGGCCGGCGGATGGCTGGCGGTGCACGGATACCTGCAGGTCGGGGTGCTGGCCGCGATCCTGCTCTACGTCCGCCGCTTCTTCGACCCGATGGCGCAGCTGTCGGTGTTCTACAACAGCCTGCAGTCGGCGACGGCCGCGCTGGAGAAGATCTCCGGGGTCCTGGAGGAGCAGCCCGACGTCGCTCCGCCCGCGTCGCCGACGCCGCTGCCGGAGCGGTCGAGCCGCGGCCGGCGGCTGGAACTGCGCGAGGTCCGGTTCGGCTATCGGGACGGGCGGACCGTGCTGCCGGGGCTCGATCTGGTGATCCCGGCCGGTCAGACCGTCGCGCTGCTCGGTGCGACCGGCGCGGGCAAGACGACGGTGGTCCGGCTGCTGGGCCGGTTCTACGACCCGTCCGAAGGATCGGTCCGGTTGGACGGCGTCGACCTCCGGGAGCTCGACGACGACGCGCTGCGCGCGAGCATCGTGACCGTCACCCAGGAGAACTTCCTGTTCGGCGGCACGGTCGCCGACAACATCTCCTTCGGACGCCCGGGAGCGAGCCGTTCGGAGGTGGAGGCGGCGGCCGCGCACATCGGTGCGGACGCGATGATCCGCTCGCTGCCGCTGGGGTACGACACGCCGGTGGGGCAACGGGGGTCCCGGCTGTCGGCCGGGCAGCGTCAGCTGGTGGCGTTCGCCCGCGCGGTGCTGGCCGACCCGGACGTGCTGATACTCGACGAGGCCACGTCGTCGCTGGACATCCCGAGTGAGCGGGCGGTGCAGCGGGCGCTGGAGACGCTGCTGGCCGACCGGACCGCGGTGATCATCGCGCACCGGCTGTCGACGGTGGAGATCGCCGACCGGGTGCTGGTGCTGGAGAACGGCGTGATCGTCGAGGACGGCACGCCCGCCGACCTGCTGTCGACCGGCGGGCGCTACGCCGACCTCCAGGAACTGGCCGGCCGCTAAGGAGCGTCGAGCTCGGCGGCGAGCGTCTCGGCCTGGGCCAGCCGGATCGCGCCCTCCCCGCCCAGACGCTCCAGCACCCGGCCGGCCACCGCCTCCAGCAACGCGACGGCCGGGGTCAGCGCCCGGGGCGCCGACTCGCTCGGTAACACCACCTCGGCGTGCGCCGCGGCCGGTGACAGCCCGGCCGCGGTGAACAGCACGACCTTCGCGTGCTGCTTGGACGCGTGCCGGGCCAGCGCCGTCACGGCCGGCTCGTACGGTGGCAGGTCGAACGCGACCAGCACGTCGCGTCCGGTCAGGTCGGCGATCGTCGTGGCCGACAGCGGGCCGACGACGTGCACACCCGGCCGCACGGTGGCCAGCAGCTGGTACAGGTACCCGGCGAGCAGCGACCCCCCGGCCACGTAGACCTGCCGTCGCCGATCGGCCAGCAGCTCGACCGCTTCTTCCACGTCGTAGGGCGGTAACCCCTGGACGGTCCGGCGCATCGCACCGGCGGCCGCGTCGATCGGCCCCAGCAGCGGGGTGTCCCGTTCCGCCGGAGCCGGGTCGGTGCCACTCGTCTCGCTGCGCAGACCCCGCTGGAAATCCGGGAAACCCTGGAATCCCAGCCGGGTCGCGAACCGCACGACGGTCGGCCCGCTCACCCCGGCCCGCGCGGCCAGCCGCGCCACGGTCTCGAAACCCGCCGCCGGATAATCGGCGAGCAGCACCCGCGCGACTTTCCGTTCCGCCGGACTGCAGTCCCCCAACCGCTGCCGGATCACCTCCGCCAGCGTGCCCTCCGCCACGGTTCCCCCCACGTCCGACCTCCGCGCGCTCGGCTGCCCCCTTGTGGACTACCTGACGGACGAAGCCTTCTTAACAGCATTTATCGGACGTTTGACCGAGAATCTCTGAGCCGGAGGGCGTGCCGACCGGGAAACCGCCGGCCCGATGAGTCACGATTCGCACATGTCCACCATCGGCTTGATCGTCGTCGCGCTGGTGTGCTTGGCCGCCGGTGCCGCCGCGGGCTGGTTCGCCGCGATGGCCCGGTCGGCCACCGAAACCGCCGCGCTCCGCGCCACTGTGGACGTCTCGAAGGCCGGCGAGGCCCGGCTGGAGCAGGCGCTGCGCGCGGTCTCGGCTGAGGCGATCGACCGCAACAACGCCGCGTTCACCCAGCTCGTGGGCCCGATCCGGGAGAGCATCGCGAACGTCGAGCACACGGTCGTGGAGCTCGAGAAAGATCGCGCGGTCGCCCACGCGGCCCTCCGCGAGCAGGTCAACGCGATGCAGCAGACCGGCGAGAAGCTCCGGGTCGAGACCGGCCAGCTGGTGTCGGCGCTGAAAGCCCCGCAGGTCCGCGGACGGTGGGGCGAGCACCAGCTCCGGCGCATCGTCGAAGTCGCGGGCATGGTCGAGCACTGCGACTTCGTCGAGCAGGCGGTCTCGAACACCGAGGACGGCCTGCTGCGCCCGGACCTGGTCGTGACGCTGGCCGGCGGGAAGAGCGTCGTGGTGGACGCGAAAGTCCCGTTCGCCGCGTATCTGGAGGCGATGGAGGCCAGGGACGAGCAGGCCCGGAACGCCCGGATGGAGGCGCACGCCCGGCACCTCCGCACGCACGTCGACCAGCTGTCCGGGAAGGCGTACTGGCAGCGGTTCGAGCCGACGCCGGAGTTCGTCGTGCTGTTCGTCCCGGCCGACACGTTCCTGGACGCCGCCCTGCAGCGCGAGCCGAACCTGCTCGAGCACGCGTTCGCCAGGAACATCGTGGTCGCGACCCCCTCGACGCTGGTCGCGCTGCTCCGGACGATCGCCTACACCTGGCGCCAGGAGGCGCTGGCGGAGAACGCGGCCGCGGTGCACGCGCTGGGCCGGGACCTGTACCAGCGGCTCTCGACGATGGGCGGCCACGTCGACAAACTCGGTACCGCGCTGAGCGCGGCCGTCGCCCGCTACAACGACGCGGTCGGCTCGCTGGAGGCCCGGGTGCTGGTCACCGCGCGACGGTTCACCGACCTGCAGGTGGCGACCAGCGACATCGAGCCGCCCCGCCAGGTGGAAGCGGTCCCGCGGGCGCTTCAGGCCCCCGAACTGGTCGACTGAAATCCGGACACCAGACGCTCGAGCTCGCCGGCCATGCCGGCGACCTCGGCCGCCGACCCGCGGGAACCGTCGGCCTGGTTACTGATCCCGACCGCGCCGTCGGCGACGTTCCGGATCGTCGAGGCGATGCCGATCGCCCCGGTCGCCGCCTCGGCCACGCTCCGGTTCATCTCGATGACGGTCGCGCTCTGCTCCTCGACCGCGGCCGCGATCGTCGTCTGGTACTCGCTGATCTGCCCGATGACCTCGGCGATCTCGGCGATCGCCACCACCGCGCCCTGGGTGTCGGCCTGGATCGCGTTGACCCGCTGGGCGATGTCTTCGGTGGCCCGGGCGGTCTCCTGCGCCAGGTCCTTCACCTCACCGGCCACGACCGCGAACCCCTTGCCGAGGTCGCCGGCCCGCGCGGCTTCGATCGTCGCGTTCAGGGCCAGCAGGTTCGTCTGCTCGGCGATCGACGTGATGACCCTCACCACCTCGCCGACCTGCGCTGACGAGGCGCCGAGCCGCTCCACGGTGTCCCGCGCCCCGGCGGCGCCGCGTACGGCCGCGTTCGCGACGTCCGCGGCCCGGGCCGCGTTCTGCGCGATCTCCTGGATCGAGACGCCCATCTCCTCGGATCCGGCCGAGACGGCCTGCACGTGGGCGGAGACCTCTTCCGCCGTCGCGGCGACCGACCCGGCCGAGTTCGCCGCCCCGTTCGCCGAGGCGCTGATCCGCTCCCCCGTGCTGACCAACTCGGCCGACGAGGACGAGAGCCGCTGCGCCGACGAGCTGATCGACGTCACGATGCCGGCGACGTTGCCGACCGCGGTGTCGAGCTCACGGCCGAGCCGCCCGAGTTCGTCCTTGCTGGTCAGATTCGAGCGGCGGCTGAGATCACCGGCCGCCATCCCGACCACCACGTGCTGAACCGCGCGGAGCCGGGACACCATCGACCGGATCAGCCCGGCCGCGGCGACGACCACGATCAGGATCAGGATCAGCGCGGTCACGCTGATCGAGATCAGCGCCGACCGGCGGGCGTCGTCGACCTGGGCCGCGTCCCGCGCGGCCTGGGCTTCGACGCCGTCGGCCACCTGCGGCAGCGCCTCCTCGACCGCGGTGAACGCGGTATTGAACGCCGGGAGCAGCGTGCGTGCGCGGTTCCGGTCGGTCGCGGCCGCGCTCAGGACCGCGTCCGCTTTGGTCTTGTAGTCGTCGATCGCGGTCAGCGACCGGGTCGCCGCATCGGTGACCGCGGAAGAGACGCCCGCGTCGCGGACGCGGACGATCAGCGAGCTCAGCTCGGCCGCGTGCGCTTCGAACTCGGTGCGGATGTCACCGAGGGCGGTACCGGTGTCGACGAGCGCGAGCAGCACGTCGCCGCGGATCGCGTCGTGATCCATGTCGGCTTGGAGGGTCGCGCGGGTCAGGTCGCCGGCGGCCAGGACACGCTCGGCCGAGTCGTGGGCGACCGAAAGGCCGTGGATCCCGGCGGCACCGACGCCGAGCGCACCTACTACCGCGAGAACGCCGAAGGCCGACAGTTTTTGGCCGACCGGCCGATCCGCGACGAACGATCGCAACGACATGCGTACTCTCCCGGGCGGGCGGAGTGCGAGCACTCCAGCATCGGCGGGAAACCGACGCAGTTAAGCCTTTCCGGCCGCTTTCAGGTCGCGGCGGAGCTCCTGCGGCAGGGAGAACGCGAGTTTCTCCTGCGCGGAGAGGATCTCGTCGACGTCGCCGTAGCCACGCGCGGCCAGGAACGCCAGCACCTGCTCGACGAGTTCTTCCGGGACCGAGGCGCCGGACGTCAGCCCGACCGTCGTGACCCCGTCGAGCCAGGCCTCGTCGATCTGGTGCGCGAAGTCGACCAGCCGGGCGTCGTGCGCACCGGCCTGCTTGGCCACCTCGACCAGCCGGACCGAGTTGGACGAGTTCGTCGAGCCGACGACGAGCACGAGCTCGCACTGCGGCGCGATGTCCTTGACCGCCTGCTGCCGGTTCGACGTCGCGTAGCAGATGTCGTCGCTGGGCGGTGACTCCAGCCCGGGGAAGCGGGTCTTGAGCCGGTCGACGGTCGTCATCGTCTCGTCGACCGACAGCGTCGTCTGCGAGAGCCAGACGACCTTCGACTCGTCACGCACAGTGATGTTCGCGACGTCGTCCGGGCCGTCGACCAGGTGGACGTGGTCGGGCGCCTCGCCGCTCGTTCCGATGACCTCTTCGTGGCCCTCGTGGCCGATCAGCAGGATGTCGTAGTCGGCGGCAGCGAACCGGCGCGCCTCGTGGTGCACCTTCGTGACCAGCGGACAGGTGGCGTCGATCGACTTGAGGTTGCGGGCCCTGGCCTCGTCGTGGACGATCGGCGCGACGCCGTGGGCGGAGAAGATGACCGTGGCGCCCTCGGGCACCTCGTCGGTTTCCTCGACGAAGATCGCGCCGCGTTTCTCGAGTTCGGCGACGACGTGACGGTTGTGCACGATCTGCTTCCGCACGTAAACGGGAGCGCCGTACAACTCCAGCGCTTTTTCCACCGTGACGACCGCGCGGTCGACACCGGCGCAATAGCCCCGGGGCTTGGCGAGCAGGACGCGCTTGGCGGAAGTCATGACCCCATCGTAGGCATGCTCCGGCGAAGCGCTCCCTGGCAGCAGAGCGCCCCGGCCACCTCTGCAGGTGACCGGGGCGACTGTCTCAGGCCGCCACCTGATCCAGGAACTCAGTCCTCGACGTACAACGCCCAGACGCCGTAGCGGTGGCCCCAGCGGTCCCATTCGCCGCCCCAGTTGCCGTACGTGTTGCGCCGGTCCCAGCCGCGACGCCACTCGTTGCTGCGGACGCAGACGTAGTCGTCACCGCGCCAGCCCCGGGTCTGCCACTGGCCGGCCCGCTCGCAGGCCCAGCGGCTGTCGTAGAGGCCCCGGAAGTCCCAGTCGTTGTCGTTCCAGCCGCCCCAGTTGTGGCCGTGTGCGCCCCGGGCGGTCTGGCTCTGGCTCTGGTCGGTGGTGGCCTTGGCGTTGTCGACCGCGGCCGAGGCCGGGTTCGCCATGCCCAGCACGCCACCGGCGGCCAGGGTCAGTCCGGCCAGAAGTACCGAAGTCCGGCGGATCGTGGATGTCATTGTCTGTGCCTCCCTTGAATCTTCCTGCCGAGCGGAGCTAATCAGACAAAATTGTTTTTTAGTGATTTTTAGGCATACATAAACTATTTCGGGCTTTGCGGAGGATGGGCTCTTAACCGTTCGGAGGATATGGGGCTAATACGCATGTTTACCGACTAATAGTGCAAGCGGTCTACGCACCCGGCCCCGTAGGCTCGCGACGTGACCGAAACCGCCGTCTCGCGCCCGCAGAGCACTCCAGAGGCGCCCTGGCCGGTGCGGCTGGTGAGCATGAAGATCGGGCAGTGGGTCTCCCGGCTCGGCGACGTCTGGGTCGAGGGGCAGGTCGCCCAGGTGTCGCGGCGGCCCGGCGCACCCACCGTATTCCTCACGCTGCGTGACCCCGCGGCCGACATCAGCGTCTCGGTCACCTGCGCCCGGATCGTGTTCGACGCCGTCCAGCCCCCGCTGGCCGAGGGCGCGCGCGTGCTGGTGCACGCCAAGCCCGACTACTACCTCCAGCGCGGCACGCTCTCGCTGCGGGCCAGCGAGCTGCGGGCGGTCGGAATCGGCGAACTGCTCGCCCGGCTCGCCCGGCTGAAGGAGCTCCTCGGCGCCGAGGGCCTGTTCGCCGCCGAGCGCAAGCGGAAGCTGCCGTTCCTGCCCGGGACGATCGGGCTGATCACCGGCCGGGCCAGCGCCGCCGAGCGGGACGTGCTCGAGAACGCGCGACGGCGCTGGCCCGCGGTGCGGTTCGCGGTGCGTCCGGTCGCGGTGCAAGGCACGCAGGCGGTGCCGCAGATCCTGGACGCGCTCCGCGAGCTGGACCAGGACCCCGAGGTCGACGTCATCGTGCTGGCCCGCGGGGGCGGATCGGTCGAGGACCTGCTGCCGTTCAGCGACGAGACGCTCTGCCGGGCGGTGTTCGGGTGCCGGACGCCGGTCGTCAGCGCGATCGGGCACGAGACCGACACCCCGCTCGTCGACTACGTGGCCGACGTCCGCTGCTCGACGCCGACCGACGCCGCCAAGCGCGTGGTGCCCGACCTGAGCGAGGAGCGCCAGCGCATCGATGCCGCCCGGCAGCGGATGCTCCGGTCGGTGGTGGCCCGGCTGGACTCCGGCCAGCAGTGGCTCGACGGCGTGCGGTCACGCCCGGCGTTCGCGCGGCCGACCGTGCTGGTGGACCAGCGCGAAACCGAGGTCGACGGGTTGCGCGAGCGGGCCCGCCGGACGCTCGGGCACCGGCTCGACGCCGCCGGCGGTGAGTTGACGCAGGTCCGCGCCCGGGTGCGCGCACTCTCACCGCAGGCGACGCTCGATCGTGGATACGCGGTGGTGCAGCGGTCGGACGGCACGGTCCTCCGCGACGCGTCCGACGCGTCCACCGGCGACGCCCTCCGGGTCCGCCTGGCGTCCGGCGAGCTCACCGCGACGGTCGACGACACCGAGCCCGGCGCCGCGGCCGACGCGTAGCGGACGGCGGCGACTAGGCTGGCCGCCATGGCGGAACGGCTGAGCTACGAGGACGCCCGCGCACAGCTGGTGGAGGTCGTCGCGCGCCTGGAAGCCGGCGGCACCACGCTGGAGGAGGCGCTGGCGCTCTGGGAGCGCGGCGAGCAACTCGCGACCGTGTGCCAGGAGTGGCTGGACGGCGCCCGCGCCCGCCTGGAAGCGGCCCGCGCCACCGCGGAGTGAGGCTCACAGCCCGGACACAGGATCGGCACAGGATCCGCTCAGAGTGCCTGACCATCGTGGGTGGCATGACGACGAATCACTCCCCTCGCGTGTCAGGCTGGACAGCATGAGCGACCGTCCCGGACAGCGCCGAGTTCTCGTCGTGGACGACGAGGAGAACGTCTCGCACCTGGTGTCGACCGCGCTCCGGCTGGACGGCTTCACCACGGTGGTGGCCGACACCGCGCCCGGCGCGCTCGCCGCCGTGGCCGAACACGACCCCGACCTCGTGGTTCTCGACATCATGCTGGGGGACGCCGGGGGCATGGACGGCGTCGGGGTACTGCGCCGGCTCCGCGAGGTGGGCGCCGAGGTACCGGTGATCTTCCTGACCGCGCGGGACAACAGCGGTGACGTCGTCGCCGGTCTGCGGGCCGGTGCCGACGACTACGTCGTCAAGCCGTTCCGGGTGGAGGAGCTGCTCGCCCGGGTGCACGCGGTGATGCGCCGCGCGGTTCCGGATCCGGCGCGCGCGGCCACGCTCCAGGTCGCCGACCTCGAGCTGGACGAAGAGAGCCGGGAGGTGCACCGGGCCGGCCAGGAGGTGCATCTCACCGCGACCGAGTTCGAGCTGCTGCGGTACCTGATGCGTAACGAGCGGGTCGTGGTGAGCAAAGCGCAGATCCTGGAGCGGGTGTGGCGCTACGACTTCGGCGGGCAGTCGAACATCGTCGAGCTGTACATCGGCTATCTGCGGAAGAAGATCGACAACGTCGAACCCCGCCTGATCCACACGGTGCGCGGCGCCGGCTACGTGCTGAAAGCCCCGCGCTGAGAGCGCCCGACCGGGAGGCCCGATGACGCGGTTCTCACTGCGCACCCGTCTGGTGGCGGTCGTCGTAGCGGTCACGATCTTCGCTCTCACCGCCGGCGGCGCGGCGACGTACCTCGCGCTGCGGCAGTACCTCTACAACCGGGCCGACGACCAGTTGCACGGCATGAGCAGCGGCCGGTTCGTCGACGCGCTCGACCGTGAGCTGCAGAACGGTCTCACCAGCGGCGACCTCGACGACGCGGGTTTCCCCCTCCCGGGGCTGGGCCCGCACAGCTCGGTCTTCCTGTTCACCGTTCTGCAGCCCAACGGCGCGCCGGTCTGGACCAAGATCACGGTCACCAGCTCCACGTTCCGGACGACGCAGAGCGTCCTGCTCTCGCTCTCCCGCGACGACGCGGACGAGTTGGTCGCCGCGGCCGGGACGAAGAACGACACCCGGACCGTCCGGACGATCGACGGGCACAAGATGCGGGCGATGGCCCAGCCGCTCAACAACGGCTACGTGCTGCTCACCGGATTGTCCACCTCGGAGACCGACGCGAGCCTCAACCAGCTGCTGTTCCTGGAGCTGGCGGTCGGGGGCGCGGCCGTGCTGGCCGCGATCGGGCTCGGGGCGTACGGCGTCCGCGCCGGGTTGCAGCCGCTGACGCGGGTCAGCCGGACCGCGCACGAGATCGCCGAGAACCTGTCGCAGCACGGCAGCGGGCTGGAACGGCGGGTGCCGCCGAGCGACCCGCGCACCGAGGTGGGCCAGCTCACCGAGGCCGTCAACACGATGCTGGGCGCCGCCCAGGTCGCCTACGCCCAGCGCGTGGAGAACGAGGATCGCATGCGGCGCTTCCTCGCCGACGCCTCGCACGAGCTCCGCACCCCGCTGACCTCTCTCCGCGGCTACGCCGAACTCGAACGTCTCCGCGCCACCACGATCGGCGCCGAGGACCCGGCCGCGACCCAGGACGCGCTACGCCGGATCGAGACCGAGGGCGACCGGATGGCCCGCCTCGTCGACGACCTGCTGCTGCTCGCCCGCACCGATCAGGGCTCGTCGCCCGAGGTCGAGCCGGTCCCGGTCGACGAGCTGCTGGACGAGGCCGCCGACCGCGCTGGTGCGGCGCACCCCGCGCGCCCGTTCGTCGTCGACACGCCCAACACCGGGCTCGTCGTGAGCGGCGACCGCGAGGTGCTGCTGCAGGTCCTCGGCAACTTGCTGCGCAACGCGGCGATCCACACACCCGGACCGCGCCCGATTCGTCTCGGGGCCCGGCCGGACGGGGGTTCGGTCCTGCTGATGGTCGCGGACGAGGGCCCCGGCATGACCCCGGAGCAGGTGGCCCACGCCTTCGAGCGGTTCTGGCGGGCCGATTCGGGCCGTACCCGCGCCACCGGCGGCAGCGGTCTGGGCCTGGCGATCGTCCATGCGCTGGTCACCGCCCAGGGCGGGGCCGTCGGTATGAGCAGCGACGTCAACTCGGGCACCCGGGTGATGATCCGGATGCCGGGCGTCCTCGACCAGGAGGGCCGGCTGGTCCACCGGCCGCACGGCGATACCTACCCGCAGCACTACACCGACCAGCTCACCGGCGCGCCCCGCTCGGTCAGCGCGCCTCAGTCGCGCCGCACTCCGTAGTCGGCCGGAACGCCGTTCTCGACCAGGTCGAACGCGCGCCGGTAGGCTTCTTCGGCCCAGGCCCTGACCGTCTCGAACGCCTCGCCGCCGAGCATCCGCTGCCGGGCCCGGACGAGTACCGCGCGGCGGCTGCCCACCACCACCCCGGCGACGAGGCCCGGCATCGGATCGTCCGGGCCGGCGCCGGTCTGGGCCGTGAGCTCACGGCTCAGCGCGGCCTCGACCCGCTCCCCGAGCTCCCGTTCCCGGGCCCGCAGCGACGGGCTGTCGTCGACCAGCCGGAAGAAGTCGGCGGCGCCGTCCCAGAGGCCGGTCGCCCACAGGTCGGTCTCGAAACCGTCCACCACCCAGCGGCGCAGCGCGCCGACCGCGCTCTCCCCCGGCGGCCGGGACCGGACGACGGCGGCCAGCGAGTCTTCGACACGGCATGAGCGCAGCCGCCGCCCTCGGCCGCACCGACGAACTCCTGACCACGTTCGACCTGCACGACCGTCCGATCGGGCAGCTCTCCGGCGGCCAGCGTCGCCGCCTCGACCTGGCCCTCGGGCTGGTGCACCGACCGGCGGTGCTGTTCCTCGACGAACCGAGCTCCGGGCTCGACCCGGGCAGCCGCGCGACACTCTGGCGTTGCGTCCGCCAGGCCCGCGACGCCGGAGCGGCGGTCGTGCTGAGCACCCACTACCTCGACGAGGCGGACGCGCTCTGCGACCGGGTCGTCGTTCTGCACGGCGGCCGGGTGATCGCGGACGACGACCCGGCCGCGCTGAAGACGCAGCTCGGCGAGAACTCCACGCTGGACGACGTCTACCTGGCGCTGACGGCATGACCGCGACCTGGCTCATCTTCCGGCGGTCGATGCGGCAGACGCTGCGCACCAAGGTCGGCGTGCTGTTCGGGCTGCTGCAGCCGATGTCGTACCTGATGTTCTTCGGCCCACTCGTGACCGAGTCCTGGCCGGACTCGCGCTGGGGCTGCGCGCGCCGGTCGGCGGCGTCCTGACCGGGTTGCTGCTCCTGATCCCGCTGGTGCTGCTCTCGGGCGCGTTCCTGCCGATGACGTCCGGCCCGCGCTGGCTCGAGGTCCTCTCGCACGCCGACCCGTTCCGCTACGCGGTGGACGCTCTGCGCGAACTGTTCGCGGGTCACTACACGTCGGCGGCGGTGTGGTTGGGCGCGGGCCTGACGCTGGTGCTCGCCGCGGGCGCTACCGCACTCGGTGTCCGGGCGTTTCGGCGCGATGCGGATTGAGCGGCTGCACAGAAACGTGTCGATAATTGGCCCCATTCCTGTCACCGTGTAGCTCGTGCCTGCTCAGAACGCGATCGAGCTGTCCGGGGTAGTCAAACGGTTCGGCGCGGTGACGGCGGTGAACGGGCTCGATCTCGTCGTGCCGGCCGGCACCTGCCTGGGGCTGCTGGGGCCGAACGGGGCCGGGAAGTCCACCACGATGCGGATGCTCACCGGCCAGGCGCTGCCCGACGCCGGCGAGATCCGAGTGCTGGGCTACCGGGTCCCGGTGGAGTCCAAGCACGCGAGGGCCCTGATGGGCGTCGTCCCGCAGCTCGACAATCTCGACACCGAGCTGACCGCGCGGGAGAACCTCGCGGTGTTCGCGCGCCTCTACCGGGTGCCGCGCACCGAGCGGAGGGCCGCGGTCGACGCCGCGCTCGAACTCGGCCAGCTCACCGACCGTGCCGACGCCAGGGTCACCGAGCTGTCGGGGGGCATGCGGCGTCGGCTGCTGATCGCCCGCGGGCTGGTCCATCGTCCGCGGCTGGTCCTGCTCGACGAACCCACCGTGGGGCTGGATCCGCAGGTGCGCCAAGACCTCTGGTCGCTGATCGACCGGTTGCGCCGGGACGGCACGACCGTGCTGATGTCGACGCACTACATCGAGGAGGCCGAGCGGCTGGCCGACTCGGTGGCGGTGGTCAGAGCCGGCCGCGTCATCGCGCAGGGGTCGCCGGCCGAACTGCTGGCGGGTCACGCCGGGCGGTCGGCGGTCGAATACAGCGGACCGCCCGCCCGGCTCGTCGAGGTCGAGCGGATGGCGGCCGCGGCCGGCATGCCGACGCGCCGGACCGGCCCGAGCGTCTCGGTGCTCCGGGCCGAGGAGATGCCGGCCACACTGGCCGCGGTCCTCGGCCCCGGCACACCGCGCCCGGCCAACCTCGAAGACGTCTTCGTCACGCTGACCGGGGAGTACGTGGCATGACCACTACCGAACAACGGCCGCGCCTGCGGTTCATCGAGCCGACCGCGCTGGCCGGCGTGATGGTGCACGACCTCGCGGTGTTCCGCCGCTACTGGATGAACAGCACGTTCTCGGCCGTGGTCGAACCGACGATCTACCTGCTGGCGTTCGGATTCGGCTTCGGCTCGCTGGTGTCGACGGTCGGCGGCTACCGGTACATCGACTTCCTGGGCACCGGCGTGGTGGGCTCCGCGGTGCTGTTCACGTCGGCCTTCACCGGGATGTTCCAGACGTTCATCCGCCGCACGTTCCAGCACACGTACGACGCCGTCCTCGCCGCTCCGGTCGACGTGCACGAACTGGTCACCGGCGAGGCGCTCTGGACCGGGGTGAAAGCCGGGATCTACGGCTGCGCGCCGCTGGTCGTGGCGACGCTCTTCGGGCTCCGGCCGTCGCCGACCGTGGTGCTGGTGCCGCTGATCGGGTTCGTCACCGGTCTCGGCTTCGGCCTGTTCGGTATGTGGATGTCGGCGGTCGTGCCGAACATCGACGGCTTCAACTACATCATCTCGGGGGCGCTGACTCCGCTGTTCCTGGTCGCGGGCACGTTCTTCCCGCTCGACACGCTTCCGCCCTGGGCGCACACCGCGAGTCAGCTCAACCCGCTCTATCACTGCGTCGAACTCGTGCGTCACTCGGTGTTCGATCGGCTCGGAATCAACGATCTGGGGCACATTGTCGCGCTCGTGTTTTTCGCGGGTGCGATGTGGGTACTCGCGGTCTCCTTTCTGCGCCGGCGGCTGATCGACTAATAGCAATTCGGCGAATGAGAAAACGCGGCTCGGGCCGCTCCCCTTCGAAGGGGAGCGGCCCGAGCCGCGTTTCCGGTACTAGCTGGTTCAGCGAACCAGCGGGCGACGGCCACGGCCACCGCTGCGACCGTAGAAGCCGGCCACCAGGGCGACACCCACGGCGGCGAGCACGACCTGAACGGCCAGCTCACGCCAGTCGATACCGGAGGTGGCGGTCGGGATGCCGATCGCGCGGGCGAGGGCCGTACCGAGGAAGGCAGCGACGATGCCGACGACGATCGTCAGCCAGATCGGCAGGTTCTGCTTTCCGGGAACGACGAGCCGGCCCAGCGCGCCCACGATGGCACCGATGATCAGCGCGGTGATGATGCCGGTGATGGTCATGGCTTGCTCCCTTTACTTCCTGGAGGTTGTCGCTCCCTGGCGGGTTGGCGTTGACCATCTGATGCCCGGGGCAACGAGTTCTCACACACCCGGAGAAAGAAATTTTTCGGAGTGCGATCGACACCGGAATTGAGCAGCGGAAAGGCCGGGCGACCATTCTTCGAATGGTCGCCCCGGAACAAACCGACAATTTACGCTAATCGGTCTTATTGGAGTGAACGGATCATCGTGCGGGCGGTATCGGCCGACGCGTCGCCGACCACCACGACGGTCACGTCCGGCTCGAGGAGCACGAACGCGTTCTCCTTGCCCTCCCGCGCGGTGTACCGCGTCCAGGTGTCGCCCTCGATCTGCTCGGTACCGACCGGAGCGGTCCGGTCGATGATGCCGGCGATCAGCGAGTCGGCGGCCGCGTTGCTCTGGACGAGCTGGAGATAGCCGCCGTCCGGCGTCGAGTAGCTGACCCGGATCGTGAAGCGCCCGCCGACCGCCGGGTTGTACGCGGCCACCGTCGGCTTCCAGCCGGACAGGCCCTGCGGCTCCCGCACCCGGAACGCCTTCTGCGCCTTGGCGGTGTCGTAGACGTGCGCCGGGTCGACGGCCGGGGCGTCGGACGCCTTGGGCTGGAACAGCGCGACGATCGCCACCAGCGGAACGACCAGGATGCCGAGCGCGATCGCCAGGTTGCGGACGGTGGCGTCGCGCCGGGTCGCCTTGGGCGGAGGCGTGCTCGATCCCTCGTCAGTGCTCAGAGCGACCGTGACGTAGTCCGGCTCGGGCTCCGGCTTGACCTTCGGCGTCCGCTTCGACTCGACGATGTCGACCATGCCCCGGTCGTTCGAGGGCTCGTCACTGCTCATGTCTCTATCGTCGTACACGCGGCGCGAACTGCCACCCCCGGCTCCCCGCGAGGCGACTGAATCGAATCGGCCGGTGGCATTGACCACCTCGGGGCCCCATACCTCCCGGCGTGACCCATCCGTGATGTCAGGATGAAGGCCCCGTCGATGGAGGTTAGATGTCTGAGCCCCAAGTACCGGACCGCAACCTCGCCCTGGAGCTGGTCCGGGTCACCGAGGCCGCGGCGATGGCCGCCGGTCGGTGGGTCGGCCGCGGCGACAAGAACGGCGGCGACGGCGCGGCCGTCGACGCGATGCGCCAGCTCATCAACAGCGTCTCGATGCGTGGCGTCGTCGTGATCGGCGAGGGCGAGAAGGACAACGCCCCGATGCTCTACAACGGCGAAGAGGTCGGTGACGGCACCGGCCCCGAGGTCGACGTCGCGGTCGACCCGATCGACGGCACCACGCTGATGGCGAAGGGCATGCCGAACTCGATCGCCGTGCTCGCGGTGGCCGAGCGAGGCGCGATGTTCGACCCGTCCGCCGTCTTCTACATGGAGAAGCTCGCGGTCGGCCCGGACGCGGTCGGCGTCGTCGACATCAACGCGCCGATCCGCGACAACATCCGCGCGGTCGCCAAGGCCAAGCGCACCGGCGTCCGGGACGTCACGGTCTGCATCCTCGACCGTCCGCGTCACGAGAAGCTGGTGGAGGAGATCCGGGAGACCGGCGCACGGATCCAGTTCATCTCCGACGGTGACGTCGCCGGCGCGATCTCCGCGGCCCGCGAGCAGACCGGCGTCGACCTGCTGGTCGGCATCGGGGGCACGCCCGAGGGCATCATCACCGCCTGCGCGATGAAATGCCTGGGTGGCGAGATCCAGGGCAAGCTCTGGCCCCGCGACGACGACGAGCGTCAGAAGGCCATCGACGCCGGTCACGACCTCGACCGGGTGCTCACCACCGACGACCTGGTCAGCGGCGACAACGTGTTCTTCTGCGCCACCGGTGTGACCGACGGCGAGTTGCTCCGTGGCGTCCACTACCGTCGCGGCGGGGCCTCGACCGAGTCGCTCGTGATGCGGTCCCGCAGCGGGACGATCCGGACCGTGGGAAGCTGGCACTCGCTGACCAAGCTCCGGGCCTACTCGCTGATCGACTTCGGACACCGCGGCGACGACGAGGACGAGTGACCACAAACCTGATTACGGTCGTTGGCGAAAACATCATCGACCTGGTCCCTGACCACGGGGACGACGCTCCGTACCACGCGCGTGCCGGCGGCAGCCCGGCCAACATCGCGGTGTCGGTGGCCAAGCTCGGGTCCCAGGCCGCGCTCGCGGCCCGGGTCAGCCGGGACGTGTTCGGCGCCCGCATCCGGTCCCGGCTCGCCGGGGCCGGGGTCGAGGCGCGCTACCTGGTCGACGCGGCCGAGCCCTCGTCGCTCGCGGTCGTCACGTTCGACGCCGAGCGCCGGGCCAGTTACGACTTCTGGCTCAACGGCACCGCCGACTGGCAGTGGCGCGACCGCGACCTGCCCAACCCGCTCGACGACGACGTCGCCGCGCTGCACATCGGCTCGCTGGCGGCGTACCTCTCGCCGGGTGCCGAGGTGATCGAGAAGGTCATCGCCCGCGAGGGTTACCGGGGCCGGGTCACGCTGAGTTTCGACCCGAACATCCGCCCGACGATCATCGCCGCGGCCGACGGCTCGCTGGATGCCGCCCGGGCGCGCACCGAGCGTCTCGTCCGGCTCGTCGACGTCGTCAAGGTTAGCGACGAAGACCTGGGCTGGCTCTACCCGGACTCGCCGGCCGAGGACGCGGCGGCCGAATGGGCCGAGATCGGGCCGGCGCTGGTGGTACTGACCCGCGGCGCCGAAGGTGCGACCGCGATCGGGCGGGCGGCCACCGTGACCGTGCCCGCTCCGAGGGTCGATGTCGCCGACACGATCGGGGCCGGTGACTCGTTCGCCGGTGCACTTCTGCACGCGCTCGGCGTCCGCGGGCTGCTGGGGCCGGGAGGCGCGGACCGGATCGCCGGCCTCGATGCGGCGACCCTCACCGAGGTCATCCGCACCGCCGCGACGGCGGCTGCGCTGACCTGCACCCGGGTCGGCGCCGAGCCCCCCACTGCGGCGGAGCTCGACGCCGCTCTCAAAGAGTTCGGCTGACCGCTAGCCCTTCACGCAGACGACCTGCTTGAGGTGGGCGACCACCTCGACCAGGTCGGTCTGCTGGGCCAGGACCGCGTCGACGTCCTTGTACGCGCCGGGGATCTCGTCGATGACGCCCGGGTCCTTGCGGCACTCGACCCCGGCCGTCTGCGCCGCCAGATCCTCGGCCGTGAACGTCTTCTTGGCCTTCGCCCGGCTCATCCGGCGCCCGGCCCCGTGCGAGGCCGAGTTGTAAGAGTCCGGGTTACCCCGCCCGCGCACGATGTACGAACCGGTGCCCATCGATCCCGGGATGATGCCCAGGTCGTTCTTCCCGGCGCGGATGGCCCCCTTCCGGGTCACCAGCACGTCCACGCCGCCGTACTGCTCCTCGGACACGTAGTTGTGGTGGCAGGAGATCGGCTCGTCCAGCGTGACCTGCGGAAACATTCCCCGGACCACGCGCACGAACAGCCCCAGCACGAGCGCCCGGTTGCGCCGCGCGTACTCCTGCGCCCAGTACAGGTCCCGCCGGTAGGCGTCCATCTCCGGCGTGCCGGCGAGGAAGACGGCCAGGTCGCGGTCGGGCAGATCGGCGTTGTGCGGCAGCTTCTTCGCGACCGCGATGTGCCGCTCCGCGAGCTCCTTGCCGATGTTGCGCGAACCGCTGTGCAGCATCAGCCAGACCTGACCGTCGGTGTCGAGGCAGACCTCGAGGAAGTGGTTACCGCCCCCGAGCGTGCCGAGCTGCTTACCCGCGCGCGTCCGCAGCGGGGAGACGCCGACGTGCAGATCGTCGAAGGCCGCCCAGAAGTTGCTGAGCCCGCGAGTGTCGACGCCGCGGACCCGGCGCGGGTCGACCTGCTCGTCGTGCGAGTGGAACCCCACCGGGATCGCGTCCTCGATCGCCCGGCGCAGCGGACCGAGGTCGTCCGGCAGGTCCTCCGCCGTCAGCGACGTCCGGACCGCGGACATCCCGCAGCCGATGTCGACGCCGACCGCGGCCGGCGAGACCGCCTGCCGCATCGCGATGACCGAACCGACCGTGGCGCCCTTCCCGAAGTGCACGTCCGGCATGACCGCGACGCCCTCGACCCACGGCAGAGCGCCGATGTTCCGCAGCTGCTTCGCAGCCTCCGCCTCGATGTCGTCGGGATCCGTCCATACCTTCACCGGCGCCCGCGTTCCGGGCAGCAACGTGTACATGCTTCTCCTTCTTGATGACGTCAGCCCCGGAACACCGCAGGTGAGGGGCTCAGCGGCGAACCACCGCCGCCCCGCCGAACTTCCGGACCACCGCAGGGGATCAGGCGGGTTGATACCTCGGGGAGCACACGGCGGAGGCGCGGATGCCTCGCTCGCCGGTCGGCCATCGCATGGCGTTGCTCCTCGTCAGGTCGTGAGGAGCTCAGTTTGCATCGGCGGGTCGCGCCGCGCCGAACGGTTTTCCCGCGCGTCGGTGGTGCTTCTCACCCTGGAGCTGTCCGGGGGCAGGATTAATCTTGCGGCAACTCCCCAACGCCGTGAGGTTCCTTCGATGCCTGACTTCCGCTACTCGGATCTGCTCCCGCTCGGGCCCGACGAAACGCAGTACCGGCTGCTCACGTCCGAGGGCGTCGAGCCGATCGACGTCGCCGGCGAGACGTTTCTGAAGGTGGCGCCGTCGGCGCTGACCACGCTGACCAGGGCCGCCATGCGGGACATCGCACACCTGCTGCGCCCGGCGCACCTCCAGCAGCTGCGCAACATCCTGGACGACCCGGAGGCCTCCGGGAACGACCGGTTCGTCGCGCTCGACCTGCTGAAGAACGCGAACATCTCGGCCGGCGGCGTGCTGCCGATGTGCCAAGACACCGGCACCGCGATCGTCATGGGCAAGAAGGGCGAGCGCGTCCTCACCGGCGGCGGGGCGATCGACGGCGAGGCGATCTCGCGTGGCGTCTACGACGCCTACACGTCGCTCAATCTGCGGTACTCGCAGCTCGCGCCCCTGACCATGTGGGACGAGAAGAACACCGGGTCGAACCTGCCGGCGCAGGTCGAGCTGTACGCCGACGGCAAGCCGGGCGAGTACAAGTTCCTGTTCATGGCCAAGGGCGGCGGCTCGGCCAACAAGAGCTTCCTGTACCAGGAGACGAAGGCCGTCCTGAACCCGACGCGCATGATGCGGTTCCTGGAGGAGAAGCTCCGCTCGCTGGGCACCGCGGCTTGCCCGCCGTACCACCTGGCGATCGTCATCGGCGGTACCAGCGCCGAGTACGCGCTGAAGACCGCGAAGTACGCGAGCGCGAAGTACCTGGACACGCTGCCCACGTCGGGCTCCCTGTCGGCGCACGGTTTCCGCGACATCGAGCTGGAGTGGCAGGTGCTCGAGCTGACCCGCCAGTTCGGCATCGGCGCCCAGTTCGGCGGCAAGTACTTCTGCCACGACGTCCGGGTCGTGCGGTTGCCGCGGCACGGTGCCTCCTGCCCGGTCGCGATCGCGGTGTCGTGCTCGGCCGACCGGCAGGCGCTGGGCAAGATCACCGCCGAGGGCGTTTTCCTCGAGCAGCTCGAGACCGACCCGGCGCGCTACCTGCCCGAGACCACCCACGACGACCTGGACTCCGACGTCGTCCAGATCGACCTCAACCGGCCGATGGAGCAGATCCGCGCGGAGTTGTCGCGGTATCCGGTGAAGACCCGGCTGTCGCTGACCGGGCCGCTGGTCGTGGCGCGGGACATCGCGCACGCCAAGATCGCGGAACGGTTGGACGCCGGCGAGCCGATGCCGCAGTACCTGCGCGACCACGCGGTCTACTACGCCGGCCCGGCGAAGACCCCGGAGGGATACGCGTCCGGATCGTTCGGGCCGACCACCGCCGGGCGGATGGACTCCTACGTGGAGAAGTTCCAGGCTGCCGGTGGCTCGCTGGTGATGCTCGCCAAGGGCAACCGCTCGAAGCAGGTCACCGATGCGTGCCACACCCACGGCGGCTTTTATCTGGGCTCGATCGGTGGGCCCGCCGCGCGGCTGGCGCAGGACTGCATCACCCACGTCGAGGTGCTGGAGTACCAGGAGCTCGGCATGGAGGCGGTCTGGAAGATCGAGGTGCGTGACTTCCCGGCGTTCATCGTGGTGGACGACAAGGGCGAGGACTTCTTCGCCGAGACGTCCAAGCCCGTCCTGACGATCGGCCCCCGCCCCTGACCCCGCCCCGCCCGACCGGGCCCGGCCCCGGGCCGGCCGGCCCGGCCCAGCCGCCCCGCGCGGCTGGGCCCCACGCGGCTCGGCCCCACGCGGCTCGGCCCCACGCGGCTCGGCCCCACGCGGCTCGGCCCCACGCGGCTCGGCCCCACGCGGCTCGGCCCCACGCGCCTGGGGACCCCGCCGCTGAGACCCCGCGCCCCGGGGCCCGAGCGACTGAGGCCGCGCGCCGCTGAGCCCCCGCCCCTCAGGTCCCGCGCGGCGGAGACCCTGCACCGCTGAGAACCCGCACCGCTGAGATCGCGCTGCTTGGGGCGTGGCCGATGTCGTTTCGGGTGTGCGACAAGTTTTCGGTGCTCAATCGCCGGTCGTAGGACCGGAAAGTCGTCGGTATCCCCGAAAATGTTGTCGGTCCGGAGATCGCACCGCTGGAGACAGGCCGATGAGGACTGAGCCAAAGGACGCCGAGCCGGCAGGCTCCAAGCCGGCGGAAGCCGGGCCGACACACCCCGGACCAACGGGCCTCGAGCCGACCTACCCCGGGCCGGCGAGTGTTCGGCCGACACGCAGACACCAGCGGAAGCTCGGCCGACAGCCGCTGGGCCGACAAGAAGCCCAGCCGCTGCGCGCCGGGCCGGCAGGAACCCGGCGGCTGAGCGCCGCACCGGCAAAAACCCGGCCGCTGAACGCCAGACCAGCAAAAACCCGGCCGCTGCGTGCCGGGCCGGCAGGGATCTGGCCGTGGGGTGCTGGGTTGGCGGGGAGTAGGCCCGGCAGACGGGTGTCAGGCGCGTGAGCGGCGGGACGGTCGGGCGGGTGGCGGCGGCTCGGGTCGAGGCGCAGCTGCTCGGGACGGAGCGGGCCACCGACGCGGCCGGCGTCGTCGGGCGGCTCGGGGCGTTGCAGGCGCAGGATCTGGCGGCCACCGCCCTCGCGGTCCGGGCGCGGACTCACGATCTCGTGGCGGCGGACCTCGGGCTGGAGGGGCCGGCGTTCGTCCGGATCTGGCTCATGCGCGGCACCCTGCACCTGGTCGCCGCCGAAGACGCGGGCTGGATGCTCGGGCTGCTGGGCCCGCTCAACCGCACCCGAGGCGCACGTCGGCGGGCCCAGCTCGGCCTCGACGACACGCTCTGCGACCGGGCGGTCGAGGCGCTACCCGAGGCCCTGGCCGGGGGTCCGTTGGGGCGCGAGGAACTAGTGGCCCGGCTGGCGGCCCTGGGCGTCGTCATCGACCCGACCGGACAGGCCCCGGCGCACCTGCTCGCCTACGCGGCCGCCGCCGGCGTTCTCTGTCTGGGCCCGGAGGTGGCCCGCGGCAAAGCGTCCTACCGCCTGCTGCACGCCGGACCGCCCCGAGCGGACGCGCTTCCGGAACTCGCGCGACGCTATCTGAACGGCCACCGTCCCGCCGACCCGGCGGACTTCGCCGCCTGGTCGGGCCTCCCGGCACGAGACGCAAAGGCCGCGTTCACGAGGCTCGCCCCGGCCAGCGCTGCCACCGCCCCGGCCGCGGCTGCCGCTGCCAACCCAAGAGCCACCGGCACCGTCCGGATGGTCGGTCACTTCGACCCCTACCTGCTCGGCTACGCCGACAAGACCGCCGCGGTGCCGGCCTCGTACGTCGACCGCGTCCGCACCGGCGGCGGCTTCGTGACTCCGACGGTGCTGGTCGACGGCATCGCGGTGGCCACCTGGCGCCTGCACGGCAACACGATCGCGCTGGAACCGTTCGAACCCCTCAGCGACGCCGTTCAGGCGGCCGTAGCCTCCGAAGTAGACAACATCACCCGCTTCCTCGGCCTCACGCGTCCGGGTCGATCAGCTCCTTCAGGTCTACCGCGAACGGGAACGGCTCGGTGACCTCGATCCGAGGCCCACGTGAGACCTCGGCGTACCCGCCGAGGTACCAGCGATGGACGATCGCGACCGGCTCGGCCTCGAGCTCGATCCGCCAGTAGTGCGGGATCTTGTAGTCGGCGTAGATGAGGGGCTTGACGATCCGGTCCATCCGGCTGCTGGTCGGCGACTCGATCTCGATCGCCGCCACGAGGTCGTCACCCGCGTAGTGGGGCCACCCGCTGCTGGTTCCCGACCGCACGATCAGTACATCCGGTCGCCGAGTCGTCTGCCTGCTCAGATGAACATCGACGTCGAGGTTGACCCGGTATCCCTTCGTTCGTACTTGGTCGAGACGAGCGCCGAGCCTCATTGCCAGATGTTGATGGGCGCTCGACGCAGAGGGCGACACGGTCAGGACTCCGTCGGTCAGCTCGATCCGGGTAGGGGTTTCCGGCATCGCGAGCAGATCCGCAACGGTGTAGCCGTCCGGGGGCATCGGGAGTGGCACGCGGAGAATCGCCTCCGGGCCCTCCGGAGCCTTGCCCGCGGTCGCCACGGGAACATCGTCGCACGCGGAACGTTCACGTCGTCCGCGTTGACTGCGCGTACTCGGATCTAACGTGGGAGTGCTCATGCCATTACTCCCGCTTCTCGCTCGATGGTTCGTTGGGATGAGTGTACCAGCGGACCGAACTGGGCGCGGCCCCGGCCGACGGCGTAGGTATGAGGTATGAGCGAGAGCCGATTCCGCATCGAGCACGACACCATGGGCGAGGTAAAGGTCCCCGCGGCCGCGAAGTGGCGGGCTCAGACGCAGCGCGCCGTCGAGAACTTTCCGATCTCGGGCACCCCACTCGAACCCGCACTGATCGCCGCCCTGGGCCGCATCAAAGCCTCGGCCGCTCGCGTCAACGCCGAACTCGGTGTCATCGACGCCGACGTCGCCGAGGCCATCACCGCGGCCGCCGAGGACGTCGCCTCCGGCCGGTACGACGCCGAGTTCCCGGTCGACGTGTTCCAGACCGGCTCCGGCACGTCCAGCAACATGAACGCGAACGAGGTCATCGCCACGCTCGCCACCGAGAGGCTCGGGAAGCCCGTCCACCCGAACGACCACGTCAACGCGTCCCAGTCGTCGAACGACGTGTTCCCGTCGTCGATCCACCTCGCCGCCACCGGCGCGGTCTCCAACGACCTCGTCCCGGCGCTCGAGCACCTCACGGGTGCGCTGCGCCGCAAACAGCGCGAGTTCGCAGACGTCGTGAAGTCCGGCCGCACCCACCTGATGGACGCCACCCCGGTCACGCTCGGTCAGGAGTTCGGCGGTTACGCCACCCAGATCGAGCTCGGCATCGAGCGACTCCACGCCACGCTCCCCCGCCTGGCCGAACTCCCGCTCGGCGGCACCGCGGTCGGCACCGGCATCAACACCCCGCCCGGATTCGC
This sequence comes from Cryptosporangium sp. NPDC051539, assembly GCF_044454545.1. Taxonomy (NCBI): domain Bacteria; kingdom Bacillati; phylum Actinomycetota; class Actinomycetes; order Cryptosporangiales; family Cryptosporangiaceae; genus Cryptosporangium; species Cryptosporangium sp. NPDC051539. The sequence goes on along the minus strand of NZ_JBITDV010000007.1, from coordinate 2,518 downwards.
CGGCCGGGTCATCGCCGACCTGGCCACCCGCACCGGGCTCCCGGTCACCGAGGCCCGCGACCACTTCGAGGCCCAGGGCGCCCGTGACGGCCTGGTCGAGGTGTCGGGTCAGCTGCGCACGATCGCGGTCGGGCTGGTCAAGATCGCCAACGACCTGCGCTGGATGGGCTCCGGCCCGCGCGCCGGGCTGGCCGAGATCGCGCTGCCCGACCTGCAGCCGGGATCGTCGATCATGCCGGGCAAGGTCAACCCGGTCATCCCGGAGGCGGTGGCCCAGGTCGCGGCACAGGTCATCGGCAACGACGCGACGGTCACCTTCGCCGGGGCGTCCGGATCGTTCGAGCTGAACGTCATGCTGCCGGTGCTGGCCCGCAACGTGCTCGAGTCGATGCGGCTGATCGCGAACGTCTCCCGGCTGCTCGCCGACCGCTGCGTCGACGGGATCGTCGCCAACGTCGACCGGTGCCGCGAGTACGCGGAGTCGTCACCGTCGATCGTCACGCCGCTCAACCGCTACCTCGGCTACGAGGAGGCGGCGGCGATCGCGAAGCAGGCGCTCAAGGAGCGCAAGACGATCCGGGAGGTCGTGATCGAGCGCGGTCACGTCCCGGACAAGGTGAGCGAGAAGGACCTCGACGCCGCCCTCGACGTCCTGGCGATGACCCGCCCCTGAACGGAACCGGCCCGCCCCCGTCCGGGGGCGGGCCGGCAAACACGGACTTAGTACCAGCCGTACGACTCGGAGTGACCCCAAGCGCCACACGGAGTGGTGTAACGGCCCTTGATGTACCCGAGACCCCAGCGGATCTGCGTGGCGGCGTTGGTCTGCCAGTCACCCGCGACCGTCGCCATCTTGCTTCCCGGCAGCGCCTGCGGGATGCCGAACGCCCCCGACGAGGGGTTCTGCGCCGAGACGCGCCACCCGCTCTCGCGGTCCCAGAGCTTCTCCAGGCACGACATCTGGCTGGTCGCGAACCCGAACTCGCTCAGCAGCGAGCACCCGGTCTTCTTGTTACCCGAGTAGGAGCTGCAGTCAGCCGGCCCGGACGGCACCGGGTCACCCTTGGACCCGCTGCTCGAACTGCTCGAGCCGGAACTGCTCGACGTGCTGCTCTCGGTCCGCGCCTCGCTTCGGGAGGCCCGCGCCTTCTCCGCCCGCTCGGCGGTCTGCGCGGCCTTCTTCTGCACGGTCGTGGCCTTGTCCGCGGCCCGGGTCTGCGCCGCGTCCACCGCCGCTTCGTGCTGCTGCTTCTGCACTGCCGCCGAGTCTTGTGTCGGCGAGGCCGAGACGGCACCGGAGTCGCTGGACGGCTGCGCCTTCAGCGGCGCGTCCGCCTGCAGGTCCTGCTGGACCTGCACGGTGTCCGGGTCGGAGTCCCGCAGGACGGTCACCGCGACGCCGATCGCCGCCGAGAAGACCAGCACGAGCGCGGCGGCGATCCGCAGCACGAGGTGCTTCCGCGGTCGTTTCCCCGTTCCGGGGGGCGGTGGTTCGACCGGCACGGCCGGTTCCGTACTTTCTTGCGGACGCTGTTCAGCAGGCGCTCCGTAGGACGGCGCACGGACCTCGGTGGCGTCGGGGTCGACGTGCTGCCGGTCGCGGAAAAGCACGCCGGCGGCCGCGCGTAACGCGTCGGCATCCCAGGCGCTGTCGTCACCGCGGCGGCGGTTGTTCCAGTCCGGCGGAGCCTGCTCGTACCAGGTCGGTCCGGCAGCAGTGTCGGGGGCCGAGTCCGAGGGGCGATCGGAATTGCGGCCACCGAACCCGGATTCGGTGTAGTTGGCACCGCCGACGATCGGCTCGGCGTAGTTCGCGCCGCCGATGCTCGGCTCGGCGTAGTTCGCGCTTCCGCCCCACCAGTCGACCGGAGTCTCCTCCGCGGTCGGCTGCTCGTCGGGGTCGGCGTAGCGGCGGCGCCGTCGCGGAGCCCAGTCCGCAGGGCGCTGGTAGGTGTATCGATCGTCGCCCGTGCTGTCGGCGGAGTGGGATCCGTACCGGCCGGACACGTCATTCGATCTGTCGATGGACTCGTCGTCGTGTAATCGGTAGGTCATCGGCGCGGGCCCCTCCCCGAACCAGGTCGGAGGAAGTTCCCTGGCGCTGTCAACTGGGTGGACCCACTGGTCCCGCCCGGCAGCGCTGTAGTCATGAGCACCTCTCGCGTCAGGTCGCGCCCCGGGCCCCATCGGCCCGAGAGCTCGTCCGTCGCCCCTTGCACACTCCGAGCGAACGTACCTGGCGCTCCGCCCCGGCCTCCCGCGCTGCGGCCAGGGCTATACGTCTCTTACTGCTTCCTTAACACTGCGTACGAAACGGTGCGCGACTTTGCGTCCAAATAAGTACTTTTGGGCGCTTGGTCAAAACGAACGGTGACCTACCTCACCGAACAGCGTCGCGGGGGGCCCCGGCGGGGGGGGGGGGGGGGGGGGCGGGGCCGCGGGGGGACGCGCCCCCCGGGGGCCCCCGCCCCCCACCATGACCAGGCGGCGGCCACACACCCCGCCGCCGGCCCGCGCG